>NZ_JBYLUE010000002.1:0-1338440 GCF_058107265.1 Nicoliella sp. ESL1149 | reverse complement strand
ACCGTCAAAAGGCCCAGGGAGACGACTTCGATGAGATGTCATGTATCTTGAAAGTGCCATCCCTTAAAACTACGATCATTCATCCCTGTTTCAACGGCATTCCTATCTCACGATTACATACTAACAGTGACATAGGATAAAAATAACGTTAAATGATTAATAATAATGACGTTTGGTTATGTTTTTATATATATAATGTACAAACTTATTAACAAAATTTTTTAAATAGATCTATTATTATTGATTAATTAAGATGTTTTACTATTGTTAATATTACTGTGATAACAACATTTAAGACATTATTTAGACTATTCAGGATACAAATAGAGTCCTCATTCATTGTTTTGTTGTATAGTTTATTTGTTTTTTGTTTTATTAAGTTAAAGTAAAATATATCAACTTACATTTTTTTATAAATGTTAAATAAAAAAGATAAATCCTGGGAATCTAATCCCGTGAGATTTATCTTTAACTCTTAGCCAGTTATTCAACTGATTCATAATTCCTTAAGCATCTTCATAATAGTTCTTTTATTTAGAAAACGCAAGTGACATCCCTAATAAAATATAAAATAAATAAATAGATTCATCTGTTGAAAATACAATACCATTAATTCGTTAGCTGACAAGTATTTTTACTTGTCAGCTAATTACTTTTTGAAATAAAAAAAGATAAGTCCTGGGCAACTGAGCCCGTGAGACTTATCTAAATACCTTAGCCAGTTATTCAACTGATTCATAATTCCTTAAGTATCTTTATAGTAGTCCATTTATTTATAAAATGCAAGTAAATCTAAGTCTAATTTAAATTAATTATTTAAATTAGATATATCAAGCATACCCTCCAAAAATGAATCATTATATATTTTTAATTAGAGCATAAAAAAGATAGATTCTGGGAACTTAATCCCGTGAAATCTATCTAAACATCTTAGCCAGTTATTCAACTGATTCATAATTCCTTAAGCATCTTTATAATAGTTCTTTTACTAAGATAATGCAAGGACATTCGTAAATTAATTTATTTTTTCATCTCAACTAATTATTATCAACGAACTGTTGAATCTGTGCAACTACTTTTTTAAGATCATCACTACTAGCGGCATAACTAAAACGAAGATAACCTTCTCCACCAGGTCCAAAGATTACCCCCGGCATGACACCAACTTTAGCTTCTTTAGCTAGCCGTAATGCAAATGCGACACTATCATGGCCATATTTAGCAGGGATCTTTGCGAAGATGTAAAAAGCCCCTGTTGGTTCAGGACTTAAAAAACCGGCTTTCGTTAAACCATCCCGTAACAAAGCTCTTCGTTTAAGATAAGCTCGCTTCATTGGTTCAGCATCATCTTCACCATGTAAGAATGCCTCACTAGCCGCATATTCTGCATTATTAGTTGCATGAGTCGTGATTAAAGTATGAACCGCATTAATTTTTTTGATCAATGGAGCCGGACCACAGATCAAACCGATTCTCCAGCCAGTCATTGCGAACGTTTTTGAAGCTCCATTTAAAAGAATCGTTTGTTCTGGCAGGATCTTAGCGATTGAAAAATGAGGTTCATCGTAAGTCATTTCACTATAGATCTCATCACTGATCAAGAAGATATTATGTTTTTTAATCACATTGGCTAGCGCTGTTAACTGGTCTTTAGTATAGGTATTGCCGACTGGATTGTTAGGATAATTAATGATCACTGCTTTGGCTTTAGGATGGTCTTTTAAGGCCGTATTTAATCGCTCTGGGGTCAAAATGAAGTCATCTTTTGCGGTATTGATAAAGATCGGTTCACCACCGCAAAAATTGATATTAGCCGCATAGAGTGGATATGTTGGGGTAGGAACGATGACTTCATCTCCGGGGTTCAATAGAGTCGTAAAAACATCATGGATTCCTTCTGCTACCCCTACCGTTGTAATGATCTGATCATCTGGATCATAATCAAGGTCATATTTATCGTGAAGAAATTTAGCAGCGTTGACCCGTAATGGTTCGATACCCAGCGAATCAGTATAATGACTTTGGTCATCATTGATTGCTTGGATGGCAGCTGATTTAATGTGTTCTGGCGTCGGAAAATCTGGTTCCCCATAAGTAAGTGAGATCAGTCCTGGAATATTAGCGATTCGCATATTAAAATCAACGATTTGATTTGATTGCATCGTTTGCACTTTTTGATTCAAATGTTGTAATTGTTGTTTTAGATCCATCAATGATTCCCTCCTTCTGCAAGGCCCTTTTTAAATGTTTCCACAATTAGGCATCCCCATCGTTAAATTCAATCTAACAGCTAAACTATTCGTTAGAACCATCATCTCAAAAGGATGCCGCCTAGAGAAAGCCTCACTAAACATTTCAATAAATGCATAATTAGCTTGAACTTATTTAGCTTGGTCTCCGCGAATTTGATGCAATTTTTCTGCCAAGTGAACTAATCCAATTGCGAACTTATGATTATGTGCAATATAGCCATGCTTAAGGCCTAAGCGATAAATATAGCCATTAATGTATTCAACTTCGGTTGGTCGGTCAGTTACCAGATCTTGGTACATTGAAGGATAATGTTCTGGATTAACGTCATGGGCAGTATGATAGATTACTTGCCATTCTTCTTCACGCGTATTCAATAGTTCGATCCCAGCTCGTTCACAAACATCGAACGCTTCATTAATCAGGTCGATACTCATCGATTTAGCTGAAGGCGCTTCGATGAATTCACCATAGGCACATTGGAAACTAGTGGAAAGACTGTTCAAGACGGAATTGAAGATGACTTTAGACAATAACGTTCCCATGAAATTAGTATGGATACTAGCGTTCAATCCTGCTTCAGTAAATTCTTTAGCAATTTCTTTAGTCGTAGCATCAACTTTTTCGGTTTGATTAGCTAGATTACAGGAACCAGTCCCTTTTTTCGCTACATAATCAACATCCCCAGGTTTAGTTAAGATACTACCGATCAAAGCAGTTCCCCCGATCACATGTTGTTTAGGGAAATATTGATCGATCTTTTCAATATGACCCATCCCATTCATTAAAGTGACCGCATATTGGTCATCATTGAAGAAATGAGCACAACGTTTAAGCATTTCTGACAGACCGATCTGTTTGGTAAATGGGATCACAACATCAGGATGCCCATGATATTCTTCAGGATAATAAATATTGTCGATCGGAACTAAATGACGTCCTTGGCCTCGGCGAGAAACGTAAACACCATGTTGTTTCCTGATCGTTTCAACTTGAGGTTCCCAAGTATCGATAAAGTCAACTTGATACCCTACTTCTTGTAATAATGTTCCAAAATGAAGGCCCATGCCCCCAGCACCTAAAATTGCGTATTTCATCGTTCAACATCCTTTCTTGGTCAACGTTATTTAAAAATATGATCACAACTAAGTTGATCGTATAAGTATTGATAACACACTGAATATATTCCTGATTACCTTAATTTCGTAAAAAACAAAAAACCCCGCTTCTAAATTAATAGAAACGGGGTAACCGTGGTACCATTCTAATTCAGATACAGTTCAAGCTGCATCCCTCACTAACGTCTAACAACGCGTGCACTAGTAATGAAGTGCCAAGCCATCATTGCCTCATTGACAATGCCAAATCACAACCCATCTTCATTCGTCCGCTTCGATCGTCTCACAGCCAGTGACGATTTTCTGGACCCACAGAACGAATTACTCTGCTGCTCATTTTGTTTAATTACGAAATTAATTAATATATATTCTAGGCCAAAAGAAAATAAAGTCAATTATTTTAATAAAAAGCCTTTAATTAAATTTGGAGCGTTCTTAATTATTAATATTGTAAATTTTGATAGCTGACAAGTAAAATTACTTGTCAGTCGTTGCTTTTTAAAATAAAAAAAGATAAGTCCTGGGCAACTGAGCCCGTGAGACTTATCTAAACATCTTAGCCAATTATTTAACTGATTCATAATTCCTTAAGCATCTTCATAATAAATCATTTTTAACTTTGTTGCAAGTTTTTAGTTAATTTGTTTTGTTATTTTTGTTTATTTAAAGTTAAAGTAAAATATAATTAATTACAATTATATAATTATAAATCAAAAATTATCGCCTTTATTATTCCTTACCATTCCAATCTAGTTCTTCCAAATAAAAAACGACCAATATTTTTACATTGATCGTTTTTTTATTGAATCTAATTTGATTAATAATTAGATGGAACTAGACCGCCACTTACGACCCATCCCTTAAGTGTATGATGTAACGAGTCAATCTGATAATAGGTATTGCCATCATTTGTCTTAGCAATTCTTTGCACTCTAAATCGTGCGCCTTGTTTAGCTAATTGATTCACATCAACTTGATTTGAAATGATCTTGGCACCGTTCAATGCACTAGGTTTATTAAACACGCGTGCTTTACCATTCAAAACGTGGTTATAGTTATGATCATTGATCATCTTTATATTAGTGATCTTAACTTTAATAAAAGCATTCGTAACGATTGGAGCAGCTTTGATCCCATCAGCACGAATCCATCCCCAAACACTGTGATGTTGAGAAACCACCTTATAATAGAAGGTCCCATCATTAGTTCGTGCCACTTGATAAGTCATGAAACGAGCTCCTTGATTGATCAACTTATTCACATCAGCTCCATTGGAAATCAATTTGGCATTCGCTAACCCACTAGGCCGGTCAAAGATCCATCGCATCCCAGTCAAACTCTTGTTATAGGTTTGATGAGCAAGTTTATGTTGAGCTACGATCTTTAAATTGTTATTAGATCGAACAATATTATTGGCACCACTATTAGAACTGTTAGTTTTCTTACTAGTCGTAATAGTAATTTTAGTATTAGCACTAGCAGGTAATACTCCCCCTACTATAAAAAATAATAAGACACTTACCAATAGACATATTTTAGTAATTTTCTTTCCCATAATTAAGACTCCATCCATATATAAAAATAGCTTTATTGGACTTATCGTATATCCTTTCATCTGACCTACCCACATAGTCAGAACTGATCATGGGACTCAAAATATTTTTCCTACCAGTTAGTAACATGCTTTATAATAACAATTTTTACTTCTAAGGTACAAACGTTTTAAAAGTGTCACCCATCAATAACATCGATTTACAAATTTTAATCTCATTTTTCGATGTTCGAATTAGTTACTAGACCTATTATTCATGGCTATGAACAATTTTTGAGCGAACAGCTTTTTTCATCAAATAACTTTTAAAAAAAGTGACAAACCATTCTTTTTATCCCATTCGTAATAGCAACACTTTTTATCCGTATGCATCCCGATACTTTTTTAGTTGCAAATCATAACTTTTAACAATAAAAAAGCTTACTGGAATTCACCAATAAGCTTTTTGCTTTCGTCCAATTACGAAATGAAATTTTTACTCTTGAACGATTTTAATTTTTAATTATTTTCCAGGAACATAGTCCTTGTCGATGATCAAAATTGGTTTAATAACAGAGCCATCGTTAGAAGCTTTATCGGCTTCATTAATGTCTTTAAAATCAAAAGTCTTTTCCAACGTATCAAATGGGAAGTTCCCTGCTTGCCAGAATTCGATCAATTTCTTGATCGTAATTTGAGGAACTGCATTACCCATTAAGACCCCATCAATATGTTTTTGACTAGCTTCAAGATCAGTCCATGGGTTAACGGTCATACTATGTTGAGTAACTGCTAATGGCGCAAAATGACCACCAGGAGCTAAGGCTGTCACACATTCTTCTTGTAACTTAGTCAAACCAGTCGTATCAACAACATAATCTGCACCTAAGCCATGAGTAAGATCTTGAACCGCTTTGATCCAATCGGTCTTCGCATTATTGATCACATCGGTTGCTCCTAACTTCTTAGCAACTTCCAACCGGGCATCATGGTGGTTAACACCAATTATCTTAGAACAACCCATGATCTTAGCAGCCATTAAAGCACCGAGACCAACAGCTCCAGTTCCCATGATAACGATCGAAGAACCAGGAGCTGGTTTCAAAGCGTTGAAGATAGTTCCAGCACCGGTAACAAAACCACAACCTAAAGGTCCTACCTTACGAAGATCGATATCCTTAGGAACCTTGATAATATTACGGTCGTTAACGATCGTTTCAGTCGTAAAACTAGATTGATCAAAGAAATTCGAAATAGGTGAACCATCTTTGGCAAAGAAAGCATGTTTACCGTTTGCACGAACTCCACAAGCATTCAATTTACCCCAGTTCACACAACTAGCTGGAAAACCAGCAAGACAGTTCTTACAAGTTCCATCATAAGCATAACTTAGAACAACATGATCACCGGCTTCGATACCCTTGACATCGTTACCAACTTTTTCAACGATCCCAGCCCCTTCATGTCCAGCAATTGCAGGATAAGGGAAGGTCCCAGTTTGTCCATCAACATCTCCGTTCCGGACAGTTTCATCAGTATGACAGATCCCAGAAGCGACCATGTGAACGAGCACTTCATTGCTATCTAATTCATCATCTAAATCTACTTTTTCTAACTTAAAGGCGGCGTTACGTTCATCAACGACGGCTGCGGTAATTTCTTTCTTCATTCTATTCCACTCCTTTTCACGATCATCGGGAGACTATCAAAACTTAGTTTCTCGAACTACCCTTAATATATTCTTTTCCCATTTAAAAGCAATCATTTAGTCTAAAAAGATGCTTTATTTTCCATAAAGCTAGTGCTAACTTAAATTATTTAGTTTTGATTAGGAACTAGTTAATTTGAGCCGTGGTAAATATAATTTGTCAGGTCCTGCTAGATCATGTTTTCGTTTTAAGTACCCCTGCGCTTCTAAACGATCCATGATCTGGACACACTGAACTACAGATACTTCCAACTGATGACTAAGTTCTTCCATTGGGTATGTAATGAAAGCTTCTTCCGGATGCATATATCGATAAGCTAAGCGCATCCGTTCCTCCAAACACCCCAACACATAAGCCGCTCGAATATCCCCATGTTCCATAATGTATTTTAAATCCATCCTGCTCCACCTCTTTTAATAGCACATAGGATTAAATACGTAGAAAAGAACATAAGTTGATGTGAAATGTTTTTTTATTATTTATTTTTTTATTTTTAAGTTAAAGTAAAATATTATAAATATACATGTAAAATGACACAAAAAAAGCATCCCTTTTCAGGAATGCCTACTTAGGCGGTATGTGGGAATCGAACCCACGCGTGCTGGATCCACAAACCAGTGTGTTAACCCCTTCACCAATACCGCCATATCATTATTAACAAGATATTATTGTAGCTTATTTTAAGAGTCCGTCAAATCTATGAATATACTAAAGGTCAAATTATCATGCTCATTAATAATGATAAAATTATTTTATATTGACTAATAATATGAAAAATAGTCTAATTTTCTGCTAAAAATCGCTCTATTCATCTCTAAATTCATATTAAAGTAAATAATACTATTAAGATAATTATTCCTTGTTGAGGGAATTTTATTAACATTTTAATTAGTTTTATTTTTATATAAGTTAAAGTAAATAAGTATTATATTCATTTTATAATACTATCTATATAGAACACAAAAAAAGACATCCCCTTTTGGAGATGTCTTTTTTAATTAATCAGAAGTGATTAAAGTAATGATTTAACGCACTTCTTATTACTGGTAATGTAACGTCCATCGCTAAGATAGAAACGAGTAATGGTACCTTGTCTTACCGTCTTAACGATCTTGAACTTACGTCCCTTAGCAACCCATTTACCTTTATCGCTAAAGTCTTTGGTTGAATGGATTTGGATTCCACCACGTTTAGTAACTTTGACTAATCTAACTTTATCAGCCTTTTCGTAGTAAACATCGTGAAGATGTACATTAGCGAGAATGTACTTACCATTTGCTAATTTGTAGAACGTCTTACCATTCTTTGTGATCTTGCCAACAACTCTGAATACCTTGGCATCAGCAAGTTTTTCAGCCTTGTAATAAGCACCCTTAGCACTCTTAAGATCAGGTTGACTGTAAAGTTGAACCCCACGAGTACTGTAAAGATGTTTAGTTACAGGAACTAACTTGTCTGCAGCAGAGCTTGCGTTCGATGAAGCAGAACTAGCATTACTACCGTTAGAAGCACTACTGTTACCACCATTCGAAGCGCTAGAAGCACTTGAACTAGCATGACTACTGTTGGATGATGCAGCACTGGAGCCATTGGAACTAGAGTTACTACCGTTAGAAGCAGAACTTGAACCGTTATTAGAACCAGAGTTACCACCATTTGAAGTAGAGCCAGAACCATTGGATCCTGAGTTACCACCATTGGAAGCAGAACCGGAACCATTGGATCCTGAGTTACCACCATTGGAGGCAGAACCGGAACCATTGGAACTAGAACTGGATGGAGTAGCTGAGCTTCCGTTCGATGAAGCAGAACTGGAATTAGAACTGCTGGATGATGCGGAACTAGCGTGACTACTGTTGGATGATGCAGAACTAGAACTGGAGCTACTGGATGATGCGGAACTAGCATGACTACTGTTAGATGAAGCGGAGCTAGAACTGGAACTGCTGGATGATGCAGAGCTAGAACTACTGGATGATGCGGAGCTCTTTGCGGATGCACTTGAAGCAGAAGATGCAATTGATTTAGCAGTTGATTCTGCAGTAGCTGCACTAGATGCAATTGAAGCTTCAGATTTAGCAGCAGATGATGCTACTGAAATAGCAATATTAGCAGCTGAAACATCCTTGATTTGAGCAGCGTATGAAGCAGCAACATTATTTTCAGATTCTAGTTGAGCTATTTCACCCTTAGCTTGATATGACTTAGCAAGTGATTGAGCAGATTGCATAGCACTTTGAGCACTGCATTAGAAACTGCTTGTGCCTTTACAGAATTACCTTCTCTATCAGCAGCAGATGCGTACTTAGATGCTGCAATTGAAGCAGCACTAAACTTAGCAGCTTCTGAACTAGCAGCAGCACTAGCACTAGCAATGATCGAATCATAGTTAGTAGCGGAACTAGCAGCGGATGCACTGGATGAAGTTGCACCGAATGTCCGAACAGCACCGAAGCCTTGAGTTGCGGAAACTGTTTGAGCATCGTTGTCATCACCCATTCTGTCGAAATCATCCCCATCAGTAACAGTAACATTGTTAATACCAGCAAATAATGAAGCAATGATACTATTTGCATCGGCACTAACTTGAGCAGCGTGGTCATTTCCAGAACTAACGATTGAATTAGTATTGGCCATGATGGAGTTAGCAACACTAACGTTGTTTGAAGCAACGGAAGCGGCACTAGCAACAATGCTCATTGGAACATCGATACCAGCAGCAGCATCGGAAACTGCCTTAGCAGCATCAGAAGCCTTAACTGTTTCACCATTCGTAGCACTAGCAGCACTAGCAGCCATGGAAGTGAACATGTTAACATTTGCAGAGTCACCTTCAACACTGGCAGCTAATCTAGCAGCATTGTTATCACCGCTTTGATAAGCATTAACAGCATCTTTGGCAGCATCATTAGCAGCTGTAACAGCTGATTGAGCACTGTTGTTATTAGCAACAGTACTTGCAACCAAGTTCAATGCGCTAGCATAAGCTTGGCTAGCAACGACCGTAGCGGAACTAGCAGCAGTCGTCAAGTTGTTGATCCGAGCGTTAGCACTATCAGCAGCAGCTTTAGCACTAGCAACCACAACGTTTTGTTGACTATTAGCAGCAAAACCACTCAACAAGTTGATGTTAGCTTGAGCTTGACCAGCAGTGGTGATCATACTTTGATAACCAGCACTAGCTTGGTTAGCGTAACTACCAGCAAGACTAGCAGAAGCACTAGCAGCACTAACACTTAATGAACCAGCAGCAGCCTTACTGTCAGCAGCGCTCTTAACGTTGTTAACAGCAGCAACTTCAGAGTTGATCTCGTTAACGATTTGATCAGCCTTGACCTTGTCAGTAGCAGTTCTGGTATTCAACTTAACAGCACTTGTAGCTAATGAGTTGACGTTAGAACCACCAGAATGACTACCATCAGTAGCAACACTAGCAACAGCGGAGTTAACAGCTGTTTGTGATTCAGCAGCACTTAAAGCATTCATAGCGTAACTAGCTTGCTTCAAGTAAGCATCCCCTAAGACGTTGTTACCAAATGCGTAAGCCATGGAAGCTTGAGCAGCATTCTTATCAACTAAGGAAGCAGCTTGACTTGCCAAAGCAGCATTGATAGCAGCATCATTAGCAGCTTGATCAGCCCGACTAGCATTGGAACTAGTCTTTTGAGCTTCTTGACTAGCTTGGTTAGCTAATGCGGAAGCGCTATTAGCAGCGTTAGAAGCATTAGAAGCAAGACTAGCTAAGGAAGCAAGACTAGCTGAAGCATTACCAGGGAACAAGTTGGCATCGCTTTGAACTGCGGCAGCACTTTGTTGTGCTTGAGCAGCTTCACTAGCCATTTGACTAGCAACGACACTGGCCATCTTAGCGTAGCTATCAGCAGCATCGGCGTTCATGCGAGCACCAGAAGCATTTGCACTAGCAGATGCGTTCATTGCAGCAGCACTAGCAATTGGAGTATTGGCAGCACTACTACCGGCATTAGCAGAAGCAGAAGTTAAGCTATCAGCACTAACGAGGTCAGCCGCAGGCCTTGGAAGCAGCAATTGAAGCATTGGCTTCATCACTGTTTGCAGAGGCAGCAGCAAGACTAGCAGTCTTAACAGCGGAAGTCATAGTAGACATTGCGCTGCGTAGAGTGAGCTTGTAAGCACTAGTTACAACACTGCGCGCAGCACTGTTCAACAATGAATCGTAAGTTTCAGTTAATGAAACGTTACCTTCAGCACGAGCTGATTGTTCAGCACTAGCATACTTGGAAGCATCATCAGCAGCAGAACTACCGATCAAGTAATTTTGAACAGCCGCACTAGCAGCAACACTACCAACTAAGGAAGCACCGTTAGCCCGAGCAGATTCTTGTTCAGCTAATTGATCAGCAGCACTAGCTAAGCTGACTTGTTGTTCAGCATCACTAGCAAGTCCAGCGATAACAGCATTATCACTTTCGTTGACTGCAGCAGCCTTAGCAGCTTGACTAGCAGCACTCATTGCTAAGCTGACGTAACTTCTAAGAAGCACTAGCAGCTTCGCTAGTAGCAATGGAGTAACTGTTAAGATCATTAGACATGCTGTTGACACTATCGATGATAGCACTATCAGCACTATTAGCACTGGATGCGGCAGATGAAGCACTAGCAGCGGATCGGCACCCACTGGTTTGAGCCTTAGCAGCTTGGCTAATTGCCTTGCTTGCGCTGTTAGCAGCGGAAGCAGCGGAACTAGCAATGCTCTTATCACTTTGAGCAGCACTATTAGCAGATTCAGCAGCAGAACGATCAGCACTAGCAGTACTACTATCGGCACTAGCCTTACTATCAGCGGAACTAGCAATTGCAGCAGCGGATGAAGCACCAGAAGCATCTCCATGAGCAGCAGCAGAACTAGCAGCCTTAGCAGCGGAACTGGCAATGCTTGCAGCATTAGAAGCATCACTAGCAGCAGAGTTAGCATCACTAGCAGCAGAACTAGCAGTTGAAGCAGCAGAACTAGCATCTGAGTTAGCACTATCGGCATCAGCATCAGAAGCAGCGGAACTGATTACATCAGCAGCACTACTGATGACGCTGTTAGCAGGGTTGTTAGAAGCCATGCTTGCAGCACTGGAACTCATTGAATCGGTCTTAGAAGCAATGGAGTTCGTTGCAGATGATGCGGAACCAGCAGAACTAGCAGCTCTGGATGCAGCGGAAGCATCTGATTTAGCACCAGAAGCATCACTAGCAGCCTTAGAAGCATCACTAGCAGCGGAGTTAGCAGCATTGCTTGCACCACTTGTAGCGGAACTAGCATCGCTAGCGGCCTTAGAAGCGGCGGAACTAGCAGCGTTAGAAGCACTGGATGCTTCACTAGCAGCAGAACTTGCATCACTAGCAGCCTTAGAGGCAGCAGAGCTTTCACTCGATGCCTTAGAAGCAGCACTCGATGCAGCAGAAGCAGCACTCGATGCAGCGGAACTTGCACTCGATGCGATCGAAGCGGCACTGGATGCAGCGGAACTGTCACCACTTTGGGCAGCAGAACTAGCGGCAGAAGCAGCACTCGATGCTTGACTAGCAGCGGAGCTGGCAGCACTGGATGCGGAACTGGCATCACTAGCAGCGCTTGAAGCAGCGGAGGCAGCACTTGAAGCATCGCTGTTATCACTAGCAGCCTTGCTTGCAGCACTGGATGCCTTCGAAGCAGCGGAACTGGCTTGACTAGCAGCAGAACTGGCGGCACTGTTACCAGAAGCAGCAGAGGCAGCAGAACTGGCTTGACTAGCAGCAGAACTTGCTCCAGAAGCAGCAGAACTGGCATTGCTTGCGGCACTGGATGCAGCACTGGAGTTGCTTGAAGCACCAGAAGCAGCGGAGCTGGCACCACTATTTGCAGAACTAGCAGCGGAACTGTTGGAACTTGCGGAACTAGCATCACTAGCAGCAGAACTTGCTGACTTAGCAGCGGAACTGGCTTGACTAGCATCACTAGCAGCACTTGAAGCAGTTGAACTTGCACTAGATGCAATTGAAGCAGCCTTAGAAGACTTGAAGCATCACTAGCAGCAGAACTAGCATCGCTAGCATGTGAACTAGCAGCACTGGCAGCACTGGATGCAGCACTAGCAGCGGAACTAGCTTCACTAGCGTGCTTGCTTGCATCACTAGCGGCACTAGATGCAGCAGAACTGTTACCACTTTGAGCAGCAGAACTTGCGGCACTAGAATCACTGGATGCTTGACTTGCGGCGGAACTAGCTTGACTAGCAGCAGAGCTGGCAGCACTGGATTCACTAGATGCTTGACTAGCATCTGAACTAGCAGCACTAGAATCACTAGATGCTTGACTAGCAGCAGATGAAGCAGTTGAAGCAGCGCTGGATGCCTTCGAAGCAGCAGAACTGGCAGCACTGTTACCAGAAGCACCAGAAGCAGCCTTGGAAGCATCACTAGCAGCGGAACTTGCTCCAGAAGCAGCAGAACTGGCAGCACTCGATGCACTTGAAGTTGCACTCGATGCTGAGTTAGCACTCGATGCAGCCTTAGAAGCACCACTGTTATTAGAAGCAGCACTGGATGCAGCAGAACTTGCGGATGAAGCATCGCTAGATGCCTTTGAAGCATTGCTTGCAGCGGAACTAGCTTGAGCAGCAGAACTTACGTCAGCACTAACTTGACTATCTAAGCTCTTAGCCTTGGCTTGATCAGCGATTGCAGCCTTAGCAGCACTTTGAGCAGTTGAAGTTGCACTATCAGCAGTCGTCTTAGCATCACTAGCAGCATTGATAACGGCGTTAGCAGCATTAGCGTAACTAGTTGCTTGACTGATGAAGTTAGCAGCAGAGCCCATGTTACCAGCACTCATTGCGGAGTTAGCTTGACTGATAAAGATCGAAGCATTGTTAGCATTGGAACTAGCAACGACGGAAGCACTATCAGCAACACTAGCAGCAGAACTAGCAACGATGTAAGCGGAACTGGCAGCAGCGTTTTGAGCATCGGCATCGTTCTTAACAGAGTTCATAGCAGATGAAGCACTGTTCAAATCACTAGCAGCACTTGAGATCGTAGCATTGCTTGGATTACCAGCAACGATACTGCTCATCGTAGTACTTTGTGAAGTAACATCGGCAGAGTAACTAGTTACTGCCGTGTCAGCACTGGATGCTTGGCTAGCAGCAATACTTGCCTTCGTAGCATCGTCATTTGCAGCGGATGCAAACTTAGATGTTTGAGCAGAAGCATTTGATGCTTCGGAACTAGCAGCACTAGCAGCACTTGAAGCAGCACTGTTACCACCATTAGCGGCACTGGATGCAGCAGCAGATGCACTAGCTTCATAACTAGCAGCAGCACTTTCATCAGCGATGGCCTTAGAAGCAGCGATCGAAGCAACTGTAGTAGCAGAAGCAGCGATTACTGATTGAGCATTCGCATTAGCTTCGTAACTCTTCAATGAAGCAGCGGAAGCAACCGCTTGATCATTAAGAGCACTACCTAATGTTTCGTTACCAGCATTGTAAGCGCTAGCGGCTTGACTAGCTAAGCTAGTAACATTGACTGCTCCGGCAGAAGCAGCAGCATTATCACTATCAGCCTTAACAGCTGCGGCACTGGCAGCAGTTGCGGCATTAGATGCTTTAGCAGCTTGACTTTGTGCATCAGCGTTGTAACTAGCAACGGCTGAAGCAGCAGAACTAGCAGCAGAGTTAGCACTGTTTACGGCACTGTTTTGAGTATTAGCAGCAGCGTAACTTGAAGCAATGGCAGCTTGACTAGTTGCTAAACTATTGTAACCAGCAGTTACACTAGCAGCGGAACTAGCTTCAGCAGCGTAGCTTTCAGCTAAGGAAGCATTAGCATCAACTGAGCCTGCAATTGCGGAAGTTGCAGATGCAGTGGAGTTAGCATCACTAGCAGCGGAACTAGTATTGCTTGCACCGGACTTACCGGCACTAGCAGCACTGGATGCAGCGGAGTTAGCGGAACTAGCATCACTAGCAGCAGAACTGGCAGTTGAGTTATCAGATGAAGCTCTGGATGCAGCACTGGATGCCTTACTTGCAGCACTGGATGCAGCAGATGAAGCACTAGATGCAGCGGAGCTATCAGCAGATGCCTTACTTGCAGCACTAGATGCCTTAGATGCATCAGAACTAGCAGCGGAACTGTTACCACTTTGAGCAGCGGAACTAGCAGCACTGGAAGCACTGGATGCTTCACTAGCAGCAGAACTTGCATCACTAGCAGCGGAACTAGCCTTGCTTGCAGCGGAACTGGCTTCACTAGATGCGGAACTTGCTTCGCTAGAAGCGGAACTTGCATCACTAGCAGCAGAACTGGCCTTGCTTGCAGCACTGGATGCCTTAGAAGCAGCAGAACTAGCAGCGGAGTTACCAGAAGCACCAGAAGCAGTTGATGAAGCTTGACTAGCAGCAGAGCTGGCCTTGCTTGCAGCACTGGATGCAGCACTGGAATCAGAACTAGCAGCGGAACTTGCGGAACTAGCATCAGAACTAGCTGCAGAACTTGCACCAGAAGCAGCAGATGAAGCACCAGAGTTAGCGGAGCTTGCGGATGAAGCAGCGCTTGATGCATCAGATGCATGACTAGCAGCACCACTAGCAATGGATGCCTTCGTTACATCAGCCTTAGCTTGGCTATCAAGAGCGGAAGCCTTAGCTTGATCAGCGATCGCAGCACTAGCAGCAGCCTTAGCACTGGCAGTCATACTGTCAGCATCGGACTTAGCAGATGCAGCAGCACTGATGACTGCGTGAGCAGCATTAGCATAACTAGTAGCGGCATTAGCAAATGAGGTAGCAGCGGAAGTGTTACCAGCACTAGCAGCGGAGTCAGCTTGACTAGCAACGAAGCTGGCCATGTTGGCAGCGGAACTAGCAACTGTTGCAGCACTAGCAGTTGCACTAGCATCGTTCTTAGCAGCAGCAGCGGCGGAACTAGCAATTGCGTTTTGACTATCAGCATCACTCTTAACGCTGTTCATAGCACTTTGAGCACTGTTCAAGTCAGCAGCAGCACTAGCAATTGCGGAGTTGCTTGGGTTACCAGAAACGAAGCTGGCCATGTTAGCACTTTGAGCATTAACATCGTTGGAGTAACTAGTTACGGCATTGTCAGCACTAGATGCTTCGGAAGCATAACTTTGAGCAGCAGAAGCATCAGCTTGAGCAGCGGAGTTGAATGCAGAAGCACTAGCAGAATCACTGGCAGCAGAACTGGCAGCACTATTAGCGGAACTAGCAGCACTACTATTAGCACCAGAAGCAGCCTTAGAAGCAGCATTGGAAGCAGAGTTCAAGGAAGCAGAAGCAACCTTGGCAGTGTTTTCATCAGCAACCGCTTGACTAGCAGCGGAAACAGCGATCTTAGTTAAGCTAGATGTTGCGGTAGTTGCACTAGCAGCAACCGTAGCATTTTGACTAGCGATAGATGCGTAAGATTCGATTTGGGCAGTTTGAGCAGTAGCACTAGCAAGGTTACCGTTGTTGTAGTTAGCAGCAGCTTGACTAGCTATAAAGTTAGCCATGTTGTTGGCACTTTGAGCAGCGGAGTTAGCAGCACTGATCACAGCAACTTGTGAGTTAACGGCACTATCAGCACTGATGGCGATACTCTTTTGATCTTGAGCATCACTATTAGCACTATTGATGATGGCCATTTGACTGTTAGCATCAGAAGCGGTACTTGCAAGACTAGCATTGGAAGGATCAACCGTAACTAAGCTATTGATCTTAGCAGCAGTATTACTACCAGCACTCGTGTCAGCACTAACAACGGAAGCAGCAGAGATGGCAACTGAAGTTGCACTATCAGCGACACTCTTATTAGCACTAGCAAGGTTAACATCGTTAGAGGTTGCACTAGCAGCGGAACTAGCAGCACTGGATGCTGAATTAGCAGAACTAGCACCACTCTTACCACCGTTAGCAGCGGAACTGGCAGCACTTGAAGCACTAGCAGTTACACTAGCTTGAAGTGCGATGGTTTGAACATCCTTAGCAGCTTGAGCAGCAGCGGAACTAGCAATATCAGTTTGTGATTGAATTGCAGTGGAGTTAGCAACCATGGAGGCAGCGTTAACACTAGCAACGATCACAGCTGACTTAGCTGCAGCAGCGTAACTAGAAGCAGATGTGACATCCCCTGCTAAGTAAGCAGAGTTTGCAGATGCATCATTAGCACTAACGGCATCAGAAGCACTTGAAACGGCAGCACTTAAGGCAGCAGTTGAAGCGTTGATGCTGTTAGCAAGACTAGCAGCGTTAGTTGCGATAGCAGATTGACTATTAGCATCACTATCAGCAGATGTGATAGCAGCAATAGCAGAACTAGCAGCAGCAGCGTAACTAGCTAATGAAGCATTAGCGGAGTTTGCAGATGCAAGTGAAGCAACACTGTCGTTAGCCTTTTCAGCAGAAGCAGTATCACTATTTGCAACTACGGCGTAAGATCTAGCTTCACTAGCGTAACTATTAGCAGCAGATGCATTAGCATTAGCACCAGATGCAGCACTGTTAGTAACTGTTTCAGCGGAGTTAGCAGATGAAGAAGAAGCATTGCTAGAAGCAGCGGAACTGTTACCACTAGCTTGACTAGCAGCACTAGAAGCGTTGGAAGCATCGGATTTAACATCGATAGACAAACTACCAGCAGCCTTTTCATCGGCAACGGCTTGAGATGCAGCCGACTTAGCAGTTGAAGTTGCAGCGTCAGCGACACTCAATTGAACAGTGGCATCACTTTCGTAGCCCTTCAATGCATTAGCTGAAGCAGTAGCTTGACCAGCATAGATATCACCATTAGCGGTGTTACCAGCATTGTAGTAGCTTACGGCAACGCTAGCTAAGCTATTGATATTGATAACGGCATTAGAAGTATTGGCATTATCATTATCAGCCTTGTTAGCAGCAGCGGAAGCAACACTAGCAGCACTAGCAGCAATTGATGATTGACTTTGTGCATCAGCATTGTAACTGGCAACGGCTGAAGCAGCAGAACTAGCAGCAGAGTTGGCACTGTTTACTAGGCTGTTTTGCGTATTAGCAGCGGCGAAGCTAGAAGCAATCGCAGCTTCACTAACCGCAGCACTGTTATAACCAGAAGTTACACTAGCAGCGGAACTAGCGATCACAGCATAGCTTTGGGCGGCAGTAGCATCAGCATCGACCTTACCGGCAGTTACTGAAGTTGCACTGGCAGTTGAAGCAGCAGATCCTGGAATATTGCTTGCAGAATTAGCACCAGACTTACCAGAGCTAGCAGCACTTGAAGCATCACTAGCAGCAGAACTGGCAGCACTTGCGGCACTGGAAGCAGTTGAGCTATCAGCGGAAGCCTTGGATGCAGCGCTCTTAGCCTTGCTTGCAGCACTTGAAGCATCACTAGCAGCACTAGATGCAGCGGAACTAGCAGAAGCAGCCTTGGATGCATCACTAGCAGCCTTGCTTGCAGCGGAACTAGCGGCAGAACTGTTACCACTTTGAGCAGCAGAACTAGCATCGCTAGCAGCCTTCGAAGCATCACTGGCAGCGGAACTAGCATCACTAGCAGCGGAACTAGCAGCCTTGCTTGCGGAACTAGCGGCACTGGATGCGGAACTAGCATCACTAGCAGCTGAGCTAGCATCGCTAGCAGCGGAACTAGCTTGACTAGCAGCACTGGATGCCTTAGATGCATCACTGGCAGCGGAACTGTTACCAGAAGCATCAGAAGCAGCCTTGCTTGCAGCACTGGCAGCACTGGATGCATTTGAAGCATTGCTAGAAGCACCACTGGCATCACTACCAGCCTTGCTTGCAGCAGAACTAGCATCAGAACTATCAGAACCGGCATTAGAAGAGTTAGAACCAGCAGCGGAACTACCATTAGCGGAGTTCGAAGCTTGACTGGCAGCACTGGATGCCTTAGATGCATCACTATCGGCACCACTAGCAGCATTAGCGGAGTTAACAGCAACACTGATATCAGTATCTAATGACTTAGCAGCAGCTTGATCAGCAATTGCCTTACTTGCAGCAACTGAAGCATTGTCAGTTGCACTCTTAGCAGTTGCAGCAGCAGAACTAGCATCACTGATAACATTGATAGCTTGACTAGCAGCACTTTCAGCTTGTGAAGTTAATGCAGCAGCATCGGAATTGTGATGTGCATTGATAGCAGCAGCAGCTTGACTTGCATAAGTGTTAGCCATATTAGCAGCAGAACTTGCAACTTGACTGTCCACATTAGCTTGACTAGCAGCAGATTGAGCAACTAAAGCGTTGGCACTAGCAGTACTGTTTTGAACATCAGCATCATTCTTAACACTGGTCATTGCAGAAGTATCACTATTCAATCTAGCAGCGGCACTGGAAATAGCAGCGTTACTTGGGTTGTTAGAAACAATGGCGTCCATAGCCTTACTTTGTTGATCAGCATCAGCAGAGTAACTGTTTACAGCACTATCAGCACTAGATGCTTCGCTAGCATATTTAACAGCGTTAGCAGCATCAGCATTAGCAGCACTTGCGTAGCTGTTAACTTGTGCAGAAGCACTTTGACCAGCCGCACTAGCAGAACTTGCAGCACTGGAACCACCCTTAGCAGCAGAACTGTTAGCAGATGATGCGGAACTTGCAGCACTACTCATAGCAGCAGAAGCAACATTCGCAGTATTTTCATCATCCTTAGCCTTGCTTGCAGCGATACTACCAACAGAAGTTAAGCTTGTTGTAGCATCAGCAGCAATCTTGGCAGCGGAAGCATTAGCAACCGCAACAGATGCAGCACTAGAAGCTTGTGAAGTAAAGTTATCACCAGTTGTGGTTTGACCAGCATTGTAAGCACTAGCAGCTTCACTAGCATATTGGTTAGCAAAGGTATTAGCATTTTGAGCAACACTATTAGCAGAACTTACGATGGCAACTTGAGAATCAACGGCGCTATCAGCACTAGCAGCAATACTCTTTTGAGTTTGCGCATCACTATTAGCACTATTGATAACGATCATTGCACTGGATGCAACTACAGCAGCGGAACTAATATCGGCATTGCTTGGGTTGTCGCTCATGTAACTGTTGATGATAGCAGCTTCACTACTATTAATAATTGCATTGGAACTTACAACGGAAGCAGCGGAACTTGCAACGGCAGCATAACTTGAAGCAGCAATTTGGTTACCACTAGCAAGACTTACATCAGAAGTAGTTGCACTAGCAGCGGAACCAGCAGCACTAGATGCGGAACTTGCGGACTTGGAGCCCTTAGAGCCATTCGATGCAGCAGAACTAGCAGCACTTGAAGCACTTGAAGTTACGCTAGCATTGATGGATACAGTTTGAGCATCTTCAGAAGCCTTAGTAGCAGCATTGGAAGCAACCGTAGTGTAACTTTGAATTGCACTGGAGTTGTTCTTCATTACTGTAGCAATGGATTCAGCAGCAGCAACTTGGCTAGCAGCAACTGATGAGTAAACATCACCATTATCACCATTAGCAGAATTACCAGCGTTGTATGCGGAGTTAGCTTGACTATCAGCAGTAGCTACAGCAACTGAAGCAGCTGAAATGGCAGCAACTAAGGAAGTATCACCAGAAGCAAGACTTTCAGCAGCACTAGCAGCCTTAGTAGCAATACCAGATTGAACATTAGCATCACTATCAGCAGCAGTTAATGAAGCCATCGCAGAACTAGCAATTGCAGCATAGCTTGCTAAGGAACTATTAGCAGGGTTTTGACTTACTAAGCTCGTCAAACTACTGTATTGACCATTGGCAATTGCAGTATTGCTATTAGCGATCACAGCGTATGATACAGCTTCAGAAGCATAACCAGATGCTAAGGCAGCATTGTTAGCATCAGCAGCAGCAATACTATTAGCAATTGATGAAGCAGAAGTTGCAGCAGAACTGTTGTTACCGGAGTTGTTAGAAGCGGAACTAGCAGCACTGGATGCCTTACTTGCTCCACTAGCAGCAGATGAAGCAGCGGATTCATAAGCAGCAGCAGAACTTTCATCAGCAATTGCTTGAGCAGCAGCCTTAGAAGCAACTACAGTTGCAGCACTAGCAGCACTAGATTGAACAGTTGCATCAGTTTCGTACTTAGCCATTGAAGTAACCGCAGAACTAGCTAAGCTAGTAAAGGTACTTCCACCATTGTTATCACCATTGGAGAATGCCGTGTTGGCTTGACTGATAAAGCCATTAACAACACTAGCACCGGAAGCGGCATTGGCGTTATCTTGATCAGCACTTGAAGCAGCAGCACTAGCAACTTGGTAAGCACTAGCAGCAATGCTTGCTTGGTTAGCAGCATCAGCATTCAAACTACTGATTGCAGCAGCAGCGGAACTGGCAGCAGCATTATCACTATTGATGACACTGTTTTGTGGATATGCAGAAGCAATTGCGGAAGTAACTGCAGCTTGACTAGTAGCATCAGCATTGTAACTAGCCACCTTAACAGCAGCACTGGATGCTTGACTAGCGTACTTGCTTGCGTCCTTAGCACTGGCATCGGCACCAGAAGCAGCGATGCTAGTTGCAGCAGAAATACTATTAGCAGAACTAGAAGCACTGGAGTTACCAGAAGCACCGGAACTTGCCGCACTAGATGCACTAGATGCAGCAGAGTTAGCGGAACTAGCATCACTAGATGCAGAACTAGCAGTTGAGTTAGCACTGGATGCCTTCGAAGCAGCAGATGAAGCATCACTGTTGGCACTCTTAGCATCACTAGCAGCAGATGAAGCATCAGCACTAGCGGACTTAGCGTCACTAGCAGCGGAACTTGCGATCGAAGCGTCCTTAGAAGCAGTTGAACTATCACCACTTTGAGCAGCAGAACTAGCATTAGATGCCGCACTAGATGCGATGCTATTAGCAGAAGCAGCCTTGCTTGCATCAGAAGCAGCCTTACTGTTATCACTAGCAGCCTTAGATGCAGCTGAACTTGCTTGACTAGCAGCACTGGATGCATCAGAAGCAGCAGAACTGGCAGTTGAAGCAGCAGAACTGGCAGCACTAGCAGCAGAACTCATCGTACTGTTACCAGGATGAGCAGAAGCAGCAGAAGCAGCCTTGCTTGCATCACTTGCAGCACTCTTAGCATCGCTAGAAGCACTGGATGCATCACTAGCAGCGGAACTAGCAGTTGATGAAGCTTGGCTAGCAGCTGAACTAGTATCAGCAGAATCACTATCAGTACCAGAGTTAGCACTAGATGCTTCACTAGCAGCACTGGATGCGTTAGAAGCATCACTATCAGCAGCACTAGCAGCGTTAGCGGACTTAATAGCATCATTGATCGAACCATTCAATGCCTTAGCAGCACTGTCATCACTTTGAGCTTGAGCAGCAGCCTTTGATGCTACAATCGTAGCAGATGAAGCACTATCAGCTTGGCTAGCAGCATCACTAATGATAGCTTCAGTAGCACTAGCAGCACTGGCAGCTTGTGAATTGAATGTAGCAGCAGCGTTGTTGTTGTGATCATTATTGATAGCTGAAACAGCTTGACTAGCAAAGATACTTGCCATAGCGGCATTTGAACTAGCAGCAAAGCTGTCCTTAGTAGCTTGACTGGCAGCAGTTGAAGCTACACTAGCAGCAGAACTGGCAATTGTCTTTTGACTGTCAGCGTCGCTAGTAAGACTAGCAATTGAAGCACTGTCACTAGCAATTGCTTTAGAAGCACTATTGATTACGGCATTACTTGCGTTACTGGAGTTAGCACTTTGAATGGAGTTAATAGTTGAAGTTGCTGAATTTGCATTAGCAGAGTAACTATTAACATCACTATCAGCACTGGATGCAACACTAGCATAACTTTCAGCGTTTTGAGCATCAGCATTAGCAGCACTAGCAAATCCAGAAATAGTAGCAGAAGCACTAGATGCAGCAGAACTGGCGGAACTAGCGGACTTAGAACCACCACTATTAGCAGAACTATTAGCACTAGATGCGGCACTAGATGCAGCGTTCATGGAAAGTGCAGCAGCATTAGCAGCACTTTCATCAGAAACCGCCTTGCTTGCAGCAATACTACCATCACTAGTTAAGCTATCAGCATTAGAAGCAGTACTCTTAGCAAGATCAGCATTGGATACAGCAACTGATGCAGCACTGACAGCTTGAGAAGTAAATCCATCAGCAACACTGTTTTGACCAGCATTGTAGTAGGAAGCAGCTTGACTAGCGAATTGGTTAGCTAATGAATTAGCAAATGAAGCAGCTTGGTTAGCAGAACTTACAACTGCAACATCACTATCAACCCCTGCCTTAGCACTGGATGCGGTAGCATTTTGAAGTTGTGCATCGGTGTTAGCACTGTTGATGACACTCATTGCACTCGATGCAACCGAAGCGGCACTTCTGATGACAGTATCACTTGGGTTAGCATTGAATTCACTGTTGATTTGAGCAGCAACACTACTATTAGTAGTAACATCACCACTAACAACAGCAGCAGCACTGGATGCAATTGATGCATACTTAGTAGCATCAGCATCATCAGCATTAACCTTAGTTACAACAGATGCAATTGCACTGGATGCAGAATTAGCAGCACTGGATGCAGAACTAGCGGACTTAGAACCACCGGAAGCACTCGATGCAGCAGAGCTGGCACCACTGGCAGCACTCGATGCAGCACTGGCACTGATGTTAATCGTGTTAACATCAGCAGATGCCTTGGCAGCAGCATCACTAGCAATATTAGTGTAACTTTGAATTGCACTAGAGTTAGCAGTTAAGGAAGCAACCGCACTCTTAGCAGCATCGACATCAGAGACAGCAGCCGTTGAGTATTGACTAGCAGCACTTAAGTTTCCAGCTAAGTAAGCGGAGTTAGCATTACTATCAGCTACATTAACGGCATTTGATGCACTATTAACAGCAGATACTAATGCGGAATCAGTAACATTAACTGATTGAGCAGCACTGGCAGCATTACTTGCGATACTCTTTTGATCTTGAGCATCACTATTAGCAGCAGTTAAACTAGCCATTGCGGAACTAGCAACATTGTAGTAACTGTTCAAGACAGCGTTATTCTTGTTTTCGTTTTGGTTAACTAAGTTAGTCAAACTAGTAAATTGAGTTTGAGCACTATTAGTATCACTATTAGCAATACTTGCATACTTAGCAGCATCACCAGCATAAGAAACAGCTAAACTAGCATTCGTATTAGCAGCAGCAGCAATACTATAAGCAATAGCACTTGCGGAATTAGCAGCACTACTGTTGGAACTGGAACCACTAGCAGCGGAACTTGCTCCACTAGCAGCACTGGATGCAGAACTAGCATCAGAAGCAGCACTTTGAGCATAAGCAGAAGCTGAACTTTCATCGGCAATTGCCTTAGCAGCAGCGTTAGAGGCAACGATCGTAGCAGATGAAGCAGCATCAGATTGAGCAACTGCATCATTTTGATACTTGATCATATCCTTGGCAGTAGCACTGGCTTGACTAGCAAAGATACTACCATTAGTAATACTACCGGCACTAAATGCACTATTTGCAGCAGCTACATAACTATTAACAGTTGATGCACTGGCACTTGCATTAGCATTATCACGATCTGCACTATTTGCAGCGGCACTAGCTACCTTGTAAGCACTAGTTGCGATTGATGCTTGGCTAGTAGCATCAGTATTCAAACTAGCAACCGCAGAAGCAGCATCGCTAGCAGCCTTATTAGCACTTTGAACTAAGCTGTTCGTAGCGTTAGCAGAGGCAAAACCAGAAGCAACCGCAGCTTGACTATTGGCATCACTAAGGTAACCAGAAGTCTTAGCAGCCGCACTATTAGCTTCACTAGCATATTGACTAGCAGCATTAGCATTAGCATCGGCACCACTAGCAATTACGCTAGTTGCGTTGGCAATACTGGAAGCAGAACCAGAAGCACTAGAGTTACCAGAAGCAGCGGAACTTGCTGCACTGGATGCACTGGATGCAGCACTATTAGCAGACTTAGCGTCATTATCAGCAGAACTAGCAATGGAGTTATCATTGTCAGCCCGACTAGCAGCACTCTTAGCAGCAGAAGCAGCAGAACTGGCATCGTTAGCAGCACTCTTAGCAGCAGAACTGGCAGCAGAAGCACTGTTGGCAGCATTAGAAGCCGTACTTTCAGCAGCACTAGCAGCGGAACTGTCACCACTTTGGGCAGCCTTAGATGCAGCGTTAGCAGCGGAACTAGCCGTAGATGCAGCCTTGCTTGCAGCACTGTTGGCACTATTAGCAGCACTGTTAGCACTGTTAGCCGCACTAGATGCACTATTAGCAGCACTAGATGCGATCGAAGCATCACTAGCAGCGGAACTAGCAGTTGAGGCAGCCTTGCTTGCAGCACTTGCAGCACTCTTAGCAGCTGGGTTATCACCAGCATTAGAAGCAGTTGAGGCAGCAGCACTTGCAGCGGAACCAGCATCACTGGCATCACTACCAGCACCAGCAGCAGCAGAACTGGCATCACTAGATGCACTATTAGCAGCAGAGCTATCATCATTAGCACTGGATGCATTTGAAGTAGCACCGGATTCACCAGAAGCATCACTAGCAGCAGAACTAGCTTCACTAGCAGCCTTCGATGCGGAACTATCAGCAGCACTGGCAGCACTAGCAGCACTCATGGCCCCATTGATCGTATTCATTTCATCAGAAGCAGCACTTTCATCAGAAACGGCTTGTTTAGCAGCACTTTGAGCAGTTGAAGTAGCAGTAGCAACAGAAGCAGTGTATTGACTAGCAGAACCGATAGCATTCGTAACATCACTAGCGTAACTAGCAGCCATACTGTTCCAAGTAGTAGCTTGAGCAGATGAACCAGCAGTTACAGCGGAAGCAGCTTGACTAGCATAGAGACTAGCCATGGCTTCGTTGGACTTAGCGGCAACGTTGATGCTATCAACAATTACACCAGCAGAACTAGCAACACTGTAAGCAGAACTGGCAGCACTCTTGTGCTTGAGCATCAGAATTGTAATTTGAAACAGCAGCACTAGCAGAACTGAATACCTTCGCATCACTGGCAATAGCGGAGTTACCGGAGTTAGCAGCAATGTAACCACTCATAACCGCACTATCTTGATCAGCAACGGCTTTGTCACTAGCAACAACACTAGCGGCACTAGCAGCAGTACTATTAGCAATACTTGCAGCATTTACATCAGCATCAGCAGTACTTGCGAAACTGAAGATTTGCTTGCTACCAGAAGCAGCAGCAGAACTAGCAGAACTTGCGGAACTAGCTGCACTACTATTAGCTGAACTATTAGCACTTGAAGCATCACTAGCAGCACTGTTCATCTTACTAAATGCTAAACTAGCAGTATTTTCATCATCGATTGCCTTGCTTGCAGCAACACTGGCAACACCAGTTAAGCTAGTCGTATTAGCAGCAGCACTAGATGCAACTACAGCATCATCACTGGCAACCGCAGCAGCGGATTCAGCAATTGCAGTGTAGCTAGATGCAGCAGTGTAACTACCACCAGCAAGGGCAACAGAAGCATTCATAGAGTTAGAAGCAATAACACTGATAGCACTTGCAACTGCAGAACTTTGTGCAGCAATCACACTAACTTGACTAACGACCGCACTGTAAGCACTGGATGCTGTGTTGTTTTGAATTTGAGCATCACTATTAGCACTATTGATAGCACTCATGGCACTAGTTGCAGTTTCGTGAGCACTCTTAAGAACAGAATCAGTCGTGTTGTTGTTGTAGTAACTATTGATCTCGTTAGCAACGTTCGAAGCACTTGAAGTCGTGTTACTTACAACTGTAGCAGCAGAACTGGCTTCTGCAGAGTACTTAGCAGCATTAGATGCATTAGCACTAGCAACGTTACCATCGATAACGATCGCACTAGCAGCAGAACTAGCAGCACTAGAAGCTGAGCTGTTACCACTAGCAGCACTAGAACCACCTGAAGCAGCAGAACTAGCAGCACTGGATGCACTAGAAGTAATACTTGCGTTCAAGCTGATGGTTTGAACATCATTGGAAGCTTGACTAGCAGCAGTACTTGCGATGTTAGTGTAACTTTGAATTGCACTGGAGTTAGCAACCAATTGGTTAGCAGTTGATTGAGCAGCTGAAACAGCATCACTAGCGGCTTTAGCATAGCTATCACCATCAGCAGTACTTCCAGCTAAGTAAGCGGAGTTAGCATTACTATCAGCAACACTTACGGCATCAACATAACTACTATTAGCAGCAACTAAAGCAGCATCAGTAGAATTGATACTTTGAGCTGAGCTATTAGCGCTAGTAGCAATACCAGATTGAACATTAGCATCACTATCAGCAGCATTAACAGAACTCATTGCTGCACTTGCAATCTTAGCGTAGCTAGCTAATGAAGTATTAACAGCATTTTGACTAGCTAAAGCACTAACACTGTTGTAAGCAGTTTGAGCACTAGCAGTATCACTATTAGCGATCTTAGCGTAGGAAACAGCAGCACTAGCATATTGACTTGCTAACTTAGCATTAGTTGAAGCACCAGTAGATGCACTGTTAGCAATACTCTTAGCACTGGAAGCATTACTACTATTAGAACTTGAACCACTAGCGGCCGAACTGGCTTGACTAGCAGCACTTGAAGCATTTGAAGCATCGGAGGTAGCACTCTTAGCGTAATCAGAAGCAGATTGTTCATCAGCCTTAGCCTTAGCAGCAGCACTATCAGCAATTACTCGAGCAGAACTAGCAGCGATCGAAGCATTCGATGCATCAGTTTGGTAATGAGCCATGGATGCAGCAGCAGAAGTTGCTTGACTAGCAAATTGAGTTCCACCAGCAGTATCTCCGGCAGCAAAGGCACTATTAGCTTGACTGATCAAGTTATTAACGTTAGATACCCCGGTTGTGGTATTGGTATTAGCTTGGTCGGCACTCTTAGCAGCAGCACTAGCAACTTGGTAAGCACTTGTAGCGATACTTGCTTGGTTAGAAGCATCAGCATTGTAACTAGCAACTAATGAAGCGGCAGAACTGGCAGCTTGGTTAGCACTATTAACGATACTGTTCTTAGCATTAGCAGAAGCAATGCTTGAAGCAACAGCAGCTTCACTCGTAGCAGTACTGTTGTAACCAGAAGTTACGACAGCAGCGGAGTTAGCTTCACTGGCATCGACGCTGGCTTTAGAAGCATCGGCATCAGCACCAGAAGCATAACTTCCTGTTGCACTGGCAATACTATTAGCAGAAGCAGAAGCACTGGAGTTACCAGAAGCACCGGAACTAGCAGCATTGGAAGCACTAGAAGCAGCGGAGTTAGCGGAACTAGCAGCACTATTAGCGGAACTAGCGATCGAGCTATCGTTGTCAGCACGGGAAGCAGCACTCTTAGCATCGGAAGCAGCAGAACTGGCAATACTTGCAGCCTTGCTTGCAGCCGAACTGTCAGCAGAAGCACTAGCAGCAGCACTGGATGCTTTACTTTCAGCGGAACTAGCAGCGGAACTGTCCCCACTTTGTGCAGCTTTACTTGCATCACTAGCAGCACTAGATGCAGCAGAAGCAGCAGAACTAGCAGCACTGGATGCATTAGATGCATCACTAGCAGCGGAACTAGCAGTACTATTAGCAGAACTGGCGGCACTCGATGCAATACTTGCGTCACTAGCAGCAGAACTGGCAGTTGAAGCGGCCTTACTTGCATCACTAGCAGCACTCTTAGCAGCTGGGTTATTGGAAGCAGCAGAAGCAGTTGAGGAAGCTTCACTAGCAGCCTTGGATGCATCACTAGCATTGCTACCTGCCTTAGAAGCAGCAGAACTAGCATCATTAGAAGCACTGGATG
Organism: Nicoliella sp. ESL1149; assembly: GCF_058107265.1. Taxonomy (NCBI): domain Bacteria; kingdom Bacillati; phylum Bacillota; class Bacilli; order Lactobacillales; family Lactobacillaceae; genus Nicoliella; species Nicoliella sp. ESL1149. The sequence continues at coordinate 1,310,033 of NZ_JBYLUE010000002.1, read as the reverse complement.
CAGCAGATGCATCAGAACTAGCACTAGCAGAATTAGAACCAGCACCAGATTTACCAGAAGCATCACTAGCAGCAGAACTGGCTTCACTAGCAGCCTTCGATGCGGAACTATCAGCAGCACTGGCAGCGTTAGCTGAATTCATGGCATTACTGATAACACCCATTTCAGCATTGGCACTGTTCTCATCAGCAACGGCCTTATCAGCAGCACTCTTAGCACTAGCAGTAGCAGTTGCAACGGATGATGTATAAGCACTAGCAGTACTTTCAGCATTTACAACAGCAGCAGCATAACTAGCAGCACTACTGTTCAAGGCATTGATTTGATCATCTGATTGACCATTAACAGCAGCAGTACTTGCTTGGTTAGCATAGATGCTTGCCATTGTAGCATTGGACTTAGCAACCGTGTTGATACTATCAACGATGGCAGCATTGGAACTAGCAACCACGTAAGCGGAACTAGCAGCACTCTTTTGAGCTTGGGCATCAGTATTGTAACCGGATACGGCAGTACTTGCGGAGTTGAAGGAGTTCAATGCACTACTCATTGCAGAGTTACCACTGTTTTGCGTAGCAATACTATTGATGACCGCACTATCGGAAGTTGCAGTTGAACTATCAGCAGCAACGACACTAGCAGCACTGGATGCAATACTTGCATCAACGCTAGCGGAGTTAGCATCGGCATCAGCAGTACTTGCTAAGCTAATGATGATGGCACTACCATTGGAAGCAGCGGAACTGGCAGAACTAGCGGAACTTGAGCCGGAGTTAGCACCAGATGCAGCACTAGAAGCAGCTGAGTTAGCAGAACTTGCAGCGTTGGATGCTGAACTTGCAGCAGAACTATCATTCGAAGCTCTAGATGCAGCAGATGAAGCATCACTGTTATCACTTTGAGCCGCACTAGCAGCGTTAGAAGCAATGGCACTAGCGCTCTTAGCAGCACTGGCTGCAGAACTAGCAATGATCGATTGAGCAGATGCAGTTGAACTGTCACCACTTTGAGCAGCAGCACTGGCTGCGGATGCAGCATTGGATGCAGCAGAGTTATCGGAGTTAGCATCAGAAGTTGCACTAGATGCAATTCCACTTTCACTAGCAGCTCTGGAAGCAGCGGATGCAGCACTGGTAGCAGCACTGGATGCATCACTAGCAGCGGAACTAGCAGCATTAGCAGCAGACTTAGCAGCACTAGCAGCAGAATTCATCGCACTGTTCTTAGGATTTGCAGAAGCAGCACTGGCAGCCTTAGATGCATCAGCAGATGCACTGTTAGCAGAGTTATCAGCACTGGATGCATCACTAGCAGCGGAACTAGCTTCACTAGCAGCACTAGTAGCAGCAGAACCAGCAGCCTTAGATGAATCATCAGCACCAGAAGTAGCACTAGATGCGATACTTGCATCATTAGAAGCACCGGATGCATAACTATCAGCGGCACTAGCATTTTGGGCAGATGTAACAGCAGCACTGATCGTCTTATCTAAGTCAGCAGCCTTACTTTGGTCAGCTTCAGCGGAACTAGCAGCAGTTGATGCAGTGTCCGTAGCAGTCTTAGCAGCGGCAGCAGCAGAACTAGCATCACTGATGACCCCTTCAGCATCACTAGCGTAACTAGCAGCTGTAGAGTTGAACTTAGCAGCATCAGTATTGTTGTGAGCAGCATTAGCAGATGATGCTTGACTAGCAAAGACGCTGGCCATATTAGCATTGGAACTAGCAGCTTGACTATCTTTGTCAGCTTGACTTGCAGCTGATTCAGCAGTCTTAGCAGCGGAACTAGCAATTGCGTTTTGATTATCAGCATCACTCTTCAAACCACTGATTGCGGAACTAGCACTAGCGACTGTTGAAGCAGCGGACTTGATCGTCGCATTGCTTGCATTACTGGAGTTAGCACTAATGATCGCTGCAACAGAAGCACTCTTAGCAGTAGCATCACTAGCATAACTAGTTACGGCACTATCGGCACTGGATGCATTGATAGAGTATTGTTCAGCATTAGCTGCATCAGCATTGGCAGCACTAGCGTAACTATTAACGATGGAGTTAGCGCTAGATGCAGCAGAACTAGCGGAACTAGCAGAACTATTAGCCCCACTATTAGCAGAACTATTAGCACTGGATGCATCACTAGCCGCACTGTTCATGGAAGCAGCAGCAATACTTGCGTGGTTTTCATCATCGACCGCCTTGCTTGCAGCAGTACTTGCCGTGTTGGTGTAACTAGCAGCAGCAACTACAGCATCAGAAGCAATGTTAGCGTTGGAAACAGCGATCGAAGCATAACTTTCGGTCAATGAAGTAAAGTTGTCAGCTAGGGAAATACTTCCAGTATTGTAAGCACTCGCAGCTTGGATAGCATAAACATTAGCTTGGGTATTAGCACTTTGAGCAACAGTGTTAGCGGAACTTACAACGGCAACTTCACTATTTACAGCGGAGTCAGCATCAGAAGCGGTTTGCTTTTGAACTTGCGCATCAGTATTAGCACTGTTGATGACGATCATGGCACTAGATGCAACAGCAGAAGCACTCTTGATCGTGGAATTAGTAGTATTAGCACTGTAGAAGCTGTTGATCTCATTAGCAGTTTGACTGTTAAGGACGGCATTAGAACTTACTACTGAAGCAGCAGAACTAGCAACTGCAGCATAACTATCAGCAGCTGACTTATCAGCACTAACTGAAGTTACATCATTAGAAGTTGCGCTAGCAGCGGAACTAGCCGCACTAGATGCAGAACTAGCAGCCTTAGATCCCTTAGAACCATTATCAGAAGCAGAACTAGCCGCACTCGAAGCACTGGAAGTTACGCTAGCATTGAAGGATACGGTTTGAACATCAGCAGATGCTTGTGCAGCAGCCTTACTTGCAATGTTAGTGTAGCTTTGGATGGCAGTGGAGTTAGCTTCAATTTGTTGAACGTATGAACTAGCAGAAGCAACTTGAGAAGTAGCATCCTTAGCGTAGCTATCACCTTGAGCGGTACTACCAGCTAAGTAAGCGGAATTAGCTAAGCTGTCGTAATTATCTACAGCACTGGATGCGGCAACTACACTAGCGTTCAATGCGGAGTTAGCGGAATTGATCGTTTGAGCGGAACTGTTAGCACTAACCGCGATACTAGATTGAACGTTAGCATCACTATCAGCAGCACTAACGGCAGCCATAGCAGAACTGGCAAGCGTAGCATAACTAGCTAAGGAAGTGTTAGATGCGTTTTGACTAGCTAAAGCACTAACGCTGTTGTATGCCTTTTGAGCATCGGCAGTATCTGTATTAGCAGTCTTAGCGTATGAAACAGCTTCACTAGCATATTGACTAGCTAAGTTAGCATTCGTTTGAGCCCCAGTTGATGCAGAGTTAGCAGCACTCTTAGCAGAGTTAGCAGAACTACTATTGGCACTGGAACCACTATTAGCGGAACTAGCTTGACTAGCAGCACTCGAAGCATTCGAGGCATCACTAGCAGCGGAACTAGCAAAGGCAGAAGCAGAACTTTCATCAGCGATGGCCTTTGCAGCAGCACTATCAGCAATTACCCGAGCCGAACTAGCGGCGATCGAAGCGTTCGAGGCATCAGTTTCGTATTGCGCCATGCTGGCAGCAGACGTATTAGCTTGGTTAGCGTAGATACTTCCACCAGCAACATCACCGGCAGCATAAGCACTATTAGCTTGACTGATCAAGTTGTTAACGTTTGAATCAGCCGTCGAAGCATTCGTGTTAGCTTGGTCGGCACTTCTAGCAGCGGAACTAGCAACTTGGTAAGCACTAGTTGCGATGCTTGCTTGAACGATCGCATCTGAATTAAAGGCTGATACTTGAGCCGCAGCAGAACTAGCCGCACTATTAGCACTAGCGACCACACTGTTCTTAGCATTGGCACTAGCAAAACTAGAAGCAACGGCAGCTTCACTCGTAGCAGCACTGTTGTAACCAGAAGTTACGGCCGCAGCAGAGTTAGCTTCACTGGCATCAGTACTTGCTTTGGCAGCATCACTATCAGCACCAGAAGCATAAGTAGCGGTCTTATCAGCAATACTCTTAGCACTGGCAGAAGCACTGGAGTTACCAGAAGTACCGGAACTAGCAGCCGAACTAGCACTGGATGCGGAACTGGCCGCACTGGAAGCCGTACTATTAGCGGAACTAGCGGTACTGTTATCGCTAGAAGCCCGACTAGCAGCCGAACTGGCCGCACTGGATTGGTTCTTAGCGTCATTAGCAGCACTGGAAGCAGCATTAGAGTTGATGATGGCATTGGATGCGGCACTAGATGCGATACTTGCATCGGTCGAAGCTTTCGCACTGTCACCCTTTTGAGCAGCAGAACTAGCATCAGAAGCAGCACTGGATGCTAAGGAATTATCGGAACTAGTAGCACTAGCAGCAGAACTGGCAATTGCATTGTCACTTTCGGCGGCACTAGCAGCGGAACTAGCATCCTTGCTTGCGGAGTCAGCATCAGAAGCAGCTGAACTGGCAACGGAAGCGGCACTCTTGGCAGTCGAAGCAGCGGAACTGTAAGCACTGTTCCCAGATGCGATACTTGCAGCTTCACTAGCAGCGTTAGAAGCAGAACTTGCTTGAGCATGGGCAGAACTAGCATCGGAACCAGCAGCATCAGAAGCCTTCTTAGCATCGGAAGTAATGGAACTTACCGTTGCGGAATCCTTCTTAGTACCGGCATCAGCACTAGAAGCAATGCTTGCATCACTAGATGCATTAGAAGCATAACTATCAGCACCACTAGCAGTCGAAGCAGCACTCATCGCAGCAGCGATCGAATCGTTCAAAGCACTAGCTTGAGCTTCGTCACTCAAAGCAACGGAAGAAGCATCTTCAGCAGCCTTCGTAGCAGTAGCGGCATTGGAAGCGTAACTACTTACCGTCGCCACGGAGCTAACGACTTGATCAGCGTAGCTCGTAGCTAAGCTATTGAACTTGGTGATATCGGAAAGATTACCAGCTTGAACGGCTTCACTAGCTTGCGCAGCATAAACACTGGCCATGTTCGCATTGGAAACGGCACTCGCATTAACACTATCAGCAAGACTAGCAGCAGTACTTGCCACACTGTAATCGGAAGCAGCAGAACTGTTAGCAGCATCGGCGTTCTTGGCAACCGAGCTCAAAGCAGCACTGGCACTTTGGAAGTTGGAGTTAGCAGTACTTACAGCGGAGTTACTAGAGTTATTGGCAACATAGCCACTCATGATGGCACTGTCTTGATCAGCAGTGTTGGAGTAACTGTGAACGACACTGGTTGCAGAACTAGCAACACTAGCAGCTTGGCTAGCGACCTTAGCATTAGCATCGGCCCCACTAGCTAAGCTAATGGTGGCAGCACTTCCGGATGATGCAGCAGAACTGGCGGAACTAGCAGAACTGGAACCACCACTAGTGGCACTACTTTGAGCCGCACTATTAGCAGATGATGCAGTGGAGGCAGCGGAACTAGCAGTACTGTTATCATTTGAAGCAGCACTCTTAGCACTGTCAGCATCAGAAGCGGCACTCTTAGCAGCACTGGCAGCGGAACTAGCCTTGTTGCTATCACTGGATGCAGCACTAGCAGCGGAACTAGCAGCAGATTCAGCAGAGGAAGCAGCCGAACTGTTACCACTTTGCGCAGCCGAACTGGCAGCAGAAGCGGCACTAGATGCGATCGAAGCTTGAGAACTGGCATCGGAGTTAGCGGAACTAGCATCGGAGTTCGCAGAACTGGCAATGGAGTTAGCGGAACTAGCGATACTTGATTGCTTAGAAGCATCGGAAGCAGCGGAACTAGCAATTGAAGCCGCACTCGATGCCGTAGAAGCATCAGAGGCGATCGAACTGTTAGTTGGGTTAGCAGAAGCGGCACTCTTAGCAGCACTAGCTGCGGAACTGGCATCGGAAGCATGGGAACCAGCTTGACTAGCAGCAGAGCTAGTTGCACTAGAATCACCACTAGTATCAGCGGAAGCTGAACTAGTTGCAGCGGAAGCACTGGAAGTACCGTTAGAACCAGCGGCACTCGATGCATTGCTTGCTTCACTCGATGCTTTCTTAGCACTACTATCAGCAGCACTAGCATCTGCAGCGGAACTAGCTTGAGCACTGATGACAGCTAAGACGCTGTTAGCAGCACTTTCATCGGTGATGGCTTGGGTAGCTGCACTTTGAGCAGCCTTAGTTTGCTTGTCGATATCATTAGCAGAATTTTGGGCACTACTGAACAAGGTGTTGGCACTGGCAGCAACCGCAGCATTGGAACTTTCGTCCTTCGCAACGGCACTGGCGTCACCAGCAGCAGCGTCATTTGAAATTTGCGTAGCAAGCGAGTTAGCAGAAGCGACGTAACTCTTTGCAGTGGCGTCAGCACTAGTTAAACCATTGTAATCAACAACGGCATTACTGTATGCAGCACTGGCAGCTTGGTTTTGGTTAGAAGCATCGTTGTTCAAGCTGTTAAGAACGACGTTAGCACTTGAGATCGCAGCAGATGCACTCGTAATAACGGGGTTAGTAGCATTTGATGAGTTCGTGTTATCGTTCATGATGCTATTAACAGTCGTAGCGTAACTGGATCCCTTTGCGGAATCAGCATTAACAACAGTTGCAGCAGAACTTGCTGCGATACTTGCAGCTTTGGCAGCATCTACATCGCCACTAGCAGAAGTTGCTAAGGAAGCAATGCTGGAACTGATACTGTTGATAGCCGAACTGGCGGAACTACCACCACTGGCATTACTTGCATTGGAAGCAGCTTTGATGGCGATATCAGCCATGGAACTAGCGACGTTTCGATCACTGATGGCCTTCGAAGCAGCAACAGAAGCACTCGTAGTGACACTAACGGCAACGGAAGCCGCACTCGTAGCACTAGTTTCATAAGCACTCATACCAGCGATCAATGCACTAGCTTGAGAAGCAAAGGTACTACCAGTACTATTGTCACCCTTGCTGAAGGCACTATTAGCTTGCGAGATCAAAGAGTTAGCTTGACTAGCAGTGTAACTAGCATTGGCATTGTTACTATTAGCAACACTAGCAGCACTAGATACCGTAGCGGAGTAACTCAAAGCAGCGGAAGATTCAACGATGGCATCGGATAAGGCTGCACTAGCGGTATTAGATGCGGATCTAGCCACACTGTTCTGACCACTGACCACGGAGTTAGTTGGGTTAGCATTCGCAATACTTGCAGCAAGCGAAGCATTGTTGCTTACTGTGGTGTTGAAGCCACTAGTTGCGTTCGCAGCGGAAACCGCTTCACTAGCGTACTTGGATGCGTCAGAGTTAGCAGCATTGGCAGATGATGCTTGAGCACTCGTAGCATCAGACATACTATTAGCGGAACTGGATGCTCCACTATTAGCCCCACTTTGGGCGTTACTGTTGGCACTGGATGCCGTGGAAGCAGCGGAACTGGCGGTACTTGCCGCACTGGATGCAGCGGCACTAGCAGAACTAGCATCGTTAGCCGCCTTGGATCCATCTGTAGCAGCTGATGAAGCCGCACTGGAATCAGCCTTAGCCTTGGAATCGGCAGATGAAGCAGATTGTTCAGCCGATGAAGCTGCGGAGCTATCACCATTTGAGGCCGCAGAACTAGCAATACTGTGAGCGATGCTGGCTTGACTAGCAGCAGAACTAGCATCAGAAGCCGCACTGGATGCAATACTGTTATCGGAAGCAGCCCGACTAGCGGCACTGGAGGCCTTCGAAGCATCAGATTGAGCATCAGAAGCAGCGGAACTAGCAATACTGGAAGCACTCTTAGCAGTCGAAGCAGCGGAACTGATGGCACTGTTACTTGGGTTAGCAGAGGCAGCACTGGCAGCCGCACTAGCGGCACTGGATGCGATACTAGATGCAGAGTTTGCACTTTGGGCACTGTTAGAAGCAGCGGAAGCATCTGAACTAGCTTGACTAGCAGCGGAACTAGCTTCAGAAGAACTACTACCGGCACCATTGGAACCAGTAGCGGCACTGGAAGCTTCACTGGCTTCACTAGCAGCCTTAGAAGCAGAACTATCAGCGGCACTAGCAGCTTGAGCACTAGTCAAAGCAGCGTCAACGGAAGCCTTGGCAGCATCGGCAGCAGCTTGATCACTAGCAGCCCGGACCGAAGCACTGGATGCGGAACTGGCAGCAGATTGGGCAATCGAAGCTTGTGATTGAGCGTTCGTAGCATCTTGAGCAGCAGCATTACTTGCATCAGTAACAGAATTACTAAATGCGTCTCCAGAGGATTGGTTACCAGCGGAGTAGTAACTATTAGCAGTCGAAGCAGCACTAGATGCGATCGAAGCTTTGCTACTTGCATCAGCAGCATAACTATCAGCACTCTTAGCAGCAGTACTTGCGGCACTATTAGCACTAGCAGCGTCACTAGATGCGATCGCAGCGTCACTGGAGGCACTGGATACAACGGCACTCGCAGAGTTAGCCGTACTTACCGCATTGCTGATAACGGGGTTACCAGAGTTAACGGCTGCACTTGCGATACTTGCGATCTCACTAGAAGTGGAACTAACGTTAGTGGAATCAGCGATGACTTGTGCATCAGCGGAACTAGTTGCGCTAGCGGAATTGGATGCTTCTACAGAATACTTATCAGCATCAGTAGCAGCAGCAGAAGCTTCGTTCGCAGCATTACTTGCATTCGCAGCGGCATGGGAAGTATTAGATGCACTCCCACTTCCGGCACTGGCAGCATTCGAAGCCGTATTGGCTGCAGAACTGGCCGTATTAGCAGCGGAACTAGCGGTACTACTATCGTTAGCAGCCGCATTACTTGCCGCACTAGCGGAGTTCTCTTGACTTTGGGCGTCAGAAGCCGCACTAGCGGCCGCACTCGATGCACTGGATGCAATGATCGAATCCGCACTCGCAATCGCTTCAGCCGATGAAGCAGCGGAACTATTTCCTTGACTAGCAACAGAACTAGCCACACTAGCAGCCGAACTAGCATCCTTAGCAGCAGAACTGGCTAAGGAAGCCGCACTACTTGCGACAGTATTATCAGAAGCAGCCCGACTGGCAGCAGATGAGGCAATGATACTTTGTGATTGCGCATCGGAAGCAGCGGAACTTGCTTGACTAGCGGCACTCTTAGCAACTGACGTTGCTGAACTGACCGTGGAGTTCTTTGGATTTGCAGAAGCGATCGCAGCCGCAGAGTTAGCGTCGCTTTCCGCAGCACTGGCATTCGTAGAAGCACTTTGGGCGTTCTTAGAAGTACCTTGAGCATCATTAGAAGCAATGGTAGCAGCCGAACTAGCTACGGATGAACTAATTGCAGCCCCAGAAGCAGACGCACTAGCTCCACTAGCTTCAGTAGCTGCCTTTTGAGCACTACTATCAGCGGCACTAGCAGATTGGGCACTAGCAACTTCATTGCTGATCGTAGCTAAGATACTGTTAGCGGAACTTTCATCATTGATAGCTTGACTAGCTGCACTTTGAGCAACCTTAGTTTGACTGTCGACCCCATTAGCGTAACCTTGGGCACTACTGAACAAGGTGTTGGCACTGGAAGCAGTTTGCGAATCTAATTTTTCATCATTTGATACTGCAATGGCATTTCCAGCGGCAGCGTCATTAGAGATTTGCGTAGCAAGCGAGTTAGCAGATACAACATAACTAGAAGCAACACTTTGGGCACTCGTCAAACTATTGTAATTAGTTTGCGCACCGGAATAAGCCCCACTGGCAATGGAACTTTGTTTGGTAGCATCAGCGCTTAAACTATTGAGTGCACTATTAGCATTGGAGATCGCTGCTGAAGCACTAGCGATCACTGAGTTCGAACGGTTCATAGAATTAGTAGGACTCAAATCGGTCATCTTAGCGACCGTTTCAGCATAACTAGCACCTTGACTTGAATCCGCACTGACAACCGCAGAAGCACTTGCTGCTTGGGAATTAGCGATCGAAGCTGCAGTGATGTCGCCACTTGCGGAATTAGCTAAGGAAGCAATGTTAGAACTGATACTACTGATAGCGGAACTAGCAGAACTACCACCACTGGCATTACTTGCGTTCGAAGCAGCCTTGATGGCAATATCAGCCATCGAGGCGAACTGGCGACCGCTTGGTCGCTGATGGCCTTCGAAGCAGCTACTGAGGCACTTGCAGTCACACTACTTGCAACGGAAGCGGCACTCGTAGCAGCACTTTGGTAACCACTCATACCAGCTAAGGCAGTATTAGCTTGGGAAGCAAAGGTACTACCCAAACTATTGTTACCTTGCGCAAAGGCACTATTTGCTTGCGATACCAAGGAGTTGACTTGACTAGCCGCAAAACTAGCAGTGGTATTATTACTATTTGCCACACTAGCCGCACTGGATACTTCTGTGGAGTAACTTAATGCAGCGGATGATTGAACGATCGCATCGGATAAGGCCGCACTAGCAGTATTAGATGCCGATTTAGCAAGACTATTTTGACTGGATACCACGGAATCACTAGTGTTAGCACTGGCAATACTTGCAGCAAGCGAAGCATTGTTACTTACTGTGGTGTTGAAGCCACTAGTAGCGTTCGCAGCAGAAACCGCTTCACTAGCGTACTTAGAAGCGTCAGAGTTAGCAGCATTGGCACTGGAAGCAGCCGCACTCGTTGCATCTGACATACTATTAGCAGAACTAGAGTTCCCACTGTTGGCTCCACTTTGGGCGTCACTGTTGGCACTCGAAGCTTGACTGGCAGCGGAACTGGCAGTTGAATTATCGGCACTGGCAGCATTAGATGCGTCACTAGCAGAATCTGCAGCACTCTTAGCCGCACTAGCAGCGGAACTTGCTACACTAGAATCAGCCTTAGCCTTGGAATCAGCAGAACTAGCGGATTGTTCAGCGGATGAGGCAGCGGAACTATCCCCTTGTGAAGCAGCCGAACTGGCGATACTGTGAGCAATACTTGCTTGTGAAGCAGCCGAACTAGCATCAGAAGCCGCACTGGATGCGGTATTAGCATCTGAACTAGCTTGACTAGCATAACTAGAAGCCTTAGATGCATCTGATTGGGCATTCGAAGCAGCGGAACTGGCCGTACTTGCCGCACTCTTAGCAGTCGAAGCAGCGGAACTGATCGTACTGTTACTTGGGTTAGCAGAGGCCGCACTTGCGGCGGCACTAGCATTGCTAGAAGCTGCACTAGCTTCAGAACTAGCACTTTGGGCACTATTAGAAGCCGAAGCAGCATCAGAAGCAGCGGAACTGGCAGCCGAACTGGCGATCGATGAACTACTACCGGCTCCATTGGAACCAGTGGCAGCACTGGATGCTTCGCTGGCTTCACTGGAAGCCTTGGAAGCATAACTATCGGCGGCACTAGCAGCTTGGGCACTAGTCAAGGCCGCATCAACGGAGGCCTTCGCAGCATCAGCAGCTGATTGATCACTAGCCGCACGAACCGAAGCACTAGAAGCCGAACTAGCGTTCGATTGCGCAATAACCGCTTCACTTTGTGCATTCGTAGCATCTTGAGCAGCAGCTTGTGAAGCAGTATTTACAGAATTACTGTAAGCATCTCCAGAAGCTTGGTTACCAGCCTTGTAGTAACTATTGGCAATTAGCATAGCTAGAAGCGTTCGATGCCTGGTTACTTGCATCGGAAGCATAACTATCAGCACTGGAGGCAGCAGTACTTGCCGCACTCTTAGCACTAGCAGCTTGACTAGATGCGATCGCAGCGTCACTAGAAGCACTGGAGGCAACTGAACTTGCTGAAGTAGCAACACTAGATGCAGATGCAATCACGGGGTTACCAGAGTTAACGGCATCGTTAGCGATTGAAGCAATGGCACTAGATGTAGTATTGATAGCATTAGAATCATTGATGACTGCAGCATCAGCAGAACTAGTAGCACTAGCGGAATCAGAAGCGATCTTAGCATAACTATCAGCCGAGTTAGCAGCTGTCCGTGCTTGGTTAGCAGCGTCACTGGCATTCGCAGCCGCTTGAGAAGTGTTAGATGCACTATTGCTACCTGCGGTCGCAGCACTAGCGGCCTTGGAAGCAGCCGAACTAGCACTATCGGCAGCATTGGAAGCAGCGGAACTATCGTTAGCAGCGGCCGTAGATGCAGCTTGCGCCTTACTGTCTTCGTTCTTAGCGTCAGCAGCGGCATTACTTGCGGCGATCGAAGCACTTTGAGCAGAATTAGAATCATTACTTGCAACAGCAGCAGCGGAGGAAGCCGTGGAGCTATCACCCTTAGAAGCAGCGGAACTTGCCACACTAGCAGCAGAACTGGCATCGGAAGCTGCTTTACTTGCGATGGCAGATTGTGAACTAGCAACCTTGGCATCTGAACCAGCTTGACTAGCCGCACTGGATGCGATCGCAGCTTGACTAGATGCATCGGAAGCAGCCGAACTAGCCACACTGGATGCAGATTGAGCAACAGAGTTAGCAGAGCTTACCGTAGCGTTACTTGCGTTCGCAGCCGCAATGGATGCCGCAGAACTTGCGTAACTAGAAGCCTTAGCGGAGTTACTAGATGCACTTTGGGCATTAGCAGAAGCATAGTTAGCAGCATTCGAAGCATCAGAAGCATATGAACTAGCTTCAGAGGAACTACTACCGGCTCCATTAGATCCAGTGGCAGAAGCACTCGCAGCCTTAGCTTCAGAACTTGCCAAAGAAGCACTGCTATCAGCTGCACTAGCAGCTTGAGCAAATCCAGCTTGTAGTGATATATAAAAATCAACGTTGGAAGCACTACTTTCATCACTAATAGCTTGAGAAGCAGCACTTTGAGCTACAACTGTAGCACTAGACAATATTGTAGCGTCATTACTAACATTATCAAGAAGTGTATTAGCTAAATCGATAACATTTTGAGCATTAGATTCATCAGTTGCAACGGCCGCAGCATTTCCAGCTGCAGCATCATTCGTCATCTGAGTATTGTAACTATTAACACTTGATACATAACCATCAATGGCATTCTTGTATGTTGCAAAACTTGCATAAGCGTTAGATGCAATAATATATTCACTTGATGCAACAGAGTTCGCAGAACTAGCATCAGCACTGTAGGAACTCAATGATGCTAAGTCACTCTTAACAACACTTGATGCACTAGAAATAACAGGATTTCCACTATTAACGGAATCACTGTAAATACTGTTTACAGTACTTGCAAAGTTACTACCATCATTATAGTAACTATTAACTTTCGTGTCAGCTAAACTAGCAGCAATTGAGGCTTGTCTTGCAGCATCAAAAGAAGCACTTCCAGAATTAGCTAAAGATGCGATATTTGCACTAATGCTAGTTGCTTTACTACTTGCAGATGATCCACCTGAACTAGCACTATCGTTGGCTGCTTGACTAGCAGCCGTAGATTCAGCAGCACTAGCAATATCTGAATCAGCCTTTGCTCTATTAGCATCACTTTGGGCACGTTTAGCAGCAGAACTAGCAGCAATTGATTGGTTACTTGCGATTGAATCAGCAGCATGTGCATTAGAATCATCATTTGAAGCCGCAGTTGATGCTGCAATTACAGCACTACTGTATTTATCACCATCGGAAGTGTCACCACTAGCATAAGCAGAGTTAGCAGCACTAGCATTAGAGGAAGCAGTAGATGCTTGAATAGAGGCATCATTAGCAGCTGAACTAGCAACAGCAGCAGCAGAACTGGCAGCTGAGTTTGCACTAGTTGCATCATTGCTTGCACTAGTTGCATCATTGCTTGCAGCAGAAGCATCATTAGCAGCTGAACTAGCAATTGATGCTTGACTACTAATGATTGAATCCTTAGGGTTAGCACTGGCAATGGATCCAGCTAAACTAGCATTGCTTGATGCTTGCTTTGCATAACTGGAAGTTTCAGTAGATGCACTACTTGTTACTACAGAATCTGACTTAGCACCGGCAGAACCATCAGAACCACTAGCAAATGAAGCAGCTTCACTAGCTGCCTTCTTGGCGTCACTAGCGGATTTACCAGCGTCAGTAGCAATCGAGGTTGCACTACCACCCTTATTAGCAGCATTAGCCGCACTTGAAATGGCATTACTATCTGCATTAATACTGTTATTCAATCCACTTAATTGGTTATAAATAGATGTTAGAGCAGAAGAAGCACTAGAAACAGTAGTTGCATCCATACTTGCTTGATTTGCACGATCAGTGGCAGGATCAACATCACTCTTGGCATTGGAAATTCCTGCACTAGCTGCTGAACTATCTTTTGCACTTGAGGCCGCTATATAAGCATTCGAAGCATAACTGTACCCTGAATTTGCTAAATCAGGCATTGAACTAATAGCATTAGCTTCGGAAGCCGCAGTACTTCCAGCAGATTCAACACTGCTTGCTAATGAAGCTAACGATTGAACCAACGACCAGTTGCTAGCCATGTCTTTAGCAGCTGAGGAAGCAATCGAATTATAACTAGAATATGACGTATCAGTAGAGTGATTACTGGTGTAAGCAGCCATTGAAGCCGCAGTTGAACTAGCAGTAGAATCATTATTACTAATTTGACCATCAATATTAGTAATTGAATTATATTCAGCATTAGCACTCGCAATTGAAGCATTCAATGAACTGATGGCATTTGAATAAGTTGAACTATCAGACTGTGCTTGGCTCATTAAGCTGGTTGCAGTATCCATGTCACTCTTTGGATTATACTTATTAGCATTAATAATATTAGTTTGATTATTAATATCATTAGCAGCATTGGAAATTACGGAATTAGCAGATGAAACTGTACTTTCAGCTGTTGATGCAGCAGTTGATGCAGCCTGAGCTGAACTATTAGCTTGGTTGGCATCAGAGGCCGCTTTATTAGCAGCTGAAGCAGCTGAATTCATTCCAGAAACAGCAGCAGAAGCAGCAGCTCCAGAAGGGTTATTTGCTATAACTGATTTAGCAGAAGCAATAATGCTACTAGCACTAGCTGAAGCTGAAGAAGCTGCAGTAGAAGCTGACCTAGCAACTGATTCAGCACTTGAAGCTGTTGAAGCTGCAGAACTTGCTGCATTCGAAGCAGATGAAGCAATGGTCGAAGCAGAATTAATTACAGATGCATCCGAACTAATTGCAGAGGACGCAGATGTAATTGCACTTTGAATTGTTGGGCTCCACCAATTAATCGGAATAAGAATTTTGGCAGCATCTGAAGCCAAGCTTGCTGTATTTTCAGCCGAACTAGCAATACTTGAAGCCGAACTATTATAATTAGAAGCTCCAGTATTAGCATCACTTGCAGAAGCAGCAGCACTGGATGCAGCTGCTGATTGTGCAGAGTTATTAATAACTGCAGCACTAATTTCTGCACTAGCATGATCAACATCTGAACTTTCTTGACTAGCAAGTGATACTAAACTATCAATAACCTTAGCGTCACTACTTGCTTCAAGACTAGCCGCACTTAAAGAAGCAATATCATTACTAATTTGAGCAAAAGAAGCGTGAATACTATCATCAGCACTAGCTACGGCACTGGAATTAAGTGATGTTTGAGATGCTAAATTTTCAATGTCATTAGCATAGACACTAGCAATTCCAACATAAGCACCAGCTTCAAGTGAAGTATTAGCATTAGCATCTAATGATTTAGCAGCAGTCATATTGGTTACAACTTGAGCACTTTCATTTGTAGCTTGAACTAAAGCTGAGCTAGCTGCACTTACAGCTGAACTGGCAACACTAAATGGAGTTAGTACAGCAGCACTAGCGGCTGAAATATCAGCAGATAAGCTTGCAGCTCTTGAATTAACAGCGGATAAACTAGTACTCCATGCACTAATAAATGTCATCCAATTATAAGTACTAGAAGCATTAACAGCAGAGTTTGCAACTGATGATGTGTAAGAAACAATTGATGTTGCGTAATTACTTCCATATGTTGGATAACTGTCATCATTATATTCAGATGGAACTGAAAAACCACTTGTAGCGTTTGCATAAGATGCCTCTGCTGATGCTACATTAGATTGAACTTGTGGGTAGTATTTATCAGCAATTGCATCTGGTTTGTTACCAAATCCATCATCATATCCACGTTGATAGTGAATATCCTTTTTTACAACAGCCTTATTATAGTTCGTATCAATTTGACCTTGTTTATAACCTTTAGAATATTCCACACCGTCATTATACATAGTAGAGTTATTACCAGTATCGTTAGTGTCTCCCTGAAGATTATTTTCACCATCAATGTAAGCATGGACTTCCACGTTGTCTTGCTTCTTAAGCTTGGAAGTGTTAATTCTTGCAGAAACATCAAGCTTATAGTTGTTATAAGCAGTATCAGCTATTGATTGATATGCTTCTGGAATAACAAATGAGAAACGTCCATCGCTCCCGGTTTGAACAAAATAATTTTTATGTGTGTCATTAGTATCAGTTGGATCATTAGAAGATAACCCATTTGGAAGATCAGCATTAATAAGATCAGCAACATTGGGTTCACCATCTGAATCAGTTGTTCCTAAGTCTTGGGTAAGCTTAATGAATGCACCTGGTGTTGCCCATCCACTCATTGTATGAGTGGCTTGGTCATAATGAACACCAGCAACTTGAACGTCAGCAATATGATCCAATTCCAGATATCTATTAAAGCTAGTGTTAGCAGGAATCGTAGTTGCATTATTATTACCAGCTTGGGTCTGAACATTAATGTTTACACCATCAGTTGAAGCATTAACTCGTAGATATGGGCCATAGTTATTTCCATATTGAGTGGTAACAGATGCATATTTGGCACTCAACGAAACATTACTATTAAATAGTTGACTGGCCGATCCAGTATTCTTAGATAAGTCTAAAGTAATCTTTTCTGGATCAGTAGCATTGAAGTTAGTACCAGAAGAACCACCACCATAAATTAAGGTGACTGCACCAGTACCATCTGAAGACATATCAACTTCCGCTGTATTATCCATATTTACAGTTCCCGAACCTACTAAATCAAGAACTTTATTTGAACTACCACCCATATTAGTTCCAGTATAAGTTAACTTTCCTTGATTAGTAATATTAATTGATGATGGATCTTGAACGGAAGTTCCACCAATATAAATAACTGACTCTTTTGTTTGAGCACCATTAAGTGCGTTAGAATTATTATTTCCATCAGGACCAGTAGAATTAACGTTAAGTTCTGCTCCATCAACAATGTTAATATGTCCACCACCATTGGAAAGAGCACTACCTGCAACGTAAATAGCAGTAGGAATTGTTGAAAGATCAGCAGCAGTTACATGAGGGTTAATATTTAAAACAGATCCAGCATTAAGATTAACATTCCCGGAACCAGTTAGATAAAGACCTGCATTACCACATGAAGTAGAATCTTCACCACTAGAACCTCCACCAGGTGCTAATGTTACAGTCGCATCGTGATCAACAGTAAAAGTAGAATTTGTATTAAGGCCTAGTACACCTAGTTCAACAACATTCCCATTCATAGTATCAGCATTTAGAGTTGATCCTGGTAAAACTTCCATAGAAGCAACCTGAAAAGCCTGTTGATTTCCAATTGTCGAACTTATATTTCCTTCTGGAGTTGCTAATGTTTGAGATGCTCCAGTTCCTAAAGTTGATGGATTATAGCTTGTACTTGCATGGACATTAACTGTACTTGCAATCTTATCATCATTAATATTAAAATTAGGATTTTGCGTATCAGGGGTACTATTAATATTACCAATAAATAAATTAGTTGTTCTAGCATAAGCTAATTGTGAACCAGTGTAATCAAGGTTATCGTAGTACAAATTTTTAGAAGAAGATGTCCGAGCAGTAATAGGACCAAAATAGTCGGTACCATAGGTAATCAAGTTTTCAACAACAGTATTAGTTGTCCGAGAGTCATAAGAAGCTCCTGCAAAATCAACAGTTGTTCTGCTTCCATCCATTTGTAATCCATTAACTACAAATTGAGATGTATTTGCAGAATGAACTTGAATATCATCATTAGTTCCTGGATACTTGCTCCACAAATTAAAGTTTGCGTCAACGTTAATTTGTGTGATTCTACTATTCTTCATTGCAGCATCAAATTGTTGAGCAGTAGAAACATTAATAATTCCAGTTGCTGTGGCAGCACTATTTGCATTTTGACTGGCATTAAGTGCAGTATCACTTGTTTCGTTAGATACATTTAAAGCGTAACCACTAGCTGTGCTATATAGACTGCTTCCTGTTGAGGTGGCATTTGATGTCGCAGTTGATTGCGAGTTCATCGTAGCAGTTAAGCTATCAGATAATGATTTAATATTACTTGCATCGCTATCGTTAATTGAAGATGCAGTATTGGCATTTACATAAGTTGATAAGTATTGAATAGCAGCGGAATCAGACGTTGCAAAAACACTGTATAAAACATTGTTATTAAATGCACTAGCTTGAGCAGAATATGCGGACTTAGCAGCAACGTAATCACTGTATGCATTTCCAACTGGATAACGAATTGAGAGAATCCGCGCCTGCTCAACTGCTGATGCAGCAACCGACATGTTGGTTGATGCAGTGGCATAATCTGCATTAATACTATTCATGTAAGTAGTAGCACTTTGAACTTCAGCACTAGCACTGTCATAAATTTCGGAATTGGTTTGTTGAGCACCACGATATTCAACCCCGAGTTCATAATCTACCCCATCATCTGAAGCTGAGCTGTTATTAGCATTAGAAGCAAAAGCTCTTACCATGGCATCATTAATGTCTGGATTATCATTCAAGATTGTTTGAAGTTGGGAAATCGTAGCAGCTGAATTATCAACAGCAACCGAATCATCATTAACTTGATTAGCCTTAGTTACAGCTACATTAGCTGCTGATAACGCTAACTTAGCATTGTCAACATTGCTATTACTACCAGA
Organism: Nicoliella sp. ESL1149; assembly: GCF_058107265.1. NCBI lineage: Bacteria > Bacillati > Bacillota > Bacilli > Lactobacillales > Lactobacillaceae > Nicoliella > Nicoliella sp. ESL1149. The sequence continues at coordinate 1,291,174 of NZ_JBYLUE010000002.1, read as the reverse complement.
TTGTTCTGCATCCAGGCTAGCATATTGATGGGTTTGGAGATTAGCAGAAAGAACCGCTGTGGTATTAGCACTGGCGGTTAAGTTATGCATGGATGCGCTTTGAACAGTAGCGTTTAATTGAGCAAGTGCACTATTTGCAAGTGATTGTGTATCATTATCACTAAATTTATTCCAAAGTGCTTGGGCAGTGATTGAAGCATTGGTGCTCAAGCTAGCCATTGCAGATGAAGCATTATTCGAGTTAACGACTGCATTAGCTAACGCATCATCAGCAATGGAAACCGCACTCTTACCATGATCACCAGCAGATAGACTAGATGCTGATGAACCTTGGGCATCAGCAGAGTTTGAACTATTGGTAGTTGCTGACCCTAAAGAAGCAGTCTGATTGACTGTTGTTTGGACTTTTTGAACTTGTTCTTCACTGGAAGTGGTGGCGTTAGCGTTAGCTTGTTGAATTGTACTTTGGTTCAATTCGTTAGCACTTGCACTTGCACTTTCATTATTACTATTACTACTTACAGCTTGATTGGCTTGCGTAGCATTGTTGTATGTACTACTTGGTGTTACGTTCGTAGAATCAACTGTATTCTTAGTTGTTTCACTACTTATACTTACATTAGCATTGATATTGTTACTTGAAGCATTACTACTATTGTTACTACTCTTTTGATCATAATTTCCAGAAACTTCTGCACTCTTAGCATCAGTTTCACTACTGCTTTGAACAGCAGATTCAACACTCGCACTTGAAACATCAGCAGCGTTGCTTGATGTTGAATCACTTGAAGCAGATTCATTCGAGCTTGTGTCTGATGAACTTACAGTAGCTTCACTACTACTAGTATCTGATGAGCTTGTATCAGACGCTGGCGAAGCATTACTACTATCATCCGAGGAATAACTTTCTCCAAAATTAGCATCAGAAGTAGTATCAGCATGAACAGTTGTGGCATTGGAATGAACCATTTGACTCAATCCGTATCCACCAATGACAGTGAATAATGAAGCAGAAACAACGACCCATTGTTTCTTAACTTTCTTCATTATCTTCTTATCATTAACTTTCTTAAATTCAAACTTATTGTATATCATTATCTCACCCTATCTCTTTCCAGTGAAAACTAACATTAAATTGTATCTATTTATACATATTCTTATTTTAGTTTATTGTCTATAAATAATCAATAATAATGTACTTTAAAAAAAATTTATTTTTCAAGGCTTTTTAAATGTTTTATCACTTTTATCATCAAACCAAATTGGCATAAAAAAAGAATTACTATAATATGATTATAGTAATTCTTTATAAATAAAAACTATTTACTCATTTTTTAAATATTACTTTCCGTTTATAAATATTATTTTTGTCTAATCAGGCTTCTGTTATCATCCAACATTCTCTTAGCACGGTGATGAATTCCAACATAGTACATTGCAATTGAAACTAATACGAACAATACAGGTCCTGCAAATGTCCAGAAAGCAGTTGCATATTGATGAGACATCAATGGGTTAATAAAGTTCATTGCAACGGCAAAGCTCATTACTAATAGTAAAATTCCAGTTGCGCAGTAAGTAGAAGCCATACTGTGGAAGAAAACAACTTTCCGCTTTAAATCTTGACGTTTCTTGAAGAAGATAAATCCAATTACGATAAAGTAGTATGGGAAGATCGATCCAATGTTACCCATATCAACAATGATTTGATAGAATTGTTGACCATTCTTACCAGTTAATGAAATTAAACCTAATGCAACAACAATAATTCCACATTCAACCCACATTGCTCCAGCAGGCATGTCATGTTTGTTGAACTTAGCGATTCGTTTTGGCCATAAATCTTTTGAAGAACCAGCAATCAGCCCTTTAACTGGGGAGTAAATCAAAACAACGATCAATCCAACCATTGGAATTAAAGAACCAATTGAAAGAATCCGAACTAAGACCCCACTCAAAATCTCACCAGTCATCGTTGACCAACCAAATGTATGAGCTAGGCTTACACCTAAGTTACCGAATAAGTAGAAACCATTGTTGTAAAGGTTAACGTTCTTGTTACCCATAACTTGAAGCCAGTTAGTAGCTAATCCACACATCATAATTCCTAAGATGTATAAAGCAGTCATAACAACAGCAATCCACATCATGGCCTTAGGGAAGTCTTTTTGCGGATTCTTCATTTTATCAATAAATCCACTAGAAGATTCCATCCCACTGAATGCAAACATTGCATAAATAATGAACGACATAATTGCTATTGGTGTTTGAAAAGCTGGGTTTGGTGATTTAATAAATGAACTGATTCCATGAATTGGTTGAGCCATTTTACCATTCACAATGGCAATCACGGCAGAAGAAATCATGAACATAGCAATAACACTAAGTGAAACCACTCCACCAATAACGGCGGTAATCGCAACCTTACGAACCCCTTTAGTTGCAAAGTAAGTTGCAATAACGATAAAGACAATTCCCATTAGAGCGGCAATTTCATTACTATCCAAACCACCAAGGTGCCATTGTTCACTAATATCCTTCCCAAAAATAGCTCCGGAAATGTTGACCCCTAATCCAGAAACATTTTGTAACAGGTTAATAACCCATAGACCAACCCAACAAAACGTTCCAATAAAGGCCCATTTCTCACCAAAGGAGTAAATCAACCAAGAATAAAAACCACCATGGTCATTTTCAATTGCTCCACCATACTCAGCAAAAATCATTGCTAATGGGAACAAATAAAAAACGGAACTCAAAACATACCAGATAATACTGGCATAACTCATTTGGTTATAACCAGTAACAATATTACTGAAACCAAATTCAGTTGCTAAAACGACTAAAACTAACTTAGCAACGGAGATTTGATCTTTCTTCTTTTCATCTAACATCTTCACTCACCCTTTATTTAAAAGATTCCCATAAATTTACGACGTGGTAATGGTAATCGACTTTTAGCAACTTCTTGATCAGCTGGTATATTATCAATTGCATCTTTAATTGTTAAGTAGTCTTGATCACTAATTACATGGTGCTTACTAACGAACACAGCAACTTTCATATTATATGGGTCAGCTGTATTTTTGTAACTCTCTTCACTAGCTACGAATAATGGCCGCATTTTAACCGCTTTATTCATATCCTTTAAAGTAACCCCCAATGTAGCAGTGGCTAAATCGAAAATTTCATTTTGATCATCAAAATTAGCTTCATGGGCTAATTGAAGATCCTGATTAATATAATCAGTTAAATCTCTCAATTTATGATGTAACTTTGGCAATTCATTCATCCCCCAGAACTTTAAAATTGTTTTTATCTTAGGTTAAATTTTTCTTAAAGTCAAACCAAAAACACCATCAATGTTAGATTAGGTTACATTTATTAGAATTTATAATAAAAAAGTCCATTTGCATTAATTACAAATGGGCTTAAATTATTTATTTAATTTTAAATTCTTCGTTCGGATGTAGCTCGGAACAGGTACAATGACGGCCTTGTTTTTGAATTTGTTCGCTTTGAAGCTCAGTAAATTTATCAATTGCATTTCGTTTACTCAAAATTTTTCCTACTTTACTTTTGCCAATTCTTCTTAATGAATTGTTCACGACCGCCGCTCATTTCCATCATTTCACGAAGAGGATTCTTTTTATAGAAGTCTTGATGATAATCTTCGGCTGGATAGAATGGTTTTGCATCTTCAATTTGAGTTACGATTGGAGCATCAAATTTTCCACTGTCTTGCAGTTCTTTCTTTGATTCTTCAGCAATCTTACGTTGTTCAGGACTATTAACAAAGATTACGGGACGGTAACTATCACCGCGATCTTGAAATTGACCTGAAGCATCAGTAGGATCAGTTTGATGCCAATAAATTTCGACTAATTTCTTGTAAGAAATCTTCTTTGGATCAAAAGTAATCTTAACAGCTTCAGTGTGACCAGTCGTATGACTACATACTTCTTCATAGGTTGGGTTTGGAACATGTCCACCTGTATATCCAGAAACGACCTTTTCAATTCCTGGAATTGTATCGAAAGGTTGAACCATGCACCAGAAACATCCACCAGCAAAAATTGCAGTATCCATATTTAAAACACTCCTTTATTTAAAGTACTTAACGTAATCGCCATAGCCTTCTTCTTTTAATTTATCAACTGGGATAAATTTTAAGGCTGCAGAATTAATACAATATCTTAATCCGCCACGATCCTTAGGTCCATCTGGAAAGACATGACCTAAATGAGAATTAGCATCTGTACTTCTAACTTCATTTCTTACCATTCCATAAGTGGTATCAATATTGGATTTAATATTATCTTTCTTAACGGGTTTCGTAAAGGCAGGCCAACCACAACCAGAGTCATACTTATCTCTGGAGGTAAATAGTGGTTCTCCACTAACAACATCTACATATAAACCATCTTCAAAGAAATTATCGTACTTTCCCGTATATGGCATTTCTGTCCCCGCATTTTGAGTTACATCATATTGTTCACGGGTTAATTTACTTTTATCATAGTTTGTCATTATCTCACCTCATATATATTTATATCGTACACTACATTCTTATATACTAATGATTTTTAGAATAAATGCAAACAATATGTTCTCAAAAATAAAAAACGTTGAAAAATCCAAAGGGCATGAATTCTCAACGTTTCATTATTAAAATTAAATTATTAAATTAGTTCAAAGCTTCAGTCAATGGAGGAACAACTTGTTTCTTCCGAGAAACAACGCCAGGTAAGTTCATTGTATCATTATCATCTAACTTACCATTGAATGCAGTTTCAACAGCATTCTTAGGATCACCAGTAACGATCAATGCTGAATTACTGTCTAAGACGTTAGTAACTAAAACAAGGTAGAGATCAAAACCATTTGCTTTAGCAGCCTTGTTCATAGCGTCCTTGATTTCATCACGACGACTTAAAATATCTTGTAAGTCGACCACGTTGATTTGATCAATTCGAACGCTCTTGCCATTCATGTTGAAGGACTTAGCATCTTCATCAACTAATTCATCAGCAGTCTTACTAGCAACGTTCGTACCAGCCTTAAGCATCTTGATTCCATATTCTTCGTAATCAACGTTTGCAATCTTAGCTAATGCTTTTAAAGCTTCAGCATCTTGATCAGTAGCAGTTGGTGACTTTAATAGTAAAGTATCAGAAATGATAGCTGACATCATTAACCCAGCTAACTTAGCAGGAATGTCGATGTTATTTTCCTTGAACATCTTGTATAAGATGGTTGAAGTACAGCCAAGTGGTTCTGCACGATAGAAAACGGGAGCAGCGGTGTTAAAACCGTTAATTCTATGGTGATCAACAACGTGAGTCACAGTAAGGTCAGAAATATCGCTAACACTTTGTTGTGGTTCGTTATGGTCAACTAACATAACAGAATCAACTTCTGGCTTAGCAGCCTTGATTACTCGAGGAGCTGGTTCGTCAAAATAATCTAAAACGAATTTTGTTTCTTCGTTTGGTTCGCCTAAAGCAACTGCTTCTACATCGTAGCCCTTTTGGGTTTGAAAGTAAGCAAACGCCTTAGCGGAATCAATTGCATCTGTATCCGGATTTTGGTGACCAAAGATAAGTTCTTTACTCATAGTTAATTCCTCGCTTTTAAATATAAATTTATTTACAAATATATTTTATCACAAATCAATCGGTTTGCTAATCTCAACTGGAATTCCCTCTTTATCGATATCAATTAAGAAGGAACCATTTGAAACTCGTTTCCCTAGTGGATGATCATTTGGGACAACATCATGTTCTCTGGAACGATCAGTATAAATTCGAAGTGGTTCAGTAATATTTTCAGTTGTAAAAATTGCTGAAGCCACAATTTCATGCGGATCAGTTTGGAGTGGCTTCAAGACCTGAACTCCCCGTCGAGCTCGAGCAGTAACTGGCACTTCACTCACTGCCATGTTCTTGTAAGCTCCCCGTTGAGTTACGATAGCTACATAATCAATATCACTTACGATTTGGCAAGTGGCAACTTCATCGCCATCTTTTAAATTAATGGAACGAACTCCTGTACTCTTGGCACCCATTTCAGAAACTTCATTGGCTGCAAACCGTAATCCCATTCCTTGTTTCGTTAACAACAATACCTGTTGATTATTAACGCTTGGAAGATATTGAACATCAATGACCCGGGCATCATCATGTTTTAATTTTTCAAATTGGTAAGCATGACTACGATACGTTCTTCCGGGAGTCAATTGTGTAAATTTAGTAAACTTAATATATCCATCACTTGTCGCAACAAGGAATTCACCAGGTTCTTTCAAACTATTGAAAGCAAATGTATTAATGATTCGTTCATCACTATCCAAACCAATCGTTTGAGAAATATGTTCCCCCGTGTCTTTCCATTTGGCATCTGTAATTTCATGGACTGGACGATAAATAACGTGCCCCTTATTCGTAAACATCATTAAATGATCAAGGGTATTCAATTTATCGAGGAAGATTGCATGATCATCCTCTTTCAAGCCATCCCCATCACTAGAAGATGCCTTATAAGAACGAAGACTACTGCGCTTCAAATAACCATCATGACTAACCAAGACCATTACATCTTCATCAGCCACAGTTACCTTAGTGCTAATTTCAAGATCTTCAATTTCATTTTCAATCTTAGTCAACCGCGGAGTGGCGTATTCGTTCCGAATTGCCATTAATTCATTCTTTAGGACCAAATCAAGTTGCTTGTTATCGCTTAAGATCTTTTCATAGTTACTAATTCGTTTCTTTAAGTCCTTAGCTTCTGCTTCTAACTTAGTTACATCAGTATTAGTCAAACGATATAATTGCAAGTTAACGATTGATTCAGCTTGAGGTTGGGTAAATTCATATTTATCCATTAAGTTTTGCCGAGCTTCAGACTTGTTATCGCTATCACGAATCGTCTTAATAACTTGATCTAAAATTGATAACGCCTTAATTAATCCTTGAACGATTTGTTGACGTTCAGTCGCTTTTTTAAGGTCGTATTGAGTCCGTTTCTTAACAACTTCTCGTTGGTAATCAAGATATGAAGTTAAAATGCCCTTTAATGATAATCTTTCAGGACGCATATTGTTGATTCCAACCATATTAAAGTTATAAGAAATTTGTAAATCAGTATTCTTATAAAGGTAATTTAAAATCCCCTTAGTATCTGCATTTCGTTTTAATTCAATTGCGATGGAAAGACCACTCCGGTCACTTTCATCCCGGACTTCAGCAATTCCTTCAACCTTATGATTGATTCGTAATTCATCAATTTGTTTAACCAATTGAAGTTTGTTAACTTCGTACGGAATTTCAGTAACCCAGATTAAAGATTTATTTCCTTTAATTTTTTCTGTTCCGGTTTTAGAACGAACCATAATCTTACCACGACCGGTTTGATAAGCTTTCTTAATTCCATCAAGGCCTTGAATGATTCCCCCTGTTGGAAAATCAGGGCCTTTAATATGTTTCATCAAACCTTCCAAAGTGATATCCGGATTAGCCTGTAAGCTAATTACGGCATCAATCACTTCTCCTAAATTATGGGTTGGAATTTCGGTTGCATAACCTGCGGAAATCCCAGTTGATCCATTTACAAGTAAATTAGGAAAACGTGATGGTAATACGGTTGGTTCCTCTTCAGTATCATCAAAGTTAGGAACCCAATCAACTGTATCCTTATCAATATCACGAAGCATTTCGCCTGCAATCTTACTTAAACGAGCTTCCGTATAACGCATGGCAGCAGGGGGATCACCGTCCATTGAACCATTATTACCATGCATATCGATCAATGGTTCCCTTAATTTCCATGATTGGCTCATTCGAACGAGTGCTTCATAGATGGAACTGTCACCATGGGGGTGGAAGTTACCCATAACGTTCCCAACAGATTTAGCTGATTTACGGAAACCTTTGTCATAGGTATTGCCATCCTTATTCATGGCGTATAAAATTCTTCGTTGAACTGGCTTTAAGCCATCCCGCACATCCGGTAAAGCCCGTTCTTGAATAATCGATTTTGAATAACGGCTGAACCGTTCTTCCATGATTTGTTCAAGAGTAAGGCGTTCAATTTTTTGACCATTCTTCAATTGAAGGCATCCTTTCTTAACTATTTACTAGCATTATCTAAGATACTACCGTCTTCTTCTAAGTTAAATTGAACGTTATGTTCGATCCAGTCTCTTCTTGGGGCAACTTTATCACCCATTAGGGTAGTTACTCGTTGTTCAGCTAATTTAGCATCATCAATGTGAACTTGAATCAAAGTTCGATGATTAGGATCCATGGTAGTTTCCCATAGTTGATCCGCATTCATTTCACCAAGTCCCTTGAATCGTTGAAGGTTAAATGGTTTACTGTAATCTTTTTCTAAATTGGTCAATTCTTCGTTCGTCCAAGCATAACTGATCTTTTGCTTCCCTTTAACCTTCTTTTGAAGTTTATATAGAGGTGGTAAAGCAATGTAAACACGCCCTTGTTCGATCATTGGACGCATGTACTTATAGAAGAACGTTAATAATAGAATTTGAATATGAGCACCATCATCATCAGCATCGGTCATGATGATGATCTTATCATAATTTGCATCATCGATATTAAATTCTGAACCGACTCCAGCACCAATCGTATAAATCATGGTACTAATTTCTTCATTCTTCATGATATCAGGTAATTTTGCCCGTTCAGTGTTCAACACTTTTCCACGTAATGGCAAAATCGCTTGATGTTTTCTATCACGTCCCTGCTTAGCAGAACCGCCAGCAGAATCTCCTTCGACTAAGAAGAGTTCGTTTTCACTGGCATCTTTTGATTGAGCAGGCGTCAATTTCCCAGAAAGCAAACGTTCCCGTTTTTTACCCTTCTTACCATTTCGGCTTTCATCCCGGGCTTTCCGAGCCGCTTCTCTTGCTTGACGAGCTCGTAACGATTTTCGAACTAATCCTTGAGCAAATTCCCCATTTTCCATTAGGAAATAGGTTAATTTCTCAGCAACGACGCTATCAACGATTGAACGGGCTTCAGGAGTCCCTAATTTTTCTTTTGTTTGACCTTCAAATTGAAGATGTTCTTCTGGAATCATTAGTGAAATCACAGCAGAAAGACCCTCTCGAACATCACTACCTTCAAGATTCTTATCCTTAGCCTTTAATAACCCAACTTTTCGTGCATATTCATTGAAAGCTTTCGTCCACGCACTGCGGAATCCAGATTCATGGGTTCCACCATCCTTAGTCCGCACATTGTTAACGAACGATAATGTATTTTCGGTGTATCCATCATTATATTGAGCAGCAACCTCAACTTCAATGTCGTCACGTTTCCCGTCAAAATCCATTACCGGACCAATCGTGTGTTTGCCATCATTAAGATATTGAACGAATTCTTTAATTCCTTCGTCATACTTAAATGAATCAGATTGTTCATGACCAGCTCGTTCATCCGTTAAAGTGATTCGAATCCCCTTTAACAAGAATGCTGATTCACGAAGCCGTTCTTTTAACGTATCGTAGTTATAAATAACCGTCGTAAAGATATCGTGATCAGGTTTAAAAGTAATCGTCGTTCCCGAATGTTCACTTGTCTTACCAAGGTCATTTAAGGTTCCAATTGGTTTTCCACCATCATGAAACTCTTCTTGATATTTATGATGATCACGAACGATCGTTACCTCTAGTTTAGTGGAAAGCGCATTTACAACACTAGCTCCAACCCCATGTAATCCACCAGAAGTTTTATAACCACCGTTCTCACTAAATTTACCACCAGCATGAAGAACAGTTAAAATAACTTCTGGAGTTGGTTTTCCAGAAGAATGCATTCCAACTGGCATCCCCCGTCCATGATCACTAACGGTAATACTATTATCAGCGTGGATTGTAACTTCAATTTCGTCACCAAAGCCAGCTAAAGCTTCATCCACTGCGTTATCAACGATTTCATATACCAAGTGATGTAATCCATTCCCGTTTGTAGAACCAATGTACATTCCTGGTCGTTTTCTAACTGCTTCTAATCCTTCAAGTACTCGGATTGAAGAGTCATCATATTTATGGTTTGTTTTTACCATGCTTTAGAAACTCCTTTTTTAAACATACTAAATTATCATAACTTATTTTTTTTAATTTGCCAACAAAAATATACGAACGTTTGTTCTAAAATATAATAAAAAATTGCTAAAATTATTAAAAATGCTAAAATATTTCTATCAAGTTTATTTTTAATGGAGGAAAAAATACTTTGAAACTACTTATTTTGTTAATAGTAGCATACTTAATTGGGTCAATACCAAATGGAGTTTGGATTGGTAAGAAATTCTTTAACATTGATATTCGTCAACACGGATCTGGAAACATTGGAACCACAAATACAATTAGAGTTTTAGGTGTTAAAGCTGGTGTTACAGTGCTAATTCTAGACATGGCAAAGGGAACTTTAGCAACCCTTCTCCCGGTTCTCTTCAACTTACAAACTGCCAAACCAGTTGAACTCTTATTTGGAATCGTTGCAGTAATTGGTCATACCTTTTCAATCTTCGATAAATTCAAAGGTGGAAAAGCCGTTGCAACTAGTGCTGGAATGATATTAGCATATGATCCTAAACTATTTATTTTTTGTGTTTGCGTCTTTTTAATCACTTTATTCATTAGTAGCATGGTCAGTTTATCAAGCTTAATGACGTTTTCACTCGGAACGATTTATACTCTTTTTACCCATGATATTTACTTAGAAATAATGGCAATAATTTTAACCATTTTCGTATTTTACCGGCATCGTGATAATATTATTCGAATAAAAAATGGCAATGAGGATCTTGCCCATATTGGTTGGAATTACAAAAAGCATCAAAAAACATTATAAAATTAACTAAAAAAGATTATCGACAAGGGCATATCGATAATCTTTTTTAATTTACATATTATTCAACTTTATTAATTTTAACTTTCATGTCACCAGCTGGAACATTAATTACAACTTCTTCATCCAACTTATGACCTAAAAGTCCCTTGGCAATTGGTGAATCATTGGAAATCTTACCTGCCATTGGATCAGCTTCATCAGCTCCAACAATCTTATAAGTTTCAGGGTCACCATCTGGTAATTCAGTAAAAGTAACTTTTTTACCAACATTAACAGTATCACTATCAGCTTCATCATCACTAATTACTTCAGCATATTGAAGCATATGTTCAATCGAAGCGATTCGACCTTCCAACATACTTTGTTCATTCTTAGCGGATTCATATTCAGAATTTTCTGATAAATCCCCATATCCTAAAGCCACCTTAATTCGTTCAACAATTTTAGGACGTTGGTTCAAACGTAAATCATCTAATTCTTTTTCTAGTTTTTCTTTTCCTTCGACGGTCATTGGATATTTATCATCAGCCATACTCAATCTCTCCTTCTCAGTTATCTATTCATATTTATATTAAATAAGTTAAATCGTTGTGTCAACATTATTCTTTACTTGATGGTTCCCATGATCAGCTAAAACTGATTTAATCTTAGTGGTTAACAAATCAATTGCAACTGCGTTTTGACCGCCTTCAGGAACAATAATATCTGCATATCGCTTAGTTGGTTCGATAAATTCATGAAACATTGGACGAACAGTAGCAAGATATTGATTAATTACGGTATCAACCGTTCGACCTCGTTCTTTGGTATCGCGTTGAATTCTTCTGATTAAGCGAATATCATCATCCGTATCTACATAGACTTTGATATCCATTAAATCACGTAATCTAGGATCATCTAACGTTAGAATTCCTTCTAAAATAATTACATCACGTGGTTCTTGATGAATCGTCTTATCACTTCTCGTCAATTGCGAATAATCATAAACAGGTTTTGCAATTGGTTCGTAATTTAATAGCTGTTTTAATTGTTCTATCAATAAATCGGTATCAAATGCTAACGGATGGTCATAGTTCACTTGGCGGCGTTGTTCCATCGTCATATCAGATTGATCCTTATAGTAAGAATCTTGTTGCAGGATCATCAGTGAGCTACCACTCAAAGAATCAAAGATTGAACGACTAACCGTTGTTTTTCCACTACCTGAACCACCAGTCACACCAATAACGACTGGTCTTTTTTGCTTATTTTTAGTCATTGAATAACTCCTTTAACTATTGCGCAATATAGTTCTGTGAGTAATAAACCCGTTTAGTTTTTTCATTATAAACATAGTATAAATAACCAAATTGACGTTTAGATGGATACAAGACTGCCTTAATCGATTCATCACTCGGACTATCAATTGGTCCGGCTCCCGTACCACTATTTCGAAATAGGTTATAAGGAGAATTGATTTGATATTCCTTCTTACTAAATTTGGTTTTATCAGAATTTAAAGCATAGTTTAGAGCTGATTTAGAATTCAAAGGCAAAGCATAATTCATCCGATTCAGTAAAACACCACTAACGATTTGTTTATCTCGATAACTAATAGTTAAATTATCAATTAACGAAGCTAACGTTAACATCTCATGAACGGTCATCCCTTGACGTTTAATTCGGTCATAATAAGGTTTTAATTCTTGATTAGTATTATCAACCATCTCAGTAATTAATTCTTCTAGACTCTTATTCTTAGCATTATACGTACTTGGTGCTAAATAACCTTCTAGTCGATAACGAACGTTTTTTGCTTTCATCGCTGAAGAAAGTAACTTTGGATATTTTTTTGCCAAATTTTTGATCAACGTTTTATTCTGAAGAGCTTGTAAAAATTCTTTTCGACTATACTTTGTTCTTTGACCAACCTTTGTAGCAATCATCGTAACAGAATCACCATTAAGAACATTTACCTTATCACGAATACTGTTAAATGATTGTGATGAGCCACCTTCTTTTAGCTTATCAGCAATTTGAGTCAAAGTCATTGAAGGTGAGAATCGATAATAGCCAGATCGAAAGTTATTAATATTATGTGATTTAACATAATAATTAAACACAAATCCACTTTTAATAATATTATCGTTTTGTAAAATTGAACCAATCTTACGATTAGAGGCTCCCATTGGAATGTTAACTTCCTGTTCACTTTTATCGTTCCGATTCAATGGCTTTAAAGCTGTTTTTACATAATGATGACCTAGAATAATTAATGCCCCAGCCAGAATTATCAAAATGGTAATCATCGAAATAATTATCTTTCGGACTATTTTAGGTTCTTTTGTGCTTTGAGCATTATCATTTGTTTTTTTCAAGATGCGTCCTCCTCCGTTTTATATTAATTCTGAAACTAAAATTAATTAACGGATTTCAGCGTTAAATTCATCTTGGAGTGCTTTTTGAACCTTATCAAAAGCCTTTGTTACAACTTCATCCTTTAAAGTATCATTTGGATTTTGATAAGTTAAGGAATAAGCCATTGACTTCTTACCGCTCTCAACATGTTCTCCTTCATAAACATCAAAAAGATGAATATTCTTCAAGAAAGCCCCGCCTCGTTTGTTAATAACATCAACAATTTGTTGATTCGTTACATCAGTATTAACAACTAAAGCAATATCACGACTAATGGAAGGATATTTAGAAATTGGTTGATATTGTTGATCATGGGCGGGCATGTTCATTAATTCGTCTAAGTCCATTTCAAACACGTACGTTGGCTTGATCTTGAATGCCTCAGCAATTGATGGATGAACTTGACCAATAAAACCGACTTTATGATCATGAACTAAAATGTCAGCTGTTCTACCTGGATGCATTTCAGGAATTTCTGATGTCGCAACATATTTAACTTCACCATTAATTTCTAAATCATCCAATAAAGCATTTACCATTCCCTTGATTTGATAAAAATCGACCGGTTGATCTTTAACATGCCAAGTAGAACTATTCAATGTTCCTGAAATAGCTCCGGCAACGTGTTCTACTTCACTAGGGCGAACTTGATCTTGACTGTCCTTATAAAAGACCCGACCTTGTTCATATAAAGCAACATTATCGACGCTCCGGGCTTGATTATAAGCAATATCATTCAAAAGACCACTGATCAAGTTCATCCGAAGGGTTGTATGTTCACTACTCATTGGAAAGTCCAAATTCGTTTCAAAACTATCCTGCATCATGAACATATTTGCTTTTTCAGAAGTCGTTAATGAATATGAAATGGCATGATTCAATCCGGCACCTTCTAACAAATGACGAACTTGACGAATCGTTTTTTGTTTAGGTGTCAATGCTCCAATTGTCATTGGGGTTTCTGGAAGTGTTGATGGTAGATTATCGTATCCATAAATTCGTGCCACTTCTTCAAATAAGTCGGCGGGAATATGAATATCCCATCTTCTAGTTGGAACGGTTACAGTAATATCATCGCCACTCAATTCAGTTCCAAAACCTAATCGATTAAAAATCTTTTCAATATCTGAAGCACTAATATCGGTTCCTAAAACACTATTAATTCGACTAATCTTAGTTTTAACAACTACTGGTTCAGCTTTTTCTTCTAATGCTGTGACAGTTGATGGTGCTACTTGGCCATTAGCTAATTCTTGAATTAATTCAGCGGCAGCATCAAGAGCTTCTTGAACACCGTTTTGATTTACACCACGTTCGAAACGTTGGGAAGCTTCTGTATGAAGAACGTGTTGACGGGCTGTCTTTCGAATATTAATTGGATCAAAAACGGCACCTTCTAAGACTACGTTTTGGGTCTGATTGCTAATTTCTGCAGAAGTTCCACCAATGATTCCAGCTAATGCAAGAGGCTTTTCATCATCAGCAACCACGATATCTTTATCATCTAAAGTTCTTTCTTGATCATCTAAAGTCGTAATTTTTTCTTCATTTTTGGCGTAACGAAGGGTTAAATGATTTCCTGAAATCTTTTGAGCATCATAAGCATGTAATGGTTGCCCATACTTAAGCATAATATAGTTGGTAACATCAACCACATTATTGATTGGTTTAATATCAGCATTCCATAATGCAATTTGAAGCCACAATGGACTTGCTTGAATCTTAACGTTATTGATAACTCTTAATTTATAAGTCTTAGCAATTGATTTATCAGCAGAAGCTTTAATTTGATCACTAGCTGCCTTAACATCATCTTCCTTTAAATTAGGATGATCTAACGTTAATGACAAATCATAGATTGCTGCAATTTCATGTAAAGAACCATATAAACTTAACATATCCCCACGGTTAGGAGTAACGTCTAAATCAATCAATTCATCATCCATACCAATGTATGAATAGACATCGTCCCCCAACTTAGCATCGTCTGGTAAAAAGTAAATTCCATCTGACCATTCATCAGGAACAACTTCCTTTGGAATGCCAATTTCATCTAATGCACAAAGCATCCCGTTAGATTGAATTCCGCGCATCTTAGAACGTTTAATTTTAACATTCCCAGCAACTCTTGCTCCATGAACAGCAGTAATTACTTTCTTTCCAACTTCAACGTTAGGTGCTCCACAAACGATTTGAAGTGGTTCATCCTCCCCTACGTCAACCTGACATACATTCAAGTGATCAGAGTCTGGATGAGGTTCGATCGATACGATTTTACCAACAATCAGTTTTTTTAATCCATCACATGGTTTTTTAACAGAATCAACTTCAACGGCAGTTCTTTCAATCTTTTCTCCTAGTTGTGCTGCTGAAACTTTTAATGGTAAATATTTTTTAACCCAATTATATGATAATTTCATTAATAAATTGCCCTCCTTTAGTTAAATTGTGATAAGAAACGAACATCATTGAGGTAGAAGTCACGAATATCATCGACCCCATATTTCAACATTGCTAATCGATCTGGACCAAGTCCAAAAGCGAACCCGTTATATTCTTCAGGATCAACACCTGCATTTCTCAATACGTTCGGGTGAACCATTCCGGCACCAAGAACTTCGATCCAACCAGAACCCTTACATACTTTGCATCCCTTTCCCATACAATTAAAACAAGTAATATCAGCTTCAACGGATGGTTCGGTAAATGGGAAGTAGCTAGGTCTCATTCGAACTTGGAACTTATCCCCAAATAACTTATGAGTTAATAATTCTAACGTTCCCTTTAAATCAGCCATGGTAATATTCTTATCAACGACCATTCCTTCAACTTGATGGAATTGGTGAGAATGAGTAGGATCGTCAGTATCCCGGCGGTAAACGATTCCGGGAGAGATCATCTTTAAAGATCCCTTAGAAAAATCATGTTTTTCAAGCGTCCGAGCTTGCATTGGTGAGGTTTGCGTACGCATTAAAATCTCTTTTGTGATATAGAAAGTATCTTGCATATCACGAGCAGGATGATCTTTAGGTAAGTTCATCATTTCAAAGTTATATTTATCTTCTTCAACTTGGGGACCGCTTAAAACTTCATAACCCATCCCTAAGAATAAATCACTAATTTCATCAATAATGGATTGAATAACGTGAGGATGTCCCTTAGCAATTGGTGTTGCTGGTAAAGTTACATCAATTTTTTCGTTTGCTAACTTTTTATCCAAAGCAGCTTTATTTAATGTAGCCATTCGTTCATCAATAGCAGCTTGAAGATCATCTCGAACCTTATTAGCAAAGCTACCCACTTTAGGACGTTCTTCAACCGGTAAATCACGAATTCCCCGTAAGACTTGAGTAATAACTCCCTTCTTACCTAATAGGTGAACCCGAACTTTAGTGTTCAAATCCTTAATCGTATCAATTTCTTGAATTTGCTTTAATCCGTCTTCACGAATCGTTTTTAATTCATCTTGTAATGACATCTTTTTCCTCCTTAAAATAAAAAAAGCTCCATCCCATAAAAGGGACGAAGCATCGCGGTACCACCCTAGTTCAAAACTATGAATCAGTTTTACACTCACAGCCAATAACGGTGACAACCGGATATTTTTCGTTTGATTTAAATCAAAATCCCAACATCTGTTCCGAAAATGAATTCAGTGCTCAATGATTATTCTCAGTAAATCATAATCTCCCTGTAAAATAGCACTTACTACTTTTTCATCATTACATTTCATCCATAAAAAATAATAACCTCTAATTCACTTAAGGTCAAGGGCTTAATACCACTTATCTCCCCATTGGTGAATTAAATTTAAAATTGGCCCTAATTCATAACCTTTTTCTGTCAATTGATAACGAATTTTATGATCATTTTTTTCTTTAATAATGATTTCATCATTCACTAAATCCTTTAGTCGTTCAGTCAAAACACGATCGCTACAATCTTCAACCATGTTTGCAATATCTGAAAAGCGAACTGGGTCATTATGCTTAATGAAACTTTCTAAAATTAAACCATTCCATTTTCGTCCTAAAATATGAAACGCTTTTTCAAATTTTTCACATAATTCTACTTGATTCTCCAATTAATTTCCTCCTAATATTTTAGTGATGAAACAGCTTCTTGATTCGCTTTCGTAACGGTAATAAGAACTCATGAATCGCAGCGTAATCATCCACTAATGAAACAATTACACTTTCTCTATATTTAGGTCGTGCTAACGTAAATCCCCACATATGCTTTAAAATGATATCCCGTTCCATCGGTGATAATTTAGTAATTTGTTCAGCATTTTGTAATGCAACCCGTGGATGAATAAAAGCATGCGTTCCTAGATTAAACTTCGTTACCCTCCAATCATAAAAGAACAAATCATGAAGTAAGCCACCCCGTGCAGCCGCTTTATAATTTAGATGCAACCGTTTGGCAATCCGATAACTAACGTAGGAAACGTATACAGAATGTTTCAATCTGGTTGAATGATGATGTTGAACAATATTAGCCATTTTCTGGACAATCGGTTGTTTCAATAAATCACCCACAACTGCAATGTATTGTTTATCATTCATCGCTTGCTGATAATCCGTAAGCCATCACCTCTACTTGTGTAATTCAAACATTAAAATCCCAGCTGCAATTGCAACGTTCAATGATTCAGCATTTCCCTTCATTGGAATAAAAATATTAGCAGTGGTTTTTTCTAATAATTCTTTTTGCATCCCATTACCTTCGTTCCCCATAATAATGGCAAAGTTTTCTTGTGGTTCAACATCACGAAGACTAACTGCTTTGGGATTTAGTTCACTTCCGTATACCGGAATTTGATTCTTTTTAAAGTTTTGAATCCATTCAGTTAGATTACCAGTATAAACTTTTAAGTGAAACTGACTTCCCTGCATTGAACGAACGACTTTTGGATTAAATCGACTTGCTGTTCCCTCACCAAATACAACTCCAGTAAATCCGGTTGCATCAGCTGTTCGAACCATCGTTCCAATATTTCCAGCATCCTGAATTTGATCTAATAATAACCAACTGCCCGTAAAATCATCATTAGTCTCCTCCTTTAAAACAGGTAGGTCTGCAACTGCAAATACTCCCTGAGGGGTTTTGGTAGAAGCAATATGTTTAGCGATTTCTTCACTAATAATGATTATCTTATCATCATCAGTTAAATATTCACGATATTGCTCATAACGTGATTCAACCACCATAATGTGTTTTAATGGGTAGTGTGCCATAAGGGCTTCTTTTACTAAGTGCCAACCTTCTAATAGGTATGCATTTTGTTGGATTCGCCCTTTTTTACTCTTCAATTTATACCAGTTTTTAACATGTTGATTTTGATTTGATAATATTTTTTCCATTTGTATTGACCTCGAATCATATGTAAGGTAATTTTACCATATGTAATTTAGAATTGGTAAGGTGGTGAACTGATTTTATGGGAACTAAAGAAATAATCGTTAACGGTCTCATCCAAGGCGTCGGCTTTCGATGGACAACTTTACTAGTTGCTGAAAAGTTGAACATTAAGGGTTACGTCCAAAACTGTGATAATGGAACGGTTTTAATTCACGCTCAAGGAACTAGTGAACAAATGAAAACTTTTATTCAAAAAATTAAAGCTAGCCCAACGCCATACGCTAAAATTGATTCAGTTAAAATAAGTGAATGTGATGATGAACCATATTCAAATTTTACGATTCATTAGAAAAATTGAAAAAATCACTTAAATCAAGTAAGATTATTGCTAGTCATTAAATTAAAATATGAAGGAGTTCATCATGTTAAAGAAACACAAGAAATTGAGTTTATTCTTAGCTGCTTCACTAATGGTCACGATTTTAAGTGGTTGTTCTGCTGGAAGTGCTAATAGTAAACCAACCGGATTTCCGTATGGATTCATTTACAAGTATCTAGCGGTTCCTGGACAAAACATTATGGGATGGTTAGCTCATTTTGTTGGTGGATATGGTTGGGCCTTAATTGTTTTAACCTTTATTGTTCGATTGATCTTATTGCCAATGATGGTTAAACAAATGCGCCAATCTACCACTCAACAAGAAAAAATGAGTTTGATCCGTCCACAAATGAAGAAAATTCAAGCCGTTCAACAAAATGCTAAGACCCAAGAAGAACGAATGAAGGCTAGCCAAGCCATGATGATGTTATATCGTGAAAATAACATTAGCATGACTGGTGGAATTGGTTGTTTACCAATCATAATTCAACTTCCTGTTTTTGCTGCTTTGTATGAAGCCATTCGTTATTCAAATGAATTATCTAAAACCTTTTTCTTTGGAATTCAATTAGGAAAACCAAACATCGTTTTAGCAATCCTAGCTGCAGCTAGCTATGTTATTCAAGCATGGTTATCAGCCAAAAATCTTCCAGCTGAACAAGCGAAAACAATGAAACCAATGTTATTCATTAGCCCATTGTTCATCCTGTTCATTTCGTTCAGTGCCCCAGCTGGTTTAGGAATTTATTTCTTGATTGGTGGAATTTTTGCATGTATCCAAACCATCATCATTAATTTATATCGTCCTAAGATCAAACGTGAGATTGCTGAACAAGCTAAGAAAAATCCACCAAAGGATGTTATTAGTGAATTGAACTTAGACAAAGTTGCAGATGAAGAAAATAATGATTCATCAGCAGATGTTAAAGACAAACAAACATCTTCATCACTAGATGAAAAGAATCGAAAACGTAACGCCGGAAAACAAAATCGATAATCTTAAAAGATTGCTGTTGATAAACAGCAATCTTTTTTTACAATAAAAAAAGCATTCAGAACCCATGGTGTCCTGAATGCTTTTATATTTTGCTAGGAATTAGTTGTTAGCATTAACAACGTCTTTACCATCGTAGTATCCACAGTTTGGGCAAACGACGTGAGACTTACGTAATTCACCACAGTTTGGACAAGGTGTTAAACCAGGTACAGACAATTTGATGTGTCCGCGACGCATACGCTTTCTAGCCTTAGATGTCTTTCTCTTAGGTACAGCCAATTTGAAAACCCCCTTTTTGTAAAATATCCACTAGTGTTTTTAAAAGTCTTGTTTAATCATTAGAGTCCTTAAAAAAGTCCTTTAACTTCGCAAGACGTGGATCAACATGTTTTGAATCTGCCTTTGGATTTTTATAATCATGTTCAGAAATAACTTTCCAATCATTTCCTTTAGGCATTACCCCATGATTTTTTTCTTCTTCAGACAGGATATGCATTGGGATTTGAGTAATCACGTTATCGCTAACTGCTTTATCAAAATCAATGCAACCATCATCACCAACTACTAAGATAACGTCTTCAGTGTCTTTTTCTTCTAACTTAGCTAACGCTTCTTTCGTTGGAACATAAATCTCATTAAATGAGAAATCTAATGGTAATTTAACTGGTGTTAGTGAGCGGGAAGAAGGAACCGTAATTTGTCCCTTTACCTCCGCGTTAAGGATTGCATTCCCATGCTCATATAAAACGTAGGCATGTGCTTTAACTGGCTCAGCATCCAGAATTTGACTTGAATATCGATTTAAAAAATCTTTTTTCAAATCTAACGTTACATCAACTGATAACGGAACATTTGTATAATCAGCTAATTGATCTAATGACCATTTCACAGAAAAATACCCCCTAATGCAACAGAAATAATTATACATACCATAAAATTACTTGTCAAGGTAATCTCCTTGATAGCTACTTAATAATCGGGTGTTGGAAGTAATCCTGCATTTTTCCCGATTGGAGTGTTAATAGCATTCCGGATTTAACAGTCCATGGTAGTTCTTTTTGAAACTCTTTTTGGCCAGGTGTCGTGATGATTGGAACGCCCGCTTGTTTCTTAATTTGTTTCAGATAGCGCTGGCCAATATGATCAAAACCCAAAATGCGAATATTTTTAATTTGCTTAAGTTTAAAATTATTTTCAGCTTTAATCAATAAATAAAATAATAGCCTTTGTAAACGTCCATATGAGTATCGTTTTGTTTTAATCATTGTCATAAATTCATCAAATTTACTACATGTAATCGCAGCTTTTTTCAATCGATGTTCGATTCCTTCATTCATTTGATAAATTTTTTTTAACTGATCTAACGACGATTCAATCAGTTGGTAGCGAATCAATGGCCAGAAATCAGCTAACTGATATAGATGTTGATTTATTAATTCATTATTAGGAACATATTTATCCACGTTTTGTGAACTAAAAATTGCTCGTCTAATGGCCGAACCGCTATTAATATTATCAGATTTTAACTTGGAGTCGATGTGGTCACTACCAATTCGTTGAACTGGTAACAACTGGATATTAGATTTTAAATCGTATTTTGCTCTAGCGTAACCAAGTGCTAACACATCGTTTGCTAAATTAACCTGATATCCTGTTTTTTGTTGAACCAGTTGTTGAAACTGCGCAGCATATGATAAATCATAATTTTGAAACGCATGATGGTTATCATCAACTTGAATTTGAGCTAATTCATCAAAAGGTAAATCTGGATGTTCACACCCAAATGCTAAATAATTACTTTGAATCATTTCAGCAATTTGAACTCCACCACTTGCAAAAATATCAGCAGCTTGGACTGAAAAATTGACGGGTAATTCAATCACAAGATTGATTCCATTATTTAATGCCATTAAAGTTCGAATCCATTTATCAACAATTGCTGGTTCACCACGTTGCATCCAATTTCCACTCATAATTGCGACCATTACATCAGCATGACTTAACCGTTTTGCCTGACTTAATTGATAAAGATGACCATTATGAAAAGGATTATATTCAGCAATGATCGAACAAGCTGTTAACTTCATTTATTTATTCTTCGACCCATTTACTAACATCAACTTGAGGCGCATCAGACCATAATTTCTCGAGGTTATAAAATTCACGAGTATCCTTTTGGAAAACATGAACAATAACATCCCCTAAATCGATTAAAATCCACTTAGCGCTATTTTTACCTTCAACTTGACCAGCTGGAAAACCATTCTTATTACTAGTTTCAATAATTGAATCAGCAATCGCTTTAACTTGACGATTAGAACTTGCATCCATAATCACCACATAATCAGCCATTAAACTAATATTTTCCATATTTAGAGCCACAATATTATGAGCTCTTTTATCGTCAGCAGCTTTTACCACTAATTCTAAAATTTCTTTGCTGTCCATCTTAACTCTCCTTGCGATATAAATCGGAAGATGGTACCCATGCATTATAGGTATTAATCATCTTCGGATAAATTTTCTTGTTTGATTTAACTAAAAATTTTAAAGTGTTTTTAGTTTGATAAGCAACCCCATTTTGTAAATTATCAAAAGTAACTTTTCGAGCTTCTTCAACTTTATCAAAAGTCCGTCCCATTTCAATATAATCAGCCATATAAGTAATTTGAGCTAATTTTGACATGTGCGGATTCCCAATCGTGTGATACTTAACAGCATTTAAAATATCAATGTCATTGATCCCTAATTCATTTTTAATTAGGATCCAGCCGACATATCCATGCCAAATCGAACGACTGTAATTCAATAAATCAGGATCTAACTTATAATCCTTGATTACTTTAATAAAGTCTTCGGCAGGACGTTGTTTAGCATAATCATGAACTAAACCAGCAATACTTGCCTTTTCTTCATCTTCACCATTTAAGCGAGCTAATTTAATTGCCATTTGTTCAACTCGTTTACAATGTTCAAAACGAGATGTTGTAAGTGCTTCATCCAAACGATGAATTAATTCATCTCGACTAAATGGAACGATATTTTCATGATAAGTTAATATTACTTCATTCATATAAATGATGCTCCTTTATATAATCTCTAACTTCATCTGGAACTAGATATCGAATTGATTGTTTTAGGCTGACTTTTCTTCTGATGTCTGTCGAAGATAATCTCATAGTAGGAATATCGACCCAAATAATTGGAAAATCAGTTCTTCTTGAATATCCATGACGTTTTACTCCAACAAATCGAACTAACCCAAAAAGATCATGAACACGATACCATTTTGGTAAATATGCAACCATATCACCACCAATGATAAAGTAATAATCATTTTCTGGATGTTCTTCCGTCATTTTTTTCATTGTATCGTAAGTAAAACTTTTCCCACCACGTTCAATTTCTGCTAATTCCAATGATAAATGAGGATTATCATCAATCGCTAAGTTAAGCATATCAATTCTTTTATCTGCATCAATTGCCGTCTTTTTATCAACATGCGGTGGAATAAAATCAGGCATGAGCCGAACTTCATCTAAACATAATTGGTTTCGAACTTGATCCGCAATAATCAAATGCCCAATATGAACCGGGTTAAAAGTCCCACCTAAAATACCAATTCTACGACGATTTCTCTCTTCTTCAAATAATGTTTGGGGTTGAGGTCTGTACCCAAAACCACTCTCGTTATCAATTCTCATTTAAATGCTCTCAACAGCTAATGAGATATGTTGACGGCCAGGACGTTTTGACTTTAAGAATAGTAATAAAGTCTTTCCAATCACTTGAACGACCTGAACCGAACTATTCTGTTCAATGTATTCTGCAGCTTCATCTGGAGTAATCGCCGCATTTTGTAAAATATTAACCTTAATTAACTCACGGTTGTTCAAGGCATCTACAACATGTTCTAACCAATTATCATCAATTCCACTTTTGCCAATTGAAAAAATAGGCCGTAAATGATTAGCTTGCGATCTTAAATAACGCTTTTGCTTTCCTCTTAATTGCATATTTTTCACTCCTTAAATCATTGATCTTCTCAGTAAGACAGCAACTCCCTTAGGAGCCCATCCAGCAATTATGACATCCTTAGGAACAGATACCCAGCCAAGACCTTCTATTACAAGATCAGATTTATAATGAGTTTTAAATTCATAACGAACCATCTTTGGAAAATCTTTTAGTGTTTCTTCAGTTGGGGGGGTCAATAATTCTCCAACATGTTTATCATAAAATTCATCGGCATTCTCTAGTTTCGTTCGATGAACTAAAAGCGTGTTTTCAACGAATACCGTAAAGCCTTTTTTACCAAGCCCCTTAATATAATCAAAACGCCCAACTCCACCTAAGAAAAGGGTTTGTTCAGGATTCAATTGATAAGAACGTGGCTTGATTTTCTTTTGTGGCGAAACAAACTTTAGTTCTTTACTAGTTAAATAATGTGCCATTTGATCCTTATGGATAATCCCAGGAGTATCAATGATTGATTTTCCATCTTCAAGTGGTATTTTAATTTGATCTAAAGTTGTCCCTGGAAAACGAGAAGTTGTTATTAAATCTTTAATTCCAGAGTTTTGTCGAATGATTTGATTAATTAAAGTAGATTTACCAACGTTGGTGACCCCAACGACGTAAACATCCTTTCCTTTTCGATACTTATCGATTTCTTTTAACAAATCATCAACAGATTGATTTGTCTTAGCAGAAACCAAACTTACGTTAATTGGTCGCAGTCCAGCTTCGTTTGAACGTTGACGAATCCAATCCTTTAACTTACTTTCTTTAAACGAAGAAGGAAGTAGGTCAGCTTTATTAGCTACTAACATGATTGGATTATCTCCAACAAAACGGGCCAACCCAGGAATTAAGCTTCCATTAAAGTCAAATACATCCATTACGTAAACCACTAATGAATTTGAATCTCTAATTTGGCTTAACAGATGTCTAAAATCATCATCCGTTAAACTTACTGGTGCAATCTCATTATAATGTCTGAGTCTAAAACAACGTTGACAATAAATATCTTGTTCATCGTTTTCAGCATACTTCTTCATTGTAGATGAAGGAACATAACCAATTTCATTTTTATCATCACTTTGTAATACTGCACCACAACCAATACAACGTAATTCGTTATCTGTCATTTAATATCTCCTAACAACGTAAGTCTGGATACTTACGAACCAAACGTTTTAAAATTTGTTTTTCCATCACCCGATTAATTCGAGTATTCAAAGCATCAGTTTTAACTAATGGCTTGACCCAGATGCTTTTCACTCCACTATTATTAGCACCTAGAATGTCGGTCAGTAACTGATCACCAACCATTACGATTTCATTTTTCTGTAATTTATAACGCTTCAAGCCACGGTCAATTCCTAGTGAAGACGGTTTTAATGCCCTAGAAACAAATGGTAATTTTAAATTATCTGCTGCTTTCTTGACCCGACCATGTCGATTATTAGAAACAATAATCAATTTAATATGTGCATCCGCAATTTCATTCATCCACTTCCATGTTTCAGCGGTTCCATTGGGACGATTCCAAGGAATTAGAGTGTTATCTAAATCAGTAAAAATTGCTTTAATCCCCTGGGCCTTAAGAAACTCTGGGGTAATATCGTAAATACTATCTCTAGTCCAAGTGGGTTTAAAACGATCAATCAATTTATCCAACTCCTTAAAATTTATGTATTCGAGATGAAGGGCTTCATCTCTATTATAACTAATATACTAAAAAACTCCCACTAACTGCAATTGCTAGTGAAAGTTTAATAATTTTAGATTAAGCTAAAGCTTTTTTAGCTTGATCTGCTAATTGCTTGAAAGCATCAGCATCATTAACAGCTAAGTCAGCTAACATCTTACGGTTAATTTCGATATTAGCAGTCTTTAAACCGTGCATTAATTGACTGTAGCTCAAACCATTCATCCGTGCAGCAGCATTAATACGAACAATCCATAACTTTCTGTATTGGATCTTGTTGTTACGACGGTCACGGAAAGCATAAGTCCGGGACTTCATAACTTGGTCTTTAGCTGTTTTGAATAATTTACTCTTAGCACCGCGGTAACCTTTAGCAGCCTTTAAGACTCTCTTACGACGGGCACGTGTAACTGTTCCACCTTTAACTCGTGGCATATTGAATTCCTCCTATTTAAATAACATTAAAAAATTACTTTAATAAACTTTGGTATTTCTTTAAGTGAATTGGATTAATTGTGTGAGTTCCACGTAAATGACGACGTTGCTTCTTAGTCTTACCATGGAAACGGTGACTAGTGAACGCATGAGCACTCTTTAAGTTACCCTTAGCAGTCTTTTTGAAACGCTTTGCTACGGCACGATTAGTTTTAATCTTAGGCATAGAAAAAACTCCTTCTTATTATTTGTTTTGATCACTTGGAGCGAGCATTAAGAACATGCTACGACCATCCATTTTAGCTCTTTGAGTGACAGTTGCGACATCTTTTGTTGAATCTGCCATTCGGTTCAATACGTCACGACCAATTTCCTTATGGGTAATGGCCCGACCTTTAAAACGAATAGAAACTCTCACTTTTGCGCCTTTACTCAAGAATTCACGGGT
This sequence comes from Nicoliella sp. ESL1149, assembly GCF_058107265.1. Lineage (NCBI taxonomy): Bacteria > Bacillati > Bacillota > Bacilli > Lactobacillales > Lactobacillaceae > Nicoliella > Nicoliella sp. ESL1149. Next base: position 1,264,564 of record NZ_JBYLUE010000002.1, on the reverse strand, counting down.
TCGGTTCAATTTAGTATTGAAATCATTCGTATCAATCGTAGGACTTAAACGAATTTCCTTCATGCTAACTGTCTTTTGACGTTGTCTTGATTTACGGGCTTTCTTTTGTTGTTCAAAACGGTACTTCCCATAATCAATAATCTTTGCAACTGGTGGTTTAGCTTTTGGTGCCATCAATACTAAATCTAAGTTAGCTTCTTCGGCCATTCTTAGAGCTTCTTTAGTATCTTTAACACCTAATTGTTCTCCGCCAGCAGAAATTAAACGAACGCTAGTAGCGCGAATTCCTTCATTAACTATCATATCGTTTGCTATGGTGATTCACCTCCAAGTTAATTAAAAAGCAGAAAAGCGGGAAGACATAAGTCTCCCCGCTTTTTGAACTCACTAAAAATGAGTTAATCCGATCATTAGCCCAGCAATTAAAATTACTAAGGCGAGAAGCGGGTAGCCTCTGCTTTTTCAATACTTAATATATTACATCATTTATTTTGATTTGTCAAAAGAAAATTAATCTTCACGAGAGTAGTTAGCAATATCGTGTTGAATTTCTTTTACAAAGTCATCAAAACTTTCTTCTTTACTATCATCATGACCATAACGACGAACAGATACATTACCACTGTTCATTTCATCATCACCTACAACTAAAGTGTATGGAATCTTGTGGGTTTGAGCATCACGAATTAAGTAACCCATCTTTTCACCACGTTCGTCAACTTCTGAACGAAGCTTCAAAGTTCGAAGCTTATCATTAAGTTTCTTAGCGTAGTCCCCATGTTTGTCCATACTTACAGGAATAATCTTAACTTGCTTTGGTGATAACCAAGTTGGGAATGCACCCTTGTATTGTTCGATCAAGTAAGCCGTAAATCTTTCCATTGTTGAAACTAATCCACGGTGAATCATAACTGGACGATGTTCTTGACCATCTTCACCAACGTAATGTAAATCAAAACGTTCTGGTAACATGAAGTCTAATTGAATCGTGGAAAGAGTTTCTTCGTTTCCTAAAGCAGTGTAAGTTTGAACATCCAACTTAGGACCGTAGAAAGCGGCTTCCCCTTCAGCTTCAACATAGTCAAGGTTAAGGTCATCCATGGCTTTCTTTAACATGGATTGAGACTTGTTCCACATTTCATCATCATTAAAGTACTTTTCAGTATTCTTAGGATCACGGTAACTAAGACGGAAGTGATATTCCTTAATATCGAAATCATTGTAAACATCCATCATTAAGTGAAGAATCTTCTTGAATTCGTCTTCAATTTGGTCTAAACGAACAAAAGTGTGTCCGTCATTTAAAGTCATTTCACGAACCCGTTGTAAACCACTTAAAGCACCTGATTTTTCAAAACGATGCATCATTCCCAATTCAGCAATCCGTAATGGTAATTCACGATATGAACGGATATGATGGTTATAAATTTGGATATGAGAAGGACAGTTCATTGGACGTAATTCAAGTTCTTCACCGTCACCCATATCCATAGGTGGGAACATGTCTTCACGGTAGTGAGCCCAGTGACCAGAAGTCTTGTAAGCATCCAAGTTCATAAGAACTGGGGTGATAACGTGTTGGTAACCATTAGCAACTTCCTTGTCAACAATGTAACGGGAAATTACTCGACGAACAGTTGCACCATTAGGCATCCAATATGCTAAACCTGCTCCAACTTTAGGGTCAACGAAGAATAAATCTAACTTGTTACCGATAACCCGGTGATCACGTTCCTTAGCTTCTTGACGTTTCTTTAAGTCAGCTTCTAAATCAGCTTTCTTGAAGAAGGCAGTAGCATAAATTCTTTGTAACATTGGGTTAGATGATTTACCTTCCCAATATGCACCAGCAACTGATAACAACTTGAATTGTTTAATATCCTTAGATGAAGGTAAAACAACCCCTTCAGATAAACCAAGGTAATCACCGATTTGATAGAAGTCAACTTTCCCATCAACAGCGAACTTGTTAACTAACTTAGCTTGATAAGGATCGCCATCAACTTGCTTCAAAGCTTCATCAAGACTCAATGTCTTTCTTTCAAGAACAACGTTTTCCTTGATCATTTTACGCATCCGGTCTTCAACTTCGGATAATTCATCAGCACTAACTTGACCTTGGTCACCACGACGGTCCGTATCAACATAAAAACCATCTTCGTCGGCCACGCTTTCACCGAATTGAATATCACTAAAGTCATCAGCTAAAGCTGCCTTCAAAACTTGAGCGGCAGTTTGTCTTAAAACTTGAAGACCTTCCTTAGTATCTGGTGTAACGATTTCGATTTTTCCACCCTTGCTTAATGATTCATCTATTGATACTAATTTACCATCAATCTTACCAGCAACGGCCTTTTTTGCTAAGCTAATTGAAATGCTTTTAGCAATATCTTCAGTTGTAACGCCATCATCAAATTTTTTAACGCTACCATCTGGAAATTCAAATGAAAGTTGTGCCATGTTTATATCCCCTTTTAATGTATTGATTTATTATTCTTGAATAAAAAAAACGTCCCTGTGCACACAAAATGTACACGAGGGACGTCATTAACGTGGTTCCACCCAGATTAAGCATAATAATTACTATGCCACTCTAATTATCTTAACGCGATAAAACGGTTTAACATTTCCGTTAAACATTAGAGAAAGTGGTAATTCAAATTATCATCCAGAAGACTTCCAGTTATAATCTTCATTCCCTGAGAACAACTAAATTTAAATCTTGTCTTTCGTTAATTTTATTCAAAAATTATTTACAATTGTTATTAAACACCTTTTCAGATTTAAAGTCAACCAAAAGCAACTTGGATTTAGTTAACTTAAAAACGGTGATTATCTCCAACGAATTTGTACTCTCTAGAAAGATAACGGACTCGTTGCATTAACCGTTCTGCCTTAACTAAATCTTGATTACCATCTTTATCGATAGCTAAATATTTATTTTGTAATTCTTTCATTGAATAATTAGAACTAAAGAACGTTGTTAAATCATTCTGCATTCGATATTCCAAAATCACACCTAGAACCTCATCTCTAACCCACGGCGTAATTGTATCCGCTCCAATATCGTCTAAAAATAAAACTTCAGATTTCTTAATGAACGAAATTTTTTGTTCAAAAGTATTATCCTTGAAAGAGTTTTTAATATCCACAACAAAACTAGGAAAATGAACCATCGTTGATGGAATCCCTGACGAAACCAATTCATTGGCAATCGCACCCAATAGATATGTTTTCCCTACTCCATAATTACCGTATAAATATAATCCAGGTAAATATTCACGTTGATTAATATCCCGTCCTCTATTAGCAACGTACCGTTCTATGAAATCAATTGACCAAGTCCACAATTCACTTCTATTATTATCATTTTCCGTATGAAAATCGCTTAAACTAGCTCTTGAAATTTTCTTTGGCATTGAAAAAGCGTGAAATCGTTGTTCGATTGATTTATTTCGTTGTCTTTTAACAGTTTCTGCAGTTGGTTGATAAGCAACATCAATTCGACCGTTTTCCCAAATTAATTTAGGTGCATAACCTGGAACAACACCCTCTTCACCACGTTCAAACTTATTTCTTTGATCAACGAATTCATACAATTTAGCACTAGCATTATTAACATCTTGATCTGAAATATTGTTTTTCTTAATGAACGCCTTAACTTCAGGATCATTATAAATTGAATGAAGAATCCTTAGGTAGTTATTTTTCATCTCGCCATTATCATCAGAAATTGCATTGGAAACCGTTTTAAAATCATCATTGGACTTTTTGGTCATTTATATCACCTATTTTCTCGTAACCGTTTTAGTTTTTCTAAACTAGCTGCATTTTTTCGTTCCTGTTCCGGTGTAATTTGGTTGGCCTTACGATCATACTTTTCATTCATCCAATCTGGAACATCATTAACAATTCGAGGCTTAGATTTATAACCCTTTTTGTAAGTTCGATTATTATTCGATTTATTATATTCCTTAATTGCATTGATTGCATCAGCAGCAGTTTCAACATGATATTTCTGTAACCAATCATTAATGATTCGGTTCATCACAACGCCTTGTAAATTAGTATGATTAAGATCACAGAACAAATGGTAAATCAAAATATTAATAGCTCCCGTTGAAATCGAATGTCGACTAACAATTTCTTCGATCGATTGCATTTCATCTCGTCCTAAAAATGCCTTGCTATCCTTTTGTTGTTTAATTTTCCGGGCAAATTTAACTGGTGAATACTCTTGGGCAATTTTAACTAATGAACGTTGTTGTTCATCTAAATTCGAAACATTTTCATGGGAATGTTCATCTTTATCATTAGAACCACTTTGATGAGTGGCATTGAATTGCCGATTAATTAATAACTTTAATTTATCTAAGCTAAAAACGTTATTTCTTAAATTTGTCGCTTTCGTAATTAAAGTATTCATTTCAATCTCATCAATTCCATATAACTTACTAAGCTCGACAATATCTTTTTGACATCTTTTAACAGTCTCAACATTAACAAAGGATGAATTTAACATATCATATAATAGTTTCATGTTAAAAGTATCATCATTATCATGTTGAACATGATGTTTCTTATCTGCATTATCAACCTCAGAACGTTTTTTCCCATCGTTAATTGCTTCTGGTTGATTAATTAAATCATCATGATTGATATTAAAAACGCTTAAAAAATCATGAGAAATATTCTTTGCATCTCGAAATAAATCAAGCTTAGGAGGGATTAGTTCATGATTAAGCTGATGAAAATTCTTTTCTCCAACATTTTCTAATAGAGTCGTCGATAAAAGACTATCCTCAAAAAACTGTCGAGAACTCAAAGGTAAGACTAATTTATATATTACAAAAGGCCTTGACTCACTTTGTTGAATAAAGGTCTTCAAAAGGCCGGATGCTTCAAGACGGATTCGAGCTTGGTAAAGCTGTTGCGGATTAATATGCAATAATTGATATAGATCAGAATTTGGCTTTTGATGATATGCATTACTAGACAATCGAAAGTAATTCCAAAAATAATGAATCAAATTAGTAGCTATGATTCCAACGATTGGTTGATATAACATGTCGATCCGTTGTAACTGAATCTCTGATATAACATCATCAGAATAAATTAGCCAGCCGATATCTGGTTCAATATATCGTTCTTCATTTCCACTTGCTTCATTATTTTTTGTCATCATGAGCGTTGTTATCCTTATCACGTTTCATTACTTGAGTTAATTCATTATAAAAAACAGTCATGTCTTTAAATTGGCGATAAACACTAGCAAAACGAATGTAGGCAATTTCGTCAACAGAAGCCAATTCTTTCATTACGTGTTCCCCAATGATCTGACTAGAAATTTCATTTTCACCTAAAGAGCGTAATTCACTTTCGACTTTATCGACGACACTAGTCATTTTATCCATTGAAACTGGTCGTTTTTCAGCCGATCGAATGATTCCACGTAAAATTTTCTCACGATTAAATTCTTCACGATTTCCGTTTCTTTTAACAACCAATAATGGAGTTTCTTCAATTCGTTCAAAAGTAGTATAGCGATATCCGCATTCTTCACACTCCCGACGGCGTCGAATTACTTTTCCATCGTTAGAAGGGCGACTATCAATTACTCGCGAACCATTTTTATGACAACGTGGACATTGCATTAAACTCACCTCACTAATTTAGAATATTCATTCCACCATTTTAACACTTGCTGTCTAGTTTGACTAATAGAACCATCACTATCAATAACTACATCAGCTAACGCGACCTTAATATCAATTGGCCACTGGTTAGCAATCCGTTTCGATGCTTGAGAATAAGATAAATGATTTCTTTCTCGAAGCCGTTGCATCTGAACTATTGGATCGCACCGAACAACCATTATCTGATCAGTTAGATACTGATAACCATTTTCAAATAATGTTGGTGCGTCCAAAATAACAATTGGTTTCTTTGTCATTTTAATTTTTGATAAGATTGTTTTTCTAATATAGGGATCCATTAAAAGAACAAGTTGTTTCAAATTATTGGGATTATTGAAAACAATTTCGCCTAACTTTTTGCGATTGATATCTAAAGTCGAATTTAAAATCTGTTTCCCAAAAAAAGCAACCAATGTTTGATAGCAATCAGTACCTCTTTCTTGTAAAGAGTGAACAATAGCATCAGCATCAATTACTTCCATTCCCAATTCAGCTAAGTAATCACTAACATTAGATTTTCCCATCGCGATCCCGCCAGTTAAACCAATCACTTTTGGCATTAACGGACAACCTTTTGACAATGAGGACAAAAACTAGTTCCTCTTTGAGCAACCTTTATCTTTTCAATCTTTGTTCCACAGCGTTCACATGGTTCCCCTTTACGACCGTAAACATGAAGATGATTCTGAAATTGACCTGCTTTTCCATATGCGTTCGAATAAGAATGAACAGTTGTTCCATGTCCCTTAATCGCTTCTGCAATTTCATCAATAATGTTACGACGAAGGATATTAATTTTTTCATCACTGATTAAATTAGTTGGTTGTTCTGGATGAATCTTACTCATCCAAAGAACTTCATCACAGTAAATATTACCAAGTCCAGCAATATGGCTTTGATTTAATAAGAACGGTTTAATCTTACCACGACTTTTGTTCATGATTTTCTTCATGTATTCAAAAGTTAATGTCTCTTCAGTAGGTTCAGGCCCAATGGTTGCTAAACCAGACAAGGTCTTTTCATCACCATTTTTAACTAATGCCATTCGACCAAATTTACGACTATCGTTATATCTCAATTCTCGATTATTATTCAAATGGAAAATAATATGAGTATGTTTATCAGGAGCGGTTCCCTCTGGCTCAACATCATATTTTCCTTCCATCCTCAGATGGGAAACTAATGTCATTCCATTGCTAATTCTAAATAATAAATATTTTCCACGGCGATCAATTCGATCAATATTAGTATCTTTTAAATCTTTTTTGAAATCAGTTGCTGAAATATTACTAAGCATTTTTTCATAAATAACATCAACACTATTAATATGACTGCCTTTCACTAACTCCGTTAATCCTCTTCTAACGGTTTCGACCTCAGGTAATTCTGGCATAATTTTTGCTCCTTTTTATTTGGTATCGTACCAAGTGTTCCCATGATTATGAGAAACTTTCAAAGGTACTTTGAGTTTAACAGCGGAATCCATTTGTTTTGGAATAATTTGATATAATCTTTCAACTTCTTCAGCAGGAGCCTCAAAAATTAATTCATCATGAATCTGAAGTAACATCGTTGCTTTCATATCTTTAATCGCTTTTTCAACGTTAATCATTGCAATTTTAATAATATCAGCTGCACTTCCCTGAATTGGAGAATTCATAGCAGTTCTTTCAGCAAAAGATCTTAGATGAAAGTTCTTCGAATGCATATCCGGTAAATAACGACGCCGATTGGTAATCGTCTCGACATAACCTTTTTCACGTGCTTGTTTAACAACGTTATCAAGATAAACTTTAATTTTTGGATATTCATGAAAGTACTTTTCAATAAATTCACCAGCAGCTTTTCTAGAAATCCCCGTATTTTGGGCTAAACCAAAATCACTAATCCCATAAACAATTCCAAAATTAACCGCTTTAGCTTGTCTTCTTAAATCAGCAGTTACATCAGCATTACTTTTTAACTTAAAAATTCTTCGGGCTGTCGAAGCATGAATATCATCATTTTCCTTAAATTCATCGATCATATTGTTTTCGCCACTAATAGAAGCTAATACCCGTAATTCAATTTGGGAATAGTCAAACGATAATATTTGCCATCCTTTATGACTAGGAATAAAGGCTTGTCGGATCAACTTCCCTTGTTCAGTTCTAACTGGAATATTTTGCAAATTGGGATCAACAGAAGATAACCGTCCCGTTTGGGTCAAAGTTTGTAAATACCTAGTGTGAACTTTATGATCTTTAGGACTAATCACCTTTAATAGCCCATCAACATATGTTGAAAGAATTTTTGCAATTTGTCTGTATTTCAAAATATTTTGTACAATTGGTGCTTGGTCAGCCAACTTTTCAAGAACTGAAACTGCTGTTGAATAACCGGTTTTAGTTTTCTTCAAAACTGGTAACTTCATTTTTTCAAACAAAATTTGTCCTAATTGCTTAGGTGAACCGATGTTAAATTCTTCACCAGCTTCATTATATATTTCCTGTTGAATTTGGCTAAGTTCCTCACTTAATTTACTCTTCATTTGTTGAAGGCAGTTACGATCAATATTGGCACCGGCCATTTCCATTCGTCCTAAAACAAACGCAATCGGTAATTCAATTTTCCAGTATAAGTCACTTTGATCATGTTCATCTAGTAACTTAAACATTGGTGCTTGTAATTTTTCAATTGCAATCGCTTTACTGACTAAATGTTTAAATAGAATGCTGTCATCATCTGGGATAGAATGTTTAGCACCCTTACCATAAACCTTTTCATCGGACTCAACACCATAATAACCATGTTGACTTGCTACCTCACTTAAATCATTACTATTATCATTTGTATTTAAAAGATACGAAACTAGTAACATGTCAAAATCAACATTTTGAAGATCAACACCTAATCGATTTAATCCTACGTAAGCTCGTTTAGCATCAAAAACATTCTTCTTAATTGATTTTTGGCTTAAAATAGATTTTGCTTCTTGAGATTGAAGCAATTCAATATTTCTTGAAACATACCATTGATCATCATTACCAATTACAAAACCAACAAACGGCGCTGTATGATAATTATCCCCATCCATCTCTAAATAAAATGTTACCGGTGAAGTAAGCTCTTTTAATTTCCCTAGAGTATTAGCATTTAATTCAGTATATGAAATTTCTGGCTTTGATTCAGTATCTTGACGGTCCATTTCACTTAAGAATTTTCTAAAATTCATTTTTTTGTAGAAATCAACAAGTGTCTTTTGATCACCTTCGTATTCTAATGAATCAACGCCAATTGTAAGTGGTGCATCTCGTAGAATCGTCGCTAATTTTTTAGACATGATTGCTTGATCATGGTCATCAATCAAATGCTCTTTTAATTTTTTGGCTGTAATATCATCAATATGATCATATACACCCTCAACACTTTGATATTCTTGAATTAACTTCTCAGCAGTTTTAGGACCAACTTTGGTAACCCCAGGATAATTATCCGAAGAATCACCTTGCAGACCCTTTACATCAATTATTTGCTTGGGAGTAATTCCCATTGTTTCTTTAACATAATTAGTATCATAATGAACAATGTTACTAACTCCTGTTTTAGAAATACTGACAGTTGTTTTATCAGAACATAATTGAGTTAAATCACGATCCCCCGTGACGATAGTAACTTCATATCCCTGTTCTTCAGCTTCTTTAGATAAAGTTCCAATAATATCATCAGCTTCATAATCTTTTAATTCATAAGTTTTAATTCCACGATTCTTTAAAAGCTCTTTGATATATGGGAATTGTTCAACTAGTTCTGGTGGTGTTTTAGGTCGACCACCCTTATATTCTTTATACATTTTAGTTCGAAAGGTTACTTTCCCAGCATCAAAAGCTGCTAATGCTGCTGTTGGCTTAACAGTTTCAAGCATAATATTTAACATGTTGTTAAAACCATAAATTGCACTTGTATGCAAACCTTCTGGATTTGTAAATCGATCCATAGAAGTGTACAACGCATAAAAAGCCTTGTACTCTAAACTATTACCATCAATTAATAGGAGCCGCTTATCACTCATCAAATTCTCCTTTACTCATTTAATTACTACATATGATTATATAACATTTTATGTAAATAAAAAAAGCATCGCTATCGATGCTTTTTCTTCGTTCAAATTAGTTCCGGTTGTCACCGTTCATAACTCCAAAAATTTGTAATAAACTAATAAAGATATTAATGAAGTCCAAGTATAGAACTAAAGCCCCATTAATTGCTAAACCAGTTAATGAAATTTGTTGATTGTATTCGTTATACAATTGTTTCATTTTTTGGGTATCATAAGCTGTTAATCCAGTAAAGATAATAACAGCTAATCCTGAAAAGACAAGCGAAATTAATGAACTGTGTAAGAACAAGTTAATTAGCATTCCGACAATCAAACCAATTAATGCTGCTGAAAGTTGTGCACCTAACTTATCCAAGCTTCTGTGTGTGATGGTTCCATAAATTGACATTGCAATGAAGACACTCGCACTTGAAACAAATGCTTCGGTTATTGATGTCTTAGTATAAACCGTAAAGATTGACGAAAAGACAACCCCAGTCAATCCCGCATATATTAGCAATCCAATCAGTGCAGCAGTTGGATTTGTCATTGATTTTGTAGAAACAAAGAATGGAATAACGAACCATACAATAAGAGCAACGATCATTCCAATTCCACCAATTTGAATATCACTTGCATTTACCATGTATGCCACTAAAGCAGATAGTAGAACAGAAGCACTCATCCATCCGTACATTCTAGTCAAAAAACGATTCAACCCGACTGCATTGTTAACCATTCGAGGTTGTGTTTGTTGATCAAAATCATTCATTTTTAATCATCTCTCCTTTAATTTTTATCATAACTATAATTATACAGAGATAAGATTAAAAAGGCTATTAATTTGCGTTTGGACGTAAATGATTAAGCAAATCTTCATAAACTTTTTCGTATTTTTGAATATCACCGGCACCCATGAAAATTACAACTGCATCATGATAGTCCAATAATGGTGACATGTTTTCGGCTTCAATCAATCCGCCATCTTTAGTCAATTTATTAACTAAATCTTGACTAGAAACATGACCTGACTTTTCACGGGGTGACCCATAAATTTTGGTAACGTATACCTTATCAGCTTTATCTAAGCTTTTAGCAAAATCATCCATATAAGCAATCGTTCGACTGAACGTATGTGGTTGGAAAACTGCAATCAATTCCTTATTAGGATATTCTTGACGAGCAGCATCTAAAGTAGCGTTGATTTCTGAAGGATGATGAGCATAATCATCAATAATGTTCATATCAGCAACCTTACGTTGTGAGAAACGACGTTTAGCACCCTTATAGGTCAACAATTCACGTTTAATTTCATCTAAATCAATATCTTCGAAATAAGCAACCGCAATAACAGATAATGCATTCAAAATATTATGTTCACCGAATAAATGAATTTCAAAGTTACCAAGATTCTTACCATCGTGCATTACATCGAATGAAGAACCCTTGGTCGTCCGTTTAATATTAATTGCTTGAAAATCATCAGTATCCTTAGTTCCATAGGAATAAATTGGCACATTAGCAGTTAACTTTCGAAGATTCTTATCGTCACCCCAGATAAAGATACCCTTCTTAACTTGATTAGCAAAGGTTTGAAAAGCATCACGAACATCATCGATCCCAGTGTAATAATCAGGATGATCAAAATCAATGTTAGTCATGATAGCATAATCAGGACTAGTTGCTAAAAAGTGTCGACGATATTCATCTGCTTCATAAGCAAAGAAACGAGCTCCTTCAACACCCTTACCAGTTCCATCACCAATTAAGTATTCAGTTGGGGCAACTCCACTTAAAACGTGAGCAAGTAGCCCGGTAGTACTTGTTTTACCGTGAGCACCACAAACACCAATACTGGTGTATCCTTCAATCATCTTACCTAACATTTGATGATAACGTAAGAATGGTACTTTCATTTCTAATGCTCGTTTAATTTCAGGTTGGTCATCAGTAAAAGCATTCCCACCAATGACAGTCATTCCTTCTTTAATATTATCCGGGTTAAAAGGCAAAATCTTAATTCCGTCTTGTTCCAATCCCCGTTGAGTAAAAGTATATTTTTCAATATCGGAACCCTGAACCTTATAGCCACGGTCCTTTAAAATTCTAGCCATCGCAGCCATACCAGTACCCTTAATTCCTACAAAATGATAAATCGTGTTCTTATCCATTAAACTTCACGCTCCCTATTGCAATTTAAAAGTTCTTTTAATTAGTATATACCAAAATTAGATAAATGAATTATAAATTTAACTTCTTAAAATCATCAGGTGTCAAATAGACCTCCCGTGGTTTTGATCCATGCTGACCAGAAACAAACCCTTGTTGTTCCAAATCATCAATTAAAGTGGCTGCTCGATTGTAACCTATTGAAAAGACCCGTTGTAATTTTGAAGTTGAAACATGTTTTTCCTTAGAAATATATTCTAAGACTTCTGGTAAAATCTCATCTTGTTTATCAACTTGATTAACCTTTTTTAACAGTGCCTTAGGGTTAAAGGCATAATGTGGTTTGCCTTGCTTTCTAACAGCAGCGGTTACCCGTTCAATTTCATCATTCGAAACAAAAGTTCCTTGTAATCTCAATGGCTGACTCTTACCGTTACCTAGATACAACATATCCCCTTTTCCAAGTAAGCGTTCCGCTCCTGCAGTATCAATAATCGTTCTAGAATCGACCTGACTAGATACCATAAACGCGACCCGAGTAGGAATATTATTTTTAATCGTTCCAGTCACAATATCAACACTTGGTCTTTGTGTAGCAACGATCAAATGAATTCCAGCTGCACGTGCTTTTTGAGTAATTCGAACAATATAATCTTGAACCTCAGTTGAAGCAACCATCATTAAATCAGCTAACTCATCAATAACAATTAAAATGTATGGCATCTTTAAATTGAGTTGATGATGCTTTTCAGCTTGTTCATTATATTGTTCAATATTCCTAGCACCAGCAGCAGCTAACCGTTCATATCGTTCATCCATTGTTTTAACGGCCCATTTTAATGCTGCTGATGCCTCATTTGGTTCTGAAATCACAGGGGCTAATAAATGTGGCAAATTATTATAAGGAGCCATTTCAACAGCTTTTGGATCGATCAATAATAACTTTAAATCAGCAGGAGTTGCTTTATATAACAATGAAACCAATAAACTATTGATGAATACACTTTTTCCTGATCCAGTTGCCCCAGCAATTAAACCATGGGGCATCTTTCTCAAATCAGTAACCTGTGGTTTTCCAGATAAATCCACCCCTAATGCAGCAGTCATCGGTGACTTGGCATTTTTAAACTCAGGCGATTCTAATACTTCTGAAAGCATTACTGGTCTCGGCTTAGGATTAGGAATTTCTACCCCAACCGTCCGTTTTCCAGGAATTGGGGCTTCAATTCGAATATCTTTAGCGGCTAACGCCATCTTAAGATCATCAGCTAAATTTGTGATTCGATTAACTTTAACCCCTAATTTCAACTTGATTTGAAAACGGGTTACCGTTGGTCCATTTGTCCAATCAACAACCTCACCATCAACATTAAATGCCTTTAGGGTTTGATCCAATACATCAGATTGATTAATAATCCAATCATCAAGTTGCTCATCATCGTCTCTTTGAGGTTCATTTAAAAGTGTATACTCTGGAAAATGGTAGTTATGATCAACTTCATTATTAATAACTTGAGTTGGCTTATCAAATAACGAAATTTTTTGATTTTGCTTCTCTTCATTATCAATGATTTTATCCAAGGAACTTCCTAATGCTCTTTTTTGATCATCTTCATCAACCTGTTCGCTATTGGATGATGCTGAAACATTGTCACTTGATTTGAAATTATCAACTGTCTCAGCAGAATTTACCGCTGAATAATCAGAACTCATTGATTGATCCTCAACGACTGAACTTTTTTCTTTCATTCCTTCACTACGCTGCGAAATAAAAGAATCAGTTGTTGATGAATTAACTTGCCCATGTGAAGCTAAACTTGATTCATCCTGTTCAGAATTGATTGAGCTACTTTGAACTACATCAGAATGACTACTTGATAAACTATTTTCACTTGTAATAGAGCGATTCATATTTCGAGCATGGATGGAACGAAGTATACTTGCTTTCGTTGGTTGTTCAGCAGAAGACGAAACTGGAGTGGCTTTTTCTAAATGGTAGTTTATTTTTGCTGATCCACTCGTTGGAACTTCTCCTAACAATATACAATCCATTGCTGATTTCTCTAATTCGGCAATCAAACGCGTGTAAAATTGATTAATAGTCGAAACATTGCGGTTAACTAAATGATTTTTGCGTTTATAATCCCGATTCGGCGTAAACGCATTCGTCATCTTCATTAACTTATTATCCCCATAATCCTTTGAATTAAATTTTGGATCAAATCTTTTAGTTTTCTTTTGCAACTGGGTAATTTGTCTTATTTGTTGACTAGATTGATTTGTCTTATCTGCTTTTTTTTCATCATGTGTATTGCTAACAAAACGTCGATAAAATGCTGGGCCATCATAATCCTTCATATTTCCTCATCCTTAAATAAAATTATGTACATAGTGGGTTACCCCACTATTCAACTTATTTAAACAACTTAGCACCCTTATCAAAATCAAAAGCAGTCCCGACCTCAAAGTCATCTGGCAAAATTAAGGCCCCTGGTTTTTGTGGTGCATTTGGTAACCTTAATTCACGCCCAGAACAAATCATTCCGTCACTTTCGACTTTTTTTAACTTTCCTGGCCAAATAATCAACCCACTAGGCATCATTGTTCCAGATTTTGCTACAACAACCTTAATATCAGCTTTCATGTTAGGTGAGCCACTAACGATCTGAAGTGTCTTTCCACCATCAATCTCAGTTTGTGTAATTTTCAAATGATCTGAATCTGGATGGGGCTCAACGCTCCTTACATATCCAACAACAAAGTGTGAATCTAAATCAGGTTTCAAGTCACCGGTAAAATTATTATCTTCAAGGACATGGTTCAATTTAGTTAAATCATCATCAGTGAGGTCAATTTGGCCGCTTTTAGTTTTAATTTCAGAAAAGACTTTACTAATGTTAAAAAAGTTATATCCTAAAACCTTATCATTATCACCAATTATTTTTACAACATCACCATGTTTTTCTATGGTTTGGTCTTTTGTATCTTGATTTAAAATTAAAATTAAAACATCGCCAGCTTCGGCGGAATTGTAACTTGCAATCATTTTATCTACTCCTCTTCTGTCATCAAATTATCAATGAATGATTCAATTTGTTGTTTTGTTTTACGATCCTTATTTACAAACCGGCCGATTTCTTGACCATCGTTAAATGCAATGAAACTAGGAATTCCGAATACGTTCAATTCAGCAGCCAAATCAATATTTTCATCCCTATCAACGGCTAAAAATTTATAATCAGGATATTCTTTTATAATTTCAGATAAGAATGGTTTAATAAAAACACAATCTGGACACCAATCAGCACTAAAAAGTAGAATATATTTACCATTGTTGATTTTACTTTTTAACTCTTTTAAATTTAATTGTGGAATTGTTTGCATTTTATAGTCTCCTTAATTAACATATTATTGAATCATTATAATTATTATTTCATTTTACCCATAAAGGAGTTCAGTCAAATGAAAACAACTACTAAAGTATCAATTTCAGTTGCAGCAAGCATTTCAGCATTTGTAATCATAAACAGAAAAACGATTCTTGATCATCGGATTAAACATCAAATCATGAAACGTTTCTCAATCAATACTATTTATGGAACATGGGTAAGAAAAACCAGTTCAAATCCATTTAATAATCGTTATCATGGTGGAATTAACATTAAAAATCAATCTCAATTAGATCAATATCGCTTTACAACTAATCATTTTGGTTCGATAAATAGAATTAAATTGATTCATCGAATCCCTAACTATTTTGTGGAAAAGTGACAATAATTTTATATATTGGCCCTTTAAGACTGAATTTTTCTTCATATTCCGTCTCAACGTTATCAGTGGCTTCTTCGCTATTATGCAAATCTAATGATAGATAATCAAATTTTAATCCATAATTGTTAAATGTAACTACAGAATATTCAAATAGCCCCCGATTATCCGTCTTAAATTCAAGATTAGCATTCTTCTTTAATACCTTTTTATAACTATCTAAAAATTGAGGAGATGTTAATCGACGTTTAGCATGTCGTGATTTAGGCCATGGATCAGAAAAGTTCAAATATAATCGATCAATTTCATGTTCTTGAATAAATGAATCAACCATTGCTCCATCAGTGTGAATCAATTGAACATTTTTAACCCCACTATCCACAACTTTACGAAGTGCAACTGCGATCACTGACATTTGAATTTCTACACCCAGAAAGTTTATTTCTGGGTGTTTTTTTGCCATCTCAACAATGAATTGCCCCTTTCCAATTCCAATCTCCATCGCTAATGGTTGGCGCTTTTCAAATCGCTGGTTCCATTTACCTAACCATTTTTCAGGTTCTGAAACGATAAATTCGGGATGGTCCTCAATATATGGTTGGGCCCATTTTTTATGGCGAACTCGCATAAATCATTCTCCTTATCATTTAAAAAAGAGCCAAACAATAATTGTTTTGACTCTTTTGTCAAAAATCACATTAATTTTATTTTATCATAAACTTTAGCTGTTTTTTGACATTATAGTGATTTTATTTCTTTTTTGATTCGACGTGGTAAGTATGCTTTCACGATCAAAATACTTTCAATTCCATCAATTACCAATATCAATCCCGATAAACTAAACGCTTTAATCGTAACGAAACTAGCAATCGTGAACAAAATCGTTGTTGTACATAATAACCATTGAATAACTTTTTGAAAACTTTTAAGTTGTAACTTTTGATCCAATGGATAAACATGTGTAAAAACATTATCAATAAAATGAAAATAAAATGGAATCAACTGAAAACCGATTAAATAAATAAATAAAGCACTAATTATTAGCGGCAACCAAAAGCCATTGAGCAATGCTAATATCAATCCACCAATCAACGTTAAACGAATATATAGCCCACTAGTTTCAGTATCGCGAACCATTCCTCGTAGGTATAAATATAGATAAGGTCGATCCATCTTTCCTGATAATCTTTGTAAGATAGGGTTTAAATATCGACGGCGACGAACTCGACCATCTAATTGGGGAACATCAGTAAACATATTAAAGAATTGATAGATTCGATGCATCCGATGATCTTCAGAATCAATCAAATGGTTCCAAGCCAAGGGGCCAATAATCGCTTTCTTATATGCAAATTGTTGCCCTAACAGGATGGCAAAGGACAAAATTAAAATATAAAAGCCAAGATTATAAACATTGAAATAGGTCAATAAAACGGGAATGCCCCATTTTGCGAACCAACCACGTAAGTCATTTCGATTTAACTGATAGGAATTAAAATATTTATATTGAAGAACAATAATTTTTAATATTACCATAAAAACTAACAATAAAATTAAGTTAGTCATGGATAGACCTTGCGTCACCTTTAAAAAAGGCAGCATAATAAACCAGACCAACACTTGCGGAATTAACGCTAAAATTAAACTATATCTAAAAGCCTCCTTTAAATATTTTCGTAAATCTAATTCACGAGGTAATAAGAAAACCTTATCAGCCTTTTCAAATAATGTAGCGAAACCACCAACTTGACTTACCAATAAAATAATAATAAACGTTAATGGTTTACTCCACCACACTCCGAAATGAAGTGTCTTTAAAAGATTTGAGTATGCTAACCCTAATCCTCCAACAAAAAACATTAATGCTAAGATAAAAAAATCGTTCAACACGTAGCGTAAATACCTAGTCATTTCCAACAAATGTTTAGATAATCGCTTTTGAAAGAATTTATTCATTTTCTTCACCCTTTGCTAAGTCTAAATAGATGTTGTTCAACGAATCACCAGCATCAGGGAATTGTTGTTGTAACTCGGCCATTGTGCCTTCTGTTTTAATTCTTCCATCATTAATTAAAACAAAGCGATCACAAAACCGTTCAGCAGTATCGAGAACATGCGTAGACATTAAAATTGAACTACCATGTTGTTTTTGTTCCTCAATTAAATCTAAAAGATCGTTAACTGCTAATGGATCAAGTCCCAAAAATGGTTCATCGATCACAAATAACTTAGCATCAGTAATGAATGCACAAACGATCATTACTTTTTGCTTCATTCCTTTAGAAAAATCTTCTGGGAACCAATCTAATTTATTATCTAATCTAAATTTTTTTAAAAGGGCATGTGCCTTATTCCAGGCTTCATTTTGATCAAGTCCATATGCCATAATCGTCATTTCTAAATGTTCCTTTAAAGTTAATTCACGATAAAGAACTGGAATTTCAGGAATATACGCAATTTGCTTTTTATATGCTTGTGGATTTTTAGTAATGGTTTCATTATTAATTTCAATCGTTCCAGAAAAAGGCGTTAATAAACCAATGATATGATTTATTGTCGTTGATTTACCGGCACCATTTAAACCGATCAACCCAACTAATTCGCCATCTTTTACATCAAATGAAATATCCTTTAATACTGGTAATTGAGTATAACCACCAATTACATGGGTTACTTTTAGCGTCATTATTAACACTCTCACTTTCTTAATTCTACATTATACATAATACCAGTTATTAAAAGTCACTGCATACCATCTGAATTCGAATTAGTATATAATTAAACTATTATAAATTGAGGAGGTCTTTTTATGACTGATTGTATTTTTTGCAAAATTATTAACGGGGACATCCCAAGTTATACCGTTTATGAAGATGATGTGGTAAAAGCATTTTTAGATATTTCACAAGCTACTCCGGGACATACTCTAGTTATTCCTAAGAAACATGTCCCAGATATCTATGCTTATGATGCAGATTTTGCTGCTCAAGTATTTTCTAGAATTCCAAAGATTGCTCGAGCAATTAAAAATTCTAACCCCGAAATTAAGGGAATGAACATCGTTAATAATAATGGTGAGATTGCTTACCAATCAGTATTTCACTCCCATTTCCATCTTATTCCAAGATATTCAGACAATGATGGCTTTAGCATGAGTTTTCAAGATAATAGTAATGATTATCAACAAGCTCAATATCAAGAAATTCAACAAAAAATTGAAAAACAACTAGGTGAAGATTAATGAGAGGCGCTACCAAAATCATTTTAGGACTATCAACTTTGACTGGTGCTGGATACTTAATTAACAATCAACGGTTTCGAGCTTTTATCCTAAAAACCAAGGACGATGTTCAACAAGTTAACACTGATAAAAAAACAGTTCAAGCAAACGTTAACAACTTAAAATCAGCACTTAATGATAATCTCAAAGTGGTTCAAGATATTCAAACTGAAATTAATGAGTTTAAATTCATGATAAATCCTCGAATCCAAAAAATTCAAAAAAGATTAAATCGTTTGAAAAAGAATTAAAATCATATATTTTTAATTAAATTGATTGCCTTATTTGACAATCAATTTATTTTTTTTATTAATTATGTTATATTAAAACTTGTACTAATCTTGAAAAAGAAACTGGAGTGTATATACATGAAGAAAAAATGGTTAGTCGGCGTTGCCGGTGCCTTAATGGGTATCTCATTAGCTGCTTGTGGTAGCCAAACTGTTGCTACTACTAATGGTGGTAAGATTACTCAAAGTCAATATTACAGTAGTATGAAGCAAACCTCTAATGGTAAGCAAGTATTACAAACAATGATTCTTAATAAGTTACTTGAACATGATTATGGTAGTCAAGTTAAGGCTTCAAAGGTCAATGCTCAATACAACCAATATAAGAGTCAATATGGATCACAATTTGCTGCTTTGTTACAACAACAAGGTTTAACAAATGCATCCTTCAAACAACAACTTAGAACTAACTTATTGTTAGAACAAGCTGTTCGTGATAACACTAAATTTACTGATGCTGCTTTACAAAAACAATTTAAGCAATATCAACCTAAGGTAACTGTTCAAGTTATTGCTACTACTAAGAAGAGTGATGCTAATGCAGCAATCGCACAACTTAAGAGTGGTAAGAGCTTCGATGCTGTTGCTAAGAAGTACTCTTCTTCTAAGAGTGCTGAAAAGACTAGTTTTGACAATACTTCTACTAGTATTCCTACTGCTGTTAAGAATGCTGCATTCAAGCTTTCTAACGGTGAATACACTAAGTCAGCTGTTAAGTCAACTACTCAATCACAACAAGGTAGTACTTCTACTTACGATGTAATTAAGATGATTAACCATCCTAAGAAGGGTTCATACAAGTCTCACATTAGTGACTTGAAGGATCAAATCGTTGCTGCTAAGTTAAAAGATGGTTCAACCCCTCAAAAGACGGTTTCCAAGATTCTTAAGAATGGTAACATTGACATTAAGGATAAGGACTTAAAGAACATCTTAGCTAACTACATTAACCCACAATCATCTAAGACTGGTTCAACTACTACAAGTAAATAATCATTATGATTTTTAAACTCATCACCTTAATTGGTGATGAGCTTTTTTTTACATATTTCTACAAAAAAATAACTCATCAATTAAGATGAGTTATTTTATATTCGTTATTCTCCACTTAAACTTTCAATCGGATCTAATTTAGCTGCTCTACCAGCTGGAAGCATGGCTGCTAAAATATTGATTACTAATGCAATTACTACTCCAAAAATTGCATTCCCAGCAGATATTTGAATAATAGAATAATTAATTGCACTACCTGTGGCACTATTAATTCCCCATTCAATCAAATAAGCAATAATTAATGCTAATCCTGACGAAAAGATTCCTAGTAAAATTGCTTCACTAAAGAATAATCCTCGAATATTACCTTTGGTTACCCCTAATGCGCGAAGAATTCCAATTTCTTTGGTTCTTTCTGCAACACTGATATATAACACAACGATAATCATAATTGCTGAAACTAATAATGAAATTCCAGCGATTGCAGCTAATACATTAACTGCTAGACTAATGTAAGTGTTCAATGTTGATACAATTGAACCAGCACCAGTAATTTGATAATCCTTTTTACCATTTGTATCCTTCAAAGCTTTAATTCGATCCTGGGTTGGATTAACGTTTGATACGCCACCCTTGATATTAGCAGTAATAAAGTTAGTCTTTAAAGTCTTACCGTTATTCTTGTAAATGTGTTTTAAGGTTTCATAGCTAGTTGATACCGCAGGTGAAGCACTATCAGAAATCCCACTAACGGTAACTTTTTGTGTTATTGCTTGAGGTTGTCCATTGTTCCCAACAACAGCAAAAGATAATTTTATTTTTTTACCAACCATGTCATAAGCATGTTTTGTCATTTTTGAAGCAATACTCTTGGGTAATAAAATCGTATTTGACTTGGTTGGCTTATTTCCCCGTTTAATGTTTTTAGATAACATTGTTGAATTATAAGTTTGAAGCATTTGGCCTTGCGTATCCTTACCATTATAATCCAACTGTGGTGTCATTGCCATTGCACCTTTTTCTATCGACTTAACATTCTTAACACTCTTTAGTTTTTTTATATCTTGATTGGTCACATTCGACTTAGCAAAAGAACTAGTGTCAGTTCCACTCTTTCCCTTCAAGACTTGAACAGAATTAGGATTAATTTGAGAATAGATTTGATTATTAATATAACCCTTAATCCCGTTACCTAATCCTAACATGAAAATAACACTAAAAATCCCAATCGAACCACCGAAAATAATTAATAGGTTCCGTTTCATATTATAGGTCATCTGATGAAAAGCCATTTTAAACGTATCTAACATTCTTAATGGATGTAACTTCATGCCCTTTGATGGCTCTGTTTCATATCTATCACGTAATTTTTTATCACTATCGATTTGACCATTTGACATGTGGACAACTCTAGTCCCATAAGCTGCAACTTTATCAGAATGAGTCACAGTTAGCACCAATTTACCCTCAGAAGCAATCTCATCTAATAACTTTAATACTTCATCCGTATTTTTAGCATCTAAAGCTCCAGTTGGTTCATCTGCAATAATTATATCTGGATCAGACGCCAACGCTCTTGCAATTGCAACCCGTTGCTTTTGGCCACCTGATAACTGGTTAGGATGTTTGTGAATGTGTTCTCCTAATCCTACTTTTTTCAATAATTCTTCAGAACGCTTTGTTTGTTCAGCATGGGAAAGGGTACTCATTTCCAAGGCAACACGAACATTCTCGAGAACTGTCATATGACTAATCAAATTAAAATTTTGGAAAATAAATCCAATCGTTTTACGTCGATACTCATCTAATTGTTTACTAGTATCATGCTTTAATGACTTTCCATTTAAAAACACGTCTCCTTGATAGTTACTATCTAATCCTCCAATGATATTCATCAAAGTAGATTTTCCACCACCAGATTCACCTAGTAATGAAACAAATTCACCATGATGAAATTTAAGACTAATTCCCTTAAGGACCTTAAATTCTTCTTTTCCTAAATAATAGGATTTATGAATATCTTTTAATTCTAAAAGTGCCATTTCAAATCTCCCTTGTCAGTTTTTATTACATTTTTCAGTGTGATTAAGTATATCAGAATGCTGTTTCAATATATAGTTAATTAATAAAATTTTAAGGATAATAAAAAAGACTAAGATTAACTTAGTCTTTTTGAACACTTAGTTACTTTCCTAACCATTTTTGAGCTTTATTGAACCACTTGCCAACTGTACTCTTGGCTTTATCAACATCTTTATCAACATCTTTATCAACATCATTTCTAAATTGACTGGTTTTCTTATTAAAACCACTGAAGAGATTACTATTACTACTCCCATTATTTTGATTCTGATTACTTGCAATGGTGTATGCGTCTTGAACCCCAAACTGAGTTTGATCAGTGGTGGGAATAATAGATTGCATTTCATTCTTAAATAATGGTCCTAATCCAGTTCCACTCAAATTCTCTAGGTGATGAGCTTTGCTAGTAGTATCAAATCCCTCCCAACTAGCGACGACCACATTAGGTGTGTATCCAATGATCCACTTGTCACGAGTAGCATCACTATCGTTAGCAACACTATCCTCGGTACTTCCTGTTTTCCCAGCAACATTATATCCAGCTGGTTTAGCGTCACTTGCGGTTCCATGGTCAAAGACTCCTAGCATCATACTAGTCATTTGCCGAGCTGTCCCGGAACTAATTACTTGATCGCCACCTGGTGTTGGATTATTCACGATTACATCTCCTGAAGCATCAACGATCTTACGAATATAAAATGGTTGATGTTTTACTCCATGGTTTGCAAATGCCGTATAAGCTCCTGCCATTTGTTGTGGTGAAACTCCATTCGAAAGGCCTCCTAACGCTAATGAAAGATTCTTATCACTCTTGGTAACAGGTAAACCAAAGTTTTTCACTGAGTCATAACCCTTGTCTAAACCAATCTTGTTCAAAAGCCAAACTGCTGGGGCATTCATACTTTGTGCTAAGGCTTGGTACATTGGAACCTTACCAGAGAAAACATTATTATAATTTTCTGGAGTGTAGTGATTACTACCATATGATTTCTTTTCATCCTTAAGAATCGAATCATAACTATAACCATTTTCCAAAGCGGGAACATAATCAGCAATTGGTTTAATCGTTGATCCTGGTTGCCGTTTCATTTGCGTAGCTCGATTATAACCTCTAAAAACGTGTTTCCCTCTTCCACCAACGACTGCTTGAACACCACCTGTTTTTGCATTCAAAGCAATTGAAGCCGCTTGAACCTTTGTTCCATCGGAAGCATTTTCAGGAAACATACTATTATTATTAAAATCACTTTGCATTGCTTGTTGCTGTTTTTGATTTAAATTAGTGTAAATCTTATATCCACGATTCATAATATCAGCTTCACTTAAACCATATTTATTGATGGCTTCACTAATAACAGCATCAAAATAATAAGGATAACGATAACTATCATGATAAACGTAGGTATTTTTTACCTCAACCGGAAGTGCCTTATAATAACTTGCTTGCTTAGCAGTCAATTTGTGATTCTCTACCATCAAATCTAAAACAACGTTACGTCTTTGTCGACAAAGGCCCGGATGATCAACAGGATTATACGCACTAGGATTAGTCAACATCCCCGCCAAAACTGCTGCATCTTGAACGGGTAAATCATCCACAGAACGTCCAAAATAACGTTGCGCTGCATCATGAACCCCATAAACTCCGTTACCAAAATAAGCATTATTCATATACATCGTTAAAATTGCATTTTTAGAATAGGTATTATTGACCTGAATTGATATAAATAGCTCTCTTAATTTTCTTCCCAAAGTTTGTTGTTGTGATAAATAAGCATTCTTAACTAATTGTTGAGTTATCGTACTTCCTCCACCACTAATGTAATCACGATGAAGAATTTTATTTTTTATCATTAACAAAGCTGCTCGACCAAACCCCTTGAACGAAAAACCACCTTCATAATAAAAATTACGATCTTCCGTAGATAAAATAGCATTTGGAACATTAACTGAAATGTGCTTCATTCCAGTATAGGTTCCCTTTTGAGCGTATAAACTCCCCGCTTTATTATTATTCATATCATAAATCATCGTTGACCGTTCTAAAGACGAATGAAGATTCTTAACATTCATTGTTTTTGCCATGAACGTTAAATACGCACTAGTCACAAAAACAATTGTTAAAACTATTACTAAGGCAAATCGGATTAAATGATACCTTTGATTTAATCGATGAATAATTTGTCTAAATTGATACCAAAATGATTGATTATTACTTTGATGCTGATTTGATTTCATAATTATAATGAAGCTCCTTGATATTTTATCGCTAAGTATATTATGACAAAAAAAGACGTTTCTAACAAATTAGAAACGTCTAAATTTATATTTTTAATCTTAAATTACATTTCGTCTGGAGATTGAACCCCTAATAAACGTAATGATTCCTTCAAGACAATGGAAACACTTTTAACTAAAGCTAAACGAGATTCCTTTTGAGCATCATCATCTAAGATTCGAGAATGAGCGTAGTATTGATTAAAGGCTTTGGCTAATCTTAATGCATACTTAGCAATATCAGAAGGTTCAAAATCATGACAAGCTTCCTTAACGATCATTGGGAAATCATTTAATAACTTAATAACTGGCCAGGATTCATTATCATCTAAATCAAACTTAGCATTTGATAAATCTGGATTACCAGCTTTTCTTAAGATACTTTCTGCACGAACTCGAGAATATTGAACATATGGACCAGTTTCACCTTCAAACTTCAATTGTTCTTCTAATACAAAGTCAATACTGTCCATTCGGTTATTCTTTAAATCACCAAAGATAATGGCTCCAACTCCAACTTGTTTAGCAACTTCATCCTTATTTTGTAAATCAGGATTCTTTTCTTCAATTTGCTTTTTAGCAAGTGCAATTGAATCATTCAAAACATCATCTAATAAGATAATGCGTCCTGAACGCGTTGATAGCTTCTTACCATTAACAGTAATTAAACCAAATGGAATATGATGAAGGTTGTCTGCTGATGGAACCCCCATTTCCTTTAAAACGGCCTTTAACTGTTTAAAGTAGTACATTTGTTCAGATCCAACAACGTATAAGTTCATTGCTGGATGATAAGTCCGATCACGATAGATAGCAGTTGTAATATCACGAGTAATGTAAAGGGATGCTCCATCACTCTTTAAAATAAGAGCTGGATTTAAGTTATATTTACTCAAATCTACAATTTGCGCCCCTTGAGATTCCTTTAATAAATGTTTGTCTTTAAGCATTTGAATAACTTCTGGCATCTTATCATTATAAAAAGCTTCACCATTGTAAGTATCAAATTTAATTCCTAATTTATCGTAAATCTTACCAAATGCAACCAATGAAACAGACCGGAACCACTTCCATAATTTAATAGCTTCTGGATCGCCATTTTCAAGTTTACTGAACCATTCACGAGCTTCATCATCTAATTCTGGATGTTCCACATCTTCTTTATGAAATTTAACGTAATACTTAACTAAATTATTAATCGGATCTTTCTTAACGTCTTCTTCATTTCCCCACTTTAAATAAGCAGTGATCAACTTACCAAATTGGGTTCCCCAGTCACCTAAATGGTTATCCTTGATGGGGTCATAACCATTTTTACTTAAAATTTCAGCAATTGAATTTCCAATAACAGTTGAACGTAAATGGCCCATGGAAATTGGCTTAGCAATATTAGGAGAAGACATATCAATTGGAACCTTTCCATGATTACCATCTTCGTTTTGACCATAATTTGCTTTTTCAGTTAAAATTGTTTTTAAAACTTC
This sequence comes from Nicoliella sp. ESL1149, assembly GCF_058107265.1. Taxonomy (NCBI): domain Bacteria; kingdom Bacillati; phylum Bacillota; class Bacilli; order Lactobacillales; family Lactobacillaceae; genus Nicoliella; species Nicoliella sp. ESL1149. The sequence continues at coordinate 1,238,447 of NZ_JBYLUE010000002.1, read as the reverse complement.
ATTGCTGAAATCAGCTTTCTTTAAGAAGAAGTTCACATAAGGTCCCATTGCAACTACTTTTTCAATCTTATCTGACTTAATTTGAGCCACGATATCTTGCGCAATCATTTGAGGTGCTTTTCTCAATTCTTTTGCAAGCGTAAAAGTTGGAAATGATAAATCACCCATTGATTCTTTTTTAGGGCGTTCAATTTTATCTAATACTTCCTGGGTAGTTAATTTACCATCTAAAGTTGGGGTAATTAAGTCTGCAACTAATTTTTTATATTGATCCATTCTTGTAAGTCCTCCTAAAATAAAAAAGTCTCTTACAACAAATGTTGTAAGAGGCGAGAAAACTCGCGGTACCACTCTAATTTATAACTCCGATAAATTATCTAATTAATCTAAAAAGCACGCTTTCGAACTAAAAATTGATTTGGCTTCCATCATTCCAAACTTGCTGAACAATTTATTAGTTTTACTACTCTTTTTAATAGCTCATCGCTAAGCGGGTAACGGGAATCGGACCCGCGACCTAAGCTTGGGAAGCTTACATTTTACCACTAAACTATACCCGCATTACTTAATAAGTATATCATATCTTATTTAGATTACAAAACTATGATTAGAATATGATATTATTAATCTAGTAAAGAAGGGATTTAAATGTTAGTTTTCATTCACAATATGCTATGGATTTTATTAGCAATATCAGTTATTTGGGGTTATACCCGTCATGAATCTAAACGAATCGTTCAAATGATGATATATTCAAGAATTATTTATTTTATTGTTATTATTACTCAGTTCATAATTAGTGTTAGAATATTTTTGCATTTGCCAATATTAGTTATTTTCAATGCTATTTTAGGAGTAATTACAATTGCATTAATTGAAGTTGGTTATCTTCAAAAAATTACCATGCGAATGAAACCGATAGACATGTATCTTATAATATTGATGATTCTAATTAATATTATTAGTCAACAATTAATCTTATAAAAAAGCAGAATGATAAACATCATTCTGCTTTTTATTTACGTTGTGTTTTTAATGCTTCTTCGATTGATCGATCAACCAAAACAGCTTGAGCATCAACGACTGGATATTTTTTATCAGCTGCCCTTTCTTGAGCAACAGATAACTCAGTACAACCTAAAATAACTACATCACTACCCTTATCAATCATTTCTTGTAAAATTTGATGATAAAGTTCAGCATCTACTTTATTTTGTTCTTTGATATCTTGATAAATCAATTCCATTGTTTGTGATTCAATTTTTGCATTTGGTTTAATTACTTCGTAGCCAGCTTTTTCAATTTCATGATCATAAATACCATCATGAATCGTCCCACTAGTAGCAATTAGTCCAATTTTCTTTGCAGTTGGAAATTTATTTTTTATGGATGCAACTGCTTCTCTAGGCATGTGTAAAATTGGAACATCCGTACTGGCCTGGAGCTGATCATAAAAATAATGTGCCGTATTACAAGGAAGTGCAAAAAAATCAGGTTTTAACAAACTTTGTTGCTTAATATCATCCAATAATGGTGGTAATGGACTTGGTTTACTATGATCCAAAATATAATCGGTTCGATCAGGAACTGTCGCATGGTTAACCAAGATATAATTCAAATAATCTTGATCTTTATAAGCCGGTGTCTTTGAATTTAATAAATGAATATAACTTTCAGTCGCTTCTGTTCCCATTCCTCCAATGATTGAAAAAAAATGTTTCATTTTAATTACTCCTTATTTTCCGCAAAATAACGGGCAAAATTCTTAGTGTAATTATGTTGAATCCATTTCATTAAAGCCCACCGCTTTAGGTTTCTATCCTTAGAGTACCAAAAAGTACTTCCATAATGACCATTGTGAATGAGTTCCATTGCTTCATCTTTATAACGATTTTCTTTCGCATATTTTTCAAAAACATTTGTCCCAACATTAAGCCAGAGGTAACGATTAGCTTTGTTTTTATTAGCATAAACAGTTTTTTTATCCTTTAAACTATCAAAAACATAGTCCTGGACTACCCAGTCAGCAAGGTTATAACCGTTCAAAGTAACAAAGAAACTACTTCTTCCTTGACGAAGATTAATCTCAAATAACTTAAAAGTCCCATCACGATGATCATACTTCATATCAAAATTAGCATAACCAGTAAATTCAATGGCTTCTAAAAAGCTTTGGATTTGTCGATATATTCCTTCTTTATATTCGGGTAAAATAGCAACATAATTCCCAATTGCGGAAGGAGCAGGATCTTCAAGAAGTGGATGTCCTAAACACATCATTTTAACATTATGATCCTTATCAACATAAGCATTTAAAACTCGCATATTACTATCATCGCCAGGAATAAAGTCTTGCAAAATTAAATCCGAAGTGTAGCCATTATCATAAATTTTACCAACAATATCTTGATATTCACTTTCTGTTTTAATCCGAAATGCTTTTTTTCGTCCTTCAAAATGAATATCTAACCATTCAACACTATTAGTAGGCTTGAGTTCAACTGGATATTGGAAAGGTTGTTCAACGTTTCCTTTATTGGCCTCATAATCCTTACGAGTAATGAGATGAGTCTTAGGATATGGCAAATCATATTTATCACAAAGTTTATAAAAGTTTTCCTTGCTGTTCAATTGGCGAATTTTATCATAGTCAACATAAGGACAAACGAAAACGTCACTAAGCTCATCCTTATGTTTAGAAATCAATTCCGCGTATCCATCACCACAACCAATTAAAATTACAGGTTCTTTATGATCAGCATAACGTTTCTTAATTTTACGCATAGCTTCAATCCAAGTTGGATCCTCACTAAAGTCTGGAATAAATTCCAAATCTACAATTTTACTAAAACGGGTTGGTGCTAATTCAACCTGTGCAAATGCTTTTACTGGTTTTCCGTACTTTTCATAAAGTGAACGGGCCATTCCATAAACATTAAAATCACTACCCAATAAAATTGGTGTGAATGAATTGTCTTGGTTACTCATTATTTTAATCATTACCCTTCAAAATATTTTGGACGACTTTTGAATCGGTCGGATAAGGGACGTCAACCCCATTAATCTTTTGATAAGGATCAAGTCCCTTACCTGCAACTACGACCATATCATTATTTCCTGCCATTTTTATTGCATCAAGAATTGCTTTTTTACGATCCATTTCAAAATGAACTTGAACTTTACTTTGATCAGTATAACTTGCAATTTCTTTTGCAATCACCATTGGATCCTCATCTCCAGGATCATCAGTAGTTAATAATGCAACATTTGCCTCTTCACTCAGTGCCTTGCCAAATCCTTGGCGTCTATCTTCTCCCTTATCACCTGTACTTCCGACAACGACAATAATTTTACCGGTTGGATTTTCCCGCTTAAGGAAATGCAATAAAGCATGCATACTGGCATAATTGTGAGCATAGTCAACATATATAGTTCCATGTTCTTTACTAAAATGACGTTCCATTCTTCCAGGAACATTAACATTCGCTAATCCTTGTTGACAATCCTTAATAGATGCTCCAGAAATGGATGCAGCAATCAATGCTGCAACTGCATTAGATTCATTATAATCCCCTGGTAAAGAAAGTTTATAATTAGCATTCAGATTTAAACGGTTATCTTTTGAATTACTTTTAACGGTAATTTCGTTATGGCTTAAATCATCAGTTAAACTTTCAAATTCTATATCAGCCTCAACATTATTTTGACTTCCCTTACGAGCAAAAGTATAAATATTTTCCGGTTGCGATGTTGCTTTAGCCGTCTTATACACATCCGTAAAATAATCGGTCTCTGCATTTATAACACAAGAAGTTGAGTTGACTAATAACTGTTCTTTGCAATGCAAATAATCAGCAAAAGTTGGATGTTCATTTATTCCAATATGGTCAGGAGAAATGTTTAAGAAAAAGCCAACATCAAAATGAAGTCCATAAACGCGATTTTTCTTATAGGCTTGTGAAGATACCTCAATTACTAAATGCGTCATTCCATTATCGACCGCAGTTCTCATATTCTTAAATAAATCTAACGATTCAGGAGTTGTTAAATGTGATTTGAACTTGGTACTATCATCGGGGCCTAGATAAGTATCAATCGTAGAAAACATTGCTGTTTTATGATTAGTTGAATTATTTAAAATGCTTTTTGTGAAATAAGAAGAAGTTGTCTTCCCCTTTGTCCCAGTAAAGGCAATAATAAATAAATCATTTTGAGGATAATCATAAAAAGCCGCACTTAATAATGACATTGCTTTTTGAACATCCCTTACAAGAACGCTTGTTAGGTCAGATTCGTTTAAATCAGTTTCTGAAACGTAGGCAACAGCCCCGTTTTCTTTTGCTCCATTCAAATATTCTGGCTTAAAGTTCCCCTTGCAAAAGAACAATCCATTTGATCCTACATGACGAGAATCATAGCTTATATTATCAAAATGATCATGCTCATCAACAACATGATACTCTTTTAATAAATCATGTTCAGCAAGCAACGTAACAATTTCTTCGATATCCAAGTTCAATTTAAATCGCTCCTAAAATTAAAGATCAGTCTTTGTTTTTTGAACCTTTTTAATGGTATTCATAGTAGTATTTTCAGGGAAGTACACACCATACCAAAGAATGAATGTGTAAACCGTGAAAATCTTTTGCATGTTTGACTTACCATTTGCATGTTCTTCCAATAAATGATCTAAATAATCAACATTAAAGAACTTGTTAGCAATATCAGAATGGAAAGCCTCTACAATCAATTTATGATACTTAGGTTCATTCATCCAACTAGCAATTGGGGATGGGAATCCCATCTTTTCCTTCTTAGCAACACTATCAGGTAAAGCAGCAGCCGCAGCAGTCCGTAAAGAAATCTTAGTTTCTTTAGGAGTAATTCTAGTCTTAACTGGCATTGTGGCAGCAAACTTAGCAACTTCTTTATCTACTAATGGAGTTCTCACTTCAAGAGAATTACACATACTCATTCGGTCAGCTTTATGCAAAATGTCATATGGTAACCAAGTATTGATATCGAAATATTGCATTTGTGTCATTTCATCTTTATCTTTAACATCATCAAAAATGTGTTTAGTATATTGACCTGAGTCAACATTTAAAGAAGAATCCTTTAATAACTTATCACGATCTTCATAATCAAATACATAGTTAACCCGGTAATAACGTTCACTTAATGGTTCAGCTCCCCGAATTAAGAAACGGCGACCATGGAAGCGAGGTAATCGTTCGGCAACCTTGGCAAAACAAGTTCTTGCAAATTGAGGAACCCATTTTTGATATCTTTCAAACGGAATTGCTTCTAGGTAAGTGTTGTATCCACCAAAGAATTCATCAGCACCTTCACCAGATAAAGCTGCTTTAACGCTTTGACGAGTCCGTTTAGAAAGGTAATATAATTGAATTGCAGAAGGATTAGATAATGGTTCATCCATGTAATACATCATTGTAGGTAAGAATCTAAAGTAATCATCACCATTAATGTAAATTGGAACATTATCTTGGCCAATTTCTTTAGCAAACTTGGATGACCATGCTAATTCACTGTATTTAGAATTCTTGAATCCTAATGAGAAAGAATGAATTGGTTTAAGCTTAGAAGCTTCATATAACACGTAACTAGAGTCAACACCACTAGATAAGAAACTTCCAACTTCAACATCAGCAACCATATGAGCTTTAACAGAGTCTTTTACTAATTGTTGAATCTTCTTTGCATCCCCATCAACGGTCTGACTATTATCAATATGATCATAGTTAAATTTAAAGTAACGATGCAATTCAGTTTCGCCACCAATATGGTGAATAAAGTATTGACCTGGTAATAACTTATAAACATGCTTAAACATTGTTTCACGAGAAGGCACAAATTCAAAACTCATATGAATTGGTAATAATTTCTCGTTCAATTCTTTTTTAAAATTAGGATGTTCAAGAAATGCTTTGATTTCTGAACCCCAAAGGAATGTTTTATCATCATCATAGTAGTAAAGTGGCTTAATTCCAAAGTGATCTCGGGCACCAAATACTTCTTTGTTTTTACTATCGTAAATAATAAAAGCAAACATTCCTCGAATCTTATCCAAAAGCTTAGGTCCCCATGCTTCATAACCACGAATTAAAACTTCAGAATCAACATCAGTTTCAAATTTGTAACCCATTTCTTTTAATTCAGCTCTAACTTCACGATAGTTATAAATTTCACCATTGAAAGTTAAAGCCATTGTATGGTCTTCACTAAATAATGGTTGTCCACCATGTGCTAAGTCCAAGAACGAAAGTCTTCTAAATCCTAATGAAGCATTTTCATCTTGGAAGTATTTTTCGTCATCAGGGCCACGGTGTTTAATCCTATTAGCCATATTTACAATTGTATTAGTTGGGACATCTTTTTGATTAATATATCCTGTAAATCCACACATAATTTATTCCCCTTTAAGTTACTGAAAATCATCTTATATTAAAATCTATACACATATTTATTATTCTACCAAAAATTTATTTCTTCAACCACACTCCTTAGAATATCTTAATAATCATCTTTTCTGTTTACATTGTACACAATTATTTTTTAACTACAAATAATTACCACCAAGCTTTTAGAACTTTATTTTTATATGTTTCTATTGTAAACTTATACATATGCCCCAATGGCGGAATTGGCAGACGCGCAGCGTTCAGGTCGCTGTTTGATTTTTCAAGTACAGGTTCGAATCCTGCTTGGGGCATAAAAAAAGACGCTATTAAGCGTCTTTTTATTTTTATCGCAATAATTTTCTTAATTGCCCAAAGTTAACTGTTCCTAATCCACTAGCTTGATTATATATTTTACCGGGTTGACCAGTATAATATAAATTTGTATTATCAACATCACTATCTAGCGGAGTAAAAGGAGAATCATTTCTCACAGCTAAACGATAAATTTGTGGGTTCCAAAAACCAACATTTTCATTCAATGAACTATTGATCACAGCACTTGCACCTGCAAATTGAGGGGAAACAACACTAGTTCCTCCCATCGTAAGTGAGTACCCGTGGTAATATGCTTCATAACCAGTTTTAGGATCGGCATTAGCAGAAACATCTGGAACATTTCTTCCGCCCCGTTGCCCAGTAACATGTTTAGCAGGAACTACTGATGACATATAACCATCATGTGACTGCCATAATTGATTAGCCTCAAATGTTCCAACTCCAGGCACTCCCCTTTGATAGACAGGAAGTGGATTAAAGTCACTAAATCCACCACCACTACCAACAAAATATGAAGTAATAAATTTTTCTAGATTACTATTGATTGACTTATTCTTACGATATTCAGGATAGAAGTACTCATTTCCCCAAGCCCGTTCCTTTAAAATAGAAACAACTTTCCCATTAATAGTATATTGACTTGGCAAAGTTGTTCCACCAACAGCAGTTATATATGGTGAATTAGCTGGTGTATCAACCGTTAAATTAGGATCCTGTTGGTCGACTGTCATTCCATCATAAGCTCCATTATCTCCACTGGCAGAAAAGACACTAGTTCCTTGAGCACTAGCTTGCATTAGTAATAAATTCATGATTTCGTTATAGTTCTTTGGAACCGTTCCATTCTTGATTCCATTTCGAATCTTACTTTCACTTTGTCCCCAACTAATCGAAATACTATGATCACGATTTCGACTAATTGCAGATGCTAGAGAATCAATCATCCCCTTAACACTAGGTTGACTCATATATACATCAATATCAGCATGCGGAGCAATTGCTCCAGCCTGTTGAACATCTAAATCAGTTTCATTCGATTCTTTTTGATTATGTTTTAACCCATCTACATAAAAATTATGAAGACGATTATTCTTTGTTGGAATATTTTCATTATCCCAAAATAATTGAGCGTATTTCTTACTGTATCCACCAAAAGAAATAATCGCAATGGATTGTCCCTCTCCTAAATATTTACGATTATATAGTGAAGACATATTATAACGATCAATAAATTTAGCAGGAGCCCCACTTGTTTTATTTTGATCGTCAATTGGGGTTGCATTAGAAACATATGAATTACTCTTTGATTTTACGTTACTATCACTTGAAAGCCCAACTGTATCTAATACGTATCCATTTAATTTGCCAGGTAGTTTAGGAGTTTTACTCACTTTTTGATAGGTTCCTGTATCACTTTTTTCCAATCTAATTTTAGTCTTAAATACTCGATTGAAATATTTAGTTTTACCAGAAATATTAATAACTACATTTCCAGACAAAGCATTAGTCGTTAAATGATTTTTTTGAAGGTATTTAGTAATTAATTTAACATGTTTATTGGATTGTCCATAACGCTTTGCAAATTGTTCAGTAGAAAGATATTCTCTGAAATTATCTCTTGCTGGATTAGTAATATTATAAATGAAATTTTGTAAGCCATTTAAATTATGTGGCTTTAAAATAATACTAACCGTTTGCTTTTTTGATCCAGATACATTTATAATTCTTGATCTTGAATGATGAGTAGCCTTAGCGGAAGCATCTACTGCTGACATTAATGTAACTGAACCACCTGATAAAATTACAAGCCCAGCAATAATCATCAAAGTTCTTTTAAAATGAAATTTACTTTGAATTGTTATCATCCTTTCCGCGTTGCCGTTTTTTATTTAATATCACTATTACAATAGTTAAAATGAATTGAATTATTATAAATAATATTAACCAGGTAACAATAAAAGCAGCTCGACTTAAATTAGAAGTAAGCCATATTGCAATTCCAGCAAAAAATAGACTTACTAAAATTATAATCGAGTATTCCTTTTTATTCACAAATTGAAATTCCCTTCAATATTTTAAATGTTAATGCTATTATAATAATAGCATATTTTAAGGAGGAAAATCATTTTGTTCAAAGATTTTAAAAACTTTATTGCCAAAGGGAATGTAATGGATATGGCCGTTGGGGTTATTGTTGGATCTGCCTTTACAGGAATTGTTAAATCTTTAACTGGTAACCTAATTAATCCATTGATAGGAATTTTTATTGGTAAGATTAATTTATCTAACATTTATTTAAAGGTAGGTAACGCAACTTTTAAAATTGGTAACTTTTTAAATGCCATTATTAATTTCTTAATTATTGCATTTGTCGTTTTCCTTCTGGTTAAGTTTATTAATAAGTTAACTAAGAAGAAACCTGCTCCTACAACATTATCAACTTCTGATCAATTATTAACTGATATCAAGAACTTATTGGAAGGCCAAACAAATTCCAATAATAATGGTTCTGATTCCAGTTCAACAACAAATTCAACCCAACAAAAAGCGCCTGCAGCTAATTCAAGCAATAATTCAAATACCAATAGTAAATAAAAGATTCAGTGTTAAAAACACTGAATCTTTTTTATTAACTTGATTAATCGTTTATCGATTTAATTCATAAATTGCTTGGCCATAAATAGACATCGCTAATATTAAATCAGCAATTGGTTGAAATTCATTTGCTTGATGCATTGTATCTGGTGTATTTGGTAATAACGCTCCATACGCAACTCCACGTTTCATGATTCTTGCATATGTTCCACCACCAACAACTTCTGGTTTAGCATTAGCTACATTAGCTTGTTCTTGATAAACTTTCATCAATTTCTTAACAATTGGATCATCCTCCGAAACAAAGTGAGGCTTCATATCATCTAATTGTTCAACTTTTCCACCACTGGCGTGATTTTTCAAACCATTCTTTAACTGTTCTGAAGTTATCCCCTTTGGATATCTAAAATTAGTATTTATCATTCCACCATCATGAGCATTGAACTTCATAATTCCAACATTCATGGTTAAATCACCCATTTTATCATCATGATAAGCTAATCCTAAATGTTGGGCTCTTGTATCATTGTGCAAATAGTCAGCAATGAATTTAATGAAAAAGCCACTGTTACCTGCTAAATCGTACTTGGAAAGAAAAGAAGCCAAATAAGTTCCCGCGTTTACACCATTTTCTGGAGCCATTCCATGGGCAGCTTTACCAATAACATGCAACTTCAAACCATCTGCAGTTAAAATTGCATCCCCACTAATTGGTTCCTTATCCAAAAATTCAGTAAAATCAGCAGATAATTGTTCATTATCATCAGATTGAAGCATTGCAAACGCATCCCGGGGAACCATGTTATCACGTAGTCCAGACTTAAATGATTCCAAACTTACATTAGAATCGATCGAGTCTTTTCCATCAGCAGAAAATTTTGTAATGAAACTTGTGATACCCTTTTCACCATTAATTAAAGGAAATTCAGCATCCGGGGAAAATCCTAAATCAGGAGTCTTTTCCAAAGAAAGATAGTGTTTCATACCCTTCCATTCACTTTCTTCATCAGTTCCAATAATAAAGCGGATCTTATATTTAGGATCAATATGATTATCTTTTAACATCCGTAAACCATAATAAGCTGCTAATCCTGGTCCCTTATCATCTGAAGTGCCACGTCCATAAATATTATCATTTTTTATGATGGCATCAAACGGATCAGTATTCCATCCTTCACCTGCAGGCATAACATCTGCATGAGCTAAAATACCAAGGGTTTCATTTCCTTCACCATATTCAATATATCCGACTAAGTTATCGAGATTTTTAACTTTAAATCCATCTCTTTTACCAAACTCTAAGTATTTTTGTAATGCTTTAGCAGGACCAGGTCCTAGTGGATATTCGTCGGTCGCATTTTTATCGTCTCTTTCACTATCAATCTTTACCAGTTCTTTTAAATCATTTAAATAATCATTTTTATATGAATTAGCTTGTTCTTTCCAGTTAATCATCAAAATTCCTCCTCAATTACTCTTCAATATCATAGTAGCATATTTATTATCAACTTCCAGGACTAAACACTTTTGCATATTATTTGGAATGCTATAATAAAAATGAGGTGATTTAATTGCAAAAAATAACGCCAGAATTGGTTAAAAGAACAATTGTTAAGAGAAATAATAATAGCTTTAAAGGAACTTATGGACACGTAATTTTAATTGGTGGTAACGCTCAGTTTGGTGGTGCTATTATCATGTCCAGTATGGCTAGTGTTTACTCAGGAGCAGGTCTAGTAACCACTGCTAGTGACTTAGTTAATCGTTCCAGCCTTCACTCCCTATTACCTGAAGCAATGATAACTGACTTTACAAATCCTAAGACACTGCATCCACTAGTAGATAAAGCAGACGTAATTGTGATTGGACCTGGTTTAGGTACTGATGATCAAAGTCTTCAAATTTTAAAGAATGTTTTTGACTGGGTCACTCCAGATCAGATTTTAATAATTGATGGTTCTGCCATCACACTTGTTGCAACCAAAGAAATATCTTTACCAAAAGCACGATTAATTTTTACCCCCCATCAAGTAGAATGGGAACGCCTTTCTGGAATTAAATTATCACAACAAGATGATAATGCATTAAATCAACGTGCTCAACAAGATTTGAACGGAATTGTCGTATTAAAATCCCATCATACCCGTGTATATACCAATAATGATATTTATGTCAATCCTTGTGGAACACCAGCACAAGCAACTGGTGGAATGGGTGACACATTAGCTGGAATGATCAGCGGATTCAGTGCTCAATTTAAGAACTTAGATGATGCCGTTCTTAGTGCTGTTTATGCTCATAGTGATATTGCAGATCAACTTGCTCAAAATCAATATGTTGTTTTACCACATCAAATTATTCACAAAATTCCTGAATACATGAAAGAACATCAAAATAGAAAATAAAAAAACACCCCAAAGTCTAAACGACTTTGGGGTGTTTTTCATTAATTACAAATTAAGCATTTTTTTATTTTATATGCAATTTCGATCTTAATCTAATCATTCGATCACCTAAGACATCGTCAGCTAAACGTGATTTAAGAATGCAATAGACATAAACAATTCCACCAATTAATGATGCCAATCCAGTAACAATTAAACTAGCAATTGATGATTCAACATCCATAAAAGTTGCCAATCCTAAATTCGTTAATTTTACAACAATTAAGGCTGCTAAGTATGTTAGCAACGAGAATAAAAGAATCTGATTTGTTCTCATAATCACTTTACGGTAATTAACCCCAAATTGATCTTTCATTGAAAACATAATCAAAAAATTAGCTACCATAAACCCTAATCCTGTGGATATTAACGGTCCAAAAGTTCCAAAGAAATAAATTGCTGGAATTTGGGCTACTATTTTCACGATCGTTCCAATTACAAAGTATTTAACAGCTAATTTATTTTGAGAAATTCCCTGCATCATTGCGGATAACACAGTAAATAATCCTAAACTAATCCCAATCAAAGCATAAAATGAAAGAATATTTGCTGAAAGTCCCTGACGACCTAAACCATAAAAAACTCGGTTTAGAGGACCCGCAATTGCAGCCATTCCAAGAGAAGCTGGAAACATGACGAATTCACATAAGATTAATCCATTCACGATTTGGGTCCTAATTTTATGCAAATCACGATTAGTGTATGCTTCAGACAAGAGTGGCACAACCGTTATCGCAAATGAAGAAGCCAACGATACGATTATCATAATTAACTTATTGGCATTTCCAGCAAAAATAGCATATAACTTTTGAACAATTGCATAAGGGTAATTTCTAAAAATATGCATTAGATCAAAAAATGTATATTGATCAATTAACTGAAAAATAGAAGTCCCAGCACCTAAAATGATAAATGGAAGTGCTTGTTGAAATATCTCTTTATATAACTTCATCGTATCAACATGGACTTTATTATTACTATTAGCAACTAGTCGATGGTAATACTTACGCCGTTTAAGATAGTACAAACCTAAGGTCAATAAAGCTGCCAATGAACCAATAAAAGCTGCTAATGTTGACTGGGTAACTGTCGTTGTCCATTTGCCATGCCAAACATCAATAATTAGGAACGTCATCAATAACATATAAGCAATTCTGAAAACTTGTTCCATGAACTGTGAAATAGCTGAAGGAGCCATGTCTTGATATCCTTGGAAAAAACCTCTGGTAATACTAACCGTAGGAATAATTAAAATTGCCAAAGCTAATGAACGCATGACTGGAATAACAGCTGGATCACTATTGGAAATAAAAGGAGCAATAAAATAAAAAAGAATTGCAGAAATAATTCCCATTAATGTTGAAATTACTAAGCCTCTTTTATATAACTTAACCCCAATTCCATACTCATTCATTGCATTATAATGAGCCACTTGTTTAGCGATTGCAGATGGAATCCCAGCAATTGCAACGATCAACAATAAGCTATAAACGTTATAACCCTGAACATACAATGCGTTAGCAGGTAGATACTCACTTCCTAATAATTTTCGCCATGGAATAATATAGATGGCTCCTAAAATCCGTGACAAGATACTTCCTGCTGTCATCCACATAGATCCCGTGAGCATTTTATCACGGGATTTGAGATCATCAACGCCAAGTTCGTCAGTTTCTTTGCGTGATTCTTTCATTTAACTTCCTACTTTCTTATTTCAACTTTTTAACACAATGAATTAATTGTAAATAAAAAAGTTCATTATATCAATAACAATTTAACAAATTTTACTTTTTAACAGTAAAAAACTGATTACAAAAATGTAATCAGTTTTTTTCAATTATTTGGCAACGATGTTCACGATTTTATTTGGAACAATAATAACTTTCTTAATATCTTTTCCGTCAATAAATTCTTTTACTTTTTCATCTTCGAAAGCCTTTTTCTTAGTAGCATCTTTTGAAGAGTCTTTACTTACTTCAATATGTGCACGAACTTTTCCGTTCACTTGAACAACAACTTGAACCGTAGCTTCTACTAATTTGCTTTCATCAAAAGTTGGCCATGATTGATAAGCAATCGTTTCATGATGTCCACCAATTTTCCAGAATTCTTCACAAATATGAGGGGCAATTGGTGAAAGAAGTTTAACAAAGCCTTCAAAATATTCACGAGGAATTGTTTTAACTTTATAAGCTTCATTAATAAAGACCATCATCTGTGAAATAGCAACGTTAAAACGCATCCCATCAAAATCATCCGAAGCAATTTTAACGGTTTGGTTATAAATCTTATCTAATGAACCATCATTTTCATCGACAATTTTATCACTAAGTTTATCATCATCATTAACGAATAAGCGCCAAACACGGTTCAACCAACGATATGATCCCTTAATTCCCTCAGTACTCCAAGGCTTAGATTCAGTGAATGGTCCCATAAACATTTCGTAAAGACGAAGAGTATCAGCACCATATTCTTGAACAATATCATCAGGATTAACAACGTTTCCTTTAGACTTGGACATCTTTTCATGATTCTTACCTAAAATCATTCCTTGGTTAACCAATTTATGGAATGGTTCCTTAGTAGGAACAACACCAATATCATAAAGGAACTTATGCCAGAAACGAGCGTAAAGTAAATGAAGAACAGCATGTTCAGCACCACCAACGTATAGATCAACTGGTGACCAATATTTCAATTTTTCAGGATCAGCAATTTTATTATCATTATGTGGATCGATATATCTTAAGAAGTACCAGGAACTACCAGCCCATTGTGGCATTGTGTTCGTTTCACGTTTACCCTTCCGACCATTCTTATCGGTAACGTTCACCCAATCTTTAATATTAGCTAATGGGCTTTCACCAGTACCTGATGGTTGTAAATCATCAGTTTCTGGTAAACGTAATGGTAATTCATCTTCCGGAACTAAAGTCGTTTCCCCATCTTCCCAATGAATAACTGGAATTGGTTCCCCCCAGTAACGTTGACGAGAGAAAATCCAATCACGAAGACGATAATTAACCTTCTTTTTCCCTGCTTTATGATCACCTAACCATTTAATAATCGTATCAATTGCAGTTTGTTTATCCATACCATCCAAGAAACCAGAATTAATATGCTTACCATCACCAGTGTAAGCTTCTTTACTAATATCTCCACCTTCAATAACGGGTTTGATCGGTAAATCAAATTTCTTAGCAAAGTCGTAGTCACGTTGGTCATGTGCTGGAACCGCCATGATGGCACCAGTACCATATGAATTAAGAACATAGTCACCAATAAAGATTGGTAATTCTTCACCATTTACTGGATTAATCCCGTATGCCCCAGTAAATACTCCTGATTTATTCTTGTTTAAATCAGTTCTTTCAAGGTCGGACTTAGTTTCGACCTTCTTTTTATATGCAGCAACTTTGTCTTTTTGCTCAGGAGTCGTAATTTTATCAACTAATTCGTGTTCTGGAGCTAAGACCATGTACCCAGCCCCAAATAAGGTATCTGGACGAGTCGTAAATACCGTAATCTTATCATCATGATCCTTAACTTTAAAGTCAACACTAGCCCCAACAGAACGACCAATCCAATTACGTTGTTGTTCCTTAATACTTTCAGGCCAGTCTAAGTCATCCAAATCATCAATTAAACGATCGGCATAAGCGGTAATTCTTAATACCCATTGACGCATTGGAACCCGATAAACTGGATAGCCACCACGTTCGGTCTTACCGTTAACAACTTCTTCGTTTGCCACAACGGTCCCACCCATAAAATCAGGAGCCCAGTTAACTTCAATCTCATCTTCATAAGCTAAACCATGCTTATATAATTGTTCAAAAATCCATTGAGTCCACTTGTAATAACTTGGATCAGTGGTATTTACTTCACGCGACCAGTCATATGATAATCCCAATGATTTAATTTGTTCACGAAAATGATTAATATTTTCTTCAGTAAACTTACCTGGTTGGTGGCCAGTCTTTAATGCGTATTGTTCTGCAGGTAAACCAAATGCATCCCATCCCATTGGATGTAAAACATTCTTTCCTTTCATTCGTTGAATCCGAGACATAATATCAGTTGCTGTATAACCTTCAGGATGTCCAACGTGAAGTCCTTTTCCAGATGGATAAGGGAACATATCAAGTGCATAATACTTCTCTTTATCCATTTTATCGCTAGTCTTAAATGTTTCATGGTCATCCCAATATTTTTGCCATGCTTTTTCAATCTTCAAGTGATCATAAGCCATAATCAAAATTCCTCCTTAAAATAAAAAAATCCCATAAGAAATAATCTTATAGGACGAATATACCGCGGTACCACCTAAGTTCCAATTGGCTCTCAAATCCATAACGCGGAAAACGTCTTAATTTACTATTAGTTCAATTAAAAAAATGATAATGGCGAGTTCACAAAACAATAATCCTAAATTCACACCAACCATTTAGTCTCTTTTGAATACTGTTCGCTACTAATCCATTTGATTTAATTTATTAAATTAGTGTTATAATAGCAGAGATATTTAATAAAAGCAAATTTAGTTAAGAAGGTTTAATATTGAAAATTTCTTCAGCAATAAATTATAGTCATGAACTTCTCAAACAATTTGTCCAATCAGGTAATTACGTTATCGATGGAACAGTAGGAAATGGTAATGATACAGAATTTTTAGCAAAACTTGTTGGTAATAAAGGCCTTGTTTATGGTTTTGACATTCAAGAACAAGCTATTAAAAATACAACTTTACGATTGGAAAAAAATAATCTGTTAAATCGAGTTACCCTATTTAATTCAGGACATGAGAATATTAAAAAATTAGTTACGCACTCAATTAATGCTGCCATTTTTAACTTAGGATATCTTCCTGGTGGAAATCATAATTTGATTACTCGCAGTGCAACAACAATTGATGCAATCAAAGGATGCTTATCGCTTCTAAAACCAAATGGAATTGTTATTCTTGTCGTCTATTACGGGCATCCGGGAGGACAACAAGAAAAAAACGATGTATTGAAGTTTGGATCCCAATTGGACCAAAAACAATACACCGTCTTGCAATATCAATTTTTAAATCAAATTCATTTTCCACCATTTTTAATTGCAATTCAGAAACGTTAAAACTAATCTTTCCGTCTTTTTTTGACATCAAAAAAATTAATTAAATAAATTGCAACAATTAAAGCTAACCCAATCACAAAAACGTTATGCAAACCTGAAAATAGAATTTCATGTAGCTGTTCAACCATTTTATTTGATAATGATTGAGCAGTTTTTGGATTTATCAGTTTACTCATCAATCGCAACGTTCTCTTAGGATGGTCAGTTTGTAAACTACCAATTCTTAAAGAAGTATTCATGATAATTCCAAAAATCGTAATGAATAATATTTGACCCATGTTTCGACATAATGTATTAAATGACGTTGCTACACCAATGTTTTTGGCATCAACTTCGTTTTGAACAGCGACGGTAGCATTTGTAATAATCATTCCTAATCCTAAACCATTTATAGCTGAGATAATTATTAAAGAAAAAATAGTTGATTGTTGCGATACAAGCGTCATTGACGCAGATCCAATTATCATAAAGATAAGTCCAATATTAGTAATTTTTTTAGCATATATCTTTGTCAATAAGAAACCAGAAATAAATGAACCAAAAATCCATAATAATGAGATTGGGGCCATAGCAAAACCTGAGAAAATTGCGTGATATCCTAGTAATCCTTGAATCCAATCAGGCAAATAAACATTTAGTGCAATTAAATACCCACTAATTAAAAACATAATCAAATTTTGCGTAACAAAAGTAGTTGATTTAAATAAATGCATTGGTATCAAAGGCTCACTAAACGAATTTTCTCTTCTAGCAAATATGACTCCAACAACAATAATAATTATTATATTCCATGAAATCACTTGTAAATCAATTTTTCTTTTTCCTAATGTATCTATAATCCACATCATGGAAGAAACTATTATCGTTAAATATAATATTCCTAAATAATCTATAATATTGTTTTGCTTAATTTTTCTTTCATGTAGACCATAACTTACCAATATAATTATTAAGAGAGTAAAAGGAACATTTACCCAAAAAATAAATTGCCAACCAAAATTATCAACAATAAAACCACCTAATAATGGAGCAATAACTGATGTTACACCCCAAATAGAATTATTGACTCCCATAACGGTAGCTCTATTTGAAAATGAATACATGTCGGCTATGATAGTATTGGCAATTGGTAGAATAGCCCCTGCTCCGATTCCTTGAAAAGCTCGTTCAATAATTAATGTCGTCATGCTATTAGCTAGTCCTAATAATACTGAACTAATTATAAATATTACAAGTCCAGACAATAAAATTAATTTACGACCAAATTGATCAGCTAACTTTCCGTATATTGGTGTCATAATTGTAGAAGTCAATAAATATACTGAAAAAATCCAATTAACACCATAAACATCATGAAAACTAGCCACGATACTTGGTGTAGCCGTAGCAACGACCGTACCTTCTATAGCGCTTAAAACAACAGCAATCCATAGTGCGATCGTTACCATTTTAATATTTGTATCTTGAGTTAACTTAATAAATTTCATTCATGTACCTCTATAATTTAATAAAAAGCGGCTTTGTAAAGCCGCTTTTTATATTATAAATTAAAGTATTTTTTTAAATCTGGAACCTTATCCGTATGTTCCCATGGCAAATCAATATCTGTTCTACCAAAATGACCATAAGCTGCAGTTTGTTCATAAATTGGGCGCTTAAGATCAAGCATTTCAATAATTCCAGCAGGTCTTAAATCAAATATCTTACGAACAGCATTAGTTAATTCTTTTTCAGAAATTTTACCACTACCAAACGTATTGATAGAAACTGAAACTGGTTTTGCAACTCCAATTGCATACGCAAGTTGAATCTCACACTTATTAGCTAACCCAGCAGCAACAATATTTTTAGCAACATATCTTGCTGCATATGAAGCAGAACGATCAACTTTAGTAGCATCTTTTCCAGAAAATGCTCCCCCACCATGGCGAGCAGCACCTCCATAAGTATCAACAATTATTTTTCTACCAGTTAATCCGGCATCACCCTTGGGGCCACCAATCACAAAACGACCAGTTGGGTTAATTAGATACTTTGTTTTTTCATCAAGTAAATTTTCAGGAATTACTTTTTTAATGACTTTTTCAATCATATCATGTTTAATTTGATCAAGAGTAGCATCTTCATTATGTTGCGTACTTAACACGACTGTATCAACACGAAACGGCTTATCATTATCATCATATTCAACCGTAACTTCTGCTTTAGCGTCGGGTCTTAGATACTCAATTTCTCCACTTTTTCTAGCTTCTGCCGTTTTACGCATAATCTTGTGGGCAAGTGAAATTGGCATTGGCATTAATTCGGGTGTTTCATCAACAGCATATCCGAACATAATTCCTTGATCACCAGCACCAATTTGATCTAAAGCATCGTTATTACCAGATTTAGTTTCTAGTGAATCATCGACTCCCATTGCAATATCAGGTGATTGTTCGTCAACAGCCACTAAAACTGCACATGTATTTCCATCAAATCCTAACTCACTATTATCATAGCCAATCCGTTTAATGGTTGAACGAACTATTTCTTGAATATTAACATAGGCAGATGTAGATATTTCACCAAATACTAATACCAATCCAGTCGTTACAGATGTTTCACAGGCTACTCGTGCATCTGGATCTTTCGTTAAAATTGCATCTAAAACAGCATCACTTATTTGATCAGCTATTTTATCGGGATGACCTTCTGAAACTGATTCAGATGTAAATAAATGTTTTTCTTGGTTTTCCATAAAAATGATTCCCCCTAAATTATTTGGTTACAAGGCATCTTCACTTATTGTGAATCCTATCGGGAATAGACTTATAACTATTTAAGATTATCACATATTGCAATTAAAAGAAAGAATGATAGTTATTAATGTACAAAAAAACTCTCACCATATTAGGTAAGAGTTTTTATTTTATACCGGAGGTGGGGTTCGAACCCACACGATCTAAACGATCACTGGATTTTGAGTCCAGCGCGTCTGCCAATTCCGCCACTCCGGCATAGTAGAGCAAAGGCGGTAATCGGATTTGAACCGATGATAAAGGTTTTGCAGACCTCTGCCTTACCACTTGGCTATACCGCCATTCAACCATTTTAAAGGTTAAATAATACTAGTTAACTATCAATAAAAGGCGGTATGTGGGAATCGAACCCACGCGTGCTGGATCCACAAACCAGTGTGTTAACCACTTCACCAATACCGCCATAACATTATAACAGGGATAGTAGGATTCGAACCCACATCAACGGTTTTGGAGACCGGTATTCTGCCCTTGAACTATATCCCTATAAAATGGAGGGGAGTGGATTCGAACCACCGAACCCGAAGGAGCGGATTTACAGTCCGCCGCGTTTAGCCAGACTTCGCTACCCCTCCATGATGGCGCGGGACAGAATCGAACTGCCGACACATGGAGCTTCAATCCATTGCTCTACCGACTGAGCTACCGAGCCAAATGATACAAAAGGTAATTATTAAATTGATAGTAACCAATAACGGTCCGTACGAGACTCGAACTCGTGATCTCCTGCGTGACAGGCAGGCGTCCTAAACCAACTAGACCAACGGACCATATTAAAAAGGTTATTAACTACAATATTAAATTGTAATGACCCGTACGGGATTCGAACCCATGTTACTGCCGTGAAAGGGCAGTGTCTTAAACCACTTGACCAACGGGTCATAAAAATGGAGAGTGAGGGATTCGAACCCTCGAAACAGGATTTTACCCGTTTACATCATTTCCAATGATGCTCCTTCGGCCTCTCGGACAACTCTCCAAAATGACAACTCCGGCAGGCGGGCTCGAACCGTCGACAACCTGATTAACAGTCAGGTGCTCTACCAACTGAGCTATGCCGGAATAATATTGCGTGGCAACGTCCTACCCTCGCGAGGGGCGATCCCCTAACTACTCTTGGCGTGCGGAAGCTTAACTTCTGTGTTCGGCATGGGAACAGGTGTATCCTTCCGGCTATCGCCACCACACAATTGTATGATGAGAACTTCGTTCTCTCAAAACTAGCTAATATCAATTCTTTCTGGTGAGAACACCTTACTTGGTTAAGTCCTCGACCGATTAGTAATGGTCCGCTTCACATATCACTATGCTGCCACTTCCATCCTATCAACCTGATCATCTCTCAGGGGTCTTACTTTCACAAGGAAATGGGAAATCTCATCTCGAGGTTGGCTTCACACTTAGATGCTTTCAGCGTTTATCCAATCCATACATAGCTACTCAGCGATGCGCCTGGCGGCACAACTGATACACCAGCGGTATGTCCACCCCGGTCCTCTCGTACTAAGGGCAGCTCCTCTCAAATTTCCTACGCCCGCGACGGATAGGGACCGAACTGTCTCACGACGTTCTGAACCCAGCTCGCGTACCGCTTTAATGGGCGAACAGCCCAACCCTTGGGACCAACTACAGCCCCAGGATGCGATGAGCCGACATCGAGGTGCCAAACCTCCCCGTCGATGTGAACTCTTGGGGGAGATAAGCCTGTTATCCCCAGGGTAGCTTTTATCCGTTGAGCGATGGCCCTTCCATACGGTACCACCGGATCACTAAGCCCGACTTTCGTCCCTGCTCGACTAGTCAGTCTCGCAGTCAAGCTCCCTTGTGCCTTTACACTCAGCGAATGATTTCCAACCATTCTGAGGGAACCTTTGGGCGCCTCCGTTACTGTTTAGGAGGCGACCGCCCCAGTCAAACTGCCAATCAGACACTGTCTCTCACCACGCTTAGTGGTGAAGGTTAGAGTGTTCACACAACGAGGGTAGTATCCCAACAACGCCTCCATCGAGACTAGCGTCCCGATATCTACGGCTCCTACCTATCCTGTACAAGTCATGTCAACACCCAATATCAAATTACAGTAAAGCTCCATGGGGTCTTTCCGTCCTGTCGCGGGTAACCTGCTTCTTCACAGGTATCTCAATTTCACCGAGTCTCTCGTTGAGACAGTGCTCAGATCGTTACGCCTTTCGTGCGGGTCGGAACTTACCCGACAAGGAATTTCGCTACCTTAGGACCGTTATAGTTACGGCCGCCGTTTACTGGGGCTTCGTTTCTGAGCTTCGCCGAAGCTAACTCTTTCACTTAACCTTCCAGCACCGGGCAGGCGTCAGCCCCTATACTTCATCTTACGATTTTGCAGAAACCTGTGTTTTTGATAAACAGTCGCCTGAGCTTCTTCACTGCGGCTGCACGTTAGTGCAGCACCCCTTCTTCCGAAGTTACGGGGTCAATTTGCCGAGTTCCTTAACGAGAGTTCACTCGCTCACCTTAGGATACTCTCCTCGACTACCTGTGTCGGTTTGCGGTACGGGTAGTTAATTACTAACTAGAAACTTTTCTCGGCAGCGTGACATCGACGACTTCCCTACTAAATTTCGGTCCTCGTAACAACTTGTCAACCCGGTGATAAGCATTTGACTCATCACCTGACTTGTTGCTTGAACATACATATCCAACAGTATGCATCGTTTAGCCTTCTGCGTCCTTCCATCGTTCAAACATAATTAACTAGTACAGGAATATCAACCTGTTGTCCATCGCCTACGCTTCTCAGCCTGGGCTTAGGTCCCGACTAACCCTGGGAGGACGAGCCTTCCCCAGGAAACCTTAGTCATGTGGTGGACCAGATTCTCACTGGTCTTTCGCTACTCATACCGGCATTCTCACTTCTAAGCGCTCCACCAGTCCTTACGGTCTGACTTCAACGCCCTTAGAACGCTCTCCTATCACGCAACGTAGTTGCGTCCACAATCTCGGTAATATGCTTAGCCCCGGTAAATTTTCGGCGCAGAATCACTCGACTAGTGAGCTATTACGCACTCTTTAAATGGTGGCTGCTTCTGAGCCAACATCCTAGTTGTTTATGCAACTCCACATCCTTTTCCACTCAGCATATATTTAGGGACCTTAATTGGTGGTCTGGGCTGTTCCCCTTTCGACAATGGATCTTATCACTCATTGTCTGACTCCTGGATATAAATCATTGACATTCGGAGTTTATCTGAACTCAGTAATCCAAGACGGACCCTTTATCCAAACAGTGCTCTACCGTCAAGATTCTTTACTCCAAGGCTAGCCCTAAAGCTATTTCGGAGAGAACCAGCTATCTCCAAGTTCGTTTGGAATTTCACCGCTACCCTCAAGTCATCCCAGCACTTTTCAACGTACACGAGTTCGGTCCTCCGGTGTGTTTTACCACACTTTCAACCTGCTCAAGGGTAGATCACCTGGTTTCGGGTCTATCATTACATACTAAAACGCCCATTTCAGACTCGCTTTCGCTACGGCTCCGATTTTTCGTCTTAACCTGGCATGCAATCATAACTCGCCGGTTCATTCTGCAAGAGGCACGCCATCATCCATTAACGGACTCTGACTGCTTGTAAGCACATGGTTTCAGGAACTATTTCACTCCCCTTCCGGGGTGCTTTTCACCTTTCCCTCACGGTACTGGTTCACTATCGGTCACTAGAGAGTATTTAGCCTTGGGAGATGGTCCTCCCAGATTCCGACGGAATTTCACGTGCTCCGCCGTACTCAGGATCCTGAACTGAGGGTATTCGATTTCGTCTACAGGGCTATCACCTTGTCTCGCAGAACTTTCCAGATCTTTTGACTATCGAATACTTTGGTAACTCAAATGTTCAGTCCTACAACCCCAATGAGCAAGCTCATTGGTTTGGGCTGTTCCCCGTTCGCTCGCCGCTACTAAGGGAATCGAAATTTCTTTCTCTTCCTGTGGGTACTGAGATGTTTCAGTTCCCCACGTCTACCTTCAACTGAGTATGTATTAGTCAGTTGATAATGATCGATTAAGATCATTGGGTTTCCCCATTCGGAAATCTCCGGATCAAAGCTTACGTACAGCTCCCCGAAGCATATCGGTGTTAGTCCCGTCCTTCATCGGCTTCTAGTGCCAAGGCATCCACCATGCGCTCTTAATAACTTAACCTATCTAACCACTGCGTGGTTGATTTGGTTAATTGAGTAAATACGAATTGAACTATATTAAAAAACTCAAAATAACGCGGTGTTCTCGGTTGAAATTATATAAAATATAAAATCAAATTTGAAAAAATTAATATTATCTAGTTTTCAAAGAACCAAGTTTGATACCTAACGGTATCAATGGAGAATAGCGGGATCGAACCGCTGACCTCCTGCTTGCAAAGCAGGTGCTCTCCCAGCTGAGCTAATTCCCCATATGTTATGTTCACCCGACAAGTGTCAGGAATGGGCCTGAATGGACTCGAACCATCGACCTCACGCTTATCAGGCGTGCGCTCTCACCAACTGAGCTACAGGCCCAAGTGTTGAAATTAAGCATAACATTGAGAAGTAGACCTCTCAAAACTAAATAAGATTGACATGCGTAAGGTTCCGTATTATTCCTTAGAAAGGAGGTGATCCAGCCGCAGGTTCTCCTACGGCTACCTTGTTACGACTTCACCCTAATCATCAGTCCTACCTTAGACGGCTTACTCCTCAAAAGAGGTTGTTGCACCGGCTTTGGGTATTACTAACTCTCATGGTGTGACGGGCGGTGTGTACAAGACCCGAGAACGTATTCACCGTGACATTGCTGATTCACGATTACTAGCGATTCCAACTTCATGCAGGCGAGTTGCAGCCTGCAATCCGAACTGAGAACGACTTTAGGAGATTAGCTCCACCTCGCGGTATCGCAACTCTTTGTATCGCCCATTGTAGCACGTGTGTAGCCCAGGTCATAAGGGGCATGATGATTTGACGTCATCCCCACCTTCCTCCGGTTTGTCACCGGCAGTCTCACTAGAGTGCCCAACTAAATGCTGGCAACTAGTAACAGGGGTTGCGCTCGTTGCGGGACTTAACCCAACATCTCACGACACGAGCTGACGACAACCATGCACCACCTGTCATTCCGTCCCCGAAGGGAACGCCTAATTTCTTAGGTTAGCAGAAGATGTCAAGACCTGGTAAGGTTCTTCGCGTAGCATCGAATTAAACCACATGCTCCACCGCTTGTGCGGGTCCCCGTCAATTCCTTTGAGTTTCAACCTTGCGGTCGTACTCCCCAGGCGGGATACTTAATGCGTTAGCTGCGGCACTAAAGGGCGGAAACCCTCTAACACCTAGTATCCATCGTTTACGGCATGGACTATCAGGGTATCTAATCCTGTTTGCTACCCATGCTTTCGAGCCTCAGCGTCAGTTGCAGACCAGACAGCCGCCTTCGCCACTGGTGTTCTTCCATATATCTACGCATTTCACCGCTACACATGGAGTTCCACTATCCTCTTCTGCACTCAAGTTCCCCAGTTTCCGATGCACTTCTTCAGTTAAGCCGAAGGCTTTCACATCAGACTTAAGGAACCGCCTGCGCTCGCTTTACGCCCAATAAATCCGGATAACGCTTGCCACCTACGTATTACCGCGGCTGCTGGCACGTAGTTAGCCGTGACTTTCTGGTTAAATACCGTCACGGAATGATCATTTCCTATCATACTCGTTCTTCTTTAACAACAGAGTTTTACGAGCCGAAACCCTTCTTCACTCACGCGGCATTGCTCCATCAGACTTTCGTCCATTGTGGAAGATTCCCTACTGCTGCCTCCCGTAGGAGTATGGGCCGTGTCTCAGTCCCATTGTGGCCGATTACCCTCTCAGGTCGGCTACGTATCATCGCCTTGGTGAGCCATTACCTCACCAACTAGCTAATACGCCGCAAGACTATCCTAAAGCGATGCAAACGCACCTTTTAAACGAAGACCATGTGGTCTTCGTTGTTATACGGTATTAGCACTTGTTTCCAAGTGGTATCCCCTACTCTAGGGCAAGTTCCTTACGTGTTACTCACCAGTTCGCCACTCGCTTCGATGTTAAGTCAAGTTGATGCAAGCACCAACTATCATTAACGGAAGCTCGTTCGACTTGCATGTATTAGGCATGCCGCCAGCGTTCATCCTGAGCCAGGATCAAACTCTCATATTATAAATATGAATAGCTTAATTTAGCTCTTCAAATATTGTTTCTTTTTTTACGAATTGACATTCGCAAATGTTTTAATTCATTTTACTAATGTAAAATGTCCTTACACATTTATTGTCATATCTTATTCAGTTTTCAAAGATCTACTTTTTTAATTAATGCAGTCTTTTTTCAAGACAACTATTAAATAATATCATTTGCTTTATTGAATGTCAACATAAAATATAATTATTTTTTAATTCATTTCTTCAATTGACTTTTAAAATAAGCAACGTTTAATATATTATCAATTATCATTAGAAACGTCAAGAAGATTTTTATAAAATATATTATCTTTTCATTAATTCAATTAAACTCTCCCACATCAATATTAATTATTTGATAAAATAGGTAACGCAATTAAATTAAAAAGGAGATTGAAATGAACACAGTTATAGATTTTATATTGCACATTGATAACCATATTATTAATTTAGTAAACACCTTTGGAGATTGGACATATATTATTTTGTTTCTAGTAATTTTTGGTGAAACAGGTTTAATAATTTTACCATTTCTGCCAGGTGACTCACTATTATTTGCCGCTGCTGCAATATCTGCTAATAGTAAGTATCATTTAAATATATCTATATTTATAATATTATTTTTAATTGCCTCTATTGGTGGAGATTCCCTAAACTTCATCATCGGTGAAAAATTTGGTAAAAAAATCCTTCAAAATAATATTGTAAAAAAAGTAATTAAGCCAAAATACATTCAACAATCTGAAAAGTTTTTTGCTAAACATGGAGCTAGTGCAATTTTCCTAGCTAGATTTATGCCAATTATCAGAACTATCATTCCATTTATATCAGCAAATAGCGGATTATCTTACAAAGAATTTTTAAAACATAACTTAATTGCTTGTATTACTTGGGTATTATTATGTTGTGGTGGAGGATACTTCTTTGGTAATATTCCTTTTGTTCAAGAACATTTCTCATTAATTGTTATTCTAATTGTTTTAGTTTCATTAATCCCTGGAATTATCACTATCATAAAAGAAAAATTAAAAAGCTGATCAAATCGATCAGCTTTTTTTATAGTTCAACGTCATCTAAACTATCAACAATTATAGTAGGTTTAATTTTTACTTTACTAATATCATCGGGTGTTGAAACACCTGTATAAACAAGCAATGTATCAATTCCAAAATTAATTCCCGCTTTAATATCAGTATTATAATTATCACCAACCATAACGACATCTTTTTTAGTTAAACCAATTCTCTTCAAAGCATTTTCTAAAATAATTGGTTCTGGTTTACCAACAAAAATCGGTTCCACCTGAGTTGCATATTTAACTAGTGCGATTAAAGAGCCTGCACCAGGCAACATCCCTCTTTCACTAGGTAAATTAGTATCTGGGTTACTACCAATAAAAGTTGCTCCATCTTCTATTGCTAAAGTTGCTAAACTAAATTTCTCATAAGTAACATTAGAATCTAATGCGACCACTACATAATTAGGATGATCAGACGTAATTGTAAAACCTTGCTCTTCCAATGCATCATATAATCCTGATTCACCAACAATATAAACAGTTTTCTCTTTACCATCTCGATCAGCCAATTGTTTTACATAATCAGCAGTTGCTAATCCTGCCGTATAAACATTATTCTCTTCTACATGAATATCATGATTATCAGCTAAATTTTTAACAACATCTTTTGGGAGTTTAGTAGTATTATTTGTTACAAACAAAAATGGGATGTTTTTCTTTTGTAATCTTTCAATGAACCGTTTAGCAGCTGGAATTCTTTTCTTTCCTGCATAAATAGTTCCATCTAAGTCAATAAAATAACCATTATATTTTTTCATTAATGTTTCTCCTATTTGGTTTTAGTTACGATTCGAAAGCTCTTATGTCCTTTAAAACGACTTTTTCTTTCTCGTTTTTTTTGAAATTTATTTCTATTTTCATGGTGAAAATTACGAGTTTTATTTCTGGTTTCAAAATGATGATTACGACTATAACCTTTCGCTTCAAGATTATGCAAAATAAAATATGGAGATCCAAAATTACAATACTCACTTAAATAAGTATCAATGTCAGAAACCCTTTGTAAAGACTTTACATTTCTTTCATCATTATAAAATCCCTTTAAACGTAATTGATTATATCCAATATCACCGACAATATAATTATAATGACTTAGACTAGGAACAAATTTGTTTTCAAAGGTATCTAGATCAAAAGCATCGTTCTCATTAACAATAATTTTATAATGATGACCATTAATAACAATATCATCAGAACCATTTAATGAAATATGTGCCAATAATTTTCGATTTTGATTTCGTTCCTCAACAAGTTCACTAATTTTTTTACGTTCCAAGTAAATACCTCCTGAATCTTAAGATAATGGATAGTGTTCGCTTAAATATTGTGAAAAAGTTCCTCTCAACATTTGGTCAAAAAAGATTTTATTTTTACCAACAATGGCAATAGTTGGGAAGAACGGAATAAACATGTAGTGGTCAAGCAAAGCAATTGAATATTCTTTATCCATATCAATTGGTTTATTATGATACATTACTTTATCAGTCTTTGAATCATAATAAAATCCTGAATAGATAAGGCTACCAAATACTTTCCCGCGAAAGCCCATTCCTTTCTGAGGAAAACGTAAAAGAAAATATCGATTCTTTTCCATTTCCCTTATTAAGCGCCATAAATCGCTACCTTTAAAAGTACTCCGCATGACATGCATTGAATGTGGTAAAATTTCATGAATTTGATTTTTATTTATAATCCCCTTAGGTAAATCATGCATGAACAATCCACTATTTATAACTGCCATATCAGTATGTGCTTTTTCTTTCATTGCGGATAATCCGATTTGACTTAATTCAGAATCACCTTCCCAATTTTTTTTCATAGAATGATCGATTTTTGCAAACTTACGACTAGCTAATAATTTTGCTCCTTCATTTTCATATCCACTAATTTCATTAATATCGCCAGCTTCACTAGGTAAATCAGCTGTTTTTACGACACTAGCTTTTTTATCAACAATTTTATGATCATCTAAAGTTAATTCCACTTTCCCAACATAATGACCATATTTTTGAGCAGCTCCCAACAAAGAATTATTTTGACAACGTCCATTTACCAATAGATGATGGGAATGTCCACCTAAAATAACATTGATTTCAGGAAAATGATTAGCAATCTTAATATCACTTGATAATCCTAAATGAGACATTAAAATTAAAACGTCATATTGCCCCTTATGTTTCTTCAATAATTCTGGAATCAAACTAATTGGGTCTTTCATTTCCCAACCAATATCTTCATAGGTGCTTATATACGGAGCAGTTAACCCTAAAATAAGAATCCTAGTTCCTTCCGTTGTTTTAATCAATTTATCTGGTTTTGACCACTTAGGAATTTGATGATCACTAGGATCAAAAAGGTTATTAACGATAACATCAAAATCAGCTTTATCATACAAATGGTCTAATTGTTGCTTAGTATTATTAATTCCCTCATTGTTTCCAATAGTTGCTGCATCGTAATTTACTTGATTTAAAATTTCAATATTGGCTTGTCCATTAGTAGCTTCTGTCAAAGGATGGAATCGATCAACTGCATCCCCAATGTCTAAAGTTAAAACAGTTTTACCTTCATTAATTGCTTGCTCACGTTGATCATTTAAATATCGTCTAATTTTTGGCCAATTCTCTAAATGAGAATGTAAATCATTTGTGTGTAAAATGACAACTTGTTCCAACTAAATCACTCCTTGTTATTTTCTTTTATGAAAATCATCAAATTTAGCTTGAACCATTTCTTCAATTTCAGCCTCAGAAAAAGGAGCCCCAAAAGGTATCTGATGGTCTAAGTAATCTTTTTCTGGTGTATCAACTCCAACATTAATGTTTTCTTTAAATGGCACAGTGTAATGATGGATATGCCCATGTAAATTAATAATTTGTTTAACTTTTCCTAGTAACATTGGATAATGGGTCAAATAATATTGACGATGGTCAAACTTAATGATAGTTCCAACATCATGAAAAAGGAACTTAGGTTTACCATTAATCATTAAACCTTGTTTTCTAATAAATTTAAAAAGGCTTCGACTATCATGATTACCCTTAATAAAAATAATTTGCCCATTCAAACGTTTCAAAACATCAAAAACATCTTGATGCGCTTGTTTTTCAGGACGAATGAAATGAAGAGCAATATCACCTAAATGATAAACAATATCATTCTCATCAACTTTTGCATTCCAATTCTTAATGATTGTTTCATTCATAGCCGAGACATTTGTAAATGGACGAGGTGCAAAATCATCTAATCCTAATAACTCTTTATGAAAAAAATGTGTATCAGCAGTGAAATAATTCATCATCACTCACCTCACTACATAATTATAAGTATATATTACACCTAATTAAGAACCTAACAAAATAAAAACGGCTTTGATAATTATATCAAAGTCGTTAATAAGTTATGCCTGCGTCTTAAAATGATTGAAAATATATAAAGCAATAATGAACACAATTGAGCCAAGCAATGCAAATGCGGTTTCAACCTTAAATAGCATTACAATTCCGACCACTAATAAAAATAATAGAACAAAATAATCACTAATTGGATAACCAGGCATTTTAAACAGTAATTTACTATCATCATTTTCACTATGTGTCTTGTGACGATATGAAATATGTGCAACGACAATTGCTCCCCAAATGTATAAGAAACAAGTAGTTGCAATACTAGAAATAAATTCAAATACCCCATGTGGAATAAAGATATTCATCAATACTGCTAACATGATTAGTAAAGTAGAAACAATAATTGAATTAACAGGAATATGATGTTTAGGAGACAATCTGTGAAGCCAGTTATTCTTATTTTTACTATTTTCTCCTGCAAGTGAATATAACATCCGACTAGTGGAAAAAATTGCACTGTTGCAAGAAGAAGCTGCTGCCGTTAAAACAACGAAATTAATAATTGCGGCAGCTGAATTAATTCCAACATTTTTAAAAACTTGAACGAAAGGACTTGAATCTGCACTAATATCACTCCATGGATAAATGAACATTAATACTAGTAATGACCCGATATAAAACAAGATAATTCTCATTGGCACAGAATTAATACTCTTTGGAATTACTTCATGTGGATCTTTTGTTTCTGAAGCTGTCATTCCAATCATTTCAATTCCAACAAAACTAAACAATACCATTTGAAATGATAGAAAGAATCCTTTCCATCCATGCGCAAAGAAACTACTATTAGTTAAATTACTGATACTAACATGGCCAACTGGTGTTTTGAAATGAATTAATAATAAAATAACTCCAGTAATAATTAAAGCAATAATTGCTACAACTTTGATAATTGCAAACCAAAATTCTGTTTCACCAAAAGCAGCAACGTTAACAGAATTTAACAAAAACATAATTCCTAATAACACAACACCCGTTACCCATTTTGGTAAGCTTGGGAACCAAAATTGCATATATAATCCTGCAGCAGTAATTTCTGCCATTGCAATCGTTACCCAACAAATCCAATATGTCCATCCTGCAACAAAACCAGTATGATGACCAATATACTTATTAATAAAAGTAATGAAAGAAGGAGCTGTTGGCTTCGCCATTAACAGTTCACCTAATGCTCTCATTAAAAAGAAACATGCAAATCCAGCTATTATGTAAGCTAATAGAATTGATGGGCCAGCAAATTGAATTGATTGTCCCGCTCCTAAGAACAAACCTGTTCCAATCGTTCCACCTAAAGCAATTAATTGTACATGTCGTTCTTTCAATCCTCTTGTCATCTCAGGACTGTTTTGTTTTTCAGACATATTCCTCACTCCTCTTTTATTTACTCGTATTATATTGAATAACGTATGATTTTGACAAATAACAATAATATTCATTTGAACTTAATAAATAATTAAGAGTTGTTATGTCAACGTTTTTTCATCTTTAATATTTATAGATGAATTTATGTCATCTAAAGATGAAAATAAAAAAGCCGCTAAAAAGCGACTTTTATTTTATTATTTAATTACTTTTTTAAACGTTCAATATCACGACAAATCATTAATTCTTCATTAGTAGGAATCAACAATGTTTTAACTTTAGCATCATCAGTACTAATGTCACGTTCTTCGCCACGAATATCATTCTTCTTAGGATCAACGCCAATCCCAAAGTAGCCTAATTCATCAGTAACTTCTTGACGAATCATAATATCATTTTCACCAACACCAGCTGTAAATACAATCGCATCAACACCATTCATCTCAGCAATGTATTGACCAATGTATCTAATGATACGGTTCTTATACATTTCGCGCGCTAAATAAGCTTGGTGATTCTTATCCATTACTTGTTCAACTTCACGCATATCAGCTGAATGACCTGAAACACCCAATAAACCAGATTTATTGTTTAAAATACTA
Source organism: Nicoliella sp. ESL1149 (assembly GCF_058107265.1). Taxonomy (NCBI): domain Bacteria; kingdom Bacillati; phylum Bacillota; class Bacilli; order Lactobacillales; family Lactobacillaceae; genus Nicoliella; species Nicoliella sp. ESL1149. The sequence goes on along the minus strand of NZ_JBYLUE010000002.1, from coordinate 1,206,064 downwards.
ATCATATCGCTCATGTTCTTGATTCCTTCTTTTTCCATTACGTAAGCAAGAACAGAAGGATCAACATCTCCAGAACGAGTAGCCATCATAATTCCAGAAACTGGAGTGAACCCCATTGAAGTATCATATGATTTACCATTTTTAACTGCACAAATAGAAGCACCAGCCCCTAAATGCATAATGACTAACTTTAAATCTTTTAATGGTTTACCTAACATGTCAGCAGCACGTTGTGATACATAACGGTAACTTGTACCATGAGCTCCGTACTTACGAGCTTGATGTTTTTGGTAATATTCGTAAGGGATTCCATAAACATAATTCTTTTCTGGAATTGTAGTATGGAAAGATGTATCAAAAACAGCAACACTAATAACATTAGGTAAAATTTTCTTAAATGCTTTAATTCCTAAAATATTAGCAGGTTCATGTAATGGAGCTAGTTCGGATAATTTTTCTAATTTATCTAAAACTTCATCAGTAATTACAACAGAATCAGTAAATTCTTCTCCACCAGCAACTACTCGGTGACCAACACCAGTAATTTCATTATAGTCTTTGATAATATTCAAACTTAATAGTTTATCTAAAACTAATTTAATGGCTTCTTCATGATCCTTAATATCTAAAGTATCAGTATATTTCTTACCATCACCATATTTGATTTTTACATTTGATTTACCTAATCCAAGACGATCAATATCTCCACTTGAAATAAGTTTTTCTGAAGGCATTTCGAATAATTTATATTTTAATGTTGAACTACCAGCATTAATTGCAATTGATTTTCCCATTACTAATCTCCTAACAAAAATTAATTTAAAAACTAAATTAATTATAACAGCAAACACAATTTTGAATCAAAAATAATTCTAATCTAGATTATTCAAAATTAGTTCTTTCCCATTCAACAATTTCAGCAATGTACTTTTGAAATTCTGTTTGATTTTTAAATGAAGGAAATTCTCCTAACATTACTTTTTGAACTTGTTTTGCACTCTTTCCAGGTTTTTGAAGCAACATAATTGCCTTTTGAGCCTCTTTATTTATAAACAACTCCTGAGGTAAATTAATTAAAGCTTGTAAATAAGCATTATCTTGCATCCATTTTAATAGTTGTTTTGCTTCTTTCGTATCAAACAGCTTACTTGGAACTAAGAATACTCCCCAACCAGATTCCTTAACATTGTTCATACTTTGTTCTATCAATAGATGATGAGCATATGAATGACCATTTTCAGACTTCGTTTCAAATCGATCTGCATTTAAATCAATTGGATAAAAGCCAACTGGTAAGTCTGATACCACTAAATCTACTTTAGGAACATCAATTGGGCTCAAGGCATCTTGATGAATTAATTCGGTTGCTTGTTTTTGCATCTGGACATTAATATTTGCCAATTGAAGCATCGAATCATCATTATCAATTCCAATGGAATTTACCTTAATATGAAGATCATTAGTAATTTGATTAATAATTGATGTTAACAAATTAGCGGTCCCCACAGCAGGATCTAGAATTGTTAGTTCTTGTTTATTTTTAACCAAACGCATAATCATATATCCCATAAGAAAACCAATTGTATCTGGAGTCAATTGATGGTTAGCTTGAATTGCATCCCTATTAACTATTTTTAACATAATCAATTGCAAAGCTCGACGAATTGTTTCTGAGGACATTGAGGATAAATTAATTTTTGAATATATCTGCTTTAATTCATCAACAACATCTTTAGTAGGCTTACCATCCTCAACATTAATATTACCAGTCAATATGTTTTGACCGTTCTCAATAAAAGCATCTAAATAAGATATTCCAATATCTTTTTGAATTATGTCAGTTGAATGATCTAATTCTTTAAAAAATGCTTCTGTCTGCTTCTCTGACAGAATAATCATCTCCATTATTAAACTCGTTAAAACATTTTTCATAATAACAGATTAAACATTTTTTTCAAGATAGTCGTTTTGAATTCTTTAACTGATTAATTCTTTGATGATAATTTTTTATTATAAGCTGATGTTGTTTTTGTTCAACTTTAAATTCTTTAATATGATTTTCAACGATTCCTACAACAAATAATAAAAACAAAAGTGAAATTATAGTTAAAGAGCCTTTTTTCTTCATTTACTTATCCTTTTTAATTGGAATATATGAGGTCGTCTCATATTCTCGATTATCATTCATAATGATTTTTGTCTTTAAAATAGGATCATGATAATCCCACTTAACTAATTTTACTTTATCTAGTAATGGCATATATCCACCATGTTCACTAGTAAATTGTAAAACATCGTTTTTCAAATAAAAAATATATTTTTTATTCTTTTTGTTACCTAGTAAAGTTAATTTATTTGAGTTTAAGTCTACAAATTTAAATTTATATTCATCAGATTCTAAAATTCTTAAATAATTATTTAGATAATGCATGGAAGAATTTATTCTAGGCTTTGGGTTGATAATATTTAGCACAAGTTGAATTATTAATACTGCAGATGCAACAATTATTAATGAAAGAATACTTTCCATTAAAGTAAAAGCTGGTTTAATTCTAATTTTCATATCTAAGTTTCAACTTCTTTTCATATTCAGCTCTTAATTGGTGTTCGCTTTGCTCATTATGTTTCCGTTGTTGATTTATAATATTATTGGTATTGATAAATAAAAAAAGTGCTAAAGAAATAATGCTAAATCCCACTACAGAATCAATTAAAGTCATACCAGATCTTAACTTATCCCTTTTCAAGTCGATAAACTCCCCATCCTAATTGAAATTTTAAATTCCAATATTGTTTTAAACTATTTGAATACCATCGAATTGTTTTAGGACTACTATAACCATTATCATTTACAAATACTTGTTTGCCAGGTGTTAAAATTTTTAACCCTTTTGGATAGGTTAAGGTTGTATCCAAATCGTGATTACTTGATTTAAATACAACATTATTTTCTCCGAAAATGATTGTAGCGCTATCTTGGTTTTGCATTGCAGATCTACCAATCAATTGCCATTCTTGATTAAAATTTTTCCAAAATAAATGTTCATTTTGGTTTTTATCTTGAAAAAAACTAGATAACATCATTAATAGTACTAACGAAATCATACTTATAAATAATACAATTAACGTTTCAATAACGGTAAATCCGATTCTATTTTTGAGCATGATTATCGACTATTTTTATTCCTTCATTTTGTGCTTGACGACTTTGTTTTGAACTAAGATATCCACTACTTACTAATTTTTCATAAGTTACATGATCGCCATTATTATCATTTAAATAGCCATCGATTTGCATTTGAACTACATTTGTCATGGCATTACTGTGAATTCCCTGTGCATTTTTCTTTTGATGAGCTAAATTAGGAACAATGATTAAAATTAATAATGAAATAATAAATAAAACAATCGTCATCTCAATCAATGTAAAGCCTTTTTTAACTTTCTTCATTGTCAATATCCTCCCTTAAGTGAGTTATACATTGGCATTAAAATAGATAAATATGTTCCTAAAATTCCTATTCCGATTATTAAAAACATCAATGGTTGAACCATTCCAATTAAATTTTTAGTATTCTTAATCATCTTGTTAAATGTTAATTTAGAAAAAGCAAATATGTTCCTTGATAATTTCTCTTTAGGATCTCCCTTTAACATAAACATATTAATTTCTTTTGGAATCAAATTGTTATTTGAAAAAGCTGTTAAAATATCTTTTCCATTTTTTAATTTTTCATCAATTTCATTGCTAAGCTGAAATAAAAATGAACGTTTATCAAAATTAGATAAAACTTCTAAAATTGCTTTACTATCTAAACCACTTTTTAACATTAAAGATAACATCGAACTAATGTAATATTGATAATAATAACGAAAGATTTTCCCAATAAGTGGTAATTTAATTAAAATTTGAGCACGTTCGATTGCTCTTAATTGACGATATTTAATTACAGTTAAATATACTAATAAGCTAATAATTATTCCAATCCCACCTAATACCCAAATAATAGATTTATCTAGTACTGAGTGAGTATTTCCCATTTGATTAATTTGAGGAATAATGAAAAACTGACTACCAATAATAATCATTAATAAAAAAATAAATAAAAATACAGGATATAACATTAAAGACTTAATTTGTGCTTTTTGACGATACTTAAATTCTAATAATGACGTTACTTCTCTTAAAGTTTGAATTAACTTACCGTGCTGTTCGGCAACCATGAGTTGATAATACATATTATTATCTACAATTCCCTTTAATGATTGAGAAAATGACATTCCTAAAGACAACTTATGAATAATTACTTTGGCATAAAAGTCATCCTTATCAATTGTTGTAATAAATTCAATACTTTGACGAATTGAAAATCCATTTTGAATTAAATCACTTAACATTGTAAAAAAAGATAATTGTGATTTTAAACTTCGATTACCCGTACCAAAACCTTGTTTTAGTTTGTTTGCTAATTTTATCTTCGCGATACGCATTATCTAAGTTATTCCTCCATTCTTTCATTAAATAATTTTTCGTTATTTTATTGTCAAAAGCCATTTTATTATCTACTAACGAAAACAAAGTTGCATATTGATTGACTAATGGAATTAAGCGTTGATAAGCAATCATGTTCAAACAACTTTTTAAATAATCATAACTAATCCCCAAATTCATTAAACGATCAATAACTCCCAATGCGTCTTTAGCATGAATTGTACTGAAGACCAAGTGTCCACTCAAAGCAGCCTGAACAGCTATCATTGCTGTTTTTGAATCTCTGATTTCCCCAATAATAAATATATCTGGACGATTTCGTAAGCCAACTTTTAATAAATCAGCATAACTCATCTCAGCATCTTGATTTACCTGTAATTGTAAAAAAGATGATTCATGAATTTCTACTGGATCTTCAATGGACATTACTAATTGTTGAGAACTTAATTTTTTGGCCAATTGATAAATTGTAGTTGTTTTACCTGATCCAGTTGGTCCAGCAAAAACTATCAATCCCCTTTTAGATAATGAGTCTTTTAGTTTTTCATATTGGTAAGAAACTAAATATTTCGTTGATAAACTATCGAATGGATAAATAATTCTAATTACTAAACTTTCGTTCCCATTAAAATCAGCCACTGTCGATAATCTTAAATGATATATTTGATTATCATATTGCCATTCCAATGAACCGACCAATGGCCTCCTTCTTTCTGTTAGTTGCATATGTCCATGATACTTAAAATAATTAATCATCATTTTAATCTTATCAGGAGATATCTCTAAATAATTCACAAGCCCATTATTAGTATGAAATTTAATTTGATAGTTGGTATCATGTGGTAAAAAATAAATATCCGATGCAGTTTGACCGATTGCTTTTTTCATTAAAGACTTAATTTCACTTTCAAAACTCATTTTTCAACCTCCTTCATAATTTAAATACGAAAAAAGTAAAAAAAAAGAGCAAGTAATTTAAAATTACTTGCTCTAAAAATAATTTAGTTAATTATTCAGCATCATCTGGTAAAGAAGCTGCTTCGTAAACATCTTGAACATCATCATTTTCTTCTAATTCATCAATTAATCCAGTGTATTGAGCAACCTTATCTTCAGGCACTTCAGTAATGGTAGTAGGAATCATTTTAACTTCAGCAGTATCTAAAGTATAATCCTTTTGTAATGCATCACGAACACTAGTTAAATCATTAGGAGCAGTGAAGATTTCAAAACGATCATCACTAGCTTTCATATCTTCAGCACCAGCATCTAGTGCAGCCATCAACATTGAATCTTCATCAATATCTAAGCCATCACGTAAGATAACAATGTAGCCTTTTCTTTCAAATAAGTAAGAAACGGAACCATTAGCACCTAATGAACCACCATGATGGGTAAATGCGGAACGTACTGCAGCAGCAGTCCGATTCTTGTTATCAGTTAAAACTGAAACCATAATAGCAGTCCCACCAGGACCGTAACCTTCGTAATTAATTTCTTCGAATTTAGAACCACCAACACCAGAAGCCTTATCTAAAGCTCTTTGAATGTTAGTTTTTGGCATATTAGCGGCACGCGCTTTATCCATTTCTAATCGTAATTGTGGATTACCATCTGGGTCAACTCCACCAGCTTTTGCAGCTTGGTATAAGTTACGAGAAATCTTTTGGAAGATTTTCCCACGTTTCTTATCTTGAGCACCTTTACGACCTTGAATGTTATGCCATTTTGAATGTCCTGACATAATGCAGCACTCCTCTCATTTATTTACTTATATTTTAAAAAACGTTTTTAATTATAACAACTAAACACTGAATTAGCAAGAAGCCACCATCTTTATTTAAATGTTTCACTCTTAAGAATGAAGAGTTGTTTGTCGATCAATAATTGAATATGGCAATAAAACGTTTTTATCTGTAATAATGTCCTTATGCATAATTTTGGTTAAAAGTCGCATTGCAACAGCACCAATATCATATAATGGTTGAGCAATTGATGTTAGTTCTGGTCGAATCATTTCAGTAATTTTAGTATTATCACTTGTTACTAATTCAAATTCTTCTGGAATCTTGACTCCATTATCAAGTAATCCGTTTTCAACTCCAACTGCTAATTCATCAATTGTTACGATTGCAGATGTGTATCCTTCGTTTTTTAATTTTTGAGCAAGTTGATATCCAGCATCATAATCACCACTGGTTTCAAAAACATTTTCTTGATTAAAGGACATTCTAGCTTCTGTTAATCCATCCTTAAATCCGTTTAGTCTAAATTGTCGATTTATAGCATAATCCATTGAATCAGTAATTAAAGCAATTTTTTGCTGTTTTCTTTGGGATAATTTTAAAACAACATCTTTAATCGCTTTTTGATAATCAATATTGATACTTGGTAGGGTTTGCTGATCATCTACAGAGCCCGCAAGAACAACTGGAGTCTTAGAATTAATAAGTTTTTCCCTTAATTTATTAGTAATATTATTCCCCATAAAGACAATTCCATCAACTTGTTTACTATACATCGTATTTAAAACCTTAAATTCTTTTTTACTATTCCCATCCGAATTAGCTAAAATAATATTGTATTCATACATAGCCGCAATGTCATCTATTCCACGAGCTAAAGTTGAAAAATAGCTATTAGTAATATCTGGAATAATTACCCCAACCGTAGTTGTTTTATTACTAGCTAATCCCTGGGCCACAGCATTTGGATGGTAGTTTAACCGTTCAATAACGTCCATTACCTTTTTTTTCGTCGTAGGTCTAACATTTGAACTGTTATTAACAACTCTTGATACAGTTGCCATTGATACGTGTGCTTCTCTTGCTACGTCGTAAATTGTTGTGGCTTTTTCCATAATCGTCTTCCTTTAAAAACAGTCTTTGTAGCGCTTACATTTATTTTAACATAAAAAGTGCTTATTTTTGTAAAATAAAAAAGCCCTCCCGGACTCTCATTTTTATTTGTTTTGTGGGTAAAACGTTTCGACACGTTTATTGTTATTGTGATTTAAGACATCGTCAGCATTAACAACAATATCATCTTCAGCATCCTCTGAAGAATCATGCAATTCATCCTTTAAACGATCAGCAGCTGTTTTGAATTGGGAATTTTTATCTTCGCCATTATCATCAGTAGCATTCTTTATTCCACCATCAATTTTATTCTTGGTATCATCTAAAGAATCTTTAACGTTATCAGCTTTTTCACTTAGAACTTGTTTGATATCATCAATTGCATCACTAGCATAAAATGCATAATCAACAGCACGGTCTTTTAAATTATTAACACCATGATTTACTTTACTAACAACACGCTTCTTGTCTTCTTTATTCAAACGACTAAAAGCAACATATGCAGCAGCTGCTGCACCTCCAACAATGACTCCGAAACCAAATAATGATTTTTTACTCATGAAAAGCCACTCCCTTATTTTTCATTTTTTTTGCGATGTGATTTTAAAAATGCTAACCCTGTCCATAATCTACCAATTAAACCAACTTTATTTTTAGAATGAACTCTATCAATCATTTGACGAGTTGAATCATTCAAATCAGAGACACTTTCTCCTAAATCAGCACTAGCTTTAAAAACTGGATCAACTTCATTAAGCTTATCATTTAAATCCTTAATTAAAGTATCTGAAGAAGCTAAGATTTTTCCAGTTTGTTGAGAAATAACATCAACATCATCTGTAATAGATGAAATAGTTGATTCAACTTGGTTTAGAGTTCTGATAACTTTTAATAAGAAAACCCCAATAAAAATTACTAACAATAAAAATGCGATTGCGGCAATCAAACCAGCAATTTCTCCACCTGTCATATTACCCCTCCTAATAGAGTACATTTATACATTTAAGAATAGCATTTTAACAATGATTTGACAATAATATTAATTGAAAACTAAATAATATGTTATCATTTAGTTATTATTAAAAAGGAGGAACAATAATAATGAGTTTAAAGGTTTCATCATTATTACAGCAATATTTATCTACTTTTAAGTGGAATCAAATTTTAAATCATCTAACTAACGTTATTTTTTCAATTGTTATGGTTACTATTTGTTTCATTATCATTCGTAAATTAGGACATTATTTCATTAATAAGGGCTTTAAACATTACGATAAAAGTAATACAGATGGTAATTCTGACAAACGTAGCTCAACGTTAAATTCTTTATCAATCACAACATTTAACTACATCTTAGCCTTCCTCTGGTTATATTCAGTCCTATCTTCAATTGGCGTTCCAATTGGAACTTTATTAGCTAGTGCAAGTATCTTTAGTGTTGCAATTGGTATTGGAGCTCAAGGTTTTGTAACTGATATCGTTAGTGGTTTCTTTATTTTGTTCGAAAAACAAATCAATATTGGTGAATATATTACTGTTACAACAACATCTCAACCATTAAGTGGAACTGTTACTGAAATTGGATTGCGTTCAACTAAATTAACTGCTTTTGATGGGACCGTTAATTTCATTCCTAATCGACAAGTAATGGCGATTTCAAATGTTTCAAAGGGAAACATGAAGGCTCTTATTGTTTTCAGAGTCTATCCAGATACACCAATTGATAAGATTTACGATATTATTAGACAAGTAAATAAAGAAAACGTTAAAAAGCACCCTGAAATTATTGAAGACCCAGTAATTTGGGGAACGATTGAACTACCTGATAGTAATCCTGCCGTTCAAGTTAATATTCAAACGAGTGGAAATGGAGCTCAAGTTGCAGTACAACACGAATTCTTAAAACTTTATTTTGAAGCTATTACTGCTCAAGGAATTGATCTTCCAAAAGCAAATGTTCTTCCTACTCAATCTACAAACTAGTTAAATTATAAATCAAAAATAAAACACTATTCTAAGAATAGTGTTTTATTTTTGATTTAATTTTTTCATCATTGCTTGCATTGCTCTTCCACGATGACTAAGCGAATTCTTTTCATCACCAGTCATTTCAGCCAAAGTTGCTTTCTTAGCTGGAACATAAAACAATGGATCATAACCAAACCCATTTTCTCCATGCGGTTCCTTAGTTATCTCACCATGTAAATTTCCATGAACAACAATTTTACTTCCATTAGGATGCAATAGTACTAAACAAGTTGTAAAATTAGCTGAGCGATCAGAATGATTCATCAATTTAGTTAACAATTTTTTATTATTTGATTTATCATCATGATCACCTGCATAACGAGCAGAATAAACTCCTGGTTCGCCATTCAATGCTTTTACTTGAAGTCCAGAATCATCTGCCATTACAGAAAGATGAGTAGCTTTCACAAGGACTTTTGCCTTTATTAACGCATTCTCTTCAAACGTCTGTCCATTTTCAACAATTGTTGGAATGTTTGGAAAATCTAAAAGAGTCTTAACATCATAACCAAGTGGCGTTAACATTTCCCGATATTCACGCACTTTATTTGGATTCTTAGTTGCAATTAAAATTGTTTTAGTCATATTTTTTTAACTCCTCTAAAGAGATCTGATCAACATTTACAGGAATTCTTAACCAATCTTCAGCAATCTTTTCAAAACTAGTTTTATTTCCAGTCGTATAAAATTGATATGATAATTGTTGATGAGCTGTATTATTTAAATCGGTTTGATTTAATAACGTTTTAACTTGTTCACTCACTCCATCAGCAGGATCAATCAATGTTACGTCATCACCAACTGCTTTTTGAATTAGCTTTTTCATGATTGGATAATGGGTGCATCCTAAAATCAAAGTATCAATACCACTTGTATTAAAATCATTTAGATCGACATCAACATCACTTTGCACTTTATTTGATTGATATTTACCACTCTCAACAAGCGGAACAAAACGAGGACAACCAATACTTTTAACGCTCACTTGTTGGTTTAATTTATGAAGGGTTTGCTCATAGGAATGACTTTTTACAGTTCCATTAGTTGCAATTACTCCAATATGATTATTTTTAGTGTTTTGAATTGCTAATTGACTTCCAGGTTCAATCACTCCAATTACAGGAATTGGTAAAATTTTCTTTAACAAAGGTAAGGCTAAAGAGGTTGCCGTATTGCAAGCCACTACTAAAAGCTTAATTCGCTTTTTTACTAAAAAACGCGCAATTTCACTTGCAAAAGTTTGAATTTGTTCAGGTGTTTTTTCACCATATGGTAACCGTGCTTCATCACCAAAATAAACAATATCTTCATTTGGAAGTTGTTTAATTACCGTTTTTACAACTGTTAACCCTCCCACACCTGAATCCATAAATCCAATTGGGCGTGAATCCATCTTTAATCATTCCTTCCGATTAGATATCAAGTCTTTATTATCTACTTTTTTATTTTTTCTTTCAAGATAAATCAAACAATTAACCTATTTTTTTTATTATTTCAAATGTATAATAGAAGTATTAACTTAAGCAGAATTGAGGTTAAACGTGTGACAATTCAAGATATTTATTATAATTTCATCAATAACTCTAAAGTAAATGAACAATGGGGACAAACTTTCTTTAGAGATGTTTTTATCCCTGAATTATTGGGAAGTGACACTCACAGTATTCTTTATTGGGCAGGAAAAAGAATGGCCCGTGAATTACCACTTGCTAATGTAAATGATTTAGTTCACTTCTTTGAACAAACTAAATTAGGGAATTTGACTCAAACTTCTAATGATAGTGATTTAATCCTATTTAAACTTTCTGGACCAATGATTGAGGAACGTCTTAAATCCGTTGGAAAAGATGCTGATTTCATGTTTGAAGCTGGATTTTTAGCTCAAGAAATCGAACATCAACAGGGAATTGTTACTGAAGCTGAAATGGATCCTAAAAAGACTAAAAATGGACTTGTTACAATTCAAGTTCATCTTGATCCAAACCAACCAGCTACTGAGTTAATCAATCAGCCCGATCTAAAATTTAATCAACCAGAATCAGAAAAAAAATAAGAGTCAGGGATTTTCTTCCCCGACTCTTATTTTTTTATTAATCGACATATTGATCTAAAGTCTTAGCTAATTGTTCTTTACTATGATAACCAATCACAGTATCAACAACTTTACCGTCTTTTTTAATTAATAACGTTGGAATACTCATAATACCGAACTTTTGGGGAGTTTCTTGATTGGCATCCACATCCATCTTATTAAAAGTAACCTTGTCACCCATATCATCAGATAATTGATCAATAACTGGTGATTGCATCTTACATGGACCACACCAAGCAGCCCAAAAATCAGTTAATGTAACACCTTTAGAAGTATCTTGTTCAAAGGTTTTATCAGTCGTTTCATGTACCATTTCAATTCCTCCTTACTTTAGATAACTAAATTTATTTTATCATTATTAATTTAAAAAGCAATTATATTGCTTACAATATAATTTTATTTAAATTTAACGAACGTAGAACCATCTCCACCTGCATTAGGGGCTGAATACCCAAATGACTTAACCCGTCGATTTTGTTTAAGATATTGAGTAACTCCCTTTCTCAATGCTCCAGTCCCTTTACCATGAATGATTGTCACAGAAGGATACCCAGCAAGTAGCGCTGAATCAATATATTGATCCAATTGATGCATTGCAGCTTCATATCTTTGGCCCCTTAAATCTAATTTTGTAGATAAATGAGTGGAACGAGTTCTTCTTACTTGACCATACTGACGAGGATTCTTTTCTTTTCCGGAATTTACTTTTTCTAAATCTGCTTCATTAATTCGCATCTTTAAAATTCCAATTTGAACTTCCCAATCACTATCAGTTAATTTCTTAACTAAAACTCCCATTTGACCGTAGGAACGAACCAAAACATCGTCTCCTTTGTGAAATGCTTTCTTCTCTTTTTCACGTTTTAAGACTCGATTATTTTTAAGAGCAACATTATGATGCAATGAATTTAATTTCCCTTTAGCATCAATTAATTCATTTTCTTTTACAGCCGAATGTTTTAAATTCCTTTGTTTTTTATGAATTTCTTTAATGATTCGGTCAGCTTTTTCTTTTGTTTCTTGAACAATTCGATTAGCATGTTCTTTTGCTTCTTGGTTTAATCGATCCCTTTGTTTTTCATAACGGCCAAACTTATCAGTTAATTCATGATGTAATTTTGTTGTATCGAATAATTCCTGACGTAGCGTTTCAGCATCTTGGCGTGCAGAACGAGTTTGTTCAGTCAATTCGGTAATCATGTTATTAATGTCTTTACTGGTATCACTAGTTTCTGATTCAGCTTGTTGAATAATTTCTTCAGGAAGTCCTAATCGTTTAGCAATATTTAACCCATTACTTTGTCCTGGAATTCCTAACAACAAATGATATGTTGGCTTTAAAGTTTCCAAATCAAATTCCATTGAAGCATTGATAGTATCTGGTCGATTATAAGCATATGTTTTCAATTCAGGATAATGAGTCGTTGCAATGACTTCACTACCATGACTTCCTATATAATCTAGAATTGACATTGCTAGAGCTGCTCCTTCGCGTGGATCAGTTCCAGCACCCACTTCATCAAGCAAGACTAAACTCTGCGGGGTAATTTGTTTTAAAATGTTAACAATATTATCCATATGAGATGAGAATGTACTTAAATTATGTTCAATTGATTGTTCATCACCAATATCAGCAAAAACATTGTCAAAAATACCAATTTGACTACCTTCATTGGCTGGAATAAATAATCCAGATTGCCCCATTAATTGAAGTAATCCTAGTGTCTTGATAGTAATGGTTTTACCACCAGTATTTGGACCAGTGATTACAATTGTTTTATAATCACCACCGATTAAAATATCATTGCCAACTACTTTATGCCGGTTGATCAAAGGGTGACGAGCTTTTTTTAATTCAACAACGTTATCATTTGAAATGTTCGGTAAGGTAGCATGAATCTTTTTAGCATATTTAGCTTTCGCATTTATTAAGTCTAAATGTCCAATCAGTTTTGTATTATCCATTAGTTCTTGTTGATATGGTCTTAAAATATCAGATAATACTGCTAAAATACGAAGTTCTTCATGCTTTTCTGCTAACTGATCTTGACGAAGTTGATTGTTAAAATCAATTACTGCCCCCGGTTCAATATACAAAGTTTGACCAGACCCACTTTGATCATGGACAATTCCACCAAAATGATTTCGATGTTCAGCCTTTACCGGAATTACATACCGGTTATCACGAATTGTAATAATATCTTCACTTAAATATTTAGCGTTCTTTCCGTGAATGTAATGATTCATTTTCTCTTTGATTCTATCTTCGGTTCTAGTAATCCGTTTCCTTAGTCCATATAATTCATCGGAAGCCCCATCTAAAATATGACCAGTTAAATCGACAGACTGTTTCAATTGATCAGTTATAGTTGGCAATGTCTGAAAACGACGAATAATTTCATACAGTGAATATAATTCCACCTTTTGTCCTTTAAGTCGTTGAAAAAAGCCAATAATTTTTCGAACCGTGAACAAAACATTTGCGACTTGAGCTAATTCTTTACCACTAAGATTAGCTTGAATCGATAAGCGTTTCATATATGGTTGAATGTCTTTAATTTTGGCTAGCGGGATTGCCTCTTGTAATCTTAAAATATGAGCACCGTCATCAGTTTCTTGCAATTGACGATGAACCAATTCGTTGTTACTACTGGGTTGCATTTCTTGCAATTCTCTCTGACCAGCTTGCGTAACAATCGACGCTAAAATTTGTTGTTTAATTTTTTGATATTCTAAAGTTTCTAAACTTTTTTTATTCATTTCTGACACCTACTTATTTAATTCATCCAATTCTGATTCCATAAAGAATGCATCATTATATAATGCGCAACTGGCGAATTTAATACCTGAGCATTTAACCACTGATTATTTATTAATGGGATTCCCAAACTAATAATTAAACTACAAATAATGTATCCCAAAATTAATCCTAAAATAACTCCTAACAATTTATTAACTAGATTTAATAGTGGTAGGTTAGCAATTTCATTTAATAATTGACCAATTTTTCTAACAATAATAAAAGTAATAATAAACAAAATCATAAAAATAATTGCATTTATTATTACCAAATTACTATTCATATCAAAAACCAATAAACTACTTATTGGATGTGTAAATTGAATTGCTACCCAAATTGCAACGATATAACTAAATAAATGAACTGCTTTAGAGACCAAGCCTTCTCGATATCCAAGCATTCCATTCCAAATTATTAAAATTAACAGTCCAATGGATAACAGCATTTATTCTTCTCCGTCTTTGGTCGACTTGGATGCTTTCAACACATCTAATTCATGCTGTAACTTCAATTGATCTGATAAAGCATTAAAGGCCAATAAAACTAATGAATCATCATAACTGATTTTATCAGATAATTTATTCAATTGTTCTAATTGTTTGTTCATTAATTCGGTTACCGCACGCATATGTTCATCTGAGCTATTTCCAACGAACGTATAATTTCGAGTCCCAATCTTAGCCTTAAAACGACTCTTTGCCATTTTTTATCAACTCCTAATTATTTTAATCATTAAAGAAGCCCCTACTTATAAAAAATAGGAGCTTCCACTTAATCTTCACTCATAAAAGTATTTAATACCGATTCTACCATGTCCCATTCTTTGTCATCTTCAATTGGAACTAGATTACCACCCTTTGGATAGACAGGATCGTCATCGGGACCAAGTGCATATGCTTGAACACCGAGTTCTTCACCATCTTTTTCACTTGCTGGATATAATAGAATATATGAGCGATTATAATCATCAGAATGAAACGTCAACAAAACATTGAATAAAATTTCATTCCCATCATCATCGTAGAGTGAAACTTGTTCAGTTTCATCTTTTGGTTGTTCTTTACGCACCATAAAACCTCACTTTAATTTTTCGACCAATGGGCCCTTTCGATCTAAGTAACTTTGTAAAATAAATTCTGAAGCTACTTTATCAATAACTTCTTTTCGCTTTCGACGAGAAGTATCCGCTTCTTCAATCAACATTCGGTTGGCTTCAACTGTTGTTAATCTTTCATCTTGAAAATCAATTGGCAAATGGAAATTATCTTCCACCATTTTACCATAGCGTCTTGATGCATCGACTCTAGGTCCTGAGGTGTTGTTCATATTCTTAGGTAATCCAAGAACAATTCCTTGAACATCATATTTCTTAATTAACTCACCTAATCGCTGTAAGCCAAATTGTTCTTCATCTTCATTGATTCGAATAATTTCAACTCCTTGGGCAGTCCAGCCAAGCATATCACTAACTGAAACTCCCACTGTTCGTGAACCAACATCAAGCCCTAAAATACGCATTAAATTTCATCGCCATCCTTACCATTTTTATCCAAATAAAAGCGGACTAATTCTTCAATAATTTCATCACGTTCATGTTTCCGAATTAAATTCCGGGCATCTTTAAAACGGGGGATGTATGCTGGGTCACCAGATAACAAGTACCCAACAATTTGATTATAAGGGTTATATCCCTTTTCTTCTAGTGCACGATATACGATCAACAATGTATCGTGAACATCCTTTGGTTTTTTATTATTAAAATCAAAAAACATTGTCTTATCTAGTGAACTCATTTTCAACACCTCTAATTTTAAATTAAATCTACTCGAAACTTCTCAATGTATTGTTATTATAACACAAAATTAATTTAACAAATAAAAAGACATTAACGGTAACAATTCGTTAATGTCTTGTAAAAATTTATTTATTTGATAACCAATTTTTAGCTTCAGCTAAAGCATCTGATAATCCAGCAGGATTACTTCCTCCGGCTTGAGCCATATTAGGACGGCCACCACCGCCACCTTGAACTTTAGGAGCGATTGCTTTAATTAAATCGCCTGCTTTAACACCCTTCTTGATGGTGTCATCATCAACAGCAACAACTAAGTTTGCTTTCCCATTACTATTAGTTCCAAGAACCAATACATTGGATAAGCCCTTCGTCCGCCAAGTATCGGCTAATTGTCTTAATTGACCCATTCCAGAATCTTTTAGGGAACCAACAATCAACTTAATTCCATTTACATCCTCAACATTATTGAAGACATCACTAGCTTGTTGTGATGCTAACTTAGCAGCTAATGAATCTTGTTTTTGTTGAAGTTGTTTCATATCAACTTGTAATTGACTTACCTTAGCAGGAACATCCTTAACACTACCAATTTTCAAACTCTTAGCAGTTTGTGATAGTAAGTCTGATTGATGTTGTAAAAGATCGAATGCATATTCACCAGTAACAGCTTCAATCCGACGAACCCCAGCTCCAACACCAGATTCAGAAACGATCTTGAACAATCCTAATTGAGAACTGTTCTTAACATGATCTCCTCCACAAAATTCAACAGAGAAGTCCCCAACACTAACGACCCGAACCTTCTTACCATACTTATTACTGAACAAGGCAATCGCACCCATTTGATGACCAGTCTTAGGATCAGTAACAACGGTCGTAACGGGAAGAGCGGCAAAGATTTCCTTATTAACTAAAGCTTCGACCTTCTTCAAATCTTCATCAGTAACTTGACCAAAGTGGGTAAAGTCAAAACGAAGATAATTAGGTTCAACTAATGAACCAGCTTGTTGAGTATGACCACCTAAAACATTCCGTAAAGCTTGGTCTAATAAGTGGGTTGCAGTATGGTTCTTTTCAACGCCACTGTGGAACTTACGATCAACATCTAGTTGATACTTACTACCTTTATGAAGTGGTTGTTCAATTTCAACTGTATGAATATTTTGACCATTTGGAGCGTGTTGAACATCAACAACCTTAGCGACTTCATTTCCGTCAGTATCCTTAACTGTACCACGGTCACCAACTTGACCACCCATTTCAGCGTAGAATGGGGTCTTATCAAAAATAACCATTGCTTTGCCACTATCAGCTTCATCAACGTCTTTTTCGTCAACTACGATATCAGAAAGCGTAGCATCGTTAACAGTAAGATGATCATAACCAACATATTCACTAGGTGATTTAATGTCAGCTAAGGCTTCATTTTGAAGTCCCATTCCAGCTTCATCACCACGGGCTTTACGAGCACGGTCTTTTTGCTTCAACATTTCTTTGTTGAACCCATCCTCATCAACACTTAAACCTTCATCATTTAAGTATTCTTGAGTTAATTCAAATGGGAAACCATAAGTATCGTAAAGCTTAAATGCTTGTGCCCCAGTCATTGTCTTGTCACCAGACTTCTTCAAGTTAGCAATTAATTGATTCAACATCGTTAAACCATCAGTTAAGGTATCATTAAAACGTTTTTCTTCGGAAATGACAACCTTAGAAATGTAGTCACTTTGCTTTAAGATATCTGGATAGTGTTCCTTCATAATTTCACCAACAACAGGAACTAACTTGTATAAGAAATTATCTTCAATTCCTAAGTTACGACCAGCAACGATTGCCCGACGAAGTAAACGCCGAATAACGTATCCACGGCCAACGTTTGATGGTAAAGCCCCATCATGAATGGCAAATGAAATTGCCCGAATATGATCAGCGATAATCTTAAAGGAAACATCATCGTCAGCGTTATCATCATATTTCTTGTTATCACTTAATTCTTCGGTCTTATGAATAATTGGTAAGAACAAATCAGTTTCAAAGTTAGTTGGCGCATTTTGGAAAATAGAAACGACCCGTTCTAATCCCATCCCCGTATCAATGTTCTTCCGAGGAAGTGGTTCATAAGTGTCATCTGGTTTATGGTTAAATTGTGAAAAAACAATGTTCCAAACTTCAAGATAACGTTCATTTTCACCACCAGGATAATTTTCGGGATCATCTGGTGCTAAATCATCAAACTCTTCACCACGATCATAGAAAATTTCGGAATCTGGCCCTGAAGGACCTTGACCAACATCCCAGAAGTTATCTTCCATATCGATCAAATGATCTTTAGCAACCCCTGCTTCTTGCCAAAATTTCTTAGCATCTTCATCCTTAGGATAAACAGTCATGTATAACTTATCTTTATCCCAACCAAAGTAGTCAGGTGAAGTTAATAACTCAAAAGCCCATTTGATGGCTTGTTCCTTGAAGTAATCCCCAACTGAAAAGTTCCCTAACATTTCAAACATGGTTTGGTGACGAGCTGTCTTACCAACATTTTCAATATCGTTAGTTCTAATACTTGGTTGAGAACTGGTCATTCTACGGTTCTTTGGAACAACCCGACCTTCAAAATACTTCTTCATGGTCGCAACTCCAGAATTAATCCAGAGTAATGATGGATCATCTTTTGGAACTAATGATGCACTAGGCATAATTGTATGTCCACGATCCTTAAAAAAGTCGAGATACATTCCCCGAACTTGTGAACTGCTTAATTTCTTCATTACTAATTTCCTCCTTTAAGACACAAAAACACCGTTGCTCATAGAGACGCTGTTAACGCGGTTCCACTCTAATTGCAACGATGTTCTCGTTTACCTCTCAACTCGATAACGCTGAGTAGCGTAATTGATATTTAGAAGAGCATTTTGTTCACCACTGCGCTTTTCACACCAATCAAAGCGTCTCTGTTTTCAGAAGTAAATAAAATATATTTCTAATTAATTAATGACTTATTTAAAAACAATTTCATTATACCCCATTTTAATTTTTTAGCCAATTAAAATGTTGTTTTTAACGATAACGTTTTGAACTCTTCTTTCGAGCCTTCCGACGTTCTCGATCCGCATGTTGTCGTTCCACTTTTCGTTTCATGGCATCATTTTCTTTAATAGCAGTCTTAATTTTTCGTTTATAACCGGGTTTAACATTTTTCTTTTTCTTTTTTATTAACCCAATCATTGAAACATCAAGTTTATCATGCGGATTACGCCGTTTCTTACGCCGTTTTCGATCATATGAATCAACAATTTCATGATTCCGAATTGCTTTCGGTTTAAAATCAATTCCAATTTTTTCTAATTCATCAATCTTATCTTCTTCACTTGGCGAATAAAGAGTTATTGCTGTTCCCTTCATCTTATTACGACCAGTTCTACCAACTCTATGAATAAAATAAGTTAAATCCTCTGGAATATCATCATTGATAACTAATGAAATTCCATCAATATCAATTCCTCGAGCAGCTAAATCAGTAGCAACGACATATTGATAATCCAGATTTTGAATCTGTTTCATCATTCGTTTTCTTTCACGTGGCTTCATTCCACCCTGAATCATTCCAACTTTAAGACCTTGGTCTCTTAAAAAGTCATTTAACTCTTCCACTCGCTCTCGTGTATTAGCAAAAATAAAAGCTAAATATGGTTCTCCCATTGTAATTAGTTCATAGATTAATTGATTCTTATCTTGACCTTTGGTAGAAATTAACCAATTATCAACATTAGCACTAATAACCGTCTTGACTGGAATATTCTCAACAACCGGATTATCCATATATTTCTTTAAAAATGGTTTAATAGATTGCGGAATTGTAGCAGAGAAAACCATCATTTGAAGTTCTTTTCCAAAACTAGCTGCAATCTTATCAACTTGAGGTAAAAAGCCCAAATCAAAGGTCATATCAGCTTCATCAACTACTAATCGATCAGCAGTATGAATATCCAAAGCCTGTGATTCAATTAAATCCATGATTCTTCCTGGAGTTCCAATCACAATCTGAGGTTGTTCATTCTTCAATTTTTCAATTTGGCGCTTCTTATCAGTACCCCCAACATAGTTTGCCAAATGAATCGTTTGATCTGCTGCTTCAGCTAATTGTTTTGCATTTTCATAAATTTGATAAGCTAATTCTCGACTAGGAGTAGTAATAACAGCCTGAACGCTATTTTTATCAAGATCTAATTGATCAAAAATTGGTAGTAAAAAGGCATGAGTCTTTCCACTTCCTGTAGCTGATTGCCCGATTACATTCTTCCCTTTTTCGATTACGGGAATTAACTTTTCTTGAATTGGTGTTGGTTCTGTGAAGTGTAATTGATCGAGGGCCTTATTAATAAAAGGTTTAAATTTAAAATCTTTAAAACTCTTGGTCATGCAATATCTCCCTTGTAATTCTTGGCAATTTCATCTAATTCTTTAATTACCTGCTTAATTTCTTTATCATCATTAGCGGTTGCACCACTTGCTAATGGGTGTCCACCACCTCCAAAATGTTTAGCTAATTCATTAATGGCTGGTGCTTTAGAACGTAAACGAACCCGATAGGTGTTATCTTTTTGTTGAACAAAAATAGCCCAGCTTTTTACAGTATTAATTCGACCAGGTAATGGAACTGCTGATGCAGTACTTTCATCCAACATATTTAAGTCTTTAAGAATCCGATTCGTTAAAATTAAATACGCAGCACCGCTATCTAAAATCGTTAAGTTTTGATAAACATAAGCATTTAAACGTGCTTGAGCCACATCAATAGAATCTTCAATTTGATTTACATCACTAATTGAAAAATCAAGTTCTGCCAATTTAGAAGCGACAGCAAAAGTATGGGCAGTGGTAGATGAATATTTAAATCGACCAGTATCACCGACAATTCCAGCATACAATAAGCGTCCGGCTTCAGCATCAATCTTTAATTCATCTGAAGATGAATATAAATCATAAATTAATTCTGAACAACTTGATGCTTCTGGTTTCACCCACATCAGATCACCAAATTGGTCATCATTAGGGTGATGATCAATTTTAATCATCATTTTTCCCTTTGTATAACGTTGATCATCAACACGAGGTTGATTAGCAGTGTCTGTAACGATAACTAAAGCATCTTTATAAGTATCATCTGAAATTTCATCTGCTTTGCCCATCCAGTCAAAACCTGGATATTGCTTCCCGACCGAATAAACATTTTTATTAGGAAAGGTATGCCGAATGATTTCAGCAAGTCCCATTTGGGATCCAATTGCGTCTGGATCAGGACGTTGGTGTCGATGAATAATAATAGTATCATATTTTTTTATTGCATCGATAATCTTTGCTTGTACTGTCATAATGTAACTCTTTTCTGTTTTTATTTCTTATTACTATCTTACCATACTAGCGAAATTTGGCGAATTAAATTAACAGCAAAAAAGCCTGAGCTTTAACTCAGGCTTCTTATATTTTATTTCTTATCAGTAGCGTTAGAATCAGATTCATCTTTTGATTCATCTTTAGAATCAGAAGTTTGTTTAGGTGCGCTTGCTTGATCTTCAACTTTAGCAATTGCATTTAAATCAAATTCTAAAAATACTCCAGAACAATCTAATGAAACAGTCTTACTGTTTTGGTCGATTGAATCAACAACTCCATGAAGACGACCAATTGTAACAACGTGGTCACCCTTCTTCAATTGACTAAGAGTTTGTTGATGCTTTTGTTGACGCTTCTTTTGTGGACGAATCATCATGAAATACATCACAGCGATGATTACTACGATAAAAATTAAACTTGAATATTGTTGCATAATTTTCACCACCTTTGAACTTAACACTACTACCTTATCAAAATATGACCAATTAGTCCACTTTATTTATTCCTAAATGTTGATATGCCGCTGAAGTAACGATTCGTCCCCGTGCGGTTCGCTTAATATAACCAATTTGCAGCAAATATGGTTCATACATTTCAGCAATCGTATCAGCTTCTTCTCCGATATTAGCAGCTAGGGTTTTTACTCCAACTGGGCCCCCATCATAGAAATCGATCATGGTCTTTAGAATCTTTTGGTCCACTCCATCCAACCCAACACTATCAACACCTAATAAAGATAATGCGTGTTCAATTGTTTCTGTTGTAATTTGTGGTTGTTTTTCAACCTGGGCAAAATCACGAACCCGTTTCAAAAGGCGGTTCGCTATTCGGGGAGTCCCACGTGAACGAAGTGCTAACTTTTTAGCAGCTTGATCATCGATCTTCACATTAAAAATTTTAGCTGACCGTTGGATTATTTGTTGTAACTCTTCGGTATCATAATACTTCATATGTTCAACAATTCCAAAACGATCTCTTAATGGTGGGGCTAGTAATCCAGCTCTAGTTGTCGCTCCAACCAATGTAAATGGTGGGAGTGGAAAATGAACCGGATGAGCGGTTGGTCCCTGGCCAATGACAATATCTACATAAAAATCTTCCATTGCTGAATAAAGCATCTCTTCAACCGTTTTTGGTAAGCGGTGAATTTCATCAATAAATAAAAGATCACCTGGTTGTAATTCATTTAACAGCGACAATAAATCACCGTTCTTCTCAATTGCTGGACCCGTGGTTGTCTTGATGCCAACATGCATTTCATTAGCAATGATATGAGCTAACGTTGTTTTCCCTAGTCCTGGTGGTCCATACAACAAAACATGATCAAGAGATTCTTCTCGCATTTGGGCAGCTTTAATGTAGACAGATAACTCATGCTTTAAATCTTTTTGCCCAATATACTGTGCTAAACTCTGTGGTCTTAATGAACCTTCAATTATAGATTCATCATCCCCATCAGACTTTCCTGAAACAATTCGTTCTTCCGTCATTTAAAGCACCTCCCTACATCCCAGTTAATAATTTCAATCCTAAACTCAAATAATCATTAGTACTCAATCCTGTTTTAGCTAACATTGGTTTCTTAATCTTATTAATATCCCGTTCACTGTATCCCAATGCCAATAAAGCAGAAAGAGCTTCCTCAAATGCTTGATTGGAACTGGAAGTTGTCGATGCAGTTGTTTGAGGATGAAAAAGATCATCCTCTAATAAATCATCCAATTTCCCTTTTAAGTCTAAAACAATTTGATTAGCTGTTTTTTTACCAACTCCAGGAAATTTAGTTAAAAATGTAATATTTTCTTCATTGATGGCGTTCAATAGTGAGTTATCCTTATTTCCAGCTAAAATAGCATTAGCACTCTTTGGCCCAATTCCAGAAACATTAATTAATTTTTCAAACAATAATTTACTATTTCGATCTGAGAAACCATATAATGACTGAAAAGAATCAGTTACAACCTGATGAACATAGACACGGACTGGGGTTTTTTCATCAATATGATAGTGATAAGGATCGGCCGAATAAATTAGATAACCAATTCCGTTTACTTCTAAAACAACATAAGCTGGTTGGATATCAGTAATATATCCCTTTAAATATTCAAACATATTTTCATTCCTCTTGTTCATTTCTTAAACTTGTGTGACTATCTTGAACTCGTCGAAACATCCTTTGCATATCATAATTAGAAAAATGGACCAGAACAGGTCTGCCATGTGGACAATTAAACGGATCTTCAGTCGTTTGTAGTTTATTCAATAATGCTTCTGCTTGCTGGCGATTGAGATGGTGATTAGCTTTGATTGCTTGTTTACAACTCATCATAATAGCTGTTTTGGCACGAAAATCCGTCACAGAAATCTTTCCATTTTTTAACACCCAATCAATCATTTCACGGATTACATTTTCTTCTTGACCCTCTGGCAACCAACTTGGATGATGATGAATAATAAAACTATTTTTTCCAAATTGCTCTAAGTCAATCCCAATTCCATGAAGAACTGGCAATCGTTCGTTCAATTTTAGATAATCAGCATTGGAATATTCCAACACGATTGGAACTAACATATCCTGTTGATCGTTACTAACTTCTCCAATTGAAACCCTGAATTTTTCATAATTAATGCGTTCCTGAGCAGCATGTTGATCAACAATGTACATTCCATCATCGGACTCCGCTAATAAATAAGTTCCATGCATTTGACCAATGTATATTAAATGTGGGAAAGGTCGTTGTTGCTCAACCTCTTGATTAATAGGTAACGTAGAACTTCCATTTCCAAATGGTAATTGGTGTTGTTCCGATTGATAAAACTCATCAAATTGGTGCATTTCTGTTGAATTCAAATCATATTTAACCTTAATAATAATTGGTGATGGAGGTAATTTTAATGAATCATTATCCAATTTTGATTCCAAACTATGATTGGAGAAATCTTCTGCAAAATCATTATCAACATTTGTTAATCGATCATCAGAAGAATCATTCCATTTAATATCTAAATCACTATTTAAATACTTAGGTTGAACTGCTCCCTGTCTTTCAATTGCATTAGGAATCAAATTCTGTTTGCTCAAACGAGAGCTTACAACTTTAGTTAACAAGTCACAAAGTTGGTCCTCCTTACTAATTCGTACTGTTTGCTTAGTTGGATGGACGTTTACATCAACCAGAATTGGATCCATTTCAATTTCAATCACTGCAATTGGATATCTTCCGACCATCAATTTAGAACCATATCCGGCAATTAAAGCTTGATTTAAATCATGGTTCCTTATATAACGACCATTAATGATAATCGAAATATAATTAGAACTCGCTCTGGTCAATTCAGGTAAACTAACGTATCCATTAATTTGAAAATCTAAATCCTGTCCCTTTATCGAAAGCATCTTTTTAACCTTTGGTGTCCCATAAATACTTCCGATAACTTGTTGTAGATTATTACGACCAGATGTCCGAATAAGTTCACGATCATTATGAACTAATGAAAAAGAAATTTCTGGATGCCCCAATGCTAGGCGATCAATAATATCAGTTATTTTTGCTAATTCGGTTGCAGGTGATTTCATATATTTTAATCTTGCAGGGGTATTAAAAAATAGATTTGAAACTATGATGCTAGTCCCTTGTCGAGCTTCAGCAGGTTTTTGATCGATCAATTTTCCGCCTTGAATATGGATTTCCGTTCCTTGACCACCAGTTGAAGTCTTTAAAACAACATCAGCCACAGAGGCAATACTTGGAAGAGCCTCTCCACGGAATCCCAAAGAGCTCACCTTGAATAAATCAGTTCTATCAGTTATTTTACTGGTAGCATGACGAAGAAAAGCTGTTTGGACATCATCATTATCGATTCCATGACCATCATCAATAACTTGTATTTTTTGCAAACCAGCTGCAGTAATTTCGACATCAATTTCATGACTACCAGCGTCAATTGAGTTCTCAATAAGTTCTTTTACGACTGAAGCAGGTCTTTCAACAACTTCTCCGGCTGAAATTTGATTCGCCAAGGTTGTCGATAATTGATGAATCTTTCCCATTCAACTATTTTCCTTTCCGATTTAACGTTTGTTTCCACTTGTAAACTTGATTCATGATATCCATTGGTGTTAAAGCCATTAAATCAATTTGCTTTAGTGCCTTTAAGACCTTTTGATCATTTGTAGACTCAACTATCACTTTTTGATCGTTATTATGAGGAGGTTCGAATAAAGCAAGCTGTTCCTCATGATCTTTAGTTCCTACCTCTGGCTCAGGAGCGGCAGCCTGATGCTCATCTAATGCTTGATCATCTAGCTGCTTTCCCTGGCCTTCTAAATGTTTCAAAATTACATCAGCTCGTGATAACAACGAATTAGGCAATCCTGCAATCTTAGCAACATGAATTCCATATGACTTATCAGCAGGGCCAGCTTTTATTTTATGCAAGAAAACTAATTCACCATTTTTTTCAGCTGCTCCAACATGAATGTTTTTTAAGTGTTTTAATTCTTTATCTAAAACTGTTAATTCATGATAATGAGTTGAAAATAATGTTTTAGCGTGGATATGGTTATGAACATATTCAATAATCGATTGAGCTAAGGCCATTCCATCATAGGTTGCCGTTCCTCGTCCTAATTCATCGAATAAGATCAAACTATTAGGGGTTGCATGCTGAAGAGCATCATTTGCTTCCTTCATTTCCACCATGAACGTACTTTCACCACTAATTAAATCATCAGCAGCTCCTATTCGAGTGAAAATTTGATCGAATACCGGCATTTTGGCACTTTTAGCTGGAACAAAACAACCAACTTGGGTCATAATGACCGTCAAAGCTAATTGCCGCATATAAGTACTCTTTCCTGACATATTAGGTCCTGTTATCAATAACACTTCGGTCTCAGGATCCATTTTAACGTCATTAGGAACATAGGTTTGATGGCCAAGAACTTTTTCAACGACCGGATGTCTCCCGTCTTTAATTTCTAAATCATGATCATCAGACAATTTTGGTTTAATAAATCGATATTCTTCACTAACGGTTGCAAAACTTTGTAATACATCCAAACTTGCTATGACATCTGCTAGCCGTTGAATTCTACTAATGTGATCTTTAACCTGTTCTCTAATTGACGTGAACAAATTATATTCCAAACTCTTTGATTTTTCTTGTGCTTCTAAAATTAAAGCTTCTTTTTCTTTTAATTCAGGAGTTGAAAATCTTTCCGAATTTGATAGCGTTTGCTTCCGTTGATACCGATCTCGTGGAACCTTATTAGAATTGACCTTTGTTACTTCAATATAATAACCAAAAACACGGTTATAACCAATTTTAAGATTATTGATTCCAGTTATTTGTCGTTCACGTGCTTCGAGCTCAGCCATCCATTTTTTACCGTTTCTCATTGCATCACGATATTCATCTAGTTGATGATCATAACCATCTTTAATCACGTCACCTTCAGTAATTGAAATTGGTGACTCTTCATTAATAGCATCCTCAATTAAATCAACAACTTCATCTACAGGATCTAAGTTCGAATAATATTTACCAAAAACTTGTTGATTTAACTGATTTAATACGTATTTTATCTTTGGAATTTGTTGAAGCGATGATTTTAATTGAATTAAATCTCGTCCATTAACACTCCCAAATGAAATCCGTCCTGCTAAACGTTCTAAATCATATACTTTAATTAAAGCATCTTGTAGTTCACTTCGTTCATAATAATTATCCAATAATTCTTGAACAGAATCTTGTCGTTCTTGGATTTGGTGATGATTGATCAATGGCCGATTCAACCACCGCTTTAGCTTTCTTCCGCCCATAGCGGTCTTAGTATTATCTAACAACCAAAGTAATGTTCCGGATTTCTTTCCCGTTCTAATATTGCGAACAATTTCTAAATTATATTGAGAATTATGATCAATTTTTAAGAACTGAGCTGGTTCATAAGCAACAGCTGTTTGGAGATGCGCTAAATCCCGTTTTTGGGTCACTTTAATATAAGTTAATAACATTTTTACCGTTTTAACTTCTAAACTAGAATCCAAGTTTTGAACCAAATAGCTCGTTTCAGATGAATGTTCTTCATCATTTTGAGGAGAAATTAAAATCCCAATCTTACGAAGTTTGTCAGTTAAAGCCCTATCAATTGAATTATCAACAACCATTTCACGAGTTTGCAAACTCATTACTTCATTCAAAATACTTTCCCAGTCTTTTAATAAACTTGTTTTTAATTCACCCGTTGATAAATCAGCATAAGCAAAACCAAATTGATGAGCATTCGTATCATATGTTAAAGCCGTTAAATAGTTATTATCCTTAGCATTATCAGCACTAATGTCATTATAAGTTCCTGGTGTTGCTAATTGAATAACAGCTCGCTTGACCATCCCTTTTGCTTGCTTAGGATCTTCCATCTGTTCACAAATGGCAACTTTATATCCTTTATCCACCAAAATATCAACATAATTTTGAACCGCACGATGAGGAACTCCACACATTGGAATTGGATTCTTGGAACTATGGTTACGAGTCGTCAACGTTAATTCTAATATTTGGGAACCCTTAACAGCATCTTCGTTAAACATCTCATAGAAATCACCAAGCCGGTAGAACAAAAAAGCATCTGGATATTGATCCTTTACTTTTTGATACTGTTGCATCATTGGTGTTTGATTAGCTGTTTTACTCATAAAAAGATTCCTTTCTCTTAATTTTGATATGGATGATCTGGACTAATTAAAATCGGCTTAATTCGTCTTGCTTTTCCTGTAGTATCGTTAATATCAATGATACATCCTGATAAAATTCCAGGACCATGATCTTCAACCTCGAATCTAGTGGGCCTTTGTGTTAAAAAACGTTTAATAACATTATCATACTTCATTCCAATTACACCATTATACGGTCCAGTCACTCCTGCATCCGTCATAAAAGCTGTTCCATTTATTAATACTCTAGCATCGTTAGTTTGAACATGCGTATGGGTTCCTACTAACGCAGATATTCGACCGTCTAAGTATTGAGCCATGGCTGATTTCTCACTAGTGGTTTCTCCATGAAAATCAACAAAAATAATTGGATTTTTTTCCTTTATTTGTTCTAAAGCTTCATCAATGACCTGAAAAGGATCATCTAAAGGGTCCATAAATATTCTTGCCTGTAAATTTATAATGAAGACTTGATGACCATTAACGTTTATTTGAACAATTCCCTTTCCAGGAACATTTTTACCTGGATAATTCATTGGTCGAATTAAGCGCGGCGTTTCATCAATAAAATCAAGGATTTCCGCATTATTCCAAGCATGATTCCCTAAAGTTACAACATCAGCTCCCGCTTTCATCATTATTTTAAAAATTTTATGACTAATCCCTCGACCGACAGAAGTAGCATTTTCACCATTACAAATTGTAATTTGTGGTTTTAAATCTCGTTTCAACTGCGGCAAATACTTCGTTAGCATTTCAACCCCAATATCCCCAACTGCATCTCCCGTAAATAGAATTTTCATTGATCATAATCCTCTCAAATTTTATTTATAATTAATTTTAACACGGTAATTTTAAAATAAAAAAGAGCCCTCATCGGAACTCTTTTTATTTGGCATATTTTACTGATCTTGTTTCACGAATAATGGTAATTTTAATATGACCAGGATATTCCATATCAGATTCAATTTTTCGCTTAATATTGCGAGCTAATACGATTGATTGTGTATCAGATACTTTCTTCGGATTAACAATTACCCGTATTTCACGTCCTGCTTGAATAGCATAGCTCTTATTAACTTCAGAAAAGCTATTTGTAATTTCTTCCAAGTTTTCCAAACGATGAACGAAGCTTTCTAATGATTTACTTTGTGCACCAGGTCTTGAAATAGAAACTTTTTCAGCTACAGAAACTAGTTCAGAAATAATGTATTTCGGCTTATGTCCATTATGATAAGCTTCAATTGAATCAATAACGACTGGACTTTCGTGATATTTCTTAGCAACATCTGCACCAGCCTTAATATGTGAATAATCAACGTCTTGATCAACAGCAATTCCAATTTCGTGTAATAATCCCGCACGTTTTGCTAATGTAACATCCTCACCTAATTCAGAAGCTAACGCTCCTGAAATCTTAGCAACTTCAATGGAACGACCAAGTGCATTTTGGCCCCGATACATCTTAAATTTAAGACGTCCAACTAATTTAATAAGTTCGGGACTCATTGTATGAATTCCTAAATCAAAAATTGCCGTTTCACCAGTTTCTTGAATAATTTGGTTAAGTTCAGCCTTACTCTTATTAACCATTTCTTCAATTCTAGCTGGATGAATTCGACCATCTTTAATTAATTTCTCCAAAGCCATTTTAGCAATTTCACGCCGAATTGGATCAAAACCACTTAAAATAACTGCTTCAGGAGTATCATCAATAACAAGGTCAATTCCAGTTAAGGTTTCAAAAGTTCGAATATTGCGACCTTCACGACCAATAATTCGCCCTTTCATATCATCATTGGGAAGATTAACGACCGTAACAGTAGTTTCTGAAACAATATCAGCAGAACTTTGTTGAATTGCTTGAACAATAAGTTCTTTCGCATTTGCTTTTGCTTCACGTTGAGATTGTTCATAACTACTCTTAATCATTTTTGCACGTTCATCAGCCAATTTAGATTTTGTTTCATCTAAAATCAACTTTCGTGCATCTTCCTGGGAAAGTGATGATGCTTTTTCCACCTCTGATCGTCGTTGTTCTATTAGCGAGTCAGCTTCTTGTTGTTTTTGGTCAACCCGCTTTAACTTGGTATTCAACTGTGCTTCTTTCTTATTAAACCAATTATCCCTTTTTTCAAAAGCCGCATCTTTATGATCTAAAGATTTTTCTCTTTGTAATAAACGATCTTCTTGTCTTTGAATTTCGCTTCGACGTTGTTTAAGCTCTTTTTCAATTTTAGAACGATAGTCATTGCTCTTTTCACGAGCTTCAAGAATTGCTTCTTTTTTAGTGGTCTTGGCTTCATGTTTAGCAGCACTTAAAATGTCATCAGCGTTTTGATGTAATCGATTTAGTTTTTGGTTAACTAAGTAACGATGTCCATACAAACCGATTAAAAAACCAACAATAATAGCGATGATTGCGAGGATTAGGTCAAAGTATAACACTCTCTCACCTCCGCATCATCTAATAAATTGTGTTTATTAATGTTTAAATCAAATTAATGTTATTTTAATTACTAACACATTACTATATTTTAAGTTTAACTGGTAGCAGTGTCAACTCAAAGTATCTTAGATAAAAATTTAAATAATAAAAAAGTGCACTGATTAGCACACTTTCTTATTTTTTAGGTTTACTTTCTTTTGGAGAAGTTGTCTTTTTATCATCTTTAGTTGCTTTATCTTCTTCAGTTTCTGCAGCACCAGTCATTCCATATGCTTTCCGAACTTTGTTATAAACCTCATCAGCAACATCAGGATGATCTTCTAGATACTTCTTAGCATTCTCTCTTCCTTGACCAATTCGATCATTTCCGTATGAATACCAAGAACCAGCCTTATCAATAATGTCTTCATCAGCCGCCATATCAACCAATTCACCCATTTTTGAAACTCCAGTTCCGTACATAATATCTACTTCAGTTCGTTTGAAAGGAGGTGCAACCTTATTCTTAGCAACTTTAATCTTAGCTTTACTACCAATAATGTTAGTACCATCCTTAATTTGTTCACCACGTCTGATTTCTAATCTAATCGTAGAATAGAACTTCAAAGCACGTCCACCAGGTGTAGTTTCTGGGCTACCAAACATAACCCCAACTTTTTCACGAATTTGATTAATGAAGATTGCAATTGTGTTAGTTTTATTAATTGATCCTGATAATTTTCGTAATGCTTGTGACATTAAACGAGCTTGAAGACCAACATGGGAATCTCCCATTTCACCTTCAATTTCAGCTCTTGGTACCAAAGCGGCAACTGAATCAACAACAACAATGTCAACAGCACCACTAGAAATTAAGGCATCAGTAATTTGTAACCCTTGTTCCCCAGTATCCGGTTGGGAAAGAAGCATATCATCAATATTAACCCCTAAATTGGTTGCGTACTCAGGGTCTAAAGCATTTTCAGCATCAATATATGCTGCTGTTCCACCCTGCTTTTGGACTTCAGCTACTGCTTCAAGTGCCATCGTCGTCTTCCCTGAACTTTCAGGTCCATAAATTTCAACAATTCTTCCACGTGGATAACCACCCACACCTAAAGCATTATCTAATTTTAATGAACCTGATGATACAGTTGAAATTCTTGTATCTCCACGATCACCCATTCGCATAATGGAGCCTTTTCCAAATTCTTTTTCGATACTCTTTAAAGCGTTATTTAACGCTGCTTTTCGTTCATCAGCCAATTTATAATTCCTCCTTTATCATTGACAGTTACTCTCTATACTATACTAAGCAAAAATTAAAAAAGCAAGCAAAATCGAACAAAAGTTCGCTTATTTTATTTTTTCTGCAATCAACTGATAAGCTTGTTGAACACATTGACTTCGGACTGCATTTCGATCACCTTCAAAATGGTACAAATGAGCAACCGTTTCTTGATCCTTAAATGATATTCCAATCCACACCGTTCCAGCAGGATGACCTTCAAGTGAATCTGGTCCAGCGGCTCCGGTAAAAGATATCCCAATATCAGCATGATAAATTCTTCTAGCGTTATCGGCCATTGACTCAGAAACCGAACTAGAAACGACCCCATCTTGCTCAATATATTTATCAGGAACCCCTAAAACATCATGTTTAGCTTCATTAGAATAAGTTACAAGTCCACCAGCTAATATCTTAGAAACCCCAGGCACATCACCTAAACTAGCTAAAAACTTTCCTGCTGTTAAACTTTCTGCCGCGGTGATTGAAATGTTTTTTTGAATTAATTTATTCACGACGTCAAATTTTAAATCTTTCATTCTTCAAGCTCCTCAATATATAAATACGTAAATTATTTTTAATTAAATGAATCTTTAAAAACATCTTTACTATTGATAAAGTATTCCACACCAGAATAAACGGTAAAGAATAAACAAACATATAGTAAGATACTGCCAATTCTTAAACCTGGTAACAAAAAGTTATTTAACAATAATAAAATAATGGCAAACATCTGAGAAGCCGTCTTAATTTTACCTGGCCATGCCGCTGCAATGACCTCTCCATCATTCTCAACAACAATCAATCTCAATCCAGTAACAGCAAGTTCACGACAAACAATGATTGCGGCAACCCAACTGGGAACTAAACCCATCGATACTAAAATAATAAATGCTGTCATTACAAGCATTTTATCAGCTAATGGGTCAGCAAATTTTCCAAAATTAGTTACTAAGTGCTCTCTCCTGGCAATCTGACCATCCAAAAAATCTGTAATTGAAGCTCCAGCAAAGACAAGCATTGCAATTAATTGATTCCAAGGAATAAAAGTCCCCAACCAAGTAAAACCACCCCAATTCAAGGGTAATACTAATAACAAAATAAAAATTGGAATTAAACAGATTCTCATAATCGTTAATTTGTTTGGTAAATTCATTTCAATTTCTCCTAACTAAAATAAGAAAAGCTCGACTAAATTATTAGCCCAGCCCTTCTATTACTATCTTTTATTTAATTTTTAAAGTAACCGTCTTTTGTGAAACACTCTTAGTTACAGGAATAGTCTTTCCATTAACCTTAACAACCGTCTTGATTGCATTTCCCATGCTAATATCAACAGTCTTAGTCCCACTCTTTAATTTAACAACCTGCCTACCATTAGAGGCAGAAACTGATTGTTGTTGACCGTTATCTTCAGTAACTCCGAACCAAGCACCGTCTAATGATAACTTGTTGCTACTCTTGTCAGATTTAACTTGGTAAGTTTCGTTGCCGTTTTCAGTTCCTAATTTCTTAACTGTAGTTCCGCTAGTAGTGGTTTTAGCAGGTTTATCAGAACTCTTCGCTTTCTTACTTGTCTTCTTTGATGAACTTGAAGAACTACTTGATTCTGATTTATTCTTTTTATTGCTAGAAACACTAACTGAACTACTTTGATGAATATTAGTTTGACTGCTATTTTGATGGTTCTTAGCTGCTGCTACCCAAATTACAATAATAACAACCAATACCACCAATGAAATAGCTGCAACTGGAATATAACGACGAATTTGTTGGTAACGATCGTCAACCTTACGTTGTGCACTTCTTGAGGCAATCTTATCTTCACTAACATCATTAACATATTCAGGATTGTTGGTGTCAGGTAAATCATTATCATAATGCTTTAATAACTCACTACCGTTCAATGATACGGCATCAGCATATTGTTTAACGAATGCCCGAACATAGAAATCTCCAGGTAACGCATCAAATTTACCCTCTTCAATCGCAATTAAATAACGCTTTTGAATCTTAGTTCGTTTTTGTAAATCATCAATAGTGTATCCCTTGGCTACACGAGCGTCATGTAATTGTTTCCCAATTTCATTAACGTCTTTTTTGTTTGTTTTATTTTGATTATCTTCATTAGCCATTTTATCAATTCCCCAATTACTTTTTTATGTTTAGTTTGTTCATAAATAATCACAAATATAATAATATCATATTTAACCGTTAAAATTAAAGTCCACAAACTTTATTTAATAATATTAAAAGTCATATTTTCTTCTTTAAAAATTTTCTTAGCCATTGATATTAAATCTGTCAATTCAATTGTATTGACCAATTCAATTTCATCATACATATTACAATATTGATTATACTCATCACCAATTCGAATTGTAAGTTGTTCTAGAGAGTCCAATGCCATTATTTTCTTTCCAATCCACTCTCTTTTGATCAATTGCAATTCATTGTGTTTATTTTTTAGTTCATTTTGAGCATTCAATAACGTATCCTTAACTTTTTTAATAAATTCATCAGGATGATCAGTATCTGAAGCAATAAATATAAAGTGAAATTCACGTTCATTTTCACATTCCCAACCGAAAGAATCATCTATTAATTCTTGTTTATACATTTCGGAATTAACCCTTGAATGATCAGAAATCAAAATTTCAACCAACATATTCATAATCAATTCGTTCTTTAAATTAGTTAATCCACTTCCCATGTCACTCAATCCCTTGATGCCAATGGAAGCTTTAGACTGAGATAACTTGAAGTTACTAACTTCAGAAGGAATCGTTCGTTCTTGAGAAGCTTGATCAAAAATAGTAGTTCCTTTTTTTAAATACTTAAAATGTTTCTTAGCTTGGTTATCAGAAACAATTTTCAAGATATTCTCAGGATCAACATCTCCAGAAACAACTAATTTCATATTTGAAGGAACATAAAAATTATTGTAAGCAGCAAATAAATCGTCGACGGTGATTTTACAAATTGAATCAACAGTTCCTGCAACATCCTGATTCAATGGGAAATCAGGATATAAATTTTGAACCGTTTTATTATATAATTGGGTTTCTGGATCATCGTTATACATTTTAACTTCTTGTTCGATGATTCCCTTCTCACGATCAACTTTTTCTTGACTAAAAAAAGGAATTTGAACAAAGTCCAACAATGTGTTTAGATTTTCTTTTAAATGATCCATCAACTCAATAACATATGACGTGTTCGTGAAGCTTGTAAATGCATTAGAATTAGCTCCGTAATGATCAAACACATCATCAACATCATAACCATCCTTATCAAACATCTTATGCTCTAAGAAATGAGCTACTCCTGATGGTAAGATGATTTTTTTATTTGATACCGATGAAATGAAGGTATTATCGATCGAACCATAATCAACACTTAAACTGATAAATGTTTTTTTGAACTCTGGTTTAGTATTTATAAATAATTTTAAACCGTTGTCTAAAGTATCGTAAAAAACAGAATCTCCTAACTTGGGATAATCTTTTTGTTTCATAAATTTATTCCCCCATCAAAGTGAATTGTGCTTTTAAATCTAATAAATTAGCAATTTTTATAATATCAGCTTTTTTAACCTGATTTAATTTAGCACACCACTCTTCATCTGACAAATCACGATGTACAATAACGTGATCTAACTTCTCTAAAGTTAATTGATGTGAACTATCTTGGAGAGAAATCTTAGCCCTTATAATTTGCTTCTTGATTCGATCAAGATTTTGTTCACTGAAATCACCCTTTTGAATATCTGCTACCTGTTTAAAAATTAATTCTATAGCTTGACAATATTGAGATTGATTAACCCCAGCTTGAATATATAGTAATCCCTTAAATGATTCATAAATACTATCAGCATAATAAGCAAGGTGATTCTTTTCTCTAACATTTTTAAATAATTTAGATTGTGACGATCCACCCAACAAAGCATTAAGTAAAATTGCAGCAAAGAACCTTGCATCATCGTAATAAATTGGGAATTGATATGCGAGACTTATTTTTGTTTGTTGAATTTGTTGATATTCTATTTTTTTAATCATTTTATGTTCAACTGGTGGCACCTTAACTGAAAATGATGGTAACGTTCGATTTACAAAAGGCCATTTTTGAACTTGTTGTTGAATAATATCTGCATCAGCATTGCCTAAAACAATAATTTCAACGTCAGATCCTCGAATTAAATCTTGATATGTTTGATAGACATCTTCAGCAGAAGCTGTTTTTACTTCTTCAATCGTTCCTGCATCCCCAGAAGATAAATTTTTATTATCTTTATAGTATAATTTTTTCAACTGTTGGGTTACATAAGTTTCTTTATCATCAAGAATAGACTCTAGATATCTAATTAAATTAATTTTTTGTAAGTCTAAAGTATCTTGATCAATTTTTCGATTTTTGGCAAGAGGTGAAAATAAAACACTCTTCAAGAATTCAAGACCCATCACTAATGATGAATTATTCATTAAAACATTGCTGCTTGGTAACGTCAAAGTCAATCTCAAAATACTTAAATTTCCATATCTAAATATATCACTATCAAAATCCGCACCATTCATCCATGCTAAATGGTTTGCAATTGCTTGTTGATCTGGAAAATCAGCATTAGCATTTTCCATCATTCTAGCTACTAAAGCTCTTTTTGCACTTACTTTGTAGTCAAAAGAATTAATTAAATTAACCATTACCGTTGTTGTTTTAAATTTTTTAGTTGAAAAAAATCTTAATTTAACACCATTTGCTATTTGCAAGTTCACTTAATCGCCACTTTCTTTAATTAAATAAAAAGCTCCTCTCAAATTTTGAAAGGAACTTTATTTTTAAATCACTAGATTATTTTTTGAAAAAAAACTTACCAAGTTTTTGCCAGAAAGAAACTTGTTCCTCTTTTTGATAGTTCATCAGCGGAACAGTTTGTCCTTCCAATCTTCTAGCAATATTTCGATATCCTTTAGAAGCTTCATCGTCTGGATTTAAAACAATTGGTTCTCCTCGATTAGAAGTGGTAATCACATTCTCATCATCAAAAACGATGCCAAGTAAATCAATCCCTAAGTGGTGGGTGATTTCATCTACATCCATCGTATCATTATCTTCCATTAAACTAGGGCGAATCCGATTAATAATCAATTTTGGCGTTTCTTTAAGTGGATGTTGTGCTAACAATCCAATCACTCTATCTGCATCACGAACTGAAGAAATTTCGGGTGTAACAACAATAATTGCTTCTTGCGCTCCAGAAATTGCATTCATAAAACCTTGTTCAATTCCAGCGGGACAATCTAAAATTACATAATCAAAGTCGTTCGTTAATTCACCAACGATTTTTTTAGATTGTTCTGGATTCATAGCTGTTTTATCAGTATTTTGGGCAGCAGGAAGTAAATATAATTGACCATCAAAACGTTTATCTTTAACTAACGCTTGTTGGAGGGTCGCTCTTTCGTTTACAACATCAATAATGTCATACATAATCCGATTATCGAGGCCTAAAATAACATCTAAATTACGTAGCCCAATATCGAGGTCCACTAAACATACTTTCTTTCCCATCAAAGCTAATGCAACACCAATGTTAGCACTCGAAGTTGTTTTACCAACCCCACCTTTACCTGAAGTAACAACGATTGCCTTACCCATTATTAACTCCTCCAATTCGATTTAAAAATTTCGGATTAATTTCTTTTAGGTGTTTCAAATGACTATAACTTAACACATGTAATTCATTAATATATACCAATGAATCAGAATTATTTTTTAACTTACGATCAGCAACAATATCAAACTGTTCACCAATTCGTAATTGTTGAGCATTACTAATGTCACCAATGATCATCGCCGATTCGGAACTTGGAAAGCCAGCGTGGATAATTCCGTTAACCGTCCCCATGTTAAAAACATTGCCATCAGTAATTAAACAACCACCTTCATGAACAACGCCTAAAAAAAGAACATCTCCAGTCATTCGTTTATCCTGACCATTTCTAATCACATCATAACTTAAATTAACTTTATTGTGGTCTAAGATTTGATTAATTTTAGAATTGGCAGTCACATCACTAATAAAACGATTAATATTAAAATTATCAAATTGATCAAAAATAGCTCTGATTTTATTTTTATTTGCTACCGATAATAATAGATTTCCTGTTAATAGATCAAATTTTAAATTTTCTCCTTTAACATCCTCTCGTTCAATCTGACGTAATAACGTTCTAATTGAATTACAAACCTCATTAAAATCAGCTGTAGCTTGAATACTAAATTCATAACCATTTTTTGTACCTTTTAAAGAAACAGTTTTCACCGCAGTCGCCTCCTAACTAATTATCAAGATAATGATCATATAGCTTTTGAACTGGTAAATAAAAAATCATATAAACGACTAAATTCAAAAGTAATGTTGGCCACAAAACGCCAATCAAAAAACTACTAATTGGAATATTAGCAAATGAAACGAAACGACTTGCGACATAATAAAGACTCATATAAATCGTAATATCTATAAAGTAAATTAGAAAACCATTCAAAAAACTTAAAGATAAATATTTAAAAAGTCTTTCACTAACATAAACAATTAATGGCAAAACGAATAAGAATACCCCTAAAATACCATAATAATAAGTATCAATTACAGCTCCAATTCCAAATGCAAACCAGCCTAAATGCATGTTCATCTCACGTTTAAATAAAACTGCATAAACTAACCATAACATTGTGAATGTTGGAATCATCGAATGAATCGTAAAGAAATTAGCAAAAATACCATCCGCACAAAAACTAATGTATAGTCCTAAAGGAAATAACCATCTTAATGAGGAATTTCTTAACATGCAAATTCCCCCTTAGTTTTTGCCTGCAACAGTAACAAATTCAATATCATTAAAACTAGTTGCAGGTTTAATATAAATTTTGGAAGAAAGTCCATAGTCATCAGAAGTAACTTTTTTAACAGTTCCAACGAATAAGCCCTTCGGAGTCACTCCACCAAGACCACTAGTTAGTACCTTCGTACCATCTTTGATTGTCGCTTTATTATTAATATTACCCATTTCAATCAAATTACTATTCGAATTATAGCCAGTGATGATTCCATTAATCAGTTTTCCGTTTTTAGAATTTAACTGAACTGCAAATCGGTTAGTAGCAGCATTATTATTCGTTAATAATTCCACTTTACTATTTGTCCGATTAACTTCAGAAATTCGGCCACTAAGCCCTTTGTCTACCAAAACAGACATGTTCTTCTTAACACCATCATTTGCACCCTTATTAATGATCAACTGATTTTGCCATGAAGAAGGAGTCCTGGATATAACAGTCGCATTAATGGATTGATAGTTAGTTAAAGATTGGTTCAACTTTAATTGACTCTTTAATTTATTATTTTCAGCTTGTAAAGTTTGATTTCTCACTTGAGTAGCTGTAATTTGATTAACTTTTTGTTTTAATTCTTGGTTTTCTTGATAAGTATTTAATAATCCGTGAATTGATCCGATTCCATTCACAAAAGAATTAGCTGGGATTGAAACAATTCGATCAGCGAAACCAATCACATCATTTCCAAATTGTTGGATTAAAGGTGGTGTCGAACGACGATTTCGAACAGCAACAGAGAAAGTCATAAAACCAACACTAAAAATCAAACAAATTACAACGATAACTAATTTCCGGTTAGAAAAAAGTTTATGCATATTTATCCTCCATTCAAATCGGATATTAAAAAACGAGAAGAAGTATCTTCCCGCCCCTTAATTATTTTCTCTTCATGACGTCGATACTCTTTAATGATTCACCAGTACCGATTGCAACACAATCTAATGGATCCTTAGCAACAGAAACTGGAACTTGGGTTGCATCTGAAATAACAGTATCAATACTGTGTAGTAATGCTCCACCACCAGTTAAAACAATCCCATGATCAATTACATCAGCAGCAATTTCTGGAGAAGTTTCTTCTAAAGTTTCCTTTACAGCACCAATAATTTCTTGAATTGGTTCGTTAATTGCATTAGCAATATCTTCAGCAGATACTTCAACTGATTTTGGCAATCCAGTTAAAAGATAACGACCACGAATGGTAGTTCCTTCCATCTTCTTAGCTTCTTCAATCGAAGCAGAACCAATATCCCATTTTAATTTTTCAGCAGTTCGATCCCCAATTAGGAGGTTGTAATGCTTACGAACATAAGTAGCAATTGCTTCATTTAATTTATCACCAGCAACTCTTACTGAACGACTAGAAACAATTCCACCAAGAGAAATTGTAGCAACATCGGTAGTACCACCACCAATATCAACAACCATGCTACCTGTTGGATCCATAACTGGTAATCCAGCCCCAATTGCAGCAGCAAATGGTTCTTCAATCACATATGCATCACGAGCACCTGCAACACGACTTGCATCAATTACCGCACGCTTTTCAACGCCGGTAATTCCACTAGGAACACAAACCATCACATATGGTTTCCCAGTAGTATGACCAATTGTTTTTCCAATGTAATACTTTAACATTGCAACAGTTGTATCATAATCAGCAATAACACCATTCTTCATTGGGCGAATTGCCTTAATACTAGCTGGAGTCCGGCCAATCATTTCACGAGCATCTTGACCAACAGCCACGATTTCGCCCGTTTTAATATTTTTAGCAACCACGGAAGGTTCTCTAAGGACAATGCCTTTACCTTCAACGTACACAATGGTGTTGGCGGTTCCTAAATCAATTCCAATGTTTTTAGTTCCAATTCCAAACACTTTACTTTCATCCCTTCAACAATTATATCTTTAATTTTTTACTTAGATTTATCAATATTAAGTATATCATATATTAAGTCCAAATTTTATATTTCAAATAATTTTCGTACGTCTGATACAAAATATAATGATCCGGCCATAATTAAAACATCCTCATCTGACATTCGACTAACAGTAAATTGAAATGCCCGCTTCCATTCGGGAATAAACAGGATCTTATGTTTTGAAGGTGTTTTACCTGCAACTGTGCTTAAATCAGCAACAGTTCGATTATTTGGGCCGCTGAATCCTGTTAATATTAAATGAACATTAGGCAAATCGGTTAGAGTATCAATCATTGACTGATACTGTTTATCTACTAATATTGCTAGTATAATATAAACTTCTTGATTATAGAAATACTTTTTAATGTTCTTTCTTAATTCTTTAAAAGCAGGCAAATTATGAGCTCCATCTAAAATTACTAATGGAGAAGAATTGACTTCCTCAAATCGTCCTGGCCACTGGGTCGTTTCAATCCCCTGTTTTAATTGCTTATTCGTCGGGATCAAATCAATTTTATTACAAAATTGATGAAAAGCTTCAAGAGCAACAGCAGCGTTTTGCAATTGAAACAATCCCATTAGTTTAGTTTTAACTTTTTTTAATCTTAATTTCTTATCAATAAAGTCGAAACTTTCACCCCACCCATTTATTGGTAATGGTTTCACTTCATAATCTTTTTCCCATTTTATCATGGGAGCATGATTATTTTGGGCTGTCTTTTCAATAACCGTTAATGGAGATGCTTCAATTTTTCCAGTAACTACAGGAACATTCAGTTTTATAATCCCAGCTTTTTTTTCGGCAATTTCAGTCAAGGTATTACCTAGCATTTGCATGTGATCTAACCCGATGGTTGTAATCACTGATACCTCAGGAATAATGACATTAGTCGAATCATCACTTCCACCAATTCCGACTTCTAAAATAACTATATCAACCGGATGCTTATAAAAATATAAGAACATCATTGCTGTAACCAATTCGAATTCAGTTATTCCATCATTTAACTCTTGGTCTAACTTTTCAACGAATGGTTTAATACTACTTACTAAATCAACAATCGTTTGATCATCGACCATAACCCCATTAAAACGAATTCGTTCATTGAACTTCTCAATAAAAGGTGATGTATAAGTTCCAACGTCTAATCCAGATGCTAAGCATAGATGAGTTAAATAAGCACAAACTGAGCCCTTCCCATTAGTTCCAGCAACATGAATATAATGACTCCTGTTCTGAGGATCCCCCAAAAGATGAAGCAACGCTTTCATTCGATCAAGAGTTGCCTTCCGATGAGAACGAGGTCGTCCATGAATATACTCTAAAGCCATTTCATAATCCAAAAGTTACAACCTCCTAAAAATACCGGATACCAAAGTATCCGGTATTTTATTATTGTTCATTCTTTAAAGTAGCTAAACGCGATTCTGAAGCAGCTAACTTAGACTTATTATCAGCTAACTTTTCTTTTTCGGAATTAATAACTTCAGCAGGTGCATTTTTAACAAATCCTTGGTTTCCAAGCTTCTTTTCAGCTCTTTGAACTTCAGATTTAAATGTATCAATTTCTTTTTGAAGTCGTTTAATTTCTTCATCCACATCAACTAATTCAGTTAATGGGACACTAATTTCAGCATCAGTCATAATTCCTGTCATAGCAAGTTTAGGAACATCAACGTTTGC
Organism: Nicoliella sp. ESL1149; assembly: GCF_058107265.1. Lineage (NCBI taxonomy): Bacteria > Bacillati > Bacillota > Bacilli > Lactobacillales > Lactobacillaceae > Nicoliella > Nicoliella sp. ESL1149. Next base: position 1,163,670 of record NZ_JBYLUE010000002.1, on the reverse strand, counting down.
TCCAATTGATAATGTCTTAGGATGACAGAAGCGATCAATGTAATCTTGATTATTTTCAAAAATCTGTTTCAATTCGCTATTATCAGTTTTAACTAAGATATCAATCGCTGTCGACATTTTAGCGTTCGCTTCTGAACGAATATTTCTAACTGTTCGAATCAATTCAATCAAGCTATCCATATCATGTTCAGACTTATCGTCATTGAATTCTGGATGATCAACAGGATACTTAGCAACAACTAATGATTCTCCTTCGTGAGGCATAGTTAACCAAATTTTTTCAGTTACAAATGGCATAATTGGTTGAAGGAGACGAAGTGTTTGATCAAGAACATAGGCTAAAATATTTCTAGTATTGTTCTTAGCTTCTTCGTCATCACCAGTTAATGTTTCCTTACTCATTTCAATATACCAACTACAGAAGTCATTCCAAATGAAATCATATAATGCTCGGCCAGCTTCACCAAAGTTATACTTTTCAAATTGATCATCAACGTGGTTAACTAATTTATTCAACTTACTTAAAATCCAACGATCAGCTAAATTCCATTCATTAGCATCAGGTAATTGAGGAGTTCCCTCCATGTCACCTAAATTCATGATAACGTAACGACTAGCATTCCAAATCTTGTTAATGAAGTTCCAAGCAGACTCAATCTTCGCATAACTAAAACGAATATCTTGACCAGCAGTAGAACCATTTGATAAGAACCAACGTAATGAGTCAGCACCATACTTATCAATAACATCCATTGGGTCGATACCATTACCAAGAGACTTACTCATCTTTCGTCCTTGTTCATCCCGGATTAAACCGTGAAGTAAAACGTCTTTAAATGGACGTTTTCCAGTAAACTCAAGACTTTGGAAGATCATTCTGGATACCCAGAAGAAGATAATATCATAACCAGTAACTAAAGTATTAGTTGGGAAGTAACGTTTATAGTCAGGGGAATCCGTATCAGGCCACCCCATCGTTGAAAATGGCCATAAAGCAGATGAGAACCATGTATCTAATACATCTGGATCTTGAACCCAGTTCTCAGCATCTTTAGGCGCTTCTTCACCAACGTAAGTTTCACCAGTTTGTTTATTGTACCAAGCTGGAATTTGATGTCCCCACCATAATTGACGTGAAATAACCCAATCATGAACATTATCCATCCATTGTTCAAAGGTATGTTCAAATCGTTCTGGGACGAAGTTAACCCGATCATCGGTCTTTTGGTTCTTTAACGCTTGTTCAGCAAGTGGTTTCATCTTAACGAACCATTGAGTAGATAAACGAGATTCTACTTGAACTCCGGTTCTTTCAGAATGACCAACGGAGTGAACAATTGGATCGACCTTTAGCATGTATCCTTCATCTTCAAGGTCTTTCGTCATTGCTTTACGAGCATCAAAACGATCCATACCCTTATATTTACCAGCATTTTCATTCATACTAGCATCTTCGTTCATGGTGTTGATTCGTTTCAAATCATGACGGTTTCCAACTAAAAAGTCATTAGGATCATGAGCTGGAGTAATCTTAACCATCCCAGTTCCAAAATCCTTATCAACATATTGATCAGCAATAATTGGAATTTCACGACCAACTAAAGGAACTTTTACAGTCTTACCAACGATTTTTTTGTATCGTTCGTCAGATGGATTAACAGCAACAGCAACATCCCCAAACATTGTTTCAGGACGAGTAGTTGCGATTTCAATGTAATCTTTACCATTAAAGGTAGTTCCATCAGTAAATGGATACTTAACGTGATAAAAAGCACCCTTGTCATCCTTATGGATAACTTCGATATCAGATAAAGCTGTTCGTGCTTTTGGATCCCAGTTAATGATGTATTGGCCCCGATAAATTAAACCTTTTTGGTATAATTTAACGAACACTTTCCGAACTGCCTTGGATAATCCATCATCAAGCGTGAATCTTTCACGACTATAATCAAGTGATAAACCAAGCTTCGACCATTGTTTTTTAATGGTTGCAGCATAATCATCTTTCCATTCCCAAACTTTTTCAATGAATTTCTTCCGTCCTAAATCATAACGAGTAATTCCTTGTTTATTTAGTTTGGCTTCAACTTTGGCTTGGGTAGCGATTCCAGCATGATCCATCCCTGGTAACCATAGCGTATCATAACCCTTCATCCGTTTTTGACGAATCAACATATCTTGAAGCGTAGTGTCCCAAGCATGTCCTAAATGCAACTTACCAGTAACATTAGGAGGTGGGATAACGATAGAGTACGGTTTTGCTTTTTTGTCACCACTTGGTTTAAAAACATCTTCATCTAACCAAGTTTGGTAACGACCATTTTCAACATCGGTATGATCATATTTCGTGGACATATCAATTTTTTTAGTCATGTTTGTCACCTCATTATAGATTTTTAAATGTAAAAAGCACTCCGCCCTAATATAGGACGAAGTGCTCGCGGTACCACCTAAATTGAACTATTGCTAGTTCCTCTTAAGAGCAATAACGGCGCTACCGATAATTCTTACGTTATTTTCAGAATTATAGTTCACAAGTTACTTCCCAGTCCCACTTGGTTATCTTCACAACACTCGATAACTCTCTGAACAAATGATAACTGGTACTAATCTTGATCAATACATTTAATTAATTATCTTATATCATAATCAATTTTATTTTAATCGTCAATGATATATTTTAAAAATTTAAAGTAATTCAGAAAAAACATCTTGTTCTGGGTTAAGATACTCATCCCCAGGTTTAATGTTAGAAATTTTAATCCCATCAATTGCTGCTTTCATTAATCCATCAACGTCAATTCGTTTTTCGTATTCACGCGACTTTTCCAAATTTGGTTTTGTTTTTGGAGCAGGTGGGGTAAAAACAGTACAGCAATCTTCAAATGGTAAGATTGAAAGATCGTAAGTATCAATTTGACGGGCAATTTTAATGATTTCTGTTTTATCCATTGATAGTAACGGACGAAGAACGGGTAAAGTAGTAACATCATTGATCGCCATCATACTTTCCAACGTTTGGGACGCAACCTGTCCTAATGATTCACCAGTGAAGACTCCTTTACAATTTCTTTGAAGCGTAATTGCAGCCGCAAGTCTTAACATCATTCGACGTTGAATCGTCATCAAATAACCCTCAGGAACCTTTTCTTTAATTTCTTCTTGAATCTTAGTAAAAGGAACCTCAATAAATTGGATATTTCCACCGAACTTTGCTACACGAGCCGTTAACTCTTTCGCCTTAGCTAAAGCTTGTTGACTAGTATATGGTGGACTGAAGAAATGAATCATATCCACTTGAACACCACGTTTCATCGCCATGTAGGTTGCAACTGGAGAATCAATTCCTCCAGAAAGCATCATTGTTGCACGACCACCGGTTCCAACTGGTAATCCACCAATTCCCTTGATGGTTTCACTTGACAAAAAGATTCCATTCATCCGCACTTCACAGCGAATCTCAATATCTGGATTCTTCATTTGAACTTTAATCCCATCAACATTTTCAAAAATGTAACTACCTAAGGCATTATTAACACCATAAGTATCTAGAGGAAATTCCTTATCTTGACGAACAGTATGAATTTTAAATGTTTTCCCTGGTTCATATTGTTCTTGCACCATTTTCAATGCGGTCTTCTTTGCCTCTTGGATATCAGAAGGTAACTTAATTGAAGGTGATAACGTTTCAATTCCAAAAACTTTTTTTAAACTCTCAATCGCCTTATTATAATCTTCACCATTAAGTTCAACATGTAACCGATCTCGCTGGGGGTTCACATGAGCCTTCGGTAAATCATGTAATACATGACGAATGTTTTTACCAAGTTGTTGAATGAATGTTTTTCGATTTTTTCCCTTGGTAGATAATTCACCATAACGCACCATAATTTCGGTGTACTGCATTCTTTTCACTCCTTAACTTAATTTATCAAATTGTTCATATAATTGATCAAAAACTTGATTAAATTTTTCAGCTTCTTCAACAGTATTATGTTCATCTAAAGAAACTCGAACTGCACTGCCACAAGTATCCGAATCAACGTTCATTGATGTTAATGTTGTTGAAGGTACGTGTTCCTTTGAGGAACAAGCACTTGTAGTTGAGATGTAGATTCCATGACTCTCAAAAGCATGAACGATTGTTTCCCCACGAACCCCTTTAATTGCAAAACATAAAATGTGAGGTGCAAAATGGGCATTCACTGGTGAAAAGACTGTCACTTTTTCAAATTGTTGAATATGATTTAAAATCGTTTCCTTAACTTTCAATTGGTTAGCGTCTTTTTGTTTTTCATTATCCAATAGAATCCGCAAAGCTTTAGCCATTCCAGCAATCGAAGGTAAATTTTCGGTCCCACTTCGTTGGTTCTTTTCTTGACCACCACCAGTCATTAGTGGTGAAATTTGACGTCCGCGGCGCTTATAAAGTAAACCAATTCCGCGTGTGGCGTGAAACTTATGCCCAGAAAGAGAAACAAAGTCAACTCGATCATTAAAAATCTTATCTTGAATTCCCTTTCCAATTCCTTGGACCGCATCGATATGATAATGAATTTTAGGATACTTCTTTAAAAGCTCGGCAACTTCATCAATTGGTTGAATCGCACCAATTTCGTTGTTAACGGCCATAATCGAAACTAAAATTGTATCCGGGCGAATTGCATTTTTTAAATCAGTTACAGAAATCCGTCCCTCTTTATCAACTGGTAAATAGGTAACATCACAGCCTAATTGCTTCATTTGTTCTACAGAATTATGAATTGCAGGATGTTCAACAGCCGTCGTTATAATGTGTTTACCAAATTTTCTTTTAGCTAACACCGTTCCCTTAACGACCCAATTATCACTTTCAGTCCCACCACTTGTAAAGTAAATTTCATCAGGATGAACATTTAATAAATCCGCAATCTGTTTTCGTGATTGTTCAAGCAAATGATCAGCTTGTTCTCCAAAGTTATGAAGACTAGAAGGATTTCCCCAAAAGTTTTCACTTACTTTGTTGTAAGTATCTAATACTGATGAGTCAACTTTTGTTGTAGCACTATTATCAAAATAAATCATTTCTAAACCTCTTAAATAAAATCTATGTCGTAATAATCAATCTCATTCATTATAACAGAAAAGAATCGAATCCGTTAATAGATTCGATTCTTTTATAATTAATGATTATTAGAATGATAGGCATTTGAAATTCTTTGTAGTGCACCAGGTTCAACTTTTTCTAGTGCTGTTGATATAACCGATAAGCTCTGAGCATAATCATAGTCTTCGCTAAATAATTTCATTGCTTTACTACTTGCTAATTCAATTTGTGGATTTGTCATCCGATAACGGTTAGAATACTGAATAACTTCCTCTGCTAAAATGGCATTGTCAACCAACGAATTAGTTTCCTCATTTAATTTATCAATATCACGCTGAATGATTTCTAGTTGCTTGTTAATATCATCCATACTAATTTTTTCTTGATTCATACTCTTGAATAATTTAGTAATTTCAGTATCAACTTGGTCGTAGTTATCCAAATAATTATCAGAAATCCCTGGTAAATTTAAATTTTCAATTTGACGATTCATTCCATGAAGCATTAAATCATACTTTTGAATCGTTATCCTAGCTTCTTCTTCTTCCTTCGTTAGATCAGAAACTGAATCATTTATTTTTCGTTGTTCCGCTTCAATCTGGCTCAAATCACGTTTAGCTTTTTCTTGATGCGTTTTCACGATCGAATAAACCGCTTCTTTATCTTTGATCATTGTCAAATCTTTTTGATTTGTGCTATCAATCATTTTGATCTGTTCTTTTAACTGACGAGCATCTTCCATCTCATGGTGATTAAGATTATAGTTCTGACTCAATTGTGTTAATTCTTCATCCAAAGCATCATTTTGATTTAACGCGTGCTTAATGTACGCATTAACAATATTAGTGTTTTCTTCAACCGTTTTTTTGGAATTAAGCTCTAATTCCATTTCATCATATAATTGTTCAATCATCATATTAACTTGATGATTACCATTACGAGCCTTATCTAAATCAAGGATCTTCAATAAATCTAAACTTTTATTGATCTGTTTTTGAATGTATTTAATATTATTATCAAAGTTATCATCGGGAAAATTATATCCGTTACTGAGCATTTCAGCATGCCCTTTTTTAATTTCATTAACTTGATTTACAAATTCTTTTGTAAAGTTTTTATATAAGGGTGGAATTTCTTCAATTAAACGACTCAGTAATGACGTTTTATCATTCAAGTCAACTAAAATATTGTCAGCAGTTTCGTGATCGCCAGCTTTAACGGTTTTAGCGAATTTATTAAGTAGTTTTTCATCCTGACTTAAAGTAATATCAAGTTTTTGACTTGCATCACCATATAAATAATTCTTAGCAAGTAAGGTCTTCTTCATCGACTTATATTTTTCTTTTAAATTCTCAACTGCTTTTTTTTGTTGTTGACTTTGATCATGAAGTTGCTCCAATTCTTTTTTAATTGTAACAACTTGATTCCCCGTTTCATTAACAACAGCAGCAAGAATTTTATTATTATGATTCGTTTTAAAAACATTTAAGCTACGAACGTCTTTTTTAATTGACTCTATCCGTGATTGGATTTCTTCAAAATTTTGTTTTTTAATGTCATCATACTCTTTTCGACAACTTTGAAATTGCTTTAATGATTCTCCGGTAAGGCTTAATTTTGAAGCATGTTCCAAATCTTTACTAATCTGAATTTCTTTTATCTTATTAAAACTAGCTCCAATTTGATTAGTTTTTTTTAGTATGTATCTTTGATACAATGTCGTTACTAAATAAAATAAACCTATTATTATTATAATGCTGACAAGAACTTCTGTCATTTGATGATCCCAACCTTTGAACTCTAATTTTATTATTTTCACTAAATTAATAATATGTAAGGATTAAGATAAAGCCACATATTTAAACATGTTATTGTTAAAATTATATCATAAGATAGTTATTGCCGCATAAACAATTTAAGAAATCAGGTGTAAAAATGACTAATGAAATTTTAATTAAGCAATTAAATGCTCTCATTAAAGAAGAACAAGACCCCCTTGCTAATTTAGCTAATGCTTCTGCATTAATTATGCAAACTCTTCCCGATTTAAACTGGGCCGGTTTTTACAGATACTTACTTCAAAAAGATGAACTTATTTTAGGTCCATTTCAAGGAAAAGTTGCTTGTGTCCACATAAAAAACGGTAATGGCGTTTGTGGACATGCATTAAAAAGCAAATCAACCCAAAGAATTGCTGATGTCCATACAGTGAAAGATCATATTGCCTGTGATAGTGATAGTCAATCAGAATTAGTAGTCCCTCTTATTCATACTGATGGGAGCATTGGTGGCGTATTAGATTTAGACTCACCATTAAAAAACAGATTTAGTGAACAAGACCAGAAATTATTGGAAGATTTTGCTAAAAACCTTATGAAAAATCTTGACAAGCCTTTAAATAGTAGGTAAGATGAAGCTTGTGTAAAATAATGCAGCGACATACGGTAAGCTCGTCAACATATTGATGCGTTTTGATAAGTGAAATTAGTAACCCTTCTGCTGTAGGGGTGAAAGTTACAAAGCAATATGCACGAATACTAAGTATGTAAAACGATTATTTTACTCCAAACAATTAATTGGAGGAATTTTTAATGTCAAGATATACAGGTCCAAGTTGGAGAATCTCTCGTCGTTTAGGTATTTCTTTATCAGGTACTGGTAAAGAATTAGAACGTCGTCCATACGCTCCAGGTGTTCATGGTCAAGGTCGTCGTTCAAAGCTTTCAGAATATGGTACTCAATTACGTGAAAAGCAAAAATTACGTTACATGTATGGTATGACTGAACGTCAATTCTCTAACTTATTCGATCGTGCCGGTAAGATCAAAGAAGGTCGTCACGGTGATAACTTTGTTGGTTTACTAGAACGTCGTTTAGACAATGTTGTTTACCGTTTAGGTTTAGCAACTACTCGTCGTCAAGCACGTCAATTAGTTAACCATGGCCACATTACTGTTGATGGTAAGCGTGTTGATATTCCATCTTATGAAGTAAAGATTGGTCAAGTTATTGGTGTTCGTGAAAAATCCAAAGACTTACAAATTATTAAAGATGCCGTTGAAGCTGTTGTTGGTCGTCCAGCATACGTTAGTTTCAATGCTGATAAGCTTGAAGGTACTTTAGATCGTCTTCCTCAACCAGATGAAATGAGTGCAGACATCGATACTTCCCTTATCGTTGAATACTACAACAAACTTTAATAAATCAATTAAAGTTTACTTTAAAAGGTGTTTCGCTTTTGCGAAGCATCTTTTTTGTTATATTATTAAACTATAAAACTAAAGTGAGGTTAATAGACTATGAGTGATAATAATGGATCAGTAAATGATCGTTTAGAACAATCAAATTATGGAACTCCTAAAATAAATCCCGATGAACAACGAAAATATTTAGGAACTTTTAGGGAACGAGTTTCTTTTGCTATTAAAATTAAAGATTTAAATAACCCTAAGGCAATTGACGCTTTTAAACAAGAAGTTAGCAAGAATCCTGGATTACAATTAATTACTAATGGACAAGTTAATCAAGACCTACTTGGTCCTTATATGCAAATTGCAAATCAAAATAATATTCAATTTACAATTAAAACCGATTCATTTTACAGGGATGATCCTGAAAGTTATGGGGTTGTTTATGCTGCTAAACAATCGATCAATCAATCCCCGATTGATTGGGATCAAAAATACAGTAACTTAGCCCAATCTAATCCTTCAAATCAAAAAAATAAGCAGAAATCATCATTCCTAACAAAATTAAAAAAATTATTTTAAAGAAGGTGTTTAAATGCATTCGCCTTTAGCATATCGAATGCGACCTAAAAAACTAGAAGATGTTGTTGGCCAATCAGAATTAATTGGTCCTGGAAAGATTATTAATAGAATGGTTAAGGCTAAAAGACTATCTTCAATGATTTTATATGGTCCCCCTGGTACCGGTAAAACTAGTATTGCTAGAGCCATCGCTGGTTCTACAAAATATGCATTTAGAAAATTAAATGCTGCGACTGATTCAAAAAAAGATTTACAAATTGTTGCCGAAGAAGGCAAAATGAGTGGTACCGTTGTCCTATTACTAGATGAAATTCATCGCCTAGATAAAACTAAACAAGACTTCTTGTTACCGCTTGTTGAAAGTGGTCAAATTATTTTAATTGGGGCCACAACGGAAAATCCGTATATTAATATCAGTCCTGCAATTAGAAGTCGGACCCAAATCTTTCAGGTCCATCCCCTATCACCTAATGATATTAAAATTGCCATTGAAAGAGCAATTCATGATAAAAAGGAAGGGCTGGGTAACTTAAACTTAAGTATCGATGATGACGCAATGCATCTCCTATGTAATGGAACTAACGGTGATCTGAGAAGTGCCCTAAATGCTTTAGAGTTAGCGGCTCTTTCAGCCGATAATCAAAATAGCATTCATATTACATTAAAAGATATGGAAGATTGTATGCAAAAACAATCTCTTGATGCTGATAAAAATGGTGACAATCATTATGATGTTATGTCTGCTTTTCAAAAATCAATTCGCGGATCAGACACAAATGCGGCCCTTCACTATGCAGCTCGTCTAATAGAGGCTGGTGATTTAGTTTCATTAACTCGGCGCTTGATCGTAATCGCATATGAAGATATTGGAATGGCTAATCCAAGCGTTTGTGCTAGAACGGTTGAAGCCGTCACTGCCGCCGATAGATTAGGATTACCAGAAGCACGCATTCCTATCGCGGACGTTATTATCGAATTATGTATTTCACCAAAATCAAACTCTGGAATGTTAGCAATCGATGCCGCACTTAGTGACATCAAGAATAATCATTATGGCCCAATTCCAGATCACTTAAAGGATGCTCATTATAGTGGTGCTCATAAGTTAGGTCACGGAAATGATTACAAATATCCTCATGATTATCCTAATGATTGGACACCCCAACAATATTTACCAGATGCTATTCGAGATGCTCAATATTATCATCCTAAAACAAATGGTAGATACGAAACAGCTTTTGGGTCCCAATATGAGCGAATTCAAAAAGCTCAAAAACAAGGAAGGAAAAAGAAATGATTTTAAACATCCTATTAGCTTTATTCAGTTTATTTTTAATCATAATTGGATTCTATCTTATGAAACACCAAAAAATTAACTTTTTATTTTTTAAGCCCGAAACTGATGCACTCCAATCAAGTATTTTTAAAAAATTTGGTGTTCTATTTATTTTAATGGGCTGTTGCTCTTTTATTAGTCTTTTTATACAAAATATGATTTTTATTTCTGGGATATTATTCATTAGTTGTATGTTGATTATGGTATTTCAATTAACGATTGTTAAATTCTTCCCAAAATAGCTTTAATCTGGTTTTAAAATTTATCTGTAGTAAAATTAATTAATGAGGTGATACAATGTTAGGAAATTACCAAAACATATTAGTTCCAATTGATGGATCCAAATCTGCAAAATTAGCATTTGAAAAAAGCATTAAAATTGCCCTTAGTAACCATGCTTCTATTCACTTACTTCATGTTATCGACACTAGAGCTTTTCAAAACATTTCTAGTTTTGATAGTTCGATGCTAGATGAAGCAACTGCAAATGCCAAAGCAACATTGGAAAAATATGTTCAAGAAGCAAATCAAAAGAAACTCAACGATATTGATTATTCAATTGAATACGGTGCGCCAAAAACAATTATCTGTAAAAAAGCCCCTGAACAATACCAAAGCGATTTAATTATTATGGGAGCTACTGGTTTAAGTGCTATTCAAAGATTAGTTCTTGGATCAGTTACTGAATATGTTATTAAATTTGCTCCTTGCGATACTATGATTGTAAGAACAGATTTAGATAATAAACCAGTTTCATTCAAAAAGGATAAAAATAAGAAGCATTAATTTTTAACTCAAAAAGACTAGCCAAAATGGCTAGTCTTTTTTATTCAATCAATTGTTTAATTTCAGTATTGATTAATTCGGATACATTCTTGTTATTATATACGATTGCGACCCACTTTGCTTTTTCAAAACACGGATAGGCCTTATCCAAAAGATTTAGAAAATAATAAGCTTTGCCCATTAAATATTGAATCATGGCCATATTACAACTGGATTTTCGTTCAAGTAAATATTTGATAATCTTATTCCCAACGTTTACCACTAATTGATATTCTTCATATTCAGTCGATACCATCATTATATCAACATAAACTCTGGTGATTAATGGTAAATTAATCATTTCATAACTTAGACATTCTAATTGACGTAACGATTCCTCAACTAATTCAAAAGATGCTGTATTTGACTTCATTTTGAAAGCGGTCAAATTTAATCCTACATTCGCCCATACAGCATAAATTGATGGTTGTGATAGTGAACGACTAATCACTAACGTTAGCAATCGCAAAGCTTCACTATAATCTTGATATAAATGTAAAGCTAGTAACCCTTTATAACAATAATATCTAGTGATGTCTTCCGATTTATCATATTGACAAACATTAATGTTCATTATTTCTTGCGAAGCAGGAGTATAGGAATTATTTAAAATGTCATTTTCAATCTGAGATAAAATATCTCTTTTATGATATAAAGCATTATCTTCTTCACACATATTATATGGATTTAAATTTAATCGTTAACAAATTAAATTCATAACCTGAAAATTAGGACATCTATTATATTTTTCTATTCTACTAATTGTTCCTTGTGAGCAAATATTCTCAGCAAGTTCTTTTTGAGACAGTTTATCGTGAAGTCGTTTTTTGCGAATTAAATTTCCCATTATCTTAACGGGAGATTCTTTTAGGCTCATTTTTCGATTCCTTTCGGTAAATTATCATTTTCTTTAATTAAAGCAGAATATCTAAAACAATCAATTTCGTGATCATTAACAATTCCAGCGGCTTGAAGTAACGAATAGACCGTCACTGGACCAACTCGTTTAAAATTATTCAATTTAAGATCATGAACAAATGGCTTAATGAATTTAGAGTAATCATCGTTATTAACTCCTAAATTTAAATGATTTAAAGGTATATAGTTTACATGCTTCCATAATGTTTTACTCAAACTTTTATCATTATCATGTAGAATCAATATTGCTTTTGCATTTGCAACCGTAGCGATGATTTTAGCTTTATTTTGAATTATGTTTGCATTATTAATTAATTCACTAATCTTTTGTTGATCAAATTTTGATACTAGATGATAATCAAAATTATCAAATGCTTTACGGATACCACTACGATATTTTAATATCGTTGACCACGACAATCCCGCCTGAAAAATTTCTAATGTTAATAATTCAAAAAGCTTTTGTTCATCAAAACAAGGAGTTCCCCATTCTTTATCATGGTACTCAATCATTCTAGGATCATCATTTACCCAATGACATCTTTTTAAATTCAATTTTGTCACTCCTAATTATGGTCTATCCATAATTACGTAAATAACATTAATTTTCTATTTATCTAATGGAATAAAATCATGATGAATTGCTTTCTTCCGATCAAACTCTTTGATCGCTAAATCAATTAGCTTATCAATTAATTCAGTATAACTAATTCCAGATGCATTCCACAATTGAGGATATAAACTAATGTTAGTAAATCCAGGAAGTGTATTAACTTCTCCTAAATATGGTTTACCATCTTGAGATACTAAGAAATCGATTCTTGCCATTCCTTTAAGTCCGAGAGCCTTATATGCGTCCAATCCCATTTTAGTAATTTCTTGAGTCAATTCTTCTGGTAAATCAACTGGAATATTAAACTTAACAGCACTAGCATCAACAAATTTATTATCATAAGTATAAAAAGCATCATCCTTAGGAACTTCAATATTCCCTAACTTAGAAGCAATTGGATGCTCGTTTCCTAAAATTGAAATTTCTACTTCATCAGGATTATCAATTGATTCTTCAGCTAAAACTTTGTAGTCATATTTAAAAGCATCAGCTAAACTAGCTTTATATTCAGCTTCATTTGTAACCTTATGAATTCCAACAGATGAACCCTGATTAGCAGGTTTTAAGAAGATATGTTTGCTTAATTTTTTAGCTAGTTTATCATAAGACCAATCTTTTTCATTGTCCGGAGTTAATAATACATATTTAGTATTTTGAATTCCATATAAATTCATCATTTTTTTAGTAATATCTTTATCGTAAGACATTGCAGATTCAAGAATACCACTTCCAACATATGGTTTTTGAAGTAATCTAAACAATCCTTGAATCGTTCCATCTTCACCCAAGTTCCCATGAATCGTTGGGAAAAAGACATCAATATCCTTCACACTTCTTAAATTACTAATGTTAGCTAAAACATCGTGTGAATCAACATTTGCCATTGCTTGTTTAGCAACAGTGTCTTCATCTTCTCCATCAAAAACACGATGTGAATCTTCATTACTAAGTAAGTATCCGTTTTTAGTCATTAAGAAGAGGCTAACATCATACTTACTTTTATCCATTGCATCATAAATGTTATGTGCAGAACGCTTTGAAACATCATGTTCTGAAGAATTACCACCAAATACTAATGCAACATGTAATTTATCTGCCATTTTTTAACCATCCGTTCTTTTAATATTTCTCGAAACCTTATTATATCACATTATTAAATTGAAAAAGACCACAAATAAAAAAACGTCCTTAAATAGACGTTTATTTTTTTAAATTTTAAATTGAATTTATTTTAACAGGTTTTTGATTTGAATATGATCATTAAAGTAACGACTCAATAACAACATTATTAAATTAATTATCAATAAAGTAATTATCAAATGAATGGGATTTCCAACTGATGAAAATGTAATATGATTAGTTGTACTAGAAGTTGCAAAATTGATCATTCCACTGCCATCAGCGGTTTTATACGAAATTCCTAATGCATAACAAATCCAACTAAACATCGTTCCAAAGATTGATAAAACAAGTCCAAAATGAACTAATAAATAACTAAAGCCAACTATTAACATAATAATAGCAACAACTCCAATTGCCATTAGCCACTTTCTAAACCAACGAACGAACAATCCTAGAAATGTTATAAACATAGTCCAGAAAAAAGCATTTGTAATTATTAAGAGAAAAGTTACAATTACATTCAAAATGCCATTGAAAATCGCATTATGGAAATACCCATTATAAAAATTATAATAAATACTATTAATTAATCCTGTTTTTTTCATTGGTAAGTAAACTCCAAAATTTACAATTTCTGATATCATCGTTAAGAAAGTCGCCAACCAAACATAACTTATAATTTGTGATTTCCAGATTTCTTTTCGACTTAAACTAAATTGAATGCCTAGTTTAAATTGAGGATCATGCATGATCAGAATATAAAATATTATGAACGGTCCCATTATACTCAGCATTTCATTACTATTGTTAATAAACATGTTAAAAGTAATTCGATTACCAGAAAATAGATTGATTAATAGTGGAATTAATTCAGATACAACAAAAATTCCTATTTCCATAAAAAGGAGAATAAGAAAACCATCTTTTAACACATGTTTAAAAAAAGCTTTATTCATCCGCTTCTTCTCCCTTCGTAGTTTCGATAAACATCTTTTGGATACTCATTGAACCCAGATGAACAGTATCAGGCAAAATCTTATCATTATCTAATTTTCCATAGACATACTTTGTAATTGTATTGCCTAGTCGTTCCTCACCAATGACATTCAATCCATCAACATACTTATCAACATCCTCTTTCGGACCAGAAACAGTATGACAATTATTTCTAACCACATCTGCATCCGAATTAATAATAACTTTATGATTATTTATCATAACAATTTGATTTAACATTTGTTCAATTTCACCTATCAAATGCGTCGAGATTACAAAACAACGAGGCCGATCAATATAAGTTTGAATCATTTCTTCATAGAAAATAGATCGATTATTTGCATCTAATCCTGAAATTGGTTCATCTAACAAAACAAATTCAACAGGAATGCAAAAAGCAATTATAATCTCAACAATTTGTTTATATCCGGTTGATAAAGCTTTCAATTTTTTATTTACATCTAACTTAAATCGTTTGATTAATCTTTGAGCTAAATTATGATCAAAAGAACCATATATTTTTTCACTGAGATTAAATAATTTCTTGATTTTAATTGTATCAGGATACAAATCATCGCCATTCATTAAAAAAATTTGTGACAAAGCCTGTGGATTTTCTTTTACATCTTGATCATCAATTTTAATCGTTCCAGTTTCACTGAATAAACGGTTCGTAATTAGATTCAATAAAGTAGATTTCCCAGCCCCATTTCGGCCTAATAAACCATAAATGCCCGGAGTTTTGAACTGGACACTAATATTATTTAAAACTAATTTTTTATGGAATCTTTTACTCAAATGATCAACCTTTAATGTTGTCATCGTGATACCCCCGTTCTACTAATTTAATTAAATCAGGTAATGATAAATCCAATTTCAACGCTTCATTAACTAGATTAACAACATAATGATCATAAAAAGAATTTCGTCGTTGCTTTTTAATTTTTTCTTGAGCATCAGCTGTAACGAAAGTTCCTAATCCACGATGTTTTTCTAGTAACCCATTATCAACACAAATGTTCATTCCTTTTAAAACCGTTGCTGGATTGATTTTAAATTGTTTTGAAATTTCAGTTGTTGATGGAATCTGTTCTTGTTCTTTAAAATCACCAATAAAAATAGCTTCTGTAATTTGCTCAGCAACTTGTAAGAATATTGGTTTTGCACTATTAAAATCAAAATGCATTCATATCACTTCCAGTATTTATCCAGTTAGTTAATGGTGTAACTAACTATATCAAAAATAATTCATAAAAGCAATTAAAAAAAGCCCTCAAAGAGGACTTTATTATTATGAAAAGCCTTTATCGTCACGGCTAAACATATCACTATGATTATGATATTGCATTGACATAATTAATCCAATTCCCATCATATTACCAATCAAAGATGAACCTCCCTGACTAATAAATGGTAATGGAATCCCAGTCAATGGTAATAATCCGATACTCATTCCAATATTTTCAAAAACGTGGAATAAAATCATCATAATAACACCAGTAGAAATATAGGCATAAAAAACATTTCTTGTCTGAAACGTTACTCGAATCATTTGATAGATTAATAAGAAATATAAAAAGATCAATAAACATCCACCAACAAATCCAAAGTTTTCTCCAATTACTGAGAAAATCATATCAGATTCTCGCACTGGAACATAAACATGAGAAACGTTAAAACCAGTCCCAGTCATTCCACCTGAACCAACAGCTTTAATACTTTGCCAAAGTTGATAACTTTGATTTGATGTATCACCTGAGGGATTTAACCAAGTATCAATTCGTTGAAATTGATACGATTGAAATCCTAAATGGGTCAAAATATTTCGCCCAGCCGTAGTGGCAACCAACACTAAAGCAGTTGCTCCTAGTGCTGCAACTCCACCATACAATGGTGCTAGTATTTTCCACGTGATTCCAGATAAAATAATAATTCCGGCTAAAATTGCAACGAAAACTAAAATTGTTCCAAAATCATTTTGTAATTTCATTAAAATGATGATTGGTAATGTCCATAAAATCAACTTTCCCAATAGTACAAAATCATTATGAACATTATGTTGAACTGAGCTATTATGTTCAACACAAATTTTAGATAACATTAAAATATATGCTGGTTTCATAACTTCTGAAGGTTGAAATGTGAATGGCCCAATTGCAAACCAGTTCTTAGCACCAGTTTGGACTGCATAAGCACGACTGTAAAAGAACAGGACTGCGACAAGCAAAAATATTCCTACTCCGTAAGCAATAGGGGCTAATCTCCATAATTGTTCGGAATCAAATTGCATAATAACAAAGATTGCAACTGCCCCAATCACATACCATACTAATTGAGGTAATACTTTGGACAGAACACTAGCGTTACTATTATCGTGGACGACTGCTACATAAATAGAAGCTAATCCAACCAATGCTAACATTAAAACACAGAAAATAATTCCCCAATCAATTCGATTATCAACGTCTTCAATACTACTTTCCGGTTTACTACTCATGGGGAGCCCCCTTATCTTCATTATTTATTATTTGTGTAAATTATATTCGCTCAACAGTAATTGAACGCCTTCATTGACATCTTTAACATGATAAGAGTTGTTACGCCAAGATTCGGCTGTCAACTTATCATTAACTTCTTTAATTTCACCGACAAACTTTTTACCGATTTTTAACTCTTCAATTTCATTACCATGTCGATCAGTTTTAGAAATCAATTGAACTTCAACTTCATTATTATTGCTCAAAAACTCAACCTCCTTAAAAAAGGTAGCCGATTAGTTTCGGCTACCTAATTTCATTAAATGACGATAGCGATTCTCAGCTTTTTTATTCCTAAAAATCGTAAAATAACGTGGAACTGGATCATATCCTCCATGAACAAAAGGATTACACCGAACGATTCGGGCAATTCCCATTATTAAACCTTTAACCACTCCATGGCGATGTAACGCTTTAACCATGTATTGAGAACAAGTTGGATAGTATCGACAACTCTTAGGTAATATGGGTGATATAAATCGCTGATAAAAATGGATAAATCCAATCATTATCGACTTCAAAAACATTTTATTCTTTCTTGGACTTCGTATTATCTTTTGTGATATGTTCTAATAATGCTCCTGCACCCTTAGCAACATTATCCAATGGATTTTCAGAAATAATAACTGGAACCGTAAGTTCATCAGAAATTTTTTGATCAATATTTTTAAGGAGTGCTCCCCCACCTGTTAACATAATTCCACGATCAACAATATCAGAAGCTAATTCTGGTGGAATTACTTCAATCACACTCTTAGCAGCAGCAATAATTTGGTTAACAGTGTCTTTAAGAGCATCGACAATTTCATTACTATCAATTTCAATTGAGCGAGGCATCCCACTAACAGCATCACGACCACGAACTGTCATTTTTTGAACTTGATCAGCAGGAACTTCCTTGGCACTACCAATCTTAATTTTAATCTTTTCAGCGGAGTGTTCACCAATTAAGAGATTATGTTTTTCTTTAATGTATGCAACAATATCCGCATTCATGTGGTCACCAGCAACCCGAATTGACTTACTAGCAACAATGTCACCTAATGATAGAACTGCAATATCACTAGTTCCGCCACCCATGTCAATAACCATATTACCACGGGGTTGAAAAATGTTCATTCCTGCACCAATTGCAGCCACCTTGGGTTCAGCTTCAAGATAAACTTTTCCACCACCTGATTTTTCAGCAGCTTGGATAATTGCTTTTCTTTCAATATTCGTAATATTAGTAGGCGCACAAATCATAATTTTAGGTTTGGACATGAATCCCTTAACATTTAACTTATTGATAAAGTATGAAAGCATTTCCTCAGTCACATCAAAGTCTGAAATAACCCCATTCTTTAACGGACGAATAGCTCTAATGTTACTTGGAGTTCTACCTACCATTCGGTAAGCTTCAGTCCCCACAGCTAAAACCTTATCATTTCTAACGTCAACAGCGACAACGGAAGGTTCATTTAAAACGATTCCCTTTCCTGCTACATAAATTAGGACATTTGCTGTTCCTAAATCGATGCCAATATCTTTTGCCATCAGTGTTTCCTCCTGATCAATACTTATTTCTCTTTCAATTATACCATATTTAAAACACAAAAATGGGAAAGCAAATTTCTTTCCCGTGTTTTTACTATTATTCTTGCAAATCCTTAACTTCATCTAAATTGATGCTTTCTTTATCCATCACATCAACTCTTTTAATTGTGGCTCCTAATTTAGCCAATTTACCGTGCAAATTATAATAACCACGATCAACATATTGAAGATTACGAACTTGAGTAATTCCCTTTGCTACTAAACCTGCAATTACTAAAGCAGCTCCAGCTCTTAGGTCAGTTGCCGCAACTTCAGCTCCACTAAATTGAGTTGGTCCCTCTAAAATAGCAGTTCGGCCATTTATATCATATTTAGCGTTCATTCTACCTAATTCTGCTAAATGCATAAATCGATTTTCAAAAACGGTTTCAGTAATCGTACTACTCCCATTTGCTAAGAGTTGAAGAACCGTCATTTGAGGTTGCATATCAGTTGGAAAACCAGGATAGGGAAGAGTCTTAACGTCAACAGGTTTTAAATGATCCGTTCCAATCACTCTAATTCCAGCTTCGCTAATATTAACTGTTACTCCCATTTCACGCATCTTAGCTATCAATGGTAAGTTATGTTCAGGAATCGCATTTTTAACAAGCACGTCTCCATTGGTTGCCGCAGCAGCAATCATAAAAGTCCCTGCTTCTATTCTGTCCTGAACGATCGAATGTTGACAACCGTGCATATGAGAAACCCCAATCACTTTAATCGTATCAGTTCCAGCACCAGTGATTTTAGCCCCCATTTGATTTAAAACAGTTACTAAATCAACAATTTCAGGTTCTCTTGCAACATTTCTAATTACAGTTGTTCCTTCAGCCATTGTGGCAGCCATAACTATATTTTGTGTAGCTCCAACACTTGGAAAATCAAGATAGATATTTGCACCATGTAATCCATTTTTAGCAATTGCTTCAATGTTACCGTTATTTTGAGTAATCTCAGCACCCAGTGCTTCAAAACCCTTTAAATGTAAGTCAATAGGTCTAGAACCAATCGCACAACCACCAGGTAATGCAACTTTAGCATGACCTAATCTTGCTAATAATGGTCCCATCACAACGATAGAAGCTCTCATTTTTGACACATATTCTAATGGTGCTTCATATGATAATTTGTGTGAAGCATCGATAACGATTCTGTTACTTGTTTCATCAAAATCTAAATCAACATTCAAAAACTTCAAAACTTCATTCATCATATGAACATCAGATAATAAAGGGACATTATCTAAAACTGTTTCACCCTTTTCACCTAAGATAGTAGCAGCTAAAATAGGTAAAACTGCATTTTTAGCTCCTTCAATTTCAACTTCACCTTTAAGACGGTTTCCACTTTCAACAACGATTTCTTGCAATATCAAAACCTCCTAGAATCTACTTTAGCAAGAATTGCAGATCAATAATACTATTAATAATACTTAAGAAAAAAGAACTACATAAATATCCTAAAGCAATGGAAAGCAAAACGATCAACATTTTACCTTGAACGTAATACATTTTCAAATGTTTTTCTAAATGGATATTTTGGATAACGTTAAAAGCGATTAGAATGAAAAATAAATGACTAAATAACGTTAGCAAAGCAATAATCCCAGTACTATTCATAATAAATTTCCTTTGTTTTTTAATGTTATTATCTTTAATTTAAATTTATTCATATTGTAATAATATTAATTACAATAAGATTAATTATAACATTAAAAAAAAGAGTGATGCAAAGATATTAATATCTTTACATCACTCTTAATGAATTTATTTTTTAGCAACATTAATTCGGTTAATTGCCCGTTGAAGTGAAACTTGAGCACGATCCATTTCATCAGCATCATGCTTTTCTTTCGCCTTGTTAATTGTTTGTTGAGCACGCTCTTTGGCACGGGCAGCACGATCAACATCAATATTTTGAGGTAATTCCGCACTATCCGCAACAATTGTTGCAATATTATCAGAAAATTCAACAAAACCACCATTAACGGCAATAATATCAGTTGAACCATCTTTTTTTTCAACTTTAGCAGCATCAACATTTAAAGATGCAATAACAGGGACATGATTAGCCATGATACCCATTTGACCACCCTTCGTATGAAGAATAAGTAAACGAACATCATCTTGGTTATAAACCGTACCATCAGGAGTAACGATACTAACGGTCAATTCTGATTTGCTATCAGCCAATTAGAACCCCTCCTTAATTTGCTTTTTGCTCCATCTTTTTAGCATTAGCAACAACGTCTTCAATACCACCACAGTTTCTAAATGCATCTTCAGGTAAGTTATCATACTTACCATCTAAAATACCTTCGAAACTATTGATAGTGTCTTCAACTTTAACATACTTACCAGGTAACCCAGTAAATTGTTCAGCAACACTAAAGCTTTGAGATAAGAAGAATTGAATACGACGAGCACGGTTAACAATCGTCTTTTCTTCATCAGATAATTCATCCATACCTAAGATAGAGATGATATCTTGAAGTTCACGGTATCTTTGTAATACTTGTTGAACTTTATTTGCAACTTCATAGTGTTTTTGACCAACGATTTCTGGAGTTAAGGCAGTTGATGTAGAAGCCAATGGATCCACAGCAGGGTAAATACCTTGTTGAGTCAAAGAACGAGTCAAGTTAGTGGTTGCATCTAAGTGCGCAAAAGTAGTAGCTGGAGCAGGGTCGGTATAATCATCGGCAGGAACATAAACGGCTTGAATCGATGTAATCGCACCATTCTTAGTAGAAGCGATACGTTCTTGGAGTTGACCCATTTCAGTAGCTAACGTTGGTTGATAACCAACTGCAGATGGGATACGGCCTAACAATGCAGAAACTTCTTGTCCAGCTTGAGTATAACGATAAATGTTATCAATAAATAACAAAACGTCTTGCTTAGCTGCATCACGGAAGTATTCAGCAATAGTTAAACCAGTCAATGCAACCCGCATACGTGCACCAGGTGGTTCGTTCATTTGACCATAGACTAGGGCTGTTTGTTTCAAAACTCCAGAGTCTTTCATTTCAAAGTACATATCATTACCTTCACGGGTCCGTTCACCAACACCGGTGAAGACGGAAATACCGTTATGACCTTGGGCAATGTTATGAATTAATTCTTGAATTAAAACGGTTTTACCAACACCGGCACCACCGAATAATCCAACCTTACCACCACGAATATAAGGTGCCAGTAAGTCAATAACTTTGATCCCAGTTTCTAGAACTTCAGTAGAGTTGCTCAATTCATCGTAAGCTGGTGCTGAACGGTGAATTGGCCAACGTTCTGCATCTGGACCAAAGTCAGGACCACCATCAATTGGGTCCCCTAAGACATTGAAAACACGACCAAGTGTATCTCTACCAACAGGTACTGAAATTGGCGCACCAGTATTGACAACATCCATTCCACGACGTAAACCATCAGTTCCGTCCATGGCAATGGTTCTAACAATACCGTCACCTAATTCCAACATAACTTCGGTAACTAATACATGATCATCACTAATTTTAATATCTAAAGCAGTATTAATATCAGGTAAGCTTTCGTCATTAGGGAATTCAACGTCAATAACTGGTCCAATAACTTGGATAATTTTACCAGTCTTCATAACTTGTTAATTCCTCCCATCTTAATGCTTCAAGGCTTCCTGACCACCAACAATTTCAGTAATTTCTGTTGTGATGGCAGCTTGCCGAGCTCGGTTATATTGTAATTGTAGTTGTTGAATCAAATCTTCCGCATTATCGGAAGCCGTTCCCATTGCTTGAGAGCTTTGAGCATGTTCAGAAGTTTTCGCATCCAAAATTGCTCCAAAAATTAAACCCTCCGTATATTGAGGAATAATTACATCTAATACTTCACCCTTATCAGGTTCCACATCATACTCTGCAGTAACTTCACGATGTTCAACGTCACCACTCTTACCTTTATCCATTGCACTGCTATCCATTGGAAGCATTTGCTCAGCACGGAAGTCTGAAGAAATTCGGTTGACAAAATGACTATAACAAACATAAAGTTTGTTAAACAAATGATTTTTATACATATTCATAACAGTTGTAACGATTTCCTTAACCTCTTTAAAGGAAGGAATATCAGAAACATTCCGATATTCATATGCAACGTTAGCACCACGCTTCTTATAGAAGTCAGCACCATTTCCACCAACAGCTAAGACCATATAGTCATCTTTATTGGGGGTTGTTTTTTCAATAAATTCATTTGTGCCACGAATAATATTACTATTATAACTACCAACCATTCCACGATCAGATGTGATAACTAAATAGGCTGTTTTACCTTTTTTGTTATCACCATCACTTGAAGAATTAACTTGATCTAATAAATGACTTTTAGATAGATGTACTACAACTGCTTTAACTCGTGAGACGTAATCTTCATATTGAACTGCTTTCTTTTGGATTTGGTTTAACTTCGCAGTTTGAACCATTTCCATTGCAGTCGTAATTTGATGGGTCTTTTTAGTTGAAGCAATACGATGCTTAACATTACTAGTTGATGCCATTCATTCTCACCATCCCTTCAAGTTTAATTATTTATTATCTGATGCAGATTCACTTGGTTGAAAGTTATCAGCGAATTCCTTGATTGCTGAATCCATCTTGTTAGTGTCTGGTAATTTACCAGTCTTAACAATTTCTTCTAAGAGATCATTATGTTGAGCCTTAAAGAAATCAATGACTTCAGTTTGATATCTAGCAATATCGCTAATCGCAACTTTGTCTAAGTATCCGTGTGTTAAACAGTAGAGAACAAGAACTTGTTGTTCAACTGCCATTGGTGAATGAAGTGGTTGTTTAAGAACTTCAACAGTTCTAGCACCACGATCCAACTTAGCCTTAGTAGCATCATCCAAATCAGAACCAAATTGAGCAAATGATTCCAATTCATGATATGAAGCTAAATCAAGACGTAAGGTACCACCAACTTGCTTCATTGCTTTAATTTGTGCATCACCACCAACACGGGAAACAGAAGTTCCGGCATCAATCGCTGGACGGACACCTGCATAGAACGAATCAGCGTTCAAGAAGATTTGTCCATCAGTAATTGAAATAACGTTAGTTGGGATATATGCAGAAACATCACCGGCTTGGGTTTCAACGATTGGTAAAGCAGTCATTGAACCACCACCAAGTTTATCGTTCAACTTAGCAGCACGTTCTAGTAAACGTGAATGCGTATAGAAAATATCACCAGGATAAGCTTCACGACCAGGAGGACGACGAAGAATCAATGATAATTCACGATAGGCATTAGCTTGTTTAGTTAAATCATCATAGATGATTAACACGTGGCCACCCTTGTTCATAAAGTATTCACCCATTGCGGCACCGGCATAAGGAGCGATGTATAACAATGGAGCTGGTTCAGAAGGACCAGCAGAAACAATGGTCGTATAATCCATTGCTCCATACTTTTCAAGAGTAGCTTGTAAACCACGAACAGTAGAATCCTTTTGACCAATTGCAACGTAAATACATTTCATATCTTGACCCTTTTGGTTCAAAATTGTATCCACAGCAATTGACGTTTTTCCAGTCTTACGGTCACCGATAATCAATTCACGTTGACCACGACCAATAGGTACTAACGAGTCAATAGCTTTAATCCCAGTTTGAAGTGGTTCATTAACACTTTGACGTGCCATGATGCCGGGAGCTTTATGTTCAATTGGACGAGTATCTTTTGTTTCAATATCGCCTTTTCCATCGATTGGTTGACCTAACGCATTAACAACTCGTCCGATCATACTTTCCCCTACAGGAACTTCCATGATCTTACCAGTTCTTTTTACTGTGTCTCCTTCTTCAATGTTATCAAAACGGCCTAAAACAACAATACCAACTTCATTGCTTTCTAGGTTTTGAACCATTCCATAAGCTCCGTTTTCAAACTTGAGCAACTCGCCAGATAATGCATTATCTAAACCGTGGGCACGGGCAATCCCATCACCAACGTAAGTAACAGTACCGGTTTCTTGTTCTTGAAGTTCATCATCATAACCAGCAAGTTGCTTTTTGATTAATGCACTAATATCTTCAGCTTTCATGCTCATAAAAGTTTTCACCTCTTCAAATAGATATCGTTATTTCAATAGAAGATCTTTGACGTTTTGAATCTTAGATTTTACACTTCCGTCAAATATAACATCGGATGATTTAATAATTAAACCACCGATTATACTTTCATCAACAATGTTGTTAAAAATCACAGTATTGGCGTCAACACGCTTGCCAAAGGCAGCTTTTAGACGTTCCAATTCATCATCTGATAATTTAACAGCACTGATTAAATCAGCATGGACGATTTTTTTTGCTTTATCATAATCATTATTAAATTGATCAATGATATCAACCATTTGATCAGTTCTTTTAATTTGATAAACAACGTTAATCAAGTTTTTAACATATTTGTTATTAGCGTTATCAACCAATGGTTGCACTAATTGTTTTTTACTATCTTCGGAAAGATTATTGTTACTTAATGTAGAACCTAATGCAGGATTAGCTTCAAAAACATCCTTGACTGCTTCTAATTCATCATGAGCTTCGTCAAGTTGGTTGTTAGAATCTAACAAATCAAAAAGTGCTTTTGCATAACGTTTAGCAAATGTAATTCGATCTAGACTCATTTACTTCCCCAACCTTTCGATATAAGAATCAATTAAATCCTTTTGATCATCAGCATTTAATTCTTTCTTAATGATTTTAGAAGCAATTTCAATAGATAAGTCAGCAACATCGTTCTTAGAATTAGCTAAGACATCTTTACGTTCTTGTTCAATACTCTTGTGAGCAGCATCCTTAATTTGTTGTGCTTCAGCGTTAGCATCATCAACAATCTTATTTTGTTGTTGTTGACCACTAGCCTTAGCATTACTGATAATGGTGCTTGCTTCTGTATGAGAATGAGCTAAAGCATCTTGACGTTCTTGAGCTAACTTTTCAGCATCTTGACGTGATTTTTCAGCAGAATCAATGTCGTTAGTAATCTTGTCTCCACGTTCTTTTAACATTTTGTTTAGAGGTTTCCAAGCAAAAATCTTAATTAAGTACATCAAGATTAAGAAGATTACAATATAATAAATCATTGATCCGACAGGTAAATCGGATGCCATTAACAATGGTGAAAGCATCTATTGACACCTCCTTTGACGTCAAAATAAAATGATCTATTAACTACTTGTTCATTACGATAAATGCAATAACAAGAGCTAAAATTGGCATAGCTTCAACTAAACCAATACCAATAAACATCCAAGTACGTAATGGACCGGCCATTTCTGGTTGACGAGCCATACCTTCAAGCATTTTTGAAACAACGATACCATCACCGACACCACCACCAATAGCGGCTCCGGCCATAGCAATACCAGCAGCAATTGCTCCCATAGTTAAAATCCTCCTTAAATATTAAATACATGTTTTATTCAGTTTCAATCTTATCAGAGATATAAACTGATGTTAAGGTTACAAAGACAAAGGCTTGGATACTACCAATGAAAATTGAGAATCCTACCCATAGTAATTCAAGAGGTGCCATCCCCACATATCCTAAAATTCCATGTGATGAAGCAACTCCACCGATCAATGTTAATAACATTTCACCGGCGAAGATGTTACCAAAGATACGAAGACCTAACGTTAAGAAGTTAGCAAATTCTTCGAAGATGGCAATTGGCAACCAAACCTTGAATGGTGATAGGTAAGTATTAGAGAAGTATTTCTTAAACCCTAATTTCATAACCCCAGCATAATGCGCAATAACCATAACAGTCATTGCAAAAGTTAAAGTTAAAATTGGATTGGCAGTCGGACTCTTGATATAAGTTACTCCGTTACCACCCTCAATTTGAAGGGCAAGTCCAATCATATTTGAAATGAACAGAAACGTAAATAACGTAAACGATAATAGACTGTAAGAGTTAGCATCTTCACGATTCATAACTCCACGGGGAATACCATTTGTAAAGTCGGCTAACCACTCTAATATCAGTTGTTTTTTACCAGTAGGTCTTACTTGAAGATTCCTAGAAATCGTAAAAACAAAAATGAATACTAATGCTGCCGCAAAAGTAACAGCAACCATACTCCCAATATCAAAGGTTAATCCAAGAAACTTAAAGGTGGAAATTGGTTCATTCAATAAATTTCACCTCTTTTCATGCAACCCTTCTAATTATAATACACCAAACATCCAAAAAATGTAAGATAAGTGTACAAATTAGAAAAAAGAATGTATTAAAAATACATTCAAATATTACCACCGTTTTTGGTGAAATTCAAAAGATAAAATTAAATTTTTACCAATTAATTGGGTGTTTACTAGTAAGTTCTTTTACTGATTTTTTAATTTCAGCAAGCTTTGCTTCATTATCGTGATTATGAATGGCAGCTAAAATTAATTTAGCAACTTGTTTAGCATCTTCTTCTTTGAATCCACGAGTTGTAATCGCAGGAGTTCCTAAACGAAGACCACTAGTTTCCTTAGGACTACGTTTATCATTAGGAATCATTTCCTTGTTAGTAGTAATGTTAACAGAGTCCAATAAGTTTTGAACTTCCATTCCTGATAAACCAGAATTAGTTAAATCTAGATTCAACAAATGATTTTCAGTCTTACCTGAAACAACTCGAACAGCATCATCAGCATCAAACACTTCAGCCATCGCTGCAGCGTTTTTAATAATTTGTTGACAATATGTTTTGAATTCTGGTTGTAAGTCTTCACGAAAGGCAGCTGCCTTACCAGCAATAACATGTTCCAAAGGACCCCCTTGAGTTCCAGGGAATACAGCAGAATTAATCTTTTTAGCATATTTTTCTTGGGAAAGGATCATTCCACCACGAGGGCCACGTAAAGTCTTATGAGTAGTAGTGGTTACAACATCAGCAATGCCAACTGGACTTGGATGAAGACCAGCAGCAACTAATCCAGCAATGTGAGCCATATCAACCATTAAGTAAGCGCCAACTTCATCAGCAATTGCTCTGAACTTCTTCCAATCAATAATTCGACTGTAAGCAGAAGCACCAGCAACAATCAACTTAGGTTGAACTTCCTTAGCAATTTTTAGGATTTCATCATAATCTAATGTTTCAGTTTCTGGGTTTAAATCATATGAAAATGATTGATAAATTTTACCTGAAAAATTAAATTTAGCACCATGTGATAAATGACCACCAGCATTTAAGCCCATTCCTAAAATTCGATCACCCGGCTTTAAGAATGCAGCATAAACTGCTTGGTTAGCCTGTGAACCAGAATGGGGTTGAACGTTAGCGTATTCGGCACCAAATAATTTTTTTGCCCGATCGATAGCTAATTGTTCAACTTGGTCAATATATTTACAACCACCATAATAACGGTGACCAGGATATCCTTCAGCGTATTTGTTAGTTAAAACAGAACCTTGAGCTGCCATAACAGCATCAGAGACAATATTTTCAGAAGCAATTAATTCAATAAAATTTTGTTGACGATTTTGTTCCTTAGCAATTGAGTTCCATAACTCTGCATCATCTTTTTTGTAATCATAATTAATCATTATCATTATCTCCTTGTGGGTTCAATAATTATCAATAGCTACTTTTTGAAATGAATTTGTCCGGCAGATTTGTTCAAGCGGTTCATATAAGCTTCACCTAAACCATCGATACTAAATCCTTCAGCTAAAATTGCTTTAACTTCTGGATGGTTATCGAAATGCCGCAATCCAGCAAATAACAAGTGACTTGCGCTTCGCACTGAACTACCTAAACTAAATGTCTCAACATCACTAGGCCAATCAATTTCCCTTAAAATTGAATCAGTAGTCATCACTCCTACTTTACAATCTTGTTGAGATGCCCATTTGCTAGCAGCTTGCCAATCGTCATTATGATCGACAATGTAAACCTGCGCATTGGGAGCGTAATGTTTATATTTCATCCCGGGAGCCTTGGGAATGTCTTTATCTGCAACCTTTTTCCTCTCATCAAGAACGGGACGACCTAAAACTTTTTCAATTTGATCTACAGTAATTGCGCCAGGTCTTAATATTGCAGGTTGAGGCACCGACATATCTAAAACAGTCGATTCAACTCCATAATCAGTACTGCCATCATCAACAATCCCAGCAATTTTACCTTTTAAATCATGGTAAACATGTTCAGCTGTTGTTGGACTAGGTTTTCCAGAAGTATTTGCCGAAGGACCAACTAACGGAACTCCAGCTTCTTTGATCAAATCTAAAGTGACTTGATTATCTGGGTTCCTAAAAGCTGCAGTGGTTAAACCACCAGTGACCGCCTTAGACAACTTATGCGGTTGCAAATTAAAAATAATTGTTAATGGACCAGGCCAAAAAGTGTTGATTAATTTTTTAGCTTCTGTAGATAGTGGTTGGGCATACTTTTCAACTTGTTCGATACCAGTCACATGAACAATCAGTGGATTGTCACTTGGCCGACCTTTTGCTTTATATACATTTTTAACTGCTTGTTCGTTCGTCGCATCTGCGCCTAAACCATACACAGTTTCAGTTGGAAAAGATACTAGATCACCATTTTGTAAGTCTTTCGCTGCTAAATTAATTTCAGCGGGCTTATAAATATGGGTTTGCAAATTAGAACCTCCTTTACGATCGAACTCTAATCATTCGATCATTACCTGCTACATCTTTTTTGAGTGTTACCGTAGCTTTGGGCAATGCATCTTGAAATATTTTTTTCACCGCAGGACCTTGATGAAAACCAATTTCTAAATAGATAGTTTGGCTATTTCGTTGATGGGCACCGAGATAATCAGCAATCCGTTGATAAATGAGTAGCCCGTCATTGTCAGCAAATAATGCTAAATGTGGTTCATGTTCAATGACGTCTTCACCCATATATTTTACCTCATTTTTTGAAATATATGGGGGATTTGATACAATTATATCAAATTTTTGCTCATTTACCGAACTAAATAGGTCACTTTTTACAAAATTAATCGGTTTTTGCTGATTATCGGCATTTTCCTTTGCTACTTTTAACGCTGCTTCCGAAATATCACTAGCCGTGATTTGCCAATTGGAACGGTTAGCTTTTAAAGCCAATGCAATTGCACCACTCCCCGTTCCTAAATCGAGTACTTTTAATGGGGATTGGTCATTATCGCTTAAAACCCACTCTACTAATTCCTCTGTCTCAATCCGTGGAATTAACACAGCTGAATTAACAATCAAATCCATTCCAAAAAAAGGCGCGGTCCCAATAATGTATTGAGGTGGCATTCCATCGACATAATCATGGACATCATCTTGATATTTTTTCAAGATTTCATCATCTATAATATCGCGATAATGCATCAATAGTTCAGCATCATTCCAGTGAAGCCGACGTTTCAATAAATAATCCGCAATCGTCTTATCCTTATGATGTTCTTCAATATAAAAAGAAGCTCGACGACGAGCTTCAAAATAAGTGATTGGATTAGTTTTCATTTGTTAACTGTTCAAGTTTCTTCGCTTGGTCAGAAATAATTAAAGCATCAATGATCTCTTCCAAGTCACCATTCATAATCTTATCTAACTTATTTAAAGTTAAGCCAATTCGATGATCAGTTACCCGATTTTGAGGATAATTATAAGTCCGAATTCGTTCTGAACGATCTCCGGTTCCAATTGCTGACTTTCGTTCGGCATCATACTTATCAACTTCTTGTTGTTTATAGTAATCATAGACCCGGGCTTTTAAAATTTGCATTGCTTTAACCCGGTTTTGTTGTTGAGAACGTTGGTCTTGCATTGCAACCACAATTCCAGTAGGTAAATGAGTCATCCGAACAGCTGAAGAAGTCTTATTAATATGTTGACCCCCCGCACCAGAAGAACGATAAACATCGACCCGAATATCCTTAGGATCAATATCAATATCAACATCTTCTTCTTCAGGCATTACCCCAACCGTAGCTGTTGACGTATGGATTCGACCAGCGGATTCAGTCACAGGGACACGTTGAACCCGATGGGCTCCGTTTTCGAACTTCAATTTAGAATAGACCTTTTGGCCTGTGATCATTAAAGCAACTTCTTTGAAGCCACCAACTTCAGTTTCACTTTTATCAACGATTTCAACTTTCCAATTTTGAGTTTCGGCATATTTAGTGTACATAGATAGTAAATCGGCAGCAAAAAGACTGGCTTCATCCCCACCAGCTGCTCCATGAATTTCCATAATAATATTCTTATCATCATTAGGATCCTTGGGGAGCAACATAATCTTAATTTCATCTTGCAACTTAGCTTGTTGTTCTTCTAAATCAGATAATTCATCTTTTACCATTGTATTCATTTCATCATCTAATTTTTCATTAAGCATTTCTTTGTCACCATCAATTTCATCAGTGACCTTCTTATATTTATTGTATGCCGCAACTAAATCACGCAAGCTTCCCTCTTCTTTTGAAAGCTTCATAAATCTTTGAGTATCAGCAATCACTTCCGGATCACTGATCAATTCGTTCAATTCATCATAACGGTCGACAGCCGCTTGAAGTCGATCGAAAATTTTATCAAAATCACTTGCCATTAGTTTTCTCCCTACTTTCCAATTTTTTCTAGTGGTGGATTATAATAATGTTTCCGGCAGACTGGGTAATAAGATTCATTTCCACCGACTTGAATCTGTTCTCCCTCATAAACAGGATGGTTCCCTGAAAAACGAAGAGGCATGATTGCCTTATGATCACAGAACCAACAAACTGTTTTAATTTCTTCAATTTTATCAGCAAATAATAATAATGCTTCAGAACCTTCGAATAAATGATTCTGAAAATCATTTTTCAATCCGTAAGCCATCACTGGGATATGAAGATCATCAACTACTCGAGCTAATTGAAGAACCTGATCACGATTTAAGAATTGGGATTCATCTACCAATACACAATGAGCATGGGAATCCTTTTCTTTTACCACTTCAAAAACATCCGTATCTGCAAGAATAGGAAAAGCCTTTCGTTTTAAGCCAATTCGTGAAGCAATCATTCCATAGCCATCTCTAGTATCAAGACCACTGGTCATTAAAATTACGGATTTACCTTCTTCTTCGTAATTATGAGCGACCTTTAAAATATCGATTGTCTTCCCACTATTCATCGCACCATACTTAAAATAAAGCTGGGCCATTCATATCCCTCTTCCTTTTTAATAATTCAGCACATAAAAACTCCATTTTTAATTATAGCTGATTTAAGAAATAATTTCGATAGTTAGCCAAATTTTAAATTCCATTAAGACACGACCATTTAGGATTTAATTAACTATGATATATGGTAAAATTCTTTTATATAGATATCGTTAGATTGGAGTAAATAATATGTCTGTGAAAAGTACACTTGCAACACTAGCTGGAAAATCATCATACTGGGTTCTCCACAACATCTTTAAGGGAGGCAGCTCCCTTCCAGGAAAGATAACAACTGCAATTGACCCAGAGGTTTTAAAATCGATGGGCCAAAACTATGATGTGATCATAATTACTGGAACGAATGGAAAAACATTGACCACTGCGTTAACAGTGCAGGTCTTAAAACAAAAATATCAACACGTTTTAACCAACCCTTCTGGTTCTAACATGGAACAGGGAATTGTAACCACTTTTTTAAAGGCTAAACGACCTAGGGATGATCATCCAATTGCTGTCTTAGAAGTTGATGAAGCTAACGTTGTTAAGGTGACTAAATATATTAAACCAAAAGCAATCGTTTATACCAATATTTTCAGAGACCAAATGGATCGTTACGGTGAAATATATACCACTTATAAAAAAATTCTTGATGGTACTAAGCTAGCCCCCAACGCCACGGTTGTTGCAAATGGAGATGCCCCCATCTTTCATTCTGATTCACTACCAAATCCTCATCTTTTCTTTGGATTTGATCTACATCCTAATTCAGATAAAGATGAAAAAGCTAAACCTAATACTGATGGTGTCCTTTGTCCTAAGTGTGAACATATTTTACACTATCACAGCATCACTTACAGTAATCTAGGAGATTATTTCTGTCCTAATTGTGGATATCATCGTCCTAAATTAGATTACCGATTGACCGCGCTCGATAAACTCACTCCTAACTCTTCTGAATTCGAAATTGAATACGAACGTTTCACTTTAGGAATTGGTGGAATCTACAACATTTACAATGCACTTGCTGCTTATTCTGTTGGTCGTTTAATGGACGTTGAACCTAGTCAAATTACGGATGCTTTTAAAGCCAATGAACAGATTTTTGGTCGTCAGGAACAAATTAATGTTAAAGGAAAAGACGTCACATTAATCCTCGTTAAAAACCCAGTTGGCTTAAACCAAGTCATTGACACTATTTCTACTGACCACGAACCAATTTCATTTGTTGCACTTTTGAATGCAAATTATGCTGATGGAATTGATACAAGTTGGATTTGGGATGGTGATTTTGAACGCTTACCAAAAATGAATATTAAAAAGTACATTACTGGTGGTGAAAGATATAAAGATATCACGTTCAGATTAAAAATTGCCGGTGTCCCAGATGATGAACATGAAGTTGAACCAGACTTAAAAAAGGTTGTTGATAAAATTGCTGACCTTCCAACTAAGAAGGTTTACATCTTGGCTACTTATACCGCAATGATGCAAGTTCGTCGTGACTTTGCAGCACGAGGTTACATTCAAAGGGGGCTTAAATAATGGCTAAATATGAATTAAAAATTGCTCATTTATACGGTGATTTAATGAATACCTATGGTGATTATGGTAATATTTTAGCTCTTCAATACTACGGAAAACTAATGGGCGTTCAAGTTGACGATCAAGTTGTCAGTTTAGATGATAGTTTTAATGCTGATGACTATGATTTAGCTGTTTTTGGTGGTGGACAGGACTTTGAACAAACTATCGTTTCTAAGGATCTTCAAACCAAAAAGACTGAACTAACCAGATACATCAACGAAGGAAAACCAATGGTCGCCATTTGTGGAGGCTTTCAATTACTGGGTAAGTATTATATTGATGCTGCTGGAAAGAAAATGCCTGGAATCGGCGCTATGGATCATTATACTGAACCTCAACATAACAATCGTTTTATTGGTGACATTGAAATCACAAATCCAGATAACGGTGAAAAATACAAAGGATTTGAAAACCATCAGGGTGTCACCTATTTAGGTAAAGATGAAAAACCGCTCGGTAAAGTTGATAAGGGATATGGCAATAACGGAAAAGATGGCGAAGAAGGTGCTATCTACAAAAACGTTTATTGTACGTATTTCCATGGTCCAATCTTAGCACGGAACGGTGCCATTGCTAAACATATGCTAATTACTGCTCTGCATAATAAATATCCTGATCAAGACTTTAGTAAACAAGAAGCACTAAAGGTTCCTGAATCATACTAAAAAAGATTCTTTGATGGAAAACATCAAAGAATCTTTTATTTTTCTATACGGATTTTATGCCAAACCAAACTACCTAACAGAATAATTGAAACAACTACAATCCCTAGTCCCCATCCGTATGCATAATGCATACCGAACATGAACCATTCTGGGTGCTTCATGGGATAAGTTGTAATATGACGTTGTGCTCTAATCCCCATTCCAAGATATAACAAAGTTGTCGCTAAAGATAACCCAACAGTAAAACCGATATTTCGACTTAATGCCGCAATCGAACCAGCAATTCCCTGTTCAGATTTACTAACATTGGACATAATCATTGGATTATTTTGGAACAATCCGTTGCTACTCCCAAATATAACAAAAGCAACTACCAATACTAAAATTGACCATTGGGGTCTAATTAACGTAAATAAGCCTTCCGCAATTAAGAATAAGAATAAGGCAATCAAAGATATTTTTTCCGGACCAATTAAATCAGTCATGTAACCACCGATAAGTGATGTAAAAACATTCACTAATGGAATGATCATTAAATACATACTCATCTTTGATGGTGTAAATGCCAAGCGATTTTGTAAATAAAATGGCATTAAAACATTATTGAAGTAAACGATAATAAAGACAAATATTGTCACAACGATTCCAATCGAAAATCCTGGTTTTTTAAACAAAGTTAACGACAGCAATGGTTCTTTGACAACGTGTTCGATCCAAATAAATAAAATCAACAAAACTCCGGCTAAACCAAACAATGCTAATATGAATGGTCGACTATAACCAACCACTTGTCCCGTATAAATAGTAACAAAGAACGTTAATATAAATAAAGCGAAACTGATAAATCCCCACCAGTCAATCTTAATTTCTTTAAAATGAAAATCTCTTTTTGGAAAAACAAAATGCCCTAATAAATAACCAATAATGCCAATTGGAATGTTAATAAAAAATAACCAATGCCACGTCGTAAAAGATAAAATAAACCCGGCTAAAATAGGTCCACTAACGTTTCCTGTCTGGGCGAAGACAGAATTAACACTCAATGCTCGTCCGTGTTGATTTTTAGGAAACAATTCCGTAATTATTCCAAAACTAGTTGCCATCACCATTGATGCTCCAATGGCTTGAATCGTTCTAGATCCAAGTAAACTAATTAAATTCGGACTAAGTCCACAAAAAAGCGATCCACATAAAAATATCAGTGTCCCCATTTGAAAAACATGTGTTCGGCCAATTTGATCACCAATTTTTCCAAAGAAAATCAACAACATACAAATTAAAATCAGATAAGAAGATGAAATCCATTCAGCTTCATTCATTGGAATTTGTAAATCTTTAGAAAGTTGTGGAATTGCGGTATTCACGATGCTCATATCCACTGTTGACATAAACGTTAGGATTGCGGTTGCAATTAAGATAATAATTTGTTGCCTTTTTGACAATGTAACTCCCTCTTTCAAGCATAATAAAACAGAGTGACAAAGCACTCTGTTATTTATTCGTTTATAAACGTTTGAATTAATTGATTTCGATATGGAATAAAATCAGGATTATTCTTTTGGGGATGGACTCGATTAGTTAGAAAAATTAAAGCCCTTTTCTTAACCGGTTGTAAAATAATTCCAGTCCCTGTATATCCAGCTTGGAATAGATACTCAGGATGTTTGTAATAACTCCATCCAAAAGAACGTCCTAATTCCCCACCAACCGTCTGGTCATGCATAAAATCATTAATGTTAAAATGATCAAATAATTTTCCGGTTGAATCAAGCATTTCATTCACGAAGATTATAAGATCAGATAAAGTACTAAATGCACCTGCCGAACCACAATCGCTCTTCAATATTTGTGCTTTTGGATCTTCAACCGAACCTTGCCTTAAATTTCCATGATGATAATCAGTTGGCACGCATCGTTGGATATCAATGGGATTAAAAGTACTATTCGTCATGTTCAACCTATTAAAAACATTCATTTGAATTAAATCTTGGATAGGACGTTTCAATATTTTTTGAGCAATCATTCCCAGAAATACAAAGTTAGTATCAGAATAAACCATTTTCGTATTGAAATTCTTTCCAATATGTAGACCCAACAATGCATTCTCCAATTCAACTCGGTTCAATTGATTTCGATGAGGAATGTATCCAGTTATTCCAGAAGTATGCGTAATCAAATGACGAATGGTAACATGCGGATATTTCCATTCAGGTAAATATTCACTAATTGAATCACTTAATGACAATCGATGTTGTTCAACTAATTGTAAAATTACAGGAACCGTTCCGATAACCTTAGTTAAAGAAGCCAAATCATATTGTTGATTCGGTTTTAATGGTTTCGGCTCAGGTAAAATTTCAGCATTACCAAATACTTCAGTAGTAATTTCGCCATGATTTAAAATCGCATAACTAACGCCCGGAACAAGTTGTTGTTTTACTAAATTGTGTAACGCAAATTGCGCATGACTTAATCTCATTTTTAACCCTTAGAAAAGGTTAAATTCAATGCATCTGGATCAGCTAGGAACAATAAATGATCCATACTACTGTATTGAATCGTATGACCAGTATTTTCAAATTGTTCATTCAATTCATTAATTTGACGAGAATGTGGCATTTGAAAGTTCAAATAATCCAAACCAAGATTTTCAATCCCGTGTTTTGCTAATTGA
Organism: Nicoliella sp. ESL1149; assembly: GCF_058107265.1. Lineage (NCBI taxonomy): Bacteria > Bacillati > Bacillota > Bacilli > Lactobacillales > Lactobacillaceae > Nicoliella > Nicoliella sp. ESL1149. The sequence continues at coordinate 1,126,786 of NZ_JBYLUE010000002.1, read as the reverse complement.
TCATCTTCATATAATACCAATTCTTGAGTATCATTTGATGGAATTGTCAAAACTGCATTTCCATTTCGATCCATTTCAACGTCCATTCCTAAACGTTCATGATAAAATTCAAGCGATTTTACAAGGTTAGAAACCCCCATTTCAATCCACCCAAGTTGTGTATTGATTGGTAATCTCTTTAAGCGTTCTTTATTATCTTTTAGATAATTTCTAGTTTCAATTTTCTTTTCAACTTGGCTTAACCAATTAACATCCCCAATTAATTCAGATTGGGCGAGGGGCTTTTTGGCAACCAAAATAAAGTGATTGTCTTCAGGATCCTGAAGTTCTACCCAATCCCAACCAGCATTAGTATTAACTGCGGCAACTTTCACTCCAAGGTTATTAATATGCATTAAAATTTGTTTTAATTGTTCTTGACGTGGTAATAATAAAGCAAATGAATGAATATTTGCGACATTATCACGACTTTCTGGGTGCATAATTTTTCTAATCGTAATTAAGACATGCCGATTAGAAAGTCCTAAATATGCGGTGTTTTCAGTTCGTTTAATTAAAGATAACCCAACTATTTGAGTGTAAAAATCAATCATTTGATCTGGCTTAGCGACTCGTAAAGCAACCAATTCAATTCTCGATTCTGCAGGTAATTGATAATCCATTTTATTAGCTCCCTCGATCTGGTTCTAACTACTATTATAATAGCAAACGTTCTTTTAAACAAAGAGAATGCCTATTCGTCATTTCAAATTAAAGAATTTCCAATAAATTGTGAATTATATAAATCAGCATAAAAGCCATTCTTCTGCATCAATGATTTATGATTTCCAACTTCAATTATCTTTCCATGATTCATTACAATAATTTGATCAGCATTTTGAACAGTAGATAGTCGATGCGCAACGATAAAACTGGTCCGTCCTTTACTAAGCTTATCCATCACACTTTGTAATAGCTGTTCGGTTCTTGTATCAACTGAGCTAGTAGCTTCATCCAAAATCAAAATTTCTGGATCAGCAATAAAAGCTCTAGCAATCGTGATTAATTGTTTTTGCCCTTGAGAAATATTAGAGGCATTCTCATTCAAGATGGTCTGATACCCATCTGGTAATTCTCTGATAAATTCATCTGCTCGTGCTTCCTTAGCAGCATTGATTGCTTCTCCATCTGTTGAGCCTTTTTTACCATATTTAATATTTTCCATGATACTCCCCTTAAATAGCCAAGTATCTTGCAGAACCATTGCCATTTTAGAACGGAGGGCTTCACGTGAATTATTATTAACATCTTTCCCACGAACTTGAATGCTACCACTATCAACGTCATAAAAACGCTCTAGTAAATTAATAATTGTTGACTTTCCAGCTCCAGTAGGACCAACAATTGCCACATCAGTTCCCTTTGGCACCTCTAAATTGAAATTTTGAATTAAAGGTTCATCTGGAACGTATTGAAAATTAACGTTAGCAAAAGCAATTTCGTCATTGGATGCAACTGATTCAACATTATGATGTTCATCAGTTGTCATTTCAGGGGCATCCAACACATTGAAAATTCGTTCAGCAGATGCAATCGTTGCTTGAAGCGTATTCGTTAAACTGGACATTTGAGTGATTGGTTGTGAAAACATATTGGTATATTGCAAAAATGCTTGAACATTACCTAATGTAATCATTCCACGGGTCACTTGAATGCCCCCAACAATTGCAACTAAAACATAATCTAAATTTCGAATGAATGTCATTGTTGGATACATTAATATTGAAACAAACTGAGCCTTCCAAGCAGATTTATAATAGGCCTGATTAGCTGCTTCAAATTTTTTGATAACTTCTTTTTCTCGATTAAAAGTCTTCACAATATTATGACCACCAAAGTTTTCTTCAACTTCTGCATTCACTTTTCCTAATTGTGCTTGTTGGCGAACGAAAAATCGTTGTGACTTAGGGGCCAAAAAGCCAACAATAATCAAACTAAGTGGAATCATAATCAATGCGACAAGCGTTAATTGCCAACTCAAGATCAGCATCATTACTAGTACCCCGACTAGCATCAAGATACTATTGATGAACTGAGTCAAATTAGACTGTAGCATCGATGAAATATTATCCATATCATTGACCATTCTTGACATCATATCTCCATTGGAGTGTTGATCATAATAAGATACGGGTAATTTTTTCATTTTCAGTTTTAAATCTTTTCTTAACTGGTAAACAACATCCTGAGATAATCTACTCATAATAACAGACTGTAATGAATTCATGATTGTCGTGATCAAATACATCCCAGCTGTGATCAACAAGATTTGAAAGATTTTAGTAAAATTAATTGGAACATAGTTTAACGGACGACCTAAACGCTTTAATCTAGCAGCTTTTTCCACTCCATTAAATGCTACAGTAGTTGCTTGGCCTAAAACTTCTGGAGCTAAAACTTGAAAAATAAGGGCAATTAGCGTCATTAAAACAACGATTCCTAGCATTACCCGCCATGGTTTTAAATAACGAATCAAGCGCAATGTTGAGTTCCAAAAATTAACTGGTTTATTTTTAACTGTTCTTTTATGTGGCATTATTAGTCCTCCTTTCTAATTTGTGAATTAACAATTTCTTGATAAATACGATTTGTTGCCATTAATTCTTCATGAGTCCCCTTACCAACAACTTGTCCCTTGTCTAAAACAACAATTAAATCTGCATTAGCAGTCGTAGACACTCTTTGTGCAACAATTACGACAACCGCTTGTTTCATTTGTTCATCTTTTGATAGCGCCATTCTTAAATTAGCATCGGTTTTAAAATCTAACGCTGAAAATGAATCATCAAAAACATATACTGCTGCTTTTTTAATAATGGTTCGTGCAATTGCTAACCGTTGTCTTTGTCCACCAGAAAAGTTACTACCGTTCTGTTGAACTTCACTGTCTAACCCACCATTCTCTTTCACAAAATCATCAGCTTGGGCGATTTTCAATGCCCTCCAAATCAAATCATCATCGGCTTGTTCATTTCCAAACTTCATGTTATCTCTTACGGTTCCTGAGAATAACACTGCTTGTTGTTGGGTAATGGAAACTAATTGATGGAGGACTGATTGAGCCATCTTTTTAACATTGACTCCATTTACTTTCACTGCTCCCTTATCAACATCAAATAATCGCGGAATCAAATTAACTAGTGTTGATTTACCAGAACCTGTGTTCCCAATAATTGCGACCGTTTGACCAGCTTTAGCATCAAATGAAACGTTCTTTAATGCTAAATAATCATCCTCAGGATATTTAAAAGATACGTTGTCAAAGGATAATGTATTTTGATCAGAAGGCTTTTGCAGTTCACTATTTGGTAAATCTTGAATTGAGTTCTTAACATCAAGAACTTCATTTATTCTTCCTGCAGATGCACTTGCCCGAGGAATCATAACAAAAATGAACGAGAACATCATAAAACTCATTAAAATTTGTGTTGAATAGGTCATGAATGCAACTAAATTTCCAACTGCTAAAGCTTGATGGTTAATTAAAATAGAACCAAATAAAACGATGCCAATATTTGTAAAATTCAAAATCAATGTCATCACTGGAAACATGAATGCAACGATACTATATACTTTTTTGGCGTTATTAGTATAAGCATGATTTAATTTATCAAAACGATGTTGTTCATAATCATCCCGATTAAAAGCTCTAATTACCCGAACCCCAGTAAGTCCCTCTCGAAAGGCCAAGTTAATTCCGTCAGTCTTTTTCTGCAATGAACGAAATAAGGGACCAGCAAAGCGCATAATCGTAAAAATTACAACAACTAAAATCAATAAAGAAACAATAAATATCGTTGTTAACTTTGCACTTCTAGAAAATGCCAATACAATTGCCCCTACTAGAGTAATCGGCGACATGATCATCATTCTTAAAACATTAACAACAACATTTTGGATTTGGGTAACATCATTAGTTGCCCTTGTTATTAAAGAAGCATTCCCGAAACGTGATAAATCTTGATCGGAGAAATATACTACCCGTCGATAAATTTCCGAACGTAACTTTCGACCCATTTTTTGAGATTGGGTAGCTGCAAAGTAAATATTTCCACTGGCTGATAATAATCCAAGCAGTGCAACTAATAACATCTTAATCCCAGTAATGATAATATAGTGGACATCATTCTTAGCAATTCCTTGATCAATAATATTTGCCGTCACGGTCGGCAAATACAAATCACAAGACACCTGAACAATTAAAAATAGAACTGCTGCTAAAGTTGCCCATCGATTTAAATATTTTTTAATTAAGGTAAACATTTTTAACTCCTTGCTCTTAATAAATGAGTAAAATAAAAAACCGTCAACAAGTGACGGTATAAAATTGGGTATACTGGGCTCGAACCAGTAAATTACGGATTCAGAGTCCGCTGCCTTACCAATTTGGCGAATACCCAATAATATTTAACTACGCTTTAAATATGTTACTAGCCTTTCGATTTAAAGTCAACCTTAGCCACTTAAATTGACTTTCCACCTGAGATTAGCTAGAATAGTATTTGTCAATTTAATTGCCCGCTGGTCAAATTGGTTTAAGACGTCGCCCTCTCAAGGCGGAGTTACGGGTTCGACCCCCGTGCGGGTGATAATATTAAAAAGCTGCCGTTTATAAAACGACAGCTTTTTTAGTAACTTAAAGCTTGATAATTTCCTGATTTCCAATATTTTAACAATGATCTCTTGGAAATCGTTCCCATCTCACCAGTTGTAGGATCATTATAAATAAACACTCGTTTATTAAAACCAATCAATAAAATTGCTTCTGCATGAAAAGAATTATGTTGTCCCCATAAAACGATTGACCGATGTCTCCGCAATTGGCTCACTAATCGCCGTAACGATTTATTCGATAAATTACGGAATGATCCAACTGTATCAAGGGTTACATCAGCAAAACTCAATGGGCTTAAATAATTCGTATTTTGAACAGATTCTAAACGTTCTTCAATCTCGTTGTATGGTGCTTGAACATTTAACATCATCTTAACGCAGGTAAAAATACTTTGAGTTTTGCCATCACTTGTTTGTTGAATTGGGGTAATTGCTAAACGATAGTAATTCTTCCGAACGGATTTAAAAGGTAACCAGCCACTAATATTTTCTAAATCAAAATGCATCCAACTATGTTTATGAAAAAAAGCAATTTGATTAATCAAAATATCTTGTTTTACACTTTTTCTTTGAAAATGTCTTTTGAGCATTTTACGTTGTGGCTTTTTAAATTCTGGCAAGTACCAATCTGGGGTTGGTGATGTCTTTAAGCGAACGTAAAATGAATTAATTTGTTCACTTGCAATCGTTGTTGATTTCAAATGATTCACTCCAAACCATATTATTAATATTTATTATACGTCATTATAAGATATTTTGTATGATGATAAATCAAATTATTGATAAAGCTTAATTATTTGGTATTTTATGCATGATATGCTATTATATTAACGTATTATTTGGGGTCGTTAAGGATTCGACGGGTATAGGTCGAGCCCAAATTGCGTTTCGTGGCAACGACCACGTTAAAAACGCACAGTTTTCTATTATAACTGCAAACAATAATACAAACAACTACGCAGTAGCTGCCTAAAAACCAGCTCTGTGTGATCCGCCTTACTTCGCATATGAGTAAGTTACGGGTTTTATAATTAAGTATGCTTACGCTAATTGCTCACACCTGAAGTAATTAGAAGAGATTAATCAGGTTAGCTAGTCATGGTTGCCCTGGAATATGGCGTTTTAACTAGTGAAATACCAAATCATATCCCTACGAACGTAGAGATTTGGGTGGCGATATGCTCGGACGCGGGTTCGACTCCCGCCGACTCCATTAATAAAAAAGACTGTCATAATTGGCAGTCTTTTTTATTTGATTTTTTCAATCATAACTTTATGATATTGATCTGTTAGTAAATCTAATTGATCGTTGGGTTGGAGCTTTAGAGTCTGATAAACAGGTGCTGGTAGTTTGAACTCGTGATCTTGATTACAATGAACTAACAAATTGCCATCTTCGTCATAAGTACGATCATCGGTAGCGTGTTCAGCTTCTGGGTCACTTTGCAATTTCCAGTCATGAACATCTTGATCATGATCATTTTGATCGCCCAAAATCTCAATTTTCCCATTTTTAGCATAAGCATCAATAATACCTTGCCAATCACTTTGATCAGGAATCTTAGTTAAGATCAATTGTTGATCATTAATCTTTACAAGCAATGTGGAATTAGCTTTTAAATTCCAATCTTGCCAAACACGATCGGGCACATTGATCGTATAGTTAGAATTTAATTTAATTTGATAATGTTTAATAGGAAACGTTGGCATAGTCTAGCATCCCTTTCTAGAGTTCAGGTCCATCATCTGATAAATGATGTTTGACAAATTTAGATTTCAATCAAGATGCGAATCTAAAGCTTCTAGGTTTATTATACTTATTTTGGCAATGATTGTCTTGTTCGTTAGCGTTTGATTATCGCTAATTTCAATCATTATGCATATAATTAGTTCGCTTATTCATAAAATAATTTAATCTATTGCAAGGTTGATCACATTGTTTAACATCACAAACGTCCTAAAATATCTTAACTCTTTCATACTTTAATAGGTAGTGTATTCTATTTATCAATATCGACAACAAAGATCCCTCGTTTACCCCATTAATAATTTTGTCTAAACGTTGGTTTTATCCATTCATTTCGATATTAATAAACATTAAATATGTAAATAAATAGCATTTTAATCAAAATAAAAAGACCCACTCTTAAGTTAGTAGGTCTAGTCTTTAAATTAGAAAAAAGCTTTGACGAATAGATAAATCGATAGGGCAAAGGCAAACACCCCTACCCCGATTCGCATCACATTATTTGGAATATGACGAACTAACGATGGGCCAACAAAACCACCAAAAAACAACCCAATTGCTAACGAAATAATTGCTCCCCAATACAAATGAGCCACACTAATAAAAATAATTGAAGCCACAAAATTAGCAGCCAACGTTGCAACATTTCTAATTGCATTGTAAACATGATAAGGACTATCAGTTAATTTAGAGAGAACTGCTGTCATAATGACTCCAGCTCCAGCTCCAAAATATCCAACATATATTCCAACTAAGCCTAAAATAGAATATTCTCCAATCAACGCCTTCTTATTTTCACTCTTTTGAGCATCACCCTTTTTCTTGGGGATAAAAAGTGAACAAGCCGCAAAGAAAATTAAAAAAGGCACAACTTTGGAAAATACCTTATTGGAAGAATGTAGTAATAATAATGAACCCAAGAAGCCACCAACTGCGGTCAAACTTACCACAATACACATTGCTTTAAGGTTCTTCTTTAGTTCCTTTAAAGAGGCTAAAGTAGAACTAACTCCACTACTAATTAACGCAACGGTATTCGATGCATTTGCCAATACCGGTGGAATTCCAACAGAAATCATTGCCGGATAAGAAATCAACGATGCCATTCCTACCACACTATTAATAATCCCTGAAATAAAGCCAATCACAATCAAAAATAAAATTGACGCAATAGTAATAATAATCGCCTTCTCAATCTTTAATATTGTTAATTATATCATTTTTAAAACTTTGTAACTGGTCTTCCCTCTAAATCTTGAATATCTCGATTATTAGATAAAAATAGCTCTTGATATCTTAATAATTGTTCTTTACTAATGGTAACAGAAGGATTAGTGACAATAATCCATTCCACGCCTTCAATCAATGGTGGCGTTGTTAATGAACCCAAATAATGAAAACCATGCGGATCATTATTATCTAACCAATTTGTAATTTCCAATTTAATGGGAACTGTATTAGCGTGTTTAAATTTATCAATAATTTGACCAAACCCTTTATCATTATCCCCTAATTGGATCATTAATGATAACACCATAATTTGACCAATAGAATTTGAATGGACTAAATGAATCTCAAGTGGTGAACTTTTTCCATCAATCAAATGATCACTAGGACAATGAAAATGAACCTGATTAAAGGACCATTCGTTTCCATTAATCATAATTCCCCCATCTCCAACCAATCTAATGGTCGAATGGTCATCGATTTCTGTCATTAATCGATATGGCTTTAAAACCTGATAACGCAATGATTCTTTTGCAACCGTTCGCGAACTATTAATGTCAATTGGAGATTGTTGATGACCCCAATATATTGGCCACTTATCTTGATTACTATAATCTGCCATCCATAATCTCCTCTTAATTTAATTTAGGATAATATTTAAACCCGTTGTAACGTTTATTAGCTAGTTGTTTAGCTAATTTAGGCGTTCTGTAATAGTGAATATCGACCCAAACTTCTGCTCCACCAGCTTCTGTTAATACTTGGTGCCCATTAAATTTATGGTAATTAAGGAAATCACCATCACCAGCAGTTGCATTCCAACCATAAATCCATAACCACTTAAAGCCATGAATTTTAGTCTTTGTATTGGAAGCATATGCCCAATCCATCGTCTTTTTATATTCTTTATGACCTGTTTTTAATGGATTATGTTTAACATATCGATGAAGGTACTCATTATAATCATTATCGTGAGCATCTTTAGTAGTTCGATAAACAATTTTATTTTTGGTAATTCTTTCTTTAATCAAACCTTCATCTTTGTCATAAGCATACCAGTTTCCTCGATATTGTTTTGGAAAACTGGTCAAATAATGTGTACTTGAAGCATTAACATTCTCTAAACTAATTACAAAATAAAATCCACTTATTGATAGTAATACTAATAACATCTTTTTTAACATAATATCATTTCTCCTAAAAAAAGAGTTTACCAAATATAAAATGGTAAACTCTCAAATTTTAAAATTAATAATCGATTTATTTTACAACCTTATCAATAATTCCATCAATGTAATCTTCATCTAAAGGTTTGTATTCATTTTTCTTTTCATCTAATAAATAAACCTTATTATCATCTAAATTAGATACATCGATATCCTTGAAATCTTTGCTGTCGTTAACAGAAGCTTTAACGTCTTTACCTTCACCAGCATATAAGAAACCACGACTATCCTTCTTATTTAATTCTGGTACTAAGACCTTCTTGTAATCAGCAGCTTTGGATTCGCTAGCATCCATGAAATCAGCAATATCTTTTAATTGATCCCAAGCACCTTGAGGATTAGTTGACTTTTCACGTAAACCTCTCTTGATATCTTTAAAGTTCTTTTCTAAATCTTTTGCTTCAAAATCTTTTTTACTCATAATTCAAAACTTCTTTCTTTGTTTTTATTACAGTTACTATAATAATTGTTTTAAACGGGTAAAAGCAACTAAAAAGCTCAAAAAAGAGCTGATACTAATGCATCAGCTCAATTAATTAGATAAATTGAATTAAAGTATTTAAAATTGGTACAACAATGATAAACAATACCGTTGATAATGTAACGATATTAGTAGCAAACTTAACATCACCATGAGCATCAGCAGCTAAGACTGGTAAAACTGCTAACATTGGTGTAGCTGATTGAACAATCATTGTACTAGATAATAAGTTTGGAACTCCAGCAGAATTCTTAGCAATCATCATTAAAATAATCATTACAACTGGTGAAAGAATGAAACGACCAATTAAAGTTACTACTGTATCACGATCGAAGTTAATACTCTTCAAACCAGCATCAGCTAAAACAATCCCAATATAAATCAATGATAATGGTGTGACCAAGTTACCAACATAAGTTAATGTTTGGGCGATGAATGAAACGCTTAATACTGCATGATTGAATGGTAAGAAAATCAATGCAACGATAAATCCAACTAATGGCATTGGTAAAACTTTCTTAATGTCAATCTTGTTGTGTTCTTGACTCTTATCCTTGGTAGGATCATCATTACTGATCAAGAAGACCCCAAAAGCCCAAGTAGAAACAGTGTTAATAATGTAGTAAACGAGGAAGAAGGTCATACTTTTATCACCAAATAAGGCGATATTTAAAGGTAAACCGATGAAGATAGTATTCGCATTAACGATAGCATTAATGAACACCCCTCGACGACCCTTACGAACCTTCAATACCTTTACTAAACAAAACGAGATTACATATCCAATCACAACGGAAATTAATCCCCATACCAAGTAACTAGCAAATCCAGCTAGTTTTCCAATACTTAATCGGGATAAAACAGAAATAAAAATTGAAGCGGGTAAGGCGATGTTCTTGATAAACTTGGCAATATTACCACCAAATGTATCAGCAAACCAACCCTTACGGCGTAAAACATATCCTAAAACCATGATCAATACGACCACTAGGACACTTTGGATTGAACTCCATAAAACAGCCATGAAATTGTTCCTCCTTAAAATTCAGAAATAATTTATGTCAATTAATATAACAAACTAGTTCATTTTATATGATTAATCATCTAATAGTCAAAACCTTAATCTTTAATAAAAAATATTAATAATGAATAAAGAAAAATAAAAAAGCCTCCCAAACCTGGCAAACTTTTTAAAACCTATTTACATAATAAAATCCTATATCGAACTAACTTTGATATTAGAATGAATTTGATCTAAAAAAGATAAGCTATAGATACTTTGAACTGCTTCATGATAATTACTATCATTTACCCCAAAAATTACCTTAGAGTCCCCATTTCCTTGAAATAGCGTCTTAACTGGAACATTATCATTTGCCAATGATTCAACGATTTGACCAACAAGTAATGGGTTTTGTTGAAGTTCATCCGTTACAACACCAACTAATGCTAAGTCAGTTTCTACATCTATTTTATCAGGTTCAACAACTTTCTCGATGTCATCTAAAACATTTTCAACAAACTCATTACAATGATTTAAAGTAATATTCAATTGATCATTTCCATTGAAGACGTATGAAAATTTAACATCCATTGCTTTAAAATTGTTGAACAAATTAAATAAATCTTGAATATGTTGAACTAATTGATATTTATGAATCGTAATTAAAGTTTGATGTTTCCGGCCAGCAATTCCCGTAACCAATCGTTGTTCTCCTTTTTGATCAACGACCCACGTTCCTGATTCAGATGGTTGATTCGTATTTTTGATCACAATTGGTATGTTTTTAACACGAACTGGCTGAATTGCTTCTTCTTGAAATACCTGCATTCCTAAATAAGATAGTTCTTGTAATTCATTATAAGAAAGTTCATTAATTACGGATGGGGCATCAACAACTCGTGGATCAGCAATCAAAATTCCACTCGTATCAGTCCAGTTTTCGTAACGATCAACATCTAATAAATTTGCAATGATTGCTCCAGTCGTATCTCCACCACCTCGTGGTAGTAATTGAATTTTATTTGCTTGATTCACCCCATAAAAGCCCGGAATAACACAATGTCCACCAGCTGGCATTAATGCAGCTAAACGTCGTTTAGATTCTTTAAAATCAACTTGACCATTCTCAATCACAAGGAATCTAGCGGCATCAATCATTGGATAATCTAAGTATGCAGACATTAAATTAGCTGTCAAAAATTCACCACGAGAAACAAATTCTGCATATGAAAGTTGAGGTAATTGTTGAATAATCTTGCTAAACAAAGTTTGAATTGGTTTCTTTAATCCAAGCTGAACAGATAATAATTGAAGACGTTGACTGACAGCTTGAACCTGTCCAGTATAATCTTGTTTTGTTTGCATCCGCTCGTAAATATCAATCAATTGATCAGTTAATTTTACTGGTTGATCCTTACTCTTTCCGGCTGCACTAACAACGATTACATTTCGACTACTATTACTGTCAACAATCTTTCTTACCTTATTAAATTGGTTCGCATTTGCTAAAGAACTTCCGCCAAACTTTGCAACAACTTTCATTTTAACGCACTCCTTTTAATTCGTAATTCGAGCTGCCATTGCAGCCTTATCTTCATTCCAAATTTTCTCCATTAATTGATGCATTTCATTAACTTCAATTGATTTAACTTGATAATAATTACCATCGGTCACAACCGTTAATCTATCATCCTTAGTCAAATCAACTGTCGTTCTGACAACATAATCTGATTTAGCCCATTCTCGATTCAATGGATATTTTTTATTTAACGCCCCAACTGAACTTTGATGACCATCTAAAACATCTAAAATATCTTCTAGGATTGCATCTGCCGTTGGATTTTTCCCAGCTCCTTGACCAGCTAGACCAACCATACCTAATTGATTGCCAAACAATTGGACATAATTTAAATTATCATGAATTGTACTGAAAATTGCGTCACTTGGATACAAACGTGGTTCAATGACAATATTCAAACCATCGGCTTTCCGAACCGCTTGTCCAACTAATTTAACGACCCAATTGTTCTTTTCAAAATAATCAATATCTTGTGCTTTCATCGTTCGAATGCCCCACCGGTACGATTGTAAATCAGGTTTAATAATTGTATGGTATGCAAGATCAGCACTAATACAGATTTTATTTTCAATGTCGTATCCGTCGATATCAGCAGTTGGATCGGCTTCCGCATAACCTAAGTCTTGAGCTTGTTTTAAAACTTCATCAAAAGGTCGTTTCGTCCGATGCATTTGATCTAAAATAAAGTTACTTGTTCCATTTAGGATTCCAACAATTCCGGTAATTTTGTTGTTCCGCATTGTTCTTAATAAATTATGTAACCACGGAATTCCGCCTCCAACACTTGCTTCAAATTGGAAAGCAACGTTGTTCTCTGTAGCGGTTTTTTGAAACTCCTCCATGTATCTAGCAACAACGGCCTTATTTGCGGTTACTACATGTTTATGATGCTTCATTGCATCTAAAATCATAGTTCTAGCTGGTTCTAAACCACCCATTGCTTCAACTACTAGGTTAACAGAATCATCATTAACGATTTTTTCAAAATCATTTGTTTTTTTAGAATCATCTAAATCATGTCTTACATAAATGTAGGAAACTTCTAAGTTCGGTTGTTTATTAGCTTGTTCAATAACTCCAGAGCCAACAGTTCCATTTCCTAAGACCGCAATTTTCATCTTAACTCGCTCCTTATTGTGTCTATTTTAAATAAACACTTGTCTTTTATTTATAAACATATTATCATGTAAATATTACGAAAGCAAGTTAAGGAGCGATTTAAATGGATAATTTATACACCAGTACTAGAAATAGCGATGTTCAAATGAGTGCAAAGCAGGCAATTGTTAAAGGATTTGCTGATGATAAGGGCCTCTTTGTTCTTCCTAATTTAAAAGATAAACATGTTGATTTGAATCAATTACCACATCAAAATTATATTGAAACGGCTAAAATGATCTTAAAAGTTCTCCTCCCAGATTTTTCGGAAAAGGAAATTGACCAGAGCTTAGATGATGCTTATCAAAATACTTTTACAGATAACCAGATTACCCCATTAGTTAAAGTTGGAAACTTCCATATTTTGGAATTATTCCATGGCCCAACAGCTGCATTTAAAGATGTTGGCCTCCAATTACTCCCAGAATTAATGAATAAATGTCTAACTCCCCACCAAAGAGTAATGATTCTAGCTGCTACTAGTGGTGATACTGGTACTGCTGCATTGGCCGGTTTCAAGAACACCAAGCAAATGGGAATTACCGTTTTTTATCCCCACAACGGAGTCAGTCCAACTCAAAAGCAACAAATGTTAACGATGGATGGAAACAATATTAATGTTGCTGCAATCAACGGTAATTTTGATGATGCCCAAACAAACGTCAAAAAGATTTTTAATGATCAAAAACTTAAACAAGAATTAGGTAATAACATTAGCCTTTCAAGTGCAAATTCCATTAACATCGGTCGGTTAATCCCCCAAATCGTTTATTATTTCCGTTCGTATCAACAATTACTGGTAAATAACAAAATTAAAATGGGGACTAAAATTAATTTCACAGTTCCAACAGGTAATTTTGGTGATGTTCTTGCTGGCTACTATGCTAAATTATTGGGATTACCAATCAAAAAACTAATTATTGCTTGTAACGAAAATAAAGTTCTAGCTGACTTTTTTGAAAACGGTGTCTATGATCGAAATCGTCCTTTTTTCAAAACAGTTGCTCCAAGTATGGATATTCAAATTTCGAGTAACTTTGAACGACTTTTATACTATATGAGTGGTGAAGATAGCAAATATGTAAAAGAATTAATGGATCAACTTGAATCAAATGGACGTTATCAAGTTAAACCAGAAATTTTAGCTTCTATTAAGAAAGAATTTAGTTGCGGTTTTGCAACTGATAAAGAAATTGAAGATAGTATTAAAGAGGTTTTTGAAATGGATCACTATCTTATGGATACCCATACTGCCACCGGCTACCACGTTATGAAACAGTTCCAAAACCAAGATGATGATACCCCAATGGTTTTATTGAGTACGGCGAGTCCTTATAAGTTTGTTGATGCTGTTTCTGATGCAATCTTGGGTCATCATCAAGATACACCAAAAGAAACGGCAAAAGAACTTGTTAACGTTACTAAATTTCAAATGCCAGCTTCATTAGCAAAAACATGGTCCCTTCCATTAAATAAAGAAACCGTAATCGAACCTAACCAAATGACGGACTATGTAAAACAACAAGTGGAGGCGAACTGGAAATGATCAAAATTACAACACCCGCTACCAGCGCTAATCTAGGAGTTGGATATGATTGTCTGGGTCTAGCCATTAATTTATATGCTGAATTCTCGTTTAGTAAAAGTGAACATCATTTATCAATAACTGGATGCCCTGAAAAATTTCAGAACGAAGATAACATTGTTTATAAAGCTTTTATTGTAGGATGCCAAGCCCTTAACAAACCAATTCCCAATTTGCATATCGATATTCAAACGAAAGTTCCTGTTTCTAGAGGATTAGGCAGTTCTGCTACCTGTATTGTTAGCGGAATTAAAGCCGCTGGTGAATGGTATCGAACTCCCTTCAGTAAAGAAAGATTATTGACCTTAGCTAATCAAGTTGAAGGTCATCCCGATAATGTCACTCCCGCAATCTATGGCGGTTTATGTATGACGACTTACACTCAAGGACATCATTTACAGGTCGTCCAATACCCAGTAAATCCAAAATGGCAATTATTAGCCATCATTCCAGATACTCCAGTAAGTACAAACAAAGCTCGATCAGTTTTGCCTACTACAATGAATTACACTGAAGCCACTTACCAAATCAGTCATGCTTTAATGATGGTCACTGGCATGCAAAATGGAAATGAAGAATTAATCAAAGAAGGCTTCATTGATAAGATGCAACAACCTTACCGCGCCAAATTAATTCAAGGATTTACAGAACTTAAGCAGATTTTTAATACCTATGATGTTCCTTACTATGTAAGTGGCAGTGGTTCAACTGTCATGGCAGTTCTGTCATCCTCTGAAAAACGTGATAAAATAAAAAACGTAATTCAAAACCATTTCCCACAATGGCAGACACTAAATGTCGCTGTGGATGTAAAGGGAACCCAAGGGGAGATGTAACTATCGATAAATTCTACATTGTAGATCGTTCGTTATTACCAGCAACTTTTGATAAGGTCATTCAAGCGCGACATTTATTAAATACTGGAAAAGTGAAAAAAATCAGTGATGCTGTTAAAAAAGTTGGCATCAGTCGAGGCAGTTATTATAAATACCGTGACCTGGTTTATGATACTGATAAAAACAGCTGGGATCGAAAAGCGGTTATCTCTTTCATGCTTAATAATGAACGTGGTATGCTTACCAAGGTTCTTCAAGTAATTGCTGATAATCACGCAAGTGTTTTAACGATCAATCAAAACATCCCAATTCATAATATTGCTAGTGTTACCATTTCACTAGATTTAAATCACATGACTGAAAATATTGAATCATTATTAGATCAAATCAGAGATATTCACGGTGCCAATAAAGTTGAGCTATTATCAATTGAATAAAAAAGCTATCCGAATTAATTCGGATAGCTTTTTAATTTAAACTAACATATCTTTATGATCATTCATAAATTGAATAAAATATCGACTAGCAATTGGTAAAGTGGCTTTATCTCGATAAACAACCGCTAATGGTCGAACCACTGCTGGTTCTACAGGTCGACTAACGACTTTAAAATTAGAACGGCGATCGACTAATTCAGACAAGATACTAACTCCCAAACCAGCTTCTACCATTGCCATAATCGTATAATCATCTTGAATCTTATACTTAACATTAGCTTCTACACCAGCTTCTGAAAAAGCATTTAGTGGTTCACTATAACCCCCACCTTCAATCAAGATGAATGGATCTTTAGTTAATTTTTCAATTGGAACTTTATCTAGCTTTGCACAAGGATGATTCTCCGGTAGAAAGGCATGCATCTCAGTCATATGCAAAACGTCACTCTTTAACCCTGCCGTGTAATTAGCAGTCATCAGACCAAAGTCAACTTGACCAGTCCGGATCCACTCAGAAATGGTTCCATAATCCCCTTGACTTAATTCGAAATTAACACCAGGATATTCTTTCTTGAACTCTTTAAAAAGTGGTGGCAACCAGTAGCAACTAACACTGGTAATCGCACCAATCTTAACCGTTCCGACCTTAACCCCACGGATGGCATTCGCTGTTTCTTGTAATGTCTTATATTGGTTGATACTTTGTTGAATATATGGATACAATTCGCTTCCTTCAGCTGTTAAAGAAACTCCATGTCGGGAACGTTTTAAAATTTTAATCCCCATTTCTTTCTCTAAACCACTGATCATCTGACTGACAGAAGATTGGGTATATCCCAATGCATCAGCAGCTTTAGTAAAACTATTAGTCTCTAAAATAGCTTGTAAAACAAGCAAACGATTCATACGTATCACCTTTCCATAATGTGTCTATCACGATTATTAATTGTACTTAATAAATCAGATAACTTATATTTATAATTATAACATAATTTAAGGAGCTTTTTTTCAATGAACATTTTCAAAAAAGAATCGGTTGATAACTTTATCCAATCCGATTCTCATTTAGCTAAAACACTTCGTGCCAAAGATTTGGTTGGATTGGGAATTGGGGCCGTTATTGGTACCGGTATCTTTATTCTTCCTGGACATGAAGCTGCCCAACATGCTGGTCCGGCTGTTGCAATCGCCTTTTTACTTGCTGCGATTGTTTCGGGGTTAGTAGGAATGGCATACGCTGAATTTTCTTCTGCAATGCCAATTGCTGGATCAGCCTATTCATTTGGATCCATTATTTATGGTGAATTTATTGGTTGGATTCTAGGATGGGCCTTAGTTCTAGAATACTTCCTAGCTGTTTCTGCAGAAGCCACTGGTTTTGCTGCTTACTTTAATAATAATATTTTAGCAGCAATGGGAATTAATATTCCTAAAGCCCTCCAGGTTAGTCCAATGGAAGGTGGTGTAATTAACATCACTGCCGTTATTATCGTGTTGTTAATTGCAGCCATCATCATTCACGGAACTGAACTTTCTAAGCGAATTGAAAATTGGGCCGTTTTAATCAAAGTTGCCATTATTATTATCTTTATCGTCGTTGGTGTTTTCTATATTAAATCCAGCAACTATGTTCCATTCTATCCAAAAGAATTCCATAGTAGTCCAATTGGTCTAGGAGGAATTTCCACTGCAGCTGCAACCGTCTTCTTTGCTTTTATTGGATTTGATGCCCTCGCAGCGAATTCAGCAGAAACAATCGACCCTGGTAAAAATGTGGTTCGAGGAATTTTGGGAACTGTTGTAATTGCCGTTGTTCTTTACGTTAGTTTTTCCCTTGTTCTAACTGGAATTGTAAATTACAAACAGTTAAACGTTGACGACCCTGCTGCCTTCGCCCTTCAAGTTATTCACCTAACCGCTTGGAACAAATTAATCACAATTGGGGCATTGATTGGAATTTTTACTGCCATCATGACAATGTTCATTGGTGGATCCCGATTAGTTTATGCATTAGGTCGAGATGGATTACTTCCGAAATCAATGGGAAAAGTTTCTAGTAAACATTCGGTCCCTAAAAATGCAATTATTGTCGCAACTATCGTTCAAGCCTTCTTTGCTGGCCTAGTACCGCTTGCTCAATTAGCTAGTTTAATTAACGCTGGAACATTGATTGCTTTTGCATTTATTTCATTTGGAATTATTAAACTTCGTCATCGTAAAGATATTAAGAATACTGGTTTTAAAATGCCCTGGTACCCATTTTTACCAATTATTGCTGGCGTATTCACAATTTATTTCTTAATTGCTCTTCCTGACATCACGAAAATTTCAGTTGGAATTTGGTTAGTAATTGGGGTTATCTTTTACTTCGCTTACAGTATCCATCACTCTAAACTTCAAAATCGAAAAGATTAAAATAAAGGTAGCCGAATGGCTACCTTTTTAAATTGATATCTTAAATTTTTAATACTATACTGCATGTATTGGGGTGAATGAAATGAAAATAAAAATGAAATTAATCGGGATTTCTCTAGTCAGCCTATCTTTATTAAGTGCCTGTGGTAATCAAACTAGTAATAAGAATACTCAATCATCAAAAAGTAGTCAATCAGTAACTATTCATCATAAGAATAAACCAGTTATAGATTGGCGAAAATCATCGCAAAACAAACCATATCCAAACATGAACCTTAGAAATCATAATTGGTTAGACGTATCAATTAAAAATCAACGGGTTTATATAATGAGTCCAAAGAATAAGGTCCTCTATACAATGTTCGCATCGACTGGAATTCATAACTCCACTCCACGCGGAACGTTCCATATTCAAAATGAACGTGGTAATTTCTTTTATAACCGAAATTCAAAAGAAGGCGCTCACTACTGGACATCATGGAAAGACCATGGAATTTATTTATTCCACACCGTTCCAACCAATGCCAAAGGAAAATACCTTCCTGCTGAAGCAAAAGCTCTTGGTAAAACGGCTCACTCCCACGGTTGTATTCGACTTTCCGTCCCAGATGCAAAATGGATCAATCAACACGTTCCAACAGGAACTAAAGTGGTTATTAAATAAACAAATCTCCTCTGATATAAACCAGAGGAGATTTTATTTTACGACCAGAAACGCCGATAAAGATACCATACTAAAATACAAAGTAAAATTGAGAAAATAATGGTAATTCCCCAACCATCATCAGCTAATGGTAATTTCACATTTTGACCATAAAAAGCAAAAACCATGTTTGGAATTGCAAGTAAGATTGAAAAAACAGTTAGTAGTTTCATCGTCTTATTCAAATCACTATCCAAGACATTAGAATATGCATCAGCAACTTCTCTTGTCACACTAGACGCAACTTCAGCCATTGAAAGACTTTGTTTTGTTTCGATCGAAATATCTTCTAACCGGTCACTTTGGTGTTCACTTAGTTCAGAACCTAGTTTCCGCTCAACAGTCGCTAACATTTCACTGTTCGAATTTAAAGCAGTTAAATAGTAAACCATTTGAGTCTGAATTGCTAATAATGCCGTAATTAATTTTCGATCAGCACGGTGAATAAAATGTTGTTGAATATCGGTTCGTTCTCGATTGGCTTGATTAATATAATCAAAATAACCAAGACTAAGCTGATAGACTGAATCTAAAATTAAATCCAAGATTTTGCCTGTATCCTTAGTCCGAGGATCATTCAGAACTGAATTAATAATATCAATTACATAATTCGTTTTTTGACGGGTGATTGTGAATAAATGATCATCATTAATCAAAAAAGCAACTGGCTCAACAGCTACTCCACCACGGAAGCGGCTTTCAATTGGAACATCATAGATAAACAATCGATAATCACTATCTTCATCCAACTCTAAACGTGGCCGTTCGTGAATATCAAAAGCATAATTGATAATGTCACTTCTAATTGCATACTTTTGTGATAATGTTTCAAAATCATTTCTTTCTGGTTCCTTTACCTGAATCCAATCAAATTGATCACTTACTTTGTGAGCATCTAACAAAATCATCCATCCTTTAACTTTTTCATATTATCATTTTAATTTAACAGTATTTAAATTACCAGTATAAATAAAAAAGCCCCTCAGAAGAAGGACTTTTTAAATGAACTAGATATTAATAATGATATTAATCAAGACCCTTTAAATTATCACTGTATTTACTTAATTTAAAGACAGTCTTAGGATCAGTATGATCAGCAGCAACTCCATCTTTGCGATCAATTGCAGCAATTTGTTTCATTTCGTCATCAGTTAATTCAAAATCAAAGATGTCGATATTTTCTTTCATTCGTTCTGGTTTAGCTGACTTAGCAATGGATACGATTCCACGTTGTCTTAGCCAACGTAAGATAACTTGCCCAACGCCCTTACCATGATTGTCAGCAATTTTAGTTAAAACTGGATTACTGAAGATATGGTCATAACCTTGAGCAAATGGAGCCCAAGCTTCAGGTTGAACATCAAAACTCTTTAAATAATCAACTAAATCTTTTCGTTGATTCCAAGGGTTAATTTCAATTTGGTTAATAACTGGTTTAACATCATTGAATACAGCTAAATCAGTTAATTGATATGCAGGGAAGTTTGAAACACCAATTGATTTAACCTTACCAGCTTTTTTAGCTTCTTCCATCGCACGCCAAGAACCATAATTATCACCATATGGTTGATGAATCAAGTACATATCAAGATAATCTAAATTTAATTTTTCTAGAGATTCATCTAATGCTTTCTTTGTCTTTTCGTATCCAGCATCATTAATCCAAACCTTTGAAGTTACAAATAATTCAGAACGATCAATGCCACTCTTTTTGATTCCCTCGCCGACACCTTTTTCATTCGCATAAACTTTAGCGGTATCAATCAAACGGTATCCAGCATGAATCGCATCTGACACTTCATCAGCAGTATTTTCAGTAATCTTATAAGTTCCAAAACCAACGGCAGGAATCTTGTTACCATCATTTAACTTAAAATAATCCATATCAATAATCCTCCTCTTTTACTTTGTACACTACATTTTTTAATATAAACAATATTACTAATCAGTTCAAGTATCTTGCTTGTTGAGAAGATACTTTTTATAATTAAATAAATTACTAACTTTAGGAGGACTTTTTTAATGGATAAACGATTTAAAAATGATATTCATCGATGCATTGTTGATGAAAAAGAATTCTTCATTAACGAAGGAAAAAGATTGAATCAAATCGACTCTACCATTCTTGGACATATCCATAATGATTTTAAAAAAGCAAATGGAAATGATTTCATTTGTAACGAGCATCTTCTAAAGTATCAACTTAATCGAATTAACCAACTTATTAATGATGACCACAAACGAAATAATAAAATTGATCGTAAATTAACTCGAACCATGAAAAAAGAAGACTACAAAATCAAAGATATCAATGAATCATTGAATCAATCGGAAACATTTGGACAACGAGTTGCTGATGATGTAGCTAAATTTGGGGGAAGTTGGACTTTTATCTTTATCTTTATTGCCATTTTAATTGGATGGATGGTCATCAACATTTTTCATATTTTTGGTGCCGATTTTGATTCTTATCCATTTATTTTACTGAATCTAGCATTGAGTTGTATCGCCGCCATTCAAGCTCCCATTATTATGATGAGTCAAAACCGTTCCAATCAAAGAGACCGTTTAGATGCGGATAATGATTACAACGTTAATTTAAAGTCTGAAAATGAGCTTCGCCTTTTGCATGCCAAGCTTGATCAATTAAGTCAAAATCAAATGCCTCATCATCTTGAAATTAAAAAACTACAATTAGAAACCCTTGGTGAAATCAGAGAAGAACTTGATTTACTTGAAAATGAACGAATTGAACTAGAAAATTTAAAATTAACAAAAAAATCTTAAGGTAGAATCATACCTTAAGATTTTTTGTTATTCATAGTAATCTGATATTGGTTTTGAATCACTTTGGCAGGATGTAATTAACAATCTACCATTGGCATTTTGAATTTTACCATTCCAATTAAAAATTTGAATGTGATCATTTCCTTCATCACCATGGTAAAAATCATATTTCGCCTTAAAAGTAACGTTGCTCCCGTTAACAACAACATTACTAACATCAATCGTAACAGAATCAATTTTTGAATTAGCAGATTGAATATCGACCCAATTTTTAATTTGTTGATATGAAGGATTAGAAGTACTTCCAACAAAATCATTACTGAAATCTTCATCAGAATCAGTTACACTATCGCCAATTTTAGTAAAAGTATCACTAAGTAAGGTATCAGTATCATTTGCTGAAATATTACGCTCACTATTGTTTAAATGATTATTATTATTGATTGTCGTTTTTTTACTATGGCTACTTACTGTTGAACTACTTTTTGCAGCAGGTTTAGAATTCGTGATTTGATGATTTTGTGACTTTGGTTCAGTATTACTATTAAAAAATTTATTATATACGAATACCCCAGAAAATACTGAAATTAAGAATATCAGAAGTATTAAAATAATCCAACCCGTTGGTGATTTGGACTGTGATGAATTATTATTTCCATAGCCGGCATTAATTGATGATTGTTTAGAAAGTTGATATCCACAACTTGGACAGAATGAGCTATTAGGTTTCAATGGAGCTCCACAATTCGGACAAAAGTTTTTGTTCATTTTATTTTCTCCAATTATCATTTATTATTCGTTATCACTAGCAGTTCCAATAACTGTTACTTTATGGGCTACTAATGTTGGTACGGTGTTAGTTCCACCAATTTTCGTATCATAATCTTCTCTATTTCCTAAAATTCCCTGAACATTGATAACACTATCTTCAACTGCTTTTGTCTTATCAGCATAATAAATCTTGAAAAGATTATCAGAATCATCATCAATATATGCTAATAATGTAGTAGCATTTCCACTTTGCTCAGCTTGTAAAACTTGAGCATTTTCAAGATTAAATGATTTTCCAAAGAAATCATCCGATTTTATCAATTCACCATAAGAGAAATTATTATTAGCAGCTTTACCACTATTATAGTCATCACTATCAATTCCCTTTACAGCTTTATTTTCAAAATCACCAGTATCAGTATCATCTGAACTATCATCGTCATCCTTACTAGAAACAGTCTTCTTACTTGAGTGACTAGTAATTTTTTGATTACTACTATCTGGAATTGAAATCAGGTTATTTTGAACACAATTGAATGGTACAAAAATAACCATTAATAACAATAAACTAATCCAAAATCCCGGTTGTTTTACGGGATCAGTATGTAATGGATTCAAATTAAAACGTCTACTATCAAAATGAGGAACACATAATAAACAAAGTAATAAAATTGACCCTAAAATCGGAATCAAGATAAGTAACATTGTCCAACCGTTCCTATCAGTATCGTGAAGACGTCTAATCGTGGCCGTAAAGTAGTTAATTGTGAATAAAGCCTCGATTCCACTATATACAAGAACCAGGGTAAATAATAACACTGGCTGTTTAATAAATAGCCCTGATAAAAATGAAGCAACTATCAATATGCCAATCGAAAAAATTGCGTTAATAAAATAAGCCTTCCAATAATCCCCTCTGCTCATTATGCTGTTAACTGTTAGCATATCTTTCCATGATAAACTGAATGCATCAATAAAAGTTCGATTATTGGTAGATTCAATTTTTTCATTTTGCTGATTATTGTCATTATAACCATATTCATCATCACCAAAGTAGTATGAATTAGTATCAAATGAGATATCATTATTATCATTGTAATATGAAACATCATTATCAACACTCATGTTGCTCTGTGGGCTTCCACAATAAGGACAAAAATTGATTCCATCTTCAATCTTTTTTCCACAGTTAGTACAAAAACTAGCCATTAAATATACACCCCAAATATTAAATTATCAATAATATTTAACTCTATCATAGTGAATAAAACATTGCAATATCAATATTTCATAATGAAATTATAGTTTAATAAATATAAAAAAAGCTAAGGAATAAAATCCTTAGCTTTCTATAATTATTAATGTGCAAAATTACTAATTAAGCAATTTAACAAATCGTTTATTAGCAGTAACGTAATTACCATTTGCTAACTTAAATCTGTAAACAGTTCCTAACTTATGAATCGAAACTACTTTGAGCTTCTTACCCTTCTTATAGTAGCCTTTCTTATCAGTGAACTTAGGATTAGCATATTCTACAATTGCTTTATTAATAACCCTAATCTTTCGTGGCTTTACAAATTCAACGACTTTGTTACGAAGATTAGTCCTAACATTGGATTCACCTGCTCCAGTGTAGTAAAGACTATCCGAATCGATGGAATTAGCAGTAATATAACCAACCTTATCATAAGTCTTGGAATTAGGATTGAGATCTTGAACTTTATATACAACTTGACCCGCAGAATTAGTCTGTTTATCTAAGACTTTAAATTCAGGACGATTAGTTCGTTTTTCTTCCTTGAACGTATTAATTTTGTCATTTTCTTGCATGGATGGATTAGTATAAAAACCAACTTTTCTTAGTGTATAAACCCGAACTGGTTCGGCAGAAGCAGTAGATGAAGTTGAAGCACTTGAACTGTCAGTTGTGCTAGCTGATGATGTTGATGAACTAGATGTATTAGATGCAACATACCCAGCATATGAATCATTACTTGCGGAACTGGATGCAGGTTTAGGAGTTGGATGATACCCGGGCGTTGGAGCTGGGCCAGGTTGAGCACTCTTTTTAATTCTAACCGTTACGGTTTGATCACCATTAGCTCCATTAATTGGTTGATTTCCATCAACATAATATCCAGCAGGAACATCTGACAAATACTTAATTGGAGCGTTTGGATAAACTCCATCATAATTTTTAGTTGAAATCGTTCTTCCAGTATCTTCATCAACAAAATTAATTGTCGTTCTGTGAGTTACTTCCGAATCCTTTGCAACAGTTACGACAACCGTTTGATCACCATTGGTTCCCTTAACTACCTTATTTTCGGTAACATGGTAGCCAGTTGGAATATCACGACTGTAATCAATTGTGTCACCATCTGTAACATCATTATAGGTATTAGTTTTCTCAACTGTCCCATCTGCTAATTCAAACTTAATAGTTGTACTATATTTCTTTGGAGCAACCGTTACTACAACCGTTTGATTACCGTTAGTTCCTCTAACTACCTTATTTTCGGTAACATAGTAGCCAGTTGGAACATCATCACTATAGACAATTGTTGCACCATCTGTAACATTATAGGTATGACTACCCTTCTCAGTTCCATCTGCTAATTCAAACTTAATTGTTGTATTGTACGTAGTTTGAGCATCTTTTTCAACTTGAACATTTTGAGTTGGATTATTAACATCCGTTTTTAATGTTGCTCCATTAAAATGATATCCTGAAGGAGCATCACTAGCCGGCACATTAAATGTATCTCCCTGGACTCCAGAATAGTCTTTATAGCCAACATTCTGTCCATCATAAATAAAATTAACTCTTGTACTTTCTGGTAAAGGTGATAACTTAACAGATACTGATGAATCACCTTTAGATACATAATATCCAGGATAACTTCCGTTATTATAATCGCTAGCAATTTTATAACCTGAAGGAATATCATTTGTGGAAAGATAAAAAACAGTATTTGGTTTACCTCTAAAAGTTTTATAACCTAAACTAGCATTATTTGTTTCATTAAAAAAGTTGTAAGTAAGGTTAAATTCCTGATATACGTGTACACTTACTTTATCTGTTCCACTAATTGGCGTTGTGTATATAGCACCATTAGTATAGTATCCTTGGTTCGCAAAGACATCATGAGGAATTTCAAATTGTTGATTTGCAGTTCCTTGATAAGTATATGTTCCTAATACAGTGTCTCCAGCATAAAAAGTAACCACGATATCTAAATGTTGACCATCTTTTAGATTTTTTGTATTATCACTAGTTACTTCAACCTCATTTTTTGTAGATGAGTCTGTCCCATTTTGATTTGCATTATTGACTTGAACAGCTAATGAAATAGTTGGTTTTTTATTTTCCTTACTTTTATCATCATTATTTGTCGTTGTTTTTGTCGTATCAGCATGTGCCACATTTCCCATATGACTACCAAACAACGAAATCCCACCAACTAAGGTTGCAGAAGCTAACATTAATTTTTCAAATTTATGTAACTTAAACTTCTTTGTTAACAGATTTAATTGATTCGAACTTAACTCTGAATATTTAAAATGCATTTGAAGACCCCATTTCTAAAAATAATTTTCTTAATTTTATTATAATATATTTTTAGAATTTGTATAATAAAAATACTTCGGAAATCGTTATCACAATTGACATCCCAACTTATGAGAATATAATAATGTTAATTTAATTTCATATTATAAAGGTAGGTTTTATCAATGAATAAACTAGGACAACTTCAAAAATGGACTAACGATAATCAACTTGATTTTACATACATTAGCAATCCCAAAGCGATTCAATATTTAATTGGCTACTACAATGACCCTATTGAACGCATCATGGCGTTAATTATTTTCCCAGATCAAGATGCTTTCATGTTTGCCCCCTCACTTCAAGTTGAAGAAATTGAACGAAGTGGTTTTAAAGGCGATGTTTATGGATATGAGGATAGTGAAAATCCATGGATGATAATGGCAAAACAAATCATTAAACGGGTTGCGAACCCCCAACACATTGGATTTGAAGCTGATAACTTAGCTTATGGCAAAGTGGAAGCTTTGACCCAAGCAATTGATAGTGGCAGTTTTGACAAAGATGTCACCCCTACCATCAATGCCATGCAAATGATCAAAACTCCTGACGAAATTCGCGAACTTGAAGCAGCTGGAAAAGAAGCTGACTTCTGTTTCAAAGTTGGATTCAACGCTGTTAGGGTTGGTGTGTCCGAAAACGAAATTTCTGCTGAAATTAAATATGCATTAATGAAGCGTGGCATCATGGAAAACAGTTTCCCTACACTCGTCCAAGCTGGCGCCCACGCTTCACAACCACACAATGGAACTAGTGAAAATAAGGTAAAGAACAATGAACTTGTCTTATTTGACCTTGGAACCGTTCACGATGGATACTGTTCTGATGCTTCAAGAACCGTTGCTGTTGGTAAACCAGACGCTGAAAAAATCAAAATTTACAACACTGTTCTTCAGGCCCAATTAGAATCACAAAAAGCTGCTAAGGTGGGGATGACAGCTGGAGAATTAGATCAAGTCGCTCGAAAGGTAATCACTGATGCTGGTTATGGTAAATACTTCATTCATCGTTTAGGACATGGAATTGGTTTAAGTACTCATGAAGCTCCTGAAATCAAGAGCGGAAATGATTTAGTTCTTAAAGAGGGCATGTGCTTCTCACTTGAACCTGGGATTTACGTTCCTGGAGTCGCAGGAGTTCGAATCGAAGATTGTGTTCATTTAACCCAAAATGGTGCGGTTCCATTCACTCATATGTCAAAAGAGCTAACATATGTCGATTAAAACTATGTATAAATTTTAGTATAATATCTTTTTTTATTGACAAAAAGGTTACTTATGTAATAAGATATAACATAAATATTATATAAGGAGTCGTTATAGATGAAGTTTAGAGTAGAAGAAGATGCTGTTGGTAAAATGGATGTCCCTAGTGATGCGTTATATGGAATCAATGCCCTCCGTGCTCACCAGAATTTTACCGTAACTGAAAAACCGGTTCAACAAGAAATTAATGAAGCAATGATTACTATTAAAGCGGTTGCTGCAAAAACAAATGCTGAAGGTACAACTTTAAGCAAGGATAAGGCTCGTGCTATTAAGATGGCTTGTGACGAATTAATCAGCAACTTTGATAAATATCGGAATCAATTCATTACCACTGCAATCCAAGGTGGTGCTGGAACATCCACTAACATGAACGCTAATGAAGTCATCGCAAATTTAGCTAACAACTATCTAACTAATCTTCAAGACTCTGTCGACTCCCATAATGATGTCAATCAAGGCCAATCTACTAATGATGCTTATCCGACTGCCGGAAAGATTGCCATGTTAAAAACTATAAAACCACTCCGCGAAAGCATTGAACATTTAATCAGTGCTTTTGAAGCAAAAGCTAAACAATATGCTGACGATATTAAAGTTGGCCGAACTCAACTTCAAGATGCCCTTCCAACTACGTTCGGAAACTCTTTCCATGCTTATGCTAGCATGTTCAAACGAGACATCCATCGTCTTGATAACGCTGAAGAAGATTTAGCAATCGTTAATATGGGAGCTACTGCAATTGGGACTGGATTAAACGCTTCTAAATACTATCAAGAACACATTACTGTTAATCTGGCAGATGAAACGAAGCTTCCTTTAACAACAGCTACTGATTTAATTGATGATACCCAAAACTGCGATAGTTATGTCGAGTTCTCATCAGCATTAAAAGCACTCGCAGTTAACCTTGCTAAAATGGGAAATGATTTTCGGTTACTAGCAAGTGGTCCTCAAGCCGGTTTAGGCGAACTACTCCTCCCTAAGGTTCAATCAGGATCTTCAATCATGCCCGGTAAAATCAACCCTGTTATCCCTGAAGCATTGGTCCAAACCGCTTATGAAATGATGGGCCATGATGCAATGGTAACGGTAAGTGCTGAACATGGCGAACTAGAATTAAATGCTTTTGAACCTTTAATTTTTGAAAAATTAATCATGAGTGAAAAACACTTAAAGAACGCTATCGAGATGTTCATTGAAAAATGTCTCGATAATTCTAAAGTGGACGTTGAACTAGGTAAACGTCAAGTCTATGCTTCTGCAGTAACTGCAACTGTTCTTAATCCCGTCTTAGGATACAATAAAACAACTAAACTAGTTCAAAAAGCTTTACGAGAACATCGTAGTGTAAAAGAATTGGTCAAGGCCGAAAACCTTTTAGATGATGAACAAATCGAAAAACTTTTTTCAGCCAAAAATCTTACAAATAAATAACAAGAAAGTTACCACTTAAACAGTTATGTTACCGTTTAATGGTAGCTTTTTTAACTTTAACTTAAAGTAATAAAGAAACTCTTATGGCAAATCAATTTACTATCAATTTCTACTCAAAATGGTAAGATGAAATCATAAAAAGTGAAAGGAAGTTATATTTATGAAAAAAACACTTTTATATTTAGCTGCTATGACCGCATTAACTGCTGGTGGTAGCGCTGTTATCAATCAAACTAATCATGCAAATAATGCGAATGCTGATGTAGTTGCAACTAACACGAATGCAGGCTCACTTACTTCAGCTGGATTCCAAATTGCTGCTTCAAGTGCCAATACTGTTTTATCTTCAGCAGCCAGTCGAATGAGCTCTGCTGATGCTCGTTACACTTCAATCAGTAAGGGTGTTGCTGAAGCCACTGCTAGTGAAACAGCCATTGAAAACAATGCTTCTGCTGCTATTCAATCATATGCTGCTGCAAAGGACTCATCTGCAATGACTTCATTGCTAAACTCGGTCAATGATCACAAAGCAATGCTTTCTGACTCACAAAACAAGGTTAATAAGGCTTCTGCAGCCTATAGTGATATGAACACTATTTATAATCAAATGAGTGCTGATGCTAAATCATATGCTGCTAAAAATGACATTGCTGATTACAATGGTGTCGTTAACAAATTATCAACCACTTTTGATCAAGCCGCATCTGGTTTTGATTCTGCATCAACTTTGAGTTCTGCATCTTCTGCTTCAAGTACTAGTTCTGCAACATCAAGCGCTAGTTCCAACTCTAGTTCTGCATCTAGTGCCGCTACTCCTACCCATCACCGTAAATCACACAGCAAGATAGCTGCTGCTAAGAAACGGGTTGCTAAGGATAAGAAAGCTGTTAAGAAAGCTAAGAAGCGTGTTGCTAATGCTGCTACTCACAAGACTAGAACCAAAGCTCGTAAAACTTTAAAGAAGGCTAAGGCTGCTTTAAAGAAAGCTGAAAGACATTTGCTTAACTTAGTTGAAAATTATTAAAATAAAATTTTAGGAGCCGTTGATTTTTAGTCAACGGCTTTTATTGTACATAGTTTAAAAATATGCTAAATTATCTAGTACAAACTTTATTTAAGGATGTGAAACCAATGAAAAAGATTCTTTTAGTTGGTACTTTATTCTAATTTCAGATTTTTACGAATTAGAATGGAGTATAAATAATGAAACAATCAAACATCAGAAACTTCTCTATCATTGCTCACATTGACCATGGTAAATCTACCTTAGCTGATAGGATCATGGAAATGACTGATACCGTGGATCCAAGAGATAGTAAATCACAATTATTAGATGACATGGAAGTCGAGAAAGCTCATGGGGTAACTGTTAAATCCAGAACGGTTCGCAATTTATACCACGCAGATAATAATGAAGACTATGAATTAAACTTCATTGACACCCCTGGACACGTAGATTTTAATTATGAAGTGATTAAAAGCTTAACTGCTAGTGATGGTGTTATCCTACTGGTAGATGCCACCCAGGGAGTCCAAGCTCAAACTTTTGCTAATTTTCAGCTGGCTAAAAAAGCTAATCTATCAATCATTCCAGTAATTAACAAAGTGGACATGCCAAATGCTCAAATTGAAATGACAACCAATCAAATTTATGATTTAGACGACCAGTTCAGAAATCATAAAATTTTGCAGATATCCGCAAAAAAAGGGCT
Organism: Nicoliella sp. ESL1149; assembly: GCF_058107265.1. Classification (NCBI taxonomy): domain Bacteria; kingdom Bacillati; phylum Bacillota; class Bacilli; order Lactobacillales; family Lactobacillaceae; genus Nicoliella; species Nicoliella sp. ESL1149. Next base: position 1,096,151 of record NZ_JBYLUE010000002.1, on the reverse strand, counting down.
TGGTATTCATGATGTATTAGAAGCAATCGTTCATCAGCTTCCTGCTCCTAGTGGTGATGAACAAAAACCATTAAAAGCATTGGTATTTGATTCAAAATACGATAGTTTTAAAGGCATCATCGCTTCAATTCGGATTTTTGACGGTAAATTAACTTCCAGTAATACTCTAAAGTTAATGCACAGTAAAGAAACATTCAACGCAAAAGAAATTGGGTTCTTCACTCCATCAATGCACCCAACAAAGGTAATGCATGCTGGAGACGTTGGATATGTTGTAACTGGTATTAAAAATGCTAAATCAGTTCAGGTTGGTGATACAATTACCAACAATGATCAGCCAACATCAAAATCACTTCCTGGATATCAGCCTGCCACCCCAATGGTGTACGCAGGAATTTACCCTGAAGGTGATTATCATGAATTAAGTGAGACACTTAATAAGCTCTCATTGAATGATTCCTCACTTCAATTAATTCCAGAAGTATCAGATGCATTGGGTCCCGGATTTAGAGGTGGCTTCCTGGGAATCTTCCATTTACAAATTATTCGTGAACGTCTCAAGGATGAATTCAATATTGAGGTTATCACCACAGCCCCAAACGTTACCTATCGTGTAACACTTAAAAATAATAAATCGATCATCGTAGAAAATCCCACCCAGTTTCCAAGTTTTGAACAAATCAAAACCGTTAAAGAACCTATGGCAAATGCTGTCATCACAACAACAAATGATGTTTTAAACGATGTCATGAAGTTAACAGATGCTCATAAAGGTCAATTTATTAACATGCAAAATCAACAAAAACTCGTTGAATTAGTCTATCGAATTCCATTATCTGAAATTGCATATGATTTTTTCAACAAATTAAAATCTGTTTCACATGGATACGCAACATTATCAACAAAACTAGATGGGTACGACATTTCCGATGTCGTAAAAATAGAAGTTCAAATCAATTATTCAAAAATTGATGCGTTGACCTTTATCACCCATCGAGTTGATGCAGCTAAACAAGCACAAGAATTAGTGCATAAATTAAAATACACGGTTCCTAAAAAACTATATCCAATGCCTGCTCAAGCAGTGATGGAAGGACGCGTTATTGCACGTGTTGACATCCCACCATTACGCAAAAATGCTGCTGTTAACGGCGAACAACATAGTATTTCCAAGAAACAAGCATTGCTTAGAAGACAAAGTGTTAATAAACGTCAAGCTGCTCATAGTGATATTAAATTACCACAAAGTGTTTTCAATAATCTATTGAATCTAGAATAATAAAAATCAGTTAGCGATTTTTTCGTTAACTGATTTTTTAATTCAAACTTTTTTTCATTAAAATATCACGTTGCTTATCATTACCAACTTGAAAAATGTGATCACTAAATTCTTTAAATCCCATTTTTTTATAAAATTTTAATGCCGGTTGATTATGTTCCCAAACCCCTAACCAAATTACCGTTTTATTTAATGCTTTTGCTTGATCAATTGCGTATTTTATTAATATCGTTCCTAACCCTCTTCGTTTAAAATCCGATAAAATATAAATTCGTTGAACTTCTAAGGTCATAGCCCCTTCCGGTTCACTTTGGGCGGTTCCCACATTTAATTTTAAATAACCAGCAATTTCATCATTTACTGTTACAAAATAAAATTTAGAATCAGGATTATTCAATTCTGCCGTTAGTTGCTGTAGATTATAGGCTTCATCAAGATATGAATTCAAATCTGCCTCAGTATTATCATTGCCAAATGTATCCGCAAAAGTTGTTCTACTTAAATGTTGTAATTTATTCACATCGGATAAAGTTACTTCTTTAACATCAATTTTAATATTAATCACTCCTTTATCCGATTATATATTATTTATGCAAGGCATTGTTGATCTGATGAATTTCGTAACGATAATGAATCATCATAATAATCCAGATAACAACATAAATCAATAAAAAGAAAAAAGTGAATCCAAAGGTAGCAACATTATCTAAAGTGAACCATCCTGCACAAATTCCAATTAATAATACTTCGATATAAATACTAATCCCGTGAAGAATCGTCCTTTTTAATAAACTCCATTTTTCAATTTTAAAAATTAAGCTTGAAAAATAGCTAGCAATTCCAATAAGCATCCAAAGAATCATTGAAACCACCATTGCATTGTTAGTGTTTGAAAAATGAGCAGTAAAGGCTGGCGAAGATGGTTGATAATTGACACCGTAAGTGTAACAGAAACACAATGAACTAACTAATCCAATCGTCACTCCTAAAAAGGCACTCCGAAACATTTCTTTTATTATCATATTCCCAACCTCTTTCTGATTTTTGGTAAAAAACGTCTTGAAACAAATGAATAACTTCCATTCGTTAGTAACATCTTAATACTGCCGTTCCCCATCAATTCTAAATGATCAACAAATTTAAAATTAATAATTTCACTACTTGAAATTTGGATAAAATCGCGCGGTAATTTAGCAGCCCATTTATAAATCCGTTCCTTCGTGTGAAATTTATGAGTCGTCGTTTCAATTGCAACTTGACCATTATCAGTAACAAAACGAATGATATCTTCATCATTCAACGGCGTAATTTCATTGTCGTCATATCCCCAAATATGATCATCATCAATTTGAAGTTGGTTCGCAATCCCTTGAATTCTTTCCGTCATTTTATGCAGATAGAAATCCACATGTTCAGATTGTTCTGGATCAATCGAAAAATTTATTTTGATTACCATCATCCCCTTTCAACTTAACAATCACTATTATAATCGGAAATGATGATTTTATGACCTTCAGTAAATTATCGGTATTAAATTGTTCATGAACGGCAGAAAAGGAGGACACTCGCAAAAAGCGTCCTCCTTTTTAATGAACTAACTTATCCCAAATAATAACTTCATTTGCATCTAATGATTTTTGAACATCAATAATTCGTTGATTGGAACTTCCTCGAAATTGGAGGGTCAAATCTTTTTTATCTTCCATGAATCGTCCATCAACTAAAATATCTATCATATTTAATAATTTAAGTTTATCCATTGATTCTTTCATCATTTCATCCCAAGTATAGCCGGTCCACGACCAAATATCCTTGGTATGCCCAAATTCTTTACGAACTCTTCGACAAAGTCGTAAACAAACTTGCGTGTTTAAAAATGGTTCTCCACCTAGTAACGTTAATCCCTGAACGTAACTATTCCGCATATCTTGAATTATCCGATCTTCCAGCTCTTGGGTGTATGGTCTTCCATAATGAAAATTCTGAGCGACCCGATTATAACAACCGGGACAATTAAACAAACAGCCTGAAACATATAAACTGCAGCGAACTCCCTCACCATCAACCATATTAAAAGGCTTATAATCCGCAATGTATTGCAAACTATGTTGCGAAGCAAGCCATTCTTTTGGTTGGGGATCATTAGGCTTTCTCACTCTTCTATTCATGATTAACTTCCTTTTGACTAATATTTTTAACTCGAGAAGCAATTTCCCTATGTCTTCCATGTACCATTGGTCGTTTCATTGGATTACCAAGATAGCCGCAAGTTCTTTTAACGACATCACAAGTTTCTGGATTATGATTACCACATTCCGGACAAACAAATCCCTTTGCGGTTGCTTTAAATTCACCATCATATCCACATTCATAACAATGATCAATTGAAGCATTCGTTCCTAAATAGCCAACTTGGTCATATGCCCAATCCCAAACAGCCTCAAGTGCAGCAGGATTTTGTTTCAGATTTGGATATTCACAATAATGAATAAAACCGCCTGCTGCATATGGGGGATATGCTTTTTCAAAAGTTAGTTTTTCAAATGGCGTTGGATTTTTTCGAACGTCATAATGAAAACTATTGGTATAGTATTCTTTGTCAGTAATATCTTTAATCTTTCCAAATCTAGCTATGTCATCTTCACAAAATGTATCTGTTAAAGATTCAGCAGGAGTGGAGTAAACACTAAAATGGTATCCATATTCTTGTTCCCACTTTAAACAATAATCATGCAAATACTTAACAATTTTAACTGTAAAAGCGTGTGCGTCTTGATTATTCTCCCATTTAGGACCATAAAAAGTAGTCCCGACTTCATATAGTCCAATATATCCCAAAGAAATCGTCGCCCGACGATTATTGAATAATTTATCAACGTCATCATCGGGATTCAAACGTCCAAAGGCTCCATTTAAATACAAGATGGGAGCATTTTCAGGTTTAGCTTCCTTACATCGTTGAATTCGATTTAACAACGCTTTTTTCGCTAAATGAACTCTATCATTCATAATTTCCCAGAAAATATCCTTATTTCCATGAGACTCAATCGCAATTCTTGGTAAATTAATCGTGACAACTCCTAAATTCATCCGCCCATCGTTCACTTCATTTCCCTTTTCGTCACACCATCCTTGCAAAAAGCTACGGCATCCCATTGGACATTTAAAACTCCCCGTAATATCAATAATTTTGTCATACATTAAAATATCGGGATACATTCGTTTCGTTGCACATTCAACCGCTAATTTTTTAACATCATAATTTGGATCCCCCGGCTGTAAATTCAAATGGCGTTTTAATGTAAAAATCAATTTAGGAAAAATTGCAGTTCGATGCTGTGAACCTAATCCTTTAATCCGGACTTCCAGGATTGCTTTTTGAATTGCACGTTCAATCCAACTGGTTCCTAAACCAAATCCGATTGTGGTGAACGGGGTTTGTCCATTTGATGAAAATAAAGTGTTAACTTCATATTCTAATGCTTGCATCGCATCATAAATATCTTTAATTGTCTTTTGCTTTGCATATTCAACCTGCTTGTCAGGTGCTATCCATACTTTGGCTTCCAATAAATGTTTACGATAGTTCTTTTCTGCATATGGTGCCAAGACCTCATCAGTTCGATTTGATGAACACCCACCATATTGACTAGATGCTACATTAGCAATGATTTGAGACATTTGAGCAGTTGCAGTTTGAATGGATTTAGGAGATTCAACATCCGCATTTCCAATTTGAAAACCGTTTGCTAACATGTCTTTGAAATTGATCAAGCAACAATTTGTCATTGCGGTTAGGGGCGAATAATCTAAATCATGATAATGAATATCTCCTCTTAAGTGGGCTTTAGCTACTGTTTCTGGCATCATTTTTAATCCCATTGACTTTCCAACCATGCCAGCTGTTAAGTCACGTCGCGTACTAAACACTCGACTATCCTTATTCGCATTTTCATGGACAATCGTCCCAACGCCATTAAATAGCGACTCTAGTTTTTGTTTGGGATCAATTGCTGAACGCCATTTTTCTACATCTTTAAGACGATATCGATTATAGCGTTTTACTAAGTCTCGTCTCTTCATTTTGGTTAAAGCAATAATAAAAGCTGCTCTAATCATTGAAACTGAAATCTCAGAATCAACTTTGTTAACCGCATCTAATACAGACCTATTAACTATTTTTCGAGTATTATCATCAACCTTTAAAGCATCTAATACCAAATTAATTTTATACGAATAAAAAGGCATCCGTTCTCCATCTGCTTTTACGACCATTTTAGACTTTGAAAATTGTTCCATTATCATTGTCATCCCTTTTTCTAAAATATGTAACTTTAAAAATTATTTTTTGCGAGCAACGATTATTATATTCGGAAAAATTTTAAAAGTAAATGGCAAAACACAATATATAGGTATTGGTATAACAGTCTAGTACTATATATTGTGTTACTAATAAACACTCTTTCGTTCCTAACCTGATAGTTTTGTGACTACTTTATCTTTAAAATGAATAAAAAACACTTACAAAAATTAAACATGTACTATCTAACCAGATAAATAGCGACATGTTAATGTTTTCAAATTATTTTAAAAAAAGAGAAAAATTTTTTATTTTTTCAATTAAAAATTGTACTTTATAACGAGAAATGCTATTTTTAATAAAAACAAATAAGGGGAATGATAGAAATGACTAACAGAGCATTATTAATTATTGACTATACTAATGATTTTGTAGCGGATAATGGTGCATTGACCTGTGGTAAATCTGCTCAGAATTTAATGGATTCCATCATCAAATTAGCTGATCAAACACTAGCGAATGGTGATTGGGTTATTTTACCTACAGATGTGCACACCCCAAATGACCCATATCATCCTGAAAGTAAGTTATTTCCATCACACAACGTTCGCAATAGCTGGGGACGCCAATTATATGGTGACTTACAAACTTGGTATGACCAACACAAGAATTCTTCTAAAGTAAAGATGATGGATAAAACTAGGTATAGCTCCTTTGCTGGAACTGATTTAGACATGTTTCTTAGGGAACGTAACATTAAAAAAATTGAATTAACTGGCGTTTGTACAGATATATGTGTCCTTCACACTGCCATTAGTGCTTATAATCTCTGCTATGATATTACAGTCCATAAAAGTGGAGTTGCTACATTAACTCAAGAAGGTCAAGATTGGGCCTTAAACCACTTTAAAAACGTTATTGGTGCAAATGTAGTTGAATAAAAAGATTAAAGTTTTTAATCTTGACATGTTAAACATTAATCGTCATTCTCTTGCAGATTAAAATTCATGCCGCGTATAATTAACATCAATTTAAAAAACAAAATTGGAGTTGATGATTATGAAATACGGAATTATTGGTGCTGGCGCAATGGGATATCGATACGGAGTCATGTTACAAGAAAACGCTGGTGTCGACGTTGATTTCATTGATACTTGGAAACCTAATGTTGAAAAAGTTCGTGAACAAGGCGGTGTTTCCGTTGCTCGTGATCATGAAAATCGACATATTGTTCCAATCAACATTTACTATCCAGAAGAATATAAAGGACATCCTGATGTTTGGATCATTTTCAAAAAGCAAATGCAATTAGCTGAAGAACTCGAACGAGATAGTAAGGCTGGAATTTTTCATTCAGATCAATACGCTTTTTCAGCAATGAATGGAATGGGTCATTTTGAAAAAATCGCTAAATGCTTCGATCCAAATAAAATGATTTGTGCATCTGCCATGATTGCCACCAGAATGGATGGCCCTGCTAACGTTGATTTCATGGGTCCCGAAAATGGTGAAGTTATGCATATGGCTCCATACAATAACAAACCTGCCGATGAAACAACAACTCAAGTCTTCAATGATTTAAAAGCCGCTAAACTTGGCCCTGTTATGTGCCCTGAATGGAAGGGAATGTGTATGTCCAAAGTGGTTTACAATGCAGTTATGAATACTATTTGTACCATGTTTGAAATTCAAATGGGCCAATTCATTCAATACAAAGGTGCCGAAGATATGGCTAGACAACTCTTCAATGAATCTTATGACGCATGTGAACGAGCTGGAATTAAAATGATTGAAACTCGTCAAGCTCAAATGGCATCTATTCCCGCCACATGTCATCAATTTAAATATCATTATCCTTCAATGTATCAAGACTTCTCAAAGGGCCGTCCAACTGAAGTTGATTATATTAACGGGTACATTGCTAAAATCGGACGTGAACATGATTATACTTGTCGAACTCATGAATTTGTCGTTCGAGAAGTTCATCTCTGTGAACAAATGCGTCCATTCAAGGAAAGATTCAAAAAATATTACGAATAGAAAAAACGATTGGAAAATAAATTTCCAATCGTTTTTTTATTTACTTGATATAAGCATATTTATAGTTCCATTGTGGACCGGCATTGTTATGAATAATTCCCTTAACATTGGAGTGTTGAAGGAAATATGTGTCATTTTGGAACAATGGCGTTAATCCTTGATCTTGATTCAAAATCTCAGCAGCTTCAACGAAATCATTCCATCTTTTGGCTGGATTATTTGCATCTTGGTCACTAGCTCGATCAACTAATTCATTATATTTTGAATTATTATACTTACCAGTATTGTAGGAAGTTCCAGCTTGAGGAATTTGCATGAACGTTGCGGGATCTTTGAAATCAGCGCCCCAACTATCAAGGGAAATATCAAAATTACCCTTTTGTTCATTTTCTGTAATTGACTTACCAGGCAAGAGACTGATCTTCAAATCAAAGCCCTTCAAGTTCTTTTCTAGAACTCCTTTAAGATATTGAGTCACGACCGAACTATAAGGATTATCATTGCTATCATTCGGTGCTTGGATATTTAAAGTAACCGTTTTATCTCCAATCTCCTTCAACCCCTTCTTCCAAAGCTGTTTAGCTAAAGTTAGATTGTAATTAGTGGTATTCTTGACCGCTTGTTCGTCAGCAAAATCTTTTCCGCTCTTTGGATCCTTAGCTAAACCATGGGGAATAAACCCAGTTGTAATCTTAGACTTCAACCCTAAGACTTTCTTTGATAATTGATCACGGTCAACAGCAAGTGAAATTGCGCGACGAATATTAGGATTATTTAATGCTTTCCGTTTAGCAGCATCACCATCTTTAAAGTTATATCTCAAGAAAATGGTCATTGAATATGAATAATTCTTTAAATCGGAACTATTTTGATAATTCTTTAGTTGTTCAGTTGACAATTGCGTTAAATCAATTTTGTTCGTATTGTATAAATTCAAACTAGTGGTCGGATTTTCAACCACGTTATAGTTAATCTTCTTAAGTTTAACAACTTTTGAATCCCAGTAATTATTATTCTTCACATACGACCAGGTATTTCCAGTCCCATTCCATTTAACAATTTTAAATGGTCCGGAGTAAACCATTTTACTGGAAGTCGTAGCATATTGTTTCCCATATTTTTTAACCACTTTTTCGTTTTCTGGTCCAAACAATGGATAGGTCATTAAATTCTTAAAGTATGCAATTGGTTTGTTCAAAGTAACTTGAACAGTATGGGTGTCCAATGCTTTAATCCCTAATTGATCTGGATTTAGTTTGCCATCATTAATCGCTTTTGCATTCTTTACCCCATTGAACAAGTAAGCGTATTGGGCTTTTGTACTTGGGGTAACGGTTCTTCGCCAAGAATAAACAAAGTTTTGAGCAGTGATTGGATCTCCATTACTCCATTTAGCATCTCTTAATTTAAACGTCCAAGTCTTCCCATCTTTACTAACATGGCTACTCTTAGCTAACCCTGGGGTAATGGAACCATTTTTACCTAATCGAAAGAAACTTTCGAATACATTTCCTGTTTGACCATAACCAGTCGCCTTGGAGATATCAATTGTATCAAGTGGGGATGGGGCTGCTAAGTTCAGTGTTTGCGTCTTAGCTGCTGAATTATTTTTTTGATTTCCACACCCTGCTAACACCAATCCGGCAACAATCGTCAACAATCCAAGTGATACTAAACTTCGCTTATGCATCTTCATACACTCCTCAAAATTAATTTAAACAAACAAAAAGAGCCACTACCTAGTAATCACACTAGGTAATGGCTCCACTTTACGATACATTCACTCTCTAATTATCATCAATTAGTTAGGGTATCAGAAAAAGAGTTACCACCTAGCGCTAACTGACAACAACATGTATTGAATTGTTCGTTTGATCCTAACATGGTAACTCCTCCTTTTCGTTTATTTATTGTCTTGAATTATATATGGACTCGAAATAAAAGTCAACTAGTTTAATTCGTCTGCGATTAAATCTGTCTTTAATTTAATGTTATCACGATAATCAATTGGGACTTCAATCAAGCTAGGACCTGAGGTTTTCTTAGCCTCAGCGAATGCTTGTTTAAATTCATCAATATTTTTAACGTGAAAACCCTTCGCCCCAAAGCTTTCTGCATATTTTACATTATCAACGTAACCAAATTTAACACCAGCTGATTTACCATACTTGGCAACCTCCTGGAATTTTACCATATCATAGTAACCATCTACCCACACGATTTGAATGATTGGCAAATTCAAACGAACTGCCGTTTCCATTTCTTGTCCTGAAAATAAGAAGCCCCCATCCCCAGCAATCGAAACCACATGTTGGTCAGGTCTAGTCAAAGCAGCAGCAATTGCCCATGGTAAAGCAACTCCCAATGTTTGCATTCCATTACTAAAGATTAAATGACGCGGCTTAAAGACCTTAAAGTATCGGGCCATCCAAATATAATGACTTCCCATATCAACAGTAATCGTAGTATCATCATTTACTTCATGTTGAAGAACATCAATAATTGCGAGAGGATGAATCTCATCAGAATTGTTAGTTTCTGGCACTTCAATCCCTTTTTCAAAATGCCGTTTTAATTCATGAAGATCATCACGAGTTTCATCTGACAAACTAGTTCCTTCCGGAATATAGGCCGCTAATTCTTTCAATGTTTGCGCAACATCTGCATTAACGACAACTTCTGGTTGATAATCGTTACTGATTTCTGGTGTTACCGTATCAACATTGATAATCTTCGTTCCTTCATGATGCCAATTTCTGGCTTCATATTCAATTGGGTCATATCCAATTGCAAGGACCAAATCACTTTGTTTCAAAACAGTATCCCCAATTTGATTATCAAACAGTCCAACTCGGCCAAAATAATTTGCTTCTAAATCCCTAGAGATCACTCCTGATCCTTGGAATGTTTCAACAACGGGCAATGAAAAGTGATTTAATAACTGATGAATTGCTCCACTAACTGCCGTTGTTGATGCCCTCATCCCTGCCAAAATAACGGGACGCTTTGCATTCATTAACAAAGCTGCGATTTGTTTTACGCGTTCGCTATCAGCACTTCCGTTCGTTATTTCCGGTAGTGATTTGATGACTGGACGTTCAACTTTGCTCCCTAATAAATCTTGTGGCAAAGATAAGAACGTCGCTCCATTCTTTAGAGAACGACTCGTCATATAGGCGTTTGAAAATGCTTCCGAAATATTATTAGCATCGGTTATTTCTTGGCTAGACTTTGTAGCTGGTTTTAATAAATCAGCACTTGGAATACTCTGATGCGTTAAACGGAGTAAATCATCACGTTGAACTTGACCACCTAATGCAATCACCGGATCTCCTTCAGCAGTCGCTGTCATTAAAGCTGTTGCTAAATTAGAAACTCCTGGACCAGAGGTAACCGCGACCACACCTGGTTTCCCAGTTAAACGGCCAATTCCAGCTGCAATAAATGCTGCATTTTGTTCATGCCGCGTAACAATTAATTGAGGCGTTCTTGGATCCGTACTATGTTGTAAATCCTCAAAAAGTTGATCGACTTTTGCACCTGGAATCCCAAAAACATATTTAATCCCTTGGTTGATCATACTTTGAATTAGAGCTTTCGAACCCGTCATTTTTTGGTCTGTCATCTTGATTACCTCCGTTTTTCTTTGAAATGTGCTATACTATTTAACGTGTTTAGATCGTGTTGCATTGTCAACACGATGAATTGTTGTTAATTATAAACTGATGAGTGTTGCATTGTCAACACATAACATTTGGAGGACTATCATGACTGATTTTGGATATTTAGCACAGGATATTTCCATCTTACATCGCCAATACTATAAAGATACTGGAAACCAGTTCAACAAATTGGGATTAAACCCAACCGCTGCTTGTATCTTATTAACCGTTAATGATCACGAAGAAATCAATCAAAGCCAAATTGCTCGCCAACTAGTACTTGATAAGGGCATGGTAGCTAGAGAAATCAAAAAACTTGCTGATCAAGACTTGGTCGTTAAACATCCACGTCCCGGAAAAGCATTGGAAGTTAGCTTAACCAGTTCTGGAAAACACATTTTAGAAAAAGTCCAAACAATTCGGAGTAATTGGTGGAAGGAACGGTTCGCTCAAACTGGGATTAATGCTAACTCTCCCATCATTGCTTCAATTGAAAAAGTAGTCTCCAGCATTATTGAAAAAAAATAAGCCATCGCTAAAAACTAAGGATGGCTTTTTATATGTATTTAATTACAAAAAAGAATCCGACGTCACATCGGATTCAAACCCTTATTGTATATGTGTTGTTAATCCTTAAAATAAACTTCTGTGTGTAATGCACAATTGGGATTAAACATTTGCTGACAGTAAGGACAATACCATTCCCGGTACTGGGCGTAAGTCAACTTTTTCCCGCAAAGTCCACACATTACAGGATATGTCCCCTCTTTACTCATCGGAGTGAATTCGTGTCCCATCAACTCATCATGACATTTATAACAAGCAAAATAATGATGACAAGTCCCACACTCCAACGCAGCAATATCAAATGGTTTGTGATAATGAATGCACCTACCGCTTCCATCAACACCGAGGCCAATAATCTTCATTCATTCTCCCCCTCTATATTAAATTGTTGACATTAAATTCAACACCATCATTATACATCATAAATTCGAAATAGTATCAATGTTTACACTAATTAATAACATAAATTTTATTTTAAAATAATATAATTTTAGCTAATTAAAACTAGGCTTTATTTCGAAACCATTTAAGCGTCCTTTCCATCTTTTGGCAAATTTTTTCACTGGATAAATACTTAATATCGGTACTTGCTTCAATTGGTCTAAGTTGTTTAGTCATTACTTCATATAACGCAATTAGCAAGTATTCTTTACCGAATTGATTACCATATTTTTCTTTTTGTATCTCTTCATTTCGCATTAAAAAATACATCGTTGTTAAAAACTGATCGATCAAAGGCACTTTTTTAAATTTTACAGCCATGGAATCAATCACGAATACAACTAAATTAAAATCAAATTCAGAGGTAGTGAACCGAAAAACATCTAGTATATTTTCCATTAACTCTTTGCCACCAATATTCATAACATAAAGTGATGTTGTCGTTAACTGATCTAAATCACATTGAATTTCTTCACCATTTTCAACAATCCGAACTTCATGATTGGGATTGATTTGAACCTTAATTCTGCTTTTCGGAATTGGTTTTTGAAAAAATAATGGATCTGGTTGTCTTTGCATTCAATTTTAGCCTCCGATTAAAATGGCAAATCATCATCGTCAATAAATGGCATATCGTCATTTCCATCTGAAAATGGAAATCCATCATCTTGAATCGATCCATCGTTAGGAAGGTCCTTGGTAAACCATTCGGAAACCTCTTCAAATTTAACTTTAAAACTTTGGTCAGACATCTTTTCAATGCTTTCATTTAGATTTGCAGGGATATCATTATCACTCCATAAATCATAAATTCCTAATAATACCTTTTCTTTTCCAAACTTTTCATTGGATTTTTCTTTAGTAACTTCTTTTTTGTACATTAATAAATAAATCAGGGTCAAAAATTCATTTACTCGTCTTGAATCATCATTTTGCTCTGCTAATTCATTAATTACATCACTAGCTAAATTAATATCAAATTCACTTGTTGTAAAACGGTATATACTGACGACATTATTCTTTAATCTTTGAAGGTTAGCAATGTCTCTAATAACAAATGCTGCAGTAAAAATATCCTCAGCTTTATATTCACGAACATCATTACCATTTTTAACATTGATATGATTAAAGTATAAGTCAATTTGTTCGTCTGAATCTGGTAGATCCTTTAAAAATAAAACCGTCTTTTTAGATGTCATAGAAATTGCCCCTTTAATTAATTTGTATTTTTATATTAGCGCAAAATCTTCCAAAACTATACCCCTAAAATTATGTCAGTTTCATTATTTCACTGACTTCATAAGCTTAAAGGCCATTAAATTTATTTTAAATTATTAAAATCATCCTCAGGTGTTAATTTAAATCAAAAAAATTAACTTTTAATCTAATAAGCGTATGATAATAGTAATTATATAAATGTTAAATATTAACACTTAGGAGAATAAATATGGTTAAACAACACAAAAAAGTAGGTAAAACTAAATTTGCTCATAATTTTAACCTATTCCTAAAAAAAACACGGCTTAAAAAGAATCGACTTGCAGAATTAGTGGACGTCACACCACCTACGATCACTAACTGGTCACAGGGAAAAAGAATTCCCAAAATGTCTAAACTTAATAAATTAGCCAATATCTTCAACACAAATGTCAAAACCCTGTTAGGGACTGAGGATGATCATGAACTAACGGAAGAAGAGGAATTAGAGTGGCAAGATAAGGCATTTGACATGTTGAAAGATGATATTGCTCTAGATAATCAGCAAGCCGAAAGAAATCTCGTCTTTGAATACCAACATCCTCAAATACAGGAAGAAGAATATTTAAGAGATGATATGGCGCCAACAATTCCCGAGTTCGCTAACTTACTCATTGATAAGAATTGCAAAGTTAAAGATGGTGACCTTATTTATGTTGGAGCATATCGCGGAAATAAAAACGGGGTCATCCCAAAATTAGTTCGGAGAGTTTACTTCGATAATGGTTCCTGGATTCTCGTTAATGATAATCTTAAGAAACCCGATAAATTCATCACAGCTGACCTGAATAATTTTAAAGAATATAGTAAGGTCAATGATAATTTATCAGTTTCATTAATCGGCGTCGTGGTTGGTTATCATATCAAGTTTTATAGTTAAAAAATAACCTTTAAAGTTCTTGTAGTGGACTTTAAGGGTTATTTTAATTTTATAATTATCAACTTGTTCCAACATCATTAAAACTGATAATCTAATCTTGCATTAATCATGTTTTGCATTTTATTGAATTCTTCTTTTATACTATCTACATTCAAACAAGTATATACATAATAGTTTGTGCCTTTAATAGGATAGGCTAGATGATTTCCCTTTTCAGTTACATTTGGTTTCATACCAATAAATTCATTTATGGTTGGTTTATCACTCGTAATTATTGGTGTTAATTCATCTAGATAATTCTTAACAAGATAAGCTACAACTTTTCGATATAAGTTTGACTTCGTCTTACCATCAATTCTAATATTACCAACGATAGCCACATTATGTTCACCAGGATAAATCGTTAAATCCTCAGCCTTATCATTAGCTTTTTGATTATACTTATTAACTGGTTCAAATAAATTTAAATTCAAAACAGAAGAAAACATTCCGTCAACGTCAGCTAGTAGTTTTTCTGCAGTAGCAGTATTTAAGCGATTCATATAACTGGTATTCCCCTGATTGTTATTATCAACTTCATAATTACTCTTAACAGCACGACCAATTAAAGTTCGCTCTAAATAATCAGTTTGATCTTTGGATAAATGCCCATCAGTTCGACCAAAGAACACAACTTTATTCCACCACGGCTTTTTAACGTAATGAGACTCTAAACGACTCATAATTTTACCAGAAGCTTGGCCTACATAACGGCGTTTCTTTCCCATAAGTACATAAATACCCGGCTTATTCGCTTCTTCTAAATCACTTAGTTCACTAATATCATCTTTCAGTGCAGTTACAATGAAAATGTTAGCTGATTCATTGTAGTACACAGAAATGTGATCATCTTGGACGGAGGGAACGACAAATACGCGTTGAACCATTGTGTAATCTCTTTTCTATATAGTAATTGTTTTATATCCAACATTTGTTTTAAATATAAATTTAAGTTTAGCATTATTCTCTGTTTTTGGAATTTTATTATTTTTCTCGTCTATATAATATTCAATATGTTTTCTTATTGAAGCGATTGTTTCAAATTTAATATCAATAGTATTAACGGGATTATTATCATTTAATACCATTGTTGTTTTTAAATCAGTAAACTCTTCTGTTCCTGGTAACATATCAACATTTTTAACTAAATCATATATAACTTCTGAATAGTTATTAAGTTGAAAAGCATTATAACGAATAACTTTATATAATTTAAACCATGAAGTGCATTTAGATATATTAGTAAATTCAAATCTATTCTTAATATCTTTTTTATCAGCACTGTATATCTCTATACCATTTTGATTTATTCGATAATAATTAATATACAAATCGTTCTGTAAATTAGGTTTTGGTTTCCTTAACCCCAAATAAAGAGCCGTTATTGAAGATATTAAACCAACTAATATACTAACTAACTTAAATAAATCGTTCTTATCTAAATTAAATACACTTAGCATAATTATATATATGGGAATTATTGATCCTATAACAATGCCTGTAGATACATAAACAATTTTTTCTGATTCAAAGAAACTAACTATTAATCCTTTTAAACTTATTATTATACTTTTCATTACTGTTCCCTCATTTTATAAAAACATTTTTTGAAGAAAACCTTTTTTTATTTTAATTATATTTTCTAAATTATTAGAAAAGTATTTAATTTGTTTGTCTAGATTCAATAGAAAATCACTAATTTTTTCTTGTTCTAATAACGTTGGGATAAACAATTTAAAATTATTTATTTTATTTGCATTTAAATTTTGTTGTGTTCCTGTAGATATAAGTCTATTCCATAAATGATTAACTTCAACATTTTGAAAAAAGAAATACATATAATTAGTATCAATATCACTGTTAAACATCATATTAAAAAAAGCTTGTGATGTTGCTATATCATTTTCAAATAAAGCTACTTTACCAACTGAAGCGTACATAGATATTGTTAAAGCGCCTTTGGGAACTATCCATGAACTTGAGTTATTCAAACCCTCTATAGAAATATGCTTTTCCGTATCTTCTATATATCCATCTGAAGTAGTTAGGTCTGATATACTTAGAAATGGAATTTTCCCATTATAGTACTTCTTTTCTTTTGTAGAGGGAGTTCCTCCTGATTTACCTATTAAAAGTAAATCTTTAACTTTTCTATCATTCCACTCCCCATCAAATCCATCAAACCTCAATTCTGGTACCTTCGCACCATGCTTAACAAACATCTTCTGCAAATATCCACGCTTCAATCGCTTCAAATGTTCAATCTTCTTAGTTTGTAAATTAATTAGTTGATCTAATTTTTGAAAGAATGAACCAATTTTTTGTTGTTCAGATAAGGAAGGAACATTTATCTTAGTATTTAATATATCTTTGTTATATAACCTTTTTATAGTACTCCCTTCAACATTTGACCATTTATGCTTCTTATAAAATTGTAATAAGAAAGAATTATCTAATTTAGTTTTATCATTATTTAACCAAACAATATTAGAATCTTGATAATAAGAATCTTTTCCATCATAAACAACAGTATTACCCAATGTTCCAGATGCTGACATCAATATATCCCCTACTCTTGGATATGGATATTTATTTTTATATTCAGTAAATTTTTCTCTAGTTATAAAAGAAGTTGCTTTTTTACCAAATGTTCCAATTTTATAAAATGGAATATCCCCTTTATCAAAAGTTTCATTTTTAAAAATTCTTTTATTCATTAATACATTACCATAATTTGATAATGTACTATTTTCCCATTCATCTCTAAACTCTCTAAACCTCAACTTCGGCACACTCATTATTTCTCACCCTTATCCGTCCACACCAAATCAGCCTTCATCTTATCGAATTCAGCCTTAACTTTGGCGTATTCTTCATCAATTTCCGCAATCTTTTGTTCTTCGGCTGCAATATCGATTTCTGGTTCTGGTTCAAACGTATCTACATATCTTGGAATGTTTAGATTAAAGTCATTTTCTTCAATTTCATCCATTGAGGCCACATGAGCATACTTATCCACATCTTCACGTTTTTGATAAGTGTCCACAATCTTGTTGATATCTTCTGGACGTAAAACGTTTTGATTCTTTCCCTTCTCAAAGTGCTTACTAGCATCGATGAATAAAACATCCCGATTATCTCGTTGTTTCTTCAAAACAATTACAACGGTTGGGATACTGGTTGAGTAGAACAACTTTTCTGGTAATCCAATCACTGCATCAATTTGGTTCTTCTTTAATAACGCTTCCCGAATCTTACCTTCTTTCGCCCCACGGAATAAGACCCCATGAGGTAAGACGATCGCCATCGTTCCAGTTGGTTTCAAATGATATAAACCGTGCAGTAAAAAAGCATAATCAGCTTTACTCTTTGGAGGTAAAGCCCCGTATTCCTTAAAACGTGGATCCTTTAGACGATTCGCATCGTTATCCCAATGAGCGGAGTAAGGTGGATTTTCAACCACCGCATCAACCGTTCGTGGATGGTCAATTCCGTTACTATCCAATCCGTCTGGCCAATCACTTGCTAGTGTGTCCCCATTACGTAGTTGCATGTTATTGTATTCGATTCCATGCATCATTAAATTCATTCTGGCCAAGTTATAGGTTGTAGTGTTTAGTTCTTGACCATGAAAATGAACTTTTCCGGTTTCTTGACCGTTTGGCACTTCGGCTTGTACCGTCAATAATAGTGAACCGGAACCCATTGCGGGATCATAAACGTCGAATCGTTCATCATTATTAGGTAACCCAATCGTTACCAATTTAGCTAAGACTTCCGAAACAGCATGAGGAGTGTAAAATTCTCCCGCTTTCTTACCAGAATTGGAAGCAAATTGGGCAATTAGGTATTCATAAACATCCCCCAAGATGTCATGACCATTGTCATCATTGTAATTAAACTCATTAACTAAACTTACGATTTTACTTAATGCTTTAGCTCGTTCGTTAGTATTGTTACCAAGGCGACTATTACCAAGGTTCATGTCACTAAAAACATTACTAAAGTCTCGTTCAGCACTTTGGTTCAAGGTCGCATTTTCATTGAAATGATCGAACATATTTTGAAAATCTTCAGGTGCAATCGTTGCTGATTGGACTTTATTTACGATTGTTGCCCAAGTGTCTTCTGGACGGATTGCGTAACCAGAATGTTCAGCAATTGCTTGAAGATAATCGTCCAAATCCTCACCTTGTGCTTCTTCTGCGTAAGCATCATTAATACTCTGGTCATCTTTAACCGTGATTAAATCACTATCAACTAAATATTGTTCTTGATGTTCAGATAAATAACGATAAAACATGAATCCTAAAATATAAGTTTGAAAATCGGCGGGATCCATATTGCCCCGTAAGTTATTCGCCATTTTCCATAGTTTGCTGGTGATGTCTTGTGCTTTATTTTCTGCCATTTTTTGTTCTCCTCTAAACGTGTTTCTTAATCTTATCTGCTAGTTTTTGAAATGCCATAATCATCTTGTTATGGTATTTAATCTTCTTTAATGATTGAACCTCAACACTGCCTTCACGAGTGTAATGATTCTGACCAAATTTTAGTGCTTTAGCTAAAATCCCAGCCGTTTTTAAATCGTCGTTGTTCCCAACTTGATGGTCGTCAATTAACTTCTGCATGTCTTGCTTGTCTTCGAATTTATCCAGACCCCAATCTTTGATAAATGACTTTAATTGACTCGTTGACCAATTGTTAATATGCTGATGAATCAAATTATCAACTTGATCCGGTTTTAATGGATAATCTTTAATTTCATCCTTCATATTACTTTCCATGAAACTACGGATTTCATTCGCATACTTTTGATCTTTTTCGTCCATTGCATCTAATGCTTTATAGATTTGATCCCTTAGTTTTTCATTTTCTTTTGGATCTGAATCTTCATCATTCATGTTATTAGCGTATTGAGCAATCAATTCATGAAGATAGTCATAGTTAACGGTCACTTCATCAACGTGTTCCATCTTTAAATTTAAATCGATAACATCGACATCGTGATTTTTAGCAATATGTTTCTTTAAATCATCAGCAATTCCACCAGTTAACCGACTTTCTTTGTCACCATCTAACCCAATTCTTTGCAGGAATTCACTTGTTTTATCTGGATTAAATTCATCATATTGTTTAATTTGCGCAATCTTACCATTGTATTTACGTAATTGGGTATAGGCTTCTTCCTGTTTACTTTCACTAGGTGGAACCTCTTCAAAATCATTCGTCAATTCTGCTAATCTAGATACTGTTTGTGCTAATTCATTCTCAACGGTTTCGTACGGTTTAGCTAAAACATCATCTGGTATAAAACCACTCATCTGACGGTCAGCTGAATCTGGATTGGAATAAACTGCTAACGCTTGTTTCATTAACTTTCGACTATTAGCAGGCCAACGATAATTAATAATTCGTCCATTGGGTTTAAATTCCATATTCTGAACCCGATTTGTTCTAGAATAAGCTTGGATTAGGTTAGCACCACGTAAAGTTCGATCTACATATAACGTATTTAGTTTTGGTGCATCAAAGCCGGTTAAGAGTTGGTCAACAACGATAACTAAATCCAAGTACTTTTTATCCGATGCCGTCCGGTTTAAACGACTAACCACATCGGCAACATAATCAGCCACGCTTTCATCATCAAAACTAGTCTTGAATTCTTGATTATATTCTTTCATTGCACGTGATAAGTCTTTGTTCGTTTCAAATTGAGAATCATTATTGGAAGTGTTTTGACTAAAGGTAATTGCCACTTTGAGTTGCGTTCCCCCAGCTGCCATTTGCCTTTTAAATTCGTCATAATACATCATCGCCATTGGTGTTGAAGCCTTATTGCCACCAACATGAGTCGTAAATAAAGCATTGTACATTCCATGGACAGATCGACTATCCCAATGTTCTAAAACATCTTTAACCACTAACTCAACATGTTTTTTATTATTGTCATAGACACTAGGCGCAACACTATCATCCATATCTTCAGCCGTTAATTTATCAATTCGATGTTGAATATCAACATCTGACCACTTTGGATAACGGGCGTGAAAATATTGGGGTAAGAAGTGTTCCCGTAATTCTGATTGTGGAATTGTTGTTTTAAAATCAACTTTAAATCCTAAAACATTATGGTCAGCAATTGCATCACTAATTACATATCGATGAAGCGGATTACCGAACACGTCAGCTGTCGTTGGTCCATTTTTCGAATCAAAGTTTGGTGTTCCAGTGTAACCGACCCATGCTGAATTCTGAAAAGTATCCTTAATATCAGATAACATTTCACCACTAGTGGAACGATGCGCTTCATCAACAATAAAGACGATTCGTTTCTTTTCATCAGTAAACTTACTACTCTTAATTAACTTGAACATTTTTTGCGTTGAAGTCACTACAATATCGGTCTTTTGACTCGAATTTAATTTCATCTTTAAATCATGAACATTAGCAGTATCAGAAACAATCCCACCCTTATTATCAGCATCAGCATTTGGATCATAAGCTTTATATTCATCAGCTGTTTGATTAGTTAAAGCAATTCGGTCAACTAAGAAAATGACTTTATCAACGTTTGGTAACCGTGAAGCTAAGAAAGCCGTCTTAAAAGAACTGATTGTTTTTCCAGAACCAGTGGTATGCCAAATATAACCAATTTTTTTATTATTCATTTCAAAATCATGATGAATCAATTCATGAATAATCGCTTGTGTTGCGTAGACTTGATAGTAACGCATCACTTTTATCATTTGATGATTAGGCGTATTATCTAAAATCATGTAATTAGTGGCCATCTGATGAGCCATTGGAATTGATAAAAATTGATCAGCAAATTCTCGCCAATCTAAAATTGGTGCTTGCTTACTACCATTTTTCTTCCATTGAAATGCAAAATCAGTATTAAAATCTTCAGAAGTTGTATTTGCCATGTAACGAGCATCATGTGGTGTTAATGCAACTAAGATTTGGAGCGTTGAAAAGATATCAGTATACTGACGTTCATCTTGATACTGATGCATTTGATTTAGAGCTTCCTTCGCACTATGACCATCTGCTTTTTCTTCAATTTGGATGATTGGTAGCCCGTTAATTAATAATGTCGTATCAAAACGTCTTGATTTCTTCCCTGGTAGCTTTGCTTTTAATTCGATTTGGGTGGCAACTTGATAAATCGTATTTCCAGCCCCAATTTGATCTTGGTCAAAAAGAGTTAGGAAAACATGCTTACCATCATCACGATCAATCTCTACCTGTGATTTACCGTTAACTCCATACAAAAATACACCTGCATGGTATGGGGTTTTAGTTTGTTCCAGGAGTTGCTTCTTTACTTGATTGAACTCAGAATTACTTAGTGGTTGAGTTAATTTATCTTGATTTAACTGATAAACAATTTTTCGAAAATTATTCCATAAATCATCAGTTGTTTTTAGATGATCCATTTGTTGCCACTGTTTCGTTCCACCAATATTTGCAAGATAATCATATAGCTTATCTTCAAATCTTAATTCGCTTTTTTCTATTCCCAATGTTTTCACCCATTAACTTTATTATTTCCGTTCAATAAAATACATACAATATTGTACGTAAGCACATTAGTTCAAATATACATATAATATTATATGTAGTCAATGGTATTCAAAAAACAACAATTAAGAGATGGTAGGAATCAATTAATGTTTTACGCTATAATAATAATTAATACATACAAAAAGGAGTTCTTCACTATCAACAAAAAGCTTTCACTCTTAATGGCAGCAAGCCTATTCATGCAGTTTATTGATTCAACAATTGTCACAACTGCTCTGCCTAAAATGAGCCAATATTTTGGCGTTAATTCGGCTGATATTTCATTATTAGTCAGTCTATATTTCATTATTATGGCAATTTTTATTCCATTAAGTGGTTGGCTCGCTAACCGCTTCGGGCAAAAGACAATTTGGACGATTGCCGTTGCCGTTTTTACGATTAGTTCGTTAGGTAATTCCATTGCCACTAACTTTACATTTATCTTAGTCTGGCGAATTATCCAAGGAATTGCTGCTTCAATGATGGTTCCAACATCTCGATTGATCGTTCTTCAAAAAACACCCTCTCATTTATTGCTCCAGGCAACTACATTTCTGATTTGGCCCGCATTAATTGCTCCAGCGATTGCTCCAGTATTGGGTG
Organism: Nicoliella sp. ESL1149; assembly: GCF_058107265.1. Lineage (NCBI taxonomy): Bacteria > Bacillati > Bacillota > Bacilli > Lactobacillales > Lactobacillaceae > Nicoliella > Nicoliella sp. ESL1149. The sequence goes on along the minus strand of NZ_JBYLUE010000002.1, from coordinate 1,073,514 downwards.
GTTTCATTGTAAAATATCTAACATGGCGTTGGATTTTCTTCATTAATATACCAATTGGTATTATCGCACTATTCTTAGGTCAACGAATGATTCCAGCAAACGAAAAACATCCCGAAAATCATTTTGATTTAGTCGGTTTTTTAGAAATCGCCTTAGCTTCTGGATTAGTTCTTGTTGGTGCTGAAATCGCTACTCACGGGGAATCAAAATGGACAATGGCTGCCATCATGGTCGTTGTAGGAATCACAATGGTTTTTGTGGTTGGTCATCATCTCAGCCACGTTAAACAACCATTGATTTCCATCAAATCACTCCACGTTACATCATTTCGTATCTTTCAAACTGGTGGATCAGTTCTATGGCTAACGTTAGGATCCATTCCTTATTTATTAACGATTTATTTACAAGTCGTTTTTGGGTTCTCACCAGTCAAAGCCTCCTTTGATGTCTTCTTTATTTTCATTGGTAACATTGTTGCCAAATTGTACGCCAATCAATTAGTTAGACTGATTCATTACAAGCGAACCATCATTTCCGCTTCAATGGTAATCATGATATCAACTTTGGCATACGCTTTTGTTCATCCCTCAACGCCTTCATTAATTATTATGTTATTAGCATTCATTAACGGAATGGGCCGTTCAGTTGTGCTAACTGCTTATAACTCCGTTTCAATGTCAGACATCAGTTTCAAAGATCGAACAAGTGCGAACACCCTTTGTGCAATTTCACAAACCATGTCGCAGGGACTAGGAGTCTCCATCGTTACCGTTGTTGTTAGTATCTTAAATCTGCATTTGAACTTAACAACTGCTTACCAATTTGGATTTGTCTTTTTAGCCTTATTAACATTGTATCCAATCATTGAAACTAGTTTTGTTGATAAAAACTTAGGTCATAACGCTTTATAATTTTTAACAATTGCGCTATTCTTAAATTAGCTAAAAGGATGGAGTGATTATAGATGGAAGATGAAGTATTTTTTAACCCTGGCAATGCCATTTCTTCAGATGTTGATCCTAAGGAACTAATTCGGACTGCTCAAATCACGACTGACCAACGTCGTGAAACTGCAGACAAACTAGTAATGGTTAAGGATGAAAAGGGTGAACATTTCTTATTCGAAGTTAGCGATAAAAACGATGACGGCAGTGGTAAGAAATATACCTTTGAAAAAAGAATTTAATTTATCATTTTAAAAAACAAAAATAGCGTTCGATTAAAAAATCGAACGCTATTTTTTTATAATCCACAGGCTGTGGATATCTTATTATTAATCTTTAATGTGTAATGTTAATGCATTCGCAGCAACCACAACCGTACTTAAAGACATCACAATTGCTCCAACCATTGGTGGTAAGAAGAACCCAATTCCACCAAGAATTCCAGCAGCAAGTGGTAAAGCAATGATATTGTATCCAGCTCCCCACCATAAGTTTTCAATCATCTTATTTTCGGTTGCTCGAGTTAATTCCAAGAGGTCAATGACGTTCTTAGGATCACTATTAACTAAAACAACATCAGCAGAATCAATGGCAACATCAGTTCCTGAACCAATGGCAACACCCATGTTAGCCTTTGCTAAACTAGGGGCATCGTTAATTCCATCACCAATGAACATCACTTCACCATTATTTTGATATTTAGAAACAATTGATTGCTTATCCTCAGGTTTTAAGTTTGCTTCAAACTTATCCACACCTAATGTCTTAGCAATTTTAGATGCGCTCTTTTCATTATCACCAGTCAACATTACCGTTGTAATCCCAATTCTCTTCAAGTAATCAACCATTTCCTTCGAATCTGGTTTAACTTGGTCTCCCTCAGCGATAATACCTAGGGCTTGGTTATTAGCAGTTAAGAAACTAACTGAGTTCCCTTGGCTTGCTAAATCATCGAATTTTTGAGCATCATAACTAATTTTATTTTGTTCTAAATAGCTCTTACTTACGACTTGGTAAGTGGTTCCGTTAACTTCGCCTTCAATTCCGACACCAGTCAATTGTTGGGCATTATCAACATTTAATAATTTAAGACCAGTCGCTTTAGCCTTCCCAACAATTCCAGTTGCCAAAGGATGACTAGAAGGTTGCTCAACACTAGCAATCAATTGAAGAACTTGGTCGTTACTTAAGTCTTTTGAGAAACTTTCGTAATGGTTAACCTTAAATTGACCTTGAGTCAATGTTCCGGTTTTGTCCATTAAAGCAAACTTAATCTTCTTGGAACCTTCTAATGAATCCCGGTTTCTAATTAATAGTCCATGAGTAGCGGCAATGGATGTACTTCTTGAAACGACCAATGGAACCGCTAATCCTAAAGCATGAGGACAAGCAATGATCAATACAGTAACCGCAATTTCGGTCGCAAAGGCCACTCCATTGATCAAACTCCATATAATCCAAGCAACAATTGCAACGATCAATGCAGCGTAGAACAAGTATCCTGCAACACGGTTCGCAAGATTTTCGGTCTTAGACTTATTGCTTTGAGCATCTGAAACCATCTTCATGACCTTAGAAAGATAACCAGACTTACCAGTTCCAGTAACCTTAATTGTAATCGTTCCATCTTCGTTGACAGAACCACCAATTACTTTATCATCCACACCTTTTTTGACACTATGGGATTCTCCAGTAACTAATGATTCATTCACGTCGGTTTGACCCTTTAAAATATCACCATCAGCTGGAACTTGTTCTCCAGCCTTGACCATTAAGTGGTCGCCTTCTTTAACATCAGCTAATTTAACATCTTTGGTACTACCATCTGAATTAACTAAATGAGCATTATCAGGTAATAACTTAGCCAATTTATCTAAAGCAGAACCAGCATTCATCAAGGAATGCATTTCAATTCTGTGTCCTAACAACATGATAACGATCAATGTTGAAAGTTCCCAGAAGAAATTACTGACCATTTGATGAAAAACATCGTTCGCAATTACAGAGTAAAGACTGTAAAAATATGCAACCGTAATCCCCATTGAAATTAAAGACATCATCGCTGGTTGCTTAGATGCTAATTCAGCTTTAGCGCCACTAAAGAATGGTTGTCCACCATAAAAGAAGATAATAGTTCCCAAGATGGCTACGATCCAATCAGAACCAGGAAAGAAGATTTGTCCTGGCATCTGCATTCCCATCATTGGTGACATAATTAAAATGGGAATCATTAAAATAAGAGATACCCAAAATTTTCGCTTTAAGTTTCCCATATTCATCATATGACCACCCGGCATCATCATCATTCCGCCATCACTCATATTCATGCCATCCATATTACCATGGCTCATTTTCATATGACCGGAATTACCATTCATGTTCATACCCTTCATGTCTTTATTATTCATGTTTTTCATATCATCATGATTCATATTTTTCATGTCCATTTAATTATCCCCCTTCATCGCACATTTTCCATCAACACAACATTTACTTTTATCAACCATTGCACTCTTTTCACTAGGAGTCATCGCTGGCATCCCACAATGGCATTTACCATTTTCATCCATATGACTACAGGTTGGTTTTTCCAAGTTTTTCAACTCCTAACAGTCCATCTTTAAATTAGTATCCCCTAAACAACAACAATCGATTTCATCAGGTTCAGATTCTAGCTTAGCTTGAAGCTGATCGATCAACTTCTGCGTGTCCGTTTTAGTAATTGGAAATTTATCAATGATGTTACTCAATTCTTTCCCAACATCTTTCGCACAGATATCAGAGAACAAGGCTTCACCCGCTTTGTTAACAGCTTCCAATTCCATAATATTCGGCTTATAAATAAAACCGCGTCCCACTTTGTCGGTTTTAATAAAATTCTTTTGAATTAAACGTGAAAGTAAAGTTTTAACAGTTGAAGGTTTCCAATCTTGTTTCGCGTCAAGAACTTTAATCACCTGACTACTTGTACAACTTTTTAATGTCCAAACAATTCGCATTACTTCCCATTCCGAGTGAGAAATTGGTTCCGTCACGTTATTTTTCATTTTAAAAGCCCCTTTGTTAATTAACAATTATTATCATACATCGTTTACGCTTGTAGTTCAAATGTTTAATACCAAATAAAAACCGTTCTTTTTACAGAACGGTGGTTTTAATTATTTAATTGTTAATAATTGAGGAACCTTATTAAATAAGTAATCCGGATGAACAGCTTTTAAGGACTCAACTTGATGCGCTCCCCAAGTAACTCCTGCTGTATGAACATGGGCGTTTTTACCCATCTTCAAATCAAATGTTGCATCCCCGATCATAATTGTTTCATCAGCCTTTAAATCGTAATCATTTAAAACTTTAATGACCCCATCAGGAGCTGGTTTAGCATGCTTGATCTTATCAAAACCAACAACTTCCTGAAAGTATTTCATCACTCCTAACGCCTTAAGGTTTTTCTCAATCACATCCGTTCGATTACTAGAGACAACGAACAATTTCTTTCCTTCATCACTTAACGTCTTTAAAACATCAGGAATGCCATTAAATAACTTTAGATTTCCTTCTTCGATTTTATGATATTCTTCTTCAAAGATTTGGTACAATTTCATCATTTCTTGTTGAGTTGCATTCTTAGGTGCCATTTTAGGAAATGACACTTCAATTGGTAATCCAATGTAACTTTCTGCCGTTTTAGCATCTGGAATTGGCCAATTCATTCTACGATATGCAGCTTGAGTTGATAAAACATTTACCTGACTTGAATCGATCAATGTCGAATCAAAATCAAAACAATAATTTTTAATCATTTCTATCCTTCTTTCCAAAAAGTAAAAGAGTCGAAATCAAAAATCGGTTTCGACTCTCCATAATTTCAATTTATTTAATTTTTAAATTTCTAACCCTTACCACCGGAAAATTCTGCATAGAGCGTCATTCCACCATCAACATAAAGGGTGTCTCCAGTGACATACTTAGACTGATTGGAAGCTAACCACGCAGCTGCGGCTGCAACATCTTCAGGATCTCCAATTTTTTTCATTGGAATCATTTCAGTTGTATCAGCTAATTCTTGAGGATCATCGAATTTCTTGGCATTGATTGGGGTGTTAATTGCACCTGGAGCAATTCCATTAACTCGAATTCCATATTTAGCATATTCTGAAGCAATCGTTTCAGTGAACATCTTAGTACCACCCTTAGAAGCGGCATAATCAGCAAACGTAGGCCATGGAATCTGGTCATGGACAGAAGACATATTAATAATGTTTCCTTGAACTTTGTTGTCCATAAAGTACTTCAAAGCTTCACGAGAACCTAAGAAAGTTCCAGTTAAGTTAACATTAATGACCTTGTTCCAGTTTTCTAAACTTAATTCATGGGTTGGAACTTGTTTTTCCATTCCAGCATTATTAATCCAAAGATCTAATTTACCAAAATTATCGAGAGCAGCTTTTAATAAAGCGTGCACATCTTCTTCTTTGGAAACGTCAGCTTGAAGCGAAACAGCTTGTCCACCATTGTCACGAATCAACTTAGCGGCGTCTTCAGCACCCTTTCGATCAGAATTATAATTAAAAACAACTGACATATGTTCTTGAGCCAGTCGCTTAGCAATTGCTTTTCCAATTCCCTTAGAGCCACCAGTAATTACGGCAACTTTTCCTTTTAGTTCATCATACATATTAGTTACCTCTCTTTGTAAATGTTTCTATCAATATTATCACACAATTCATTTAATAATCAAAGAATTAGTAAGCCCCCAATAACGACCATGATTAACAATAGGCTGCAATTCCAGAACGTGAAGGTTCCTAAAAACCGTTTCATCAATTCTGGGCGATGCCGAATCAAAACTTTAAAGGCTAATAGATTGGCTAATGAAGCGACTAATGTTCCTAATCCTCCAACATTTGTCCCCATTAGCATTGCGATTCCATTATTAGTAAAATGAGCTAATAACACCGCTGCTGGGACGTTACTAATAAATTGGCTTACTAGGACCCCCATCCCATATTGTTGCCAATGAGTATTCATCGTTATTTTTAATAATTGGTTGACCCAATCCATTTGGCCTAATTCCCCGACGATCAAGAAAAAACAAATAAAAGTTGCTAACAAACCATAATCAATATGAACCATTGATTGTCGATGTAATAACATTGCCGCGATAAGCATAATAATAAACATTAAAATCAACGGAATGATTTTAAAAATGGCTAAAAAAGTTAAAATCATTAATCCTGAAACCAATAAAACAGGTTTTACGTTCAACTTAATTTGATCATTTGTAAGTTGACTTGCTTGAAGACTTTTTTTAGGAATAAAATAAGTTACCAATTCTAAAATTGCTAAACCAATTAACATTGCCGGACCCATTATCACAACCACTTTAAAAAAACTATAGTCATAATAATTAACTAAAAATAAGTTTTGCGGATTCCCAAATGGCATGGCAGAACTTCCTAAATTAGCCGCAATCGTAATTAATGTTACTGGCAAACAAACTGATAAATGCTGACTTTTCGCCATTGTTAAATAAATTGGAACTAACGTAATGATCGAAACATCATTCGTAAGGATCATTGATGCAAAAAAGGCTAATCCCACCATTAATTGAATTACCTGCCGAGTATTATTTACAATTTGCAATAATCTTTGGCTGACCCAAGCTAAAAGGTGAAAATGATTCATTAATTCAACCCCCAACATTAAAGTTGCTAAGGCTTCGATTGTAGACCAATCAATACTTTGGAACGTTGGCATAACAAAACAACTTACAATTATTAAGACAGCCAATGAAATCATTAATAGTCGATCTTGCCAAATTAATTTAAATATCTTAGACAAAATAATTTCCTCTTTCATTATATTTGATTTAGTGATAATCTTTTCATATTAAACCTTTAACATAATCGTATTTTTTAAACTACTCTACTTTACCATGAATGAACTAGTTGTGATACACTCAATTCTGCTTTAATTATGGTAAACTAGAGTAGATTTGTTTTTATTTATGGAGGCTTAAAAATGAAAGCTAAGCTTAACAAAATAACCTTTGCCGGGATGTTAATCGCCCTGGGAATTGTTTATGGAGATATTGGAACTTCTCCATTGTATGTAATGAATGCCATTATTGGTGATCAAGGAACAATGAAAGACGTTACCCCTGATTACATAATTGGTTCAATTTCATTGATTTTTTGGACTTTAATGATTATTACTACTATTAAGTACGTTTTAATCACCATGCAGGCTGATAACAATCACGAAGGTGGAATCTTCGCCCTGTATGCATTGGTCCGAAAGCGCGGAAAATGGCTAGTATGGCCAGCCTTAATTGGTGGGGCAGCATTATTAGCTGATGGTTCTTTGACCCCAGCCGTTACTGTTACTTCAGCCATTGAAGGTTTAAAAAACCAAACAATTGGTTCAATTCATTTTAGCAACTCGCAAAGTGATGTGTTAATCATCACTTCGTGTGTGTTAATCGCATTATTCTTGATTCAACGATTCGGAACTGGTTTTATTGGTCAAGCATTCGGACCCGTTATGACGTTATGGTTCGGCTTCTTAGCTGTTGCCGGAATCATTAATTTGCTTCAATATCCATTGGTTTTAAAAGCGTTATCACCAACATACGCTTTCCAAGTTTTATTAAGTCCGACCAATAAGGCTGGAATCTTCATTTTAGGAAGTGTATTCTTAGCAACAACTGGTGCTGAAGCCCTTTATTCTGATATGGGACATGTTGGAAAAAAGAATATCTACATGACATGGCCATTAGTTTACACTGCATTGATTTTAAATTATCTTGGCCAAGGAGCATGGGTGATTAAAAACATTAATAATCCTATTTTTGCTCATTCAACTGGAATTAATCCATTCTATTCCATGTTATCAAGTAATATCCGACCCCTTGCCATTCTTTTGGCTACCTTAGCTGCAATTATTGCTTCTCAAGCGTTAATTACTGGATCGTTCACATTAGTGGATGAAGCAATGGGATTAAAATTCGTTCCTCGATTCATTGTTAAACATCCTAGTAATGTGCGAAGTCAGATTTATATTTCAACTGTCAACTGGATCCTATGTGCAATGACCTTCTTTGTTGTCTTCTACTTCAGAAGTTCTCACAAAATGGAAGGTGCTTATGGTTTAGCAATTACGGTCACCATGTTGATGACAACAATGCTTTTGTTTGAATATTTATCTACCAAGATGAAACGAGTTTTTGCTCTTACAATTGCCATCTTCTTTGGAACGATCGAAACGATCTTCTTATTAGCTAGCTTGGTTAAATTCGTTCACGGTGGGTACATTACCTTCTTACTAATGATGGCAATTTTAGGTGTTATGATCGTTTGGTACTTTGGTAATAAACGCCGTGATCATTATGAACGAGAAAGTGAATATGTTTCATTGCTTGATTTTAGAAATCAATTAGATGAATTAAGTCACGATGATACTGTTCCAATGTACACTTCTAACTTGGTATATATGACTCGAATCAAGTCTGATTATCAAATCAAACGAAGTACCATGTATTCAATCTTGGATAAGGAACCTAAACGAGCAAGAGTTTATTGGTTCGTAACTGTAAACGAATCAAACTCACCATACGAAAGTACTTATACAGTTGATATGGTTAACACCAAGAACGTCGTTGATGTTCAGTTGTACTTAGGGTTTAAGAAACAACTTTCCGTTAGTACCTACTTACATCAAATCGTTAACCACTTGATCGAACAAGGAATAATTGATAAACAAGTTCAAAAATATTCAACGATTAAGAATCGAACCGTTGGAGATTTTAAATTCATCATTATTAATGAAAAACCTTCTGATTTAGCTTTAAATACCGAAATTCCAACTTTAGACAAACAACTAATTTCTGGAAGAATCTTTTTACAAAATATTACTGGTTCACCAGTTAGTTGGTATGGATTAGAGTTTAGTAATGTCGTTCAAGAGTCATCACCATTGTTCTTTACAATGCAACATGATCAATATTTAGTTCAACGAAAGATTTACCACTCTATCCATTCTCGAGATACAAGGAATGTTAAAATTTAATTTAGGAAAAGCGATTAACTATAATTACTAGTTAATCGCTTTTTTAATACTCCATCGTAGTAAAATTGGGGAAATTATGGTCGTTACAACCACTGCACTGACAATTGCGGAATATTGATCGGCATTTAGTAAATGATTCCCATAGACTAATTCAGCTACAATTAAAGCTACTTCACCTCGCGATATCATTCCTGCACCAATCGTTGTTGACGAAATGAAATTAAAATGAGTGATTTTAGCCCCAAACCCTGCTCCAATCCATTTTGTGAAAATAGCAGCAACTACTAGTAACAAAAATAAATTAAATTGGGTTAAGATTCCTGTCGGTTGAATCGCAAGTCCAACACTTGTGAAGAAGAAAGGAATAAAAATTAAATACCCTAATGCACCAATTCCCTGATTAATCTTAGTAGCGACCGAAAAACGACTAAATGCCAAACCAGCTAAAAAAGCACCAGTAATAGAACTTAACCCAACTAATTCTGCCCCTTCTGATGCTAACAATGTCACTGCTAAAGCTAACAAACAAATTCGATATGGGAATTTAAAACGGTTTACTAACTTAATCATAAAAGATAGTCCCCACTTAGCAATTATGAATACCAATCCTAAAAAGCCAATTTGTAATCCAATAATAACTCCTAAATTTAAATTATTGGTTAATTGACCTTTTAATTGGGCGCCACTTACTGTTATGATTACACTTAATAAAATAACGGTTAAAATATCATCTGCTACAGCAGCTCCCAAAATCGTAACTCCCTCGTCACTATTCAACGATTTCATTTCACGAAGGACCTCTACGGAAATCGATACTGAAGTAGCCGCAAATATTACCCCTAAAAACAATGCTTCTGGTGTTTTCCAACCATAAAGCATACCAATCAAATAAAATATTATCATCGGCATTAGCATTCCAAAAATGGCAACAATTAAACTTGGTTTTAAATAACGTCGGAGTAATTTTAAATCACTGTTCAATCCAGCTAAAAACATTAATAAAATAACCCCAATATTAGAAAAAGAATTAAATTGTGAATTCATGTGAATTATATTCAAACCAACAGGACCTAATATCAATCCTGAAAATAATTCGCCAATTACAGCTGGAAACTTGATTTTTAAACTAAATTCTCCTAGAATAGTATTTGAAATTATTATTAAAATTATTGTTAATAAGATATTAATTTTTATTGCACTCCTTTATTCTTAAAGAAAGTTTATATTTTAGCTTGCATAAGGATAATTCTTTTGCTATTATAATATATACATATTTCATAATCCATCCTGAGAATATCAGACACATAAAATAAAAAGCGCTAACGGTTTATAACTGTTAGCGCTTTTTTTATTCAATATGATTTTCATTTAAAATTTTTTGAACAACTGCTTCCATTTCAGGAGTTCGTTTCCACTCTTCAAAATGATCCATATTTTCAGATGGCATTGTGTAATGTTCATTAATATAATGTTCATACTTTTCAACATACGGAGTATGTGGAATATTCAATTGAATAATTCGAACTTCCTTGATGAAACCCTTTTGAGCCGCAATTTCTGCTCGTCCATTTTGAACCATATTACTAATTTCCAAGTATTTACTATTATCAAGACGGGTAATTTCTTCAATTAAAGTTAATCGTTCATGACTCTTTAAAGCCAATTAAAACACTTCCCCACTGATTACTTATTCTTGTGATGATGTTTCTTAGGCTTATACTTAAAGACTTGCTTATGATGTTTAGATTTATTATCTGGAACCACTAACTTATGAGTCGGTTTCACAATACTACTAGGTTTTGCTAAAACATGGTGTAGGTGGTGACCAGAAACATTCAATAAACAAGTAAATACGATTAGAAGTCCGACAAAAGCAGTTAAACACTTACTAACTCCAGACATTTTTTCACTTAAAACTGATCCATAAAATAAATGATGGATTTTTTTATTCACGTTCTTTGTATCTGGATGAGCTTTAGTGTAGTCTGCAGCAACTTCTTTTTGATATTTATCAATATCAAAGTTTTTTCTAATTTCCTTTTGCTTCATTTCGAAAGCATGCTTTTGTTTCTTTGAAAGTCCTTTAAACCACTTGATAAAATCAGCATATTCAGCCAAAATTTCTTTAGTTGGGCCAATTGCCTTTAATTTACCATAATTAATCCATGCAACTCGATCACAAAGTAATTCCACTTGTTTCATAGTATGACTGACGAAAACGATTGTTTTACCACGTTTTTTAAAATCACTAATTTTATCAACACACTTTTGGTAGAACGTAGCATCACCAACAGATAAAGCTTCATCAATGATTAAAATATCTGGATCAATATGGACTGCAATTGAAAATCCTAATCGTGATTTCATCCCACTAGAATAACTCTTAACAGGTTGATCAACGAAATCACCAATATCAGCAAATGCGATGATATCATCCATCATTTTATCGATTTGTTCATTTGTTAATCCTTGCATTAAGGATTTTAGACGGATATTTTCACGACCAGTTAAATTCTTCTTTAGTCCATTTGCAATTGCAACGATTGAGGTATCACCATGGACATCAACTTCACCAGTCGTTTGGGGAATAATTCCAGAAATAATATTAGAAATTGTTGACTTCCCAGAACCATTAACACCAATAATCCCAAGGGTCTCTCCTGGTTTAACAGTAAACGAAATTCCCATTAAAGACCAGAAATGAGGAATATTCTTAGAACCCGTAAAGAATGACTTTAATTGATCAGAACGAGTCTTGAACATATCATACTCTTTAGTTACATTTTGAACTTTAATTTTGTATTTTTCTTCTGCCATTTTAATACTTCCTAAATTTTATTATCGGTTTTAAACTTACAACCAGTAATTATATCAAATATTAGCAATGACATAAAGCTTTACTGTAGTGCTTTCTCAGAAATCCAATATTTATGATTATTCAACTCAATTTGATACCAGAAACTACGGTCGGAGAAGCGAACTCCCATTGATTTTACCTTAATCTGATTAATTGTTGCTACTTGAGTAGAAGACCATGCAACTGCAGATTCTGCCGTATTACTACTTGGAATTTGAGTATACAATTGATACTTAGCATAATCTTGTTTCAATTTTTTATTTAATTGAGTTGGAAAAGTCTGAATTGCTTGTTTTTTATTTAATTGAACCCATAAATTCTTACCTGAAGCATTGGTGTAACGTACCCAATTATTATTAGGATCGTTTTTATCAATCGCTAACAAATTAACTTTATAAATCTTAGTTGCCCCGGCAGAACTCTTTGCCAATGGTTCAGCAATTTGATTTTTGGATAAAATATGAGTATATGCTTGAGAATTTGAAATTTGTTTAGCATTTAATTTCCCATTAAGAGTTTGATAATAAAAAGATGGTAACGTTAATGCAGATGCCATTACCCAATATTTTGTGGATTTATTTCCAGCTGAATGAATTCGATACCAAATGACGTTATTCGTTTTATCGCGAGCAAACATATCGATTAATACCCTTTTAGAATTAATCGTCTTAGCACTCCAATTTAATGGCTTAACTGCCTTAGCAGTACTTCCTGGAATCTTAGAATATAATTTTTGGGAGCGATAACTTTTTGCCAAAGCTACTTCTTGTTCATTACCACTTTTAATATAAGCTAATTTAATTTTTGGAGTAGCAGAAGCTGAAGAACTGACATTCGAACTTTTAGTAGTATTGGCAACAGAGTTACTCTTCAAATTTGATGTACTGCTCTTACTCTTGGAACTACTACTATCAGAATCATTAGCAACCTTATTGCTTTCGACAGTAATCCCATTATCTAAATCACTCAAATGATATGTATTGATCAACTGCATAATGCTAGTTGCATAATCAGGATCAGTTGCATACTTTCCAACTAAAGCATTCACTGCATTTGAAACCGTATGTGCATTTTCACGCCATGATCCTGAATAAAAACTACTATTCCCCACTAATCCATTCCTCAAAAGTTGAGCATAATCATTGAATGAATCAGCAATGCTAGGGTATTTTCTAAATTGAGCGTCAACTGTTACTTTTTTACCGTTTACATATTCTGATGTTGGCAAAGTAATTGATTGATTATTATACGTTCCCTTAATCCCAAAATAATTGTATCCTTGAGTTGATAATTGGCTCTGACCAAAGTCACTTTCTAGAGCAGCTTGAGCTAACATTAACGAAGCATATAAGTTATACTTCTTTGCTGTTTTTTCCACAGTGGGTTTAACTTCTTGAATAAAATCAGTTTGCGTACTTGCAGAAGCACGATATGTAAGAAAAATGGTACTGATCAAAAACGCCGAACCAGTCAAACCTACTAATCCAATCTTTGATAAAAAACGTTTCATATCAAAAAAGTCTCCTTATTTAATTTTCAATTGTTTTATGTAGAACCTAAATTAATTCCTCTAATTTAGGTCATTTAATTATTACCATTTAACACCGCGTCGATTTGCATTCAATTTATTTTGTTGATCCTTGTATTTTTCCCAGGTAGCATCACGACGGGCTTGATTACGATTATTCTTATTCTTTTTGGTATATTTCATTGTCATGCCCCCTTTTCCTTTCAAAAAACTACATCTTCTTAATTATAACTTTTTTCAAATTAATAGTCTAAAAAAATAAGCTACAAAAAGAAATTCCTTTGCAGCTTATTTTTAGAATTAATTATTCAACAGTAACACTCTTAGCAAGGTTACGAGGACGATCAACGTTCAATCCCTTATTCAAACTAGTGTAATATGCCATTAATTGGGCAGGAACAACACTAACTAAAGGTGTCAATAATTCATCAATATCAGGGATAATGAAATCATCCCCCTCTTTTTCAAGTCCTTCACGAACGATTGTAATTGCTTTAGCACCACGTGACATCGTTTCTTCAAGATTATTTCTAGTCAATGCAGCTGTCTTCTTTTGGGTAATAATTCCGACAACAGGAGTGCCATCTTCAATCAAAGCAATAGTCCCATGCTTTAATTCACCAGAAGCAAATCCTTCTGCTTGAATATATGAAATTTCCTTAAGCTTTAAAGCAGCTTCCAAAGAGACATAGTAATCTAATTCACGACCAATATAAAAGGCGTTAACCGATTTAACAAAGTATTTCTTAGAATACTTATCAATTTCATCCTTTTCATCAATGATTGCTTGCATTCCAGTAGCCGCAATCCCTAATTGTTGTCTTAAATCAAATTCTTTTGCCTTCTTATCGCCCTTAGCTTCACCTAATGCCTTAGCTAAAATAGCTTCCATTGCGATTTGAGCTGTATATGCCTTGGTAGAAGCAACGGAAATTTCAGGGCCAGCATCCAATAATAATGTAAAGTCAGCTTCACGTGATAATGTGGAATTAGGGACATTAGTAATCGTTAAGGCAGGTAAGTTCTTTTCCTTAACGTTTACCAATACTTCACGACTATCTGCAGTTTCACCACTTTGAGTCAAGAAAATAAAGAATGGCTTCTTTGATAAAATCGGATCAGCATAAGCAAATTCAGAAGCTACTTCAACATCAGTAGGAATTCCAACTAGTTTTTCAAAAATTCCTTTTCCAACTAAACCAGCATGATAACTAGTTCCTGCCCCTACGATGTAAATTCGATCAGAATCAAGCATTTGTTTAATTAATTTTGGATCAATATCCACACCTTGATTATTAGCCTTAAGGTATTTTTCGGAAAGTTTTCTTAAAACATTAGGTTGTTCATTAATTTCCTTGATCATGTAGTAAGGATAAATTCCCTTATCGGCTGCGGAAGCATCTGTACTGATGGTAAATGGTTTTCTTTGTACTTCATTACCTTGTTGATCTTCAATTTTAACAGAATCTGGTTTAACAGTTACCACTTCACCGTCTTTTAATGCTAAGAATTTATGGGTAACGTTTAACATTGCAACTGCATCAGAACAAACAACGTTACAACCATCACCAAGTCCAACCAATAATGGGCTTTTGTTCTTGGCAACATAAAGCGTAGTTGGATCTTCACGGTCAACTAATGCAAAACCATAAGAAGCCCCATCCTTTAATAAAGAAATTGTCTTAAGAAAGGCTTGTTTAGTTGTCATACCCTCTTTAACAACGAAATGATCAACTAATTGAACAACAACTTCAGTATCAGTTTGACTAGTAAAAGTAACCCCTGAAAGGTATTCAGCTTTTAATTCACGATAATTTTCAATCACACCATTGTGAACTAAGTAGAAACGCTTGTCTTGAGAATATTGAGGATGGGAGTTTTCAAGAGTAACTCCACCATGAGTAGCCCATCTGGTATGACCAATTCCAGCAACTCCTTGAACATCAGGAGTGATTGCTTTCTTCAATTCAGAAATTGCTCCTACTCGACGAACTAAATGATCATGTCCATCATTATCATTTACATAAATTCCAGCTGAATCATATCCACGGTATTCTAGTTTTTCTAGTCCATGAATTAAAATTTTAGTTGCATCTGTATTACCAGTTACACCAACAATTCCACACATATTTTTATCTTCCTTTTCTATCGTTTTGATTTAAATTTTAAATTGGTATAGACAATAGTCCAATGTCACAAATGATTTAACAATAATACTTTACAGGGTTTTTGGCCGATTGTCAATTAATATCAGCTAAATTGGTATACATATTATAATCCTTTTATAACAAAGAAAAAAGGTAAAGCCAATTAAATTGGTTTTACCTTTAAATCTTAAAATTATTTAATCCCACATTCTGTTTCAACAACATCAGCAATCTCTTTTGCAAACTTATCAGCATCATCTTGAGTCGTAGCTTCAGTCATTACCCGAATTAATGGTTCTGTTCCGCTAGGTCGTACTAAAACACGACCGTTATTGTTCATTTTCGTTTCAACTTCATGAATGGCATCTTGAATTGACTTATTCTCTAAAGCTGTTTTCTTGTCGTTAACCTTAACATTGATCAATGATTGAGGATACGTCTTCATTTCACCAGCCAATTCTGATAATGGCTTACCAGTTTCCTTCATAACATGAAGAACTTGTAAACTAGTCAACATTCCATCACCAGTAGTGTTGAAATCTAAGAAAACAACGTGGCCAGATTGTTCACCACCAAGGTTATAACCTCCACGGTTCATTTCCTCAACCACATAACGATCCCCAACCTTAGTTTGTTTTCCATTAATGTGGTTAGCTTCCATCGCTTTATACATTCCAAGATTGCTCATAACAGTGGTAACAATCGTATCTTGTTTCAAACGCCCATGTTCAGACATGAACTTTCCACAAATGAACATGATCTTATCACCATTAACAATGTTTCCCTTTTCATCAACAGCAATACAACGATCAGCATCCCCATCAAATGCAAATCCAACTTGAGCGCCCTTTTCAACGACCATCTTTTGAAGTTGTTCTGGATGAACCGCTCCAACATGATCATTAATGTTAATTCCATTTGGTTGGGTTGCCATCGTTTCAAAGTTAATTCCTAAATCAGCATATAGTTGAGATACTAAATTACTAGTAGCTCCATTGGCTGCATCAACACAGATGTGCATTCCACTAACGTCATCTGGAATGGTTTGTCCTAAGAAATGAAGATACTTTTGACTTCCCTCAGGGAAAGCGTCAACAACTCCTAATCCCTTAGCGGATGGGCGAGGTAATGTATCTTTAGGTTCTTCCAAAATAGCTTCAATTTCTTCTTCCATTTCATCAGATAATTTGTATCCATCACTTCCAAAGAATTTGATCCCATTATATTCAGCTGGATTATGGGAAGCAGTAATCATGACTCCCGCAGCAGCACCTTGGGTCCTAACCAAGTAAGCAACTCCCGGTGTAGTTACGACTCCTAATTTAAGAACTTCAATTCCAACTGATAAAAGACCAGCAACAATCGCTTCTTCTAACATTTGGCCAGAAATTCTGGTGTCACGTGCAACTAGTACTTGGGGTTGTTTACCATCTTCGGCATGTTTTGTTAAAACGTACCCACCAGCACGACCACAACGAAAAGCTAATTCAGGAGTCAATTCCTTGTTTGCAACACCACGAACTCCATCAGTTCCAAAATATTTCATTATTTTTCCTCTATTCTAATTTATTTATTTACTTTAATGTGTACTTTTACTTTATTTTGATTAAAGCCACTAACTTTATTAGTATTTTCATCTAATTTTAATGTCTTTGTTGTCTCGCTTTTAATTGAACTAACATCAACATTTAAAACCGCTTTATTAATATCAGTTAATTGTTTCTTACTTCCAAAGACACGAACTTCTTTTGTATCAGAAGAAAGTTTATAGGTCTTTCCACTATTTTTATTAGTCGAAACTAATTTTAATGGAACTGTTTTCCCATTATCACTACTAATTGGTAAATTAACCGTTGTCGTTGCAGGCGTTAAAATAACGTTTACGGTCCGACCCTTAGAATCTAATGCTTCTAAAATCGTTTGATAATTAACCGTTTTCTTCGCATCACTAGGTAAGTTCAATCGAGCAACAATTTTTGTAATCTTATTAATATCTTGCAAAGCACCAGTTGCTTTTACACGTTGATCGGTAGGCGTAGCTGTTCCAGCCTTATACCCAGCAGCAATTGAACTTTTATCATATTTCACATCAACCGGAAAACTCTTCGTTCTCCGGGGTTGAATATTTACATTAATATAGCTGGGACTGATTTTATATTTTAAAGCTGAATTAATTCCCGTCTCTTTGATACTAATCCGATGATGGCCAACTCCTAAATGAGTTAAATCAACATAGGTTCGAAAATTTTGGGTATTAACGGTTGTTGTAACTAATGCAGAAGGTCCACTTAGTTGAACATTTACCTTATCAGGATATCCAGTTACAAAATACTTAGTATTATTAACATTCAATTGAAGCGGTGATGAAACATGATCTCTTTTATTGGAAGTTAACTGACTAGTTTTAGGACTACTATTTTGAATCGTTCGTGTCAATTTATCCTGATTAACATAAGACACTAATAAAAGTGCAAATACTAATGATAATATCGACAAAAACAATTTGGATTTAAAAAATGATTTACTTTTCATCATTTCCATCCTTTCGTTTCTTGAATAGTTTATCCATCCAATTCCCAATCGACATAAAGATATTATTTCGCACTGTCTTTTTACTAAGTAATTGATCGCGTAAGAACTTTAAATAGTCTTTTTGAGTCAACCCACGTAACAATTCATTATTCTTGGTGATCGATACTTCACCGGTTTCTTCAGAGATAACAATCGTTAATGCATCAGTAACCTCTGAAATGCCTACAGCTGCTCGATGCCGCGTTCCTAATTCTTTAGGAATTAAGTTACTTTGGGATAATGGTAAATAGGCTGCTGCGACTGCTAATCGATTATTTCGAATAATTACCGCACCATCATGTAAAGGAGTGTTAGGAATAAAAGTATTTATCAATAGTGCTCCTGAAATATGAGCATCGATTTTTATCCCAGTTTCAATATAATCTTCTAATCCCGTCTCCATTTGAATTGTCATTAATGCTCCAATTCGCCGTTTAGACATATATTGAATTGCTTTATCTATTTCTTTGATCATTGACTCTGTTTCTAAGTCAGCATTATTAGCATGCAAACTTAAAGATCCACGACCTAAATGTTCAAGTCCACGGCGAATTTCTGGTTGAAAAATCACAATAATCGCAATAAATCCCCAGTTGATGAATTGATCCATCAACCAAGATACGGCCGTTAAACCAAGATAATAACTGACGATTTTGATGATAATGATTAAAATAATTCCACGAAAAAGCTGAACTGCTTTGGTCCCTTTGAGTAGAATAATTAGTTCATAGGTAATGAACCAAACAACTAATACATCTAATAAACTACTTAAATGGCCGAGGGTAAACAAGTTTCCCCAATCAAAATTCATCATATCTTCCTCCAATACTCATTCTTTTTTATTATATCACGAATAAGAATGATTCGATATTTCGCAATGGTGGTAAAAAGTTCTATTTTAGATTAAAATTAGGATAATTAATTTTTATTTGAGAGAGGGATTGGATTGACAACATCTAAAAAATGGCAAATTCGAATTTTCTTTATAATTTGGTTCATCATTTGTTATTCGCCGTGGATTCAATTGGGTCCTCTACACTTTCTATTATTAAATACGTTTTTAGCTTATATTCCCATTGAATTAAGCTTCCAAATCAATCATCATGTTATTAAAGATAGTTGGTTAATTTGGCCATTCTTGATAGCTTGGCTTTTATTTTATCCAAACGCCGCATATATTTTGACAGATCTATTTCATCTATCATTATTAAATCCTTACAACCAAACGACTGGATTACTTCGTGGGTCAATCAACATGTGGGCTAATTTTTTTATGTTATTAACTAGTGCTTTAACATGTGCTTGGATTGGTTTTCAAACAATGTTTCAAGTTATTAATACAGTTTGTCAGAAAGTTCATCTAAATGGCATTGGATTTCGCTACTTTATGATTATCATCATAACAATCCTAAATGCAATTGGAATTTTTATCGGTCGTTTCTTAAGACTTCATACCATCTATCTATTTTTAAGTCCGCGTCTCTTTATCAATCCACTTTTAAGGATGTGGACTCCACAAATGATGAGCTTTGTGGTAATTATGATCATGGTTCAATTCGCTTGTTACTGGTTAATATACTTAACACGAGCTTCCAAAAAGGATGTCACAAAATAATTGTGACATCCTTTTTATTCATTATTCATAATGTTGGTTTCAAGATAATTAATTTTTTGACGAAGTTGATTTGCAACCTGCCAATTGATTTGATTTGATTCTAACATATCCTGAATATTTCGTCGTTGCATCCCAAAAGATTTAATTTGAACTCGATAATAGTCATGATCCATATTCTGACTACTATCATCACTCTCTAATAATTGAACCCTAGATCGATAATAAAATAAAATCATGGTAACTGAATCAGCATCAAAATCTTTTTGACTAATGTCATCACGTTCTAAATATTCTTGAATTGAATTAATCGCTGTTTTATAAATTTGAATTTCACCATGCTTTAATTCTTGAATTGCTGACTCACGTTCTTCTTGATCGAACAACCAATGTTTCACAGAATTAAGGAACCCCCACAATTCATTTTTAAAGCGAATCAACGCATCAATTCTACCATCACTGCGTCCCTCTAATGCTAAATCATCTGCTTCTCGTTTATCAATGATTCGAGATAAAATAACTGCAACATCTCGAGAAATTTCTTTTTGGCGAAACATCCTTTGAACTTCTTTTCGCTCACTATCTAAAGCAATCCTTTGTAGCGTAAATTGGTTATTGACCCAATAATCATCCTCTAATTGATCATTTAATCGATGTAACAGAATTTGATAATGCCAAATCACCCAATTAACACTAACTTCATCTTCTGATAATGTTGCACTTTGTAACTCACGAATTACTTTTTGAATAACATAATAATAAGCCGTATTAAAAGAATATTGCTCCTCATTATCGTTAGAATCAATTGGATTATCAGTTAAGTGTGGAATCGCAACAATTGCCGCTAATAGACTCCAAATGATCACGAATGATGCAATAAAAAGTACTAAATCTCTTAACGGAAATGGACTCCCATCATGAGTAGTATACGGTAATGAAAGGACTCCTACCATCGTGATTGCACCTCGGACTCCTGAAAATGCTGATAATAAATCGATTTTTAAATTCTTTTTTGAAAATTGGGCATGAGATCCAAAACGTTGATAGAATAAAATCCAAAGAAAACGAATGACGAATAAAATGACCCAAGTAATGATCGCATAAAAAATAGGCTCCAAGGCATGAAAACTGATCTCTTTAATGATCGAGGACGTTGCTTTTGGTAATGAATATCCTAATAGAAGAAAAATGATTCCATTTAAAACGTAAATAATAACATCCCATGATTTTTCAGTTACTAGCGTCACTTCAGGTTCCAAAACATCTGAAGCATGATTTCTTAAGTGATAGATTATTCCAGCAGTAACGACTGCGATAACTCCAGAAGCATGGAAAAAATGCTCAGTTAAAAAGTAAATTAAAAACGGTGCAATAATTTGTAAAACGGTGTTAAAAGCAACACCTTTCATATTTAATCGATAAAATATTTTTCGCAATGATAGGAAAATATAAACCAAAATTGCCCCAGCAATTAATCCGACAATACTAATATAAAAGAAATCTTTAATCGCTGGTCCTAAAACAAATTGACCAGATACAGCAGCTGCAACTGCATATTTAAACCCAATTAGCCCACTGGCATCGTTAATCAAACTTTCTCCACTAACTAAGTGAAGAATATTACTAGGTAAATTACAACGACTAGCAATTGATTGAACGGCCACTGGGTCAGTTGGTGATAAGATTGCTGCTAAAGCAAAACTAACTGATAATGGCATTCCTGGAATCAAGAGATGAATCAAAAATCCCCCAACGAACATGGTAATAAATACCAAGAAAATTGCATTTTCAAAAATGGGACGTTTTAACTCCCACAATTCTTGTTTTGGGAATCGTTTACCATCATTAAATAACAATGGAGCAATAAAAAGTAACAGGAACCACTCTTGATCTAAATTAACCTGTAAATTAGTGAACAGGGCTAATACTAACCCCATTAAAATTTGGATTAAACTCCCTGGAACTCTTGGTAGTAACCGACTAATAACATCAGAAGTCAGTAATGATACCACTAACGCAAAAATTGTTAAAAGGACGCTCATCTTCTCAACCTTTCTTTATTATGATTGTTTTTGACCAATAAAACGAACCTCTGTTTCTAAATGAACGTGACTATCTTTATAAACCTCTTCTTGAACATGGTGAATCACATTTAAATAATCTTGAGCAGTTGCATGCCCTAAATTAACAATGAATCCGGCGTGCTTTAGAGATACTTGCGCGTCCCCACTTCGATATCCTTGAAGATTTGCATCATGAATCAATTTCCCTGCAAAATGACCAGCGGGGCGTTTAAAAACACTTCCACATGATGGAAAATCAAGTGGTTGTTTTGACATTCGTTGAGCATTAACATGATCCATTTTTTGTTGAATTTGGTTAGCATTCCCTGGTTGCAATTCAAATGTTGCTGAAATAACGATCCAACGATGTTCTTGAACGATACTGTGCCGATAAGCAAACTCAAGTTCGTTTTGATCAAGCGTTTTAATTGTTCCTGCTTCATCAACGATTTTGACACTTAACACTGTATCAGCAGTTTGACCACCGTAAGCACCGGCATTCATATAAATCGCACCACCAACACTTCCGGGAATTCCAGCCGCAAATTCAATTCCAGTTAATTGATGCTTTTGAGCTGCAATAGCGACATCAATGATGGCTAACCCAGAATCAGCAGTAATTTGATTAGCTTGAACCTTAATTTGCTTTAGATTCGTTAACATAATAACTAAACCTCGGATGCCTAAATCACTAACGATTAAGTTACTAGCGTTCCCTAATGCAATCACAGGTAAATTCAATTTATTGGCGCTAATAACTAGCTTACTGACCTCTTCCGCAGATTCAGGAAAAGCCAAGTAGTCTGCTTTACCACCTGTTTTAGTGTAGGTGTATTGATTAAGGGATTGGTCCTGTTTAACGTTTATTCCCTTCGTTAGCGTCATAAAATCATTCGTCATAATGTTCATCCTCGTTCATTTTATTATATAATTATTTTAACACGTTTTACTTTTTTACTTGGATAATATAGTAACAAGTAACAAGAATTTTGGAAGGAATTTAAAATATGAATTTTACTGCAATTGATTTTGAAACCGCAGCTAGTAAACGAGCAAGTGCTTGTTCACTAGCATTAACTATTGTTCGGGATAATGAAATCAAAAATGAATTGTATACATTAATCAATCCTGAAGTGCCATTTTTCTGGAGAAATGTTAATGTCCATGGCATTCATGAAGATGATGTAGTTGAATCTCCTACTTTTCCTGAAGTTTGGGAACATATAAAACCATTATTTACAAAGAATCAACTTGTTGTTGCACACAATAATCGTTTTGATAACAGTGTTTTAAAAAAATCATTAGAACGATACCATCTTCCTATCCCTCATTATTTAACACTAGATACTCTTCAAACTAGTCGCGAATTACTTGATTCATTACCGAATTATAAACTTAATACTGTTAGTGACTATTTAGGGGTCGACCTTCATCATCACC
Organism: Nicoliella sp. ESL1149; assembly: GCF_058107265.1. Taxonomy (NCBI): domain Bacteria; kingdom Bacillati; phylum Bacillota; class Bacilli; order Lactobacillales; family Lactobacillaceae; genus Nicoliella; species Nicoliella sp. ESL1149. Next base: position 1,050,282 of record NZ_JBYLUE010000002.1, on the reverse strand, counting down.
ATAACGCCTTAGATGACAGCCGTGCTTGTGCAAATATTTTAATTAAAGAAAATGAAAAATTTGGTGACGAATTAATTAAGCCATTTGTTCGATTAGTCTAAAAAAACGATTAGGATAAAATCAATTCTCCTAATCGTTTTTATTTAGTTTATACAACATTTCTGTTGTAGAATGAGCGCTTCCATCGACATTGATAATTCTTTTCCGTCGATTATCGACAAAACCACATTTATGATAAACATGAATTGCTGAAACATTTTTATTTTCAACGGTCAATACAATTTGGGATAAATTACTATAATTTTTTCCCCAATCAAGAGCCTCTTGAACTAGGATCGTTCCTAATCCGTTGTTCCAAAATTCTTTTTTAACAGCAACTCCTAATTCACCTAGGCTACTATCATTGATTCTTTGAACGGTCACAACACCGATAAATTCTGCTCCTAATTTAGCTAATAAAATCACATTTCCACGTGTTTGATTGATCAACATGATTTGCCGACGTTCCTGTTCAACAGTTAGTGAACCTAATTCAGGATCGACCGTAAACGTATCTGACTCCTTGACCAATTGCTTCATTAATTTTAGAACCCCGCGTGCATCACGTGGTTCAGCTAATTGGAAACTGATTTCTTCATCAGTCATTACTATCACCAAACAATTCTTTAACGATTTTACTAAAACGCTCTCCATGACCTTCAAAACTTAAGGTTCGATAAGAATCCCCCCGTTGATCATCACGTCTAAAATCGATTTTTAAATAATCTTTGGGTAAGACATCAGCAACAAATTGGGACCATTCAATAACAGAAACTCCATCACCATTGAAATATTCATCAAGACCGAGTTCATCACCACTACCATCATCGAGTCGATAAGCATCCATGTGATATAAGGGCAGACGACCACTTTGATACTCACGAATAATCGTAAAAGTTGGACTTTTGACGTTTCTTTTAATCCCAAGCCCCTTTGCGAGCCCCTTCGTAAAAGTAGTCTTTCCTGCTCCTAAGTCACCATCAAGAAGTAAAACATCCTTTGGTCTTAAAAAAGTGGCTAATTTTTCACCAATCTGCATTGTTTCTTCAGGATCAGTTACTTGTCTTGTTATCATTAGTCCTTATCCTCAGCATCTCTTAAAGCTTGGATTGCATTGATCAATGTTACTTTGTAAACATCATCTGCATTACAACCACGTGAAAGGTCAGAAATAGGTTTATTCATTCCTTGAAGAATTGGACCAACAGCTGTAAAGCCACCTAATCTTTGAGCAATCTTGTAACCAATATTCCCTGATTGTAATTCTGGGAAAATAAAGACATTAGCCTTACCAGCAACAGTAGATTCAGGTGCTTTTTTAGCTGCTACACTAGCAACAAACGCGGCATCAAATTGTAATTCTCCATCTACATTTAAATTAGGTTCTTTTTCACGAACTAATTCCGTTGCCTTTTGAACCTTTTCAACCATTGGTCCCTTTGCTGAGCCCTTAGTAGAAAAGCTTAGCATAGCAACGTTTGGTTCAATTCCAAATAGTTCAGCAGTTTCAGCACTACTGATAGCGACATCCGCCATTCCCGCAGCATCGAGTTCAATGTTAATTGCACAATCTGCAAAAATGTAACGTTGATCACCTTTTTGCATGATAAAACAACCACTAACTAAATTAATTCCTGGTTTAGTTTTAATGATTTGTAAAGCAGGACGAACCGTGTCACCAGTTGGATGGGCAGCTCCTGAAACTAACCCATCTGCTAATCCCATGTAAACCAACATCGTCCCAAAGTAATTAGGATCATTAATCCACTTGGCAGCAGTTGCTTCGTCTGTTTTACCATGACGACGTTCAACCAATGAATCAATCATTTCTTTTTTCTTATCGTCAGGATAAGTCGCTGGATCAATTAGTTGAATTTTTTCTAGTGGCATTGAAATCTTGTTTGCTAATTGTTTAATATCTTTACTAGGGCCCAGAACAATGGGATGCACAATTTCGTCTTGGGATAGTTTAATTGCAGCAGTCAATACTCTTTCATCGGTACCTTCTGGAAAAACAATTTTTAATCCATGACCCTTAACTTGTTCCTTTAAAGTTTCGAATAAATCCATTTTAAATACCCCTTTTCAATTATATTTTCACTCATTTATTGTAGGCGCATGCGCTGGTAATTGCCAATTTATTGGTTCTTCACCCATTGCTTTTAGTGCTTCATTAGTTTTAGAAAATGGTCGCGAACCAAAAAAACCATGATAAGCAGATAATGGACTGGGATGTGCTGATTGTATAACAACATTAGTGTTAGTATCAATTAAGCTAATTTTATTTCTGGCTTGGCGTCCCCATAAAATAAATACTACTGGTTCTGAACGTTCAGATAAAGCATGGATAGCAGCGTCTGTTAACTGTTCCCATCCCTTTCCCTTATGTGAATTAGCAGCGCCATTTCGAACGGTTAGTACAGAATTCAACAATAATACTCCTTGTTGAGCCCAAGTAACCAAACTACCATGATTCACCGGTGTTGCTCCCACATCTGACTGAAGCTCCTTATAAATATTACGTAAAGAAGGTGGAATTCTGACGCCTGGACGAACTGAAAAGCTTAATCCTTGTGCTTGATTTGGTTCATGATAAGGATCTTGTCCTAAAATTACTACCTTCACTTTATTAAATGGAGTCAATTGAAAAGCTTCAAAAATATGATCCATTGCTGGATGAATTTGATAATGGTTATATTCTTCAACCAAAAAAACACGTAATTGTTGATAGTAAGCTTTTTCAAATTCTGGCTTTAAAACGTCCCACCAATCATTATGAATGAACTGTTTCATCACTAAACCTTCTTTTAATTTAAAGTTCTAAAAAACGATTCTGAATTAATCAGGATCGCTTTTTAGAAGTGTTTCATAACTCGCTCAACTTGACGTTGTTGATCACGACGTTTTAATGTTTCACGCTTGTCATATTGATGTTTACCTCTGGCAATCCCAATTAAAACCTTTGCAAATCCATTTTTAAGATAAATCTTAAGAGGTACGATTGTAACCCCTTTAGTCTGAGTTGCCTCAGCAAGTCGGCGAATTTGTTTCTTGTGTAATAACAACTTCCGATTTCTTAATGGATCATGATTGAACTGATTTCCTTCGGCATATTCACTAATGTGAACATTTTCCATGTAAGCCTCATTATTTCGAATTTGAACGAAGCCATCTTTTAAATTCACTCGGCGGGCACGAATCGACTTAATTTCAGTTCCTTTAAGAACCATTCCTGCTTCCATGGTATCTTCAATCGTATAGTCATGACGAGCTTTACGATTTTGAGCCATTAAATTATCGTTATTTGGTTTCGTTTTCTTTTTAGCCATAAATCAACACACCTCCAATTAACGTTTAGAGTTTGAATTAGAATGACCGTGATTACGATTATTATTATTAGTACTGTGGCTATGATTGCCATTATTACGGTGCCCATGGTTTCGGTTCGTGTTTCGATTTCCATTCCGACCCTTATTACCATTCCTACCACCACGACGATTATTATTATGTCGTGGATGATCTGGTAATAACCGACTCTTAGGTGCATCTTGGGGATTTACAATTTCAAAATCAACTTCACTTTGCGCAGCACTAGCCCCCACAACTTTAACCCGCACAGATTGACCAATTCGATAAGTCCGATGAGTTCTTTGTCCTACTAAAGCCAGGTATTTTTCAACATATTCATAATAATCATCTTTCATCCGACTAATATGAACAAGTCCCTCAACCGTATTTGGTAATTCAATGAACATTCCAAACTTCATTACAGAACTAACCGTTGCATCGTATTCTTCACCAATATGATCAGCCATGTATTCAGCTTTCTTCATGGAATCAGTATCCCGTTCAGCATCAATTGCACGACGTTCACACTTAGAAGTATGGGTCCCAATTTCTTCAAGGATTCCACCAAATTTAGCTTTACTTTCTTTATTAATTCCATGGTCTTCGTAGTAATGAATCATTCTGTGAACCATAGTATCTGGATAACGTCGAATTGGTGACGTAAAGTGGGTATAGAATTCAGCAGCTAAACCAAAGTGACCAAGGGATTGATCAGCATAACGAGCCTGCTTTAAACTCCGTAGTAACATAACGGAAACGACTGCTTCTTCCGGTTTCCCAGCAACCTTTTTCAAAACTCCTTGAAGCATCTTAGGCTTCAATTTACTAGGATCACCCTTAACATCAATTCCAAATGCCGTTAAGAATTCAAAGAATTTCTTTACTCGATCAGCATCAGGTGTTTCGTGAACCCGATATAAGAATGGGACATGCTTATCAAAGTAATGTTTAGCAACTGTTTCATTAGCTGCTAACATAAATGATTCAATCATTCGTTCAGCTAATCCCCGAACTCTCAATTGAATATCAATTGGGTGCCCAGTTTTATCAACGATAATCTTTGCTTCATTATCATCAAAGTCGATTGCTCCACGTCGTTTACGATGCTTGTAAAGAATCTTGTGTAATTCGCCCATTGTTTCAAACATGGGAACTAATTCTTTATATTCATCCATCGTTTTTTTATCATGAGATTCCAAAATGTTGTTAACGGCAGTATAAGTCATTCGAGCTTTAGAACGCATGAAACTAGGATGAATCCGATGTTTAATAATATGACCTTGGGGATTAATTTCCATTTCACAACTCATACAAAGTCGAAGTTCACCCTCATTTAAGGAACAAATCCCGTTCGATAATCGTCTAGGTAACATTGGGATTACTCGATCAGTTAAGTAAACAGAGGTTCCTCGACGATAAGCTTCCTTGTCTAAAGAACTTCCCTGCTTAACATAATGACTAACATCAGCAATATGCACTCCTAAATGATAGTTCCCATTTGGTAACTTCCAGGCAGTAACGGCATCATCTAAATCCTTAGATTCTTCACCATCAATCGTTACTAAATTTTGATCAGTAACGTCTTCACGCCCTTTTAATTCTTCATCTAAAACGTGATCAGGAATTGCATCTGCTTCTTGCATTACATCTTCTGGAAATTGGGCTGGAATATCATGAGCATAGACGATCTGAAGAATATCAATTCCTGGATCATCAACACTTCCGATAACTTCCTTCGCAATTCCGACCATCGCATCAGGATGTTCTTCATTTGGATACTCAGTAATTTCTGCGGTAACGACTTCACCCGGCGTTGGTTTCAAGCCAACATCGGTAACGTAAAATTGTTTCCCAGTTAATTTTTTATCTTTTAATTTAATTTGACCATAGTAACCCTGATCATCACCAGTTTTTTCGAACTCCCCAACAACTTGGGTATAGTTATGTTCAATAATCTTAGTGATTTTACCTTGTGGACCCTTATCAGCACTCTGAGAAGGTCCAATCACCTTAAATTCAACTGTATCACCATTCATTGCGTTCAAAGTGTAATCAGGAGCAATAAATGCATCTGGGGCAGTTTCATCGTAATCAATAAAACCAAATCCTTTAGGGTTAGCATGAAATGTCCCTTGTAATTGAACCTTGTTAGGATGCAAACGGAACTTACTTTCATCCGTCACGATTGCAACTCCTTCTCGTTCCAATTTAGCCAATTCTTGAACGATTAGAGTAAATGCATTTGAACCGTGATACCCTAAAACATCGGCAATTTCTTCAACTGTAAGCGGGCTATCTGGATATTGTTTTAAAACGCCTTCAACTTCTGTTTTTAAATTTTTATCTTCCAACTTTATTCCTCGTCAATCTTTATTTTATTCAATAGTTATATTTTAACATTAAATTCATTTCTTGCAGTTATTCCCGTTTATAAAAAAATTCCCCCGTTATGAGAGCGGAGGAATGAATTTTTAATGAGATGAGATCCAAACTAATGCCATCGCAATGGCAAAGAAGAATACTCCTAACACCATCGTTGTTTTTTGCATGAATGCATCAAACCCACGTGGCTTTGAACCTTTAAATAAATCATCAGCACCACCGGTCAATGATGACATTGCATCATCTGTTTTTGCCGGTTGCATTAAGACAGCAATCGTAATTAAAATACTGTCGATTATTAACAATAACATTAAAAAGTTATACACAATTATGCCTCCTAAATAGCTAATAAAGGCTGAAATCTATATGATTATTTTAGCATAAGTAACATGATTTATCCAACTATTGATTATGTGATGAAATTGGTGTTTTAACTAACAGTTTTTCCATCATTACTAAATAAATAGGACGTCCGTTTAAGAAATCAACGGTTAAATATGCTACCAATGTCACGATTGCCATTGGCATTAAATGTTCTATCGTTCCAACCATCTCAGTAATCAACAAAATTGCCGTGAATGGTGATTTACTAATGCAACCAAAATACCCAGCCATTGCAAATACGATCAAATTAATTACAAACATTTTTGGTAACCAACCAATCGTTACCATTATTTGGCCGTACAATCCACCAATCAATGCTCCTAACGTCAAAATTGGTAAGAAGATTCCACCTGGCGTTCCCGTTCCATAAGAAAGAGCTGAAAATACGAATCGAATCAAAAAGTAACATAATAACAACGATAATCCAGGAATTGTATTTGCTACTGAAATGATTAAACCATTTCCGCCCCCTAAGGTTTGGGGAAGCCACATTCCAATTGGAATGATTAAAAGTAATGGTAATACCAACTTATAATGCCCTAAAAAGGAGCAATAACGTTGATACCAATCACCAACATTCAAAGTAACAAATTGATAAAGGCGACCTAATAATCCAAGCCCAATTCCAAGAAGAATTAAGTGAGGATATTGAGAAAGTGGCAAAGCATGCGGTAATAAAATATGCAATACGGGAACTTGACCAAAAATAACCGTTGAAATAAAATTAGCACTTAATGCTGCTGAAAGCGTGATAAAAATCGTTTTGGTTTCAAAACGATGATAAATTTCTTCTAAAACAAAAAATGTACTAGCAATTGGAGCATTGAAAGCGGCAGCCAAACCAGCTGCTGCTCCCCCAGCAATCAACAATCGTTCTTGGCTTTCGTTATGATGAAATAAGGCTGAAACAGCTTGGGCAGTTGTTGAGCCTAATTGAATTGAAGGTCCTTCCCGACCAAGAAACAAACCACTTCCAATCGCTAAACTTCCCCCAATAAATTTTCGCCATAATACTGGCCAAAAGCGATAATTCATTTTTTGCATTAATTGGCCTTCAACTTGTGGAATTCCAGATCCGTTAATATTTTTTTCTTGTTTCATTAATTTACTAACGATGAAGGCAATTGATAAATTAATAAATAAAATCAAACATAACACCAATGAATTATGCTGTGCAATGGAGTATAACATCACCATTCCCTTTAAAATCCAACTAATAATCAAGCGAAAACTACTAACTACGACCCCTGTCATCAGTCCAGCCATTATTCCATTCAAAATAATTAAAACTTTCTCACGTCGCAAAATCAACCCATCCTTTACATATGTACAAAAAAAGACGAATCAAATGATTCGCCCCTTTTCAGAACCGTAAAAATTAAATTACTTGTTCATGATGTTTTCACGAGCTTGGTCTGATAAGTTGTAGAATGAATGAATACCCTTGTATTGAGCAACATCACCAAGTTGATCTTCAATTCTCATTAATTGATTGTACTTAGCAATTCTTTCACCACGACTCATTGAACCAGTCTTAATTTGACCAGCGTTCAATGCAACAACTAAATCAGCAATAGTGGTATCTTCAGTTTCACCAGAACGGTGAGAAACAATAGCAGTGTAACCTGCTTCTTTAGCTTCTTCAACAGCTTCAACAGTTTCAGTTAAAGTACCGATTTGGTTAAGCTTGATTAAGATTGAGTTAGCAACACCCATCTTGATACCCTTAGCTAAGAACTTAGGGTTAGTAACGAACAAGTCATCACCAACAAGTTGTACTTTCTTACCTAATTCAGCAGTAGCTTCTTTCCAGTCATCCCATTCGTTTTCATCCAAAGGATCTTCGATTGAAACGATTGGGTACTTGTCTACTAAGCTTTCAAGTAACTTAACGAATTCACTAGCAGTGTATGACTTGCCGTCACCCTTTAAGTTGTACTTCTTAGTTTCTGGATCGTAGAATTCAGATGAAGCACAGTCAAAGGCAATAGAAATATCCTTACCTGGCTTGTAACCAGCACGTTTGATCGCTTCAATTAAAATTTCAAATGGTTCTTCATTGTTCTTTAAGTCAGGAGCAAATCCACCTTCATCACCAACGGCAGTGGAGTATCCACGTTCGTTAAGGATGTTCTTTAAGTTATGGAATGTTTCTGAACCCATACGAATAGCTTGTTTAACAGACTTGGCACCAACAGGCATGATCATAAATTCTTGGAAATCAACCTTGTTGTTAGCATGCTTTCCACCATTGATAACGTTCATCATTGGAGTTGGTAATACGTGACCGTAGAAACCACCAATGTAGTTGTATAATGGAACACCTAATTCGTCAGCAGCGGCACGAGCAGCAGCTAAGGAAACACCTAAAATAGCGTTTGCACCTAACTTACCCTTGTTTGGAGTACCGTCAAGTTTAATCATTGCTTTATCAATTGCCATTTGATCAGTTACATCGTAACCAACAATTTCTTTAGCAATAATGTTGTTAACATTGTCAACAGCTTTAGTAACACCTTTACCCATGTAACGGTTCTTGTCACCATCACGTAGTTCGACAGCTTCGTGTTCACCAGTAGATGCACCAGAAGGTACGATTCCACGGCCAAATGCGCCGGCTTCAGTATAAAGTTCAACTTCAACAGTTGGGTTACCACGAGAGTCTAAGACTTCGCGAGCATAAATATCGGAAATAATTGACATATGATTCTCTCCTTAATATAAAGTTGTTACCTTAGGAATCAAGGTTAACGTATCTTGAACGGTCTTCCTAAACGGAAGTTTATAATCATAAGTGATTATGTATGGATCCGTCCACTACCCATTTATTAATACTATTTTATAATACCATTTTTTAATTTTAAAACCAATACATACAGCATAAACCACCCATATTTTTATCAATAATTAATTAGTTTTAAAAAACTGTTGGGATTTAAACTAGCTGTTCCAACTAAAACTCCATCGATATCAGGCTGATTCATTAAATCATTTACGTTATCATCAGAAACACTACCACCATAAAGAACCCTCACACGTTCAGCAATTTCTTGAGAGTATAAATGACTAATGGTTGCTCTAATTAATCGGCATCCTTCTTCAGCCTCATCCGCACTAGCACTTTCTCCAGTTCCAATCGCCCATGTAGGTTCATAAGCCATCACAATATGTTCAGCTTCTTTAATGGAGATTCCCTTTAAAGCACTAATAACTGGACTAACGACCCATTCACCCTTGTGACTAACTTGTGAACGAATTAAAGTTTCATCACAACAAACGATTGGTGTCATTTTGTTTCTTAAAATTGCATGAACCTTTTTATTTAATGTTTCATCTGTTTCATGAAAGTACATTTTCCGTTCTGAATGACCAGCTAGAACATATCTAATTCCAATTTGAGATAAACATTTGGGGCTAATCGCTCCTGTATATGCTCCAGAGTCTTTAAAATAACAATCTTCTGCAGCAACATCGACGCAAGACCCCTCCGTTAACTGGACTAATTGCTCCAAGAAAAGAGGTGAGGCAGCAATTACAACTTCTCGGTCCAATTTATTTGGTAAATTAGTAGTTAAATCTTTTACATAAGGTGCCACATCTTTAGGTGTCATGTTCATTTTCCAATTAGCAGCAATAATTGGCGTTCTTTTTGGCAATTTAAGTCATCCTTTCCTTCAGGACTAATATTACCATTTTACTATAAACCAAAACCTTTGGAAAACAAAAAAGCCAATGAAATTAATCATTGGCAATTTCTTATCTAATTTGTAAGGATTACTTGTCGCTTAATGAAGCAATACCAGGTAATACGTTTCCTTCAAGATATTGAAGTGAAGCTCCACCACCAGTAGAAACATGGCTTAACTTATCAGCAACACCAAGCTTCTTAACAGCAGCAGTTGAATCACCACCACCAACAATGGTAGTAGCATCAGTTAATTCACCAAGGTAACGACCAATTGAAAGGGTACCCTTAGCAAAGTTGCTTAATTCGAACACACCCATAGGTCCATTCCATACAACTGTCTTAGCAGTCTTAAGAACGTTTTCAAATTCAGCAATTGACTTAGGGCCAATATCTAAGGCCATTTCACCATCAGGAATGTCACCTTCGACAACTTCTGACTTAGCATCGTTATCGAACTTAGGTGCACATACGTTATCAACAGGTAAGACGATCTTGTCGCCACCCTTTGCTAAGATTTCCTTAGCAACATCGATCTTGTCTTTTTCAACAAGAGAGTTTCCAATCTTGATACCCTTAGCAGCGTAGAATGTATAAGTCATTCCACCACCAATGATAATCTTATCAGCTTTACCTAATAAGTGGTCAATAACACCAATCTTATCAGAAACTTTGGCACCACCTAAGATAGCAACGAATGGACGTTTAGGATTATCAACAGCATTACCTAAGTACTTGATTTCCTTAACCATTAAGAAACCAGCAGCGGCAGGCTTACCAGCTTTTTCCATGGCAGTAGCAATACCGACATTAGAAGCGTGGGAACGATGAGCAGTACCGAAAGCATCATTAATAAATACATCACCTAATGAAGCCCAGTATTCACCTAATTTAGGATCGTTACCGGATTCACGTTTAACGTATTTGCCATCAATAACATCTTGGAAACGAGTGTTTTCAGCTAATAATACTTCGCCATCACTCATGTTGTTAATAGCGTCTTCAAATTGTTTTCCTTCGTTCGTAGGAACAAAAGTAACAGGCTTGTTAAGAAGATTTGAAAGACGTTCAGCAACTGGACGAAGTGAAAGTTCTTTCTTATCATCTTCGGTCTTAACACGACCTAAGTGTGAGAACAAGATGGCTTTACCATCATGTTCAATTACATACTTGATTGAAGGTAATGCAGCCACGATACGGTTGTCATCACCAATTACGCCGTCTTTAATTGGGACATTAAAGTCGACACGCATTAAAACTTTTTTATCTTTTAAATCTAAATCAGAAATAGTTAATTTAGCCAATTTAGAATCCCCCTTAAGTTTTTGTTTTGAATACAATACTAATATACAACATTTAGCATTATTTCTCAAAGCATACACCTTGCATATCAGTAATTATGATACAAAAAAAGATGGGAAAGAAACCCATCTTTTTTCTGTTTGTTTAAACTTTATTTTATAGTTTAGCGAAGTGTAATAAAGTACGAACCATGTTACATGTGAATCCGTATTCATTATCGTACCATGCTAATACACGAACGATTTGTTCGTCATCATCACCAGAAATAACCTTAGTGAAGGCAGTTTCTAATAATGAACCATGAGTATCGTCACGGATATCAGTTGATACAACTTCATCATCGGTGTAACCAAAGGCATCGTTTTCTTTGCTTCTTAAGTAATCGTTTAATTCTTCAGCATCGATCTTAGTCTTAGGAACAAAGTCTAATTGAGTTACTGAACCATCTGGAGTAGGTACACGTAAAGCGTAACCAGTTAACTTACCGTTTAATTCAGGAACAACTAAACCAATAGCCTTAGCAGCACCAGAAGAGTGAGGAATAATATTGATAGCAGCAGCACGGTTGTTTTGAACCTTCTTGCTTACAGGACCATCAAGAGTTGCTTGAGTAGCAGTGTATGAGTGGGCAGTAACCATACTACCGACCTTAATACCGTACTTTTCGTTGATCCAGTAAGCCATAGGTGCTAAACAACTAGTGGTACATGAACCAGCGGAAACGATAACGTCATCATGGTCAAGAGTGTCCAAGTTAACGTTAGGAACAACAGTCTTAACATCATTACCAGCAGGTGCTGAAACTAAGACACGCTTTACACCGGCCTTGATATGAGCTTCTGACTTTTCTTTTGAAGTGTAGAATCCAGTACATTCAAGAACGAAGTCAACGCCATCATTCTTAACCCATGGAATCTTTGAAGCATCTGGTTCAGCGTATACAGGGTATTCCTTACCATCAACAACGATACCGTTGTCAGTAGAAGAAACTTCACCAGGATACTTGCCATGTGTAGAATCATACTTCAATAAGTATGCTAACATTGCAGGAGTAGTTAAATCATTGATAGCTACAACTTCAATATCCTTTGAGTTTAATTGCTTAATACGTCTGAAAGCTAAACGACCAATACGGCCGAAACCATTAATACCAATCTTTACTGTCATACTGTATTTCCTCCTTAGGGAATAATATTTTTATATTATTTAAAAGCAGTACGTTAGTATTCTACCACTTTTGAAATAGTATGTCAGCAATGAAGTTCTACTTATAAATAACTTCAAATTACCCAGCAACTTCATTACAAGACTAATTTTATCAGTCAATTTTTTCATTTGCAACTGTTGTGCTTAAAACTTACAAAGTTATTTCAGCTTGAAAAAAAGTTCAATTTAAGATATATTAGATAAGTGTTTTAAACCAGATTTATTAATTATTTTGCGCCTGTAGTGTAATGGATCGCACGTAAGATTCCGGTTCTTGAGATGAGGGTTCGATTCCCCCCAGGCGCATTAAAGACTCATTTTATTAAATGAGTCTTTATTTTTAGGCAAATGTTTTGACCTTAATTGACCAATCATTTAAAATTAAGGTTGTTAATTTAGATAATTATTTAAGGAGGGAATTATTTATGAACTTAATCCCAACAGTGATTGAAAAATCAGGTGGTGGCGAAAGAGCTTACGATATTTATTCTCGATTATTAAAGGATCGTATCATTATGCTTTCTGGTCCAATCGAAGATAACATGGCAAACTCGATCATCGCTCAATTATTATTCTTAGATGCTCAAGATTCCGATAAAGATATTTACTTATACATTAATTCTCCAGGTGGTGTCATTACTTCTGGAATGGCAATTTACGATACAATGAAATTTGTTAAATCAGATGTTCAAACCATCGTAATGGGAATGGCTGCTTCAATGGCAAGTGTTCTCTGCTCTTCAGGTACTAAGGGGAAGCGTTTTGCTTTACCACATGCTCAAGTTATGATTCACCAACCTTCTGGTGGTGCTCAAGGAAAGCAAAGTGATATTGAAATCGCCGCTGAATCCATCTTAAGTGCCCGTAAGATGTTAAATAAGATTTTAGCTGAAAATTCTGGTCAAACAGTTGCTAAAATCAATCGTGATACTGATCGTGATAACTACTTAACTGCTGAAGAAGCTGTTAAATATGGATTACTTGATGGTATTATGACTAACAAAGATGATCCTCGTAATACGAAGAAATAATCTTAAAAAAATAAAAGAGCCATCGGATTAAATCCGATGGCTCTTTTTGTATCTAAATTAACTATTCAACTTTTTCATCTTTTAATTCTTCAGCAAATTCATTAATTTTTCGAAGCCGATGATTAATTCCAGATTTTGAAATGGAACCACTAGGTAACATTGTTCCTAATTCTTTTAAACTAACTTCTGGATTTTGAATTCGAACTTCAGCAACTTCCTTTAATTTTTCAGGTAAATGATCTAGCCCAACTGTATCACTAATCAATTTAATATTAGCAATCTGCTTGGTCGCTGCATTAGCAACTTTATTCATATTTGCATTTTCACAATTAACTAAACGATTAACCGAGTTACGCATATCACGCATAATCCTAATATCCTCAAATTGTAACATTGAATTAGTTGCCCCAATTAACTGCAAGAAGTCAGCAATTTGTTCAGCACCCTTTAAATAGGTGATGTATCCATTTCTTCGTTCAGTCATTCGAGCATTTAAATTATAATGATTCATCATTTCAGCAATCATTTCATTGTGATCTTCATATTGGGAATAAATCTCTAAATGATAACGTGATTTTTCAGGATTATTAACAGATCCGCCAGCTAAAAAAGCGCCACGTAAATATGAACGAACTTGAGCATCGGACTGTAACAATTCTTTAGGAACTCGTTCTACCAACTGATAATTTTCTAGAATCCCTAAATCTTTTAAAACTGCAGAAACATCACTATTAACTCTTACAACATACAAGTTATTCTTTTTTAGTTTCATTCGTTTTCGAACAACAACGTTACTTTCCACATCATAAAATTGAAGAAGCAAAAGATAAATTCGCCGTGCAATTGCAGGATTTTCGGTTTGAACATTCAAGTTAAAAGAATGATCAACAATCGTCAGTGAGCCATTCATTCTAATCAATGCCATTAATTCTGCTTTGGCATTGTCCCGATGAACGTTTAGAGTTGTTAGTTCCTTTTTAACGTGACTAGCGTAAGACAATCTAAATTCCTCCACTTCATTTTAATAATCAATGAAGTAATTTTAATAATTGCTCCACAACGGCTTGTCCATTATGATAAGCGCCATGATTAACCAATCGTAAGAAATCCCCCTGAATTGATTTACAATGTTGTTCAGCAAGACCTTTTTCGTCATGAGTTACTTGATGTGATGATTCATCAAACTCATTTTCATTAATATAATCATTAGGCACTGGTCTTGAATTAACCAACACAGTATCAATAAATTGATGTCCCAAATTATGGTTCAATGCCCTAACGTGGTCTGCATCACTGAAATGTTCAGTTTCTCCATATTGCGTCATAATATTACATATATATATAACGGGAGCTGGCGACTTCAAAACCGCCGTTCCTAAATCTGGAATCAATAGGTTCGGTAATATACTAGTAAATAAACTTCCTGGCCCCATTACAATTTGGTCTGCATTCATAATGGCATCAATCACTTCAGGAACTGCAGTTGGATCTCCCTGTTTATCATCACGAGTTACCCATTCTTTAATGATTGGTTTTAAAGTGTTAGTGATTTCAGTTTCACCAGCCACTTCAGTTCCATCAGTAAATCGGGCATGCAGCGTAATTAACTTATCACAAGAAGGATAAACATGCCCCTTGATATGCATTATTTGAGAGAGGGTTTGAACTGCATTATTAATTCCGCCCTTCATTTCAGATAAAGCCGCGATTAATAAATTTCCAACCGTATGACCACCTAAAAAATGATCATCCCTGTGAAAACGATATTGAAACAACTGTTTACTTAATTCATCATCTGTTGATAACGCATCAATCGCATTTCTTAAATCACCAGGGGGTACCAATTTAATATCATTTCTTAAAATCCCCGATGATCCACCATCATCTGCGACGGTCACCACTGCAGTTACATCAACTGTTTGATCTCGTAATTGTTTTAAAATAACTGGTAAACCTGTTCCACCACCAATCACAACAATTTTAGGTTTTCGGGTTGCATTCGTCATGTTAATCCCTCCCTTCTTCTGTTTTAAATCAGACTGTAGTATACCACAAATTAATCTAGAATACTTATTTCTTCTTTTTCAATGCCTCTTTAGTCAAGGCAGTATCTTGTTTTAAGACCGGTTTCAAAAATTGACCAGTATAGCTTTCTTTAACTTTCGCCACTTCTTCAGGGGTTCCAGTAGCAATTACTTGTCCACCACCATCGCCACCTTCAGGTCCCATATCAATTAAGTAATCAGCCGTTTTAATTACATCTAAACTATGTTCAATGATCAAAACAGAATTACCCTTATCGACCAAGGCATGAAGAATCTTTAATAAGCGTCCAATATCATCAGTATGCAGCCCAATCGTTGGTTCGTCTAAAATGTAAAGATTTTTCCCACGCGATTGTTTATACAGTTCTGCTGATAACTTCATTCGTTGAGCTTCACCACCAGATAAAGTTGTTGCGGATTGACCCAGCTTAACATAGCCTAAACCAACTTCAGAAATCGTTTTAAGTTTACGAGTAATCTTAGGAATTGCACTAAAGAAATCCAATGCTTCATCTACAGTCATATCCAAAACATCAGCAATATTCTTTCCTTTATATTCAATTTCCAAAGTTTCGGAATTATAGCGTTTTCCATGACAAACTTCACAAGGAACATAAACATCCGGCAAGAAATTCATTTCAATTTTTAAAATTCCATCTCCATGACAGGTTTCGCAACGACCACCCTTAACGTTAAAACTAAAACGTCCCTTCTGGTAACCACGTAGTTTAGCCTCATTCGTCTCAGCAAACAAGGTGCGAATATCATCAAAAACACCAGTATAAGTAGCAGGGTTACTTCGTGGTGTTCGACCAATTGGACTCTGGTCAATATTAACGATTTTATCAATATTCTTATAACCGCGGATTGACTTATATTTACCTGGTTTTTCTGAATTATGGTTTAACTTTTGAGCTAATGCCCGTTTTAAAACCATATTAACTAACGTTGATTTCCCGGATCCAGAGACCCCAGTAACCACAACGAATTCTCCTAGTGGAAATGATACTGTAATATCCTTTAAATTATGAGCCTGAGCTCCAGTAACGGTAATTTTTTTCTTGTTTCCTTTCCGGCGTTTCAAAGGAACCGGAATAAACTTTCGATTTGCAAGATAATCACCGGTGATTGAATGATGATTTCTAGCAACCTGTTTAGGAGTTCCAGCAGCCATAATTTCGCCACCCTTAACTCCAGCTCCCGGGCCGACATCAACAATATAATCAGCCTGTTCCATGGTATCACGGTCATGTTCTACTACCACAAGTGTGTTTCCTAAATCACGCATTGATTTTAACGAATTGATCAAACGTTGATTATCCCGTTGATGTAACCCGATTGAAGGTTCATCTAACACATATAACACGCCAGATAAATTAGAACCAATTTGGGTTGCCAATCGAATCCGTTGGGCTTCACCACCAGATAAAGTTCCTGCAGCTCGAGATAACGTCAAATAACCTAACCCCACGTTCTCTAAGAAACTTAGTCGATCATGAATTTCTTTCAAAATTGGTTTAGCTACAACTTCATCTTGTTCGCCAAACTTTAATCCATCAAAAAAGTTTATTTCTTTTTCAATATCTAAATTACTCGTCTCACTAATTTGTTTTCCATCAATCTTAACACTTAACGCCTTAGGATTAAGTCGATATCCATGACAAGTTTGACAAGTCAATTCCGTCATATATTGACGTAATACTTTTCTTGTAAATTCACTATGAGTATTGTTAAAACGCCGTTCAATGTTCTTGATGACTCCCTCAAATGGCATATCTAAATCTTTCATCCCACCATAATGACTTTCAAACTTAAAGTGGAATAATTTCGTTCCGGAACCATACATTAACAAATCACGTTGTTTCTTAGTTAACTTATTGAATGGTTTATTCATATCAATCTTGAATTGTTCACATGCTTGTTTCAGCATATTTCCATAATATTCAGAACCACTAGGATCCCAAGGAGCAATTGCACCATTATAAATCGTTTGACTTTTATCTGGAATTACTAAATCAGGATCAACATCTAACTTAATTCCTAATCCATCACAATCAGGACAAGCGCCAAGTGGCGAATTAAAAGAAAAGAGGCGTGGTTCCAACTTACCAACCGTAAAACCACAATAAGGACATGAATAATGTTCAGAAAAGACAAGATTCTTTCCCTTTCCCATTAAATCGATCACTGCATATCCGTCACTTAACCGTAACGCCGTTTCTAATGAATCAGATAATCGAGATCTAACTCCGTCTTTCATAATGATTCTATCCACTACAACGTTGATATCATGACGTTTGTTCTTATCCAATTCAATTGAATCATCCAAATCCATCGTTTCTCCATCAATTTGGACCCGTACGAAACCTTCCCGTTTAATCTTGGCCAACATTTTTTTGTGTTGTCCTCGTTCTGCACGAACCACGGGAGATAAAATTTGCATCTTAGTTCGATCAGGCAATTGATCCATTTCTCCCATCATCTGGTCAACAGATTGACTGGTAATTTTAGTTCCATCGTTAGGACAGATTGGAGTTCCCACTCTTGCCCATAATAGGCGAAAATAATCATTAATTTCAGTTACGGTTCCAACTGTTGACCGAGGATTATGCGAAGTCGTCTTTTGATCGATTGAAATGGCTGGACTTAATCCGTCGATCGAATCCACATCCGGTTTATCCATTTGACCTAAAAATTGCCGTGCATATGAAGATAGACTCTCAACATATCGTCGTTGTCCTTCAGCATATAGCGTATCAAAAGCAAGTGAACTTTTTCCGGAACCAGATAATCCAGTCATAACTGTTAATTTATTTTTTGGAATACTAACATCAATGTCTTTTAAATTATGTTCTCGTGCCCCATGAATAATGATTTTATCATTTGCCATCTTGTTACCTCCGTTCTAAATTATTTTTTCATTTTACCTTTTAATTCAATAATCGTATCTCTTAAATTAGCTGCATGTTCAAAATCTAATTCTTTGGATGCTGTTTGCATTTCTTCAGTTAGATTATCCAACATCGCACCTTGGTCTTTTTTAGACATCTTTGCAAAGTCTTTGATAACTTCTTCGTCATTCTTAATTTCTTCAGCCGACTCAGTATTATCGTGTGATTGGACGGAAATAACTGGTTCCAATTTCTTCTTGATCGTATGAGGAGTAATGTGATGTTCTTTATTATACTTCTCTTGAATTTCCCGCCGCCGTTTAGTTTCATCGATTGCTCTCTTCATTGAATCAGTCATACTATCAGCGTACATAATTACTGCCCCATGCTCATTTCGTGCAGCACGACCAATCGTTTGAATCAGTGACCGTTCATTTCTCAAGAAACCTTCCTTGTCGGCATCCAAAATAGCAACCAAGGATACTTCAGGGACATCGATTCCTTCTCGCAATAAGTTAATTCCAATCAAGACATCGAATTTTCCAGCCCGCAAATCATGAATAATCTTCGTTCGTTCAAGAGTTTTAATGTCACTGTGTAGATAACGAACTTTAATTCCTAAATCTTTTAGATAATCAGTTAAATCTTCCGCCATCTTTTTAGTCAATGTAGTAACAAACGTTCGTTCATTTCGTTCAATCCGCTTATTAATTTCTCCAACCAGATCATCCATTTGTCCTTCGATCGGTCTTACCTCAACCGTTGGATCAAGTAATCCCGTTGGTCGAATAATCTGTTGAACTGTTTGGTCCGAATGTTCCATTTCATATGGACCAGGCGTTGCTGACATAAAAATAGCTTGATTAATATGCTTTTCAAATTCTGGCATCTTTAATGGACGATTATCCAACGCACTTGGTAATCTAAATCCGTAATCGATCAATTGTTGCTTTCGAGCTTTATCACCATTATACATTCCACCAACTTGTGGAATTGTTTGATGAGATTCATCAATTACCAATAAGAAATCCTTTGGAAAGAAATCCATCAATGTATATGGTGCTTCCCCAGGTTTCCGATTATCCATGTACCGCGAATAATTTTCAATCCCATTGGTATATCCCATTTCACGCATCATTTCAATATCATACGTTGTTCGTTGTTTTAACCGTTGTTCTTCTAGTAATTTACCTTCTTTGTGTAAAGTAGCTAATCGATCAGTTAATTCTTTTTGAATTCCATCTAGAGCCCGATCCATTGTATGGTCATTAGTCAAAAAGTGGGTGGCAGGGAAGATGATAATTTTTTTCCGATCACCAACAATTTCACCAGTTAATGTATCCACTTCTCTAATTCGATCAATTTCATCACCGAAGAATTCAATTCGATAAGCATACTTACTTCCAGAAGCTGGGAAAACTTCGACTACATCCCCACGAACCCGAAATCGTCCTCGTTGAAAATCAATATCATTTCGATCGAATTGAATATCAACTAGCTTACGAAGCAATTCATTTCGCTCAATTTCTTGGCCGACTTCTAATGGAATTGTGTGTTTAAAATATTCTTCTGGACTTCCTAACCCGAAGATTGCAGATACTGAAGCAACCACAATAACATCGTTCCGTTCTAACAATGCACTGGTTGCCGCATGTCGTAATTGATCAATTTCATCATTAATCGATGAATCCTTTTCAATATAAGTATCACTAGAAGGAACATATGCTTCTGGTTGATAGTAATCATAATAACTAACAAAATACTCAACCGCGTTATTCGGGAAAAAACGTTTAAATTCACTATATAATTGCCCGGCTAATGTCTTATTATGTGAAAGAATCAAAGTTGGTTTGTTTACGTTTTTAATTACATTCGAGATGGTAAAAGTCTTCCCAGTTCCAGTCGCTCCTAACAAGACTTGAATATGATCACCATCTTCAACTCCTTGCGTTAATTTCTTAATTGCTTGGGGTTGATCACCCGTTGGTTTATAGTCTGAAACCAAATCAAACTTGTTATCTGTTTTTCGATTTATTGAGTCAGTCATAATTGACCTCCCTTTTCGTTCCAATAAAAAATGGGTGGCACGATTGCCCCCCATCACTCTTATTATTATTTTAACACAACACAATTAGAATCGTTCTATTTTTGATTTTGAATATATTCAAAAGCATTTTGACCAGCAATTCCGCCATCTCCAACAGCGGTTACAATTTGACGAAGTTGCTTCTTTCTAACGTCTCCAATTGCAAAAATTCCAGGCACATTAGTTGCCATTTGGTCATTAGTTTCAATCCATCCCTTATCATCTGTAATTCCCAGATTACGGAAAGCATCAGTCATTGGAACATTCCCAACGTAAATAAATACTCCATCAGTAGCTAATTCACCAGCTTCACCGGTTTGATTATTCGTAATTTCAACCCCTGTTACCTTCATTTCATTTCCCTTAATAGCAGTAACATTGGTATTGTATACAAATTCAATCTTATCATTAGCAAATGCTTGATCTTGAAGGACCTTTTGAGCCCGCAATTGATCTCGACGGTGAATTACAGTTACCTTATCCACTAATTGAGCTAAATAAATACTTTCTTGAATGGCAGAATCACCACCACCAATAACGACAACATGCTTATTCTTAAAGAACGCTCCATCACAAACCGCACAATATGAAACTCCGCGTCCACTATAATCAGCTTCTCCAGGGACTCCTAATTCACGGTACTTAGAACCAGTGGCAATAATAACGACAGTAGCACTGAAATCGCCACTATCAGTATGGACAACCTTATGGTCTCCCATATTTTCGACTGAATCAACAGTTCCATACTGATACTTTGCTCCAAAATTGGTTGCATTCCCGTACATTGCTTCTGCTAAATCAGGTCCTAAAATTGATTTAAATCCCGGATAATTTTCAATTTCAGCCGTATTATTCATTTGACCACCGTAAATTCCACGGTCAATCATCATCACTGATAGATTAGCTCTTGAAGCGTATAAGGCACTCGTCATTCCACCAGGACCTGCTCCAATCACAATAACATCATAATTCTTCAAATTGTGAGCCTCCTTTATTTCGTTGTTAACTAAATAATAGACTACTATTTTTCAACAGTAATGTCTATTATTTTGGATACGATTTAATTTTTATTTATTGTCTTCTTCTTCTAACTTTTTAGCCATTTTTTTAATATATGGACGTAATTCATCAGCCACTTCTGGATGTTCCAAACCATATTCGATGTTCGTTCTTAACCAACCGAACTTGTTACCAGTATCGTAACGATCACCCTTAAATTCATGCGCGTAAACCTTTTGGCTCTTGTTCAATGTATCAATTGCATCTGTTAATTGAATTTCATTTCCCTTACCAGGCTTAGTATCCTTTAAAATATCAAAAATTTCAGGATTCAATAGGTAACGACCAATAATTGCTAAATCACTAGGAGCATCTTCTGGATTTGGTTTTTCAACGAAATTAGAAACATCGTAAAGGCCATCTTTAATTTCTTTTGTTGGATTAATAACCCCATACTTAGATGTTTCTTCGTGAGGAACTCTTAACACTGCAAGAGTAGAAGAACCAGTTTCTTCATAACTATCGATCAATTGCTTGGTCAAAGGTACCTTGGACTTGGCTAAATCATCACCAAGTAAAATTACAAATGGGTCATTGCCAACAAATGTCCGAGCTGTGTATACTGCATCTCCTAAACCACGTGGATGGCTTTGGCGAATAAAGTAGATGTTCATACCATTAGTCTTCCGAACAGCATCTAACATCTTCATTTTCCCCTTTTTTTCAAGGTTCATTTCCAATTCTGGATTAGAATCAAAATGATCTTCGATTGCTCTTTTTCCTTTTCCAATGATAATTAAAATATCAGTAATTCCTGATTTAACTGCTTCTTCAACAATTAATTGAATCGCAGGGGTATCAACAACTGGTAACATTTCTTTTGGCATTGCTTTGGTTTCTGGTAAGAAACGAGTTCCTAATCCCGCCGCTGGAATAATCGCTTTTTTAACTTTTTTCATTTTTAAATTCCTCTCTAAATTAAGTTCTTATTAATCGTCTAGTTCAGAACGTCCTTGACGCATCATCAATTCATGAATAGCATCCTTAATTGCTACATTATCATATAAAACATGGTAAATGGCACTTGTGATCGGCATATCAACTCCCCGATCTTTCGATAATTCATAAGCTGCTTTAGTAGTTGCAACTCCTTCAATTACCATTCCCATATTTTTAACAATGTCATCTAAAGATTGCCCTTTTCCTAGTTGGTTTCCGGCTCGCCAATTTCTAGAATCACTACTTGTTGCAGTAACAATTAAATCACCCATTCCAGATAATCCGGTAAAAGTTAACGGATTAGCTCCAAATGAAGTCCCAAGCCGTGCAATTTCAGCTAGTCCACGAGTGATCAATGAAGCTTTAGCATTATCACCATAGCCGAGGCCGACTAAAGCTCCTGCTCCTAAAGCAATAATGTTCTTCAAAGCCCCACCTAATTCTACTCCAATTACATCTGGGTTAGTATAGACCCGGAAATAATCACTCATAAATAATGATTGAATATGTTCAGCAATTCTAATATCAGAATTAGCAACTGTGACCAATGTAATATCACCACGAGCAACATCTTCAGCTTGACTAGGTCCAGAAATTACTGATATTGAATTTCGATTACTAGGGTCAATTTCTTCAGCTAAAACTTCAGACATTCTTTTATAAGTCTTGACTTCAATCCCTTTACTAGCATGGATAATGTTTGGTTTAATCCCTAATTCAGATAGAATCGGATTTACTTGTTTAGCTACAGAACGAGTAACTTGAGCAGGAACAACAAATAAAATGTCATCTACACCATTAATTGCTTCTTTCATATCAGAATATGCTTTTAATGCTGGTGAAAATTTAAAATCAGCTAAATATTTTGAATTAGTATGCTTTTGATTTAATTCATCAACTTGAGCTGGTTTATAAGACCATAAACGGACATCTTGACCGTTAGTAGCTAAAATATTAGCTAACATGCTTCCCCAAGATCCAGCACCTAAAACAGCAATTTTTTCAGTCATATTTTTATTCATTCCTTTTATTAGTTAGTTGTTAAATACCCATCTAAATACCAATCACTGCTATGATGTAATCTTCGATAGATAATTAATACAATTGAAATTACAAATAATAAGATCGATAACCATTGTGAAACTCTGATGTTACCGATCATTAAACTATCAGTTCTCATTCCTTCTACGAAGAAACGGCCAAATGAATACCAAATCACGTATGTAAAAAACACTTCGCCTTGTCGAAAGAGATGAGGAACATGTCTTAATGATAACAGAATTGCAAATCCTAATAAATCCCAAAGTGATTCATAAAGAAAAGTTGGCTGACGATAAAAACCACCAATAAACATTTGATTAATAATCAACGTTGGTAAATGTAAATGTTGCAAGAAGGCTAAGGTTGTAATTTGTCCAAATGCTTCTTGATTCATAAAGTTACCCCAACGACCAATTCCTTGGCCCATTATAATCGTTGGAGCCATCACATCAAGCATTAAACTAATTGGGATTTGATGATGTCGACAAAAAAAGTATACCACAAATCCGGCTCCAATTAATGCTCCGTAAATCGCAATTCCACCATCCCAAATTGCAATAATTTGATTTAAATGGTCTTGATAGTACCCCCATTGAAAAACAACGTAGTAAATTCGCGCACTAATAATTGCTACTGGTAAGGCATATAATACTAAATCATAAAAAGCATCTGCTTTTATTCCTAATGACGCCCCTTCTTTTACAGATAAATAAACTGCCAATAAAACTGCACTAGCGATAAATATTCCGTACCAATGAACTAAAATTGGGCCCAAATGAAAAGCAATCGGATTTAATGCTGCCATCATTTTTTATCATCCTTTCCATTCTTATGAAGTGCCTTTTGATTCTCCATCATGATTTTCTTTTCTTCTTGTTGATTTTCTAAATCATGAATGGAATTTTCTTTAATAAGATTATTTAAATTTTTTTCAAATGATTTAGTTGCATCATATCCCATGGATTGCGCTCTGAAATTCATTGCGGCTGATTCAATCAAGACAGCTAAGTTTCGTCCAGTTTTAACTGGAATCGTAATTCTTTGAACATCAACATCAAAAATCCTTCGGGTCTCATGATTATTCCCTAATCGGTCATAAGGTTGTTTTTCATCCCAATTGGAAAGATGAACGATTAAATCTACTCTCGTGTCACTACGAACAGCTCCAGCTCCAAACAACGTCATTGCATCAATAATCCCAATTCCTCTAATTTCAAGAAGATGTCTTAAAATTTTGGGCGATTGACCGATCAAAGTTTGTTCATCTTGTTGATACACCTCAACTCGATCATCAGCAATTAGGCGATGACCTCTTTTTATCAATTCCAAAGCCGTTTCGCTTTTTCCAACTCCTGAATCTCCGGTGATCAAAACTCCTAATCCATATATATCAACTAGTTCACCATGAATTGATTTACGATCAGCTAGTTTAGCTTCCAAATAGTTCGTCATATTACTTAACACGCGTGAAGTCGTTAACTTTGATCCCAGAATCGGTAACTGAGCTGTTTTAGCAGACCGAATTAACTCTTCAGGGGGATCTAATTGCGTTGAAATTACAAATGCTGGTGTCTCTGGTTGACACATTTTTTGCATCACATCAAACAATTGATCACTCGACATGCCCTTTGCATAAGATGTTTCTGTAATCCCTAATAATTGAATTCGTTTCGCAGGATAATAATTAAAATAGCCTGTTAATTCCAAGCCAGGACGAGAAATATCACTGGTCGTTATTCTTCGATCAAGATATTCTTTACCGTAGTACACATTTAAATGCGTATTATTAACTAAATCTTGAACAGTTACTTTCTCCGTCATTTTAACTATCTCCTTATTTCATTATAATGGCTTTCTATTATTAAATTAGCAATCCCCATTATTAATGCTACTAGTAAGGCAATGTTAAAGGATGAGAAAGCAAACACTAATCGTCCAACCACAACAGAAGTTAATTCTAACATTGATGCATTCAACACAATGGTAAATAATCCTAACGTCAAAATATTAATTGGCAACGATAAAATAAATAGGATTGGTCGAACCAACGTATTCAATAGACTTAAAACAAATGCTGCTATAAGAGCAACTTTCCAATCAGCAACGAAAAAACTATTCCTAAAAACAACAGATAAAGCCATAAACAACAACATATTAAAAAAAATCTGTTTAATAAAGCTCATCATTTTCTCCTAACTTTTATGGTCATCTTTTTCCTCAACATTATGAAGGATTTTACGATTACGACGATCATCATTTGAATTATTACCAAAATCACCCATTCGACCCCACAAATTACTAAAACCATCATTAATTGTTTGGCTAGGAATTAAAACTACCAACACAATGTATATCCAAAGACCCAGTAAAAAATGAATCGTTAATACACTCATAATTAGATAAGCAATTCTTACGGCACGTGCTGAAATACCAAAGTATTCTGCAATTCCAGCTAATGTCCCCGTTAATAATCGATTATGATTTGATTTGGTTAACTTTTTATCTGACATTTTAATGTGAACCCTCCGTTAAAATTAAAATCTTGTTCACTAATCATAAAAATTAACCAAACCAAAGTCAATCATTAACTAATTTCTTAAATAAAATGATACCAATTTCATGTGGAGAATTATTATAAATTGCTGAGCCAGTCAATTTAAGCTCCCCATCATGATCCAAAACGCGCAACCGACAATAAGTGGGTTGCTTTAATAATGCAGAATAAAAGTTATCTTCGTTAGTAACCTTCTCTTCATTCACATCTAAGATTGTATCGCCAACCTTAAGATTCATTTTAGCAGCCGGGGTATTAGGTTCAATCCCCAATACTCTGACACCATCTAAAGCCTCAGTATAAAGTTCTCCATGATCATTATCATCCTTTTTAATTTTCTTGATTGAATGATAAATAATCATTAATAGCAAAATCAATAAAAATAAAATCACGACGTTAAAACGATTTCTATTAAGTGGAATGGTTACAAAATAGTTAAGAATAATCACAATTACAGATAAGCATGAGCTAATTAAGCCCCATTTGATAAATTGCTTTCCTAACTTAATGAACAGCATCCTAGGATCATTCTTAAAGAAAGTTAATCTCAATCCTAAGAGTACCGGTAAAAACATAATTCCAAACGAATGATTATCAATATTGAACAATGGAAGGAAGGAAATAAAATGATGGAAAATATTTCCTGGAACAAGTACTAACATTGGCGCAATCGTAAATTCGTGATAAGAATATCCAGCTACCCGCACTTGACGTTGATTCCGATAAATTCTTGGGACTAAGAACTTACCACCGTCTTTTTTCAATAATAGTCCCAAACTAAAAATGATGATTCCAGCAATTAACAAATAATTGATACTTAATGGATAATAATCATTAGAGATTGGTTTAAAATAAGTACTTAAATAAACAACGTTAAAGGCTTTCATTAATATATCAATAACTGAAGCCACAATTGCAATCGTAATCGGTAAAATGGTTTGTGGTAATAAAATAATATTAATTAATAATAAAGTTTGATAAATCAAATACCAATTGAAGGAAATTGTTGGTCCGATAATAAATCCAATTACTGACAGTAAAAAGCCAAATATAATCGAATTAATTATAAAATGCCATACTTCAAAATGATTTGCAAAAATCGCCTTACCAAATTGTTCTCGACTATCTTTAATTCTTTGATTAGATTTCAAAATAATCCGAATCAATCCAATCCAAAGTACTGGCTGACAAAAAAATATTAAAAATGGAAATAAAAATTTCATAATACTCAATTTATTTACCTCTTATTGTGGATTTTTACGGCTTAATTGCCATTGAAGATAGGCATTAATAAATGGATCTAAATCCCCATCCATAACTCCCTGGACATTTGCAGTTTCATAGTTTGTCCGGTGATCTTTAACCATTGAATATGGATGAAAAACATATGAACGAATTTGTGATCCCCATCCAATATCAAGTTGTTCACCCTCAATTGCCGCTCTTTTTTCAGCTTTTTTCTCTTCTTCTCGTTCATATAATTTGGATTTTAACATATTCATGGCTGTTTCTCGATTTTGAAGCTGAGACCTTTGAGCTTGACTAGCAACAACAATTCCAGTTGGTAAATGAGTAATTCGAACCGCAGAAGAAGTTTTATTAACATGTTGCCCTCCTGCTCCACTTGCTCTATAAACATCCACTTTTAAATCTGCAGGGTTAATGTCAATTTTCACATCATCATTTAGTTCTGGCATTACATCTACAGATGCAAATGAAGTATGACGTCTCCCTGCAGAATCAAAAGGAGATAATCTAACTAATCGATGAACACCTTTTTCTGAACGCAATTCCCCATAAGCATTTTTGCCAATTACCATGAAAGTGACCGTGTCAATCCCAGCAACTTCACCAGGTTGATAATTCATAATCTCAACCTTAAAGTTATGTTGTTCTGCCCAGCGAGTGTACATTCGGAATAACATTGCTCCCCAATCGTGAGACTCAGTTCCACCTGCTCCTGGATGGATTTCTAAAATCGCATTATTCTTATCGTAAGGACCAGAAAGTAATAAATTCAATTCATAAGTTTGAACATCTTTTTGCAGCTTTTCTAATTCTTGTTCAAATTCATTCATTAAATCTTTATCTGGCTCTTCTTTCAATAACTCTAAATTAACTTCAACATCATCCAATTTTTTTGATAGTGCTTTAAAATTATCATGTTTTTCTTTTAATTCATTGGTTGAATCAATTAATTGTTTTGCTTTTTCTGGATTATCCCAGAAACCTGGTTCAGCCATCTTAGCTTCATTAATTTGAATATCCTCATCTAATGAATCTAAGTCAAAGCGACCTCCCAAAACCAGAAATGGCTTTTTTGATTGGTTCAATTTGTGATTTAGCTTCAGCTAAGTCCATATAAAGTCCTCCTAAAAAGCAAAAAAAGCGAAGGAACCAGATTTTAGTTTCTTCGCTTTTGCTTTAATTATCGTTCCATGTTTTGTCTAATTTCAGCTTTCATAAATAGCTTAGTAGCATCGTATTCAATGTTACCAACCATTTCTTCAAACATTTGATATCCTTCACGTTGGTATTCAACTAATGGATTTAACTGTCCATATCCACGTAATCCAATTGATTGACGAAGTTGATCCATCGCGTCAATATGATTAGTCCAATGTGAATCAATTACTCGAAGTAAAACAACCTTTTCGAATTCAAGCATTTGAGTAGGATCAGATAATTCACTTTGCTTGTCTTGGTAAACCTTATCAGCTAATGACATTAAGTAATTCTTAATTTGATCTTTACTCTTATTTTGAAGATCACTTAGACTAATGTCATCGGGTCCGACTAAAACACTGATAGCAAAGTCTAAGATCGTTTGTAAGTTCCATTTGTCTTGGTCACCTTGAGTGTGTAAATCAACGATACGATCAATCGTTTGTTTAAACATTGGCATCATGACCCACTTAAGAGACTTGTCCTCATTAATAACTTGATAACGTTGGGCATAAATAACTTCACGTTGTTGTCTCATAACATCATCATATTGAAGAACTTGTTTTCTAGAATCGTAGTTATTACCTTCAACTCGTTTTTGAGCTGATTCAACTTGCTTAGTAATCATATGACTCTTAATGACCGCACTATCTCCTTCAACCTTTAAATGCTTCAATAAGTTCTTGATTCGATCAGAACCAAAACGACGCATTAAATCATCTTCAAGAGAAAGATAAAATTGTGAAATACCAGGGTCTCCTTGACGACCAGAACGACCACGAAGTTGATTATCAATTCTTCGTGATTCATGTCGTTCAGTCCCAATAACTGCTAATCCACCTAATGCAACAACACCAAGGCCAAGCTTAATATCAGTTCCACGACCAGCCATATTGGTAGCAATGGTTACAGCACCTTGTTGTCCAGCATTAGAAACAATTTCAGCTTCACGAGCATGGTTCTTCGCATTCAAAACAACGTGCGGAACGTTTTCTTCATCCAAACGATTTGATAAGTATTCAGAAGTTTCAACGGCAACAGTTCCTAATAATACGGGTTGACCAGTAGCATGAAGCTTCTTAACACGTGCAATAACTGCTTCGAACTTAGATTCCAAATCTGGATATAAAACATCAGGTTGATCGACCCGAATAACAGGCTTATTAGTAGGAATACTAATGATGTCCATGTTATAAATTTCACGGAATTCATCAGCTTCAGTCTTAGCAGTACCAGTCATTCCGGAAAGCTTTTTGTACATTCTAAACAAGTTTTGGTAAGTAATGTTAGCCATTGTCTTACTTTCTTGTTGAATTTCAACGCCTTCCTTGGCTTCAATTGCTTGGTGAAGTCCATCAGAGAAACGACGTCCATCCATGATTCGTCCAGTAAATGAATCAACGATTTGAACTTGACCATCTTGAACAACGTAATCTTTATCTCGAATCATGATGTAATTAGCACGTAATGCTTCATCAATGTAGTGGGTTAAAGCAGTGTTATCAGTATCAAATAAGTTCTTTAAGTTAAAGAACTTATTTGCTTTTTCAATTCCATGATCAGTTAAGGCAATTGTCTTGGTTTCAAGATCAATCTTATAATCTTCTTTTTCAGTTAACGTTTTAACGAATTTATCAGCACTCTTATATAAATCAGAAGATGCTGTTGCTTGTCCAGAAATAATCAATGGAGTTCTAGCTTCATCAATTAAAATAGAATCCACTTCATCAACCACCGCAAAGTTCAATGGTCTCTGAACCATATCTTCTTTATAAACAACCATGTTATCACGAAGATAATCGAAACCAATTTCACCATTAGTAGAGTAAGTGATATCTGCATTATAAGCTGCTCGTTTTTCTTCTGGTGACTTATCAGAACCGTTAACTCCAACTGATAATCCTAACCAGTTATATAATTCACCCATTTCTTCAGCATCACGTTGAGAAAGGTATTCATTAACAGTAATAACATGAACTCCATATCCAGAAATTGCGTTCAAATAAACTGGCATCGTACAAGTTAAAGTTTTTCCTTCACCAGTCTTCATTTCGGCAATGTTACCACGATGTAACACAATTCCCCCCATGATTTGAACATGGAATGGATTTAAACCGAGAACACGACGTGCTCCTTCACGAGCCACACCAAATGCTTCTGGTAATAAATCATCTAGACTTTCACCATTTTTAAAACGTTGTTGAAATTCTGGCGTTTTTGCTTGTAATTCTTCATCGGATAATTGGCGATATTTTTTGGACCATTCTCCAACTTTGTCAGCTAATTTGCTAAGCTCTTTAATAGTCTTTTTATCACTTTCGACCCATTTTTTAATAATATTAGCCAATACAAAAATCCTTTCTTAAAAACTTGTTTTTAATATTTTTATTTTATTTTCATATACTATAACTAGTCTATTCTAACATTTTATTGCTAAGTTGAAAATGATAAGTTCTGATTTATTAAACTGTTCGTGCTAAAGTCAACGATTGAACTGAACTGGCACCCGCATCCAAAACTAGTTGAGCTGCTAAATGTAAAGTTGTACCAGTCGTAAAAATATCATCAACCAATAAAATATCTTTGTTCTTAATTTTGTCACCTTTTGATTTCACAATTTGGAATGGCTGCTCCATCAACAATCGTTCTTGTTCAGTTTTATGGGATTGCTTAAATTTTTTCTCAGTCTTTAATGCTTCAACATAGTCACACTCTATCAATCCCGTCACCTGATTAAACCCTCTTTTAGACATCGTTTCTGGACTAACTGGAATTGGAACAACTATTTGATTTGAACCAATTTTACTAGTCAATTCTGTTGAAAAAACTTTTCTTAATCGATAATCTCCACGAAATTTATATTGATTCATATATTCACGAAAAAAATCATTATAACAATAGATACTCTTATTGATCAAAAGTTGTCCATTTTGTTTCCATTTTAAACAATCATGACAAATTCCGTTTTTAAAATGACCGCCCTTAGAGCAAAATTGACATCCTGAAACAACTTTTTCAAATTTTTGTTCACATCTGTCACAAATCAACCTCTTACTTGCTTGTTTAATCAAAATAATTTCTTTAAAAGATAATGATTGCGATATTCGATGACCACACAACAAACAATCATTTTCCATCCCGTAATTTCTCTCCTAAATAGTTCATATGTAAAATTTGGCGTCTAGCTTTATTAATTCTTCGATTATTAAAGGCTGCCCAAAAATCAACATTTCCAGTTGGGCGATCTTGTTTTCTACCAACTCGTCCAGCAATTTGAACTAACGAAGATGTTGAGAAAACAGGATCATCAGCCCCTAAAACAATCACGTCAATTCCTGGAAATGTAACTCCTCGTTCTAAAATGGTCGTGGTAATCAAAAAATCAAGTTCATTTTTTCGCATCGCTTGAACTTTTTCTAGTCTTTTTGGATCAGCTGAATAAACCGTTTGCCATTTCCCTTGAACCTTATTTTTTCGAATAGCTCTATCTACTAACGATAGATCTTTTATCTTTGGAACAAATATTAAAAACCGAATTTTATCATTTAATCTTTGGTGAATATCTGTTAATAATTTACCTGGCAATTTTCCTTTTTCCAACTTTTGATGCCAGTTCATTTTACAATGAAGGTTAATCTTTGGCAGTAAATGTTGATGAAAACGCAATGGTAAATAGCTAACTGCTAGCTGTTTCTTACTGATTTGTTTTAACAGATCTGGACTGGGGGTAGCAGTTAAGTATAATCTTCGCCCTGATATTTTTAAAGCGTTATTAACTGCATAATGGAGTCCCGGGTCATTAACATACGGAAACGAATCAACCTCATCAATTATTAAGATATCAAAAGCGTGGTAAAAGCGAAGTAGCTGATGAGTAGTACAAATCGTTAATTGTGCGTAATGATACTCTTCTTCTTGTTTTCCATGGAGTATTACTATCGATACATTAGAAAAAGCTGTTTGAAGCCTTGGCATTAACTCAATACAAACATCTACACGCGGAGAAGCAATGCAAATACGAAACCCCTTCCGAATTGCCCATTCAATTCCTGGAAACAACATTTCAGTTTTTCCAGCTCCCGTCACTGCCCATAATAATTGATCTTGATTATTTTTAAACCTAGAAATTACTTCCTTAGAACATTGTTCTTGAGATGTTGTTAGTTGCCCATCCCATGTTAAAGGGTTATCATTAATAGGAAAATGATTCGGTTCATTAATTGAACACAAAGAATGGAGCGTACTCATTCGCCCTAAATTAATACATTGGGGACAATAAAAATGGTTATTTGGCAATTGAGCGATTTGCTTATCAGTCTTTTGACCACAACGCTGGCAAATAATTTGATTTCCAGCCATCGATATGGCTGAACGTTTGTTTATTTTAGGATGATTTAATAATCCACTGTCAATGTCAATCGTCCTTATTTGACGACCATACAAACACTCAATCTCATTTATCATTTTAAAATCCTCCCTCAATCATAAAATACGAAAAAAGGAGTTGTTTCTTGTGGAACAAGATTATCTAACAATCAAAAATGGTGGTTCCAATGAAATCGATATCAAGAAATCTCGTTTTATTGGTACAATCGCCAGGGTCAATTCAGATGATGAAGCTCAAGCCTTTATCAATAAAATTAAAACGATTCACGCTAAAGCAACCCATAATTGTTTTGCATACATGGTTGGCCAAGACGATCATATTCAAAGAAAAAGTGATAACGGAGAACCATCAGGAACTGCTGGATTACCAATTCTTGATGCAATCAAATTGCAAAAACTACACAACGTTGCAATTGTTGTTACCAGATATTTTGGTGGAATTAAATTAGGTGCTGGTGGATTGATCAGAGCTTACAGTAATGCTTCAACAGAAGCAATTAATAAGGTCGGCATCGTAAAAAGAGTCCTTCAAACCCAATTAGCCATTAAAATTGATTATTCATTAGCCGAACAACTAAAATATTTTTTAGATCAAAACAATTACACGATTACTAATACAGAATATACTAGTGATGTAACAATATCTGTATCAATTGATACTCCTCAAGTTGAAACATTTAAAAGTCAAATCATCAATCTCTTGAACGATCGGCTTAAGATTAGTGACAATGGTCAACAATACGTGGAAGTTGATTATCAACCACATCCTGAAAATAATGAAAATAAATAAAGAGTGTTGAATTTTTATTCAACACTCTTTTTTAATGATTACTTTTACTAGTATTATTTTTTACAATCTTTCCAATCCAATTCAACAACGGTCGTCGATTTGTCCCAACTAATCCAATCGACTCAACAAATAATTCTAAGCCGAATAAAGTGGCAATCGTTAATAAAATTGCCCCCCAAAAGTTAGATACTGGATATAGCAACGAAATAAAGGAAAAGATAATTGCAATTCCGTAAATAACCAATACGGATTGACGATGTGTTAATCCAATTTCCATTAAACGGTGATGCAAATGATGTTTATCAGCATGCGAAATTGGTTGCCGATTTAATAACCTTCTTAAAATTGCGTATACCGTATCAGTAATTGGCACCCCTAAAATAATCACTGGAATGATAACAGTAATGAACGTCGCATTTTTTAACCCGTTCAAGGAAAAGACAGATATCATAAATCCAATAAACAACGAACCGGTATCCCCTAAATAAATCCGGGCTGGAAAAAAGTTGTATGGCAAAAAGCCAAGACAAGCTGCTACCAATGAAAAAATCATAATCGACACGTAAGTATTTCCAACGTTCAAAAAGAAAATTCCGGTAATTCCCATTGTTGTTAACGCAATAATAGCAACTCCAGTTGCTAGACCATCAAGCCCATCAATCAAATTAACCGCATTTGTAATCGATATAATCCAAATAATAGTGATTGGTAAACTAAACCATCCTAAACCAAAATTACCAATAAATGGAAACGAAACCGTTGTCATTTGAATTTGGCCTAAAAAGAAAACCGCAACTGCTGCTAAAACAATTCCAGCCATTTTCTGCCGGGGTTTTAAAACATAAACATCATCAATCATTCCAGTAGCAACAATAATAACTTCACCAGCAAAAATCCCCCATAAGGAACGCGTTGGTATTTGATTATGCATCAAAAACATTGTTGCAAAAGTATACGCCACAAAAATACCCAAGCCCCCAATCGTTGGCATCGGGATTTTATTCATCCGACGTTTATTGGGATCATCTTCAGCCCCAATTTTAAAAGCTAAGCGTCTAACAAATGGTGTTAGAATTGCTGAAAGGATCATTGTTGCAAATAAACAAACAATAATTTTTAATCTCAAAGTAACATTTTCCTTCCATTATTTTTTTAAATGATAATTAAATGTTGAAACAACTATATTTTGACGTGTATTTAATGCTCTTCTTAACCGTAAAGCACTTTGATTATGCAGAATCTGTTGCCACGAATGACGAGGTACAAATTGAGGAACAAGAACTGTCGTTGTACTATCATGACGTTCAGCTCTTTCTGCAATTACATCACAGAATCTAATTGTTGGTTGAATAATTGAACGATAAGAAGAATGAATATCAACAAATCTAACATCTGGGAACATCTCTTTAAATTGCTTAGCAATCAAGGCTTCTTTTTCTTTATTATCATCAAAAGAAACATGCATCGCAATTACATAATCACCAATCGAATTAGCGTATTCGATTGCCTCCTCAGTAACCTTAGTCACATTACTAATCAAAACAATTACATTTGCTCCCTTGTTGATTGAAACATTTAAATCTGATTGTTTACCAACCAATAATTGATTATCTAAGTCCTCATAATGATCTTTAATTGCATCAAACGTCTTAACCAAAACTGGTAACATAATTAAGTACGGTAAAATACTAAAGAAATGAAAAATTAACAATGATAGAACTAATATAAGTGAAATCATCGCTCCTACAATATTAATAATTACTTTAATGACCCACCAGCTACCACGATTATGATACCAATGAATTACCATTCCGGATTGTGCTAACGTGAATGGGATAAATACCCCAATTGCATACAATGGAACTAGCCAATTCAAATTTCCTTTAAAGATAACAATTAAAATGATTGCTCCAATTGATAATGAAATGATTCCATTTGAATAAACCAATCGATCCCCACGACTACGATAAGCATGAGGAAGAATCCCTCTTTTAGCCATATTATAAGCTAAAATTGGAAAAGCTGAAAATCCAGTGTTGGCAGCTACAAACATCATTAACAATGTCACTGTTTGGAAAAGATAATAAAATAATCCTTGGCCAAATAATAATCCCACAATCTGGGATAGGACGGTTCTTTGTTGATTTGGGATGATCCCCATTCGATAACTTAAAAATGTCACCCCAGCAAAAAAGATTCCTAAAATGATCGCCATTATTATCAATACTTGACGAGCTAACTTAACTCTTGGTTTTTTAAAATTAGGAATCGAATTACTAGTTGCTTCAATTCCAGTTAAGGAAGCTGAACCCGAAGAAAAAGCTCTTAAAAACATGACTAAAGACATCCCTTTAACTGCACCATGGATAGAAGCAGGATGATAATTTGCAAATTGTCCTGTCAATAATTGATACATTCCCCCAGCCAACATAACGATAACTAGTAAGATGAATAAATATACAGGAATGATTAAGACACTTGATGAGGCACGCATTCCTCTTAAATTCATTACCATTGTTATAATCACAATCAAACTTGCTAGTAACACCTGATGTTTAGATAATATTGGAAACGCTGATGTTATTGCTAATGTTCCCGACACTGTAGATACTGCAACCGTTAACATGTAATCGATTAATAGTGATCCACCAGCAATTAACCCCGTTTTATAGCCCCAATTATCACTAGCAACTAAATATGCTCCACCTCCAGATGGATACACCTTAATAATCTGAAGATAGGTTATGGTTAGAACAAATAATAAAAACAACACAATTGCAGCAATCCATAGTTGATACACCAATGCAGCTGCTGATAATGTTAAAAGAATCGTTGTAATTTGCTCAGTTCCATAGGCGATCGATGATAATGCGTCCGAGGATAGAAACGCTAGTCCTTGAAAGAAGTTCAAAGACTGTTTATGCTCATCGGTCGTCTTAAGTGGCTTCCCGATTATTAATCGTTTAAGATAATGCCACATGTTGGACCCTCGCTTTCATTATGTATTTTATTAATTCATTTTACTACAAATATTAAAAAAAAGCATAAAAATAAAGAGATTGTAAGCAGGGCAACTTACAATCTCTTCATATTTTTAATTAATTCAGCTTTTACATCATTCCGCCCATGCCTGGTTGTGGAGGCATAGGAGTATTGTTATCATCACTTGGTTTATCAGCAACAACAGCTTCAGTGGTTAACAATAATGCTGAAACAGAAGCGGCATTTTGCAAAGCAGAGCGACTAACTTTTGTTGGGTCAATTACACCTGCTTTAACCATATCTTCATATTTATCAACGGCAGCATTATAACCAATTCCACTCTTTTGTTTCTTTAAGTGGTCAACGATAACAGAGCCATCTACACCAGCATTCTTGGCAATTTGACGAACTGGAGCTTCAAGAGCACGAAGAACAATTTTAACACCAGTTGCTTCATCACCCTTAGCTTTAATATCATCAATATTCTTTAAAATGTTAATGTAAGCAGTTCCACCACCAGGAACATAACCTTCTTCAACGGCTGCACGAGTGGCGTTCAAAGCATCTTCAATTCTATATTTCTTTTCTTTAAGTTCGGTTTCAGTTGCAGCTCCAACCCGAATAACAGCAACTCCACCAGCTAACTTAGCAAGACGTTCCTTTAATTTATCACGATCAAAATCAGAAGTGGTCTTTGTAATTTGAGTCTTGATTTCAGAAACTCTTTCTGCAATCTTAGCCTTATCACCAGAACCTTGAACGATGGTAGTCTTGTCTTTCGTAACATTAACCTTGTTCGCTTGACCTAGTTGATCAATTTTAACATCCTTTAAACTCAAGCCTAATTCATCAGTTACAACAGTAGCACCAGTTAAGGTTGCGATGTCTTGTAATTGAGCTTTACGACGGTCACCAAAACCAGGAGCCTTGACAGCCACAACGTTAAATGTTCCTCGCATCTTATTCAATACTAATGTTGGAAGAGCTTCTCCACCAATGTCATCAGCAATAATCAATAATGCACGACCTTGTTCAACTACGGATTGAAGAACAGGTAAGATTTCTTGAATATTATTGATCTTCTTATCAGTTACTAAGATATATGGATTATCTAAGTTAGCTTCCATCTTATCATTATCAGTAACCATATATTGTGACATGTAGCCACGATCAAATTGCATTCCTTCAACAACGTCTAAGGTCGTATCAACACCACGAGAATCTTCAATGGTGATAACTCCATCGTTACCAACCTTATCCATTGCATCGGCAATCAACTTACCTACTTCTTCATTAGCAGCAGAAATTGCTCCAATCTTAGCAATATCTTCTTTTCCATTTACCTTATGTGACATTTTATGAAGAGCATCAACAGCAACCTTTGTTGCTTTTTCAATTCCACGACGAACACCAACTGGATTAGCACCAGCAGTTACATTCTTCATCCCTTCATTAATAATTGCACGAGTTAAAACAGTGGCAGTAGTAGTACCATCACCAGCAATGTCATTAGTCTTAGAAGCAACTTCTGCAACTAATTCAGCACCCATGTTTTCAAAATGATCAGGTAAATGAATCGATTTTGCAATTGTAACCCCATCATTAGTAATGTTAGGACCTGTTGATTCTTCAAGAACGACATTACGTCCCTTTGGTCCTAAAGTTGTTTTTACAGTATCAGCTAATTTATCAACACCACGTAGCATTGCAGCACGGGCGTCTTCAGCAAATTTAATTTCTTTTTCAGCCATATTATTCACCTCATTAAAAAATATTTAATGTTTTAATTTAATTATTCAACGATTGCTACGATATCCTTATCATGTAAAACAAGATACTTTTTGCCATCGTAATCAACGGAAGTTCCAGAATATTTATCAAATAAAACCTTATCACCCTTTGAAACAGCTGGTTCAATTTTATTCCCATTATCTAAAACACGGCCATCACCAACGGCTACAACAGTTCCTGTTTGTGGCTTTTCCTTTGCATTGCTAGCAAGGACAATTCCGCCAACAGTTTCTTCTTGTTCTTTTTCAACTTCAATTAAGACGCGATCGCCTAATGGTTTTAACATTTTAACAATCCCTCCA
Organism: Nicoliella sp. ESL1149; assembly: GCF_058107265.1. Taxonomy (NCBI): domain Bacteria; kingdom Bacillati; phylum Bacillota; class Bacilli; order Lactobacillales; family Lactobacillaceae; genus Nicoliella; species Nicoliella sp. ESL1149. The sequence goes on along the minus strand of NZ_JBYLUE010000002.1, from coordinate 1,011,594 downwards.
AATTATTATTTAGCACTCGTTATATTCTAGTGCTAATTTCTATTTTCATAGTATTATTTTTAAGATTTGAATGCAAGTAAAAAGACTCTGAAAAATTCAGAGTCTTTCTAACTAAATAGATAATAATCTATTCGAATTTACTTGTTGCTCTTGATACACATTTTCAACGTACTTTCGATTTAAAGGAATTAAATTATTATTGGCCGTAATTCCATAACAGATTGATCCAGATCGAATCAATCTCTTAATTTTCAAGTATTGATCAGCCCTAACTAAAATATAACTCTTATTATTTAGAATCTTCCTATTTTTCAAATGAACTAAAACTGGTTTTAAAGTTTTAATAATAAAGAAATGGCTATTCTTGATTGGATTTAATTTATTATAATAAACCGCATGCCGAGACGTTTGATGAAACCATTGAGTAACTAATGAGTTAGTTTTATGCTGTTTAGCAACTTGATGTCCATTTTCATTAACATCATCCATAACATTATCTGATGAACTATTCGTTTCTAAATTATCCAAATCTTCTGCTGAATTTTGTTGATCAGAATTTAGAGAATTAGTTTCTTCATTATCTAATTCTGATTCTTTATTTGAAGAATCAGAATAATTTTCATCATCTTGTAAACCATCACTTGTGGTTGCGTTCAATGAATCGCTTGATGAGTTTGTACTTGATAAATCGGCAGCTGAACTTTCGACATCAATAACTGCATTACTATTTGATTTGTTTGTCGGCTTTGAATAATTAGAAGCACTATTCACCACCGGTCTTACTGAACTCAACATTTTTACTGAATGACCATTTTCATTATTAGAAACATCATTAGTTGCAACGTCGGAACTTAATTCAGTATCAGATAATGAACTAATGGCATCCGGATCAACTAAAGTACTTGTCCCATGACTAAAAACTGTATTCATTTTATTATCAGTCCAAACATGCAACGTTTGTTTACCGTTATTGTCCCCATCATTAGCAATTCTCAAGAATGTTGCAGTTTGATGATAGTCAGGAAAATAAACTTCAATACTTTGCCGGTCAGTGAAAACTTGGACATTAAGATGTTGCTTGTTCAATTGACTTCCTAAATCAAACTGACCTGAATACGACTTTTTACTATACTCTTCCTTATCATAGCTGCCAGTTGTTCTATTTACTGTATATGAACCCTTCGCTAAATCTAAATCAAGGTTCATTTGACTATCTCCGTAGTTAAAAACTAGGTGGGCAACATTTGATGTAGCATCACTGTTCAAACTATTAAATGTAAAATCATATTGGGCATTTGGTTGAGTCGTTACCGTTTGATCAAATTTTTGGTTATTAGTCGTACTGATAACTTGATTACTTTCTTGAGGAGTATACATTTTAACAGTTTGAGGAACATATTGACCTTGGTCATTTTTAATCAATTCCATCTTTCGAACATAACTAGCCGTTCCCATTCTCATGGTATTAGTATCGTTTTGACCAGGCAAACTTTGTGGAGAATATCCCCAATTATTGACCCAACCCATCATATAAACTGAGTTTAAATTATCTTGACCAAAATTAGCACCATAAAAGTCAGTTCCTTGGTCTAGTCGAACGGGATGGGCCCCATCTGCAATCTTAAAGAAACCATTTGACTCCATTTGGCCATTGATTGCAAAAGTCCCAGTTGTTTGACCAGTTAAATACTGATTGCCCCCAAAGAACATTTCCCATTGAGTCGTCCCATCACTAGCCCTCATTTGTTTAATGACAGGACATTCAATCATCCCTAAATCTTGACCACCATTTTCAGATTTATTATCTATCCATGTACTTCCTTGATAAGTCCAATCAATTCCATTAGTACTACTGTAGGTACCAACAGATTGTCCCTCAGCAGTATGCATAATTAATTGATTGTTATATACCATCACACTTGGATCTCTAAAGTTACCATTTCCATTATTAGTTGCAGCTTGAGCCATGATTGGTTGCTCTTGAAGGGGAACAAAAGTATTCCCATTATCTACACTATAAGCAGCATATATTTTTTGTTGATTATCTTGATAGCTAGCAAAATAAGCAACAACTGCTGATTTAGGGATTCCAGATACAAGCCCATCTGTATTTTGAATTACCGACCCAGTCGCAACTGATCCCCATGGTACAGTTTGACCATTCTTAGTTTGACCCTGAGGAGCAATTGCTAAGTTATCATCCTGATTCCAATGAATAAAATCAGTCGTAGTCGCTTGCTTCCATCCAGAATTACCATTTTGGGTAGATGCTTCTGGATTATCTAAATAATAGACATGCCAAGTTCCATTACTATCCTTGAACATTGTTTGAATATCATTCATAAAACCTGCTGACTCAGTTAAATGAGTGTTCTGCTTATATGTAGAATCTGTATCAGGACTATCGGTAGCATTAGAATCATTCTGATTATATTGACCATTAATCAATACGCTGTAATCATTTAAATAATTATTATTTGAAGCAATACTTGATTCTGTTATTGATGCACTGGTAGCATTAGACGATGCACTAGATAAACTACTATTATCGTCATTAGATGATGAACTACTTGTTGGAGTATTTTCCAAATTAGCACTACCTTGCGATACATAACTACCGCTAGGAACCGCACTACTTGTTTGAACGGTGTTAACACTATCATTATTAGGGTTAGATGAATCCGAATTAACTTCAGAACTAACTACAACACTTGTACTAGTTTCATTGGCAGTACTTGATGATTCAGTATTGGACTTACTAACCACACTATTATCGATTTGATCTACACTTTGACTAGATTGGTTAGATGAACTTACAACTTCACTAGAAGCAGGTTCACTAGTTTGGGAACTACTTGTGGATGATATTGATGATACCGAATTATTCGCGCTTTGATCTGGATTATCATCAGCATGAACTTTGATCGTATTTGTAAATGCCATTCCAGATACCATTGCCATTAGTGTTGCTGCTCCTACAATAATCCATTGATTTTTGGATCCGTTAAATTTATTTTTTTCATTAACTTGCTGAACATTATATTTATTCAATCGCATAAGTTTAACTTCTCCCCCCTATCTCCTAATCTTCATTTCAATTATTACATTAATTATATCCCATATCACTCATAATAGTTTAATAATTATAATATAATTTTATTTTTTCTTTATAATACGATAATCTGTTCTAAAACATTAGTCTATAAAAAAGAGTTCCTCAAAATAGGAACTCTAATAAAAAGTATAATTAAATTTTAGAATAATTTTCGACAAAATAAATCAGTGTTTGTAATTCATTCGTCAAATCCACATTTTGTACCCGTACATCACTAGGAACGGATAATCGAACCTGGGTAAAATTAAGAATTCCCTTTGCTCCACCAGCAATTGCGTCATCACATACCTTCTGGGCTACACGTGAAGGCACGGTTAAAATCACAATCTTGATTTGTTGGTCAGCTAACTGTTTTTTTAAGTCATTAGGAGAATATACCGGCACATTATCTTGAACGGTATGAATCATTTTTGGTTTCGTATCGAATGCTGCAGCAATTCGAATGTTACTATTACGATGAAAATTAAAATTTAGTAGTGCTCGCCCAAAATTACCAATTCCGACTAACGCAACGTTTGTCAAATGGTCTTGGTTTAAAATCTTTTTAAAGAAAGTTAACAGGCTCTCAACATCATACCCATAACCACGTTTACCCAAGGCACCAAAATAAGAAAAATCACGTCTAATTGTTGCCGAGTCAATTTGAATTGCATCAGCAAATTTTTCTGATGAAATTCGCTCAACAGAAGCATCGTGAAGTAAGCTAAGATAACGATAATAAATTGGTAATCTCTTAGCTGTTGCCCGTGGAATTTTTGTATCAGCCATTGTATCACTTCCTTTTAATTGTTTAAAAGCTGTATTGCTATTCTACCATAAATTTAAACTTTGTGAAATAATTATTAAGTAACCCCGTTAAATCAGTTTTATCTGTTTGTGAAATATGCTAAAATATGGCTAAATAATAACGATTAGAGGATAATATAGGATGATAATTCTTCAAGTAAATAATGTTACAAAAAGATTTGAAGGCGTCGACATTTTTAGTCACGTCAACATGACATTAGATGCACATAGTCGAACTGCTCTAGTAGGTCGAAATGGTGCCGGAAAAACAACTCTCGTTAAAATGATAACCGGACAATCAGAAGTAGATGAGGGAACCATCACTACCCCTAAGGGAATAAGAATTGGTTATCTTGCCCAAAACACTGGTCTGCACTCACAAAAAACAATTTGGGAAGAAATGGAATCTGTGTTTGCAGCCTTGAAAGCAAAAGAATGTCGCATGCATGAATTAGAAACCCAAATGAGTGATCCGAAACTCAATAATGATTCTGAACGTTTGAAACAAATTACACAAACTTATGATCAAGTTCAAGCTGACTTCACCGCTAACAATGGGTATGGATATCAAAATGAAATTCGAGGAGTCTTAGCAGGGTTTGGCTTCAAACCTGATTCTTATAATAAAAATATTAATGAATTATCAGGAGGTCAACAGACCCAATTAGCGCTAGCCAAATTACTTTTGGAAAAACGTGATCTTTTAATTCTTGATGAACCAACCAACCATTTAGATGTTGAAACAATCACTTGGTTAGAAAACTATATTAAGGGCTATTCTGGAGCGCTATTAATTATTTCTCATGACCGTTACTTTATGGATAAGATTGTGGATAATGTTTATGATTTAGCAAATGGAACTTTAACCCACTATCAAGGTGACTACACTAAATTCGTTCAAGAAAAGAAAAAGCAATATCAAATTCAACTTCAAGAATATGAAAAGCAACAAACTAAAATTCAAAAAGAAGAAGATTTTATTAAAAAGAATATCGTAAGAGCATCAACAACAAAACGTGCCCAAGCACGCCGTAAACAACTTGATAAAATGCAACGAATCGATAAGCCACGGAATAATGATAAAGTAGCTCGGGTTAATTTTAAACCAGATAAGCAAAGTGGAAACGTTGTTTTAACTGTAAAGGACTTAGCAATTGGATATCAAAATACAATCCTATCTTCTCCAATCAATATTAATTTAAATCGTAAACAACGATTAGCTGTTATTGGCCCTAATGGGGTTGGTAAATCAACACTTCTAAAAACAATTTTAGGTAAAATCCCCCCTATTCACGGGCAAATTGATTTTGGAACTGGAGTTGAAGTTGGCTATTATGATCAAAAACAAGCTACGCTCCATCCTAATAAAAAGGTCTTAAACGAACTATGGGACGATTATCCTACAACTAACGAGGGCCATATTAGAACTGTTTTAGGAAGTTTCCTTTTTTCAGGTGAAGAAGTTGATAAAATTGTTGCTAATCTCTCTGGAGGCGAAAAAGCCCGCTTAATGTTAGCTAAGTTATCAATGCGCCATGATAACTTCTTAATGTTAGATGAACCAACCAATCATTTAGACATCGAAAGTCGAGAAATTTTAGAAACTGCTTTAAAACAATTCGAAGGAACAATCTTATTCGTTTCTCATGATCGTTATTTCATTAATCAAATTGCTTCCGATGTTTTAGAAATTGATCATAATGGATCACACTTATATCTTGGTAATTATGATTATTATCTTGCAAAAAAAGAAGAAGAAAAAGCTATTAAAGATCATCAAGCAGCTCAAGAAGCACCTCAAGAACCCAAAAAGGACCACAAGGTAACTACAGAAGGTGCCAAGGGATATGTAATCAATAAGCAAGTCCAAAAAAAGAAACGACAACTAGAACGTGAAATGAAGAAACTAGAAACTGAAATGAATCAGTTAACTGAACAAAAAAGTGAAATTGAAAAAGAAATGACCCACCCAAATACACTTAAAGATATTTCCAAACTAAATCAATTGCAGCAACAGTTGGAATCGATCAATCAAAAAAATGATGACGTGTCTAATCATTGGACAGAACTAGGTTTAGAATTAGAAGATATTAATAAAAATTAAAAAGGCTGCTGAGTTTTCAGCAACCTTTTTCTATTGTTCAGTTCCAGGTAACCAGTCAAATTCTAGTCCAGGTTCAACCTGTAAGTCTAACTTCGCATCATGATGTTCCTTATAAAAGATGTATCCTGCAGCTCCAATCATTGCAGCATTATCACCACAATATTTCTGAGGAGCTTTCAATAATTCAGTTTGAGGAAAGCTCTTCATCAAATCATCTAATCTTGATCGTAAGCCATGATTTGCAGCAACTCCACCAGCTAAAATTAATTGTTTAACAGGAAAATTTTGCAAAGCCCGTTTTGTTTTATCAATTAAAACATCATCCACCGCTGCTTGAAAACTAGCTGCTAAATCTTCGCGGCTTAATTTTTCACCAATTTGATCTGCATGATGAACGGTATTAATTACTGCACTTTTAAGCCCACTAAAACTAAAGTCATAGTTATTTTCTTTATCCATTGCTCGCGGAAAATTAAATGTGTCTTTTCCCTCACTAGCCAAACGATCAACTTCAGGGCCAGCTGGATAATTAATCCCTAATAATCGACCTACTTTATCATATGCTTCACCAGCAGCATCGTCACGGGTTTCACCAATAATTTCAAATGCTCCTTCATACGGCATCAAAACTAACTCAGTATGACCACCAGAAACTACTAATGCTAGTGCTGGAAATTGAATTGGCTTAATAAATCGAGCAGCATAAATATGACCTGCAAGATGATTAACAGGAATTAATGGTAAATGATGTGCCCACGCTACCGTTTTAGCAGCAGTGACCCCAATCAGCAATGCTCCAACTAATCCAGGACCATATGTAACAGCCACCGCATTTAAGTCATCATAGGTAACATTAGCTTCCTTTAAAGCATCACCAATACACATTGTAATTGCTTCAATATGGTGACGACTAGCAACTTCTGGAACCACGCCACCAAAACGTTGATGACTTTTAATTTGCGTTGCTACAATGTTTGATAAAATTTTATGTCCATCTTCAATAATCGCAACACTAGTTTCATCACAACTTGACTCAAAAGACATAATTAAATTTCTTTTCATGATTCACGAATCCTCTCTAAAGGCCAAAATTATTCGGATGCTTATCAATATCAACAATATTTAAAGTCATCTTTAAAGCATCTTCTTGATTATCATAATAATACTTTGGTAAAATACCATTTTCAATAAATCCCAAATCATGATAAAGATTAATAGCATTCTTATTACTTTTACGTACTTCTAAAGTGACGGTATTTAAATCTAAGCGACGAGCTTTTTTTACAATTTCAGTTAACAAATAATAGCCAAGCCCATGATTCTGATAATCAGGCATCACTGCAATATTACTAATGTGGCAATCATGTTCTGCATATTCAAAATGGCACCCAATAAAAGCTACCATCTTATCTTGATGCCGTAACACAAGATATAGTCGACTTTGTTTTTGCTTAATATCTTTTTTAAAAGCACGTTTCTTCCATGGAATCAGGTTACTAACTGATTTTTCTAATCGTGTAATTTCTGGAACATCTGTCATCATTGCTTTAGCTAAGAAATATTTTGTTCCTTTAATATCTACAATATGATTTTTAATTGAAAGTTGTTCTTGACGTTGATAATTCTGATTATTAAAGAATTGATTATAAACACTTTTAAACTTTTTTAACATACGATTCTTCGTCCTCTTCTGGATGTTTAGCCTTCCAATCTGCTTCAGCTTGTGTCAATCGTAAATAACGTGGAACAAATTTATCGATATTCTTAACAGGAGCTAATTGATAGCCGAAAATACCTAAGTTAGCAGCTTGCGGAAGATTTTCCATTCCATTTCTCATTTTATATTGAGTAACGGCTTTCAAATCATCGAAATGATCTGCATCCCCCAATCCAATAATTGGTTCATTAAATTGACCTAATTTTTGGATCCACTCGGAAACACTAATATGTTGATCTGGTAATACAAGTTCTGGTTTCTCATTTTTAATCCGATATAGACCAGTAAATACATTCTGATTTCTTGCATCAAACATCGGATTAACGAGCACTCCTTCATCCTGAACATTTAGAGCCATTGTTTGTAGACTAGAAACGCCAACTAAGTCGATTCCTAAAGTAAATGCCAATACCTTTCCAACAGAAACAGCAACCCGAATTCCAGTATATGATCCAGGTCCATCTGCAACAACAACGCGATCCAAATCTTCAGGTTCCATCTTCGCATGTTTCATTAAATCATCAATGATTGGTAATACATATTGGGCATGTTTTTGATGAACAGTCGTTGTGGTAGTGGAAAGGACTTTTCGATCCTGAACAATCGCAATGCTCAATGGCCGATTAGAAGTATCTAATGCTAAAATATTCATTTCGTTTACTCCTTTGATTTATTTATCCATTCAATATTAGCTACTGCTGAAATGGTATCTCCATTTTTTATTTCATGTTTAGTGTGAAGTCCATCTGTTAAAAGTTGCCCTTCGCTCAAAATATTATTTCCATACAAAACTTCATTTTCAAATTTAATATCGATTTTACTAACCTGATGAATATCTAAAAATTGAGCGGGTAATACATCAATCATCCAATCAAGATATTTAGCGTTATTAACGTGTTTATTAGAATCAATGTCAGTATAACGAACTCGATAGTCTTGATTGAATTTTTGACCATCGTCATTGTTAATTCGTTTCGGTCTTCTCAATCGGGGAAGTTGATTTAACATTTCTGATTGATAAGGCTGAACAATTTCTTTTGGAATTACAGCTAATTTACGGGTTTTAAGATTAATCATGACCCAAGTACTCCTAATATAGGCACACTCATTTCCATTTTCATCCACAATCCAAAACTCACGAAAAGCAAATAATTTATTATAAGAACTACCCTGTGTGGTCAAAGTGACTTTTTCATTAACTTTTGGCATTCTTTTAATATCAATAGAATATTGAACGACAACCCAAGCGATATTAAAAGAATCAATATAATTTCGTCCTAAATTCAATGATATATTCTGATCACCAGATACCAAAATAGCCATATCAATCAACATTGCAGGGGATACAAATCCATTCCAATCAGTCTCATAATATGTAATTCGATGGTCTTCACTAAATTTTAATGCCATCATCGTCACTCCTTAAAGATTGTGATATAAATTATAAACTTCTTGTTTTTTAAGATTGTGTTTCTTTGCAATTACTTTAATTGCATCATTAGGACGTTGTCCATCATCAATTAACTTTTGAACCTGTTTTTCAAGTGGCAATCCTTCTAATGGATCAACTTCTTCACTTTCAGCTTCCTGATTACCTTCAACTAAAATAACAAACTCACCCCGGATTTGTTCTGTATTAGCCCAATTGAACAGTTCTGATAATGTTCCTCGATGAAAATCCTCGAATTTTTTAGTAAGTTCCCGAGCTAAAACGGCTTTTCTTTCTTGTCCTAATACGTTCACCATATTTTTAAGCGTTTTCTTTAAACGATGTGGTGCCTCGTAGAGAATAAACGTTTCTTTTCTTTTATTCAACGCTTCCAATTCAGTAACTTGTTCACTAGGTTTTCGATTTAAAAAGCCGTAAAAATAAAACGGTTGCGGAGATAGTCCAGATGCAATCAATGCAGTAATTCCAGCATTTGCTCCAGGTAACGGAACTACTGGAATATTCTCTTGAATACACTTAACGACTAATTCATGTCCTGGATCGCTAATCGAAGGCATTCCAGCGTCACTAACTTGAGCAATACTGACTCCATTTTTTAACTTTTCAATCAACGTTGGAATTCGTTCTTGCGTATTATGTTCATGAAAACTAATTTTATCTGTTGTGATTTCGAAATGGTTTAATAATTTTTGCGTATTTCTAGTATCTTCAGCAGCAATCAAATCTGCATCACGTAAAGTTTGAACCGCCCGAAAAGTCATATCATCCAAATTACCAATGGGTGTTGGAACCAAATATAGCGTTCCAAATTGATTAGGTGCAAAGCTTTTTTGTATCTGCAAGTTAATCACTAACTTTCTTTTTTATTCTTTTTAGTATGCTTTTGTTTATCTTTATCCCGATAAAGAATTTCTTCAGTACAAAAAACACATGTCTCATCTGGATCTCTATGTTCTCCGTAGTACATCTGACAAACATGAAAACCCTTGTCATAAAGCTTTTGAAGATTCTCACGTGATTTAAATAATTGTTTTTGTGATTTATTTGATTTTGCATCGTCATTTTTAATTGTTTCGTCATTAGAACTCTTGAGTAGTTCTCTCAAATGTTGATTCTCAATTTTTAATTCCTCATTTGATTCTAATAATTTAGTCATCCCATCACGTAACTCAGAAAAACGTGCTAATAGAAATTTCAATTGTGACTCCGCATTTTTAAATCCCGAATATAAATCCTGATCGTCCAATTAAATCCTCCCCCTACTTTTTCCTAATAATAGTTAATATTTGAAGCGTAGAAGCTTCTAGAATATTTTGAAAATTAACGTGATGTTCTAAATAGATATTATTTTCTAATAACAAATTCATTATGCTCAACAATTGATTACTGGTAAAATGATTCGCTAAATGTTTAATTTCTTGATAATTATTTGGAAAGTTCAATTCAGGCTGTGATATTTGTTTGAATCGAACGTTCAAAACATCTCGCCATACTTGAATAATCATATTAATTGCAATCTTTTGTTGATCATGATTATTTATTAATGGCATTAAATTGGTTTGAACCATTACAAATGCCTGGTATTCTCCACTGGCCAATTTACTGAACCAAGTTGAAACCGCATTTTGTAAATTTGAAAACCAATTATCTTGATTCCATTCTTTTGCAACATTTAAATTATTCGTCATTGTCGCAATTAAATTGAATTGATTAGCACTAATATCGATCGATTTTAATTCCTGGTTAAATAATGCAGGAGTTAATGATGGTAAATCAATTACTTGCGTTCTGGAAATAATTGTTGGTAAAATCGTTAGTTTATTATCAGTTAGTAAAAAAGATACAATTTTACCGGTTGGTTCTTCTATAAATTTCAACAAGCTATTAGCCGCTTCAGTTGTCATTCTTTCGACTTCATCAATAATAAATACTTTTTGACTACCTTCTACCGCACTTTTGGAAAATTCAGATTTTAAAAAACGAACCTGGTCAATTTTAATATTATTTCCATCTGGTTCAATCATTACTACATCAGGATGTTGATGAGTCGCAATTCGTCGACACTCATTACATTTACCACATGGAATTCCGTCTTTAACGTTTGGACAAAAAAGTGCCATCGAAACCATTAATGCAACCGCCATTTTCCCAGAACCATCTTCTCCATTGAACAAATACGCATGAGAAAGATCATGTTGTTGTAATACTTTTTGAAAATGTTCCACAATATTAGGTTGTTTTTTTTGCGCCGAAGTCACTACATGTTGCGCAATTGCACTTTCTTCATCCATTAGAATTGATAAAAATTATCCATTGGCATTACCATGACGGTGGCTCCACCAACTTGAATTTTAACTGGGTATGAACCATCATTTGCACCACCATCTAAATTAACTGGAGGAGTCATGTATTTCTTACGAGTTCTAGAAATATTTTTGATAATATCTAAAGTATCTTGCACCTTTTCATCTTGACTAGCAATCATATAAGTCGTATTCCCAGACTTTAAAAAACCACCGGTAGTGGATAATTTAGTTGATCTAATGTTATTTTTAATAAAAGCATTTTGAAGTTCACTAGTATCCTTATCTTGGATGACAGCAATAATTAATTTCATTTCGAGCACTCCTTATTTCTGATTAAACAAATTTACACTACTATTTTCTAATATTTTCCAAACCTGGTCAAATACTTCATCAACTGGTTGAGTTGCATCTACTACTTCAATCCGTTCTGGATTATTCTTTAATAAATTTTGATAGGCAGCATGAACCCGATCATGAAACATGGTCGTTTCTACATCTAGGCGATCAACCTCATTATCAGGACGATGTTCTTTAATTCTTTTTAAACCAACTTTAACTGGTACATCAAAATAAATCGTTAAATCAGGTTCAATTCCACCAGTGGCAAATTGATTAATCTCCTTAATCGCATCTGTTCCTAATTGACGACCACCACCTTGATATGCAATTGAACTATCAACAAATCGATCACAAAGAACTAATTTTCCGACCTTAACTGCCGGAAGAATGGTTTGATACAAATGTTGTGATCTCGATGCTGCATACAATAATGCCTCAGTTCTTGCATTCATGTCTTGATTGTTTTTATCTAAAATAATTGATCTGATTTGTTCCGCAATGGGATTACCACCTGGTTCTCTAGTCATTATAAAACGATCAGCTAAAACAGAATTTAATTTTTCCCTTAATCTATTCAAGACAGTTGTTTTACCAGCACCATCAGGTCCCTCAAAAGTAATGAATTTTCCATTCATATGTTATAACTCCTTCACTAAAATTAAAAAAGTGCCTTATTCTAAACGAATTAAGACACATTTTAATAACCAATCACAGAAGACTGAATTCGATTGTTATGAACTTTTCTAAATCGGGCTTCACGATATAAATATAAGTATTTTTGTCGTTCTAATTGTGTTTGCGCAACGATTTCATCATCAACTTCAGAAATTGCTTCTTCTGTTTCTTGGGCATGGTTCCATTCTGATTTTGCTTGATTAATGGAATCTAATAAGAAGCCATCAAACTCCTTTTTAAAATCTAAATGTCGTTTTCCAAACATAATTTCACTTCCTAAATTTCAGTCCGACCTTGGATGGCCTTATAAAGAGTCATTTCATCAGCATATTCAATATCACTACCAACTGACAAACCGTGAGCTAAGCGAGTCACTTTAATTCCAGCTGGTTTGATCAATTTTGCGAGATACATTGCTGTCGCTTCACCCTCAGGAGTGGCATTCGTAGCTATAATCACTTCACTAACTTCTTCATGTTTTTGTAGTCTTTTAATTAAACTACTAATATTCAAGTCTTCAGGTCCTTTACCATCAATCGGCGAAAGAACACCATTCAAGACATGATAAAGGCCATGATAATCCTTCATGTTCTCCATGACCATAATATCCTTAGGACTTTCAACAACTAAAATCTTAGTTTGATCACGACTTGGGTCACGACATATTTCACATGGATCTTCTTCCGTTAGATTCCCACAAATTGAACAATATCTCAATTTTTCTTTAACATCATCTAATGATTGAGAAAAGTTCTTAACATCATCCTTGTTCATGTTAACGGTATAATAAGCTAATCTAATTGCCGTTTTACGACCAATGCCAGGTAAATGCATATAACTATCAATCAATTTAGCAAGTGATTCTGGATACTGCATTAGACCCTCCTTATTAAACTACATTCCTGGAATACCACGAGTGTATTTACCTAATGTGGCTTGAGTTGCCCCATCAATTTTAGATAAAGCATCATTCGTTGCACTTATAACTAAGTCAGATAACATATCTGGATCATCTGGATCGATTGCCTTAGGATCAATTTGTAAATCTTTCATTTTATGATCACCAGTAAAAGTAGCTTTTACCATATTATCAGGCGACATTCCAACAAATTCAGTTTTATTTAATTCTTCTTGTTCTGCACCCATCTTAGCTTGCATTTCTTTTACTTGTTTCATCATTTTATTCATGTTCATTCCGTTCATCATAATTAGTATCTCCTTTTTAATCATTTTTAATATTTAAAGCATCACCAAACAGAGATTTCATACGTCTAATATCCTTATCTTCCTTATTGGCTGATGATTTATTAGCAGAATCAGTCTCATCAACTGGTAAATTTTCATCAGAACGATTGAGCGAATGTTGATTTTTCGATTCATTAACATCAATCGAACCTGCATCAAATAAATCTTCTGGATTTTGAGGGGGTTCTTCATCATAAGGTGGCTGATTATCGTAATTAATATCTTGTGGATCGTCATAAGGTGGTTGATCGTCATAATTAATATTTTCATGATAATCATCAACTTGATTATTATTTTGAGAATCGTCATCTGAAATTGAATGATTTTCCTTCAGATATTCATCCCTTAATTTTAACCATTGTTCATTAAAAATAAAGATAACCTTAGGGGCATACCCAATTGTCTTACTAAAGCCCTCATCAATCTCAGAAAGTAGATGAGCATCTTCAAAGGCTCGTTTATACATAAAATCAAATTCAAAATCAATTACGACACCATCATTACTAGCAGCAACAGGGACGGAATCCCCCAGAATTGACTGTTGGGTAACAGATAAAGATTGTTGTAATTCAGACCACACGTCCTTAATTCTATTAACATCATCACGAGTAGCATTATCTAAAACGTTGTAAACAGCCTTAACATCAATACTATCAGCAATATTTTGCTCAGGTTCTTTGTTAGTCTTTTCTACTGAAGCATTTTCTTCTACATGTTTTTTAGGAACACTGACCTCATCTGATTGATTAGAACTTTCAGATTCTGCATGTATTATTTTAACATTTTCTGATTGGTTTTGTCTTAACTCATCAAGTTGATTTTGCAAAGATTTAACTTGTTGATTCAATTCTTGAACTTCTTCAGCATTATGTTTATTTACACTATCGTTACTCTTGGAAACATTCTTTGGAAGTGTAGCAATTTTAACGGTTAAAACTTCCAAATAAACATCAGGATGGTTCGAAAAATGCATTTGGTATTGAATCCCGTTTAATTGTTCAACAATTCGGTATATCAACTGATCAGAAGCAGCTTCAGCATCAGATTTAAAATTATCATCAAGAACTCCTAATTCAGCTTCTTCCACCATTTCTGGTGATTGTTGATATAACAAAATATCTTGGCAATAGTTAATCATATCATCAATAAATTGATTAACATCCTTACCTTCTTCAAATATCTTCTGGACATCCAATAATGCTTTTTTAACATTTTGATCAACTACTGATGCAAAATATTCATGTAATAATTGTTTGGTAACACTTCCGGTAACTTGCAAGGCATTTTCATACGTTACCGTGTCATCCCCATAAGAAAGCGCTTGATCCAAGATACTCAAAGCATCCCGCATCCCACCTTCAGCAGCTTTTGCAATTACTTTTAAAGCCCTGTCATCATACTTTAATTTCTTGCTGTTTAAAATAAATTCCATTCTATCAAGAATTGCTTGAGGCTTGATTCGTTTAAAATCAAACCGTTGTGTTCGTGAAATAATCGTGGCTGGCACTTTATGCGGTTCAGTCGTAGCTAATATAAAAATCACATTTTCAGGTGGTTCTTCCAATGTTTTTAATAAAGCATTGAAAGCACCGATCGATAGCATATGAACTTCATCAATAATATAAACTTTATATTTGGCTTCAGTTGGCGCATATTTAGCTTTATCACGAACATCACGAATTTCTTCAACACCATTATTTGAAGCTGCATCAATTTCAATCACATCGTTTAAAGTTCCCTTAGTAATGGCTTTACAAATCGCACACTTATTACAAGGTTCCCCATCTTTTGAATTAGGACAGTTAACTGCCTTCGCAAAAATTTTAGCAGCCGATGTTTTTCCAGTTCCACGGGGTCCAGCAAATAAATATGCATGACTAATTTGATTTGTAATGATTGCATTCTTTAAAGTTGTCGTAATGACTTCTTGCCCTACTAATTCATCAAAACGTTGGGGGCGCCAAACACGATATAATGCTTGATAACTCATGCACAACTTCCTTTCCATCAAATCTCGCTATAATCATATAAAAATTATATTTCTATTATAACAATAAAAAAAGCCCTTTCTTCATAAAAAGGCTTTAAAAATAAAAATCTCTTAACCAAAAATGATTAAGAGCTTAATTTCTAATTACATGAAGCACAAGAGGTAGGATACTTAGTGCTGCTTCCTCTCGGACCTGACACGGTTCGTAAGCACTTCTTTGCTTCAAGGCCTTACGGCATTTATTATCATAACTTATTTATTCCTGTTTGTCTACCAAATGTTTCTTTTTTGCTAATTTTCGTTTTTTTCGTGCTTGTTTAAAAAATTTTCTTAACAAATTAGCCGCTTGTTCTTCACAGAGCCCTTGTTGATATTCAACTTGATGATTAAATCGTTCATCACTGAAGGTATGATACAAGCTATCGACTACGCCAGCTTTAGGATTCTTTGCACCATACACCACTCTAGGAATTCTAGTATTTAAAATTGCCCCTGCACACATCAAACATGGTTCAACCGTTACATACATTGTACAATCTTCTAACCGCCAACTATTTAGCTTTGCACAAGCTTCCTGAATTGCAAGTATTTCCGCATGGTTAGTTCCATCCTCACTTAACTCACGTAGATTATACCCTCTCCCAATAATACAATCATTATAAACAACTACTGCGCCAATTGGAACTTCATTCAATATGAAAGCTGCTTGAGCTTCTGAAAGTGCTTCCTTCATGTAAAAATTATCTTTTGATGCTTGTAATGACATAGTATCCCTTATCTCGTTTTAAAATTTTTGCATTTCCAAATTGTGATTCCATTACCCTTTTAGCAGAAGGAGCTCCCTGCTTTTTCTGTAATACAATCGTTAAACTACCATTATCAACTAAATGTTCCTTAGCACCTATTAGCATTGCATCTACAATCTTTTTCCCAGCTCTTACAGGTGGATTAGTAATAATTGCAGCAAATTTATCTTCAATTTGATCGTATACTGAAGACTCTTTTACTACTATATTATTTACATTATTATCAGTCGCATTTTTTTTAGCTAAATTCATTGCCCGATTGTTTACGTCCGAAAGTACGAACTGACGATCTGGAAATTTTTTAGCTAAACTAATTCCAATTGGTCCATATCCACATCCTAAATCTAAAATTGAACCAGCTGGTAAATTATCTAAACTCAAGTTATTTAACAAAGTTCGGGATCCATAATCAATTGCATGTTTTGAAAAAACACCGTTGTCCGTTGTAAATGTAAAATCATTTCCTAATAAATTAATTTTTACTGTTTTTAAATCGTGACCAACCTGTGGATTTGATGTATAATAAAATTCTGTCATTATAAAAGCTTCCTTTTTTTGTTATTGATGTTTTTTGATTGTCAAGCAAAAAATTTACATAAAAATATTTTAAGTTGTGAAACACTATATTTAGTAGCTAACTAAGACATGTAACACTAAATATAGTGTTTTTATCTATTGAAATTTACTTTCAGTGGTGTAAACTAATTCTTGTAATTAATTTTCGAATCCAAAGAAATGATACATTAAGAAAGGTGATTCATATGGCTCAAGTAACTGTATATTCAAAGAACAACTGCATGCAATGCAAAATGACTGAAAGATTTTTAACGGAACATAACATTAATTTTGAAGAAAAAAACATTAGTGAGCAACCACAATATGTTGATGAATTAAAAGCTTCCGGATTTATGCGTGTCCCCGTTGTTGATGCCGAAGGATTTGACACCTTTACTGGTTTTCAACCAGCTAAATTGAACCAAATTGCTAACAACCAACAATTAGCATTTTAATAATTTAAAGATCAATAAAATATATTTTAACATTGGCGAAACCCAAATGGGTCTCGCCAAATTTATTTAATATTTTTATTTTAACAGAAAGAGTGAAATTATGGCATTAAGTGATTTAAAAAATGTGACTTATTATGATTTAAATAATGAAATCAACATCCCTGTTGATGGTAAAATTCAACTTAATAAGGATCAAGAAGCCCTGGCTGCTTTCTTAAAAGAAAATGTTCAACCAAATACTAAACCATTCAATTCTTTAAAAGAACGTTTTGCTTTTTTAATTGATAATGACTACATCGAAGAAGGTTTCATTAATAAGTACAGTCCTGCTTTCATCGAAAAACTATATGATTATCTTAAAAGACAAAACTTTCATTTTAAATCATTTATGGCTGCATATAAATTTTATGCTCAATACGCATTAAAAACCAATGATAATGAATATTATCTTGAAAATTTCAATGATCGAGCTGCAATGAATGCATTATATTTTGCTGATGGTGATGAACAACTAGCATTACAACTAGCTGATGAAATTGTTCATCAACGTTATCAACCTGCTACACCCAGCTTTTTAAATGCCGGACGGAAACGTCGGGGAGAATTAGTTTCATGTTTCTTAATTCAAACAACTGACGATATGAATACAATTGGTAGAACAATTAACTCCGCTTTACAACTATCTAGAATTGGTGGTGGGGTTGGAATCAATCTTTCTAATCTTCGAGCTGCAGGAGATCCTATTAAGCATATTAAGGGTGCCGCAAGTGGCGTTGTTCCAGTTATGAAATTACTAGAAGACAGTTTTTCATACTCAAACCAACTAGGTCAGCGTCAAGGAGCTGGAGTTGTCTACCTGAGCTTGTTCCATCCTGACATTATTTCATTCTTATCGGCTAAAAAAGAAAATGCAGATGAAAAAATTCGGGTAAAGACTTTATCATTAGGTGTAACTGTCCCAGATAAATTTTATGAACTTGCTCAAAATGATGAGGATATGTATTTATTTAGTCCATATGATGTTGAAAGAGTTTATGGTGAACCTTTTTCATATGTTAATATCACTAAAGAATATGATAATATGGTTAAAAATCCTGAAATCAACAAGAAAAAGATTCGAGCTCGTGAATTAGAAACCGAATTAGGTAAACTTCAACAAGAATCTGGATATCCTTATATTATTAATGTTGATACCGCTAATCGAGCTAATCCAATCGATGGTAAGATTGTAATGAGTAATCTATGTTCAGAAATCATGCAGGTTCAAAAACCTTCTACGGTTGATAATCAACAACATTTTACCAAACTTGGAACTGATGTCTCATGTAACTTAGGATCCACTAATATTGCTAACCTAATGTTAGATGGTGAAAAATTCGGTAAATCTGTAGAAGCAATGACAAGAGCATTAACCTTTGTTACTGATCACTCTAACATTGATGTAGTCCCTTCTGTTCAACATGGTAATAAGTTGGCCCACTCAATCGGTTTAGGAGCTATGGGATTACATAGTTTCTTAGCTAAAAATCAAATTGAATATGGTTCTAATGAATCAGTTGAATTCACTAGTGTTTATTTTATGCTTCTTAACTACTGGACATTAAAAGCCTCAAATAAAATTGCAATCGAACGTAACGAAACCTTCAATAATTTTGAAAATAGTAAATATGCTGATGGTAGTTATTTTGATAAATATACCCAAAAAGATTGGGGCCCTAAAACTCAAGCTGTTAAAACTCTATTCAAAGACATCTTTATTCCTAGTGCTAAAGATTGGGAGGAGTTAAAACAAGCTGTAATGAAGGACGGCATTTATCACCAAAATAGAATGGCTGTTGCTCCTAATGGTTCTATCTCTTATATCAACGATACAACTGCTAGTCTACATCCTATTATTAGCCGTATCGAAGAAAGATACGAATCAAAAGTCGGTAAAGTTTACTATCCCGCTCCTTATCTTTCAAATGACACAATTAAATACTATAAATCAGCTTATGATACTGACATGCGAAAAGTAATTGATATTTATGCTGCTGCTCAAGTTCACGTTGATCAATCCATGAGTTTAACATTATTCATGCGTTCAACAATTCCGACCGGATTATACGAATGGAAGAATGGACGAACTGACAAAATGACAACTCGTGATCTAACAATTCTAAGAAATTATGCTCATCATAAGGGAATTAAGTCCTTATACTACGTTAGAACTTATACTGATGATGAACAAGAAGTTGGTGCCAGTGAATGTGAAAGCTGTGTAATTTAGAATTACGTGGTCTGTTATAGCTATGATATAGTCAATGCAGGTCTGCTTGTATTGACTATTTTATTTTGCGAATTAAAGAAAGGTATCTAAAGAATGAATAATTATAAAGCAATTAATTGGAATGCAATTAGTGATCAAATTGATAAAGCCACTTGGGAAAAACTAACCGAACAATTCTGGTTAGATACGCGGGTTCCTTTATCTAATGATTTAAAAGACTGGCGAGAATTAGATGACGATCATAAATGGGTCGTTAGCCACGTATTTGGTGGTTTAACTCTTTTGGATACGCTTCAATCACAAGATGGAATGGCTGCCCTTAGAAAAGACGTTAGAACTCAACATGAAACTGCTGTTTTAAATAATATTCAATTTATGGAATCTGTCCATGCTAAGAGTTATTCCTCCATTTTTTCGACACTAAATACGCCTGAAGAAATCACTGAAATTTTTAACTGGAGTGACAGTGAAGAATTTCTTCAAAATAAAACAAAGAAAATTTACGAATTATACCATGATGATGAAGAACCATTAAAAAAGAAAATTTCAAGTGTCTTTCTTGAAACATTCTTATTCTACTCTGGATTCTATACTCCTCTTTGGTACCTAGGTCATAACAAATTACCTAACGTAGCTGAAATTATTAAATTAATATTACGTGATGAATCTGTTCATGGAACTTATATTGGCTATAAATTTCAACTTGCTTTTAACCAATTAAGCGATAATCAAAAACAAGAAACCAAGGACTGGATGTACAATTTCTTATATGAGTTGTATGCAAACGAAGAAAAATATGTTCACATCCTTTATGGTAATGTTGGCTGGGAAGACGATGTCCTAACATTTACTCGTTATAATGCTAATAAGGCTTTAATGAACCTTGGTCAAGACCCATTATTCCCAGATACTGCTGATGATGTTAATCCAATTGTTATGAATGGAATTTCAACCTCTACTGCAAACCATGATTTCTTCTCTCAAGTAGGAAATGGTTATAGACTAGGTAACGTTGAAGCAATGAGTGATCAAGATTACACCCAATGGTATCCAAAAGATAAAAAATAATCAAAATAAAAAACAGTTCATAATATAAATATTATGAACTGTTTTTTTATTTAAAATCAATATTAATCGTTTTTAGTGAAAATCCAACGGAATAATTTATTTTTATCTTCATGATTATTCGTCATTTTTTTATTTACAATGATCAAAATTTGAATCATCGTAAAAACTAAAGAACTTCTTCGACGATAAGTAATGTATCTTGGAACCCATTTATTAACATATTTTTCTTTATATGAACGTAACCCCTTAAAGCTATAAAAAGCTTGTCCATATTGATAAATTAAATTTGCAATCTTTTCATCAATAAAACTAAACCTAGACTCTCCAACATTAGAAAGTGGCGCCATTCCTAAATTAAAGTAATGATAACCATCCTCTAACGATTTTTGGAATAAATTAATGAAAATACCATCCATGATTCCTGATGGTGAGTCATTATCAGAACGCATTAAATCAATAGAAGTAATATTATGATCGCCAGTCGGCATTAAATTAGCAAATGCCATTACTTTTCCATTTTCATCTTTCATAACTGCAATTGGAGCTTGTTGAAGATAATAATCATCAAAATATCCTAATGAAAACCCTTTTTCTGGATTTCCATGCAACCATTGATCAGAAACGTTCCTGAGTTCGTTAATAAAATCATTGGAGAAAGGTGGATTTAAAATTTCAAATTTATAATTTTCTCGCTCGAACTTATGAATCAACGCTCGTTCTCCGCGATGCTTTTTCCCGACTAAGGTAAATTTAGAAAGATCAACCAATCCTTCCTCACCCGTCTTCGTGAAATCAAAACCTTTTTCATGAAGCATCATCGTAAAATTCTCTCCAACTTCATAAAATACTAATGACAATCCCTGTTGATCAGCATCAACCATGAATTTATCAAGTGCATCTTCAATTTTATCAGAATTTCCAACAGGTTCACCCATAATAATTAACTTATTAGCAATATGTTTGTACATAAAGAAGACTTGATCTTCTCCATTTTCGGTATAAAAATAAATGTGTTTATCTCGAACAAAAGCTAAATGACTAACATCATTACCACCGAATTCATCAATAACATGATGAACCCGTTCACTATCAAAGCCCTCTTCTAGCCAAGTATCTTTTCCAGAAGATAAGAAACGGTATATTAGCACTAAAATTAAACTAGCCGCAATTAGGCCAATAAATCCAGCCAACCAAATTTGTTGAGATGGAAAGAAATAAGCACTATTAAAATGATGTAATTGCCAATGATGACTATGAAAAGAAATAAAATTATATATTCCTACAATTGTATATAAAATAAAGGTTCCCGCAAATACGATAATATCCATTATTATCTGTCCCCAAGAATGAGATAATCTAGTTCGATAAAGAATTCCATGAGAACACCATAGACATAGGAGAATAAAGATAAACGTGACACACATGGTTATTGGAAAATCTTGTTTCCAAAGCGTATTCCCCATTGAAATTAACAAAACGATTAAAGCTGGCCAAAAAGCCCGTTTTACTTTTGAACCAATTCCTCTTGCTAAACCAATCAAAACAATGGCAAATACAATTGTTGTTAGTTGATTCAAAAAATAAAATGAATATGGTTCCAACGATAAATAAATTTGATTAGATAATGCAATATTTGGAACCGTAGATAATAGCAACAACATTATTCCTGCAAAGTATAAATACCCTGTTACAATAATTTGAGCAACTCTTTGAATAATTGTTTTTGGTAAGTCATCCAAAAAATCATTAACTTTTTTACCATAAATATATAAGAACAATAATAATCCACATATAAATGGAATAATATCATAAATCAATCGATAGACAATATCCCAAGCAATTGCAACACTAATTGGAACACCAATCATTGAAAGTTCTATGATTAAGATAAAATCAAATGCTCCAAATCCAGCAGGTAATAAAGAAAATTTACCAATGATGTTAGCTAATATAAAAATTAGAAAAACTAAAATAAATGAATATTCAATTCTTCCAATCATTAAATAACCAATCATCAAAAACAAAATAATTTTAATTACATACTTTAAAATCGAAGCAGAACATAATTCTAATGTTCGTTTAACAGTGACGTTTTCATATTCTCCAGGATTATGTCTTTTATGAATATAATATCTAATTGGAAAATATAAGAAATATCCTAGGTACCAAAACCAATAACTATCTAAATAAGAAACACTACTTATAGACAACGCTATAATTAATGCAAGACCACTAAATAATGCTAATCCAGCTGGAAAAAAGACATCGAACTTATGAATGGTTTTAGCCATATCCTCATTATCAAAATCATCTGAATATAATTTAGATCTAATTCCGGCATCAAGTTGATTTCGATAGTTAATCAGATTTGTAAAAGTATTGGCAATAAAACCATTTGTAATGATTTTAATCGGTTTGAATTTTTCTCCTAAGAATTTTACAACTGCAAAGTCATAAATAATCATTGGGAAGACAGATAAAAGTCCTAATAACACCAAAATAAGAAAAGTGGACCAATGTAAATTCAAAAAATCAATTTTAACATAAGAATGTTCTTTATTACTATCAAGAATAATTCTTACCAATTCACGAATTACAAAAATAAAAAAAGAAAAAGCAAAAATAACTTTTATAATGCCCCATCTTTCTTCAATAAATTGACGTATTTGTTGATATAATTTTTTCAAAGAAAGTTCTCCCTTCGTTTGAAACTAAATTGAAAGCCTTTATCAATCTAATATTCAAAATAAAACTCGGGTAAAATTATACCATAATAAAAAGCGTGTGACATAAAAATATCACACGCTTTAAATTAAGGTTTTGAAGAATTACTTCAAAGTAACAGTAGCACCTGCTGCTTCAAGTTTTTCTTTCATTTCGTTAGCGTCATCTTTACTTACGCCTTCCTTAATAACCTTAGGAGCACCGTCAACTAAGTCCTTAGCGTCCTTTAAGCCTAAGCCAGTAATTTCACGAACTGCCTTAATAGCCTTAATCTTAGCACTACCTGCTTCAGTTAATTCAACATCGAAGCTATCCTTAGCAGCACCGTCACCACCTGCAGCACCTGCAGCAGCAACTGGAGCTGATGCTGAAACACCAAATTCATCTTCAATAGACTTAACTAAATCGTTTAAGTCAGTAATTGAAGCATCTTTAAGTTGATCAATAATGTTATCTTTATCGAAAGCCATTTTAATTTCCTCCATTTTTGGATAAATATTTTTTAATTAAGCATTAGCGGCATCATCGTCGCCGTCTTTACTGTCAGCAATTGCCTTAACACCATAAGCAAAGTTCCGAATAGGAGCTTGTAAGATATTGGCAAGAGTAGAAAGTAATTCATCACGGCTAGGCAATGCAGCAAATTCGTCGATTTCTTCTAATGAAGCAACCTTCTTTTCAATAATTCCACCCTTAATAACAAGAGCATCATTTTCCTTAGCAAAATTCTTAAGAATTTTAGCAGGAGCAATTGGGTCTTCATCAGAAAAAGCAACAGCAGTAGGTCCAACAAAAGTGGACTTAAGGTCATCATAACCAGCTGCATCAGCGGCACGGCTAACAATGTTGTTTTTTACAACATTCATTGATACACCGGCATCACGTAATTGTTTTCTTAAATCGGTAACTTCTTGAACAGTTAAACCACGATAATTAACAACAATTGCGGAATTTGCTTTTTCAAACTTATCAGTAAAAGTCTTTACTAAATCTTTTTTAGCATTTAATACATCTTCACGCATACTTGTTCACCTCCCAAATCACGGGACTTAATAAAAAATCCCTACGCCACCTAGAGACATAGAGAAACATTTGTTTCCTCGTCAGGATATTAAGGATAAACCACCTGAGTCTTAGGTAGAGATTGTTATTCAATTCATCATTAATCATAACATATGACAATTATGAAAGAAAGGAATTTTTTACTATTTCATGTGAAATATAACTAGAATGATTCTGGGTTAACCTTAACACCAGGACCGAAAGTTGAAGAAATAGAAACGTTTTGAATATAAGTACCACGAACAGAAGCTGGACGGTTCTTAGTGATTACGTTGTTAATTTCTTCAAAGTTTCCGTATAACTTATCTGCATCAAATGATGCTTTACCAATTAAAACAGAAACATTACCATCACGGTCAGTACGATAAGTAACCTTACCAGACTTAGAATCAGCAACAGCTTTTTCTACGTTCATAGTAACAGTTCCAGTCTTAGGGTTTGGCATTAAACCTTTAGGTCCAAGAACACGTCCTAAACGACCAACAGTGGCCATCATATCAGGAGTAGCAATGGCAACATCAAAGTCTAACCATCCACCTTGAATCTTTTCAGCTAAATCAGAGTCACCAACAAAGTCGGCACCAGCTTTTTTAGCTTCTTCAGCTTTTTCACCCTTAGCAAATACGATTACAGTTTGGTCTTTACCTGTACCATTTGGTAAGACAACAGCACCACGTAATTGTTGATCTGCTTGTTTAGTATCAACGTTAAGTTTGTAAACAACTTCGATTGAAGAATCAAACTTAGCGAAGTCAATTTTTTTAACTAATTCAACCGCATCTTTAGCATTGTATGCTTTATCAGCATCAACTTGTTTTGCGGCATCTTGATAATTTTTACCTCTTTTACGAGCCATCAGTTTTTCCTCCTTGCAATTGTGGTTGTAACGGATTATACCTCCCACACGATGCACATTTGTGCATCTCGGGCGTTACTCATAGTAATAGAATTAATCTTTAACAGTGAATCCCATACTACGTGCAGTACCTTCGATCATACGCATAGCGGCTTCAACATCAGCTGCGTTAAGATCTTTCATCTTAGTTTCTGCGATTTCTTTAACTTGATCCTTAGTAACACTAGCAACTTTCTTAGTGTTAGGTTCACCAGAACCACTCTTAACACCAGCAGCCTTCTTTAATAGAACAGCAGCTGGAGGAGTCTTAGTTACGAAATCAAATGAACGGTCAGCATATACAGTGATAACAACTGGAATAAGTAATCCATTTTGATCAGCAGTACGTGCATTGAATTCCTTAGTGAAGCCCACGATATTAATTCCAGCTTGACCTAATGCAGGTCCAACTGGAGGAGCTGGGGTTGCTTTACCCGCAGGAATTTGTAATTTAACAACATTAGCTACTTCTTTTGCCACGAGACATACCTCCTTAAAGTCCGTGTGTGGTAATTGGAGATACAAATTTCTCCTCCCACATGTATGATTAAACATACTTTATGAATATACCACACTTTTTTCAAAAGAACAAGTTTATTCAGCAGGTTTTACCTGACTGAAATCAAGTTCAGTATTTGTTTCACGGCCAAACATATCAATATTAACTTTCAATTTAGATTTTTCATTATCTACTTCAGTCACCTTACCAGAAAGTCCTGAAAAAGCTCCGTCAGTAATAGTAACATTTTCACCAACATCAACATGAATAGCTTTTGGTTTAGGATCTTGATGCAACCGTTTTAGAATTAAGTCAACTTCGCTATCTAGCAATGGTGTTGGTTTACTACCTTGTCCATGAGAACCAATAAAACCAGTAACTCCTGGGGTATTTCGGACAATATACCAGGATTGATCAGTCATTACCATCTGAATAATAACGTAACCTGGAAAAGTCTTATCCATTTTAACTTGTTCTTGACCATCTTTATTCTTTTCTTCTTCTGGCGTAGCCGGAACAATTACTTGAAAAATGTAGTCTGACATGCCCATTGAATCTTTACGAGATTCAATGTTTAACTTAACTCGGTTTTCATAACCAGAGTACGTATGAAGGACATACCATTTCTTTTCAGCAGATTCTACCATTTGAAAGCTCTCCTTTTATATCTCATTCCACATTAATTAAAATTATATCACAATAAAAAAGTTCTCTATCAACCTAATGATAGAGATCTATTTTTACAATACTTTCAATAACAATTGAACTAGTGAGTCAACAATTGCAAAGAAAATGGCAAAAAATGCTGAAACTCCAATAACAGTTGCAGTATCATTTCTAGTTTGAGTTGCATTTGGCCAAACAACCTCTTTGATTTCTTGAATAACACTCTTCAAAAACTTAAATAATCGCATAAGATCCTCCTAACGCGTTTCACGATGCAAAGTGTGTCTTCCACAGTGTTTGCAATATTTTTTTACTTCTAATCTTGTTGAACGCTTCTCGTTAGTAGTAACAGAATAATTCCGTGAACCACAAACCGAACATTCTAACGCGATTTTTCTTTGAGTCATTTTGTACTCCTCTAATCAAAATAATACTATCATTTGAACCTATAATCGTCAATAAATTACTGAAACTTACATTTCTTTTTGCATCGCTCAAAAGCATTAACAATCTGTTGAACAGAACAATGTTCTTGAAGTGCAATTTCATGATAACTCTTACGATTTAACACACTGATCAATACTCTTTTTTCAAGTCCAGAACACTCTTTAATATTATCTTTTAGGATTGAATTAATAATCGTTACTTTCTCAGGACAAGCAGCTTTCCCATCCATTAAAATATCCTCTAATATTTCTTGGTTAGCATTAAATGACGTTAGGCACTGATCAGGAATCCGTTTCTGTGCCTTTCTTCTTCTTAATAAATCGAAAAATCGATTTTTTAGACTACTTCGATAATAACAACCAAACGAAACTTTTTTATTATTATCAAATTCTTCTATGATTTTAAACATGACGATCCTTGCTTCTTGATACCAATCATCAATTTCAAAATCATTCAAATAATAACTACCCCAAATTTTATTCACAATTGGTTTATATTTTACGAATAATGTTTCAAATGCCATTTCATCATGATGAATAATTTTATTTATTAAAATTTGATCGTATTCTTTATCATTTTTGCATTTTAGCATTACGGATATCGCTCCTTGATTTATATTATTTAATAAATTACAAGAAGTATATATTGCTGACAAGCGAACAAAAATTCAATAAACCTATACCAATTTTAAAATATTAAAAATCAAATATTGAATATTAATTTAAGCATAAAAAACTATTTAGAAAGATTGTCTCTCAAATGTGCTAACTTTTCTAACTGGTCATGATTAAAAGGCGATTTACGAACATGTCTAATCCCCTGATAAGACTTAATGTGTTGCTTGATTTCTCTTTTAGCACGTTTAACATCCTCATACAATTCGCGGGCTGGCAATCTTAATGCTCCCGTTGAAAAAACAGTCCATTGTTCAGCCTTATCGCTAGTTACAACAACTACTTGAACAAATCTAGACTGCTTTCTCCTTGCCAATGATTCAATATAACTATCAGCTGTTTCATTTTTACTCGTCCAAACCAAGTCTAAGTTATAATGCTTATCACGTTTTGATAATCCAGGAACATACATTGCGTCAAAAACAACAATCATTTTCTTGTTCCGATACTTTTTATATTCAGATAACTCTTCTAATAATTTATTACGAGCCTCGTCTAAACGATTATCCAATTTCAGTTGATTTAGTTCAGGCCAATGGCCAATAACATTGTAACCATCAATAATTAACAATTCCTGCTTCATTCAATATGCCTTCTTTTCTATAGATTAAGAAAGCGGATTTCGTGAGTTAAAGCATTGATACATCAATAGTCCAGCAGCAACACTAGCATTTAAGCTTTGGACCTTCCCCACCATTGGAATGGTAAGCATTTGATCAACTTGTTTTTTAAGTAATGGTGAAATTCCCTTACCTTCATTTCCAATTACCAATGCTGTGGCTCCGTTTCCGTTCCATTTTCGGTAGTTTTCACCCTTCATATCAGTTCCAAAGACCCAAACGCCTTCTTTTTTCAAATCTTTAACCGTATTTACTAAGTTCGTTACTTTAACAACTGGAACCCGTTCAATTGCTCCTGCAGAAGATTTAGCAACCGTAGAAGTCAATCCAACAGCTCGATGCTTAGGAATAATAATTCCAGATACTCCGGTAGCATCCGCAGTTCTCATGATAGAACCTAAGTTATGAGGATCCTCAATTGAATCAAGAATCAAAATAAAAGGATCAGTTCCTTGTTCCTTTGCTTTAGCAAAAACATCATCGATTGAAGCATATGCAAATGGAGCAACTGCTAGAATAACACCTTGATGGTTTTGATGATCAGACAATAGATCTAGTTTAGCTTTCGGAACCATGGAAATAACTAACCGTTTTTGTTTTGCCAACTTTATAATTTCCGTTACAACCCCGTCAGTTTTACGAATTCCAGTTTGTAGGAAGACTTTATTAATAGATTGGTTACTTTTTAAAGCCGCAACAGCGGGGTGACGACCAATCACGAAATCACTATTTTGATTATCCTTATTATTGTTCATATTGTGTCCTTCCTGCATCGACCTGTTTAATACACCAATCACAAAGTTTATCTAATCGATCATCTTGATTAGATAAGTCCAAATAGCCCATTAAAGCCTCAAATCCTGTGGAAATTCGATAAGTAATTACCTTTGTATTTTTAGCATGAGTATAACTATTTGCATTCCGACCCCTTTTAAACACTGATTGTTCTTCATCAGTCAAAATATTATCTTTTTCCATTAAACTAATCAAAGCAGATTGGGCCTTTGCTGATACGTATCGCGTAGCCGTTTTTTGTAACTTATTCGGTTTCGTTAGACCTAATGCAAGCAAATGCCGCCGAACGTAAACTTCATAAACTCCATCTCCTAAATAGGCTAAAGCAATCCCGTTCAATTGATTATAATCAACTTTTTCTCTATCCATTAAATCCTATGATTCCCTTCTAAATCTAGTTCCTTGAGGAGTGTCTTCTAAAACAACACCCATTTCTTTTAATTGATCACGAATTTGATCACTTACTGCAAAATTCTTATTTTCTCTTGCCCGATTTCGCTCATTGATCATTGATTGAATATCTTCATCGCTAATTCCATCGTTAGTTTG
Source organism: Nicoliella sp. ESL1149 (assembly GCF_058107265.1). Lineage (NCBI taxonomy): Bacteria > Bacillati > Bacillota > Bacilli > Lactobacillales > Lactobacillaceae > Nicoliella > Nicoliella sp. ESL1149. The sequence goes on along the minus strand of NZ_JBYLUE010000002.1, from coordinate 981,783 downwards.
TTCTTCAACCTTTAAATCAATTCCAAAAATACTTGCTAGACTTCTTAATTTTTTCAGCATTAATTCAATTGTTCCCTTAAAGGCAACTTCTCGTTGAGAATAAACATTTCCTAGCTTTGCTAATTCATAAACCTTATCAATTCCGTTTTGAACATTAAAATCTTCATCCATTGCATCTTGAAAATCAGCTTGAATCTGACGAACTTCCTGATCAACTTTTGGATCATTATCAGATTCAGCATGATCTAAACGATATGCTAAATTACTATATGCAGTTCGAATCTTCTTTAAGTTAGCTGAAGCTGTTTCCAAGCTCGTTTTATTATATTGAATTGGACGCCGATATTGGGTTGTAGACATCAAAAAACGAACAACTTGTGGATCAGTTGTTTTAACAATATCGTGAACAGTCACAAAGTTACCTAATGACTTACTCATTTTTTCATTATCATCCCCAACAGTTACGAAACCATTGTGCATCCAATGATTAACAAATCGTTTGTCAGTCTTAGCTTCACTTTGGGCACGTTCATTTTCATGATGAGGAAAAGCAAGATCTTCTCCTCCTCCATGAATATCAATTGTATCTCCAAGATACTTAGTAGCCATTGTAGAACATTCGATATGCCAACCAGGACGGCCCTTCCCCCATGGTGAATCCCATGAAATCTCGTTTGGCTTAGATGCTTTCCATAATGCAAAATCAAGAGGATCTTCTTTTTGAGCTAACTCTTCACTATTAACATGTTGACTAGCACCACTTTCTAAATCATCAATACTTTCATGGGCTAAAAGGCCATATCCGTTGAACTTACGAACCCGATAATAAACACTTCCATTCGCTTCGTAAGCGTACCCCTTGGCAATCAAATCTTTTACGAAAGCAATAATTTCCGTAATATTATCTGTCGCACGGGGATTAACAGTAGCTGGTTCCACATTCAATGCGGCTGTATCTTCCTTATAAGCTTGAATGAATTTATCCGCTAATTGACGGACGGTAATCCCAGCTTCATTGGCTGCTTTGATCATTTTGTCATCAACATCGGTAAAATTAGAAATATAGTTAACATGATAACCACAATATTCAAAATAACGTCTAATCGTATCAAAAGCCACTACACTTCTAGCGTTTCCAATATGAATATAATTATAAACAGTTGGTCCACAGACATACATGCTAACTTCGCCGCTTTTTAACGGTTCGAATGTTTCATTTTTATTCGTTAATTGATTGTATATTTTAATCAAAGTTCAATTCCTCCGCTCCTCTTAACGTTATAATTCATTTTATCATACCAATCGAATTAAAAAAGGTCTGCCGAATCATTAAATGACTTGGCAAGACCAATTAATAAAAAATTATTTTGTAATTTGAGCTAATGTTTCCTTCATGTGTTTCAAAGAAGTTTCACGACCAATTAATTCAATTGATTCAGGAAGTTCTGGACCGTGCATTTCATGAGTAATCGCAATTCGGATTGGCATCCATAATTGGCGACCCTTAATTTTGGTGTCTTTTTGAATACTCTTAATTGTCTTAAGAATTTCAGTCTTATCAAAAATCTTCATTTTTTCTGCTCGTGCCATGAATTCCTTCAAGACAACTGGGGCAGTGTCATTACTAATTTCTTCTAAGGCTTCGCCACTAACTTGTTCTGGTTCATGGAAGAAGACATCGGCCATTTCATTAATTTGAGCCATGTAACTCATTTGTTGCTTATAAGTATTAATCAACTTACGAGCCCATTCAACAGTCTTAGGATCTGGATTTTCTTGAATATTACCCTTTTTGATCAATTGACGTAAAGCTAAGTCCATGACAACGTCTTCATCACTAGATTTAACGTATTGATTATTAATCCATTCAAGCTTCTTCTTATCGAACTTAGCAGGAGAAGTACTCAAACGTTTGTAATCGTACATCTTAATAAATTGACGTTTGTTAAAGATTTCATCTTCACCAACTGGTGACCAACCTAATAATGTAATGAAATTAAACATTGCATCTGGTAAGTAACCTAAATCACGGTATTGTTCAATAAATTGAATAACGGATTCATCACGCTTACTTAACTTTTTACCACTATCTGCACTAGTAATTAAGCTCATGTGACCAAACTTAGGAGCTTCCCAACCAAAAGCATCATAAATCATTAATTGCTTAGGCGTATTGGAGACATGATCATCACCACGGAAAACATGACTAATTTCCATCTTATGATCATCAACAACAACTGCAAAATTATAAGTAGGCATTCCATCCCGTTTAGCAATAACGAAATCGCCACCAACACTATCGGAATTAAATGATAATGGTCCCTTAACTAAATCGTCCCACTTGTAATCATGATTCTTAGGAACTCGGAAACGAATAACTGGCTTAAGACCCTTAGCCTTTGCATCAGCAATCGCTTGTTGTTTTTCTTCTTCAGTCATGCCTTCAAATTCATATTCATAATGAGGCATTACCCCACGAGCCTTTTGTTCTTCACGATCAGCTTCGAGTTCTTCTTCAGTCCGGTAGGATTCATATGCCTTACCTTCGTCCAATAATTGTTGAATTAATTTACTGTAAATATCACGACGTTCTGATTGACGGTATGGTCCAAAATCGCCACCAACATCAGGACCTTCGTCCCAATCCAAGCCTAACCATTTTAAGTTATCTAATTGACTACTTTCACCATCAGCAACGTTTCGTTTAGTATCGGTATCTTCAATCCGGATAATAAACTTTCCCTTATTATGTCTTGCGAATAAGTAATTAAAGATTGCCGTTCTAGCATTTCCAATATGCAAATGTCCAGTAGGACTAGGTGCATATCTAACACGAATAGAGTTCTTAGCCACGATCATGTCTCCTCTTTATATTAAAATTCATATCGTATTTCATTGTAACACAATCAATCAAATGATTGCATTAAAGCCAACTAATGTTTCAACGCAATATTAAGGGCTTCTTTAACAGTTGAAACCCCAATTACGTCAATTCCTTCTGGAAATTGCCAACCACCAATATTGTGCTTAGGAATAATAACCCGTTTAAAACCCAATTTTTCAGCTTCAGCAACTCTGTCTTGAATTCTAGTTACCCGACGAACTTCACCGGTTAAACCAATTTCACCAATATAACATTCTAACGGACTGGTTCCAGAGTTTTTATAACTAGAAGCAATACTTACCGCAATTGCTAAGTCAATGGCAGGTTCATTTAATTTAACTCCACCTGCTGCTTTTAAATATGCATCCTGATTCTGTAACATCAGTCCCGTTCGTTTTTCTAACACTGCCATTAAAACAGAAACCCGATTTCGATCGAGTCCTGTTGCCGTTCTTTGAGCATTTCCAAAAACGGAAGGGGTTATCAACGCTTGAATTTCTACTAGGATTGGCCTCGTTCCTTCCATTGAAACAACAATTGCCGAACCCGTTGCATCTTTTAAACGCTCTTCTAAGAACATTTCTGAAGGATTAGAAACTTCCACTAGTCCCTCCGTCCTCATTTCAAAGACACCAAGTTCATTCGTTGAGCCAAAACGATTCTTGACCGAACGTAAGAGTCGATAAGTATGATGTAAATCTCCCTCAAAATAAAGAACGGTATCGACCATATGCTCCAAAGTCTTAGGACCAGCAATTGCGCCACCCTTAGTAACATGCCCTACCAAAAAAATAGTAATTCCATTTGATTTAGCGATATTCATTAAATCAGCGGTTACAGCACGAACCTGTGAAACAGATCCGACTGCTGAATCAATTCCATTTTCTTGAACAGTTTGAACCGAATCAATCACGACCGTATCAGGTTGCATTTTTTCAATTACAGCTCGAATCGTATCCATATCTGTTTCTGGATAAATATATAGATTATCACTGGAGACTCCTAAACGATCCGCACGTAACTTAATTTGATTCGCACTTTCCTCTCCAGAAACATACAACACTTTTTCTTTTTCATTACTTAACCTTCCAGAAATTTGAAGGAGCAGAGTTGATTTCCCAATTCCAGGATCTCCACCAATTAGAATTAAAGACCCTGGTACAATTCCACCGCCAAGAACTCTATCAAATTCCTCTGAACCCGTTTTAAAACGTTGTTCGTTGTGAAACTTAATGTCATTAACTTTTTCCGGTTTGGAAGTCGTACTAGTAAAGTTTACTTTTGCTCTTTCGTTCTTTTTCTTAGCGGTCGTTGATTGAACCTGCTCTTCAACTAGGGTGTTCCATTCTCCACAATTAGGACAACGCCCTAGATAGCGGGAAGATACGTATCCACAATTCTCACAAACAAAACGGCTCTTTGCTTTTGCCATCTTACAATCTCCTTATTAGTTATTTTCCGGAAGATCCAAATCCACCAATCCGCTTTTTAGCTTTAGTATCCTCTCCATCAGCTTTTAAAAATGGCATAAAGATTCCTTGCGCAATTCGTTCTCCCTTTTTAATGTGATAATCAGTTAATCCAAAATTAATTAATTGAATCAATAATTCGCCTTCATTACTTTCATTATTGTAATAGTCAGCATCAACAACTCCAATCCCATTTGGAACCCATAATCCCCGTTTTAAAGGATTGCTTGAACGATTTGCAATTACTAATACTTCTTCATCCTGCATATATGCCTTAATTCCAGTCGGAACTAAAAAGGGTTTTATTGCTGCTTTAGCATTATCCATGTCGGTTGAGCTAATATTTTTTTGATTATGCAATTGCCACAAAACTTTTAAAAAATTAAGATGCCAAATCGATGGCAATGTGATGTCAACAGCACTTTCGATATCATATCCAGCTGCTTTGGTCGTTGTTCGATAGGGTAAATGTAAATCTTGATCTTTATACTTGGAAACGATTTCAAATCCACGTTTTTTCATTTTTTAAATTCCACCTTTTCTTAATAAATACATAGTAATAGGATAACATGATATGATACAAATAGATTTTATGATTCAATAATTTAAAGCAATTTTAGCGCAATTAAGGGAGTTAAATAATTTGAAAATATCAAGTGATGATAACCACATTGAATTGTTAGATGAACATGACTATTTAGTTGCTCGTTTAACTTTTTTTCAACTTCCCAGTGGAAAATGGGTTTTGGAACAATTATTTTTCCCAGGAAAACAAGAAACAAAATATATAAAAATATTAATTGAAGAGTTTTTAAAACAAATTCCTGGTACAATAGAGGAAGTAGAAATATTGGATCCTGCAGCGCGGGTCTATATAAATGAATATCTTTAATTTTGACAGTACAACAAATTTAGAGGGGCAGAAGTTAAAATGAACCAGGATAAATTAAAACAATTAGTTGGTAACGCAGCTGCTAAATATATCCACGATGGTATGACAGTTGGATTAGGTACTGGTTCCACTGTTAAATATTTAGTAGAAGCTTTAGGAAAACGCGTCCAAGAGGAACATTTAAATATTATCGGTGTACCTACGTCTAATCGCACTGCTATTAGAGCCCAAAATGTAGGGATTACAATTAAGAGTGTTGATGATGTTGACCACATTGATTTGACAATTGATGGTGCCGACCAAGTTGATAAAAATTTCCAGGGGATTAAAGGTGGCGGAATTGCTCATCTTCGTGAAAAAATCGTCGCTACTTATTCCAAAAGAAACATTTGGATCGTTGATGAAACAAAAGTTGCTCAACAACTAGGTGGATGTCCCTTACCCGTTGAAGTTATTCCTTACGGTAGCAAGCAACTTTTTAAGCAATTCGAAAAGAAAAATTATCATCCTAAGTTCAGAATGGCTAATAATCAGTATGTGCTCACCCATTCACAAAACTATATAATTGATTTAAACTTCGATCACATCGATCATCCTCACGATTTAGCAAAAGATTTAGAAATGATGACTGGCGTCGTTGAACATGGTCTTTTTCTAGATATCGTTAATACGGTTATTGTGGGTAAAGATGATGGAATTCACATTATGAAAGCTAGATAAAGCTTTGATTATCAAATAATTGGGTGTAAAATAGCTACAGCATTTAACAAGGAGTGAATTTAAATGAGTAAAGAAATTAGCTTCAAAAATATTGAAAAATATCAAAAAGCTTTCGATAAAGATAGCGGTAATAAAGTTATTAGTCGTGCCGTAACCCATAATGGCATTAATACTACTAGTTCTGATTTCAAAGCTGCGGTTAAACTTAATCCAGTCTTTTCAATTGAATTAGATACTGGAGACGTTGCTAACCAACTTAGAAGTGGTCGTTGTTGGATGTTCGCTGCATTAAATACCCTACGTCATCAACTTGCCAATACCTTTAATTTAAAGGGTAATTTTGAACTTTCTCAAAACTACATTAACTTCTGGGATAAATTCGAGAAATCAAACTATTTCTTAGAAAACATTTTAAAAACTGCCGATAAGAAAACAACTTCTCGTAAAGTTTCTTGGTTATTAGCTACCCCTCAACAAGATGGTGGCCAATGGGATATGCTTTGTGCTTTAATTGAAAAGTATGGAGTTGCTCCTAAATCAGCAATGTCTGAAACTCATAACAGTAACGATTCATCTGAATTAAATACTGTCTTAAATAGAAAACTTCGTAAAGATGCATTTGAGCTACGTCAAATGGTTTCAGACAATGCTTCAGATTCTAAAATCAGTACTCGTAAAGATGAAATGATGGCTGAAGTTTATCGCTTATTAGTCTTTGCACTAGGCGAACCAACTAAAAAGTTCAACTTTGAATATCGTGATAAGGATAAGAAGTATCACATTGCTAAAGATCTTACTCCTAAGTCTTTCTATGATAAATACGTAAAAGTAGATTTAGAAGATTACGTTTCAATGATCAACTCACCTACTGATGATAAGCCTTTTAACAAAACTTATACGATTGATATGTTAGGGAACGTCGTTAATGGTCGTCAGGTTAAACATTTAAACCTATCAATGGATGATTTTGAAAAATTAGCTGTTAAACAATTAAAGAATGGTGAAAGTGTTTGGTTTGGTAGTGACGTCAGTCAATACTCTGATCGTCAAAAAGGATACATGGATGATAAATTATTCCAAAAAGATGACTTATTAAAGATGGACCTTTCAATGACTAAGGGTGAACAATTAGATTCTGGCGAAAGTATGATGAATCATGCAATGGTTCTTACTGGAGTTGATATTGTTGACGGCAAACCAACAAAATGGAAAGTTGAAAATAGTTGGGGTAAGAAAGTTGGAAACGAAGGTTACTTCGTCATGAGCGAATCATGGTTCAAGAAGTATGCTTACCAAGTTGTTATTAACAAGAAATATCTCTCCGAAAAACAAAAGAAAGATCAAGCTAAAAAACCAGTTGTGTTAGATCCTTGGGATCCAATGGGAACTTTAGCTTAACAAAATAAAAAAATGATGTTAGATTTTTCAATCTAACATCATTTTTTATTCTCTAATAATTTCTTTCTTTTCAATTTGAAGTTTATCATTTAGATGATAAACAATTGGAACTCCATTTGGTACCTCGACTTTATCAATATCATCATCATCAATTCGTTCTAAATATTTAATTAATGCTCGCAGGGTACTTCCATGGGCAATAATCAATTGATTATGTTGATCCAATAGTCTAGGTGCAATTTGATCTTCCCAATAAGGCATCAAACGATTATAAGTCATCTCAAGACTTTCTCCAAGTGGTTCTTTTACCCCAATTCTTGTATATCTTTCTTCATTATCACGATATTTAAGAAGCGGTGGAACCGTTTTAAAACTCCTTCGCCAAAGGTTAAATTGCTTTTCACCAACCTCAGCTTTGACTTCAAGTTTATTTAGTCCTCTTAAAGCCCCATAATGGCGTTCATTTAATCGCCAGGTTTTATGTTCACTAATAAAAGCTTGGTTAATCTCATCTAAAACAATATTTGTTGTATCGATTGCTCGAATCAAAAAAGAGGTATGAACATCCCAAAAATCTAATCCAGTTTTCTTTAATAATTGACCTGCTTGATGGGCTTGGTTAATTCCCTTTTTTGTCAGTGGAACATCTGTCCAGCCGGTGAAAATATGATCACGATTTGCTTGACTTTCTCCATGACGCATAATTACTAAAACTGACATTTTATTCCACCTCTCAAATGATTTGCAACATCTATTGTAACTGTTTTAAACTAAAAAAACTATTGTATTATATCTTTTGAACTAAAAACATTAAAATCGGCACAATGACCAAACTCAACACCGTTGTTTCAGCAACCGTAATAGAGGCGTATTTTTCATCTGCTCCATATAACTTAGAAACAACTGGCGCATTTGTCATTACTGGCATGGCTGCTTGCATAATAAAAACCTGTTTCATTAAAATCGGCATTCCTGTTGGAACAACTAATAACGTCATCAATAATGGAGCTATTAAGAAACGACCAACTAAAACCCCAATGGTTTTTCTTGAAAAACTGATATCATGCAAACTAGTTTGTGCAATTGCAATCCCAATAAAAAGCATTGAAAGTGGAACAGTCATCCCCCCAATATATGCTAAACTTTTATCTAAGAAAAGTGGTAGTTTGAACCAAGGTAATTGCCCTTGAATCAAAACGATGATCACCCCTAAAATAAATCCCAATAATGGTGGTGATAATAATTTTTTTAAAGCTTTAGTAAAGTTAATTTTAGCATCCGCTTCTCCATCCTTTTGAATTAGATAGACCCCTAATGTCCAAAAGAACGTCGTATTAGCCATATAATATACCAATACATAAGGTAGACTACTTATTCCAAATAATGCCATATTGATCGGTAATCCAATAAAAATGGTATTAGAATTAAAAAACATTGACTCAAACAAACCGCGGTGGGTCTTTCTAATATGTAAAACATTCGCCACTGCAACTGAAATTCCAAATAAGATCAACATAGATAGTACTGGGAATCTTAAATCTGGTAATGTTGCTAATAATACCTTTGCTTTAAAATTTGATGTGATCGTAAAAATCATATCTGCTGGCAAAGCTACCTGCGTAACTAACTTAGCAATTAATTTAGTTGATTTGTCGTCGAACCAATTCATTTTAGCTAAAATAAATCCAACCACAATAATTAAAAGGACCACCAATACTCCTGAAATACTATTCCATAAAACTGTCACAATATCCCCTCCTTAAAACGATAATACCTTGAATTATAACATAAGAAAAGGTATGATTTTGAATAGATAATTTTAACTATTAAAAAGCATTTAAAATTTTATGAAATCCCTACTATGACGAAGGGCTTTATCATATAATTAGACTTAATTATTTAAAAAATGGGGAATAATATTATGAATAACGATGATAACCAACAAGATAACTTTCCTCGACGCGAAGAAAATGGGCCACGTTTTACAAAACGTAAACCATGGAAACGTTGGGTATTGCTTGCGGTAATGATTCTATTTGGGGCTGGCCTTATCTTTATGTATAACGCTTATAACAGTGCCAAAAAATCATTCAATGGAACCTATCAACAAGATAGTGCTAAAAAAATGAGAAATGTTTCTCAAATAATTAATAATAATAAACCTTTATCAATTTTATTACTTGGAACTGATACTGGAGCATTAGGAAGAGATGATACTGGAAGAACTGATACCATTATTCTAGCAACAGTCAATCCTAAAAAGGAAACTATCACATTAACTAGTATTCCACGTGATACTAAAGTTACCGTTCCTGGTGACTCTCAACCGTATGAAAAAATCAACGCTGCTTATACGATTGGTGGAGCAACATCAGCAATTCAAACCGTACAAAATCTATTAGATGTTCCAATTGACTACTACGCTATTGTTAATATGGGTGGTCTTGAAAAAATGGTTAACGCAGTTGGAGGAGTTACCGTTAATCCAAAATTAACTTTCCATTATGAAGCAGCAAATGTTGTCAAGGGTCGTAAGCAAACTTTAAATGGTGCTGCAGCCTTAGATTATTCTAGAATGCGACATCAAGATCCACTTGGTGACTATGGACGTCAACAAAGACAACGAGAAGTTCTTCAGAAATTGGTTATGAAGGGAATGAACATTTCATCATTACCTCGTTATAAATCAATTCTTTCGTCACTAAAGGGAAATCTTAAAACGGATATCCCATTTAATGATATGATTGCAATGCGTGCTAAATATGGCGATGCTACCCACCATATTAAATCGCAAACATTACAAGGTGAAGATGCTACTATTGATGGAATTGATTATCAAGTAGCAGAACCTCAGGAACTTTTGAAAGTTTCTAATACCATCCGACACAGCTTAGGATTATCAGATAGTAAAAAATTAAATACTCAACAAACTACAACTAACGATGATTCAGGTTCTACATCAGGAGATTCGTCTGATTCTACACAAAGTAGTTATTAAAAAATAAAACGGTCGATTAAATAATCGGCCGTTTTATTTTCATTTATTTAAATAAAAAAAAGAGCTAATCAATTAAGATCAGCTCTTTTTAGAATGCGGCCAAGAGGATTCGAACCTCCACCGGGATAACTCCCGACAAGATCCTTAATCTTGCGCGTCTGCCAATTCCGCCATGGCCGCAAAGAATTACAATTAATAATATATCAAATTATCATGAAAATTGCAATTGTTTTTTTATTCTCCATGAATTGATGCCCCATTATTGCTTATTGGAATAATTTTAATATCATATTCATTTTGAAAATCATTATTCAAATAATCCTGTAGCTTACTCAATGCACTTTCGTTTCCCAAAGTAATGACGGTTGAATTAGTAAGCATAAACGTTCCGTAAATTCCTAAAGAATGAGCATTATCCTTAACCCAATCTAATTTATCCAAATTTTCTTTCTCAATATTACTAAAAAACGGATTTTCTTCAATTACCATTGCCGCTTTACTCCACTCATCATCCATAAGCGCAGCAGTGAAGACACTTGAAATTGAAGATATTTTTAACTCATCCCTCAAATTAACCTTGTCAGGAAGTTTATAATCATTTAAATTTATTTGCTTGTTTGCGACAACTAATGCACTCATAACCGGAATTTTAGCATTAATTGCGGTAACTTGGTCATTATTAATATCAGCGATAGTTAAACCACCAAGAATAGCAGCCGTTACTTTTGATAGATTATGGTTTAATTTATATCCAATTTTAATCTGATCATCTAAGGATAAATTCATTTTACCTAGAACATTAGCAATTTTAATTCCAGCAATTATCATTGCATTCTTGGAACCAACTTCTTGATTCTGAGGGATATCAGACATAATTGTAATTTGATGAGGATGAATCGTATCATTAGTTTTTAAAATAGTTTGAACAATTAAATTATCTTCGTTATGTGGAATATTATTACCTAGAGCATGATTTACTCTCCAATGATCCGTTTCTTCCTCAACAATCACCGTACAATAACGAGCAAATGTTAATCCAAAAGCATCACTCCCCATTATTATATCTGAACAAGTGGATGGCACTCGAACAACAATTTTCTCCATTATATTTTCCTCCTAGGTTTATCTCGAATTAATTTTAACCTAGCATGACATTTCCCGCAAACATATTTTTGAACATTTACTTTTCTTTTACGGTAATATTTTTGATTGCAATTTGAACAAACATATAAATAACAATTTGTTAAACTCGCTTTCGGGGCATATCTTGTTCCCCCAACCGTCCTTAATAGCTTTTTAAATTCAACTGTCCGATGTTGACCACTATATCCAGCTAAATGAAGATGATAATGACATAATTCATGTTTAATTACACCTAATAACACCTTATTATCATACTCAGTTATCATTTTAGGATTAATATCTATATCATGACTTTTAAGATAATAGCGTCCTCCCGTGGTCCTTAAACGTGAATTAAAATAAGCATGATGTAAGAAAGGTTTGGCAAAATATCTCATTGAAACGTCTTCTACTAATTCCTGTAATTCTTGATTTGTTAAAATTATATTCACCCCCTATTCTCTTTTAAATACGAAAAAAAATAGTAGAATTATAAATTCTACTATCATTAATCTTAAATCATAATTTTTTGAACCCAATGCATTACTTTTTGAATATATTCATCTTGTTCTTTTTCAGCTTCATTAAATTGCTTAACATCAACTTTTTTAGCGGGAACATCGATTGTATCAAGCATCTTTTCACAGGCATCAACATAATGACGGTAATTAGCAGTCATTGACTTATGCTTTCCAATTAATTTAACTGGGACAGCTAAGTTTTCAAATTTCTTGAGGTTCTGCTTGTAATCGTCAGTACCTTCTTTAAATACTTCTTTTGTTTTGGCTAAATCAACACTTGAAAGATCATCTTTTTCAATTGCTGTTTTCAATGGTTCAAAGAATTTACCCATTTCAGCACCAGATTTATCACTATCCTCTAAAATTTGTGAAACTTTAGGGACATAAACACTAATATTTCCAACTTTCATGTTATCAAAAAACTCCTTTAATTTATCTTATTTCCAAAACGTTGAATAAACATTGATTGGTAAATTACGTTTGTGAGCAGTTTTATTATACCAATTTTCAATCGTTTCGGCAGCTTTTTCATTAATTTCTTTTCCTTCGAGATAATCATCAATATCTTGATAACGAACTCCTAATGCAACTTCATCAGGTAATGCTGGCCGATCATCTTCTAAGTCTGCAGTTGGTGTTTTTTCATATAAATGCTTTGGAGCACCTAAAACGTCCAATAGTTCCCTTCCTTGTCGTTTATCTAATCGCCAAATTGGCGTAATATCTGCTGCTCCATCACCAAATTTAGTATAAAAACCAGTGACTGCTTCAGCTGCATGATCTGTTCCAACAACTACCCCAGCATTTTGACCTGCAATCGCATATTGGGCAATCATTCTTTCCCGAGCTTTAATATTGCCCTTATTAAAATCACTAATTTGAGGTCCATCTTGCTCTACAGACTTAACCATCGCATCAGCAGATGCTTTAATGTTAACTCTGACAGTTTCATCAGCATTCATGAATTTAATTGCTTCCATTGCATCAGCTTCATCGGCTTGTTCACCATATGGTAATCTAACAGCAATAAACTTATAACTACTATCATTAGTATCCTTGCGCATTTCATCAATTGCCATTTGACATAGCTTCCCAGTCAAAGTCGAATCCTGGCCACCTGAAATCCCTAACACCAATGTTTTAAGGAATGGATAATGATTAAGATATTCCTTTATAAAATCAATACTAACTCTAATTTCATGCTTTGGATCAATCTTAGGTTTTACCTTTAAATCTTCAATGATTTGTTTTTGTAATGGTCGCATCTAAAATCCTCCTTATTTATTTAAAGATTTTACGTATTGATGAACTTGTTTAATTGTTTCCATTTTTGTATCCCAACATTTTTGAGATAAATCCACTGGATAATCTTGTGGATTCAAAGCACGTTTATATTCTGGCCATAATGATGCTAAGGCTCGTTTAGTATGGTCTTGAATTGCTTGAAGAGATGGTTGATTATATACCAACTTACCATCTTCAAAAATAGTATGCAATAATGGACGTGCTTCAAAATCCGTTAAAGTTTTATTAATATAAGTAAATTCAGGATGGAACATATAAAGTTCTTTCTGCTTATCCGGACGTTCATCACTCAATGCAACGTAGTCACCTTCTGATTTACCATCAGACTTTTTGGTAATTCTCCAAACCTGTTTTTTACCTGGTGTGGAAACCTTAGCAGCATTATTAGTAACTTTAATGGTATTAACCATTTTACCATTAGCATGTTCAACTAAGACCATCTTGTAGACCCCACCTAATGATGGTTGATCGAAAGCTGTAATTAATTTAGTTCCGACTCCCCATGTATCAATTTTAGCGTCCTGCATTTTTAAACTAGTAATGGTGTTTTCATCTAAATCATTTGATGCAATAATCTTAGTATCCTTAAAACCAGCATCATCAAGCATTTCCCGAACACGTTTAGAAAGGTATGCCATATCACCAGAATCAATTCTAACTCCGGCAAAATTAATCTTATCTCCCATTTCTTTTGCAACTTTAATTGCATTGGGAACACCGCTCTTTAAAGTGTCATAGGTATCAACAAGAAAAATGCAAGTTCGATGGGATTGAGCATATGCCATAAAAGCATCGTAATCATTTCCAAAAGATTCAACAAGTGCGTGCGCATGAGTTCCCGCAATTGGAATTCCAAATTTTTGGCCAGCAAGAACATTCGAAGTAGCATTAAAGCCACCAATAAATGCAGCTCTAGCTCCCCAAATAGCTGCTGCTGTTTCTTGAGCACGACGAGTTCCAAACTCCATTAAAACATCATTTCCTGCAACGTTTCTAATTCTTGATGCTTTAGTCGCAATTAAAGTTTGATAATTGAAAATATTCAAAATAGCAGTTTCTACTAATTGACATTCACAAAGGTTACCCTCAACCTGAATAACTGGTTCATGACTATAAACAATGTCACCTTCTTGAGCTGCGCGGATAGTACCATTAAATTTAAAGTTACGAAGATAATCTAAAAATTCATCAGTGTAATCTCCATTTTTTTTCAAATAGTCAATATCCTCTTCAGTAAAATGAAGATCTTGGATATAATTAATAATATGCTCTAAGCCAGCAAAAATAGCATAACCGTTATCAAATGGCATTTTTCTAAAAAAAGCTTCAAAAACGGCGCGCCGATTTTGCATATGTTTAGTAAAGTAAGTTTGCATCATATTAATTTCATATGCATCTGTATGCAAAGTCAAATTAGTATAATCTTTTAATGTCATTAAAATTCTCCTCGGAAATGATATGAATTATCAACTGTTATATAATATAATTATTTTATTGAATATACCTAATAGTATACTACTTATTAATATATTTCTCATAGAAAGCGTGACATAAAATTAAAAAGACAAATATTTTAGCATTACCATTCGTAAATACCAGCTTCAATGAATTTCTTAACGTTTTGATTGAATGTGATCAAAAGGGACAAAATACTTTCGTAGTTACTGCGAACCCAGAAATTGCTTATTATGCATTTCAAAATCCACCATATCAAAAGTTAATTCAAAATGCTGACTTCATTACTCCTGATGGAATTGGAATAGTTAAGGCAGCAAAAATTTTAAAACAACCAATGGTTGAAAGAATATCTGGATATGATCTTTTTGTGAATCTTCTAGCGTGGGGAAATAAGAACCATAAGTCAGTTTATTTTCTAGGTGCTAAACCAAGTGTTATTAACGATTTAAAAAAAGTAATTAAGACCCGTTATCCTAATTTAAATAAATGTGGTTTTCACGATGGTTATTTCAAAAATGATGAACAAATCGTTAAAGAAATTAAAACAATTCAACCTAATATGATATTCGTTGCTTTAGGATCACCTAAGCAAGAAGAATTTATTAATAAACATAGACAAGTTTCAAATGGGATTTGGATGGGTTTAGGTGGCAGTTTTGATGTTTTGTCAGGTAATGTAAAACGAGCTCCAAAGTTCTGGGTAAATCATCATTTAGAATGGTTTTATAGATTGATTAAGCAACCATCACGATTATCAAGAGTTGCTAAAATCATTCCATTTCTTCAACAAATATATAAACAAAAACAGCAACAAAAATAAGATTGACAGAGGAATTCTCTTTCAACCTTATTTTTCTAAATAAAATTCAAATCTGTCACCAACATATTGGGTTCGAACATATTCAAAGGGTAAGCCATTTTGTAAATTGGTAACTTGTCTTAAATTTAAAACAGAATCTCCTTTTCTAATTTTTAAATAATTTGATACTTTTTCAGATGCTAAGGAGGCTGAAACGGTTTGACGTGCTTTCATTGGGACTAAGTTCTTCTTTTCTTCTAATGCCCGATAAAGTGAACTTGTAACATCTTCTTTACTTAATCCTTCTATTATAACTTCTGGAACTGTCGTTATCTCAAAACAAATCGGCACATTATCGCCAAATCTGATTCTTTCCATTCTAAGAACTTTTTGATTTTTATTTAAATGAAGTTTTTCAATTTCACTAAGTGATGGAGAAACAATATAATAACTAACTGTTTTACTTGACGGTTTTTTGCCCTGAGCAAGCATTATATCTGTAAAACTAGTTAAGACAGACATTCTTTCTTGTACTTTTTGATTGGCAACATACGTTCCAGAACCAACACGTTGTTCTAAAATACCCTCATCGACCAGTGTTTTAATTGCCTGTCTAAGTGTCATTCGACTAACTTTATACATATCAGCTAATTCTCGTTCAGAAGGAATTCTATCACCAATTTTCCAAACTTGATTTTCGATTTTTAACTTAATATTATTATGAATTTGAATATAAATTGGTGATTTCATTATTATAAGTAAACCTCCAAAGAGTAATAAAAAAGCTGATTAACATTTAAGTTAATCAGCATAATATTGGGCTAGCTGGGTTCGAACCAGCGCATCATGGGATCAAAACCCATTGCCTTACCACTTGGCTATAGCCCAAAAATAAAATGGAGGGGAGTGGATTCGAACCACCGAACCCGAAGGAGCGGATTTACAGTCCGCCGCGTTTAGCCAGACTTCGCTACCCCTCCATAATGATAAAATTACTAAGAAGTTAGTAACTAATAATTAACAAATAATATAATATCAAATCATATTTATAATGTCAACTATGAATTTATTATCTTAATAATGCCGGCTGCAGGAGTTGAACCTGTGACCCTCGGTTTACGATACCGATGCTCTACCAACTGAGCTAAGCCGGCATGTAGAAACAAAAGGTGACAAACAGCTATAAGATAACAAAACTCCGGCAGGCGGGCTCGAACCGTCGACAACCTGATTAACAGTCAGGTGCTCTACCAACTGAGCTATGCCGGAATAATATTGCGTGGCAACGTCCTACCCTCGCGAGGGGCGATCCCCTAACTACTCTTGGCGTGCGGAAGCTTAACTTCTGTGTTCGGCATGGGAACAGGTGTATCCTTCCGGCTATCGCCACCACACAATTGTATGATGAGAACTTCGTTCTCTCAAAACTAGCTAATATTAATTCTTCCTGGTGAGAACACCTTACTTGGTTAAGTCCTCGACCGATTAGTAATGGTCCGCTTCACATATCACTATGCTGCCACTTCCATCCTATCAACCTGATCATCTCTCAGGGGTCTTACTTTCACAAGGAAATGGGAAATCTCATCTCGAGGTTGGCTTCACACTTAGATGCTTTCAGCGTTTATCCAATCCATACATAGCTACTCAGCGATGCGCCTGGCGGCACAACTGATACACCAGCGGTATGTCCACCCCGGTCCTCTCGTACTAAGGGCAGCTCCTCTCAAATTTCCTACGCCCGCGACGGATAGGGACCGAACTGTCTCACGACGTTCTGAACCCAGCTCGCGTACCGCTTTAATGGGCGAACAGCCCAACCCTTGGGACCAACTACAGCCCCAGGATGCGATGAGCCGACATCGAGGTGCCAAACCTCCCCGTCGATGTGAACTCTTGGGGGAGATAAGCCTGTTATCCCCAGGGTAGCTTTTATCCGTTGAGCGATGGCCCTTCCATACGGTACCACCGGATCACTAAGCCCGACTTTCGTCCCTGCTCGACTAGTCAGTCTCGCAGTCAAGCTCCCTTGTGCCTTTACACTCAGCGAATGATTTCCAACCATTCTGAGGGAACCTTTGGGCGCCTCCGTTACTGTTTAGGAGGCGACCGCCCCAGTCAAACTGCCAATCAGACACTGTCTCTCACCACGCTTAGTGGTGAAGGTTAGAGTGTTCACACAACGAGGGTAGTATCCCAACAACGCCTCCATCGAGACTAGCGTCCCGATATCTACGGCTCCTACCTATCCTGTACAAGTCATGTCAACACCCAATATCAAATTACAGTAAAGCTCCATGGGGTCTTTCCGTCCTGTCGCGGGTAACCTGCTTCTTCACAGGTATCTCAATTTCACCGAGTCTCTCGTTGAGACAGTGCTCAGATCGTTACGCCTTTCGTGCGGGTCGGAACTTACCCGACAAGGAATTTCGCTACCTTAGGACCGTTATAGTTACGGCCGCCGTTTACTGGGGCTTCGTTTCTGAGCTTCGCCGAAGCTAACTCTTTCACTTAACCTTCCAGCACCGGGCAGGCGTCAGCCCCTATACTTCATCTTACGATTTTGCAGAAACCTGTGTTTTTGATAAACAGTCGCCTGAGCTTCTTCACTGCGGCTGCACGTTAGTGCAGCACCCCTTCTTCCGAAGTTACGGGGTCAATTTGCCGAGTTCCTTAACGAGAGTTCACTCGCTCACCTTAGGATACTCTCCTCGACTACCTGTGTCGGTTTGCGGTACGGGTAGTTAATTACTAACTAGAAACTTTTCTCGGCAGCGTGACATCGACGACTTCCCTACTAAATTTCGGTCCTCGTAACAACTTGTCAACCCGGTGATAAGCATTTGACTCATCACCTGACTTGTTGCTTGAACATACATATCCAACAGTATGCATCGTTTAGCCTTCTGCGTCCTTCCATCGTTCGAACATAATTAACTAGTACAGGAATATCAACCTGTTATCCATCGCCTACGCTTCTCAGCCTGGGCTTAGGTCCCGACTAACCCTGGGAGGACGAGCCTTCCCCAGGAAACCTTAGTCATGTGGTGGACCAGATTCTCACTGGTCTTTCGCTACTCATACCGGCATTCTCACTTCTAAGCGCTCCACCAGTCCTTACGGTCTGACTTCAACGCCCTTAGAACGCTCTCCTATCACGCAACGTAGTTGCGTCCACAATCTCGGTAATATGCTTAGCCCCGGTAAATTTTCGGCGCAGAATCACTCGACTAGTGAGCTATTACGCACTCTTTAAATGGTGGCTGCTTCTGAGCCAACATCCTAGTTGTTTATGCAACTCCACATCCTTTTCCACTCAGCATATATTTAGGGACCTTAATTGGTGGTCTGGGCTGTTCCCCTTTCGACAATGGATCTTATCACTCATTGTCTGACTCCTGGATATAAATCATTGACATTCGGAGTTTATCTGAACTCAGTAATCCAAGACGGACCCTTTATCCAAACAGTGCTCTACCGTCAAGATTCTTTACTCCAAGGCTAGCCCTAAAGCTATTTCGGAGAGAACCAGCTATCTCCAAGTTCGTTTGGAATTTCACCGCTACCCTCAAGTCATCCCAGCACTTTTCAACGTACACGAGTTCGGTCCTCCGGTGTGTTTTACCACACTTTCAACCTGCTCAAGGGTAGATCACCTGGTTTCGGGTCTATCATTACATACTAAAACGCCCATTTCAGACTCGCTTTCGCTACGGCTCCGATTTTTCGTCTTAACCTGGCATGCAATCATAACTCGCCGGTTCATTCTGCAAGAGGCACGCCATCATCCATTAACGGACTCTGACTGCTTGTAAGCACATGGTTTCAGGAACTATTTCACTCCCCTTCCGGGGTGCTTTTCACCTTTCCCTCACGGTACTGGTTCACTATCGGTCACTAGAGAGTATTTAGCCTTGGGAGATGGTCCTCCCAGATTCCGACGGAATTTCACGTGCTCCGCCGTACTCAGGATCCTGAACTGAGGGTATTCGATTTCGTCTACAGGGCTATCACCTTGTCTCGCAGAACTTTCCAGATCTTTTGACTATCGAATACTTTGGTAACTCAAATGTTCAGTCCTACAACCCCAATGAGCAAGCTCATTGGTTTGGGCTGTTCCCCGTTCGCTCGCCGCTACTAAGGGAATCGAAATTTCTTTCTCTTCCTGTGGGTACTGAGATGTTTCAGTTCCCCACGTCTACCTTCAACTGAGTATGTATTAGTCAGTTGATAATGATCGATTAAGATCATTGGGTTTCCCCATTCGGAAATCTCCGGATCAAAGCTTACGTACAGCTCCCCGAAGCATATCGGTGTTAGTCCCGTCCTTCATCGGCTTCTAGTGCCAAGGCATCCACCATGCGCTCTTAATAACTTAACCTATCTAACCACGACGTGGTTGATTTGGTTAATTGAGTAAATACGAATTGAACTATATTAAAAAACTCAAAATAACGCGGTGTTCTCGGTTGAAATTATATAAAATATAAAATCAAATTTGAAAAAATTAATATTATCTAGTTTTCAAAGAACCAAGTTTGATACCTAACGGTATCAATGGAGAATAGCGGGATCGAACCGCTGACCTCCTGCTTGCAAAGCAGGTGCTCTCCCAGCTGAGCTAATTCCCCATATCTACAACTCAAATATTATAGCATGAGAGGAGATATATGTAAACCTCTCAAAACTGAATAAGATTGACATGCGTAAGGTTCCGTATTATTCCTTAGAAAGGAGGTGATCCAGCCGCAGGTTCTCCTACGGCTACCTTGTTACGACTTCACCCTAATCATCAGTCCTACCTTAGACGGCTTACTCCTCAAAAGAGGTTGTTGCACCGGCTTTGGGTATTACTAACTCTCATGGTGTGACGGGCGGTGTGTACAAGACCCGAGAACGTATTCACCGTGACATTGCTGATTCACGATTACTAGCGATTCCAACTTCATGCAGGCGAGTTGCAGCCTGCAATCCGAACTGAGAACGACTTTAGGAGATTAGCTCCACCTCGCGGTATCGCAACTCTTTGTATCGCCCATTGTAGCACGTGTGTAGCCCAGGTCATAAGGGGCATGATGATTTGACGTCATCCCCACCTTCCTCCGGTTTGTCACCGGCAGTCTCACTAGAGTGCCCAACTAAATGCTGGCAACTAGTAACAGGGGTTGCGCTCGTTGCGGGACTTAACCCAACATCTCACGACACGAGCTGACGACAACCATGCACCACCTGTCATTCCGTCCCCGAAGGGAACGCCTAATTTCTTAGGTTAGCAGAAGATGTCAAGACCTGGTAAGGTTCTTCGCGTAGCATCGAATTAAACCACATGCTCCACCGCTTGTGCGGGTCCCCGTCAATTCCTTTGAGTTTCAACCTTGCGGTCGTACTCCCCAGGCGGGATACTTAATGCGTTAGCTGCGGCACTAAAGGGCGGAAACCCTCTAACACCTAGTATCCATCGTTTACGGCATGGACTATCAGGGTATCTAATCCTGTTTGCTACCCATGCTTTCGAGCCTCAGCGTCAGTTGCAGACCAGACAGCCGCCTTCGCCACTGGTGTTCTTCCATATATCTACGCATTTCACCGCTACACATGGAGTTCCACTATCCTCTTCTGCACTCAAGTTCCCCAGTTTCCGATGCACTTCTTCAGTTAAGCCGAAGGCTTTCACATCAGACTTAAGGAACCGCCTGCGCTCGCTTTACGCCCAATAAATCCGGATAACGCTTGCCACCTACGTATTACCGCGGCTGCTGGCACGTAGTTAGCCGTGACTTTCTGGTTAAATACCGTCACGGAATGATCATTTCCTATCATACTCGTTCTTCTTTAACAACAGAGTTTTACGAGCCGAAACCCTTCTTCACTCACGCGGCATTGCTCCATCAGACTTTCGTCCATTGTGGAAGATTCCCTACTGCTGCCTCCCGTAGGAGTATGGGCCGTGTCTCAGTCCCATTGTGGCCGATTACCCTCTCAGGTCGGCTACGTATCATTGCCTTGGTGAGCCATTACCTCACCAACTAGCTAATACGCCGCAAGACTATCCTAAAGCGATGCAAACGCACCTTTTAAACGAAGACCATGTGGTCTTCGTTGTTATACGGTATTAGCACTTGTTTCCAAGTGGTATCCCCTACTCTAGGGCAAGTTCCTTACGTGTTACTCACCAGTTCGCCACTCGCTTCGATGTTAAGTCAAGTTGATGCAAGCACCTACTATCATTAACGGAAGCTCGTTCGACTTGCATGTATTAGGCATGCCGCCAGCGTTCATCCTGAGCCAGGATCAAACTCTCATATTATAAATATGAATAGCTTAATTTAGCTCTTCAAATATTGTTTCTTTTTTACGAATTGACATTCGCAAATGTTTTAATTCATTTTACTAATGTAAAATGTCCTTACACATTTATTGTCATATCTTATTCAGTTTTCAAAGATCTACATCGTTTTAATTGTCTTTTTTAACGCGACAACTATTTAATAATATCATAATTAAGCAATCGATGTCAATAAGAAATTTTAATTTCTTTTCAAGATTTTTAACTGACAACTTGTCTCGCTCAACCACAATTAAATATATTACTATTTTAAAATATAAAAGTCAACACCAAAATAAAAAAAGTTCTACAAAAACGTAGAACTTTTTCTAATTACTTATTCTTCTTTTCTTTTTCATCTTGTTCATTATTAGAATTGTCTTCTGGACGCATCGTTGGGAACAATAGGACATCACGAATGGAATCAGCATCAGTTAATAACATAACCAAACGATCAATTCCAATTCCTAAACCACCTGTAGGAGGCATTCCATATGATAAAGCTTCAATAAAGTCTTCATCAATTCCTTGAGCTTCATCATTACCAGCTGCTTTTTCAGCTGCTTGAGCTTCAAAACGCTTTCTTTGATCAATTGGGTCATTTAATTCACTAAAGGCATTTCCATATTCATTTCCACAAATATAAAGTTCAAAACGATCAGTAAAACGTGGATCCTTCTTGTTCTTCTTAGCCAATGGTGAAATTTCAACAGGATGACCATAAATAAAGGTAGGTTGTTCAATTTTGTCTTCAACAAATTGTTCGAAGAATTGGTTGATGATATGACCGACCTTCCAATAATCCTTATATTCAACATGATGTTCATCAGCTAACTTACGAGCTTCTTCAAGACTCATCTTAGGCCAGAAATCAACACCAGTAACTTGCTTAATTGCATCTACCATGTGTAAACGGGCAAATGGTTTATCAAAGTCAATCTTTTGACCCTTATAAGTAATCTTACCATCATCAGTAACTACAGCTGCTGCTGCTTTAAATAAACCTTCAGTTTCATCCATAACATCTTTAAAGTCAAAGTATGCAATGTATGATTCTAATTCAGTAAATTCAGGGTTGTGTTCTTGATCCATTCCTTCATTTCTGAAGACACGACCAATTTCATAAACTCTTTCCATTCCACCAACGATCAAACGCTTCAAATGTAATTCCAAAGCAATTCGAAGATATAGGTCAATATTCAATGCATTATGGTGAGTAATAAATGGACGAGCATTAGCTCCACCAGCTTGATTATGCAAAACAGGTGTTTCTACTTCAGTACAATGCATTACATTATCTAAATAACTTCTAATTGCAGTAATGATTTTGCTTCTCAATTGGAAGCGATCAAAACTTTCCCGATTAGAAATTAAATCAAGATAACGTTGACGATACTTTTGTTCCTTGTTCTGTAAACCGTGGTACTTATCTGGTAATGGACGTAAAGCTTTAGACAAGAAGAAGACCTTCGTTGCCTTAATTGTCAATTCACCCATATCTGTCTTGATAATTTCACCAGTAAAACCAAGGTGATCACCAATATCAGAACGTTTGAAGATATGATATACATCTTCTCCAACAACATCCTTACGAACATAAACTTGGATTCGACCAGTCCGGTCTTGTAAATCAGCAAAACCAACTTTACCTTTTCCACGCTTAGCAACCATTCGGCCAGCAATTGTGGCTGTTTTATCCATCTTTTCTAGTTCATCTTTTGATAAATCATTATATTCATCATGTAATTGTTGAGCTAGATAGTTTCTTTCAAAACGTCCACCAAATGGATCGATTCCTTCTTGGCGTAATTCATTCATTTTATCAATTCGCACGCGAATTTGATCATTCATTTCATGTGACACTTTAACCCCTCCAGTTACAAATTCAATTTAATAATAACACATATTATCAAATAATACGCATTTATCTTCTATCGTGCATTTCTTTTAGCTTGTTTTTCAACGAACTTATCAAAGATATTATCCATCTCTTGTTCCGTATCAGCATTATTCAAAGCAACCCGTGTTCTAGCAGAATGACTAACTCCCTTTAAATAATACCCAGCTTGTCCGCGAAATTCTTTAGGACCGATTCTTTCACCCTTTAAATCGATTAAATTATGCAAATGTTCTTTTGCAATTGATACCCGTTCTTCTAATGTTGGTTCAGGAAGTAATTCACCGGTTGCTAGATAATGACTGGTTTGACGAAGCATCCATGGATTACCTTCAACTGCTCTAGCAATCATAACTGCATCCGCACCAACTTCATCAATCATCTTCTTGGCATCTTCAGGAGTCCTAACATCTCCGTTTCCCATGAACGGAATTGTCAAATGGTCAGCAACGTCCTTTAGAATCTCCCAGTTAGAATGTCCTTGATACATTTGTTCTCGTGTCCGTCCATGCATTGCCAAAGCAGCAACCCCAGCTTCTTGAGCTGCTAAGGCATTTTCTACAGCAAAAATATGATCATCATCCCAACCAGTTCTCATTTTAACTGTAACAGGTTTATCTACCGCCTTAGTAACAGTGGAAAGCATGTCATATATTCTATCTGGATCTAATAACCATTTTGAACCAGAATTACTTTTTGTAATCTTATGCATTGGACATCCCATATTAATATCAATAATATCAGCGTTGGTATTTTCACTTAAGTACTCAATTGCTTCTAATAAAGTTTCTTTAGTTCCACCAAAGACTTGAATACTCATAGGATGTTCTTTATTACTAACCCCTAACATACTAAGGGTCTTTTCATTACGGTGAATAATAGCTCGATCAGATACCATTTCACAAACAACTAATCCAGCTCCCATTTCCTTACAAATAATTCGGAAAGCAGGATTAGTCACTCCAGCCATCGGAGCAACAACAACTCGATTAGGAATCGTTACATTCCCAATTTTCCATTCCTGATTCATTATTTTTTATCCTCCGCCGCTTTGGCTTCCTTTTTTGCAAGGATTTGCTTTAAATCATCCTCGCTAAACTGATATTTAGCTCCGCAAAAATGACAAGTAGTTTCAGCACCATGATCTTCATTGATCAATTGTTTTAATTGTTCATTAGAAATTTTTTCTAAGACTTTTCCGAAACGTTCCTTAGAACAATTACAATGAAATTCGACTGGCATCTTATCCAATACTTCTAAGTTATCCTTCCCAAAAATCAAGTTTAAAATGTCGATTGGTTTTTGCTTATCTAATAATAATTCGGAAATCATTGGAATTTGTTTCAAACGTTTTTCTAACTTTTGAATAGCTTCATCAGTTGCCCCTGGCATCTTTTGAACTAGGTAACCACCGGCTTCACCAATCGTATTGTCTGAGTTCACAAAAACTGAAACCCCCATTGCTGAAGGGACTTGTTCAGATTGAGCTAAGTAATAAGTAAAGTCATCACCAATTTCACCTGAAGCTAATGGAACGTTACTTGTATATGGCTCATCACCACCGGTGTTCTTCATTACTTGTAAGAATCCATTGATTCCAACTGCCTTACCAACATCAATCTTATGATGCTTGTTTAATGGTAAGTTAACATGTGGTTTTTGAATGTAACCCTTTACCCGACCATTAGCGTCAGCATCAACCATAATCGTTCCAACGGGACCACCACCATTAATTTTAACGGTTAAAGTTTCCTTGCCTTTTAAGGAAGAAGATGAATACAGTAATGTCGCAATAATACTTCTACCTAGTGCTGCTGAAGATGCACTCCACGTATCTTGACGTTTTTGTGCTTCTTGAACAACCCCTTGGGCTTGAATTGCATATGCTCGAAACATTCCATCTTTAGTAATACTTTTAATTAAATAATCATCACTCATATAAATTCACTCCTCATAATATAAAAACGTGAGTAACAAGCGCCCACGTTTTATACCTAAATATTTAGTTATTAATCTTGATCATCATGATGTTTTTCTTCCTTTTCATCGTGATGTTCTTCTTCAGAATCTTTTTTATCAGCAGCTGAACGTGCTTCATCAAAAGTTTCTGGATCATGTTCACTAGGGAACTCTAAGTCATCATGCTTTGGCATTTTCCCAGTCTTATACAAACTAAGAATTGACTTTTCATCAAGGGTTTCATACTTCAATAAAGCATCCGCAATCACTTGATGTTGTTCTCGATGTTCATTAATGATCTTACGAGCTGTTTCATGAGCTTCATCAATGAAGCGTTTAACTTCTTCATCAATTAAAGCAGCTGTCTTTTCAGAATATTGACGACCCGCATATGGATCTTGAGTTGGATCCTCTAATTCAACTGTTCCTACCTTAGGACTCATTCCATATTGAGTAACCATTGCTCGAGCTAATCTAGTAGCTTGTTGGAAATCATTAGAAGCCCCGGATGATTCGGAATTGAAGACGATCTCTTCAGCTGTCCGACCACCCATTAAGCCAGCTAATTGTTCCATAGCATTCTTCTTCGACATTAATTGTTGATCTTCTTTTGGTAGCATAATTGCATATCCGCCAGCACGACCACGTGGCACGATCGTAACCTTATGAACAACTCGGGCATCATTTAAGACCAACCCTACAATTGTATGTCCAGCTTCATGGGCAGCAACTGTTTCTTGTTCCTTCTTGTTAACGACCCGATCCTTTTTAGCTGGACCAGCAATCACACGATCTTCTGCTTCATCCAAATCAACAGGTTCAATTTCCTTATGACTTCGACGAGCAGCTAATAATGCGGCTTCATTAAGCAAGTTCGCTAAATCAGCTCCAACGAATCCAGGAGTTTGTTTAGCAATTTCTTGCAAATCAACATCCTTAGCAAACGGCTTATTCTTAGCATGAACTTTCAAGATAGCTAAACGCCCTTTAACATCTGGACGACCAACTAGCACCTTTCGATCAAAACGACCTGGACGAGTCAAAGCCGGATCTAAGACATCAGCACGGTTAGTAGCAGCAATAACGATAACACCTTCGTTACCTTCAAAACCATCCATTGCAACTAACAATTGATTCAAGGTTTGTTCACGTTCATCGTGACCGCCCCCCATGCCGGAACCACGCTTCCGTCCAACGGCATCGATTTCATCAATAAAGATGATTGCAGGGGAGTTCTTCTTAGCTTGTTCAAATAAATCACGAACTCGGCTAGCTCCAACCCCAACGAACATTTCAACAAAATCAGAACCTGAAATTGAGAAGAATGGGACGTTAGCTTCTCCAGCAACAGCCTTTGCTAACAATGTCTTACCAGTACCAGGAGGCCCCTCAAGTAAAACACCATGTGGAATCTTGGCACCAAGGGCTGAATACTTCTTTGGATTCTTAAGGAATTCAACCACTTCAACTAATTCTTGTTTTTCTTCTTCTTCACCGGCTACATCCTTAAAACGGACTTTACTAGTAGCGGGTTTAGCCTTACTCTTTCCAACTTTCATAAGACCACCACCGCCACCACGGCCGGCTTGATTCATCATCATATAAAAGAAAAAGATAAAGATAATTAATGGAAGAACATAAACAATTAAGTTTAACCAAAAGCCATTAGACTCAGCTTCCTTAGCACTATACTGAGTGTTAGAAGTCCGGGCCGCCTTATTAATTTCAGATACAGAAGCGTTATTTTTTAACATTAATGCATCGAAATGGCTAACCTTAACATTCTTTTTACTCCCTAATGACAATGATGAATTAGCTTTCATTGTTTGAGGGTGTTTGTATTCACCACTAACCTTATAAACACCACCTGAAGGTTGAATGGAGAATTTTTTAATTTGATGAGACTTAAGCGAATTGATGAATTGACTAGATTCAATCGTACGACTTTGTCCAGTACTACCACTACCACCTTCGAAGAAGTATAATCCTCCGACAAGTAATAGGGCGATCAAGATGTAGAATAAACTACTTCGCAAAAAGCCATTATTACCTTTTTTCATTGACTACCTCCTAAAAACAAATAATGTTTTAATTATATCACGATTAAAGAAGCGTTTTAAATTAGAACACGTCGATTCTTGTAATTCTTAATGACACGTTAAGAATTTAAATTAATCCTTGTTATAAATTTCTGGTTTTAAAACTCCAATATATGGCAAATTACGATAACTTTCATTGTAATCCAATCCATATCCTACTAAAAATTCTTTTGGAAGTTCCACTCCAACATAATCGGATTGAACATCAACTTTACGAGCTTCTGGTTTATCTATTAAGGTACAGATTTTAACTGAATTAGCTCCTCTGTCTGATAAGAGATCCTTTAGGTATTTGATGGTTCGACCAGTTTCAATAATATCTTCAATAAAGATAACGTCTCTTCCAGAAACATCACTATCAATATCCTTCGCCAGTTTCACTTTCCCAGTTGAACTAGTCCCACCGAAATAGCTAGAGACATCAATAAAATCAATACTCAAATCCATGTCCATATATCTAACGATATCAGTCATAAAGAAAATAGCGCCCTTTAAAACAGCAATTACTAATGGTCGTTTCCCTTCATAATCACTAGCTAATTGTTCTCCTAGTTTTTTACATACTTCTTGGATTTGGTCTTCGCTACAAATAATTCTTTCGATATCATTATTCATTGTCTCTGTCATAAGCTAATGTATTCCCCTTTCGTTTTTCCATCCAATTATATAATTAGAATGAATAACACCCATATAACTATTTTTATATCCTAGAACAGAATATATCTGATTATTCTTATCAACCAATACCTGGATTGAATCTCGCTCATTCAATGGTACTTTTTGGTCAATTAAAATGCGTCTCACTTTTTGATGCCCACCATTTTTCAGACGAATCTTATCTTCCGACTTCCAATTCCGAACAATTAATGAGTTCATGTTCATTTCCAACGGAAGTGAATTAAAATAATCCAGTTCAGGACACTTGTTCGATTCGCCAATCCAACAATATATTCCATTACTAGTCGTAAACCAGTGATTTAATCTTACCATAAATTTTGAACAATAATCATTTTTTTGTGACAAATCATTCGTTTCTTCTATCCTCAATAAATTATAACTTTTTATTACTACATAATGCTTATTTAACAGGACTTGCCCATTGGGTTTATCATCATTTTTTAACAAGTGTAAAATAGCCCTTATTGTTCGTTGATTAATCCCAATTTGAGAATTAAATTCATGAATCATTAATTCTAATAGCTCCATTTGAGTGTTGGGATCTAATTTTAAAAAACTATTAGTTTGCCAAGTATCATTTGAAACGTTCATTTCCCTTAGAATGGGTAATAAGAATTTACGATTAACAGTTTGAATTTGATAAATTTGTTCAGCATAATTAGCTAAATGTTCGAGTAATTGCGGATTCTCCTGTCTCATTTTAGGTAAAATTTGATTGCGAATTCGATTCCTGAAAACATCATTAATTTGATTGGTTTTATCTTCGAACCAGGTTAAACCATTTTGTTGAGCATATGAAATAATTTTTGATTTAGGAAATGCTAATAAAGGGCGAGCTAAAATACCGTTTTCAAACGTTCGTTCAGCTCTAATTCCAGTTAGTTCATTTAACATTCCACCACGAGTTAATTTCATTAAAATTGTTTCTGCTTGGTCATTTTGGTGATGAGCCGTTAATAAAACGTTGGCATCGTATTTTCTCATCACATCCCCAAAGAATCGATATCTAAATCTTCGGGCTGCTTCCTCAATTCCTACATTGGGATGCTGAGTCCAATCAGCTATTTCTAATTGAAGATGATGACTAAAACAGTACTCTTTAAGGAATTCTGCTTCTTCTTGGCTCTGTTTTCTAAGATGATGGTTCACATGCGCAACAATAATTCGCGGCTTATGGTTAGATAACTTTAATAAAAGTGATAACAAAGCCATTGAATCTACTCCTGTGGAAACTGCAACAACAATTAGATCATTTGTTTTCCACCAATTGTTATCTTGGATAATAGTTTGAAATTTCTTTTCCAAATTCACTTTTTCTTTACTCCTAATAAAAAAGACTAGAGCAAGCAGCTCTAATCTTTAATTAAGTTAACTTCGGCGACCACCGCGACCGCCACGTTTACCTTCAGTGTTCTTCTTAATCGTAGCTAAACGACTTTCACTATTTTTTAAGAAATCATTCATCATGTCGTCAAAACTTTCTTTATGATGTGTATTATTACTAGGTGCATGACCATTATGATTTCCGCCATTATGATTCCCATGATCGTGTTTATTATAGCTATTATGGTTATTATGGTGATCATGTTGGTCTTTTTTTTCATGTTTAACTGAATCGTCAGCTTGCTTAATCGAAAGCGCAATCTTACCATCGTCACCAATCTTCAAAACCTTAACAGTGACTGTATCCCCAACTTTTAATACATCATGAATATCCTTAATAAATCCTTCGGATACTTCACTGATATGTACTAAACCTGTTTTATGATCTCCCAAATCAATAAAAGCACCGAAATTAGTAATTCCAGATACTTTACCGGAAACTTTTTCTCCAACCTTTAATGCCATAAAAAAGATGTTCCTCCTAATATTTTTGTGCCTTTAGTATATCATAAAAGCTAACTTTTTTTAATAAAATCTTAATTTTGGGTGACATCTTTTGCCACTTCGCCTGGCAAAATATAGACTTTTTCATCAGGTTTAGTGTAGTAATACTTATCACGAATCAATTGTCCCAAATAATTTTGGTTATTTAAGCGCCGTATCCCTAATTTTAATTCAGAATGACGTTGATCAGTGACCCTTAGTTCAACCTTTTTAGCATTGATTTGATCTTGCGTAGTTCCTAATTGAGAGTTCATAGAACTAATCTTTACCATAAAAAACACAACAAAAAATAGAAAAACGAGCCCCAAAACAATTGCTCTTTTTAACCGCCACTTACTCATCAACACATTTTTATGCCTTTTAACTTTATTCGTTTGTTGATTTCCCAAATCTGCCATCTAACTACTCCATTCCTTTATTTCTAAAATTCATCATTAGAATAATCATGATGATAATCTTCACTAATTATTTCGTACATTTTATCAGCATCAGCTTTTTTGGTTCGGTCAATAATTTGTAAAACCTTTACTTTTAAAATCTTATTTCCAAATTCAATTACTAAAACGTCATCTGGAACAACGTTTGTCGACGATTTAGCAACTTTATCATTGATTTTTACACGTCCTTGTTCGGCAATTGCTTTAGCAACTGGACGTCGTTTAATAATTCGCGATATTTTTAAAAATTTGTCTAAACGCATTATTCATCATCCTCCTTATTTTTTCTTTCCTCAACCAACTCACTAACTAACTTTAATAATTCATCCATCCATTGATCAACGTTCATTTGCGGTTGTAAATTCAATCGAATTAAAATATGATTATTATCTTCGGCTAAAATAGCTCTAAAACTTGTTTTGGAAACTGCTTTCAACAGCATTTTCGAATCATAAACATCATTAGCACTTAACGCCATTGTAATAATAATTTGATGATTAAAGTTTCTAATATTTTGAATTAAAGCTTGATCTGCTAACATCTTCAATTTTGCAACTTTTAATAAGTTAGCAACTGGTTTGGGATAATCTCCAAAACGATCGATCAAATCTCCCTGAACTTCTGTGTAATCATCATCGTTACTAATTTGATGGATTCGTTTATAAATTTCAATTTTTTGTTGTTGATCATTCACATAATCATCGGGTAAATATGCTTCAAAGCCTAATTCAATTACAGAATCTGATTTAGTAACCGTTTTACCACGTTTTCGACCAACTGCTTCTGAAATCATTTGGGTATACAAATCATATCCTACAGAATCAACAAAACCATGTTGTTCTTTTCCCAGAATATTTCCGGCACCGCGTAATGATAAATCACGCATTGCAATTTTAAATCCAGACCCTAATTCAGTAAAATCACGGATTGCTTCCAATCGATTTTCGCTAACTTCTGTTAAAACTTTATTTGGTTTGTACATGAAGTAAGCATATGCCACCCGACTACTTCTTCCAATCCGACCTCTTAATTGATACAACTGTGATAATCCCATATGATCAGAGTTTTCCACAAATAATGTATTTGCATTCGAAATATCGACCCCAGTTTCAATAATTGTTGTCGTTACAAGTACATTATACTCACCATTAGTAAAATCATACAGAACTGATTCGAGTTGATTTTCATTCATTTTTCCATGAATATAAGCAACTTTAGCTTCAGGAACTAATTCTTGCAACATCGAAACCGTTTTTTCAATACTTTCAACCCGGTTATGAAGATAAAAAACTTGACCACCTCGTTGTAATTCACGTCGAATTCCATCCCGAATCGTTCCTGCATTTTCTTCCATTACGTAGGTTTGAATGGGATAGCGATTGGTAGGAGGAGTTTCAATAACGGATAAATCACGAACCCCCATCATTGACATATTCAAGGTTCGCGGAATTGGAGTGGCAGTTAATGTCAAAACATCAACAGAAGACTTTAACTCTTTAATTCTCTCCTTATGTTTTACCCCAAACCGTTGTTCTTCATCAACGATCAATAATCCAAGATCTTTAAAATGAATATCCTTAGATAATAATCGATGGGTTCCAACAATTATATCTAGTGAACCATCTTCAAGTTCGGACAAAGTTTGTTTAATTTGTTTAGCCGTTCTAAAACGAGACAAAACCCCAACTGAAACAGGATATCCACTAAATCGACTCAGCATTGTTTCATAATGTTGATGTGCTAAAACGGTCGTTGGAACTAGCATTGCAACCTGTTTCCCCGCTTCAATAGCTTTGAATGCTGCTTGAAGTGCTACTTCAGTTTTTCCATAACCAACGTCTCCAACTAAGAGCCGATCCATTGGATGTGGTTGTTCCATATCGTGTTTAATTTCATCAGAACTTTTTAGTTGATCAGGCGTTTCTTGATAAGGAAATTCTGCTTCAAATTCCTTTTGATATTTATCATCCTTAGGAAAGGCAAAACCCTTTTCAGCAGAGCGCTTTGCATAAAGATCAATTAAATCATCTGCAATGTCTTCAACTTTTTGGGAAACTTTTCGTTTTGTTTTAGCCCACTCGCTTCCCCCTAATTTATTGATCCGAGGGTGCCGGTCTTCAGAGGAAACGTATTTCTGAACTTTACTTAATTGGCTAACCGGAATGAACAACTTATCATCATTCTTATAGGCAATCGTCATGTAATCTTGATGTTTACCATCAGACTCCATGGTTTTCATTCCTTCATATCGACCAATTCCATGGTCAACATGAACAACGTAATCTCCGGGTTTTAAATCAGTATAGCTTTTAATTCTTTCCGCATTAGAAAATGTTTGTCGGCGAGCACGCTTTTTCGTCCGGCGCTTGAACATCTCATTTTCTGTAATGATAGCTAATCCAGCTAATGGTAATTCAAAACCATTCCCTAAATGATTAGCAATCAGTTGGGTTCGACCCTTAATTATTTTATCCCAGCTAGTCTCAACGACATCAATTTTAAAGTCAGCCATTGTCTGAGATAACTTACTCATTTGAGCATCATCTTCGACCATGATAACCGTGGTCATTGCTTGTTTTTGATAACGTTTTAATTCCGTTTTCAAAAGT
Organism: Nicoliella sp. ESL1149; assembly: GCF_058107265.1. Lineage (NCBI taxonomy): Bacteria > Bacillati > Bacillota > Bacilli > Lactobacillales > Lactobacillaceae > Nicoliella > Nicoliella sp. ESL1149. Next base: position 948,326 of record NZ_JBYLUE010000002.1, on the reverse strand, counting down.
GGAATTTGTCCTAGGAACTTTTGCATTGGACGAACGGGTAGATCAGTTAATTGGGTTAGTTTTAAACCACCAATCCCTTTCTGGAACAAAGAAAACAGCATTTGAGCTTGAGAAGAATTTTTAATTTCATCATGAAAATCTAGTCCCAATTGCTGTTTTCCAAACAACTTCCCATGCAATAGTCTTTCTTCTGCCCATTGTTGTTCATCGTCCGTTAACTGTTGATTTGATTCCTTTAAACGACTAAAATCATCAAAAACGATTAACCCATCCTGAGGTAAATAATTAAATAATGAAACAGGTGTTGTAAATAAAAATTCACTAAATAAAACCGTTTCGCTATTTTGGTAGCCCTTTAATAATCCCTCAATAATCTCATTAACATAATCAGTAAGTGATTTAGCTAACTTCTTATCTTTCATTCGACTAGTACTTCGTTTTAAACGGGTTGCTAAATTCTTAGCTCCCACTTTTCTAGTTTTATCATCTAGTATTAAATCAGTAGCAGGTAATACCTGAATTTGATCGATGTTTTCAATACTACTTTGGGTTCCAACACTAAACAGGCGTAATGAATCAATTTCAGTATCAAACAAATCAATTCTTACCGGATCTGAAGAATTCAAAGGATATACATCAATGATTGACCCCCGAATCGCAAATTCACCTGGCGCTGCAACTAGTTTTTGCCTTTCATATCCCATTCGAGATAATTTTTTGGGCAACTCATTTAAATCAACGTCTTTACCCACTTCAAAAGACAGTTCAGCTTGTTTAAATTCACTTGGTTGAGGCAACATCCGCCGAATTCCAGAAACAGAAGTTACGATAACAACAGGCTTATCACTTTGCAAGGCATGAAGTGCTTTAACTCGTTGTGAACGATATTGAGGTGAACTAGTTGCTGCTTCTGCAGCAATCAATTCCTCTACTGGAAATTCATATACTTGTTCACTAGGAATCAAGTTCACTAAATCATCTGCCATCTCATTCATATGATAAAGGGTATCAGTGACCAACACAATGGGATGATTCAAGTCTTTTAAAACTGCAGAAAGCAAAAAAGTTTTAGCTGATCCTGCTAACCCCGTTATTAATTGACGATGAGCCGGTTTAATGTCTTGAACAATATTTTGATATTGTGGTAATTTAGTTAAAAATTGACCTAATTCCACGTTCTATGCACTTCCAAACTAGTTATATTTATTTTCTAAACGGTTAAACTCAGTCCCTGAAATCCAATCTTCTAATGCAGATACCGCTTGATCACAAGCTTTATTAAAATCAGGAAGCTGATCTTGGGTAAATTTACCTAAAACATAATTTACAACACTTTCTCGGGTTGGGTGATCAGTACCAACCTTAATCCGATAAAACTTATTAGTGTTTAAATGAGAAATTAAACTCTTAATTCCATTATGACCGCCTGCTGATCCATGATCACGTAATCTGATTCTTCCAACTGGTAAATCCATATCATCATAAACAACAATTAAATCTTCAATATCTAACTTAAAGAAATTCATCAAAGGACCAACTGAACGGCCAGATTCATTCATAAACGTTGTCGGTTCAACTAACATTACTTTTTCACCATCAACCATACCAGTCCCAACCATAGCTTCCATCTTGTTCTGATTAATATCAATTTGATGCTTTTGAGCAAATTCATTGATGACTGAAAATCCAGTGTTATGACGTGTTCCATCATATTCAGGACCAATATTTCCTAAACCGACAATTAATTTCATTTTTATTTCTCCTAATTTATTGATTAGCCATTTATTACTATCTATATTTTCTACATATTCTATATTATAACAAAAAATTAAATTAATGAATTCGCTTGCATATTGATTAGCAATACTTAGACTTTATGCTATACTAAATATGTATTTAAATATATTTCTTTCGAAGGGATGAATTAATATGTCATTAAAACCACAAAAAGTTGTTTTAGTCGGTGATGGAGCCGTTGGTTCTTCTTACGCTTTTGCTATGTTACAACAAGGCCTTGGCGAAGAATTTGTCATTGTTGATATTATTAAAGATCGGATTGAAGGAGACGCTCTTGACCTCGAAGATGGTCAAGTATTCACTGCTCCTAAGAGAATCCATGCAGGAGATTACAACGACTGTAAAGATGCAGATTTAGTTGTTATTACTGCTGGTGCACCTCAAAAACCAGGTGAAAGTCGTTTAGACTTAGTAAGTAAAAACATTAAGATTTTATCATCTATTGTTCCTCCAGTTGTTAAATCTGGATTCGATGGTATCTTCTTAGTAGCTGCTAACCCAGTTGATGTCTTAACTTACGCTACTCAAAAATTATCTGGCTTCCCTAAAGAAAAGGTTGTTGGTTCCGGTACTTCATTGGATACTACTCGTTTCCAAGTTGCCGTTGCTAAGAAGTTAGGTGGAATTAATCCAGCTGACGTTAACGCCTACATTATGGGTGAACACGGTGACTCAGAATTTGCTGACATCGATGAAGCTACGATTGGTAATCGTCCTTTATTAGACGTTGCTAAGGATTACGGTGTTTCCAAAGATGACCTTCTTAAATTAGAAGACGAAACTAGAAACAAAGCTTACACTATCATCAACAAAAAAGGTGCTACATTCTACGGTGTTGCAACTGCTTTAATGAGAATCTCACGTGCTATCTTACGTGATGAAAAGTCTGTATTACCTATTGGTGCTCCAATGAACGGTGAATATGGCTTAAACGATATTTACATCGGTTCCCCAGCTGTTGTTGATGCTTCTGGTGTTCGTAAAGTTATTGAAGTTCCATTAAGTGATGACGAAAACAAGAAGATGCAAGCATCTGCTGAAACATTAAAAGAAACTGCTAAAAAGGGTATGGATTCTTTAAAGTAATTTCTCATTTCAATTGAAAATAAAATTATTGAAATCAAAAACCGTAAAGTTATTAATTTAACTTTACGGTTTTTTATGTATAAAAATACAAAGTAATTTTATTTATTTTCAGTTTCCGGACTCGCCACTGACTTAGGATTAGTTTTAGTAGATACCCCAACACTTAGTTTTAAAGCTGTATCGACTCGCTTCATAATCGTATTATTTAGATGTGCAACCCGATCATTTAACCGACTTTTATCGATTGTTCGAATTTGTTCTAACAAAATTACAGAATTTTTTTCAATCTTAGATTGACTTGCCTTAATTCCCACATGCGTGGGCATTTTAGGTTTAGAAATTCTAGCAGTAATCGCTGCAACGATTACTGTCGGACTATAGTGATTTCCAATATTATTTTGAATAATCAATACCGGCCGAACACCACCCTGTTCTGAACCGATGACTGGTGATAAATCTGCATAAAAGATATCACCACGTTTAATCTCCATTTTCGACAATTTTTTCACCCCTCAAATCGCACATCCTATAACGAATGGGTATAACGTCTAGGCATTCGTGCTGTTAATTGACAAGCCAACTCATAATGAATCGTATCACAATAGTCCGCAACATCTTGCAAACTGATTTCTTTATCCCCGTCATGACCCACAAAAGTTACCCTAGTTCCAACTGGCAGTGGTTTTGGTACTCGCACCATTAATTGATCCATGCAGACTCTTCCAACAATCGAACAAAATTCCCCATCAATAAGCACCTTAAAATTTTGTAAGCGCCGTGGAATCCCATCAGCATATCCAACTGGAATGGTTGCAATATATTGATCTTCATTGGCAGTATAAGTTGCTCCATAGCTTACTGAGCGTCCTTTAACAATTTTTTTACAAAAAACGATTTCTGAAAAAACTGATAGAGCAGGATGCAATGGATATGGTGTTTGTTGAATCGTTCTTCCTGACGGATTTAACCCATATCCAGCCACTCCAAATCGAATCATGTTGCCATTACACTTAGCATGCCATAAACTAGTTGCTGAATTAGAAATATGTACATATCGTGGACGTTTGGGTAGTTTATAAACTAGACGATTAAATCTTTTGTATTGTAAATTAAAATAATCGTCACTGGTCTCATCAGCACAGGAAAAATGAGTAAAAACTCCTTCAAAATCAATTAAAATTTGATTATCTGAAATTAACTTTGCAGCCGTAACTACTTCTTCTTCAGTTTGTAAACCAATTCTTCCCATTCCGGTGTCTAGTCCTAAATGAATTTTTAACAAAGGTAACGGATTCTGGGAACTTATACTTTTTATTGTAGCAATTGCGTCAGATAGCCACTCAATAGAAGGTACTGTAACAGAAATTCCTTGTTCTGCAATCAACGCAATATCCTCGATTCTGGTAACTCCTAACACTAAAATAGGTTCTGTAAAACCTGCTGCTCGCAATTCTAACGCTTCATCCAAAATAGCAACACAAAATCCTGTTGCTCCAACTTGTTGAGCAGCTCTAGCTACTTCAATAGCACCGTGACCGTAACCGTTGGCTTTAACCACCATAAACAATTCGGTTCCACTAGCTAAGCGTTGTACCTCTGATTTCACATTATAACGAATGGCCTCTAAATCAACCTCTACAATTGCATTGCGATGATTACCTACCATTACATCCACCCCGTCAAAACTTAATTATATATTATTTTACCACATATTACATATGTATAAAGAAAGACTCTTGACAATATTGCCAAAAGCCTTCTTTTAATTAGTTCAAATTATCTTAATCTTTTGGTTTAATCTTAAAAGATTTATTAACATGTGATTTAGAATGTCCACCATTGTTGGAACGTTTTCCAGAATGGTTATTGTTCTTACCACGATAGTTACTACTATTTCCACCAGTACGACGATGATTACTACCGTTGCCACGATATCCATTGCCACCGCGACCATGGCCATTATAACGGCGACGATTTCCACCGCGTCTGTAACCACCACCATTACCATGATGTTTGTTTGGTAATGGACGTTCTGGAGTAATTCGAACTTTAACACTATTTCTAGTCATTTTATTCAATAATACGGCTACTAAATCTTCAGAAGAATATTTACTTAATAATTCTTCTGCTGTATTAAGAAATTTGTCAGTATCAGTCTTTTGAACTAACTCACTAATTTGTCCCTTAACTTTAGATAATTGACCATTTAAAGCTTCTTCTTCCGAAGGAGGCTTCAAAGGTAACATTCTCGTCTTCGTTAACTTTTCAACTTCACGAAGATAACTCTTTTCGTTTGGTTGAACAAATGTAATTGACACACCATGATGTCCGGCACGACCTGTACGGCCAATTCGGTGAACATAACTTTCTGGATCTTGAGGGATATCATAGTTAAAGACATGAGTAACACCACTAACATCAATTCCACGGGCAGCCACGTCAGTAGCAACAAGGACGTTTACCTGTTTAGATCTAAATTGACGCATAATTTGAGAACGACGTTGTTGAGTTAAATCACCATGTAGTCCTGCGGCATGATAACCGCTAGCGGCTAGTCCACGACCAACTTCATCAACTCTTCGTTTAGTTCGACAGAAGATAATGGCAACTTCTGGTGATTGAACATCAAGAAAACGCGTTAATAAATCAAACTTTTCTGCTTCACGGGTTCGAACATAATATTGATCAACTAAATCAGTTGTTAATTCCTTTGCCTTAATCTTAACTTCTTTTGGATTGGTCATGAATTTTTCACCAATCTTCTTCATAGAATTAGGCATTGTAGCAGAGAAGAGTAGTGTTTGACGATTTTCTGGAAGTTGTTTAATAATACTTTCAATATCAGGCAGAAATCCCATATCAAGCATATCATCAGCTTCATCAAGAACTAAAAGCTTAACATTGCCTAATTTTAATGTATGACGATTAATGTGATCTAAAATTCGCCCAGGAGTTCCAACAATGATTTGAGGTTTTTGCTTTAAATCTCTAATTTGACGGCGAATATCAGAACCACCGTAAACACATTGAACTTTAACTCCTTTTTCACGACCAAAACGTTTCATTTCGCGTTCAGTCTGCATTGCTAATTCACGGGTTGGTGAAACTACCAATGCTTGAACTTTAGGATCATTAACATCAATCTTTTCTAAAATAGGTAATGAAAAGGCGGCAGTCTTACCAGTTCCAGTTTGGGCTTGTCCCAAAACATCATCACCATTTAAAATCAATGGAATTGTTTCTGCTTGGATTGGTGTAGCTTCATTAAAGCCACTTCTTTCAACTGCTTTTAATAGGTCTTTTGATAGACCCAATTCTGTAAATTTCAAATCTTGTTTCCTCCTAATAAATCACTTGGTAAATAAAGTTACGAATGATTTGAACAATCCGGTTCACCATTTTATCATTCAATTATTTTATCAAGTCCAAATAACAAGCTATCTTACTATCGTAAACTGTTTTACACAAAAGCGCAATAAAAATTTTATTTTGTTAGCGAACCTAGTACTTTTTCAAGATGAATTCCATGACTAGCTTTCAACATCACTTCATCATTTTGAGTGATGATTTTCTTTAAATCAGCCGTTAGTTGATCTAATTGATCAGCTTGATAATGATGTAAGTGTTTATCATCATAATCCGGCTTTAATTGTTCGTCTAAAGCCATCATATCAGGACCAACTAAATAAACATCAGAAAATAAATCTCTACTGATCGACTTAGCAATTGAAGCATGCATCTCTTTAGAACGATCACCTAATTCTAGCATATCACCTAATACTAAAATTCGCTTCCCATTTGCTTCTAATGGAGTATCAGAAAAAGCTTTTAAAACTGCTTTTAAAGCAGTTGGATTGGAATTATAAACGTCGCTTAAGATTGATTCGCCTTGATTTCCTGTTAGCCATTCTGTTCGATTAGCAGTTATTTTAAAATGTTTTAACGCCATCTGCATATTTTTAGCAGATACTTCGAACAATCTACCAACTAATAGAGCTGCCATTGCATTTTTAACATTATAATCACCAATCATCGGGATCTTAAAGGTGACATCTGGCCACAAATTAGTCTTAAAACTAGTTTGCTTAGGTGTATCCTTACTACTAATTTCGTAAATTGTACTTGTATCGTCAATTCCAAATGTAAGCTGATCTTGTTTAACATCAGCTGCCCGACTTTGGAGTAAAGGTTCATCACCATTATAAATAAACGTTCCATCTTCAGAAAGACCATGAGTTATTTCTAATTTGGCATCAGCAATCTTATCTCTCGTTCCAAAGAACTCAATATGGGCTTCACCAATCATCGTTATAATCGCTACGTCTGGAGATACTAATTTACTTAAAAAGTCCAATTGTCCTGGTCTATCCATCCCCATTTCAACAACTAACATTTCCGTATTTGTTGCCATTGAGAGCACGGTAATCGGTACCCCAATTTCATTATTAAAATTCGCATTCGTCTTTGTAACGTTATATTGACTAGCCAATACAGCTGCGACCATATCCTTAGTAGTTGTCTTACCATTACTTCCGGTTATTGCAATTACCGTTGGATTAATTTTTCTTAAATAATGAACACTCAATTCCTGAAGAGCAACTAAAGGATCATCAACCAATAAAACTGGAATCCCCTTTGGTGGATTAGGATGATCTTTTTTCCACAAAGTAGCACTAGCCCCGTTATCAATGGCTGATTTAATATAATCATGACCATCATGTTCACCAGATAATGGAACAAACAGTGCCCCTTCTTTTAGTTTCCGAGTATCAAATGCAACACTAGATACCTTTACGTTTGGATAATCAACAACATCATTGTAAGCTGAAACTGCTTTTGCAACTTCAGCAATTGTCATTTTCATAATTTTGACTCCATTCATTTATCTAATATTAATTATAACACAGTCACTTTATCGGCTATCACTGGATTGTTTGGCTTTTACAAAACAAAAAGCGGATGAATATATTCTTCATCTGCTTTTATAAGTCTGTTTCATTTAAAATTCTTTTATCTGTGATATTTAAATTCCACTTAGAATTGGTCGTATTATACGTTAGATTTCCAATTTGCTTAACATCTTGATAAATATTACTTGGATTGTACCAATTCGTTTTTTGATCAACATTATTAACAATCATCAACGGAATTTGATATAAGCGACGTTGTTCGCTTTCACGATCGAAAGCAATCACTAACCCATCTTCACTTAATAAAATTAACTGTTTAATTATCTGTAACGGGACGTCTTTTATCACTAATGGACGACTGAACATCCTAATGCTATTGTGTGTCGATCTTAGATGTCGTTTTAAACTAATACATAAAACATGGTTAAAATCAGAAAACTTTCGATAAAACGTTTTTGTGAACCCTGATTCTAAATCCATATAAATATAGCGATTTTGTAATTTTGAATAAAAAGGTGATGATAACGGTGATGTCATATGACTTAGATATAATAAATCTGCAATTTCACGATCTAACAGTACATTCAAATCATCTTCATCAGTAAAATCGATCAACCGTTTCCCTTTAACCTGTTTATCTAATAAATAATCACGGATTGCATTACTACCAACAATTAAACTGAACTGAGTATGAGTATTATAACCATTAGAATTTTTTCGATCATCGTTTAGAAGGACAACATTATCAGGAAGACTTTTAACTCCATTAACAAAATCAGCTGCTTCGATTCCCTTTGTAACTACCATATTTCGAACTAAATTAGTATTTATATAAATTAAGTTCTCCCTCATAATTCTCACCTACATACCTTTTAAATTTCACAAGATATATTGTACTCCTTTTTCATTTAAAAGGGTTGAAAATTACATTTTTTCAAGGCGATTAATTCGGTCTGGAATAGAAGGATGGGTATCAAATAATGACGTAAATGAAAAATGATTTTCATCATTTTTAGGATAAGGATCACTAATATACAATCCAGCACTTGTAGGACTGGCTTCTTTCATTGGCTCTTCATCTTGTTCTAACTTCTTAAGTGCATCGATTAATCCTAATGGATTTCTAGTTAATTCTACACCTGATGCATCAGCAAGATACTCCCTATTTCTGGACAAAGCCATCTGAGCAATCGTTGCTGCTAAAGGTCCAAGAATAATAACTAAAATTGAAATAATAAGACCTAAAATATTATTCCCATTATCTTCATCTTTATCTCTGCCACTTCCCCAAAATAATGCATTACTCCCAAAATCAACTAAAATTGAAATAACTGCTGAAAGTGCGACTCCAATCGTTGAAACTCGTATGTCGTAATTTCGAATATGAGAAACTTCATGAGCAATTACCCCTTCCAGTTCCTCTCGATCCATTATCGATAATAAACCCGTTGTAACAGCGACAGCTGAATTGGTTGGTTTCATTCCAGTTGCACATGCATTTGGAGCATCATCATTAATGATAAAGACACGGGGCATTGGAATTTTAGCTACTAATGCCATATCAGAAATAATGTGCCATAATTGGGGTGCTTGATCCTCTTGTGTAATCTCATGACCATGATTCATTTGCATAACCACATCGATTGATTGACTAATCATAATCAATGTATAAATGATTCCTAAAACTGCGGCAATTATAATTCCCGCAACAAAATTACCAGCCATAATTCTTCCTACTGCAGCTCCTATGATCAACAGTAAGCAGAAAAAGCTGATCAACACGTACCAAGTACGGCGTTTATTCCGTGCAATTTGTTCAAATAACATTTTTCATCCCTACTTCTTATCAAAGCCCTTAAATTCATCAAAACTAACATTAGGTGTTTGTTTTTCCGTTTCAGGCGTTTGTAAATATTCTCGTTTAGAAAAATGATGAATTCCAGCTACAATGTTAGTTGGGAAAGTTTGAATTTTCATATCGAAACTGGCAACGGACGAATTATACAATTGACGTGAATAAGCAATTTTATTTTCAGTATTAGTTAATTCTTCCATTAATTGTTGAAATTGTGAATTAGCTTTTAAATCTGGATAATTTTCTGAAACGGCAAAAATTGATTTTAGACTTTTGGATAATTGATCAGATAACTCCATCATTTCTTGGCGGTCACCATTGGCATCTAATTTAATCAATTGACTTCGCATTTCAGTAACCTTACCTAAAGTCTCTTGTTCATAATTAGCATAACCCTTAACCGTTGAAATTAGGTTTGGAATCAAGTCATTCCGACGTTTTAATTGGACATCGATTTGACTCCATGCCTCATCAACATATGTCCTAGACTTAACTAACCCATTGTAAATCATGACGTAAATAAAAATTAAAATAGCAATAATAATAATTGCAATCCACATAGCATTGAACTCCTTCGTATTAATTTGTTATATTATATTATCAGATATTAAATGATTAAGCTATCAATTTAAGGAGGTTTTTACAATCATTAATGTTCTCTTTGTTTGCCTTGGTAACGTTTGTCGTTCTCCAATGGCTGAAGCCATGTTCAACCAAATGATAAAAGAAAAACAACTTACTGACCAATTCAAAGTTCGCTCAGCTGCAACTAGTGATGAAGAAGAAGGCAATCAACCCCAGCCAGGAACTCTAAAAGTTTTAGAAAAGCATCACCTTAGTAAAAAGGGACTGATTTCTCATCAAATTAAATCAGCAGATTTTAAATGGGCAAATTACATCATTACGATGGATCATCAAAACGTTAGAGATCTCCAAAGGATTGCCCCACCTGATTGTCGTAATAAGATCCACCTATGTCTTAATATTTTACCTGATCATCAAAACGAACCAATTCCAGATCCTTGGTATACCCATCGATTTGAATATACTTATGATATGCTAGAATTAGCATTACCAAAGTGGCTTGATTATATGTTATCCAAAAAGAAAAAAGCTTAGCTATTAAATAGCTAAGCTTTTGTTTTTGAAATAATTGAATTATTTCTTTAAACCATAACGCTTGTTGAAACGGTCCACAGCACCATCGGCTTGAGTGAACTTTTCACGTCCAGTGTAGAATGGATGTGAATCAGATGAAATTTCAACAATGATTAATGGGTAAGTGTTACCGTCTTCCCACTTGATAGTTTGATCAGAATTTAAAGTAGAACCAGTTAAAAACTTGTAACCAGTACTTGAATCCTTAAATACTACTGGGTGGTAATCTGGATGAATTCCTTTTTTCATTATATATCGCTCCTTTGCCATGACTCTCAATGGTCATAGATTATCGATTAGTCGACAACATTTAATATAATATCATTAATAAACGCTATAATCAAACTATTTTCGGCTTATTTTGGCATTGGATGCAGTAATTCAACATCGGCATTCAAAGCCGTTAATTTATCGATGATGTTATCATAACCACGTAAAATATTATCAGCATTATCAATTTCAGTAACTCCGTTAGCCATCAAACCAGCAATCACTAATGAAGCCCCGGCTCTGATTTCACCAGCACTTACCTTAGCTCCAGTTAACTTAGCACTAGGACTAATAATGATTACTTGACGATCAGCATCATATCGAATATTAGCCCCCATTTTGGTCAATTGTTCGACGTGTTTAATTCGTTCAGGGTAAATTGTATCAACGATTACACTATCTTCATTTGCATTGAACAATAATGGCGTTAACGGTTGTTGTAAATCCGTTGCAAAGCCTGGAAATGGCATTGTTTTAACTTTAACACCCTTCAAATTAGACGATTTAGGAACATAGATACTGTCTTCATTAATATCAAGCTTAACGCCAATTTCTAACAACTTTGCAATGAAGGATTCCAAATGCTCTGGAATAACGTTATTGATCAAGATTCCTTCTCCCATGCTTGCAGCTAGTGATAAATATGTACCTGCTTCAATTCGATCCGGAATAATGGTATGGGTATTATTTGCTACCAATTTATCAACACCGTCTATTCTAATCACATCTGTTCCAGCACCACGAATCTTAGCACCCATATTGTTCAAAAAAGTTGCTAAATCAATTATTTCTGGCTCCTTAGCAGCATTCCGAATTACGGTATGGCCCTTTGCTTTTACAGCGACTAAAATTGTATTTATCGTGGCTCCTACGGAAACCATATCTAAGAAGATGTTTGCTCCGTGAATTCCATCTGGACCAGCTTCAAGTGTGATAACGCCATTTTTTTCAGAAATTTCTGCACCCATCGCTTTAAAAGCTTTCATGTGTTGATCAATTGGTCTTGGACCAATGTTATCTCCACCAGGAAAACTAATTTTAGCACGATGAAATTTCCCTAATAGAGCTCCCATAAAGTAATATGATGCTCTTAAACTCTTAATGGCTTTACTTGGTAAATGACTTTCAATGATATCAGTTGGATCAACATCTAAAATGCCATCGACAAATTCTGATTTTACATTCATTGACTCTAAAATCAGCATCAAATTATGAACATCTAAAATGTTAGGTACCATATCTAAACGAACTGGTGTATCTGCTAAAATAGTTGCTGGAATAATCGCCACCGTACTATTTTTAGACCCGCCAATTGTTACCTTTCCCGAAAGGGGCTTTCCTCCGTGAATAATCATCTTATTCATTATTATTCCTCACTTATTAATGTTATATTTTATTTTTAATTTAATTTATTTTAGTTATTTTTAATTTAAGCACTATCTTTTGATTATATCATTTTTCTTCTTAAATGTAGATTTTTTTTACACAAAAAAAGTGATTAGTTCAAAACTAATCACTTTTCATTTTATTTTGTGTTATGCATTTCCATGTTGTTTATTTGCAGCTGCCACGAAGGCTTTAAATAATCCTTCTGGACGGGTTGGTCGTGAAATAAATTCTGGATGATATTGAGCAGCAACGAAGAATTTCTTCTTAGGTAATTCCACAACTTCAACTAATCGATCATCAGGAGAAGTTCCAGCAATTACCAAGCCCTTGGCTTCTAATTGTTTTCTAAATTTATTGTTAAATTCATAACGATGACGGTGACGTTCAGAAATTTCTTTCTTATCACCATATGCATGGGCCGTTACAGTACCAGGAACTAATTTACATGGGTATGCACCTAAACGCTGTGTTCCTCCCATGTCTTCTAAATCAGATTGATCAGCCATGATATCAATAACATTGTGTTGAGTATCTGGGTCAATTTCAGTCGTGTTAGCATCCTTATATCCTAAGACATCTCGAGCAAATTCAATCGTAGCAACTTGCATCCCAAGACATACTCCCAAGAATGGAATATCGTTTTCACGGACGTATTGAACTGCATAAATCATTCCTTGAACTCCACGTTGACCAAAACCACCGGGAACAATGACTCCGTCAAGACCCTTTAATTTATCAGCAACGTTTTCTTTCGTAATTTGAGCAGCATCGATCATTTTTAAGTTAATCTTTGCATCAACAGCGTATCCACCATGATTCAAGGCTTCAATAACTGAAAGATAAGCATCGTGCAATGAAACATATTTTCCAACTAATCCAATATTAATTTCATTCTTAAGATGAAGAACGTGTTGTTCTAATTTCTTCCAGCCACTCATATCTGGTTCTGGAGCCTTAATTCCAAAGTGATTTAAGATTTGATCATCAATTCCTTGATCATGCAAACTCAATGGAACTGAGAATAGTGTCTTAGAATCAACAGATTGAACGACTGCTTCAGGTTTAACATCACAGAACAATGAAATTTTCTTCTTCATTGAATCAGTAATTGGCTTTTCACAACGAACAACTAACATATTAGGTTGAATCCCTAATCCTCGTAGCTCCTTAACACTATGTTGAGTAGGCTTAGTCTTCATTTCATGAGCAGCATGCAAATAAGGAACTAATGTCGTATGAATGTAAAATACGTTTTCACTACCAAGTTCAGTCTTCATTTCACGGATAGCTTCTAAGAATGGTAATGATTCGATATCACCAACAGTTCCACCAATTTCTGTAATAACAACATCAGAATCAGTAGTCTTTGCAGCACGCATAATCTTATCCTTAATCATATTAGTGATATGTGGAATAACTTGAACCGTTCCACCAAGGTAATCACCACGGCGTTCTTTCTTTAAGACTTCAGAATAAATCTTACCAGTCGTTACATTTGAATATTGATTTAAATTATTATCGATAAATCTTTCATAATGCCCTAAATCCAAATCGGTTTCAGTTCCATCATTAGTAACGAAAACTTCACCGTGTTGGTAAGGACTCATCGTACCTGGATCCACATTAATATATGGATCAAATTTTTGAATTGTAATCTTAAGGCCCCGGTTCTTTAATAACCGACCAATTGATGCAGAAACAATTCCCTTACCTAGTGATGAAACAACTCCACCTGTGATAAATACATATTTAGTCAAAATTAATTTCTCCTTAGTATAAAGATTTAGGGTCACTCATAAAATGAAAAGCTCCCTATTCATACGAACAGGGAGCAGTTTTTTAATTAACTCGATCAAAGTCCCCAGTTAAAACTGAGGCGCCCAAACAACATGATACAAGATTTAACTTGTTCAGTCAAGATAATATTAATCGTTATCTTCTTCGTCATCTGGATCAATCTTATGGATGTGATGAGGAAGGCCATTATCACCACTTAATGGAGAATCACCATCAACGTTATTAAAATCGTCATCGCTATCTTCATCGCTGTCATCATCATCAAAATCATCATCTTGATCTTCAGGATCATCATCGTCATAATCAATCACATCATCATCATCAGAGGCATCAGCTAAGAATGCATTTACTTTCCGACGTTTCTTCTTAGGACGGTCTTCGTCTTCATCTTCTGGACGAACAGTGGCTTCATCGATGGAGTCGTATGGATACCATGTTCTAAGTCCCCATAGGTTATCACCCAATGAAATAAAACTACCATCAACATTTAAATCAGTATAGAACTGAGCTAAACGTTTTCTGATTTCTTCATCAGAATCACCAAGGTACTTTTGAATTTCATTAGTCAAATCGGCAAACGACAAGACATCCCCATGTTGGGCAAGAATGGCATGAGCAACCTCAACCATTGATAATTCGCTTTTGTCTTTACCATCTAAGGCTTTTAAATTCAAAATCGCGCACGTCCTTTCAAAACATTCATATTATTCCATTTTTACATACTATCTTATGATACTCGTTTATGCCGTAAAATGCAATTCCATCCGATATTTTCCGACAACTTCACCATTATTTTCCAATTGATAGTGAATTTCGATTTGCCCGCGAAATGGTTTATCTTGATATTGAATATTCAATATTTGAGTAAATAAATGGATTGGCATCACTCCAAATGGCGTATGATAATTAAATCGGACCCGTTTCCCTTCAATAAAATTCATCTGCATCCGATTTTCACCAGAATGAGTTAACTTAACTTCCCCATTATGATTAATTTTAACGGTAACTGGGACTGGTTGACCATCGTGATTATCATCTTCATCGAAACGTAAGTAAATCGAATCACCCATTCTAACCATTTGTCCTGGCATATCATACTTAAAATCAGCAACATCGTCATTTTGAAGGATATGGGTCTCCAAATGGACACTAATTGGAGTTTTAGCTTCTGCTTCACTCATCTAATCGTTCCCTTCTTATTTCATAATTATTTATATTATAGACGCTATTCATTAATCATAACAGTTTAATCATCTAAACATAGTAACTAAAAAGATTTTTAGTTATAATGGTATATAAGTTATTTTATACAATTATATCAAGTGGGGGAAAAGGAAATGACATATGCGAATCAAATGTTACCACGAGAAAAAGTTTTTCGCGATCCAATCCATAACTACATTTATGTACGACATCAAGTTATCCTGGATCTGATCGATACACCAGAGTTTCAACGTCTACGCCGAGTTCGTCAAATGGGAACCGCCTCATTTTCATTTATTGGCGCTGAACACTCTCGTTTTACCCACTCACTAGGTGTTTACGAAGTTGCTCGTCAAATCTGTGATAACTTTCAAAGAAATTTCCCGACGCAACAGCCAAATGATGGTGGTTGGGACAATCGAGAATTACTAGTTACCCTCTGTGCTGCATTACTGCATGATATTGGACACGGTGCTTATTCCCATACTTTTGAACATTTATTTAAAACCAATCACGAAGCAATCACCCAAGAAATTATTACTTCACCAACTACTAAAATCAATAAAGTGTTACGTCGCGTTTCCCCAGATTTTCCAGAACGGGTCGCTAGCGTAATTAACCATACCTATCCCAATCCCCAGGTAGTTCAATTAATTTCTAGTCAATGTGATGCAGATCGAATGGACTACTTACTTCGTGATTCTTATAATACAGGTACTGATTATGGTAATTTTGATTTATCTCGAATGATTAGAATCATGAGACCTTATAAAAAAGGAATTTGTTTCGATATGTCTGGAAAACATACGATTGAAGATTACTTGATCAGTCGCATGCAAATGTATCTCCAAGTTGACTTTGTTGCCATTTCACGTTCAATGGAAGTTATCTTAGTTAACTTATTAAAACGAGCTAAGGAACTTTATCTTAGTGGTAAACTAGAAGCCAGTTTGGAACCATATTTACTTATTCCATTCTTTAAACATGATTTCACTTTAAATGACTATCTTCAGTTAGACGATGGGGTTTTAAATACCTACTTGATTCACTGGAAACAATCTAAGGATCCTATTTTAAGAAATCTTTCAAAACGGTTCTTAAATCGGCATCCATTTGGCTCTGTTCAATATGATAAAACCAGTTTTAATCGAATCCCTGAGATGAGAAAAATTGTTGCTGAAGGTGGTTTTGATCCAGAATACTACACTGCAATCGATGAAAGTTTTAACTTACCCTATGAAGCCTACCAAACAAAACGGGATATGGACAATAGTTCAATTTATCTATTGAATATTGACGGTTCAATGGTCGAACTATCACAGGCTAGTAACTTAGTTCGTGCTATCAGTGGTAAAACCGTTGGCGCTGACCGTTTCTTCTTCCCTCGTGAATTCATTTTATCTGAAGATGTTCACGATACTAACTGGAAACTTTATCAAAAGTTCAGAACATATATCAATAACGATCATATTATTACCAAGGAGCATTCAAAAAAATAATGAATATTAAACTAATTGCCATCGACATCGATGGAACGTTATTAAATCCTGATGACTTACTAACAGACAATACTAAAGCGGCAATTCAAGAAGCCCGCGACCAGGGAATTAAAGTTGTATTATGTACCGGTCGTCCATTAAGCGGTGCCGCTCCATACTTAAAGGCTCTTAACATTACAGGTAATGATGAATATGCCATTACCTTCAATGGAGCTATGGCCCAAACTGCTGATGGTAAAGTTACCACTCACTTTACGTTAACTCATGATGACTTCATGGATACAGAACTATTAGCACGAAAATTAGGGGTTAATTTCCAATTTGAAAATCCTGATTGTATCTATGCCCTAAATCGTGATATTAGTCCATACACCATCTATGAAAGTAACCTAGTAAATCTGCCAATCAAATATCGAACTCCGGAAGAAATCACAAAAGATATCACGGTCACTAAAACCATGATGATTGCTGATCCGGACAAAATTACTGCTATAAAATCACAAATTCCAAAGGAAATCATTGACCGGATGTATGTTGTTCAAACAACTCCTGTTTTCCTAGAAATGATGAACAAAAGGGCTAGCAAGGGAAACACATTAACTGAACTAGCTAAACAACTTCATTTGGATTTAAAAGAAAACGTAATGGCTATTGGCGATCAGGGAAATGACGTTTCCATGGTTAAAGCTGCTGGGCTTGGAGTTGCCATGGGCAATGCTATTGACGAAGTTAAAGCAGTTGCTGATCAAGTTACAAAACCTAACAGTGAAGACGGAGTTGCATACGCCATTCACAACTGGGCATTAAAATAGTTCAAAATAAAAACCGTGCTGATTTTAATAATCAACACGGTTTTTATTTTGATTTTTTATTGTTTCTTTTCTTCGTAACGAGTTTTAAATAAAGGACTTAATGCATGGTTTTCATGGATTCGTTCGATAGCTTCCGCCATTAATGGGGCAATTGATACTTGTGTAATCTTATCAATTTTCTTTTCTTCTGGTAATTGAATCGTATTTGAAACGACCATTTCTTTAATTGGTGAATTTTGAATCCTTTCAATTGCTGGACCAGATAATACTGGATGAGTCGCACAAGCATAAACTTCTTCTGCTCCCGCATCCATTAAGGCTTGAGCACCTTTAGTAATTGTTCCAGCAGTATCAACAATATCATCGATCATTAAACAACGTTTCCCTTTAACATCTCCAATAATGTTCATAACTTTCGCAACGTTAGCTTTAGGGCGACGTTTATCAATAATTGCAATTGGAGCTTTTAAAAATTCAGCTAATTTACGAGCTCTAACCACTCCACCATGATCAGGTGAAACAACAACCGTATTATCATCAAAACCTTTTCTGATGAAGTAATCTGCTAATAATGGAGCACACATTAAATGATCGACCGGAACATCAAAGAACCCTTGGATTTGAACTGCATGTAGATCAACAGTGATTACCCGATCAGCACCTGCAGTTTGTAACATATTAGCAACTAATTTAGCTGTGATCGGTTCGCGAGGTTGAGCTTTCCGATCTTGTCTAGCATATCCATAATAAGGAATCACGACATTGATATTTTTAGCACTAGCACGCTTTAAAGTATCTATCATAATTAATAATTCCATCAAGTTATCATTAACTGGGTCGGATGTTGATTGGAGAACGTAAACACTATCTCCACGAATACTTTCATCCAAATTAATCTTAATCTCACCATCACTGAAATGACTAATATTAGCCTTACCCATTTCAACACCAAGTCGTTTAGCAATTGCTTCTGCTAAAGGACGGTTGGAACTTAATGCAAATAATTTAAAATTAGGATCCATTTTTTGTTCAGCCATAATTTCCTCCATTTAGAACTTTTTAACTAACATTGCGTGGTAATTAAAAACCTATACATTTATTTTACAATAAATATATAAAAGAATATAGTAGTTATCTTAGATTATTCACCACGATAAGGTAACTTCTTGTAATAGTCTGCCTTATTGGTTTGCCGTTGGCGAGCAATTGCCATTTCGTATTGATGAACATCATCAGTAATGGTTGAACCGGCAGCAATAAACGTATGATCCTCAACATTAACTGGTGCGATCAAGTTCGAGTTACTACCAATAAATGAATCATCGCCAACAGTCGTTTCGTGCTTATGAGCTCCATCATAATTAGCAAAGATAACTCCACAACCAACGTTAATATGTTTTCCTAAATGAGCATTCCCAATGTAGGTTAAATGACCAACTTTAGTTCCCTCTTCAATTTCAGATTTCTTAACTTCAACGAAGTTCCCCAAATGAACCTTCTTACCGATCACAGCATTAGGTCTTAAATGACTGTAAGGGCCAATGTTAGAGCCCTCCATCATTTCAGCTTCTTGTAAGTATGAAGAAATGACATGCACATTATCATGAATTTTAGTATCAATAATTTCTGAGTTAGCCCCAATTCGACAATTAGAACCAATCGTAGTGTTTCCATGGAGTTGAACCCCTGGTTCGATTACAGTATCAGAACCAATTTTAATATCTACATCAATATAAGTTGCATCAGGATTTATAATTGAAACTCCTTCTTGCATATGATGGACATTGATTCGGTGTTGCATGATCTTAGTAGCATTTGCTAATGCAACTCGATCATTAACCCCCATTGATTCATCAAAATCTTTCATTTGATAAGCTGCAATTGGATTCCCAGCTTTCTTCAAGATTTCAATTACATCCGTTAAATAATATTCTCCTTGAGCATTCTTATTGTTCACTTGATGAAGAGCATTAAATAACTTTTTATTATCAAAAACATATACTCCAGTGTTAATCTCATTGATTTTAGCTTCTTCAGGAGTAGTATCTTTTTGTTCAACAATCTTTTCAACGATTCCTAGATCATTTCGAACGATTCGACCATATCCAGTAGGATCAGGTGCTTTTGAAGTTAGAATCGTAACTGCTGATTTCTTTTCTTCATGATATTTAAATAATTTATCAAAAGTTTCAGCCGTGAACAATGGGGTATCACCACTAACGACCATGGTAGTTCCATCCAAATCTTTTAATAATGGTTCGGCTTGGATAACAGCATCCCCAGTTCCTAATTGTTGCTTTTGAACTACATATTTAGTTCGATTTCCAAGTTCTTTTTCAACATCTTCAGCACCATAACCAACAACGGTTACAACATTATCCATATTTGTCTTTTCAACTTGTGTTAAAACATGATCGACCATCGTTCGACCGCAGACCCGATGAAGAACCTTGTATAATTTAGACTTCATTCTAGTTCCCTTACCAGCTGCTAAAATAATCGTATTTCTCGTATTCATTGTTGTTAAATCCCCTTAATATTAATGATTATAGATTGTTTCGAGGTAATTCCCATCGTTAACCTTAATTTGATTGTTGTCCATTTGGACCTTTAATAATGATGTATACGAATTTGGATCTAAGTTTCGATCGATTCCAGCTTGTTCCGCTAAAACGGCAACGCCCGTTAAATTACAATCAAATTCTTGAATCAAGGTCGTCATTCCAGCAATCGTTCCACCACCTTTTAAGTAGTCATCAATTGCTAAAACATTTGATCCCTTACTTAAGCTTCGTTTAGAAAGGACCATTCTTTTAATCTGATTACTGGATGCAGAAATATAATTAACACTGATCGTTGAACCATCAGTAATCTTTGAATTATGCTGAGCAACCACGAACGGAACATTCAATTCTTCTGCAACACTTTGAGCGATTGGAATCCCTTTTGTCGCTACTGTCATCACGGCATCAACTTTTTTATCAACGTATTTCGTTGCAATCATCCGTCCAATTTTTTTCAAGTTTTTGGATGAACTCATAATATCTGCCATATATAAATAACCACCAGCTAAATAACGTTGGTCATCATTTAATTGATCCTCTAGTTCAGCAATAAATGATTGGGCTTCTTCCTCAAGCATTGTCGGTTGAAAAATCGTTCCACCAGCCGCTCCTGGAATGGTTTTAATTAGTCCAATTCCACGTTCTGCAAAGGTCGTCTTGAGAATCACTAAATCTTCACTAATGGAAGATTTAGCAGACTCATAACGCTTCACAAAAAACGGTAATGAGATTAATGTGTGCGGATTATCTAATAAATAGCTCGTCATATCAATAAGACGATTACTTCTTTTTGATTTCAATATCCACTCTTCTCCTTAAAAGTAAATTTATAATTTGATTTTATCATAAATGTTCGTATTCTACAGCAAAATCTAATTTTCTTTACTTTTTATAAAGGTCTCACTAAATAAACTTCCTTACAGAAACCCTGCAGACTATTAAAAATTCGTTTTGCACGACTGTATTTTTTACAGACACCAAATACGGTTGGTCCAGTCCCACTCATTTGGGAAGCTTCCGCCCCAAAAGCTAACATTCGTTTTTTAATTTCTTTAATTTCGGGGTGATAGTGACTAGAAAGACCCTCAAGAGCATTTCCCATATAATTTACCATTCCATCAAAGTCTTGCTGACGGGCTTTGTCCAATAATGCATTAATATTCGGATGTTGAAGCCGATCATAATTAATTTGATTAAGGATTTTGGGGGTAGAAACACTTAAACTAGGTTTAACAATAATAAACCACATTGAAGGAAGTTTGGGAATCGGTGTAACTTTTTCTCCTCTACCACAAACTTGTGATGTTTGACTATAAATACAATATGGAACATCAGAATCAACTTGTAGTGCTATCTCAGCTAATTCTTCTTTTTTCAAATTTAGCCCAAAAATTTGATTCAATGCGCGCATCACCGCTGCGGCATCTGAAGATCCTCCGCCTAGACCTGCTGCAACAGGAATTTGTTTCGTAATATTAATAAAAAAACTCCCTGGCAAATTAAAATGCTCTTTCATTATTAAAGCGGCTTGATAAGCTAAATTCCGATGATCTTCCGGTAAAAAGCCACTATCAGAATGAACTTGAATAGTATCACCAATATCTTCAGTTATCACTTCTACTCGATCTGCTAGATCGATTGAGGTCATAACCATGTTCCATTCTGGTAATCCATCAGAATGAATATAAGGGGTGTCTAATCCCAAATTAACTTTTGCCGCTGCTTTTTCAATTATCCGCATTATTTCACCTCTCCATCTGACGCTTAAATTTAGATGACTTAAATCAGCTTGATATTAATATCATTATACTAAATTTAAAGTTAAAAGTAAGGTCGCGAAATGAATTTAAAGTTTCAAATCAAAAACATGAACAAATATATCAGAAACTTAATAAAACCCTAAGATACTTTCATATCATTAGGGTTTATTAATCATAGCATTCCAATTTTATGGAATTGATTTGTTAAATTAACATAATCTTCAACCGTTAGTTTTTCTGGACGAATTCCCTTATCAATAGACAAGGTGTTCAAAACAGATTCTATTTTAGCCTTTGTTTCTGGTGTTTTGTCAAAATAACCAGTCAAATTGTTCCACATTGTCTTCCGGCGATGTAAAAAGCATCCCTTTACAAATTTCATAAAAACCGTTTCACTAAAAACTTTGTTCTCAAATTGACCACGTGGTTCTAACATCACAATTGCAGAATCAACCTTTGGGGCCGGAATAAATGAACGATGTGAAACACCGAAGGCAATTTTAACTTGATGTAGATACTGAATTACCACTGATAATGAGCTATATGGCTTGGTGGAAGGTTTGGCTGACAATCTATCAGCCACTTCTTTTTGCATCATTACAACAATATTATCAAAATCAACTGGTTCATTTAACAAATTCATAATGATGGGCGTTGTGATGTAATAAGGTAAATTAGCAACCACTTTAACATGTTGATCCGTACCAAATTCATTTTGCATTACTTCGGGTAAATTAGCTTTTAAGATATCTTGGTTAATAATCTTAACGTTATTATAAGGAGCTAATGTATCATCTAAGACCGGTAACAGATTTTGATCAATTTCAAAAGCCACCACTTTTTTAGCTCGCAAAGCTAATTGTTCAGTTAATGCTCCAATTCCGGGACCAATTTCAATAACATTATCTTCATCATTGATTTCAGCTGCATCCACAATTTGCGTTAAAACATTTAAATCAGTTAGAAAATTTTGTCCTAAACTTTTTTTTGCCGATAGATGATAACGATTTAAAATTGCTAAAGTTCTAGTTGGCGAACCAACTGCTGGTAATTCGTTACTCATTATTTAATCCCCCGTCCATTTCTTGAACCGTTCTTTTAACCGTTGATTGATCAATTCCAAACATACTTAAACGGCGCGAAAGCTGTTTTCCGTTAACGTACCCAATGTTTAAAATTGTACATAATTCTCGACGGCGGGCTTTTGATCCTGGTCCGCCCATTAAATTCCAATCCATTAATTTCTTTTCATTAATTTGCGGTGTTGAATCTAATTCTTCAGTATAAACCTGTGATAATGACTCACGAATGGCTTCTGGACTTGCATGTTCAACACCCAAAGAACCATTATGGTGAGGAGCTTGAACTAAGTTTCGATTAATGAAGGCATGCTTAACATTTGGAACGTTTTGCATAATGATTCTTCTAATCCGTTCTCCAGAAAAATCAGGATCAGTAAACACGATTACGCCACGTTGATCTTGTAAGCGTTGAATCAAATCAATCGTTTCTTGATTGATTGCTGAACCTTGAGTCTCTAAAGTATCCGCATCCACAGCAGCTTGAATTCGTTTCGTATCGTCCTTACCTTCTACAACGATTACTTCTTTAATTTTTTTCATTTACTCCTCGATTCTAAACCGCCGCAACGTATTTTGATAAGTTGCCGCAGCAATTTCATCAGGATTAACATCACGTAATCTAGCAATTCCCTCGATTGTATATAAAGTGAAAGCCGGTTCGTTGTCTTCACCCCGAAATGGAATTGGTGATAGATATGGAGCATCCGTTTCAACCAACATCCGGTCAAGCGGCGTTTGTTTTACAGATGCATGCACATCATGAGCACTTTTATAAGTTGCAACCCCGCTATATGAAACATCAATTCCAAGATCTAGAAATTTTTCAAGCCATTCTGGGCCCCCATTAAAGCTATGCATCACACCACCAACATCTTCAATATGATGTTCTTTTAAGATTTGGTAGGTGTCTTCAAACGCATCCCGATTATGAACCTGAATCGGCATGTGTAATTGTTTAGCAATCTCAATTTGTCGTTCAAATGCAATTTTTTGCGCATGGTGTTTAACCTTATTTTGATGATAGTCCAGCCCAATTTCACCAAGGCCGACTGTTTTTTTATCTTTTAATTGCTCAATCAACGTTTTTTCAGTTTCATCATTCAATAAATAAGCATCTTCTGGGTGAAATCCAACAATAGCATACATTTCTGAATATTGGTGAGCTAATTCAACCGCTTTTTGGTTCAAATCAGGATTAGATCCAGCATTATTAACTCTCACAACTCCTAATTTTTTAGCATGTTCTAAATATTCAGGAATTTTGTCAGCAAAAAAAGCATCATTAAAATGAGTATGCGAATCAAAAATCTTCATAAATATCCTCCTTATAATAAAATAGTCATCAATTCAAAAATGAACCAATGACTAATTATTTTACTATTCTAATGTTGCACCATTTTCAAACGTTTCGGGTAAAATCGTTAATTCAACTTTGCCATCATCATGTTGAACAGATAATAGCATTCCTTGACTAACGTGTCCCATCATTTCGCGAGGTTTTAAGTTCCCAACAATTAATACTTTTTTACCAACTAATTTTTTATAGTCAGGGTAAAATTGGGCAATTCCAGAAAGAATTTGACGATACCCGTCATCACCAGCATCCAACTTAAATTGAAGTAACTTATCGGAACCCTCAACTGGATTTACATCAATCACTTGAGCAACTTTTAATTCTACCTTTTCAAATTTATCAAATCGAACTTCTTTTTTATCTGATTTCAAAACCGTAGTAGTTGGATCAAAATTCTTAGCTGCAGCAGCTTGTTGAGCAGCACGGCCCTTCTTTTTATCAGAAACAGTCATTTGATCCTTAATGAACTTAACTTCTTCATCAGCATCTAATCTTGGAAAAATTGGCGTTCCCTTTTTGACTGTATGACTATTTTTAGGTAAATCTTCAATCTTAACATTAGTTAAATCAAGTGGATGTTCGGCAAAACCAAGTTGTTCAAAAATCTTTCTTGGTGCTTCCGGCATTACTGGACTGATCAATAACGCAATAACCCTTAAACTAGCTGCTAAATGAGCCATAACTGCAGCTAACTTCTTCTTTGAGTCATCATCTTCAGCTTTAGCTAATTTCCATGGTTCAGTTTCATCAATGTACTTATTAGTTCGAGCAACTAACTTCCAAACATCACTTAATGCATCAGAGAAATGAACCGTATCCATATCATGCATGTATTCTTTAACTACTTCAGCAGAAGTGGCTTCAAGATCTTTATCAAAAGCTGTAACGTTAGATTCAAACGCTGGAATGACACCATCTTCATATTTATTGATCATCGCAACGGTCCGGTTCAATAAGTTCCCTAAATCATTAGCTAAATCATAGTTGATTCGATCAACAAAGTCTTCTGGCGTAAATGAACCATCATTACCAAAAGGTACAGCTTTCATTAAGTAGTAACGAGTAGCATCTAATCCGTAACGGTCAACTAAAGTCTCAGGATAAATAACATTTCCTTTAGACTTAGACATTTTACCGTTCTTCATTAATAACCAGCCATGACCAATGATATGATGAGGTTCTTCTAATCCAAGAGCATGAAGAATAATTGGCCAATATATAGCATGGAAACGAACGATTTCCTTTCCAACCATATGAACATTAGCAGGCCAATACTTCTTAAATAAGGAATCATCATCACTATCATAACCTAACGCTGTAATATAGTTAGATAGCGCATCGATCCAGACATAAACAACATGTTTAGGATTAGATTTAACAGGAACCCCCCATTTAAAACTAGTTCTAGAAACAGCTAAATCTTCCAAACCAGGTTCAATAAAGTTCTTGATCATTTCATTCATCCGTGAACTTGGTTGAATAAAGTCAGGATGATCCTTGTAGTATTGTAATAACCAATCAGCATATTTACTCATCTTAAAGAAATAAGATTGTTCATGAACCAATTCAACTGAATGGCCACTAGGTGCTTTCCCACCAATTACTTTTCCATTTTCATCCCGATTAACTTCAGCTAATTGAGATTCAGTAAAGTATTCTTCATCAGAAACAGAATACCAACCGGTATATTCACCCAAATAAATATCACCTTGGTCTAGTAGTTGTTGGAAAATCTTTTGAACGGCTTTTTCATGATAATCATCTGTAGTTCGAATAAATTTATTATTCGTAATGTGTAAGGTCTTCCATAATTGTTTAATGTTAGCAGCCATTTTATCAACATATTCTTGTGGATGTTGACCTAACTTTTCAGCTTTTTCTTCAATTTTTTGACCATGTTCATCAGTTCCTGTCAAAAAGAAAACGTCAAAATCTTTGGCCCGCTTATATCGAGCTAAAGCGTCACAAGCTAAAGTAGTGTATGAATTACCAATGTGTAATCTACCTGATGGGTAGTAAATTGGCGTAGTAACGTAAAATGTAGGTTTTTCCATGGAAGATGCTTCCTTTCGTATCATTATTAATTGTTTTCATTATATCACAATTAAAATAAATCAATTTGATGTGGAGCTAAATCATTAAAACTTAAATGAAGATCATCACGTAAACGCAACGCATTTGGAGCTGCATCACGTCCTGAATTATTATTGAAAATAACACAAACTTCTTGGACATGACTTTCAATTCGTTTAACTAATTCAGCTAAATTAGCAATTTCTTTTTCGCTATAACAGTACAAAGTGCGTTTCTTACGCCAATCTTTATCTTGATTGAACCAGCCAGCTTTGTTTCGCCCATGTAAACGAAGCAACGCTAATTTTGAATTTGTGATGGTATTAACGAATGGCACCCCATTATTACGATTATGAGGTTCATCAACCATCGCATGAGTATAGTGTAAATCAGTTAGTAATTGCTTGGTCTCATCCCAATGCTGATACCAACTATTATGGCGAAACTCGATTGTAACTGGAATTTTAGGCCACCATTTTCTAATCCGGGCCAAGTAATCTAAATGTTCGGCATTGAATTGAAAATATGGTGGAAATTGTAATAAAACTGTTTTTAATTGATCAGTTTCAATTAAAGGACTCAGCATTGCCGAATATCTTTGAAATACTTGTTGACGCATTAGTAAGTCTTTAATTGGCCCCTTATAGATGTCATGAAGAGTCATTTGTTGATTAGCTTTTAATACAAATTGAAATTTTTGGGGGACCTGTTTTTGCCAATTAATAATCGTTGAAGTTCGCGGAATCCCATAAAAAGGATTATCAACTTCAACGGTCGGTAAATAAGCTGCATATTCATTCAATTTAACATCGCGGTCTTCATTATTAATAAACGCCGGATGTTCTGTCCAAGTTGTCAAACCAATCGTAATCATATTAGACTCTTAATTCTTGAAAGAATTTCACTGCATCGGTTTGAATCATTTTCATTGGAATGCCCAAATGAAGTTCTTCTTGATTGATTGCAATTACAGGTGCCGATGGATTTCTATATTGAAGCAATCCTGCAAATGGATAAACCCGCATCGAAGTCCCAACAATAACCACCAAATCACTTTTACTCATCAAATCAACACTGGTTTGAACTTTTTGTTCATTTAATCCTTCGTCATATAAAACGATATTGGGACGTAAACGGCCACCACAATCATGATGTACATCTGATTTTAAATATTGGTGCCAATCAACATGATGCCCACATTTTTCACAATATACATCATATAAATTGCCGTGAAATTCAATCAAATGTTCAGCATTGACCACATTATATAAATTATCAACATTTTGAGTAATGATACTAGCGCGATTTTGACGGGTCAATTCAGTTTGTTTCTCGTGAATTGCATTAGGCTTTGCATCCGGATAAAACATATTTTGTTTTACAAACTGATACAACTTTTCCGGTTCTTGAGTCAAACAAGCATGACTTAAATAGTATTCTGCCGGTTTTCCACCATTATCTTGGGCGTATAAACCACCCTTCGAACGATAATCAGGAATCCCAGATGGGGTAGACACTCCCGCTCCAGTTAAAAAAACAATGTGTTTAGCGTTATCAAATTCTTTTTGAACATCTTCATCCATCAGACTCAACTCCTAACGTAAGGCAAATGGCATCTTAAGCCGTTTCATTAAATCCTTAACTGTTCCATCATAAATATCCTTAAAATAAGCAGGACTGTCATCCTTACCAGTTGGAGCAGGAATAATGAATGAATTTTGATGATCAGCTCGATTAAAGCCAACGTATGCTCGACGTTGTGTCTTTTTGTCTTTCATATCAGAATGGAAAATTTCAAAAACTTGTCTTACTTGAAGCCCTAGTTGCCGTTCAGAAAAGACACTCGTTAAAGTTGTAAAATCATTATTATTCAATGGTGGTAGTTTCCAGTCTTCTAATTGTTTATCAAAGGAACGGAATAACTTAATTACATTCCGACGCAAATCAAATGGAGAATCAGTTGGCTTTTCGGTAATAATCTTAAAAATCTTATCTGCCGCTTTCATTGAAACAGGATAATCTTTTTCTAATTCTGAACGAACTTGATCAAAATGATCCCCATAAAAGATTTCGGCGTCGATCAAAGTCATCAAACGTAATGACATTTCATCATCTAGGTCTTTTGGTTCAGGTTTGATCGTATGTTTGATTCCATTCATATACATTTTTTCAATGTCTGGAGTAATTAAATCATGTTTTCTTTGTTCAGCAACTACCACAAAATGACAAACAATATCAAATAATTCCGTTCCCATAATCTGTAATTGTTCATCTAACTTAGGTTCTCCAGTTGTCAAAGAGAAATAAACTTGAGGAAAACCGCGTAAAGTCATTAACAAATGTAGTAGTTCATGCGATGCAGTGTAATTAGGGGCACTTAAATCAGCTACTTGAACATATAAGTTCTTTCCATCTTGAATGATCGTTGATTGATCATGGCGGACGAATCCGGCTTGAAGTTGGCCCATAAATTGGACTTCTACTTTACCAGGGAAAAAGCGATTGACAACGTTAAGCAAACTTTGTGTTTGTGAATTTAATTTTACTTCCATTTTTATCACCTATGCTTTCTTACGAATTTTTTCTAAAATCATTTTAACATCTTTACTGTGCGGATTTTTAATCTGCCGAAGTTCTCTTAAAACAGCAGGTAATTCTTGATTAGTCGTTCCATTCGAACGAGCTAATGATTTTAATTGTAGTTGCATATGTCCTCTTTGAATTCCTTCGGTCACTAAAGCTCTTAATGCTGCCAAGTTCTGTGCTAAGCCAACTGAAGCAATCAATTCCATCAATTCTCTTGCAGAATGGACATCAGCGATCTGTTTATTAATCTCAACTAATGGTAATAGTTTAGTAGCTCCACCAACGAAACCTACTGGTAACGGCAAAGTAATTTCTCCTACCAATTGGTCATCAATTAACCGCCATTGACTTAACCCCCGGTATTGTCCATCATGAGCAGCATAAGCGTGAATGCCACTTTCAATTGCACGCCAATCATTCCCCATCGCAATCACGACCGCATCAATTCCGTTCATGATTCCCTTATTATGGGTGGTTGCTCGATATGGATCGATCTGGGCAATTTTACTAGCTAAAGCAATCCGTTGTGCTACCATTTTACCATTCATTTGCGGTGTCGTTAATTCAGACACCCTGATTTTAGTCGTTGCCTTCACTAAACTTTCAATCGCATAATTCGATAAAATTTGCATTAAAGTTGTTCCATCAAAATATGAATCAATTTCCTGTCCGATTGCTTCTAACATTGTATTCATGACATTGGCCCCCATTGCTTCACCAACATCAACGAAAATATCAATTGAATAATTTTGTGAATCTAACTTACGAATAACAATTTTTTGAGCTCCACCACCGTATTTTAAAATACTAGGATGAGATTGATTAGCAATTTTTAACAAATTGATTTGATGGTTTTGAATCCATTCAATTTCTTCTTCTTTAGGTGAATTAATAATGATTTGTCCCGTTAATTGACGATTCAAAACGGTTGCAGTGATTCCATTCGACTGCATCTTCTTAGCACCGTTACTTGCCGCTGCAATTACTGATGGTTCCTCAGTTACCATTGGAACCATTTTTGCTTTGCCATTAATTTTAAAATTAACTGCAATTCCTTCAGGAAGTTGATAATCAGTTAAATAGTTTTCAATTAAATTTTGATTATCTAAATTTTTCATTCGATCAATTATCGATAATTGTTGATTGGATAATTGAGCATTTTTTTGAATTACTGTTAATCGTTCCTGATAAGATAAACGATAAAAACCCTTTAATGAGTGTTCCATAATACCTCCTGCGTAAAGAAAACGGAATTGAACCATTAGATTCAATCCCGTTTTTTCGGATTTTGATGTAGGTGTTCTTTAATATATTCGTTAATTAAACCCTCTCGGACACCACTATCAAAGAAAATCACCTTTCGTGAATTAACATGGTTCATTATTTCGATAATTGGTAATAATCCGCCGGTAATAATATCAGCACGATCAACTTCTAACCCTTGAATTTTACGACGTTGGTTTAAATCAAGTCGAATTAAGCGTTCAAAAGTATTAGTTACTTGGAAACGATTTAAATAATAATGGTCTAACGAAGAACGATTTTTTGAGCGATTATAAGAGTGTTGATTCATCCGTGCCAATGCTCGTGTTGCTCCACCTAATAAAATTAATGGGCAATGATGGATATAACTCAACCAGTGCACACGTAATAACAAATGCTTGATATATTCACTAGCACGGAAATAATTATAAGCGGTAATTTCATCATTTAAATGAAATCGTTCGGAAATATTAACTGCACCAATTGGAAGACTCACAAGGCTCTTTTTCCAATGGTTTTTAACAGAAATTAATTCCAAACTTGCCCCACCAACATCAACAATCAGATAATGTTTAAGATTGACCTGATTAACGACCCCTAAGTAATCATAGTAAGCTTCCTGATTTCCAGTCAAAACTTCTATTTTCAAATGAAGGGTTTTTTCAACTCGATCGATGAACTCTTTTTGATTCGTTGCCTGACGGACTGCAGCAGTCGCAATTGTCCTAATATCAACATTAGGATATTGTTGATATATTTTTTGAAATGAACGGAGCGCTTCAATTGTTCTAGAAATTGCCACTTCGGTTAAGCACTTTTCTTTCCCCATTCCTTCAGAAAGACGACTATCGTTTTTCATACGCTTAATTTCCTGATATGTTCCATTACTATAAATCTGGTTAATCGCCATCCGAACGGAATTAGATCCAATATCTAAGATCACTAAGTTTTCCATTCAACGAATCCTTTCGGCTAATTATTTTTTAAAATAATTAATCCCAATTGCATCCCGAACTTCTTCGAGCGTTTGGTTGGCAACTTGATTAGCTTTTTGACTTCCAGCCTTTAAGATATCATATACAGCAGCTGGGTCTTGAGCAAATTTTTCACGACGTTCACGAATTGGCCGTAAAATATCTTGTAGAACCTCATTTAAATAGCGTTTTATCTTAACATCTCCAAGACCACCATGTTGATACTGAGCCTTTAGGTCAGCAACCTTATCTTTATCAGGCGCAAAGATGTCTAAGTAAGTAAAGACAGTATTTCCTTCCACTTTGCCAGGATCTTCCACATGAATATGGTCAGGATCGGTGTACATGGACATAACTTTCTTTTGAATTGTCTTCTCATCATCAGCTAAGTAAATACAGTTATTTAAGGATTTACTCATTTTCGCATTCCCATCTAAACCAGGAATTCTTCCCATCCCTTTAGGAGGAAAATACCCTTCTGGTTCAACCAAGATTTGTTTACCATAGATGCGATTAAAACTTCTGACAATTTCACGAGTCTGTTCCAACATTGGTTCTTGATCTTCACCAACCGGAACAACTTCAGCCTTAAAAGCTGTGATATCAGCAGCTTGACTAACTGGATAAATTAAAAATCCAGCTGGAACACTTTCACCAAACTTCTTTTGTTTAATTTCAGTTTTAACGGTCGGATTCCGATTTAAACGATTAACAGAAACAATGTTTAAATAATGCATTGTTAATTCATTTAATGCTGGAAGTTGAGATTGAACACAAATTGTTGATTTCTTCGGATCGATTCCAACTGCTAAATAATCCAAAGCAACTTGTAATAAACTGTGTCGAATTTTTTCTGGATCACGAGCATTATCAGTTAATGCTTGCATATCAGCAATCAATAAGTATTGATCGTATTTTCCAGAGTTTTGTAACTTGACCCGATTTTGTAAAGAGCCAACGTAATGACCAATGTGTAACTTACCAGTTGGTCGATCACCAGTTAAAATTACTTTTTTTTCTGCCATTTTTCTTCTCCTTCTGAAAAAAAAACGCACTACTGGAAAAACCAATAGGACGCCTCAAACGTGGTACCACCTATATTGCGAAAAATCGCCACTTAATCATGATAAGGGAATGACCCATTATCCATTTCGTGAAACAAATCAATTTCAGCATCGATGATTTTCTCTTTTATGGTCCCACTACTTCAATTAAAAACGTAACTATTCAATTATTATTTTAAATGATTTACAATTTTATGTCAAAAGGTCTTTCATTGACATTTAAAGGCAAAATCACTAAAATAATTCCCGATTAATACTTTATTATGTCCGCAAAATAATGGGAAGTGAAATTAAGTTGAACAAGAGTCAAGTTGAAGAACAACAACATGTTACAGATATCGTTAAACAAATCAAAGAACAAATTAAAACAACTAAGCATGAATATCAAAAAGCCCATGCTGAAACCCAACGTGTTCAAAAGAACTTTAATATGAACACATCTGTTAACTATATTGAAGCTGATGATCGAATTGAAACTAAGGCTGAATTACAACAGCAAAGAGCTGTTGTTAGTCGAGACTTGGAAAATGAAGCCATCATTAAACGCCATTTAGAAACGTTAAGACGTTTGAAAAAATCACCTTATTTTGGGCGGATTGATATTCAACGTCCAGGTCATTCTAAAATCGAAACGATGTATATCGGAATTGCTTCTTTTAGTAATAGAGAACAAAAATTTTTGGTATATGATTGGCGGGCTCCAATATCCAGTGTTTATTATAATGGAACATTAGGACCTGTCGAATATGATACTCCCCATGGTAAAGAAAAAGTAATTCTAAAGCGTAAACGTCAATTTCAAATTAACGACGGTAAAATTATAAATATGTTCGACACAAACGAAACCGTTGGTGATGAAATGCTTCAGGAAGTTTTGGGATCACAAAACGATGAAAAAATGCAAAACATCGTTTCCACTATTCAACACGAACAAAATGATATTATTAGAGATACTAAAAGTGACTTGTTAGTTGTTCAAGGGGTTGCTGGTTCTGGTAAAACATCTGCCATTCTTCAAAGAATCGCATTTTTACTTTACCACAGTCGTTCATCTCTTCAAGCTGACCAAATGGTGTTATTTTCTCCCAATCGCTTATTCAGTAATTATATTTCTAATGTGCTCCCTAGTTTAGGTGAACGTAACATGAGACAAGTGACAATGCCTGAATTCATTGCCCATCGTTTTGAAGGACTCGATGTTCAAACTCTTTTTGATCAGTATGAAAATGCAGAACAATTAAATGATGACCAAAGGAAATTAAGAGAATTTAAGGGTAGTGCTAAATTCATGTTGAAGTTAAGACTTTACATTGAAAGAATTCGTTCTAATGAACTATGCTTTGAACCGATTCTTTTCCATGGTAGAGAATTTTTTTCGGCAAAACACATTCAACATATTTATGCTAGCTTTCCAGTTGCAATGTCTGTAGCGCAACGAATTTTAAAAACGAAGAATTGTCTAATTAGAGAACTAAAAAAAAGAATTCGCATTGAATCTCAAAAAGATTGGGCTGATGATGAAGTCGATCTCTTAAGCAATGAACAAATTAATAAATTATTGAACAATCGTCATCTAACTGAATTTCAAGAACAAGATGATGAAAGACGTTTCTTAGCTTTTCAAATTGCTAAAAAAAGGCTTAGAGTAGTATATGATGCAATATATAATAATCAATTTTGGGATAGTTATCTTCAATATGATGGTTTCTTAAAAACTGTTGATGAACTAAACAATTCATTTGGTATAAAAAGTATCAATACATTTAATAATGCAATTGAAAGACACCAATTGCCATTAGATGATGCTGCTCCATTACTATACATGAGAGAATTGGTAATTGGTGGTGGAACTAATCGAATGATGAAATACTTATTCATTGATGAAATGCAGGATTATTCAATTGCAGAATTAATTTATTTAAAACATGCTTTTCCTGTTGCAAAATTCAATCTAATTGGTGATAGTGAACAAGCTTTATTCAAGAGAGTTAAGGCTCCTCAAGCACTATTAAAAGAATTAAATTCAGCAATTCAAAGTAAACATGCACGGTTAATTACACTAAAACGTTCTTATCGTTCCACTTATCAAATCACTACTTTTGCAAAATCACTATTACCAGATGGAGATCAAATTGAGGCTTTTAATCGTCAAGGCGAGAAACCTCTACTTATAATTAGAGATAATATAAAGCAAATAATATCACCAATTGTTCAAAATGCTGAACGTGAATTAAAGAAAAATCGAACTGTTGCTATTATCACTAAAAATAATGAAGAAGCTCATTTAATAGCTACTCATCTTAAAAATAAATCGAATAAATTTACATTAATGTCTGACAAAAACCTATCAATTCCCTCAGGAATCATTATTTTACCTATATACTTAGCCAAAGGTCTTGAATTTGATTCAGTTATTGCTTGGAACGTATCTAAAGAAAATTATCGTAGTGCTAATTTAATTGGGACTTTATATACAATTGCTACTAGAGCAATGCATAATCTTGTTTTAACTAGTATTAAAGAACCTAGTTCATTAATAACCAAAAATAGTATTCCTAATAAACTAGTAAAATTAAATTATCAAATAAAATAAAAAACTACGAAATCAATTCGTAGTTTTTTTATGCTTAAAAAGCCGTTTCCGGGATTTGAACCCGGGACCTCTTCCTTACCATGGAAACGCTCTACCTACTGAGCTAAAACGGCATTTGAGTATAAAAAAAGCTTCCAAATTAATGGAAGCTCTATTTAATATTGCGTGGCAACGTCCTACCCTCGCGAGGGGCGATCCCCTAACTACTCTTGGCGTGCGGAAGCTTAACTTCTGTGTTCGGCATGGGAACAGGTGTATCCTTCCGGCTATCGCCACCACACAATTGTATGATGAGAACTTCGTTCTCTCAAAACTAGCTAATATTAATTCTTTCTGGTGAGAACACCTTACTTGGTTAAGTCCTCGACCGATTAGTAATGGTCCGCTTCACATATCACTATGCTGCCACTTCCATCCTATCAACCTGATCATCTCTCAGGGGTCTTACTTTCACAAGGAAATGGGAAATCTCATCTCGAGGTTGGCTTCACACTTAGATGCTTTCAGCGTTTATCCAATCCATACATAGCTACTCAGCGATGCGCCTGGCGGCACAACTGATACACCAGCGGTATGTCCACCCCGGTCCTCTCGTACTAAGGGCAGCTCCTCTCAAATTTCCTACGCCCGCGACGGATAGGGACCGAACTGTCTCACGACGTTCTGAACCCAGCTCGCGTACCGCTTTAATGGGCGAACAGCCCAACCCTTGGGACCAACTACAGCCCCAGGATGCGATGAGCCGACATCGAGGTGCCAAACCTCCCCGTCGATGTGAACTCTTGGGGGAGATAAGCCTGTTATCCCCAGGGTAGCTTTTATCCGTTGAGCGATGGCCCTTCCATACGGTACCACCGGATCACTAAGCCCGACTTTCGTCCCTGCTCGACTAGTCAGTCTCGCAGTCAAGCTCCCTTGTGCCTTTACACTCAGCGAATGATTTCCAACCATTCTGAGGGAACCTTTGGGCGCCTCCGTTACTGTTTAGGAGGCGACCGCCCCAGTCAAACTGCCAATCAGACACTGTCTCTCACCACGCTTAGTGGTGAAGGTTAGAGTGTTCACACAACGAGGGTAGTATCCCAACAACGCCTCCATCGAGACTAGCGTCCCGATATCTACGGCTCCTACCTATCCTGTACAAGTCATGTCAACACCCAATATCAAATTACAGTAAAGCTCCATGGGGTCTTTCCGTCCTGTCGCGGGTAACCTGCTTCTTCACAGGTATCTCAATTTCACCGAGTCTCTCGTTGAGACAGTGCTCAGATCGTTACGCCTTTCGTGCGGGTCGGAACTTACCCGACAAGGAATTTCGCTACCTTAGGACCGTTATAGTTACGGCCGCCGTTTACTGGGGCTTCGTTTCTGAGCTTCGCCGAAGCTAACTCTTTCACTTAACCTTCCAGCACCGGGCAGGCGTCAGCCCCTATACTTCATCTTACGATTTTGCAGAAACCTGTGTTTTTGATAAACAGTCGCCTGAGCTTCTTCACTGCGGCTGCACGTTAGTGCAGCACCCCTTCTTCCGAAGTTACGGGGTCAATTTGCCGAGTTCCTTAACGAGAGTTCACTCGCTCACCTTAGGATACTCTCCTCGACTACCTGTGTCGGTTTGCGGTACGGGTAGTTAATTACTAACTAGAAACTTTTCTCGGCAGCGTGACATCGACGACTTCCCTACTAAATTTCGGTCCTCGTAACAACTTGTCAACCCGGTGATAAGCATTTGACTCATCACCTGACTTGTTGCTTGAACATACATATCCAACAGTATGCATCGTTTAGCCTTCTGCGTCCTTCCATCGTTCGAACATAATTAACTAGTACAGGAATATCAACCTGTTATCCATCGCCTACGCTTCTCAGCCTGGGCTTAGGTCCCGACTAACCCTGGGAGGACGAGCCTTCCCCAGGAAACCTTAGTCATGTGGTGGACCAGATTCTCACTGGTCTTTCGCTACTCATACCGGCATTCTCACTTCTAAGCGCTCCACCAGTCCTTACGGTCTGACTTCAACGCCCTTAGAACGCTCTCCTATCACGCAACGTAGTTGCGTCCACAATCTCGGTAATATGCTTAGCCCCGGTAAATTTTCGGCGCAGAATCACTCGACTAGTGAGCTATTACGCACTCTTTAAATGGTGGCTGCTTCTGAGCCAACATCCTAGTTGTTTATGCAACTCCACATCCTTTTCCACTCAGCATATATTTAGGGACCTTAATTGGTGGTCTGGGCTGTTCCCCTTTCGACAATGGATCTTATCACTCATTGTCTGACTCCTGGATATAAATCATTGACATTCGGAGTTTATCTGAACTCAGTAATCCAAGACGGACCCTTTATCCAAACAGTGCTCTACCGTCAAGATTCTTTACTCCAAGGCTAGCCCTAAAGCTATTTCGGAGAGAACCAGCTATCTCCAAGTTCGTTTGGAATTTCACCGCTACCCTCAAGTCATCCCAGCACTTTTCAACGTACACGAGTTCGGTCCTCCGGTGTGTTTTACCACACTTTCAACCTGCTCAAGGGTAGATCACCTGGTTTCGGGTCTATCATTACATACTAAAACGCCCATTTCAGACTCGCTTTCGCTACGGCTCCGATTTTTCGTCTTAACCTGGCATGCAATCATAACTCGCCGGTTCATTCTGCAAGAGGCACGCCATCATCCATTAACGGACTCTGACTGCTTGTAAGCACATGGTTTCAGGAACTATTTCACTCCCCTTCCGGGGTGCTTTTCACCTTTCCCTCACGGTACTGGTTCACTATCGGTCACTAGAGAGTATTTAGCCTTGGGAGATGGTCCTCCCAGATTCCGACGGAATTTCACGTGCTCCGCCGTACTCAGGATCCTGAACTGAGGGTATTCGATTTCGTCTACAGGGCTATCACCTTGTCTCGCAGAACTTTCCAGATCTTTTGACTATCGAATACTTTGGTAACTCAAATGTTCAGTCCTACAACCCCAATGAGCAAGCTCATTGGTTTGGGCTGTTCCCCGTTCGCTCGCCGCTACTAAGGGAATCGAAATTTCTTTCTCTTCCTGTGGGTACTGAGATGTTTCAGTTCCCCACGTCTACCTTCAACTGAGTATGTATTAGTCAGTTGATAATGATCGATTAAGATCATTGGGTTTCCCCATTCGGAAATCTCCGGATCAAAGCTTACGTACAGCTCCCCGAAGCATATCGGTGTTAGTCCCGTCCTTCATCGGCTTCTAGTGCCAAGGCATCCACCATGCGCTCTTAATAACTTAACCTATCTAACCACGACGTGGTTGATTTGGTTAATTGAGTAAATACGAATTGAACTATATTAAAAAACTCAAAATAACGCGGTGTTCTCGGTTGAAATTATATAAAATATAAAATCAAATTTGAAAAAATTAATATTATCTAGTTTTCAAAGAACCAAGTTTGATACCTAACGGTATCAATGGAGAATAGCGGGATCGAACCGCTGACCTCCTGCTTGCAAAGCAGGTGCTCTCCCAGCTGAGCTAATTCCCCATATGTTATGTTCACCCGACAAGTGTCAGGAATGGGCCTGAATGGACTCGAACCATCGACCTCACGCTTATCAGGCGTGCGCTCTCACCAACTGAGCTACAGGCCCAAGTGTTGAAATTAAGCATAACATTGAGAAGTAGACCTCTCAAAACTGAATAAGATTGACATGCGTAAGGTTCCGTATTATTCCTTAGAAAGGAGGTGATCCAGCCGCAGGTTCTCCTACGGCTACCTTGTTACGACTTCACCCTAATCATCAGTCCTACCTTAGACGGCTTACTCCTCAAAAGAGGTTGTTGCACCGGCTTTGGGTATTACTAACTCTCATGGTGTGACGGGCGGTGTGTACAAGACCCGAGAACGTATTCACCGTGACATTGCTGATTCACGATTACTAGCGATTCCAACTTCATGCAGGCGAGTTGCAGCCTGCAATCCGAACTGAGAACGACTTTAGGAGATTAGCTCCACCTCGCGGTATCGCAACTCTTTGTATCGCCCATTGTAGCACGTGTGTAGCCCAGGTCATAAGGGGCATGATGATTTGACGTCATCCCCACCTTCCTCCGGTTTGTCACCGGCAGTCTCACTAGAGTGCCCAACTGAATGCTGGCAACTAGTAACAGGGGTTGCGCTCGTTGCGGGACTTAACCCAACATCTCACGACACGAGCTGACGACAACCATGCACCACCTGTCATTCCGTCCCCGAAGGGAACGCCTAATTTCTTAGGTTAGCAGAAGATGTCAAGACCTGGTAAGGTTCTTCGCGTAGCATCGAATTAAACCACATGCTCCACCGCTTGTGCGGGTCCCCGTCAATTCCTTTGAGTTTCAACCTTGCGGTCGTACTCCCCAGGCGGGATACTTAATGCGTTAGCTGCGGCACTAAAGGGCGGAAACCCTCTAACACCTAGTATCCATCGTTTACGGCATGGACTATCAGGGTATCTAATCCTGTTTGCTACCCATGCTTTCGAGCCTCAGCGTCAGTTGCAGACCAGACAGCCGCCTTCGCCACTGGTGTTCTTCCATATATCTACGCATTTCACCGCTACACATGGAGTTCCACTATCCTCTTCTGCACTCAAGTTCCCCAGTTTCCGATGCACTTCTTCAGTTAAGCCGAAGGCTTTCACATCAGACTTAAGGAACCGCCTGCGCTCGCTTTACGCCCAATAAATCCGGATAACGCTTGCCACCTACGTATTACCGCGGCTGCTGGCACGTAGTTAGCCGTGACTTTCTGGTTAAATACCGTCACGGAATGATCATTTCCTATCATCCTCGTTCTTCTTTAACAACAGAGTTTTACGAGCCGAAACCCTTCTTCACTCACGCGGCATTGCTCCATCAGACTTTCGTCCATTGTGGAAGATTCCCTACTGCTGCCTCCCGTAGGAGTATGGGCCGTGTCTCAGTCCCATTGTGGCCGATTACCCTCTCAGGTCGGCTACGTATCATTGCCTTGGTGAGCCATTACCTCACCAACTAGCTAATACGCCGCAAGACTATCCTAAAGCGATGCAAACGCACCTTTTAAACGAAGACCATGTGGTCTTCGTTGTTATACGGTATTAGCACTTGTTTCCAAGTGGTATCCCCTACTCTAGGGCAAGTTCCTTACGTGTTACTCACCAGTTCGCCACTCGCTTCGATGTTAAGTCAAGTTAATGCAAGCACCAACTATCATTAACGGAAGCTCGTTCGACTTGCATGTATTAGGCATGCCGCCAGCGTTCATCCTGAGCCAGGATCAAACTCTCATATTATAAATATGAATAGCTTAATTTAGCTCTTCAAATATTGTTTCTTTTTTTACGAATTGACATTCGCAAATGTTTTAATTCATTTTACTAATGTAAAATGTCCTTACACATTTATTGTCATATCTTATTCAGTTTTCAAAGATCTACTTTATAAACGATGTCATCCTTTTCAAGACAACTATTTAATAATAACATTTTAAAATAACTATGTCAACAAAAAATTAAAACTTTATTGCTGAATCAATTTAATATTCAAATGTATTTAATAAATATACGCTTACTTTTTATTTTTGTCAAAAAAATTAAAAGAAAAAGGAAATTAATTATAAAAACTAATTTCCTTTTAATCAATCCATTATTTAACACGGGCTAAGAAGTAACGTTTCTTTCCCTTTCTAACAACTACGAACTTGCCTTCAAAAGAAGAACTCGGATCTATTTCTGCTTCCACGTCTTGAATTTTTTCACCATTAATATGGATTGCTCCATTTTGAACATCTTCCCGTGCTTGACGACGAGATGGTTCAATTTTAGTATCATCAACTAACCATTGAACAATATTATTCTTGGCACTGGATATTTCCATACTTGGCATATTCTTAAAGCCTTGTTCAATTTCTTCAGCAGTAAGATTTTTAACATCCCCAGAAAATAATGCTTTAGTAATATTTTGAGCTTCTTTTACAGCATCTTCTCCATGAACGAACTTGGTGACTTCTTCAGCTAATCGCCGTTGTGCTTCACGTTTCCAAGGCTCATTCTTTACTTGTTCTGCTAAAGCATCGATTTCATCTTCACTTAAGAAAGTGAAATATTTAAGGTACTTAATAACATCCCGGTCATCTTGATTAAACCAAAATTGATAAAATTCATATGGGGTTGTCTTCTTTGGATCTAACCAAACTGCCCCACCCGCTGTTTTACCAAACTTAGTCCCATCTGATTTCAACATCAATGGAATCGTCAATCCAAATGCTTTCGCATCATTACCTTCAGTTCGATGAATCAAATCGATTCCAGAAGTGATATTTCCCCATTGATCAGAACCACCAATTTGTAATTGTACATCTTCATTCTTAAATAAATGTAAGAAATCAATGGATTGAAGAATTTGATAAGTAAACTCTGTAAAAGAAATTCCTGCCTCTAACCGACTAGAAATAATTTCTTTATTTAACATCGTATTTAAATTAAATAACTTCCCATAATCACGCAAGAAGTCTAATAATGTTAATTTTCCCATCCAATCACGATTGTTAACAATTTTAAAAGACCCATCTTCACCAAATAATTTAGTTAGTTGCTTGGTTAATGCTTCTTCATTATGATGAACCTGATCCATCGTTTGTAGCTTTCGTTCAGATTTCTTACCACTTGGATCTCCAATTGATCCAGTTGCTCCCCCAACAACAATAACTGGATGATAACCAGCTAATTGAAATCTTTTTAAAATCATGAACGGAATTAAGTGTCCAACATGCATGCTATCTCCCGTTGGGTCAATTCCCGCATATAAACCAATCTTTTTATTATCAACAGTATCTTTTAGACCCTTTGCATCCGTTTGATCATTAATGGCATCCCGCCATTTTAATTCATCAATAATATCCATTTTTCCAACCTCCATCAAAATAAAAAGTCCCCCTCAGAATTAACTGAAGGGGACGAAATAGTTTCCGCGGTACCACCCGGGTTATCATATAGTATGATCGCTCAATCATTGATAACGAAATGAACCGAATTAGCTCAATAGGTGTACTTCTCTACTTATGCGCTTAGCTCGCATCAACCGCTAAGTTTCTGATTTTCTCGCGACTAGCAGATATTTTAACTATCTCACAGCTCTCAATTAAACATATCATAATCAAAAGTTGCTTTTTTGTCAATATTATTTAATTCTAGCCAATTCTTTTTGGACCATTGGCATCATTTTTTGCATTGCTTGTTTTTGTGCCTTTGCTTTGTATTCAGCAGCAGCTTTTTTACCAATTGCTGCTTGTTGATCAGCACTCATCTTTGGATTCTTTTTCATTGCGGCCATCACAGCTTGTTGTACATAAGATTTTCCAGCTGCTTGCATTTGTTGTTGAGCTTGAGAAGTTTGTGCTTGTGCACTCATCTTCTTCATAATAGTTGGCAATGCTTTTACTTGTTTAGGAGTTAGTACCAACCAACTCTTAGGAACATAGATAGTATTATTTCGATGATAAACTGATTGTTTTTGTGCTAAACCAAACATCAATTTATCAAAGCTATTATTATATTTCCAACGAGTTGTTTTAGTGACTAATTTAGGTGTTTTAACAGAACTGCTTTGAACAATTTTGTTTTTAACATCTGTATCAGGTTTTACAACAATCTTCTTACTACTCTTTTTGTAAACCAAAGCTTGATCTTTACCAGAAGTACCAACTTTTTGATAAAGAACCATGTTCATTTTTGGACTCAATGATGAAACTTTAGTAGTACTTGTGGTAGTTGAATGATGCATGCCATAGTAATCATGGAAATTAGCGATGGAAAGCCAAATTCCTCCTACTAATAAAATAGTAGTGATACAAGAAAAAATGGCATGAAAAGCTTTTTTATCAACATTATAATTCCAAGAAATGAAGAATAAAATGGCTACTAAAATTAAAAGACAGATAATCATTATTTATTCCCCTTTCCTTCATCATAAATTGCATTCCCCTTCTTAATGAAGAATGATAGAACTAAACCACCAATTGCCAAAATAATTGCAACAATAAAAGCCCCATGATAACCAGTTAACACAGCATCAATCATTTTAGCCTTATATTGTAATGGATCAGCAGTTAATAAATGATGAGCTGGCTTAGCATTACTTGTCATATTAGATAGAACGGATGTCATAACCGCAGTGGCAATTGAAGCAGCAACTTGTCTAAAAGTATTATTAGCAGCAGTTCCATGTCCAATTTTAATCTTTGGTAATCCATTCATACTGTAAGTTGTAACGGTCATCATCGACATTGCAATTCCGACAGATCGGATAGCATACAAAGTAACAATATACACAACAGGTGTGTCTTTAGTAATAAAAATAAATGGCAATGTTCCAATCGCTAAAAGAATAAAACCACTAATAGCGAGGTAACGTGCTCCATATTTGTCAAAGATTTTACCAGTAATTGGGCTAAAAATCCCCATCATCATTGCACCAGCTAACAATGTTAATCCAGAATGGAAAGCGTTATAACCACGAACAATTTGTAAATATAATGGAAGAATCATTTCAAAACCAACTAATGACATCATCGCAAATGCAGCTACTAAAGTCCCAATAGTAAATTGACTATATTTAAAGACTTTAATATCTAACAATGGATTTGCAGAAATCCATTCACGCCATACAAAAATAGCAATGAAGATAGCACCAATGATTAAAGTACTTAACACAACAGCACTTCCCCATCCTTTACTACCTACTTCAGAGAACCCATAAAGTAAACTACCGAAACCAACAGTGGAAAGTACTAATGCTAACCAATCAGGGGTTGATTTATGAGTAGGAACAATTGGTTTCATTGTCCAAAAACTAGCGATAATAACTACTGCAACAATTGGAATGATCATTCCAAATAAATCACGCCATGTAGCATTAACGATGATCCATCCAGATAAAGTAGGTCCAATTGCAGGAGCTAGTCCAATAACAATTCCTGATAATCCCATTGCAGTTCCCCGCTTTTCAGCAGGAAAGGCTGATAACATAATCGTTTGAAGTAAAGGCATTGTAACCCCAACTCCAACAGCTTGAACTAAACGACCTGCTAA
The DNA here is from genome assembly GCF_058107265.1 of Nicoliella sp. ESL1149. Taxonomy (NCBI): domain Bacteria; kingdom Bacillati; phylum Bacillota; class Bacilli; order Lactobacillales; family Lactobacillaceae; genus Nicoliella; species Nicoliella sp. ESL1149. The sequence continues at coordinate 904,154 of NZ_JBYLUE010000002.1, read as the reverse complement.
TAAAGTTCCAAAATTAGGAGCTACATAAGCCATCACAGTTCCAGCTTCAAAAATAACCATAGCTGTAATGTACAACCATTTAGTATTAAAACGACTAGTTAACCAAGCCGTCAATGGAATTAAAATTCCGTTGACCATTAAAAATCCACTGGTCAACCATTGAACAGTTGAGGTATTAATTGAAAATGTAGACATTAATTTAGGGTACGCGGTTGCTAAAATCGTTTGATTTAACACCGTACAGAAAACCCCAATCAACATAAAGATAACAAGTAACATCCGATTATATGGACGTCCTTTTGCATCAACTGGTTTTGTTGCCATTTGGCATCCTTCTTTCTTAATTTTAATTTATTAATCAATGTTTTCTATCTTACACTTCGCAAATATTTTTGTCAACTTATTTTACATCCACTTCAAATAATGTATAATAAAGTCAACTTAAAAAACAATACAAGGGGAGGATAATAAAAATAATGAGTAATATTAATAATAATGAATTAAAAGAAAATGCTACAAAAATGATAAAAACATTGAAAGAAAACGAATCATTATTTCGGCTCAGTGACATTGCAAAAATAATTGGCCTACCGTATAGTAAAATTCGGTACTGGGATCAATGTGGTTACTTACCAATAGAAAAGAACAACAATGACAAGTGTCTTAAATATACTACTGATACCCTGATGCGCGCTCAAATAATAAATACGTATTTAAACAAGGGATTCACTTTGAAAACTGCAGTCAAAAAAGCAGACAACTTTAAAAAATATAAGGGCTTAACAATGTCCATTGTTGAAAAAATATTTACTAATATCACTTTTAAGGACGATGGAGAAAAATTATTAATTGATTTCGGTGAAATTGAAAATTATCCAGGAAAACATGCGTACTTAAAGTATGAAAATAATGATTTTAAAATCAACATTAAAGATTAATAAACAAATACACTAAAGATGGGAGCATTAATACGCTTCCATCTTTTTATCATTGTTTTATAATGTTATAATTAGTTAGTTTCAGGTAATTATCAGGGAGGATATATTATATGTGGTTTTTAGAACTGATAAACGATTTCGTGATTGGATATCCAATTTTCGTTTCAGTAATTTGGATCGTTGGCTGTTTATTTGAAGAACATCAACATAAACTTGACCGTCCAAAAAAATCGTTAGAACAACAACCGTTAGTTTCAATTTTAGTACCTGCCCATAATGAGCATGATACGCTAGAAAATGCTGTTGAATCAATATCTAAGCTTAACTATCATAACTTCGAAGTTGTATTGATTGATGATAAAAGTGCTGATGATACACTAGAAATAATGCACCAAATAAAGAAAAAATATCAAAATAAATTCAATGTAACAATTGTGCCAATTCCTGTGAACCAAGGAAAAGCTAACGCGATGAACATGGGTCTTAAAAATGCTGCTGGAGACTACTTAATGGGAATTGATGCTGATTCAATCCTAGACCCAGACGCATTAATAAACATCGTCAAAACTTTAGAAGCTAATCCACACGCTGGAGCGGTAGCTGGAAAACCAGTCGTTAGAAATAGAACAACAATTTTAGGACGTCTTCAATTACTAGAGTACATTGGGGTTATTGATATCATTAAACGTGCTCAAGCATTCTTAACTGGAAGAATCACAACCGTTTCTGGAGTTATCGTAGGATTTAGAAAAGAAGCTTTAAAAGAGGTTCATGGTTGGAATCCAAATGTTATCACTGAAGACATTGACATCACATGGCGAATGTATCGTCATGATTGGCAAGTTGTTTATAATCCTGATATTTTATGTTGGATTTTGGTTCCTGAACACGTTAAGAACTTAATTGTCCAAAGAAGACGTTGGGCACGTGGCGGTTTAGAAGTCTTAACCGGAAACTGGGATGTTTTATTACATGGTAAACTATCAAAACGTTTCCTATTATTAGAAACAATTACGAGTAATACATGGGCCATTTTAACTGCTTTAAGTACGGTTTCATATTTATTTAGTTTATTATTCGTTCGTAACATTCAATTAGATGGAAATATCCTTTTAATTTTGCTAATAATTAGTGTTGTCCAATTTATAATTGGTTTTTTGACCTCTCGAAAGGCCGCTTTCATTAATGTCATTGATTTATTGCTAGTGCCTGCTTATGTCATGTACTATTGGCTAATCAACTTAGTAAGTTGTATTACCGCAATTATTTCTTTCTTCTTAGATCCTGAACATGTAGGAACTTGGAGTAGTCCAGACCGGGGGCGTCACTAATGGAACTTAAAAATCATAACTTTGTAATTAGAACAAAACGAAGTCCATTAACAAGATGTGGTGAAGTCATTTTATTTGCTGCATTATGGATATTAGTATTAACCGTTATCACAGTTAACGTTGCATTCGCATTTGGTTATTATAGTGATTCGATGGTCTCGTTATATGTATTGTTCAACTTAAATTATCATACCTACAAGGTAATTGCGATCAACATTGCTCTATTAGCGATTATCATGGTCATTTATTCTACATGCCGAATGATATATCTAAGGAGACATAAAAATGAAAATGAATAAAAAAACTAGAAGATGGATCGTTTGGATTTTCTTGGCTGCAGTTGTATTAGCAATGAGTTTTACTGTTCATAAGAACATTCAATATGATCGTGGAAATAGTACCAATTATGCGTTAGATAAGGATAGTGTTCATACTAAGAACGGAATTTTAGTCCTCTGTTATCATCGAGTGTTGAATGATAGCTTAGGAGTTAAGATATCACAAGCACTTTCTAATAACACTGAACTCCATGATTTTGCAATCAATCGTGAATTCTTTATCAAGCAAATGAATTATATTAAAAAACACCATATTAAAGTAATCAGTGGCCATCAAATGTATGAAATGATAAAGGCTAATAAACCGATTCATGGACGCTATGTTGTTATTACTTTTGATGACGTTGACCGAAGTATTATGGAAAACGCTTTTCCAAAGTTAAATCAAGAACGTTTCCCATACACCACATTTATTGTTACTGGAAACACCGGTTACTATCGTGGTGGTTCTAAATTTGCAACATGGGCTCAAATTAAAAATGCTAAGCGAAAAGCTAATGGTTTAATGACCATTGGTCTCCATACTAATAAAATGCATTATTTAACAAAAAAATTAGAACCAATCTTTGATTTACCAAACCAATTTCCACGTTTCAAACGTGATTTTTACACTAGTCGGAAAGTCCTTCAAAAAGAAGTTGGCACAAGAGGTGAATCATTTGCCTATCCTTATGGTGGTGGGAACCAACATACTAACCAATTCTTATTCAAACAACATCTTGAATGGATTGCTAGTTTAAATGATGGTCTTGTAGAACAACATACGAATCTAAATTCAACCCCACGGGTAATTGTTAACCATAACAGTTGGCCAAGTATTGCTAAATGGATTCGTCAATAAATAAAGATAATAGTCCTAATTTAATCATTAGGACTATTTTTTTATAAAAAAAGCATTGCCTTTTAGGCAATGCTTAAATAATTTAGATATTATTTGTCTAATTTAGTTTTGTTAGTTACATGTAACTTTTCATCGAAATCATAAATAACTGGTTCCCCAGTCTTCATTTCAAGATCCATAATATCGTCATCACTAATTCTTTCAATATACTTACTTAAAGCACGTAAAGAATTACCATGAGCAGCGATAATAATGTTCTTGCCATCTAATAACTTAGGAGCAATTTGATCTTCCCAAAGAGGCATAACTCTTTCAAGAGTAACCTTAAGATTTTCACCATCAGGAATTAAGTTAGGATCTAAGTTAGCATAACGACGATCCTTTTTAGCAGAGTATTTTGAATCATCTGGCAATAATGGAGGTAAAGTATCATATGAACGACGCCAAATATGAACTTGTTCTTCTCCATATTGTTCAGCAGTATCTTTCTTGTTTAATCCTTGTAACTTACCATAATGACGTTCATTTAAACGCCAAGTCTTAGTTTCAGGAACCCATAATTGGTCAGATTCTTCTAAAGCATAGTGTAATGTCTTAATTGCACGAGTCAAAACAGAAGTAAAAGCATAATCGAATTCCAAGCCATGTTCCTTAAGAAGCTTACCAGCATTCTTTGCTTCTTCTACTCCCTTATCACTCAAATCAACATCAACCCAACCAGTAAATTGGTTAGATAAGTTCCATTGACTTTGTCCGTGACGAATCAATACAAGTTTTGCCATAGTTCCAAACCTCTTTCTTTAGTTAATAAATATATCATGGTTATGATACACCATTTAACAATTTTTTGCATCCTTTAACGTGCTTTTACCCAATTTTTTATTTTAGTGAACCAACTAATTCGATTTTTACTATTTGATGTCCCAACGCTTTGAACCCCTAATAAATCTAATAGGAAGGTAAAAATTGGAACAGAAACGATTAATCCCCATCCCCCAAACAAGCCTTCACCAACTAGTAATACCACAAAGGTATAAAAGATTGGTAATTGAGTTCTAGAAGACATAAATTTAGGATTTAAAACATACGCTTCAATTGCGTGAACTATTAAAATCGTAATTATCATGTATACAACGTCTTTAATTCCACCAACAGAAAAACTAACTAATGACAGTGGAATAAATGAAATAATCACACCTGCAACTGGAATCAAACTCAATATAAATACCATAATCGCTAAAACAAATAATTGTGGTAACCCCATAAACGCCATTACGATTGTTGTCATAACTGTATTACAAATTGCGATTAAAACTTGAGCTTCCAAAACAACTCCGAAAGTTTTAACGAAAGTTTGTCCAAAGTGATAAATATCTTGGAAAAACCATCCAACACTACTGTTCAAAAATTTCTTAGAGAATTTATTCATATGCTTTTCTTCAATTGTGAAGAAGAAACTAAGAATCAGTGACATAAAGATGGAAACACTGGTTGAACCAACTTCACTCAAGTAATCTAATGAAGTATTTAATGCTTCTTTCAAACTATTTAAGAAGTTCGTTTTATGAATTGCTACTTTTAACCACTCTTGAGCTTGACTAGGTAATCCTAAATCATTAGGAAAATTACTGCTTGGACTGTTAATCTTATCATAAAAGGTAATTACAGATTTATAAATACTTATTAACCCATTCGTAATCTTAGGAATGTAGTTCGTAAGAGTAATTGCAAAACCACCAATTACTAATACGTAAATTATGATCACTAAAATTGAAGACGGAATTTTGACATATCTTTGGATAAAATGCACTAACTTAGTAACTAATAACGTTATAATAAACGTCAATAAAATCGTTGTCATCATCCCACGAAAAGCATATAAAACTGCAATCAAGACCAAAAGAACTACTACTCGACGTAATTTTACATTGTTAATAAATTGATTCCAAAGTTTCATTTTATCCCTCACTATGCTTTCGAATTATTATCTTTCATATTTTCATTTAGGGTACTAGTTGGACTAATGTTTCCTTCAGTAATTGCTGGGAGATTTGTTATTACTTTGGCAATCGTTTGAACAGGAGCATCAGTTGTCTTTTTATTGGCATTTGCTTTTTGCAATGTCTTTGCAACGTTCATGATTTTTTGATATTGAGTTTCGTTAATTGAAACCGCAGTTAGTAACTTCCGATTTAACAAATCATTCGATTGTTTAAAATCACCCTGTTGATTCAAATGTAGGGCTAAATTATAATTCCAAACAAATTGACGATAATTATTAACTAAAGCTTGATTAATTTTAACTCCCTGCTTAGCAATCCTGGTTAATCGTTTATTAGCAGCAATATCCAAAGCTTTTTGATATTGTTGCATTGCCGGAATAAATTGTTTGTCCTGATAAAAATTATCAGCTGCCACGATAGCTTGGGTTTGTTTCAATAAGGATTTGGAACTACCATTACTTGGCCGATAATTAGTTGCTTGTTCAAAGCTCACTACTGCATTATCGTACTGTCCCTTATCAAGAGCCTGTTCCCCTGAATTCATCGCTTTTGTAAAATGGTGCGTATTATTATTACCAGAAACGGTCATTATTGCTCCGCCACCAATTAATACCACTCCACAAACAATTATCTGAATCCATTTTTTCATAGTGAAACCTCCGTTATTTTCATATATTCATATTATAACATCTTCTACTTAGAAAATTAGTGATAAAAAGCGTATAATGGTAACTAGATTTTTATTCAGGAAAGGAATTTGAAACAATGCTTGAAAAAACATTATATCGACAATTCTTAAAGCGTAGTTTTAGTATTCCAGTGAAGGTAACTTACTGGGATGGTAAAAGTGAAGTTTATGGAGATGGGACTCCCCAAGCTAAAATTACTTTTAAAAAGGTAATCCCATTTAGACAAATCACTAAAAACGCTTCGATTGCCTTAGGTGAAGCTTACATGGATGGAGACATTCAAGTTCAAGGGAGCCTTGAAGATTTAATTGCTTCTGCCTATGAAAACGCCGGTAGTTTCATGCGAAATAGTAAGTTCATTAAATTCTTACCAAAGCAAAAGAAACACAGTGAATCACAAAATGCTAAAGATGTTCAAAGCCATTACGACATTGGAAACAATTTTTATCGCTTATGGTTAGACAAGAGTATGACATATTCTTGTGCTTACTTTGAACACCCTGATGATGATTTATACACTGCCCAAATGAATAAGGTTCACCACATCATCAAGAAATTAGATCCTAAGCCAGGTAAAACCTTATTAGATATTGGTTGTGGTTGGGGAACTCTTATGCTCACTGCTGCAAAGGAATACAATCTTAAAGTTGCTGGAATCACGCTCAGTAAGGAACAATATGAATATGTTCAAAAAAGAATTCATGAGCTGGGCTTGGAAGGTGTTGCAACTGTTTACCTTCGTGATTATCGTGACTATCATGATGAAACATTTGACTATGTAACTTCTGTTGGAATGTTCGAACACGTTGGAAAAGAAAACTTAGGTGAATATTTCGAATATGTTAATAAATACCTTAAACCAAATGGAATTGCCTTAATTCATGGAATCACCCGTCAACAGGGTGGTGCTTACAATGGTTGGATCAACAAATACATCTTCCCAGGTGGCTATGTTCCCGGTTTAACTGAAAACATTAACCATATTGTAGAAAACGGCATGCAAATCTATGATATTGAATCTCTCCGTCGTCATTATCAAAAGACATTGGAAACTTGGGACATTAATTTTAAACAACAATTAGACCAAGTTAAAAAGCAATTTGATGATCGTTTCATCAGAATGTGGGATTTATATCTTCAATCTTGTGCTGCTTCATTTGAAAGTGGAAATATCGACGTAATGCAATTCTTAATCACAAAGGGTGCTTCTGGACATAACTTACCAATGACCCGTGATTATATGTACAAATAAATTAAAAATTTAAGTAAATAAAAATCGTTTAGGATTAATCCTAAACGATTTTTTGCTTTTAAATTAAAAAAGTCAGTAGGTAAACTGCTCCTAATCCACAGATTACTGATAAAGCCATTGAACGTGTCCAATAGGCAATAATAATTACGATCAAGACCGATAATAACATTGGCATTTTTCCAGCTAACACAAACTGATATTTAGATGATAGAAAAACGCTTTTAACGACTAGTGATGTAAATAATGCGACTGGAACATATTTCATCCATTCATTGAACCACACTGGAATTCTTCGTTCACGGAAGAAAAAGAGTGGAATGTATCGCGGAATCAAAGCGACAATAAAACATAAAATAACTAATAGAAAATGTTGAGTTGAATTCCATTCCATATTAACACTTCTCCTAATCCGAAACATCTGAATCGTCTAATTCTTCTTTAGGACGTCCAGCGGGGTTTTTAAAACTACGTAATATTCGACTCTTTTGTTCGTTATGATTTCGTAGGTAATTCTCGACAGCAAAACCAACTAACGAAGCTAGAATCGTCGAAATAACTAATCCTAAAGTTGACTTCATCAAGGTTAGAAAAACAACGGCTAATACACCGGCAAGAATACAAACAAATAGCTTGAGCCAATCTTTTATCTGCATCACAATCATATAAATAAATAATGACGTTAACGCAAATTCAACAATTTCCAAATCAATATGGATAGCATCTCCAACCAAACTACCGATTAGATTACTGACCGTCCAAAAAGCTAGTGTATAATGTTCAACATCTAACGCTTTTCGAGGATCCCATTTTTTATCGGTCGTAAAATTCAAATAATTAATTGCATAATTTTCATCATTTAAGTGTAAAGCAAAAATAAATGTAAATAAATTCGAGTGTCCTTGGAGGTATTTAGATAGACTTGATCCTAAAAGTGCGTAACGGAGTTCCAAGAAGAATAACATGATTACAATTAAATATAATGGTGAATTAATTAATAGCATCGAAGCAATTAAAAATTGAGCTCCTCCGGAAAACACCATTATTGACACTAAAAAGACATTTAAAAAATTAAATCCAGAAGCATGAAGTAAGACCCCACATGCTAACCCGATTGGAATATAACTTAAATCGACAGGTAAGGATGCTTTTAACGAATCCTTCCATCGAACATCGGATGGATACCTTTTCTCTACTCCCACAAATACTCCTCCAAGCGTAACCACAAAATTAATTCAATACTCTTATTTTACTATGTTTCTATAAATAATTAAAACTTATTTTAAAATAGATTTAGAATTGAACGCCATAGTCTAGTGAAGAACCCTGCTTTTGAAATTGAATTGGATGTTGTAACTGCTGCTTGAATTGGTTGATCATAAACATCAAAAATTCCGGGGATTTTAACAGTCCCAACATATTGATTATCTTTAAGTGGGGCTGCAAGTCCTTTCCCATCTTTAAATTTATTTTGGAGGGTCAATTGGGGCTGACTAGTTTGGCCTTGTTTAGCGATCCAATAATAAAGTGGTTGATTCGTCTTTAATTGAACTATTTGATTATCACCATTAGGCACATCGACTTTTTGAATTACGTTCTTTTCGTTACCAGCTTTAACATATTGATAATGGTCATAAACATAATACATAATCTTCTTAGTTTCGATAAATCGACCTGGATCAGCAGGATATTTATTAGATGCATGCAGAACGACAGTTATAATTCGATGGCCATCTCGATTCGTAGTTCCAGTGAAACTACCCCCACATGTATCAGAAGTCCCTGTTTTAATTCCTTGAACAGGTAGAGAAGGCGTATATTCACTTCCCCCCTTTAACATATAATCACCGTTTTTAATCGTCGTTCCACCAAGGGTGTACTTAGCAACTGAAGTTGCTTTTAAAATTTGCGGATATTTATTTACCAACGTTTTGGCTAAAATTGCCATATCTCTAGCAGACATTTTGTTCTCTGCTTTGGAACTTGTGTTTGGCATCCCCATTGAACCCACTTCACCATTCGTTAATCCACATGGTGTATAGATAGAAACATTCTTTAAATGAAGTTGTTTAGCCGCTTTTCTCATCATTAAAACAAAGTGTTGAGTTGTCCCCCCAACTTGCTTTGCTAACATCATTACTGCTGCATTCGCAGATTCAAAAGATGCTTGATATAATTGAGCAACCGTATATTGCTTATGTAATGCCAACGGAACGTTTGCATAATCATGATCAACACTTAAATCATGCACGTCTCGTGGAATCGTAATCTTTTGATTCATCCTTAATTTACCAGAATGCATGGCTTGCATAATTACATAGATCGACAATAGTTTACTCATTGAAGCTAATGGCATTGGTTTATCAGGATTTTGCTCATATAATAACTGTCCTGACTTAGCATCGATTGCAATCCCTGAAGTAGCATTAATTCTTGGTTGAGCAACGGATTGAGATACATTATCATTAGCCGTTGCAACATTTGCCGGTACGCTCAACATTAAAACCGTCACAAAGATTAAACTAATCTGACGAAAAATTGGATGTTTCATTATCAAAAGATTCCTCTCATTTTACGGATTGAAGCTTTTTAAAACCGCGTTTTTGTAGTGAATCATTATGATGAATTGGTAAATGAATCGAAAAAGATGTTCTTTTCTTATTCGAAGTCACTTCTACAAATCCATTATGATTCTCAATGATACTTTGAACGATTGCTAATCCTAAACCAGTTCCACCAGTTTCCTTGTTTCGTGATGTTTCAACACGATAAAAACGATCAAAAATCTGGTCGATTGCCGCTTTGGGAATCTCTTCCCCATCATTAGCAACTTGAACAACTACTTCACGGTCATTGGTTTTTTTAGCACTCAAATAAATATTTTTGCCACCCTTACCATATTTCAATGAATTAGAAATTAAATTATTGAACACACGCGCTAATTTATCAGCATCCCCTTCGATTTTTAAATCTTTGGGTTTACATTTAGAAGTTATTTTCATTCCCACTTTTTGAGCATCGTATTCAAAACTAGCAGAAAGTTGCGCTAGCATTTGATCAAGATTGATTGAATGGATTTCAAGTGGCGTTGAAGGTTGACGATCTTTAGTATATTCAAAAAGATCATCTGCCAATCCCTTCATCTGCTTAGCTTTCATATAAGCGATATTAATATATTTTTGTTGATTTTCAAGACTTTGTTTAGGACCTGATTCTAGCAGCCCCAAATAACCAATAATTGAAGTTAATGGCGTTCTAATGTCATGACTAACATTAGTGATCATTTCATCCTTAGAACGTTCAATTTGGCGCTCTTCTTCCATTGAATCAATAACACTATCAACTAATGAATTAACACTATCGATCACTTTTTGATTCTCACCTTTGATGCGGAATTGAATTCGATGATCAAAGTGACCACGGGCAATATAATGAATTTCACTAATTACATGCCGTAATTGAATCAATTGATAACGACGATTCAAACGCCAATATACAGTAACTGCATCAATCACAAATAAAAGGAAAATAAAAATCCTTTTCCAATTAAATATCTGAGCCCAAAAATTAGGATGTCCACCTGGACCACCATCAGTCCAAATGGAATGATTGATGGTATGAACTCCAAACTGGACCCCTGGATTATTAGCCATTGTTTCTTCAACTAAAATCACTAAAGAGAGGTTCAACATCAGTAATAGTACTAATGTGATGATCCCCTCCCCCAATAATTCAGTTCGTTCTCTTGCTGTTAATCTTAAAGTTGGATTATTAGTATTCATTAGTTCATTTCAATCTTGTAGCCGACACCCCAAACGGTTTGAATAACTTTTTCACCGTTAGTAGCAGCTTCAATTTTATCACGTAAGTGGCTAACGTGCACCATAACAGTTTTAGCTGAAACAACACTTTCTTGCCGCCAGACGCGTTCGAAAATCTCATCAGCTGAAAAAACTCGATTAGGATGACTTGCAAGTAAGTATAAAATGCCGAATTCTAACGCTGTTAATTGAATATCTTTTCCATCCATCGTCTTAACTTCATGTGAATCTTTATTAATCGTTAAAGGACCAACTTCAGAAATTGCTGGTTGGGTATTCTTAACGTTATCATTACTCCGACGAAGTAAAGAACGAACTCGAGCCATTACTTCCAATGGATTAAATGGTTTCGTAACATAATCATCAGCACCACTGATCAACCCTTGAATCTTATCCATATCAGCAGTCTTAGCTGATAACACAATAATTGGGATGTTAGAGTCACGACGAACTTCCTTAATAACATCCAATCCCGTCATTTTAGGCATCATGACATCTAAAATCATTAGACCAATATCTGGTTCAGTTCTAAGTAATGATAAGGCATCCGGACCATTGTATGCCGAAACTGGTTCGTACCCTTCGTTTTTAATGTAAATTTCTAATAATTGAGCAATTTCTTTATCATCATCAACAACTAAAATTTTCATATTAGTTAACCTCGCTATTCATTATCCGATTTCTTAGTATCTTACATTAGTGCTATTTTAACAGATTATGCTTTAAAACTAGCCCCTTCTTTAATAAAATCCAGTTATTTTTACAGTTTTTTAAGATTATTATTGCTTTTAAGCCAAAATAAAAACCCGTTCCGACTGAAACGGGTTTTTATTAATTTTATTTGTAATTAGGAGCAGCTTTCGTAATTTGAACATCATGAGGATGGGATTCAATCAATCCAGCATTAGAAATCCGACAGAATTGAGCTTGATCACTCATAATTTGAAGATTTTTAGAACCAGTGTAACCCATGGCAGAACGTAATCCACCAACCATTTGGAAGACGATGTCTTTAACGCTTCCCTTATATTCAACTCGGGCTTCGATTCCTTCAGGAACTAATTTCTTAGCTTCATTAACTTCACCTTGGAAGTAACGGTCTTTAGAACCATGTTCCATCGCAGCAATACTTCCCATTCCACGATAAGCCTTGTACTTCTTACCGTTGTCCGTAAAGGTTTCACCAGGAGTTTCATCAGTACCAGATAACATACTACCAAGCATAACGGCGTTTCCACCAGCAGCAATTGCTTTAGCAACATCACCACTATACTTGATTCCACCATCAGCAATAATTGGGCGACCCCACTTACGAGCAACAGAAGCAGCATCGTAAATGGCAGTAATTTGAGGAACACCAACACCAGCAACGATTCTAGTAGTACAGATAGAACCAGGTCCAATTCCGACTTTAACTACATCAGCACCAGCTTCATATAAAGCATTAGCACCTTCACCAGTAGCAACATTCCCAGCAATCAAAGTAGCTTTAGGATAAGTTTCACGAATTTCCTTGATTTTACGTAAAACACCTGCTGAATGACCATGAGCAGTATCAATAACGATTGCATCAGCACCAGCTTTGAACAAAGCGTCAGCCCGCTTAAATGTATCACTTGTGACTCCAACGGCAGCAGCAGCTAATAAATGGTTATTAGCATCTACAGCAGCGTTAGGAAACTTCTTAGGATCATTTTCAACAGCTTTAACTTTCGCAACCTCAGCAGCTTGGTCATCGATCAACATATTCTTATGAATAACACCTAAGCCACCAACTTCTGCCATGGCAATGCCCATCTTTGATTCGGTAACTGTATCCATACTAGCACTTAAGAATGGAACGTTTAACTTAATGTTATCAGCTAAACGAACACTAGTATCAACTTCATTAGGTAAAACATGGCTTTCAGCCGGAATTAATAAGACATCATCGAAGGTAATGCCTTCTTTTTTAAACTTGTTATCCCAATTGGACATAATTCGGAGCGCTCCTTTTTATTAAATCAGCAACAAATCAACAATTAGAAAAATATAAATTATATCTAATTTACCAAAAAACAAGGCTTTCGTCAAATTCGAAAACCTTGTTATTTGCTTAACGACGCATTGCAAACATCCCTGTAATATTAGGATATTTAGACTTAAGATAAAGATTAAATAAAATTCCAACTCCAGCGATCACAAGATCTGCAATTGGATTCAATAATGGATTAACAATTGCTGGCAAGAATGCCGTTACAATAAAGATCAAAATCCACCCCACAACCATTAATAACATGAACAAGAATCTCATCCAACCAGAATAAGTGTGAACGATGTTCGCATCAAATAAACGGGTGATAATTGGTGTCCCAAGACCAGCGGCAACTGAGATGATCAATAACGTTGTAAATCCTGCTGCATTTTGGTTCTGAGCTCCTTTATTATAATTGAAAAGGAACGTAATTCCATAAATTGCATTGAACATGGCAAAAAAGAAAATAGCATTATAAACCGCATTTGGCCAATAATTAGCCGTAATTGATTGTTTTTGCTTAGGCGGATTAACGATCGAATTAATTCTTTCTTCAACCGTTCCATACATATTCCGCGCTGTTTTTCCTTCTTTTTGATGGGCTAATAATTCATTAACCATCTTATCAATGATGTCATTCTTCTTATCAGCATCTAACTTAACACTTTCAAACTGCCGATGGAAACGAATCATGTATTCAGCATTTCGCTTCGTTAGTCCAAGATTATTAAAATAAGATTGTTGTTCCTTAATTTCTTTAGCTTGATTTTGTTTAACATCAGCGTTTTTTTGGCGATTTTGTTCATCGATCGATGACATTCATTTCACTCCTAAACGTTAAATCTAAAGTTAACGATGTCACCATCCTGCATGACATAGTCTTTACCTTCAACTCTTAACTTTCCAGCATCTTTAACTGCATTTTCACTACCTAATTTGTCTAGGTCATCAAAGCTCATAATTTCTGCACGAATAAATCCACGTTCAAAGTCAGAATGAATAATTCCGGCAGCTTGAGGAGCCTTAGTTCCCTTTAAATAAGTCCAAGCCTTCGTTTCTTTACCACCAGCAGTGAAGAATGTTTCAAGTCCTAATAACTTGTAAGCAGCCCGAATTAATTTATTCAATCCAGGTTCGCTAACTCCTTCATCCTTTAAGAACGATTTCTTATCTTCAGGATCAAGTTCGGCGATTTCTTCTTCAGCTTCTGCAGCGATTCCAATTACTTGAGCGCCTTCCTTATCAGCAAATTCTTTGATTTGTTGGAAATACTTGGATTTAGAAGGATCAGCCATGTCTGATTCAGCAATGTTAGCAACGTAAAGAACTGGTTTAGAAGTTAATAGGAATTCACCCTTAACGATTTTTTGTTCATCTTCGTCAAAATCAATTGAACGAACAGTTCCCCCGTCTTCAAGGACTGGTTTGATCTTATCTAAAACTGCCTTTTCAGCTAAAGCATCTTCGTCTTTTCCTTTTGCAGCACGTTCAACCTTGCCTAATCGTTTATTAACAGCGTCCAAGTCGGCAATCCCTAATTCTAAATTAATCGTTTGAATATCTGCAATTGGGTCAACGGTTCCAGTAACACTGGTAATATTGTCATCGTCAAAGGCTCGCACAACGTGCACGATTGCATCAACTTGACGAATATTTTCCAAGAACTTGTTTCCAAGACCTTCTCCCTTACTAGCACCTTTAACAATTCCAGCAATATCAGTAAATTCAAAGGTGGTTGGGACAACTTTCTTAGCTGGAATGATTTCTTGAATCCGAGCTAAACGAGCATCTGGAACTTCCACCATTCCAACGTTTGGATCGATCGTAGCAAATGGGTAGTTAGCCATTTCAGCTCCTGCATTCGTAATTGCATTAAATAATGTTGATTTACCAACGTTTGGTAACCCCACAATTCCGGCAGTTAAAGACATAAATAAAAATCCCCTTTTAAATTAATTGTATAAATTTATTTTTCAGATGATTCGTGTTTTTCAAGTACCTTCTTCATTTTATGCTCAAATTGACGCCGTGGCAACATAACTACATGCTTACACTTTGTACATTCGATTTTAATATCGGCACCCATTCGGATAATTTCCCATCGATTTGTTCCACATGGATGGGGTTTCTTCATTTCAACAATATCGTGAATTCCATACATGTTAAAATCCTCCTAATTTAAGTCAACGTGGAGTAAGCGTAATAAGCGACTCAAATCTTCATTAGTCAAATATTGAATTTCAATCGTTCCTTGACCACGCTTACTTCGACTAGCATTAATTGCTACCGGAGTATCAAATTTATCCTGCAATTGATTTTCACTTGCTCGTAAAAATGGTGACTTCCGACTACTTCTCCGCATTTTCTTTGTGGTTCGCTTATTATGTTTAGCTTGTCCCAATTCCTTGATCCGGGCATTAATTTGACGAACAGTTAACGTTTTAGCATATGTTTCTTGAGCTAAAGCCCGTAATTGATTTGGATCACTCAAAGCTAATAGGGCACGTGCTTGACCCATTGATAAACGATTATTCTGTAACATCGATTTAACTTCTTTTGGTAATCCCAATAATCGTAAGTAATTGGCAATGTAAGAACGACTCTTTCCCATTCGTTCAGCAACCTGTGCTTGGGTTAATTTCAAATTTGTCATTAACATATTGTAAGCTTGAGCTTCATCAATTGGAGTCAGGTTTTCTCGTTGTAAGTTTTCCAATACAGCGATTTCCATCATTTGGGCATCGGAAACATCTCGAACGATTGCTGGGATCGTTGTTTTCTTAGCTAATTTAGAAGCTCGAAAACGTCTTTCCCCTGCAAGGATTTCGTAATGATCATCAGAAACTCTTCTAACGATAATTGGTTGAAATACCCCTGACTTTTGAATCGATTCAGCCAAATCCTTTAAAGCATCAGGTTCAAATTCAGTTCTAGGTTGGTATGGATTAGCAACTAGTTGGGTCAAAGGAATATCTTTGATGGTTTCTGAATTTTCATCGACCCCATCAATATTATTATCTTCAAATAAAGCCTCAAATCCTCGACCAAGTCCGCCTTTTTTATTCTTCGCCATTAGCTAATAACACTTCCTTTGCTAAATTCATGTATAGTTTTGCGCCTTTAGAGCTAGGTTCATAATCAATAATTGATTGTTGGTGGCTAGGTGCTTCTGCTAATTTAACACTTCTTGTGATAATCGTTTTATAAACCTTATCATTGAAATGTCCCTTAACTTCCTTAACCACATCACTTCCTAAATTAGTTCTTGGATCATACATCGTCATCAAAACCCCTTCAATGAATAATTTAGGATTAAAATGCTTTTGAACCAAATGAATAGTGTGTAACAATTGACTCAATCCCTCTAAAGCATAGTATTCACTTTGCACTGGAATGATCAAGGCATCACTAGCAGTGAAGGCGTTAATCGTAATCAGTCCTAACGAGGGTGGACAATCGATCAAAACATAGTCATATTGTCCGCTGATTCCACGAATGGCTTCTTGTAGTCTGGTTTCACGAGCAATCATTGGCGTTAATTCGATATCAGCAGCTGATAATTGAATCGTTGCCGGAGCAATATCTAAATTTTTATTTGTCGTGTGTCTAATTACTGCCGAGAATGGTGTTTCATTCACTAAAACATCATACATATCTTTTTTAATCGTAGCTTTGGAAATCCCCACTCCACTAGTGGCATTTCCTTGGGCATCAACATCAATGATCAAAACTCTTTTTCCGAGCTTGGCAAGGGCTGCTCCCAGGTTAACTGCCGTCGTTGTTTTTCCAACGCCACCTTTTTGATTCGCTAATGATATAATATGCATTTCATTCACTCCTTTTATTCTCCAATTGCTTGTCGATTTGGGGTTCCTGCTTTACGAGGATACTTCTTAGGGGTTGGTTTAACCTTATTAACGACCACAATATTTCGTTCATCATCCGAAATTGGTAATTTAAAATCATAATCAGCGTCTAATTGACCACCTAAAACAAAAATCGCTCGTTTTCCAGCAATCATTTCTTCATCAGCTCTCGCAGCCTTTAAAGCGATTAATTGTCCACCAATTTTAACTAGTGGCAAGCAAAGTTCACTTAAAACGCTCATCCGAGCAACTGCCCTTGCAGTCACTACATCAAAACTTTCGCGCGCTTTTGATTTTTTTCCACCAAATTCTTCTGCTCTAGCATGAACTAGTTTAACATTATCTAATTTTAATGTTGAAATTAAATCTTCTAAAAATCGTAATCGTTTATTTAACGAATCAACAATCGTAATTTTTAATTGCGGGAAACAAATTTTCATTGGTAAAGAAGGAAAACCTGCCCCTGCTCCAATATCACAAAGCGTTAATGGTTCTTCTTGAATTCCCTTTACATAAAAAGCCGGTGTAATCGAATCGTAGAAATGTTTTAAATACACATCATCACGTTCAACAATCGTTGTTAAATTAACGTGTTGATTAGTTTCTACCAACATTTTATAGTATGTATCAAATTGTTGTAACTGGGTCTCAGTTAGCTTAATTCCATGTTCCGCTAAACTGGACGCAAATTGTTCTGGATTCATAATTATTACCCCGACTATCTTTAAACTGTGGACATATACTTTATTATTTTACCATTAAAAAAAGCCGGTGTGAATACACCGACTTTAGATTAGATTTTAATTAAGTTCTACCAAACGAATAAACCAACAATTCCAGAAGATAATAATGAAACTAAAATTCCAGAAAGAAGCATGTAACCAACGCTTCGGCTAATCGTATCATTTTTAGCTCTATCAACAATTCCCTTGAAAGCTCCAATAATCATTCCAACTGTACTAAAGTTAGCAAATGAAGTTAAGAATACAACTAATTGAGCTCTGTAGTGAGGTGGGAAAACGTGACTATTATTAATGGTCCCAGTAATTCGTTGCATAACAACAAATTCATTAGTTACCAACTTAGTTCCCATTAATTGAGCAAAGTTAAAGGCGTCATGAACATTTTGCCCCATTAACCAAGCAAATGGGAACATAATAATTCCTAAAATATGTTCAAGTGATAACCATGGATTAATAAATCCTAACAATTTATCAATTAAAGCAGCTAAAGCAACAAAGGCAATCACGTTAGCGGTAATAATCAAAATTAAACGACCAGCACCTAAAATAGAATCACCTAAGAATGAGAAGAATGGTTCTCTTTCAGGGTCCTTTTTGTCACCACTAACTTCATCAGTAGTTTCTTCAACACCAGTCTTGAAATCAGCAATAGTATCGTCTTCTGGTTTCACACTAACTGGGTTCAAAATACTAGTAACAATTACCGCATTTAAAACATTCAATGGAACAGCAGTCAATACGAATTGGCCTGGAACCATTTGAATATATGCCCCTAAAATAGAAGCGGTAACACAAGACATTGACATCATCGCAATCGTCATATTCCGTTGCGCACTAATATGCTTTAATTGTAAATTAGAAACAGCAAGTGCTTCTGTGTTCCCTAAGAACATCATCTCAACAGAGAAGAATGATTCGAACTTAGGTTGACCAGTTACATAAGACAACCCCCGACCAATCCATTTAATAATAAATGGAAGGATTCCAATATAGGTTAAAATGTCAAAAACTGGCACGATCAATAGGATTGGTAATAAAGCACTAGTTACGAAATCCATATTTTTAACATGGACCCAACTTGGTAGCGCAAATGCAATTCCTTGATAAGCCACTTGAACTAATCCAGCAAAACCATTGGCAGCAGCATTAACTGCGTCACGGCCCCAACTAAAGTTAGTAAGCAAATAAGCAATAACTAGATTTAAAACCAAAACAATGGCAACTGAACGCCACTTAATATTACGACGGTTCTTAGAAAAAAGAACAGCAATCGCAAGAAAAACTATCACACCTAAAATGTTAATAGCAAGATACATGATAACGATTTCCTTTCTATAAATGCATTTTTTAACGTTGGGATACAGACAACAAGGCCATCAATTCGTCTTGCATCACTCCTTTCAATTGATCAGATTTATTTTAATTGATTTAATAAACTATGTTCATAGTTTTCATGATCAGTTGGCGTTGAAAAATTATGGGCAATCGTAGTTGCAACATCGCCTGCAGTTCGTCGAATCCCTAAAGAATGACCAACTTTAAAACGTGGTGAATATAAGATGATCGGAAGATATTCACGGGTCATCGTCGTTTTAAAAGTTAAATCTTGAGAATAACTCGATGTTACAATCAACAAATCGTTATCGTTCAAACGGGTAAGTAAAGTTTTAATTTGGGTGTCAATTACGTTCAATCGATCCACGTATCTTTCCATATCGTGAGCGATAGCAGCTAACTGAAGTTCTGGTTCTTGAACATAAATGACCCCATTTTCTATTTTTCTAAGTTGTCGAAAGCAACTTTCAAAAGCGGTATCATCGAACGCACATTGAACTTGATGTGTCACATCTTGATCAGCTAAATAACTAATATAACGTGAAATGATTGAAACCTCATATCCTTGGCGAGCTAAATTATTAAATACACAAACCGTTCTTAAAGGTTCAGCAAAATCAAACATTTCTCGCAACGTTGATGTTGAATAATTAGCTTTTACAGTTGGATGAAGTTTCCCAGCAAAGCCAATCGGTTCATCAATTTCTGGAACAGAAGTTAAATGATGATCCCAACGAATGTTTCCCAAACCCAATTTAGTTAGCGTGGGTAATTTGAGTTGTTCATGGCATTGCTCATCTAAATGCCCTAATGTATCAGAACCAACAGAATCATAACGATTAGCATCTCCTGATTCCCCGACACCTAGCGAAGCTAAATCAACAACGATAATTCGTCTAAATTCCATGAACATCTTCCTCTCGTTAAATATCTTAAGATAATTATAACAGTTTTTAAGACATTAGAAAATAAACAGTACGCAAATTAATTCCAAATAAAAAATCGCTATGCAATTTGCATAACGATCAAAGTACTTATTAAAGAATTGTTCAATTATTTAATAAGTGCCCTTGCCAAGGAACTTAATTATAACACTCCTAGTAAATTTTTGTACAAAAAAACGTGAACAATAAAGTTCACGCTTTTTCCATTAATCATTTAAAACTAATTAAATAAATTAACCTTATTTAGTAACAACTGGAACTGCATCGTAAACAAGAGTAATATCTTGACCATAGAATGTAGCACCCTTGTTGTATTGAGCAGTAGCTGCCTTGTCTAAGACATATTCATAATGGAATTGTCCACCAATTTGAATTGGAGTAGGAACAACACCATCAGCGTCTTTAGCACCAGTAGTCTTGTTAACTAAGCTGAAACGACCATTCTTGGAACCATAGTAAGAAGCAGCCTTAACAACATCATTAACGTTACTGTATGCAATACGACCATTGAAACCATTAGTGTAATCAGCAATGCTATCAACATTCATGTTAGTAGTACCAGGAATGTATGCATAACTTGAGTTAGCATTGTTTAAGTCGAAGTACATCCATGCTTCGCTAAATGCATTACCTTGGTTGTCATCAGTATTAGTAGCATTAGTACCAGTACCATCAGCAGTGTTAGTGTTACCAGTGTTTACGTTAACATCCTTACCATCAACGTTACCATGGTTAGCTAATAAAGTATCCATAATGTTCATAGGAACAAATGAATTCTTGTTACCAGTAAATGCATGTTTAACAGCATCTGACATAGCAGGACCAGTAATGTTTAAAGCTTTAGCATCTGCAGGGTTGTAAGCACCTTGAGCATTAGGAGTAATAGCAGCGAACTTAAAGTTAGAAGTTGCTTGGTTTTCGTGGATAGCATGAACATTAATGTTAATAGTATCCCCAACCTTAACAGTACCTAAATTACTTAAGCTGTAGTTAATGTCACTAGCACTAGCAGTGTAGTTCAAGCTGTTTAAGACAGCGTTAATGTCACCACTATGACGAGGAGTTTGATCCTTAACAGATTGATCACCATCAAGAACGTTAAGAATAGGTTCGCCATCGCTACCATTAGAAGTACTCAAGTTGAATAAGTGAGCATTGTCAATAGAGTTTGAGTTATTAAGAGTCAAGAATGACTTGCTTAATACACGGTCAGTACTGCTGTAATCAGCAAAAACGTTCTTGAAACCATTGTCAGTAACGTTGTTGTTGCTTGAGTGAGTACCATTACCATTGTTAGTATCATGTTCGTCATTATGAGTTTGGTTTTCGTTTGCAGAGTTGTTAGTGATGTTAGAAATGTAAGAGTAAACAGTCTTACCATCTTTATTAACAAAGTTAATCTTAACATCATTACTCTTGTCAAAGTAACGACCAACAGAGTTGCTTAAGTTAGCTGAGTCAACCCAACCTTGAACTTCGTTGTGGTTTAAGTCGATAATGTAGTAAGCACGACGGCCATTTACAGTAGCAACTTGGCTAATACCAAATTGGTCTTTAGCATACTTAGCAGTATCAGCAGCACTAAATGCTACAACACGCTTGTAAGTAGAACCAACTGGGTACTTGTAAATGTTTTGAGCACCAGGGTACTTCAAGAATACTGATTGAGTATTCATGTCATTAGCACCAGCAGTAAATGTGTTTACAGACTTAGCTTGGTCTGCAGAAACCCATCCACGGTTAGCTGAGTTACCGAATTCAACAACCTTGAAGTACTTCTTACCGTTACTTAAAGTAGCTTCTTGGTAAGCCATGTAGTTAGCACTTGAGTTAACAGTAGCAACACTACGTGAACCCTTAACACCAGCAGGACGGTTAGTTAAGTTAGATGCAGTAACATTGTAAGCAGTAGCAACATATGCTTGGTTATCAATATTTACAACTGACTTAATAGAAACGGCTTTCTTAGTAGCCTTTTTAGCTTTCTTAGCCTTTTTAGCTTTCTTGGTAGCCTTTGCCTTCTTAGTAGCTTTCTTAGCAGAAGCATTAGTGTTAGCAAAACTAGCACCTGCAACTGAAGCAAAACTCAATGCAGCAAGACCCAAGTATAATGATTTCTTTAAACTTGAACGCATTATAATTCCCTCCAAATATATAAGATATGTAATTCATCAAGTTGTAAGAATTATAACATGAAAATGGCGAAACGCCAAATCTTTTTAATCAATTCTTGATTTAAATTACATACCCACTTCAATTAATTCTTACAATTGTTATTATATAACATAAGCTTCAAAATGTGCAATGATAACAACGGGTTGTAATCTTTTTGTTAACTCTTTGAAAACTTATATCAATCTTAATTTTAAATATTATTTTCTAAAGAAACGATTTCTGAAGCGCATTGATGAACCACGAAGACGTTTGTACAAGGCATTTCCTTGTTCTTTAACCTTATCTGACGTTTTATCAAATTGTTGTTTTGCCTTTTCAGTTGAATCAGCTAATTGTGTCTTTGCTTGATCTGCTCGTTTTGATAAATCTAAATTATTACGAGCTTGATCAATTTTAGCCTTATAACTCTTGAATGGTTTCACACCACGATTACGATGATGATCACCATGGGATAAATCGCTTTGGCCATTCATGTTATTAGCGGGCATATCAGCAAATGGCATTACGGACCAAACTGAATCGTTCCATAGATCATCACTTACTTCGCCACCATCTAAAAGTGCTGATTGAATGTCACGAGTGTTAGCAACATTGTTACAACGAACGTAAAGCTTCAGATCTGTATTTTGTTCCAATGCATTATCGAACATTTGTGGTAAAACAGATTTAAGCTTCTTTTCATCAACACTAGAGTCTAATGTCTTAGCTGCTGCTACCATTTCAGTGAAATCTAATTGGCTCATTGGGGCTTTTGCCACAGCCAAGAAAATCGCATAATCTGCATTTTGGGTTAATTTTTCCATGTAAGAAAACCTCCTAGTAATAATACCCCTAGTTTATCATATTGTAATTATTTTTGTTGTCTTATACTAATAATCTTTCCATCTTTATTAAAATTAATCTTCCAGTTCCCCTTTGTCGTTTTTGTTTTTCCATTTGGTAGAGTAGAAGAGCTTTTAACAACATAGGAAACAGTTCTACCGTTGACCTTTTGAACTGATGGATGTAATTCAACACTTTGAACTCTTCGGTTACCCAATTCATTGTTAGCCCAACGATCTTGCTTCTTATAAAAACTATTATGACTGCCATCAACAAAATAATGAGCAAGTGATTCATTATTATCATTCGTATCACCATAGCCATTAGCAATATTATTCAAATTTTCATAAACATCATTAATATTTATTTTTAATTGTTTGGAACTAACAACGTCACTTTTTATAATCGTCTTATTAGTAGATTTAGGTTTCGGTGCTGGTTGAGTTACTTTTGGTTTAGCTGGTTGTGAAGCTGAATGTTGTTCAAATGGATTCCCTGCAACAAAAATGTACCCAGCTCCTAAAATAATCAATATCACAGCTGCAACTAAAACCCGTTTTAAAGCATAACTAGTTCCACTTTCTTTTTTTACGTGTGACGTACTACCATAATAACCATTTGTTGCTGCTTTTTTATCTAACTTCATGAATAATTCAACTCCCTAGTAATGGTGATAATAGTGACGATAATAGTGGTGATAATAATGATGATATGGGTAATATGAATGATGATAGTATGGATGGTAATGATAAGTATAATGTTTTCCAGTTTGGCTCCCAAAATTAGGCGCTCCAGCTGGAGTTGGAACATTCATAGAATGGTCAATAACAGATGTTCCATCTTGGTAATTAAATTTAATTCCCGGTTGTACATTAAATAGATAAACATTAAAGTTCAAACTGCCATCCTTTGAAATTGCTTGTAAGTGAACTCCGCGGGCCATCAATTCATCCCCACGAAAAATTGGTTGAACTTGATAGATTACTTTGTCTCCTGAACGAAGTGCTTCCCGAACCTTTGATTCATAAATCGTTTGAATTTTTTGATTTGAAAACGCTGTTTGGGTAAATAAATTCTTTAAATTATTTTGATCTCCGATTGAATCATTCGCTTTATATTCACCGGCTGTATCAATCCCACCTGATAAACTATATGCGATTAAGTGCCCTCGATTTAAAATTGGTTCATTATTAACATATTTTTGATGCCAAGCACTGGGTTGAACGTATTGACGTTGCCGTTGTGAATCGTTCACAACATTATAACGATCTAAATAAGCAATCGCTGGCTTTGAGGTTCGTAACTGGGAATCTAAATCAGAATAGTCGATATGATCATGGTGCCATTTATTTGGATTCAAAGTACTTTTTCCATCATTTACATTTTTAAATGCTGCTTCTCCAGAATGATAATCTAACTTTGCAAGCTTCTTTTCGAATTCATTGTTTTTGTCCCGATGATGCTTAACTTTCTTTTTATGTATCGAATGTTTCTTAACAGAAGCATTTTGATGTGATGAAGAACTCGATTCCGAAGAACTACTTGAACGTTTCCGTTCTACCCGAGGTTGATTATGATTACCGCTATCTTTAATCGTTTTTTCCAAATTAGCAGCAAGAAAAGACATAATAATAATTACAATTACTAAACTCCACCGCGGATGTTTACGAATGAACCCCATGCTAATAACTCCCTTATTAATGATATAATCGTATTATACCATTTTTTATTTCGAAAGGATGTCAGCTATGATTTCATTTACCTACCTTGCTTTTAGCGCTGTTGTTCGGGAAAAAAGCTTTTATCGGGCTGCTCAATCACTCGACGTTACCCCATCTGCAATTAGTCATGCTATCAATCAGCTCGAAAAATTTCTTGGCTTTTCAATTTTAATTAGAAATCGGTCTGGAGTGAAATTAACTGCTGATGGAGAAAGCATCTTGCCGATCATCCAAGATATCATTAGCCAACAAAATCGTCTTGAACAAGCTGCAGCTGATATTTCCGGGGTTCATGAAGGGGCCATCAGAATTGGGGCTTTCAGTAGTATTTGCATCAATTGGTTGCCTAAAATTATTAAATCATTTAACAAACAATTTCCAAACATTAAGATAACTGTTAATCAAATGCCGTTTGGAGCCGTTAGTAAGGAAACCCACCTTGGAAATATCGATATTGGATTTACGTGTAATCCAATCGTTGAAAACATCATTAAAGTGCCATTAGTCAAGGATCAAATCTATTGTGTCACGCCAAAAGATTTTAAACCCCAAAACGGTAATTATGTTACAAAAGCTGATGTTAAAAATCATTCCTTTATGTTACAAAAAAGTGATTATGATGGTGACACTAAAAAGGTTCTTGATTTCTTTCACGTTACCCCAGGTTCAATCCAATTTAGTATTGATGATCAATCAGTTATTGCAATGGTTGAAAGTGGTTTAGCATTAGGAATCCTCCCTAAACTAGCCCTTACCAGTATTCAAAAAGACGTTAATATTTTCCCGTTCGAAAAACACTATCATCGAACCATTTACTTAGTCATGAATCCCGTTCAAGTCAAGACCCCGGTTGCCAAGAAAATGATTACTCACATTAAGCACTTCATTCAAACAAATTATCCAGATGGTCAGAATGAATAACTAGACATCAAAAATAAATTCTGATATATTGGATTTGTGGGATCGATCGAACCACTTCCTATAATCAATTAATTCTAGCGCTATGGGGAACCATAGTTAAAGAATTCATTTATATAATCGTCACAAGAACGCGAATAGCTTCCAGTGACGTTTTTTATTTGCCTTCTTTTAGACTTATTTATTCTATATTGTATAATTAATATTGAATAGTTGCGAAAAGAGGTTAAATTATGGAACCCCATAATATGGTGAAATGTCCTTTCTGTCATCAAGAAAGTGACAAAACCGCAAGTTCTAGATATTTTACAAAAGAAATCATTATTAAACAATATGATAAAAGAAACGAATTACAATTCTTTCATTTTACCTCACATAATAGTAAGAGCTTAGACGAATTATTAGCTCACAGTGAACTAGTAACTTTAATAATGTTTAAATGTCCAAATTGTGGACACACTAGTATCAAAATGAAACTCGTTGGTAGTGCTTATGGAAATGGTAACCAAACAATTAATGTTTACCCAAGATCAACAGCACGACCATTGCCAGAGTATATTCCCCAAATGATTCGTGAAGACTACAAGGAAGCTTGGAACATTGTTGACCTAAGTCCCAAATCATCTGCGATGTTATCTCGAAGAGTCTTAGAGGAAATCATCACGGATTACTACCACATTACTCGTGGTAAATTGATCTATAAAATCAAGGAACTTAAACATAAAATCCAAGATAAGCACACTTGGGAAGCTATAGATTCTATTAGAAGAGTCGGAAACGTGGGTGCACATGGCGCAAAAGATTCCAACCAAATCATCGATAACATCACAACTGAAGAAGCTGAAACGTTATTACGATTGATCGATTTATTGATTCAAAAGACCTATGAAGAATCACATCACAATGATCAAATTGAAAGTGCCGTTATTAAAATTGCCAATAAACATGAAAATGATAATAAAAATAAACACTACTAGCCAATCTAAAGTTACGATGTTATAATGTTGGAATTGGTATTTTGGAAATTAAACTGACAAAAATAAAATTGGAGGGTTTATAGTGGATATTAATTGGCACTTAAAAACATTTCAAGAATTAACAACTGATGAACTTTGGGATATTTATCGTCATCGAATGGAAATTTTCGTTGTTGAACAAAACCGCCCATACATGGGAATTGACGATGTTGATAAGGAGGCTTATCATCTTTGGGCAACTGATGAAAATGGTGAATTTCTTGCATACACACGGTTCTATCGTGAAAAAGATTATATTTCATTTGGTCGTGTTCTCACAACCCCAATTACACGTGGAACTGGAATGGGGCGTAAATTAATGACGGAATTAATTCCTGATATTAAAAAAGCTTATCCAGACGAAGCGATTAAAATTCATGCTCAAGCTGATAAACAAGGCTTTTATGAAAAATTTGGGTTTGTTGCCCATGGAGATCTATATACTCACATTTCAACTCCACATATCTTTATGGAACGTGAACATGATTTCATTAAATAAAATTAATTAATATGTAAAAAAAGACTGCCAATTAATAATTGGCAGTCTTTTTATTTCTAATGATTTAGTTCATTGGGTTTTGTGATTTTAGAATTTCTGGTTTCCATAGCATTAATAGGTACCCGCGACCCTGACTATCGAAAGTAATATCTTCGAACTCACGGTTGGTATTGAAAGTAAGATAATGAATATCATCATTGTTGACAGTTCCATTATTCAATTCATCAACTGGAACAGAAGTCAAAGCATCATCAGAAACAATGTACAAACGGTTGTTAGCAGCATTGTAAGAAATTCCTTGGTTCGTGTAACCAGGACGATTAATAACGTTCTTTTCTGTTACGAATGAAACGCCATTTTCATCTAAACGCCCCTTGAAAATTTGGAAATTACTCTTACTACTGTAATTTCGACCAATATAAGCATTCCCTTGGCTATCAAATGTTAATGTCTTCATTTGATAGTTAACATTATCATGCAAGAGTTTAAATGAATATTGGGTAACTGGTTGAAGCGTATTTGGATCAATTTCAGTTACTTGATTATTTTTATCGGTGCTGATTTGATCCTTAGTAGAATCATCTTGAGCCAAATAGATGTGTTGGTTAGCAGGGTTATATGCTAATGTTTCTCCATGACCAATATTGATCAATGGACTAATTTGAGCTAAATGGGCTAGCTTGGAATATTCAGATAATAGTGAAGTACTCTTACCTAATTGAGTTACTTGAGCATTACTAGTCGTAATCTTTTGCTTCAAATTATTAATCTTAGTGTTAACGTTATTAAGTTGAGCTTGTTTCTTGGTAAATTGCTTATTGCTCTTTGCGTACTTCTTAGTCAAAGCCTTAGCTTGTTTTACTAGTCCACTTAATCCTTTACTAATCTTAGTATTATTAGCTAAAGCTGCTTTGACTTGGCTTGCACTCTTGCTTTGAACCTTCTTCAAAGCTGCATTTTGACTCTTGATTTGACCAGCTTGTTTCTTTACAACTTGATAGTAGTTAGCAATATTAACATCACTAACGACCGTCGTATTTCTCGACTTACTATTTGAATCATTAGTATTGTTATCAGAAGCGCCGTTCAATCTAGCAATTAGAGTCGCTTGATTATCCAAAGCCTTTTGTTGAGCTTGAACCTTCTTTAAAGTTGGTTTTTGAGCCTTAGTCCCCTTCTTTGAACCACTTTCCAATTTCTTGATTTGAGATTTAAGCGGTTTGATTTGGGCTTGTAAAGTTTTAATTTGTTTTTGTGAATTCGTAATGGTTTGCTTAGCGTTTTGAAGGTTCGTTGTATCCTTCAAGTATTGAGCACTATGATTGTTACCACTAACCGTGTATGGTGAGAAGTACTTCAAAGCTTTCCAAATCATGTCTTGTTCACCATCGAGGATTCCGTTGTCCCTTAAGTCATTAATATTATACTTAATGATGGCTCCCTGGTTTTTCCCAGTTCCCATCGATTCAACAATGTAAAAGGAATTCCCAACTAATAAGGCTTTTTGATAATTACCATGTTCACCATATTGAACATGAAAACCTTCTGGAAGATAAAACATCGTTGAGAAAGTATTACTACCATCTGTTGATGTATAAGTATCCAAATTATTAGTTCCAGTCATATTCAAATTAGTATGAGTATAACTAGTTGGCCGTGGTACATTTGGAATTTGGTTATTACTCATTACCAAATCGCTATCCGAATAATTAGCTAATACATTTCCGGAATTAATTTTCTTAACGTTCGTATTTGCATCTGGAATGCTATAAAATTGATTATCAGCATGTACGGTTTGATTACTATTAGTAACAGCAACTACTCCTAAAGCAGCTGTTGCGAGTAATAATAATTTAATTGTTTTTTTCAAAACTCGAAACTCCCCTTTGTGGTTCCTCTTTAATTTATATTTAATATTTTAACGCAAACTTTATACTTTCAACACCCAAAAAGAGAAAACGAAACATAATAGTAATATTAATGTTATATAATGAAGATACGATTTATTAGTCACGAAAGGAGCACTAATATGCAAGCACGAGATCAATTTAGTGTTGGACAAGTATTTAGCGTTAAGACAAAGCCCGAAATGGAACGAATGGGGGTCAACGGAGAAGCCGTTGCCTACCTTAAATCCATCCTAGTTTTTGTTGAAGGCGCCCTTCCTGGTGAAAAAGTATCGATCAAAATTACTGATCTATATCGCCAATATGCCCGGGCTGAAGTTATTAAAGTCATTACCCCTAGTCCAGATCGAGTTGAACCATTAGATCCTGAAGCTGGTAAAGTTGGTGGGTTAGAACTCGAATTTATGAACTATCCCACTCAACTACGCTTAAAAAGAATAATGGTCGAAAATGCCCTTTATAAGTATCGACCAGCTGGTTTTAAAAAGTATAAGATCAACAAGACAATGGGAATGAAGCATCCTTATGGGTACCGTAATAAAGCTCAATTTCCAGTTCGAGAACGTGACGGTAAAGTTATCGCTGGTCTATACCAAGCAAGAACTCACCATCTAATTGATATGAAAGAATGTGCAGTCCAATACCCAGTTACGATGAAAGTAATGCGAACAATGGTTGATATTATTCAAAACCTTGGAATTCCCGTTTTTCAAGAATCGAACCATTCCGGAATCATTAAAACTTTAGTCGTCCGAGCTGCCTTGAACACCAAAGACGTTCAATTAGTAATTATTACAAACACTCCTAAATTAATCAAAAAGCAACGTTTATTAGCAATGATCGCTGCCAAGCTACCAGAAGTTACCTCTGTGATGCAAAACGTTAATCCTGGAGATACTTCCTTGATCTGGGGAGACAAAACGATTTATCTTGCTGGAAAACCAACCTTGACCGAAAAAATTGGCAAAACCCGGTTTGAACTTTCTGCCAGAGCCTTCCTTCAATTAAATACGTATATGACCCCCCAATTATACGAAGTTGTTAATAGTGCCCTCGATTTAAAGGGAAATGAAAAGCTTGTTGATGCTTATTCTGGAGTTGGAACCATTGGATTACCATTAGCTCATGATGTTGCTGAAGTTCGGGGAATGGATACGATCAAAGAAGCTGTTGAAGATGCTAATAATAACGCTAGAATCAACAAAATCCACAATGCTCATTACTACACTGGTAAAGCTGAAGATTTACTTCCCGAATGGATCGAAGAAGGCTGGCGTCCGGATGCAATTATCGTCGATCCACCCCGAACTGGACTTGCTGATCCCTTGATTGACGCAATTCTGAAAACATCCCCGCAAAATCTCGTTTATGTCTCATGTAATCCAGCAACATTAGCAAGAGACTTGGTTAAATTAACTCGTAAATACATTGTTGATTTTATTCAACCAATCGATATGATGCCTCAAACCGCTAAAGTTGAAGCAGTGGTTAAATTCACTTTGAAAAAATAGTATTATATTAAATTTCATGATAGGCTAGTCCTATTAACAATTTATCAAAAGAAAGTAGGTATAAGATGCAAAATCCATTTGGTAATAATGGAATGATTCCATTACCACAAAATTTTGCGACCGTGCATAATCCTGAAAAGAAAACCATTAAAATCGGTAAAGTTGGTTTTTCGATCACATCTTTGCTATTTGGTTGTTTACCATCTGTCTTTAGACGCGATTGGTATAACTTAATTTGCATGTTAGCAAGCGAACTAGTAGCAACCTTTATTGTTGGATTAGCAATGAATGTTGATTTAACAATTGCTGCTCGTTATGTTGGTCAATTTAGTGGAATTGTATGGGGCTTCTTGTACAATTTCATGTATTTTAGACATCTCCAATCAATTGGTTACGTTCCTACAGATCAACATTCCAAAGATCTATTAAAACAAAAACATTATATGAAATTATAAACACTCAAAAAGGCTTACCATTTAAAATGGTAAGCCTTTTTCTACCCAACTACATTATCCACTCATTTATATTTACTTTTTATACTTCTTTATCAGTTTGTGTTTCTACCCCGACACCTTCATATTCATCTAAAATGATTTGCTTCAAATCAGCAATCAAAGGTTCCTTAGGGTTTGAATTAGTACATTGGTCTAAGAATGCTAAGTCAGCAAGTTCATCAGCATTTTCTTCAACTTGTTCTTTTGTAACTCCTTGAGCCTTAAGACTTAAGGTCAAACCAACTGAGTGAGCTAATTCAATGAACTTGTGAATCAAAGCTTCCTTCAATTCTTCGTTCGTGTTCCCCTTCAAACCAAGGTATCTAGCAATGTTAGCATAGTCTTCATCGGCACGGAATGATTCGTACTTAGGCCATACTGCCATCTTCTTAGGTTTCTTGAAGTTGTAACGAATTACGTGTGGTAAAGTAATTCCGATTGCAAAACCATGAGGAATACCGAACTTACCACCAATCTTGTGGGCGATGGAATGGTTAATTCCTAAGAAAGCATTTGCAAAGGCCATTCCGGCTAAGGTAGCAGCAGTGTGCATCTTAGCACGAGCTTCTTGATCACCATTGTATGAAGCAGTAAGGTTTTCAAAAATCATCTTACATGCCTTTAAGGACCATGGACGAGTGTAATCAGATGCCATCGTTGATACATATGATTCGATGGAGTGACTTAAAGCATCAATCCCAGAAGCAGCAATGGTTCCCTTAGGAACAGTGTTAACGAATTGAGGATCAACAATTGCAACATCAGGAGTCAAAGCATAATCAGCTAATGGGTACTTGATGTGTTTCTTAGAATCAGTAATAACAGAGAATGGTGTTACTTCAGAACCACTTCCGGAAGTACTTGGAATGGCAACCATTTGACTCTTAGTAGCTTTCTTGAAGCGGTATGCCCGTTTTCTGATATCCAAGAACTTTTGTTTTGCACCAAAGAAGTCAATATCTGGATTTTCGTACATTAACCACATCAACTTAGCAGCATCCAATGGAGAACCTCCACCTAATGCAATAATGGTATCTGGTTTGAATCCATTGATTTGAGTAAGTCCAGCGTTAACAGTATCGGTATCGGGTTCACCATGAACTTCACTGAAGATATAGTATTGAACTTCATTATCACGTGCATTCAATTCGTTCAAAATCCGGTCAACATAGTGATGTTTAACCATTGATGGACTCGTTACAATAAAGGCCTTCTTGATTCCTGGCATGTCCTTTAAGTAGCGAATTGAATTCTTTTCGAAGTAGATCCGTGGTAATTTAATCCATTGCATATTATTCCTTCTTTTGGCAATTGTCTTAATGTTCAAAAGATCATAATCAGTAACGTTATGAGAAATTGAATTCTTCCCCCATGAACCAGTACCTAAGGTCAATGATGGCGTCATGTTGTTGTAAAGGTTACCAACCCCACCTAAACCAGCTGGTGTATTAACAAGGACACGTGAAGCCTTAACTTCAAGACCAAAGTCCTTCATTAACTTTTCATCACGAGTTTGAATGGCAGCAGTATGACCTAAACCACCATAATCAAGTAATTGATCGACCTTATTAAAGGCATCTTGATGGTCCTTAGCATGATAAATGGAAATAACTGGTGATAATTTTTCACCTGACATTGGATATTTAGGTCCAATCCCTTCCATTTCAACGGCAAGAACTTGAGTATCCTTAGGAACCTTAATGTTGGCCATTTCGGCAATTTTTTCAGCTGGCGCTCCAGCAATTGGCCCTTTAACACTGAGTCGCTTGTTGTCAAACATCGCATCAGTTAATTGTTGACGTTCGTTTTCAGGAACAAAGTAAACTCGGTCAGCTTCCAAAGCCCTCTTAACTTCGTCATAAATTTCATTATCGATAATGGCACTGTTTTCAGTTGCACAAATCATTCCATTATCAAAAGTTTTAGATAATACCAAATCATTAACTGCACGAGCAATGTTAGCAGTCTTTTCGATGTAAACAGGACCATTACCAGGACCAACACCTAAGGCAGGTTTACCAGCAGAGTAAGCTAAGTTAACCAAGCCAGGACCACCGGTTGCTAAAGTACATGCAACTCCCGGATTTGTAATTAATGCCTTCGTAGCTTCACGGCTTGGATGTTCGATCCATTGAATGGCATCAGCGGGCGCACCTGCTTTAACAGCAGCATCCCGAACAATCTTAGCAGCCATGATCGAAGATTGCAAAGCTTGGGGATGAAGACTAAAGATAATTGCATTTCTAGTCTTCATTGAAATAATTGCTTTAAATAATGTTGTTGAAGTTGGGTTAGTTACTGGTGTAATTCCAGCAAGCACACCAAGGGGTTCAGCAACTTTCGTTAGGTTTTCTTCAGGTTCTTCTTTAATAATCCCAACAGTTTTATCATCACGAATACTGTGCCAAATTTCTTCGGTCGCAAATAGGTTCTTAATTGCCTTATCTTCGGCAACTCCACGACCAGTTTCTTTATAAGCCATTTCCCCCAACATTTGATGAGCATTAACTCCAGCAATAACCATTGCTTGGGTAATTCTGTCCACTTTCTTTTGATCAAAGTGGCTCATTTCATCTAATGCGACATGGGCTTTTTTAACCATTGTGTCAATTGTC
Organism: Nicoliella sp. ESL1149; assembly: GCF_058107265.1. Classification (NCBI taxonomy): domain Bacteria; kingdom Bacillati; phylum Bacillota; class Bacilli; order Lactobacillales; family Lactobacillaceae; genus Nicoliella; species Nicoliella sp. ESL1149. The sequence continues at coordinate 870,364 of NZ_JBYLUE010000002.1, read as the reverse complement.
TTTTCAACATTGTCTACATTTGGTTGTTTTGCATCAGCCATAATCGTAACCCCCAGTATAAGTTTTTTATATATTGTGTATGTGAAGTAGCTCATCTCAATTCGTTTGATAACTATTTCACAATTACATAATACCACCTTTTCAATTTAATACAATCTTTCACACTTGCTTTTGTGAATTCTTTCTCAAAATATTTTTTACATAAAAAAAGGATAATCAATTTAATGATTATCCCTAGTTAACGCTTTATATGTTATTTATTCTTTTTAAATCCTGGGAAATACCAGTTCGCTTTTCCGAATAACTTCATCATTGATGGCACGATCAATAACCGAACAAGGAATGCATCGAAGAAGATCCCAAATGCCAATGAAAGTCCTAATGACTTAATAGTCGTATTCGTTGATAGAGCAAAACTACCAAATACCGCCATCATAATCAATGCCGCAGTGACGATAACTGGACCACTAGACTTCAAAGCAACCAAGATTGAGTGATTATTATCACCAGTCTTAACATATTCTTCTCGTGCTCTAGAAACCATAAATACTTCGTAATCCATTGCTAATCCAAATAGGATTCCAATAAAGATAACTGGTAAGAATGATAATACTGGAGCCCCTTTACTAATTCCCAAGAGACCCTTTGCAAAGCCATCTTGAATTGTAAGAGTTGTAATTCCGAATGAAGCAACCAACGAAAGACCGAAACCTAACATTGCAATCAATGGAATTAAGAATGAACGGAACATGAACATTAGTAAGATAAATGCTAGAACAATAACAACCCCAGCAAAGACCGGAATAGCTGCATTTAATTTAGCAGTTGTGTCGATGTTGATTGCATTGATACCAGTAAGTGTAATCTTAGTCTTGTCATTCTTTTGAACCTTTTCAGAATACTTTTTGATGTTATGAGTAAGATCAGTGGTTTGAACAGTTTCAGAACCCTTCTTAGGAATCATAACAAAGTATGCGTAACGATGGTTCTTACTAATGTGAGCAGGAATTGGTGAAATTACCTTTGCCTTAGCTTCTGCTTGCGCCTTTTGAGCGTATTGAGCACCAATCTGCTTACCTAATACTTGTGCCTTTGGTGCCAAGGATGGATCCTTTTGAATCATTTCCTTAACCTTAGCTTGGACTTGTTGTTGAATTTGTTGTTTCATTTGAGCTTGATATTGAGGTGACTTTAATTGTTTAATAGCTTTTTCGTTCGTTACTGGAACGATCATCTTGACACCTTTCATATCTTTAATATGATTAGTGATCTTTTTAAGGTTCTTTTCTTGAGTCTTATGTGATTGACTTTCGTTTAACTTAACGACCCCAATCATTGGCGCATTGACACCTTCACCAAACTTATCAGAAATCATGTCATAAGCTTGACGTTCAGTATTGTCATTAGGGAGCGAGCCATTGTAAGGCATTCCTAAACGCATATGCGTCATTGGAATGGCAGAACAAATCAAGATTGCTAAAGTAACGATTACCGTTACTAGTGGGAACTTCATGATGATATTGGAGAAGAAACCAGCCTTAACATCTTCATCATTCTTTGCCATATCCTTCTTAGAAGGTTTGACCCATTTACTGCAAAGTGCAATCAATGCTGGTAAGAAAGTTAATGCAGAACAAATTGCGAAAAGAACTCCGACAGCAGTTGCAACAGCCATTTGAGTTAAGAAGGCAATCCCAACGATACTTAACCCAAGAATAGCAATCACAACGGTTAGTCCAGCAAATAAGACTGAACTCCCAGCTGTTTGAAGGGCATTTCCAAGTGCTTCTGCTCCATCATGATGTTTCCGTTCATCTCGATAACGATGAACGATGAACAAGGCATAATCAATTCCAACAGCTAAACTAAGCATCGTTGCTAAAGTCGAAGCCGTACTTGCTAATGTGAAGAAAGTGGAACCGATCGTTACGATCACAATTCCAGTAATTAATCCCATTAAAGCACTTAAAATTGGTAACCCAGCGGATACAAAAGACTTAAAGAGAATCATCAATAAAATAAAGGCAATAATGATCCCAATTAATTCAGACGCACCACCAATATCATATGGCGTTATTTGAACCGTTCCAGTAAAGGCAACTTTAGCATTGTTAACATGTTTTACATGTTTGTTAAATGCATTTTCCACCATTTTGATTTGATGCTGACTAACAATTCTAGCATCTTTCTTAAAGGTCATATCAACATAAGTCGTTGTCTTATCTTTACTTAAGATTTGACTACTGTAGGGATTAGTAACTGATTTCAAACCATTCCCCTTATTATGTTTAATTTCCTTAATAGCCTTAGCAACATCTTTTTGAATGTTACTCTTGTTTACGTCACCCTTTTTAGGAGTCTGAATAACCACTTTCATGGTTCCAGCTTCAGAGTTAACTTTAAATTCCTTCTTCAAAGTCTTTTGAACTTCAGTGGAAGGTAATCCATTAATTTTTAAATTGTCATCAAAGTTAGAACCAGTCTTGGCTACCCCAAGAATGACTGCAACTAAAATCACAATCCACGCGCAAAATGTCTTCCATTTGTTATGAAAGACCCATTGTCCAAAACGATTAAACATTGGAAATTCCTCCTAATAAATTGAATATGTATATTCATGATAAAACACGCTATAATAATTGTTAATGGACAAAATTGTGATAGTGTACATTTAATAGACAGAGGTTATAAAATGGACAAAAAATTTAACATGCGAAAAGAACGAACGGAAAGAATAATCTATGAAGGATTTGTTAAAGTATTGAAGCATAAATCCTTTACTCAAATTACAATAAACGATATTTCAAAAGCCGCTTTAGTTCATCGGAATACTTTTTATCATCATTTTAATGATAAGTTCGATTTACTACGCAGATATACTAGAAATATCTTGACCAAATTAGTTAAAAGTAAAACATTCGCCAATTTTGCAAATGAACCATTTAAAACTGTTAGTATTAGTTATCAAAATAACGTCCAGGGAATTTTTGAAATTCAAAGTGATGACGACCTTTTCATTCAGATAATTTGGCATGAATTCCTAAGGACCATGATTGAAATGAATAATAGTGATAAAAACTTTATCGCCATTGGATGTTTTTCAGCCATCATTGATTGGAACGAAATCAATGGCCAACCTTATAGTCCTATCAAGGACTATGAAGCATTAGATAAGATATATAAAGAACGTCATTTTCCAACTTTAAATAAATAATTGTTTTTAGCAATCCCTAAACATACTTTTAAATGTTATAATTATTAAGTGTATATTTAGGATTGGCTTCATTTATGCCTCCTTTTTCTTACCTCGTTTATCGAAATGAATTAAAATATATTGTCCTCCTTTCAAACTATAAACGTGTTCTTTATTCATTAAATGGATTTAATCCTAAGTATACAGAGTGCTCTAAAAAGCACATTTTATAAAAAAGCTTTTAAATCAGATTTTAAATCTGGTTTAAAAGCTTTTTTGGATTTTTAACTTCGTTGGATTTCAACTTTAATATCGGTACCTTCACTTGGATTTAATTGTTCATCATAAGTAAATCCAGCATCCTTAAAGTAGTGTTTCATTTCAGAATTGATTTGTTCAACACTACGTTTATCATTATCTTGACGATGTAAAACTAAAATATAGTCTTTCTTATCTTCATCAACATCTTCAAAATCATAAAGAATATCGACAGTGTTTAAAATTTCTTGAATTAATTGACGTTCAGTCATTTCCATAATTCCAAATCCCCTTATTTACAATATTACAACTATATTGTAATCCTTTTAATTTTAAAAATCATTTCATAAGCTCATATAAAATTCGAGTATTATGGGTTTCTTATTTGCAATTTTTTCCCTATAATTAGTAATAACAACAAAAACGAGGAGACATTGCCATGAAAAATCGTATATTGCCCATCAAGGGCGGTTATAATTATCGAGATATCGGCGGATATCCTACTAAAGATGGCCGCGTTACCAAATGGAACAAAATTGTCCGTTCTGGTAATTTAGTCGATCTTACCCCTGAAGATTTACAATATCTTCACAAATATGGCGTTACCAATGACATCGACCTAAGAAGCAAAGAAGAAGCTGAAAAAGATCCTGATAAAATTCCTGCTGGCGTAACTTATACGCATACCCCCGTCTTTACTGCAAGGGAACGTCGGACAGCCGATTTAATGAAAAAAGAATATTCAGATAATCCTAGAACCGGAATCAAACACATGGAAGGTGTTTATCGAGCTATCATTGATGATACCCACGCCAAAAATGCGTATCGTTCACTATTCAAACAATTATTAGCTAATGGTAATGGTTGTTCCCTCTTCCATTGTTCTCAAGGAAAAGACCGAACTGGAATGGGAATTGTCATGCTATTAATGGTGCTTGGCGTAGACGATTCGATCATTAAAAAGGATTATCTTTTATCCCAAAAAGAAATGGTTCCATACATCAAACGCAAATTAGTAGACTATGAACCTTATGATATTAATGATACATTTCGTAAGAACATCACAGCTCTTTATACTGTTGAACCAGAATATTACGATGCTGCGATGGATGAAATCAAGAAAAAATATGGAACCAAGGAAAACTTCTTCCATGAATACCTTCAACTTAGTGATGAAGACATTAAAAAATTACAGGATATTTATCTAGAAAACCCAAAATAAGGAGGACTTCTAAATGAAACATAAAAAATGGCTTTGGCTTGGGACACTTCCATTAATTGCCGGAGCAAGTTCTTACCTATTAAGTGAACATTTATTTAAAGTTGGAATGTCTCGCCGAAATAAGGCCCCCCGACCTTCCAAAACATTATTACCCTACGCGGGTCAATACTATAAATATCTAGAATGGTACCAAGGCATCAAAAAAGAAACTTGGTACAGTTACGAACCAGCTACCAAAGAAACAATGGTTGCAACATTCATCCCCAACGAAAAACCTTCTGATAAGGTCGTAATTATTGCGCATGGATATAATGGTAACCGAGCAACAATGAGTGGTTATGCTAAAATGTTTTATGACATGGGCTTTAACATTTTAATGCCGGATGATCGTGGACATGGCGAAAGTGCCGGAAACTACATCAGTTTCGGTTGGCTCGATCAAAAAGATTACATCGCTTGGATCAACAAGATTTTGAATCAATTTAACAAAAAATGTCGGATTTTATTATTCGGGGTTAGTATGGGAGCCGGAATCGTTTCAATGCTCAGTGGGAACAAACTTCCTAAACAAGTTAAAGCAATCATTGCTGATTGTGGATACTCTAATGTTCGAGAAGAACTAGGGTATGTTCTAAAGAATCAGTTCCACTTACCATATTACCCATTTGAACCAATCGTCAGTTCGATCAACAAGCGCCGTTTAGGTTATCACTTGAACGATGCTTCAACCGTTGACCAACTTAAAAAGAACAAGTTACCAATCTTCTTTATTCATGGTGGCTTGGATACGTATGTCCCAACTTATATGGCATATGAAAACTACCGGGCTACTAGGGCTGCTAAGCAACTTTGGATCGTTAAAGGAGCTCATCATGCAGAAAGCTTCTGGATGAAGCCGAACGAATACAAAGCTCGGGTCGCCGAATTCTTAAAAACATATTTCTAAAATTAAAAAGTCACCTCATAATCAAATTTATAATGATTGTGAGGTGATTTTTTGTTAATATTCAATTAAAAATCCATTATTTATAACGCTTAGTACCATCAGGATAAAAAACTACGACCCGACCAGCATTATCTTTTTCCGCTTGAAAGTCACGGAACCAATTTTTCATTTCTTCATTTCCATCATTAATTAGTTTCTGAACATCTTTTTTATTGACTTTCCGATGATTAGTCCAGAATTGATGAAGCTTCGATGATGTTTTATCGCTATCTTCTAGATTATTGAAAACATAATTATACCAAATAATCATACTAAGATAACTAACTGCTGTAATTACTAATGAAAAAATACTATTATTATCCAATAATGATAAAACGATAAAAGCTCCTGATAAGAAGTATAACCCCATTTGAAGATTTCGAACTAAAATCACGTTCAAAATATATTTTTTTAATCCCCAATAAGTTGTATACCAAATCAACGCCCATACAATTTGTAAAACGATCAACCAAATAAAAATGGATAACTTATTAAAACCTTCCAGATAATTAGCACTCCAAGCCGTTACATTTGGCATTACAAATAACAATACAATTAACAATACCAATAATTGTAACTTAGTCGTCTTGGTTTCTGGAACTAATCGTTTAATATTTTTAAACATTCCTTAATTGCACTCCCTTGAACAAATTAATCAACCTTATTTTATCACAAACAGCTTAATTTAAGTTATAATATAGCCAATATAAATAAAAGGGAGTGTTCCTAATGAAAAAATGGTCAAGTGTCATTCTTTCAATTATGGCAGTAGGCGCATTTACAAGCGGAAGATTTCTAAATGTAAATGCTAAATCGAACCAACCTAATGAACAACAGCAATCAAAACAACAGCGTAATAATCAGAATAATAACTCAACAAAGAAGAACCCAAATCAAAGTAGCAGTCCAACTAATAATAAATCTTCTACCAACCAATCTAATAGTTCTAAAAATAATCAGAATAATAATAACAAGAGTAATAAGAAAAACAATAACCAGAGCAATAGCAGCTCTCAAAAAAATAATAGCAGTAAAGAAACTAACCAAAATCAAAACGTTGTAACTCCATTGTCACAAGAAGTTAGTTATCAAATTCCAATTTACTACATAAATGGACATCAAAAACAAAATGGACAATCTTTAAACATAACCGGATTCCCAACATTATCATATTCCATCAATAATCGTAATTTATCGCTTCCAACTGGCTATAAACTTGTTAAGGGGAACCCTCATTATCGATTGACCTTACAAAATCAGGGATATACAATCAAAAAATTAAATAATCATCATTGGAATAACTACACTGGTAAAATTACTTTTGCAATTAAAGCTGAAAAAGTAAATAACGTTGTTATTTTATATCAAAACAGCAATAGTAAAACCATAAAAAAACAAAAACTAGCTGGTTTAATGGGCCAAGAAATTACTAGAAAAATGTTGAATTTACCTAATGGAATGAAAATTCCAGGTGAAATAACATGGATCCCTCATTACTTCTCTAATTCACCCCAAAATATTATTGTTTCAGTTGTAAATAAAAAAAATAATAAACAAAAAGCAAATAATAATAAAAAAACATCCAAAAATAATAAAAGTCATAATAAAAATAAATAAATTAGCTAAATTCTCAACAAAAATTAAGTGAGTTCATTATTCATAGTACCTATTTGTTTAAAAAAAAACGTAAATATAATATAATTATCGTTAAAACAAATTTGAGATTTAGTATTTTTTAATTTTTGGTTTTAATTGTATACTACTTGTATATTATTTATGATAATAATCAAATTTTTTAGTCATTGCTAACCTAATCAATGGCCGTTATAACAATAACATTTTAGTAACATCATTTTTATTTTTATCATCATAAATTATACAATTTTACTAAAATGAATAATGCAATTTCATCTTTCTGTATTATATATATTTAAAATATTATCAAGAATATCCATATATCAAGGTTACTGATTATTAACTTTCTTTTTTATATACTGTTGATAGAAAAAGTAATTTGTTTCAGTTATGTTTTTTATTTTAAATAGTTAAAGTTTAAAATTTAATCTATACTAAGCTTTGTTGGTTAAATTAAAAACGTTTGTTTAATTACTATATCATTAACTATTATTCTATTTATGTACGAATAAAACACTTTATTTTTTTATTGTTACTATTTATGTACTGTATTGTATTGTATACTCACCCTATGCAATTCAACAACCAACAACACATATAATTAAATAAAGAGAAGTCAGTATCTATCTCATACTGGCTTCTTTTTTGTTGTCTAGTTGATTATGGGTTTAAAAAGAGGCGCTTATCAATATGAATAATAGAAAACAACTCATCATTAACGCTTTTGTTGAGCTGCTAAAACAAAGTTCCATCCTAGAAGTAACCAATGAAGACATAATTAAAAAGGCAAAGATATCAAAACGAACTTTTTATAATTATTTTAATAATACAGATGAAATTATTGATTTCCTTCAAAATAAAGCCCAAAAAATTTTTATAGATCCAATTGAAGAAAAATTAAAAAATTTTTATTTGAAAGAGGTTACGACCGTTCCACAACTTCTGAACATTAGTATTGAATTACTACTTCCAGTGATGAAAAGTAATGATAAATTTTTATCAGAATTAAATCAAGCCAATCTTAATTTTATATGGATGAATCAATTATTCCATGTTTATATTAATGTAATCAGAAAAACTAATTTAAAAAATGAAAATAGCGATTTAATTGAACATCTTCTTTGTTACTACTTTGCTAGTATCATTACTTCTTGGGTCAAAACTAAGGACCAAGTTTCGTTAGACAAATTTAGAAAAATGGCATATGGATCAGCCAAAATTTCTTTAAGTCAGTTATTAGAATAAGGGAGGTCATATATCTTGGTTACTAATAAGGATAAAATCATTGACTCATTTTTAATTTTAGCAAGAACAGAACCCTTGTCTTTAATTACTAACAACCAAATTATTCAAGAAGCCAATGTTTCTCGTGGTACTTATTATCGACTGTTCCATAATAAAACTGATATTATCAAAAGTTTTGCAAATCAATTCGATCATAAAATTACCCACGAAACCATTAAATATTGTAGGAAAAATGATTGCTTAAATATTAAAAAAACTGTTGATATTCTCAATATTTTCTCAAATGCTGTTCTCCCGATTTTATATCAGTATCGTGATAAATTAACGATTTTATTCAATACCAGGCTAAATAATCTTTGGGAATCGTTACTGGAAAATCACTATGAACGACTTCTTAAAAAAATTTTTCCAAATTCTGAAAGATATAACATTATCCTTTTAATTAAATGTGTTTTCGGAATTATTCAAGTTTTATGGATGGATAGCTACATCCCAATGCCTGCAGAAGATTTTAAAATTGTTTTTGATCATATTATTAGAGATGGGGTTCATGAAATCTTTATTAAAAATAAATATTACAATAGTTTACGAAATGGATCCCTATTTTAAGCCGTTCCTTAATTTAATAATTGAAACAAAAATTCCGCTGAGAAATAATTTCCCAACGGAATTTTCAATTTTAAGAGACTTATGTTACAGCCCTTTTTCTTATTACTTCAAATTCTAAAATAAACTAAATGTTGTTGAAATAACATTCCCAACAAAGTTAAAAAATCCAGAGATAAAACCACCACGTGAGCTATTATCTTCCGCTGGTACAATGTTACTATTTCCATTATCATTAGAAGAATTACTGTTATCACTATTTGAAGTAGCATCAGCACTAGAAGTACTGCTTGAAGCACTGTTAATACTACTTGAAGCACTATTTGCTGAGCTAGCAGCAGAACTAGCTATCGAACTTGGACTAATTGGTTTATTTGAATTGGATGGCAAGTTATTTGCTGCAGCTTCCACAACCGCTAATTGAGCTTTTGTATAAGCCAAGGTGTTAGCAACATTAACTGCAGCAGCGGAAGCTTTAAAAGTATAGAACTTAGCGATACTAGCAGTTCTAGTTCCCGCAGCGGCTGCACTAGCGGCAATCCCAGCTTCATTTCGAGCAGCTGAGATTGCATTATCCATAGCAGAACGATAGTAATTACCAGAATTAATTTGGCCATTATTAATGTAACTCATGGCTAAACTAGCATAAGAATTTGCACTTGAAGCTGCTACCGAAGCAGCAAAATTGGCAGAGCTAGCCTTAGCAACTTGAGCATTTGTGAATGAAGCTGCTGAGCTAGCGTATGAATTATATTCACTTGCCTTTGCTCTTTGATCTTGATTGGCAATATAAGCACTCGCAATTGTACTAGCAGCTGATTGACCCACGCTACTAAGACTATTATGAGCGGCTACGCTTTGAGCATAACTGTTAGTATTGTCCATGAAATTAATGTAATTATTAACATCATTATCCATAGCAGCCGCATTCGAAGCATATTGGTTAGCCAATGAACCGTTAGCAATCACACCTGCATATGCAGAACTGGCAGCATTACTTGCGGAATTAGCTGTTGATGCGGCAGAACTAGCTGCACTGGCAGCACTAGACTTAATCGCAGGGTTCACGTTATGACCAGGAATTACATAATGAGAACCGATCCGTTTCCAAAGACCACTTCTTTGAATTCCAGAAATAATCGTATCATTACTATATGCATTATTAGATAGGTAACTAAAACCACCGATCATATCTCCAGAATCCTTATTTTCGATCATATCAAATGGCATTTCACTGAATGCTCCGTTAAAAATACCGCCATAAGGACTGTTCTTAAAGAACATGTTCTGGCCAACTTTTAATGCCTGAATACTATTAAGACTGACCATAAAATTATTCATTGCTTCAGGGGCAACGTTCTTGGTATTGAAACTACTTAAATCGACATATTGCAAAGCACTTGTTTTTTGTGTTAATGAGTTTGTGAACCAGCCAGGATTACCAGAATTTGGATGGTCTCGCATATCTTCATTTAAGAAATCTCTGAAGTTTGTAACTTTATCAGTATTAAAATTACTTAAATCAAGGTATTTTAAGCTATTGGTATTTGCAAACATCTTACTCATATCAGTAACATTACTGGTATCAAAGCTGCTTAAATCTAAAGTCTTAAGTCGATTTTGACCATAAAAAAGTTTTGACATGTTAGTAACATGACTAGTATCAAAGTTACCAAAATTAACGGAACCAAGGTATCCATTCCCATATAAGGCATCCGCATTCTTTACAGAGAACATTCCTTCCATATCAGTAACATGACTACTATCCACGTTATTACTTAAGTCAATTCCATTTCCAGCTGGAATATCAGCAAACAAGTAACTAGAATCAGCAGGCAATGTCACATTCCGAACAACCAATTTTGTTGCTCCATTAATAATCCCAGGTCGGTTGTAATGATTTTGATTATCAGATGGTAACGTCCCATCAGTAACCACGATGTTATTACCTTGACCAAGAACTTCAGCAGTTCCCCATTTCCCGTAATCACTGGTCGTCTTTTTATTATAAATATAAACTTTAGCGGTATGCTTACTTGGATCAATAACGACATTCCCAGCACTTAATTGACCATCGGTAAACGCATAATCAGATGGTAAATAACTTGTTAGAGAGTTAACGTTAATGTTGGCATTATTAGCGTCACTAACAACTGCACTAGCGACATTTTGGTCGTTCCATTGATCAATAAAGTTGATCGTTTCTGAAGCAACACTCGATGATACCGCAGAACTATTGCTACTATTAACGCTAGAAGCAACCGCACTTGCACTTGAACTAACAACACTAGAATTACTTGAAGAATTAGAAGAAGTTGAACTAACCGATTTAACTTCTTCTGAGGCAGTGCTGGAGCCGTTCACTGCTGAACTTGCATTAACACTGGAACTGGCAACAGAGCTTGTAACGCTTTTAGCATCAACTGATGAACTAATTGTTGACATAGAATCACTTGTGGACACATTACTTGAAGTCTTACTATTTGAAGCCGCACTACTTTGATTTGTTGTACTTGTTGATGATGACTGAGAGCCGTTATCTGAATTTGATTGCGTTCCCGTCACAACGGAACTGTGATTATCATTTGTTGTATCAGCATGAGCTACAACCCCACTACCAGCACCTAAAGCAATTAGTGAGAAAGTCCCAATAATAATCCATTGTTTCTTTACCTTATGCAAAACTTTTTTATCTGTTAATTTATCATACTTATTTTTATTAATCATTTTATCTCTCCTGAAGAAACCGCAAATAAAAAAGATTGGAAAAAATCCAATCTCTTTTATTAACAGTAAATCCTAATTATTTTGTAGACTGTTAAAGATTGATTGCATTGTCGTAAGTAATCCATTCGCGTTTCTTAATACATAAGAAGTTGCAAATGTTTCGAAGTTTGCCCGACGCAATAATGAATTTGCTTGTTCAACCTTTGTATTGATAGTAGCAACGTTTTGGTTCGCTAATCCTGCGTAAATTCTAGCGGCATCGTAATCTTTATTAGCATATGCTGAATTTGCCATTTCAACATAATTATTAACTTGTCCCTTAAGATTTTGAACATCATCACTAAGGTTCGTAATCTTATTATCAGCACTAGTAATGTCATTCAATTCACTACCAGTTTTATCAATGAAGGATTTCATATCACTAAATTTTTGATTATAAAGATCAATCATGTTTTGTTTTGCTTTTGCAGCATTTACGTTAGCAACATTACTCATACTTTGAGCAAAAGCATAGATGCTGTTAAATTGAGCAGCAGCAGAACTTACAGCAGAAGCATTCATTGAAGCAGCACTACTCAAACTATCCATCTTCGAATCAATGGAATTCATTGAATTAATTGCAGCACTGGCAGCTGAATTAGCACTACTATTTGCTGAACTTGCAGCTGAACTAGCTGCACTAGATGCATCTGAAGCAGCGGAACTAGCAGCACTATTGTCACTATTAGCAGCAGACTTAGCAGATGAAGCAGCACTTGATTCAGCAGAAGCATCGCTAGCAGCGGAACTAGCAGCAGAATCATCAGAAGCGGCATTGCTTGCATGTTCTGATGCGGCACTAGCAGCTGACTTAGCAGCACTGGCGGCAGAACTTGCAATTGAAGCCGCAGAACTAGCGGCAGCACTGGCACTGGATACCGCAGCACTATCCTTACCAGACTTAGCATCGTTAGCGGCACTGGATGCAGCAGAGCTTGCACTGGATGCGATTGAGTTAGCAGAGTTAGCAGCACTCGCAGCGCTGGATGCAGCAGAATTTTCTGATTGAGCCTTTGATGCAGCAGAGCTTGCGGCACTAGCTGCGCTGGATGCCTTTGAAGCATGATCAGAAGCGGCACTAGCATCACTAGCGGCCTTTGATGCAGCAGAACTAGCGGCACTCGCAGCACTGGATGCAGCACTATTAGCACTAGCTTGAGAAGCAGCAGCACTGGCAGCATTAGATGCTTGACTAGCAGCACTCGATGCAGCAGCTGAATCACTAGCTGCCTTACTTGCGTCTGATGCAGCAGAACTTGCGTCTGATGCAGCGTTACTTGCATGGGCACTAGCAGATGAATTATCACTATTTGCATCTGATGCTGCGGAACTAGCAATTGTAGCAGCGGAGTTAGCTTTAATTGCGTCGTTAATTGCTGTCATAGCAGAGTATGCATTAATTGCAGCAGCTTTGATTGCATCAGCAGACTTAGCAGCAGCACTTGCTTGAGCAGTCGCATCAGAAACTAATGCAGCAGCTGATTTAGCAGCGATTCCAGCAGTAGCAGCCTTAGTAGCAGCGGCATCAGCAGCACTGTTCATTGCATTAGCGGAAGTAGTGTTCCCATTATTGGCAAAGTTAACAGCAGCTTGAGCAGCAGAGTTAGCTTCAGAAGCAGCAGCAGAGGCAGCAGCATTAGCTGATTGAACATCAGCATTATGAGCATCAGCATTGGCGGCAGCTTCAGAGGCAGCAGAAGCAAGACTAGCTTCCTTAGCAGCATCAGACGCTAAATCATCAGCAATGCTCTTTGCAGCAGATGCTTCGGATTGAATGGCAGAATTACTTTGAGCTGCACTATTGATACTACTGTTCAAACTACTTCCGGCACTAGCAATTGAATCAACACTGGATTGATCATTATTAGCATCACTGGCATAACTATGAGCAGCAGAGGCATCGGCACTAGCACTATCAGCAGCATGACTAGCAGCTGAACTTGCACTCGAAGCCTTACTAGAAGCTGAGCTAGCATGACTGCTGTTATCAATTGCAGAGTTAATTGATTTAAGAATATCTACAGAGTAACGAGCAGCATCAGCCGCAGAAATTGCAGTTGAAGTTGCATCATTAAAGTTTTTCTTATAAGTATTAGCAGCAAGACTTGCAGTTGCGTACTTACTACTGTAACTACTTACTTCTGAAGTGTATGAAGCAGCAATTGCAGCACTACTTACGGTGTTAGCAGAAAGTTGAGTTTGTAAAGCGGCAATTGAATCACTCATACTTTCGAATGCGGCAATATCAGAATCAGTGAACGTATCATAATTGATTTCACTCATTGGGTATTTGCTTTGCATGTAGTTTTCAAGAGATGCAAGAGTAGAAGTAGTTGCTCTCATGGAATCGAAAACTGAATCTTCATCAGATTGAGCCGTACTAGCTGAGTTAGAGAAATTGATCGCATCACTATTAGCACTTTGGTATTGAGAATCAGCACTTGATGCAATCACCGATTGAGAACTAGCAACATCATTATCAGATTTAACATCGGAAGTTGCGGAACTAGCGGTTGAACTATAACTTTGTGCTTTAGAATCACTTGAGTTCGCACTAGCAAAAGAGTTGATTGCTGAACTATAACTATCAGCACTCTTAACGGCATCTGAAGTTACAGATGCAGCTTGTGAAGCATTGCTAATGCTGTCTTGACTAGAAGAAGCACTTGAACTAACTTGACTAGTTGCCTTTACATCTGAAGCGTTAGATGAAACTGAAGCACTTGAAGTACTAGTTGATGAGCTACTGCCAGCTGATTGATTATCGGCCGCCTTAACTTGAACTTGGTTGCTACTGTTAGAACTAGTATCGGCATGTGCAGTTGCCCCACCGGCACCCAAGGCAGCTAATGCAAAAGCACTGATTACTAACCATTGTTTCTTAACCTTATGCATCACTTTTTTATCATTTTGTTTTTGATATTTAAATTTATTTACCATTTATTTTTTAGCTCCTATTTAACTAATTTAATGTAACGCTTACTTGCGGATACATATTTACCGTTGGACAATTTGAAACTGTAAGTATCACCATTCTTACGAACTCCAATAACGGTGAACTTTTGATGTTTCTTAAGACTCTTTCCATGAGCACGTTTCTTTAAACTAGAATTCTTGTAAACTGGAAGTCTCTTTCCTAATACTTTGAAATGACCAGTTTCAATCGTGTTGTAGAATAAGTTAGCTACATAATGAGGACTAGTAGTAATGTATCCAACATTCTTTGCTTTCTTAGTACTTAAAACTTTATTAGTTAATGAACTGACTTTAACAACTTTATAACGGCTATGTCCGGACTTGTCATTCACCTTGGCAAGAACTTTGAACATCGCAATCTTATTTCCCTTACGAGCTTTAAGCTTCATCTTACGATTAGTTTTATTGAACTCAGGAGTCTTATATAGGAATGAATCCTTGATAATGAAGACTTCCCGTTGTTTAAATTTAGCTTTATCGGCTGGATTCGTAGCGTTGCTTTGTTCGCTAGAATTAATCGTCGTTGAATTATTATTCATTCTATTAGATGGCGTTGCAGCAGAATTAGCATGGGAACTACTCGAAGATCCTGGAATTGGATTACTACTTGATCCACTGGCAGCATTACTGTAAAAAGATGCTAATGAATTAACAACAGCCTTAGCAGTTTGGGCAACATTAGTTGCACTTGAAGCGTTGTTACCAATACGATCAGAAATATCATGAGCTTCAGATCTCATGGAGTCTCCTACGCTAGTAGCAGAACTAGCAACAGCTGTGTAGCTTCTAGCAATTGCCGCATTACTTACTGTTGCAGCGGAAAGCTTACTTTGGACAGCCGCGATAGAATCACTTAAACTTATGAATTCTGATTGTTGGGAAGAAGTGAGAGTATTGATATTGATCATACTCATTGGAAATTCACTTTGCATGTAATCTTCTAACGATTCCAAGGTTTTAGTGGTTGCACGCATTGAGTCAAACATAATATCTTCATTTTGACTTGCAACAGCGGCAGTAGTGAATGCAGAACTAGCATTTCTTTCAGTTTCATCATAACTGGTTTGCTTTGTTGCTGTATCAGAATTAATATTAGCAACTTGGCTAGAATAACTGCTTAATTCTGGAACAGCTTTGCTAGCGTATGACTTTGCACTCTTATAACTAGTTGAATTCTTATCTTTAGCATTAGAATCAATACCTTGACTATACTTAATCCCTTCAGCATAATAAGATTTTACAGCAGAATTCGCAGAACTGACTGTTGCAACATTATTAGCTACATTAGCAACTGATCCACTATTTACACTAGCAGTTGATGTGCTTGTAGCAGCACTAGCTGCATTTATCCTTTTGTTAGACATAATTGGTGAAAACTCCATTCCTAATAATGAAAGAGTTGTAAGTGGCACTAAAACCCACTTCTTATTAGGCTTAAAGTTCTTTGAATTATAACTTAACTTCATGAACATGCACTTCCTTAAATATTGTTTAAAACTAATTACATAAATTACCTAACAACTTAATATCCTTTAATCATCCTTTAAACGTCCTTAAGAACAAATTCGATTATATTTTACAAGTGCTGTTTGAACAATATGATTGGCTTGATTGTAGATGAAAAGCAAAAAAACAATAACGATATGTATAATTAAGTTATTTTATAGATCTTATAAATAAGCTATAATTATCACTTAACGATAGCTCTATCAAAATAATATAAACATTTTTGCTAATTTGTGCTTTTATATATAAACCATTTATATAATAATATTTTTAATTTCAAAATTAATATCACGATAAACACTGATATATCAGCATAAAGAAGCCATTATATAATATATTGCTTAGTAAATTATACATTTTGTTTCATTAAAAAAATTAATGTAGACCTTTTGTATGATATATTACTCAAATATCTTGCAATACCTTTATATATAAGGTTTAAAGAGCATAAAGGGCCTTTCTTAATATACTGTTAATAGAAAAAATAATTTGTTTAAGTTATATTAGCTTTTTTGGATAGTTTACAATCAAAATTTAGCCTATAATTTCAGTTGTTGGTTATCTTATAGAGCTATTAATTTAAATATATGACTATCGTTATCACATTATTTAATAATATTAAAAATCAAACACTTTATTTTTTTGTATACCTAGTACTACAATTATTCTTCGTAATATATCTTCTACCCTATGTAAATATTTGTAAGTACTAATTTAATTTATTGTATTGCATACTCACCCTATGTAATTGATAACCAACATCCATAATAAAAAAGAGAAGCCCATCCTATCTCTGACTTGGCTTCTCTTTTTAGTATGCTATGATATGATACGAAAGTAGAGGTAACGTTATGAATAATCGCAAACAAATTATTATTAAAGCTTTTATAGATCTATTGAAAGAAAGTTCAATCCTTGAAGTTTCAAATGAGGATATTATAAAAAAAGCCCAGGTTTCAAAAAGAACTTTTTATAATTACTTCAATAATACAGATGAAATTATCGATTTTCTCCAAGATGAAGCTGAAAAAAATTTTGTCGCGCCAATTGAAGAAAAACTGAAGAATTTTTACTTAAAGGAAGTTTCTACGATTCCTCAAATTTTAAACATTGGGATTGAACTATTACTGCCAGTTATGGAACATAATAATGATATGCTATCAGAATTAAACGATGCTAATCTTAATTTTTTATGGATGACCCCTCTATTTCACGTTTATATCAATGTTTTAAGTCAAACAAATCTTAAAAATGAAAATAGTGATTTAATCAAACGATTACTTTGTTATTATTTTGCTAGTATCATTTCAACTTGGGTTCAAACTAAAGATCAGGTGTCGTTAGAAGAATTCAGAAAAATGGCATATGGTTCAGCAAGAATTTCGCTAAGTAAATTATTAGAAGATTAGGGGGCTTTCACTTGGTTACTAATAAAGATAAAATAATTGATTCTTTTTTAATTTTAGCGCGATTAGAACCACTTTCGCTTATTACTAACAATAAAATTATTCAAGAATCAAATGTATCACGAGGTACTTACTACCGTTTATTCAACAATAAAAAAGATATTATCCAAAGTTTTGCCCATCAATTAAATCGTGAAATAATCCATGAAACAATTAAATATTGCAAGGAAAATAATTGTTTGAACATTAAAGAAACTGTCGATGTTTTAAATATCTTTTCAAATGCTGTTATTCCGATTTTATATCGTTATCGTGATCGCCTCACAATTCTTTTCAACACCAGATTGAACGATCTCTGGGAACATTTATTAGAAAAATACTATACTAGATTACTCAAGAAAATTTTCCCAGACTCAGCAAACTATAATATTATCCTTTTAATTAAATGTATTTTAGGAATTGTTCAAATCCTATGGATGGATAGTTTCATTCCAATGCCAGCAGAAGATTTTAAAGTTGTCTTTGATCACATCGTTAGAGATGGGGTCCACGAAATTTTCACTAAGAATAAATATTACAACAGTCTTCGAAACGGCAGTTGGTAATTCCGTTATCTAAAAAAGTCCTTTCCTCTTTCAAAATAAAATTGAAAGAGGAAAGGACTTTTTCACTATGTTCTCCAAACTTTAAAGAAAATGAGAATCCAATCGAAATTCATTAAATGACTTATAATGGCTTCTTTAAGATATAAATAATTTTGTCTATTATTTTAATAAGTTGTTCTCATTTAAAAACAAATTTATATACTAAAGATACTTTAATTTCATTCAAAAACTAGTTAATATTGTTATTTAATATAAACAAAACGTATAGCTGTTTAAGTATTACTATACATTTTGTTTCATACAATAGTACTAATAATACCTTAAAAATTAAGGAACAATATCATTTCTCGTAAAATCCCAAAATTTGCATTATTTATCATTAATTTATGTTTTAATGAATTAGAACTTAAGTACCTTTTTTAATAATAAAATTTCGTAAATTGGAAGTGAGAATATGATAAACACGGATGTTCAGGTTTCAAATGCAAAATTAAAAGAATGGTTATTATACAAAAATTTTCATTTGTTAAAGAACAGCAGTCAAAAACGACTTATCGACCACTATTTAGCAGTATATTATTATAATCAAGAAAGTCTATTAACTTACATCGCTAGAAATCCAAACCTAAATCTAAAAAAATTAAAGCAAAATGAACTGAATCATTCTTTCCCCAAATTCTCTTGGGGGCATAATCGTAAGATTTTCGTTTCACCACGCTTTAAAACTGATCTAGTGGAATCACAACAAAGTTGCTTGATCAAGCCTAATCACCAATGGATCAATGATATTTTAAAAACTAATGATAATAGTTCCTTGTCATTATTAGACAAGCAAAAACAAATCACGTATTGGTATGTTAAATCATATGGCCCAATTACAATCAACGATTTATCCTGGTGGTTAGGAACCAATAAGAGTAAAAGTAAGGAACTATTAACTCAAACTGGACTTGTAAGTGTTGGAAAATATTGGTTCGAAAATGGAAATTACAAATTATTCAACAGTTTTTTAGATCGTTATAAAATCCCCCAGACGCAAGTTAAATTCTTACCAGCTTATGATCCACTTATCAATGGTTACGCCAGTAATTCAGAAGTTCAGAATTGGCTCAGATCAAATCAAAATTTAAACGATGCTTCTAAAAAACATCATTCAATTATTTTATTTAACGGTTCTTTTAATGGAACATGGCAGATGAATGATAAAACAGCTGAATTTATTATAAATCCTATCAGTAAAATTCAAGAGACTAATCAAATCATTATTAGAAATGCCCAAAAAATGGTTAACAAGATTAATTATGAATTAAATGATTCTTTTAATTTAAAAATTATTTGATAAAGTCATTATTTAATTTTAAATCTTGTCTTTCAGTTCAAACTAGACTCCTAGTCCATCAACTTATATTTTTTCAAAAGTAAAAATAAAAACAGCCTGTAATGGACTGTTTTTAGATACATATTAGTGATCTAATTTTCATAATATAATCATTTTTACTATTCAAATTTATTAAACAAAGATAATAAGTATAAATTTAAAATCACTATAGAATAAATTAAATTTCCATAAACATTTTAGAGGTGATATAATCATTATCATATTAATGGATAAGGGGAGATTTATTATGAAGAAAAGTTTATTATTTTTAGCTGCTGCTGTATTACTTGTTAGTGGTAGTGTATACACAGCTCACGCTGATGATGCTAATAGTAACGATACAACTACTACAACTACTAGTGACAATGATTCCAATAATTCATCTGATACTAATGATGATGACAATCAACTTGTTGAAGTTAATCCAAACAAGGTTGGTAAAGTTACTGACATTACTCCACTTGGAAAAGCTGGTATGAAGTGGAACAAGGCCAAACAAACATTAAAGAAAGCAAAAGCTGCCGTTAAAAAAGCCAAGAGTCCTAAGGCTAAGAAGGCTGCTAAGAAGAATCTTAAGAAAGCCTCTGCTGCTGAAAAACAAGATCATAAAGAATTCACTACACTTTGGAACCAACAACAATAAACTTTTTAATCAATTAAAAAGTAAATAGTTAGTATAGACCTAAGGTCTGATTTCGATATTTCATCGAAATCAGACCTTTTCTCGTTCATGAAATATGATTAAATAAAAAAGCACTCCAAAACTATTAGCCTTTGTCCAATAATTTTAAAGCACTTCAACATTGTTTTTAGTAAATTTTATTTTATCTAAATACCATTCCACCATCAACCAAAATAGATTGACCAGTAATGTAGTTCGCTTTATCACTAGCTAAAAATGATACTAAGTTAGCAACATCTTGAGGATCAGATAAACGACCTAAGGCAATATTCTTAGCGAATTGGTCCATTCCCCATTCAGCTGATTTACCAGCTTTCTTACCAACTTGTTCAGCGATGTCTTCCATCATTGGAGTCTTAACGATTCCAGGACAGTAAGCATTAACTGTAATTTGATCTTTAGCTAATTCTTGAGCAGTAGTTTGGGTAATTCCGCGAATTGCGAATTTAGTGGAACCATAAACAGTTAAGTTAGGATTCCCCTTTTGACCAGCTTGAGAAGAAGCGTTGATGACCTTACCACCATGACCTAATTCACGGAACTTCTTAGCAGCAGCTTGTGTACCCCACACAACACCACCAACGTTAATTGCTTCTGCTTTAGCTAAAGTTTCTGGTGTTACTTCATCAATTGGCGTTGTAGGAGCAACCCCAGCGTTATTAACGATAACAGTAAAATCACCAAAATGTTTAGCAGTCTTTTCAACTGCATCAAAAACGTTATCACGAATCGAAACATCCCCAACGACAGGTAATGCTTCACCACCATCGTTTTTAATTTCACTTGCAACTTTTTCAATTCCGTCGGAATGACGAGCCATCAAAGCGACCTTGAACCCATCTTTGGCCAATTGCTTTGCAATTGAAGCTCCGATACCTTGTCCAGCACCTGTTACTAATGCAACCTTTGTCATAATATAACCCTCCAATATATTTTTAACCATTTACATTGTATTGCAAACCCCAAATTAAAGATAGAATTTAGCCTTATGATTAATAAAATATATAAAAAACGCAAGGTAATTTACCTTACGTTCCATTCGTTATTTAATTAAACCAATCCGTTTCATGATTTCATCAACACGACGAAGGTGATAATGGTAATCAAAGGCATCGTCAACATCTGCTTTTGAAAGATGACTCATGATTTCATCATTACCTTCAACCAAGGACTTAAAGTCTTTTCCCTCATCCCATGATTTCGCCGTCAAAGGTTGAACCAAGTCATAAGCAGATTCACGACTCATTCCAGTTTTGATCAACTTCAACAATACTCGTTGACTGTAAATCAATCCATGGGTGATTTGCATGTTTTGTTTCATCCGTTCTGGGAAGACCGTTAAATCGTTCAAAATCCCGGTGAATCGATGTAACATGTAATCAATTAAGATCGTGGTATCTGGTAAGATAATTCGTTCTGCAGAAGAATGAGAAATATCTCTTTCGTGCCATAATGGAACATCTTCATAAGCAGTTACCATATGACCACGAACCACTCGAGCTAACCCACAGATATTTTCAGATCCAACTGGATTCCGTTTATGAGGCATTGCGGATGATCCCTTTTGCCCCTTGTTGAAATGTTCTTCAACTTCATGCACTTCTGATCGTTGTAATCCACGAATTTCAGTCGCAAATTCTTCCAAACTAGTTGCAATCAATGCTAAAGTCCCAACATAATCTGCATGGAGGTCTCGAGGAAGAATCTGACTAGAAATTTCTTGAGCTCGAATCCCTAATTTCTTACATACGTAGGCTTCAACTTCAGGTGGAATATTGGCGAAAGTTCCGACAGCCCCAGAAATCTTACCAGCTTCAACTCCAGCAGCAACTTCATCGAAACGCTTTTGGTTCCGTTTCATTTCAGAATACCAACGGGCAATCTTTAATCCAAAAGTAGTTGGTTCCGCTTGAACCCCATGAGTCCGACCAATCATAACCGTATCCTTATATTTAACGGCTTGTTTGGCAATCACATCAATGAATTCTTGAATATCTTTTTTAATAATTTGGTTAGCTTGTTTCAAACGGTACCCGTACGCTGTATCAACAACATCGGTACTCGTAATTCCGTAATGAACCCACTTCTTTTCTGGTCCTAATGATTCAGATACGTCCCGAGTAAACGCAACCACATCATGATGGGTAACGGATTCAATTTCCTTGATCCGATCCTCATTAAAAGTTGCATTTTGCTTAATCTTTTCAACATCAGCAGTTGGAATCTTACCTAACTTTGCCCATGCTTCATCAATGGCAATTTCAACATCGAGCCAAGCAGCATATTGATTGTGTAACGACCAAATATGTTTCATTTCACTACGCGAATAACGATCAATCATCGAAAGAAAACCCCTTTTATATAGTAGATTCTTATTTAACACTAGTATTATATCATTATTATTCGGATATTAACAAATAATTTCATTCTATAAAGTTAATATAGATGCATTGTCATTTAAAAAACGAACTATAAGAATAACTAATTTTAGATAGTTCTTGATTTATTATAATAATATCTGTAAAATCATAATTGGTGTCTAAAATAGATACTAATAAAAAGCTGAAAGATTTTGAGGTGTTCTTATGTCATCTATCGTAATTGTGGGAAGCCAATGGGGCGACGAAGGAAAAGGTAAAATTACTGACTTTTTAAGTCAACAAGCCGACTTCGTTGTTCGTTATTCTGGAGGAGATAATGCTGGACATACACTCGTTATTAATGGAAAGAAACTCCATGTTCAATTAATTCCATCTGGAATTTTCCTACCTAATGTAATTAGTGTAATTGGAAACGGAATCGTTTTAAATCCGAAATCTCTTTTCAATGAACTCGACTACTTAACCAAAAATGGAATCGATGTTAAGAACCTTCGAATTTCCAGCCGAGCTCAAGTCATCATGCCATACCACATTCTTTTCGATGGCTTACAAGAAAAATTAAAAGATAATAAAATTGGAACTACTAAAAAAGGAATCGGCCCTGCTTATATGGATAAACTCGAACGAATTGGAATTCGAGTTGCTGACCTATTAGATAAGGAAACGTTGTCCCAAAAATTAAAACAAGCACTTAAAATTAAAAATACGTTATTGACTAAGGTCTTCGATGAAGAACCACTTGAGTTCGAACCCATCTTTAACGAATACTACGAATATGGAAAGAAAATGAAACCATACGTTGCTGATACATCATTATTGATCAATAACGCTTTAGATGAAGGGAAACACGTTCTCTTTGAAGGGGCTCAAGGGGTCATGCTCGATATCGATCATGGAACATACCCATTTGTCACTTCATCTAATCCAATTGCTGGTGGAGCTGCTACTGGGGCTGGAATTGGTCCTGACAAGATCAATGAAGTTATTGGTGTTTGTAAAGCTTACACTTCGCGAGTTGGTGATGGTCCATTCCCAACCGAATTATTTGATGAAGTCGGCGATCACATTCGGGAAACCGCTCATGAATACGGGGTTGTAACTGGTCGTCCTCGTCGAATCGGTTGGTTAGACACAGTTGTTTTACGTCACGCTAAAAGAGTTTCTGGATTAACCTATCTTTCTTTGAACTGTTTAGACGTTTTAAGTGGCTTAAAGACGATCAAAATTGCAACTCATTACAAGTTAGATGGGAAATTAATTGATAACTACCCTGCTAACAATAATGAACTCGAACGTTGCGAACCAGTCTATGAGGAATTACCAGGATGGGACGAAGATATTACCAACTGTAAGACCGTTGAAGAACTTCCCGAAAACGCCAAGAACTATCTAAAACGCGTTAGCGAAATCGTTGGACTCCCATTAGATACTTTTGCGGTCGGTCCTGATCGAGAACAAACTAATATTATTCATAACGTTTGGGAATCAGCTGACAAAGTTGCCCAAGCCATCAAACAGATTAACAAATAGGAGGAAACCCCCATGCAAGCCTTTGACTACGAAGACATTCAACTCATTCCGAACAAGTGTATCATTAAAAGCCGAAAAGAAGCTGATACTAGTATTAAATTCGGTCCCCGAACTTTTAAAATGCCCGTTGTCCCTGCAAATATGCAGACCATTATTGATCGACCATTAGCAATCTGGTTAGCCGAACATGATTACTTTTATGTAATGCACCGTTTTCAACCAGAAAAACGATTAGATTTCATTGAAACGATGCAAGACAAGGGATTATTTGCCTCAATCAGTGTCGGTATCAAAGATAGTGAATATGATTTTATTGACGAATTGGTCGCTGCAAAACGAACTCCGGAATACATTACGATTGATGTTGCGCATGGTCATTCCGAATTTGTTATTAAAATGATTCACTATATTAAAGATAAGTTACCTAAATCTTTCTTAATCGTTGGGAACTTAGGAACTCCTCAAGGAGTAAAGGAAATTGAAGCCGCAGGTGCAGATGCTACAAAGGTTGGAATTGGTCCTGGAAAAGCCTGTATCACTATGCTGAAAACTGGTTTTGGAACTGGCGGTTGGCAATTAGCCGCTTTGAAATGGTGCTCAAAAGGAGCAACCAAACCAATCATCGCTGACGGTGGCTTAAGAACCAATGGTGATATTGCAAAGTCGATTCGTTTTGGTGCTTCGATGGTCATGATTGGTTCAATGTTTGCTGGTCACGAAGAAACTCCTGGTGAAATCGTTGAAAAAGACGGTAAGAAGTACAAACGTTACTGGGGTTCAGCATCTGCTAAACAAAAAGGTGCTCACCACAACGTCGAAGGCCGTCAAATGTTACTTCCATACAAGGGTTCGATTCAAGATACCCTTACTGAAATGCAAGAAGATTTACAATCATCAATTTCATACGCTGGTGGCAAAGACTTAACTGCTATCCGTACTGTTGATTATGTGATTTTACATTAAAATATTCAACGTCCTAATTTTAATTAGGGCGTTTTGTTTACATTAACATTACTATTTCTTAAAAAGACTAATATTTTCTTAAAAATATTGGTACAATTAAAAAGTATACTAAATTATTTAAGGAGTTTATTAATGAAGTTTTCTAAAAAATGGCTACTGAGTAGTACGATGGTAGCCTTAACATTGCTAGCTGCCCCAGCAGTTGCAAATGCCAAGAGCACTAGCTCTGATCAAAACACGACAACGACCAACACTACTACGAATGTTGATCCAACTCAGATTCAAGTTAACCAAACTAATCCTCAACAAACTCAACAAAACGTTACAAACAATGACTTTTTGAACAAGCCTGATAATACATTACAACAAAATACAAACACAACAAATACTTATAATAGTACAAAGTTAATTGATTATTCAGACAAAAACTTTGAAAATGACTTCGGCTTTTCTCACTTTACGAGATATAACCTTGATCATATGCAAGATGGAATTAACACTGACGCCGAAAATCCAATTGGTGATTTTAGTGGAATTAAAATTTCAGATGTTCCCGTTGCTAAGGACACCCGTAAAGGAAATGTTGGTCAACAAATGAACGTTTGGGATTCTTGGCCTCTCCAAGATGCAAACGGAAATGAAGTTACCTACAAAGGTTATCACGTTGTGTTTGCCTTAACAGGTAATCCAAGACGTGATTACAAAACTAAAAAGGGCCAATACATTCAAGATAGTCGTATCTTCGTGTACTACCAAAAGGTTGGCGACGAAAATGACGGAATCAGTTCTTGGAAATCAGCCGGTCCCCTTTTCTTAAATAGTCGTGAAGGTACCAATGGTGATGATGCTGTATTGAATCGTCAAAAAGCTCAATGGTCAGGTGAAACTGTTCAAATGAGTGATGGTAGTATCCATGTTTTCTATACTACTTTTGACGGAACTCAAAAAGATAGTTGGCAATCAATGGCAACTGCTAAAATTAGCTTAAAGGCTGATAAAAATGGCATTACAGTTGATCATGATGCCACAAGTGGTCATAAGACCATTTTGGAACCGGATGGTTATTACTACCAAAAGTTATCTCAAGCTAAGAACGATAACACAGATGAAAATGCTTTCCGTGATGCCCACTACTTCGAATACCAAGGTAACAAATACGTTATCTTTGAATCCAACACTGGTCCTGTCGATGGGTACCAAGGATCGAACCAACTTTATAACATGAGTTACTTTGGTGGAGATGACAGTTTCCAACAAAAGGAACAAAACCTGGTCATTCCTACTAAAATAAAGCAAAACATCAAGAAAAAAGTTAAAACTCGCGTCAAAGTTAAGGGTAAGAAGACCAAGAATGGTAAACCCGTATACAAGACTAAGGTTAAATACATTAAAAAGAGTCACATGATTCCGAACCCATGGAACAAACCAGCGACTGATTACAACGGTTCAGTTGGAATTGCGGAATTAAATGATGACTACACCGTTAAGAAGATTATGCATCCATTAATGGGAATGAATACCATTACTGACGAAATGGAACGGCCAAACATCTTCGAACATAACGGTAAATGGTACTTATTCGGAATCACTCGTGGTTACAAGTTAGCTACTCCAAACGTTAAAAGTTCCAACAGTTTCATGTTAGGATTTGTTGCTGATTCCCCATTCGGTCCATTCAAACCATTGAACAATAATGGTTTAGTAATCAGAAACACCAGAGCTTGGAGCAGTCGTTACTATGAATACTCATTCTATGTATTAAATAATAACAATGATAACAGTAACAAGTTCGTGGTAACTGGTTATATGACTAATACAAAACAACGTTTAGGTCACCAAACATTTGCCCCTAGCTTCACGATCAATCTTGATGGTGATAACGCAACGGTAAATCAAGAAGAAGTATTACCACAAAATGCAACAACAACTGATAATACGAACTTCATTAAATAATTAATGATACAAAAAAACCTGCTCACGTGAGCAGGTTTTTTTATTGCTAAATTTAATTTTAGTACCAACCATGAGCTTGCCAGAAAGCTTTAGCAGCTTCCCATGATCCATAACGAGAAGCAACGTAGCTATCAGCAACTTTTTCTTGGTTCGCAGCAGAATAATCGCCATTTAAATAAGAAGAATCTAATTGATATTTACCATAATAACGGCCATTTGAAGCAGTATAAGAGTTGCTAGATTCACGAGCAGCAATCCATGCTTTCGCCGAATTACCACTTGTGGCAGTAGTAGTACTTTGGCTTTGAGATGAAGTATTATTAGCTTTATTCGTGGTATTCGCCGTATAACTACCAGTTGTTGTAGCAGCTTTAGTAGTTACTTGATTGGCTTGTTTAGTCACTGATTGAGGGGCAGAACTACCACTTGGAATTATAATGGAAGTGCCAACTTGAATCACGTTAGGATTAGAAATCCCATTTGCTTGCTTAATCGAGCTAACGGATACGCCATAAGCTTGAGCTATTTTCCAGAGAGTATCCCCTGATTTAACCGTCACTTTACGCTTAGGGTTCGCAATTCTAGTTGTTGTGTTCTTTGCGGCTTTAGAAGTAGTATCTGCATTAGCCACCTTACCCTGTGCAAATAAACCACCAATTCCAGCAAACAGAGCAACTAACGCTGCGGAAAACAAATGTTTTTTCCGTCCCAAATTAGCCTTCTTAGCAACAAAACGCTTATAAGTCATCTTTCCATTATTCTTTTTCATTATATAACCTCACATTAGATATTAGCTTAAATAGCATCTATTATATATCATATATTCTATCTCAGAAAAAGACAATTAGAAATCAATGTTTCTAATTGTCTATTTGACGATTTTGTAGCAGATTTGAAGCCACTTTACTTATTTTGAATCTTAGTAGTAACCATTTGCTTGCCAGAATGACTTAGCAGCAGCCCATGAACCGTAACGAGAAGCAACGTAACTATCAGCTACTTTTTCTTGGTTAGCGGCAGAGTAGTCACCATGAAGGTATGATGAATCTAATTGGTACTTACCAACGTATTGACCGTTAGAAGCACTGTATGAATTACCTGATTCATGTGCAGCAATCCATGCTTTAGCAGAATCACCATCACTACTAGTTGAAGTAGTGTTGTTAGATTGAGTAGTTTGAGTACTTGCAGCGTTAGCATTGTCACTAGTAGCAGCGGCAGGTTGTGCAGTTGCTTGAGTTGCTTGGGTAGTTTGACTTGCTTGGTTATCACTGAAAGTAGTTTTCTTAGCATTATCTGGAAGGATTAACTTTTCACCAACTTTAATTGCTGATGGATCATTTAAATGGTTAATCTTTTCCATTGAACGTACTGAAACGTTATATGAACGAGAAATGGCCCATAAAGTGTCACCGGATTTAACAGTAACCTTCTTTTGAGTTGATGCATTGGCGGTAGCAACACCACTAAATAGTAAAGCTGCCCCTGCGATTGTAGACACTAGAAATTTCTTTAAACTCTTGTTGTTCAAAATATATATCACTCCTATTAAATATAAAAAGACAAGAACTTAAATCGATTATGAACTGGTTTATCGATTTGTTTTACAAGTTGTTGATTTATATCAATCAACATGAATGTATTCTAAAGGTTTTGTATTACACACAAGTCTCATCAATATTAAATAAATCGTGTACTATTGTAAAAATGTAACATTCATGTAACAAAACTCGCTTCATGATTGATTTATTAAGCTTTAAATTTTAAGATTTTGACGTAAAAAGGGAACAAAGTTTCGTTTTATTAAGAAAAAAGTTTAAAAAAAGAGCAGAATCAACTTGATTCTGCTCTTAAAAAGATTATTTTAACCTAGAAAAGGCGTTTGAAAAATTCTTTTAATCCGGTAATGAAACGATGATTAGCTAATTTAATTCTTGTGATTAGACCATAACGTTCCACTTTTTCAATTTTAATCGTAGTACCCTTTTTAATTGGTTTAACCCGATTCTTTTTACTAAAGTTCTTGTTACTGTGAATAAACATATCGCGAACCGCTTTAATTCGTTTCCCAATTTTATCGAAAGTATAGTAGAAACTAGAGTTATACTTGCCCTCTTGTTCTAACTTGTACTTTTCATAGTCTAATTTCTTACTGTTAGCACTGGTTTTAACGGTAGATTCAGCACTACTTGGTGTCGCAACATAATAGTCGTTATTAGCATATGAAGGAATCGTTGCAGATTGAGTTGGAATATAAGGTGCCATAGATGATGCACTGCTTGAAGCATTACTAGAGGAATTGCTTGAAGCGTTACTGGAGGAATTACTTGAAGCGTTGCTTGAACTACTACTATTAGAACTAGCGTTTGAACTAGCTGGTGTCGTAGAGCTTGATGGAGTACTAGAACTAGATGAACTAGCGGCACTTGAAGTTCCACTATTAGTGGAACTAGCACTTGAACCAGCACTACTTGCTGACGATGATGCAGAAGATGGGGTTACACTACTACCACTGTGGGCAGGAGTATCACTACCATTACCACTACCAGCTCCAGAACTAGATGGTACAAATGATCCCCCATTAGCTCCACTATGAGAAGCATTTGAACCATTATCAGATGGATTAACCGCATTACTACCATTACTGCTTGGGGTTGAAGAACCACCAGGGATAATGCTGCCACCATTATTGATTGCATTCGTTAATTGTTTCAAACCATAATTAACGTTTGAAAGAATTTGATTAGACATCGCTAAATAAGAACTCTTTTTAGCATTCTTAGAGTTAGTGTAAGCTAATTGATAATATTTATTAGCATTATTTAATAACGTTCCCACTGGACTAACGTCAACGCCTGATTTTGCATTGTAAGCTTGAGCAACGATGTTATCATATTCTGATTGTAAATCATCAATTTGTTGACCAACGTAGCTTAAATCAAGCTTATTCCCAAATTTATAAACATCAACACTGGCTTTTTGGTCAGTATTTAAGGTATATCCTTGGTTAGCAGCTTCATTAGGAATATCCATTAAGGTATAGAATTGCTTCGTTTCAGGAAGATAAATTTCAAGTGAAGAATTATCAACATAAACAACAACTCGGTTGATATCAACACCATTCAAATTCGTGGATGTTGTTGTATCAATTCCTTTAAAGACATTAGAACTATCTTGGGTTCTAGTAACCTTCATCTTACCATCCATAAAGGAAATCAAAACGCTATTTTGCGCATTCCGGGTTAAGAGAATTGTCTTGTTAGCATTATCACTATTAGAAAAGTCAACTTCGACCTTGTTATCAGTTGGAATTGAAACTCCATCAGTGGATTTAGTAACGTCAGTAGTTGATTGTAAAATCGATTGACCAGGATCGATTGGGGTTTGAACCACTTGGCCATTTTCAAATTGTAATAGCCGACCTAAGGTAAATGATCCAGAGTGGTCATTATCCTTATAATTAGTCCACATCGTTGGACTGTAGACCCAATCACCTAACCAGTTAACGTTCGCAACTAAATCATCATCGATCTTAGCATAGTTACCAGCATAGTTATCAGTACCATCATCAAGGGTTTGAATCTGACCATCTCGGACAAAAATGCCTTGATCATTATAATGACCAGTTACGTATTGAGTATATCCATAACGATCATTAGTATTATTGAAGTCTGGTTGAGAACTAAAGAACATGATCGTTTGACCATTAATGGTTTGAATATTTGGTGTTTCATTTAGATCTGATTCACCTAATGAAATATCATTAGCAGAATCATGAGTCCAGTTTATACCATCTTGGCTGGTTAAAACGAACGTCTTTTGATTCAATCCACCAGCAATGTACATTGCGTATCCATTATTGATCTTAGTAACAAATGGATCACGGAAGTCAGTACTCTTTTGATTTCCAACAAGAGCTGAAGTAACAACCGCTTTATCACTGTATGGATGATATTGTTGATCATCATTACTGTATGCCAAATAGATTCCAGCAGATTTACCATCGTTAGTAAAAGTGGAGAAATAAGCCAACTTAGCATTACTATCAATCGCATTACCCCATTGATCTTGAGTCAACAATGGTTGATTATTTTGTCCATTGGTAATAACACTTCCAGTGGCAACATATTGCCAAGGAATCCCATTCTTATTATTACCAGCAATTTGAGTTGAATTCCCATTTGCATCAACAAATGCAGCATCTGGAATCATAACGTTATCTTTTGAAGTTGGATCAGCGGCATTATGTATTGGAGTATAAGTAACAAAGTCAGTCGTCTTTAATCCATACCACTGATTAGAGTAAGAAACGTTGTTTGGATATGGTGAAGAAAGATAGTATAGTTCCCAATAATCAAGGTCACCATTACTATCATAATGAGGAACAATACTTTGAACATCATTAGCGTATCCTTGTGGGTTCGTGTAATGGAAATTTTGATTAAATTGAGGATTTAGAGTTGCTGGAAAAGCAGAATCATACTTTGGATTACCAGCTTCAGCATTGGCTAAAGAATCATTCTCACTATTTCTGTAAGTAACGTCTCGGGAAACAGCCCCCAAAAGAGTTGGGGCTTGGGCTTTAAAGCCGACTTCTCTTCCTTGATATACAGTAGCAGAACTAGAGTTTTCACTATTATTGACAGCATTACTAGAACTATCAACTGAAGAATTAGTAGCTTCACTGCTGGAATCAGAAGCTTCGCTAACTGTATTATTAGTAGTATTAGAACTTTGAGCAGATTGTTCCTTTGCGGCTACAGCAGATGAAATCTTAGCCTTAACACTAGCTTCAATTGAAGCTCGAATAGATTCTTCTTTTGAATTCTGTCCACTATTTACATTACTTACTGAACTTACTGATTTTTGGTCATTTTGACTGGAACTATTTTCAGCAGAAACCCCAGTTGAAGCCTTAGGAGCTTGAGTTGATGAACTATCACTAGTTGAACTACTTGTAACAGCACTTTCACTAACCGTTGATGAATGAACTTGGCTATAGTTAGAACTAGGCGTTGTGGCAGCAGATGTAGTAGTAACAGACGTACTACTTACTGATGAAGCATTAGCTGCAGAAGACCAATTATCGACAAGTGATGTACTTGTATTTGATGAAGAATTAGTTTCATCGGCGTGGGCACTGGCATGACTGCCATAGCCAAAGAAACCAGTTACCCCAGCAGCGATGGTCAATAAACCTGTTGTAAATAATTTTTTAGTATAGTTATTTGTCTGTTTATTAGACTCATATATTTTATAAATCATTTTAGTTTTCTTATTCATCTAAAATCCCTCACAATTAACGATTCAAACTTCTATTTAATTATATAACTTTTTGCTTATTAATGCTTAAATTTTAGTTAAAAAATGTGGTTAGATAGCAAAAAATTCGTTTCTGCTATTTATTAACAGAAACGAATTTTTATAAATCAATGTGGTTTACCTTGTATCATCAGTTATAACACAATTAATCTAAATCATGCTGGTTGAATATCTTTAAAGCTAAACCATTTATGAGCATCAATATTGTACTCTTTCATTTTTTCTTTCCAATCATCTAATGGTGATTTTTCAAATGGTAATGAATATTCTTCTTTTTTTAGTGCTTCATTTCTTGAGTTTATTAATTCTTTAGCAGCATATTCAACTTTTGAATATCCGTTGAAAAGTCGATATAGTTCAATTAAAGTCATATCTTCTCCATATCCTGTACTTTGTCCAGAATCATTATGATATTTATCATATTGTTTAACCATCAAAAGGTATAGTGCTGATAAACAGATATTAGCATCTGGCTCATATTTTCCATATTGAGCAGCCATCCGATTAATATCATGAATATAAAAATCCTTAGAAGGTTTACCAGCAACATTGTAAATTTCTACGATGTCTTTTTTAAATTCTTCTCCGAATTGATTATATAAAGCCAGCGAATGATTATAAACGTCAGTCAATTGATCATCATATTCTTTAGATAACGTTTGAACATAATCTTTATTAATCATTCTGAAACTAGCTTTAAAACCAGGACAAATAATAACAGAAGAATTAGGAACCTTTTTACTTAATTTTATATTTTTTGTCATAAGAAACTACTCCCTTTCAGATTAAATAATATTTTTATCAAATGATTTCTTTTGTCATCAATTGACAAGTACTACAATACGCTGGTTCAAAAATTAAAAATAGAAATAAAAAGGATTTATCAATTTTAGTTATAATAATAAAAAAGCTCTAATAGCTAACATAATTAGCGATTAGAGCTTTTTGGTTCACTTTTTATCTTATGATTCTTTGGGCGATAAATATTCTCTGACTTTATCTCTAGTGTCTTCATCTCTAAACCAAATATTAGTTTGTCCAGTAGCTCTAGTTAATAAAACAGCGTAAATATTAAAATATAATTGTAATATCTCTGGATGTTGTTCAGCATTTAACTTATCTATATCATTACCAAACTTATCCTTAATAAGATTCAAGAATACAGTATCTCTACTTCTGGTCAAATCATAAATCCACTTATTAGCCCTTAAGTCCCACTTCAAATCATTCCACCAAATTAGGCCGACATAATCTAGTCCGAGGCCTTGAATAGCATAAACGCTTCCAACATACTTAGTGTTATCTTTATTTTTTAACCATTGATATTGCTTTTCAGTATCATATTGTTGCCATGGATGTTCAAAATGAAAATCATCATGCGAATCAAGACTATTAAAATTAATTACCTTATCATCTTCATTTTGACTACTATTCCATGGCCAACAACATGGTGCCAACCACTTTACGTTCGGATGTTTATAGAATTCTGGTCTTGATTTATAGTCTTTCATTTGTTCATCTAATTTTTTTAATTCATCATAGATTTTAATATTAACTTTAAAGGGATCAGCATATACTTTATCATCTTTAAACATGTTATCAATGATATCGATAATATTACTACGAATTCCACAACGCATTTGTTCTGTTAATTTATATTTTTTTAAATTAACATTGGAATGATTTTTAACATACTCTTCAAAATTCTTCAGAGTCCCTTTTTCAGAAAGTCTAAGAACTTGCCAGTCATCTTGAAGTAAGATAATCGTATTGATCCCTTTATTGAACAATTTATCCAAATCATCATTAATATTACCCATTCTATGAGCCTCATCAATCACCATTAATTTAGGTTTAATCGACTTATTTTCTATAACTTGATTAACGTATCTAATTCTCATATCGTTATCTTCGGAAATTACCCGAGCTAGAGTTCTATTTTTAACAAGGCAATAGATTGCATCATTCGGATTATCATTAGAAAGACCAAATTCTTGCATAATACTATGATAATAATAGATTGAACGAAATCCTAAATAAGTCTTTCCCGTTCCTGCCGCACCAGAAATAATGATTAATTTCTTTTGAGGTTGCAGAATTTGCCCTCTAATCTGATTTTCAATATCTTCTTCAATCGAACGTTGATCAGTAAATTTATAAACTTCTTTTTTAAAATCTAATACTGACTTTGCTTCATTACCCTTAACGGCTTGACGTAATCCATTAAAACTAACACTTTCTTTTTCTCCAACAAATTCACCATTCACTATTTTTTTAGTTAACTTAGAATTATTTTGATTATTAAAAGTCGCCTTAAGATAATTAACAGCGTTTTCATCATACTTACCAATCACTTTATTTGTATCATCACCAGATTGTTTAAATAAATTACTATCTGAATTACCTAAAAGAATATTAATATTTCTTAAAAATGGCGCTAATAATAATACTCTTATTTTTACATTCTCATCTTTTTTACTAGTACCATTAAAAGCAGTATTATTATTTAATTTATTTTTTTGTTTAGTTAAGCGATAGAAGGCATTGTACATTGGTCTAAGTTTTTGACTTTTTTCGGTAGTCCCTTCTGGGTCATCCTTATAACTCATAATAATTTTCTTACCATTCTCAATTGTCTTAAATGCACGATTTTCATCACGATCAGATAGTCTTATCCGCTCAATTAACATCACTTGAGAATTACCATCTGTATCAAAACCAACCAACATCATTCTAATGAATGAATAGAAGGGAGTTGGATATTCAAAAATAACATCTAAATCACCTAAACCAGCTTCATAGAGTTTATTAATTATTGGAATTGAATTTCTAGTAAAAAACTTATAATCATAATTATTTCTATCAATTGGCTTATTTGGATATTTTGCCTGCCAAATTTTATCCGCAATTTCGTCTTTTCCCATATTATTCAAATATCTTACTTTTCCATAGTAATTACTCATGTCCTAATCCCCTTCTTCATCTATCACTAATAATTTTATCATTTAAAAAACTTTAGTCATCATTTATTTAAAATAGATGGTGTTATAATACATAACAAGATTTATTAGGAGGATTATTATGAAAAATCATGAAGAAATTGCAAAAATAACAGGTAAAAATTTAACAAAGCTATATAATAATCTAGGACTAAAAAAAAGTTATATTAAAGAAAAAACAAATGTATCATATACTACCATCAACAATTGGTTAGATGGTAAAAAAATTCCAAGTAAAAAAAATCTTGAAAAATTATCAAAAATCATGAAAGTTAGCAAAGATGACATTAAATATAAAAATGTCAAGGAAATAAATAATAAACAATTTCAAAAAAAGATAGCAAATTATAACGCAAATACCCTTTATCAAAAAAAGCTAGATGAACAAAGTAACAAAATTAATGAAAAGCTTAAGGATGAACAAAATAATTTCAAAATATGGGAATATTCAAAAAATAACATGAATCCAACCATTTATGAAAATTCTTTTTTATTCATTAATCCAAAGAGTGAAATTAAAACAAATAAAATATTAGCAATCAAAAAAGAAAATGAAATTATCGTTGGAAGACTTAAGAAATGTGAAGAATCATCTGAATATGTTTTAACTTATGACAATCCACAAACTGATTTTGAATCTATTATGATTAAACAAATAAAAAATAATAAACCTGAATTCATTAATGATAAAATTAAATATCTGGGAATTGTGGAAAAAGCCCTAAAAGATTTTTTTCGTTATAAAGTTACTACTACTGAAAGAGATCCAGAAAAAAGACAAGCTTTTATTTTTAAAGATGCTGAGAAACACTTCAATAATGGGACAAGAACATATAATATATTTAAATACACAAATGATGACATGGAACCAATGATACGTAAAAATTCAATCGTCTATGTTAGTCCTGAAAATAACTTTTCCAATGGGAACATGATTGCGGTTTCTAAAAACGACAAAGAAATATTAATTCGTAGATGCTGGAAATTTAATGACCCACATCCATATGAAAAATATAAATACTTCTTATCTAATTATCCCCATAATATAAACGATACTGTTATCGTTAATAAACAAGATGATAGCAACGTTAAAAATAAAAAAGATAACAATAAAACAATTAAAAATAATACCCCAATGTTATTAAAAGACCTTAAATTCGATTCCTTAAATCGTTATTATTTTAATAAAGATAATATAAGATTCTTAGGAGTTGTTTCTAGAACAATTAGCTATTTCTAATAAAGACAACAAAAAAGACTTTGAAGAAAAATTCCTCAAAGTCTTTTAATTTTAAAATAAATTAATCAAGAACCTTGTTAAGATTCTTCTTAGCGGCCTTTAATTCTTTCTTAGCTTTCTTTAAAGCCTTCTTAGCAGCTTTTCTAGCTTTCTTACCCTTAGCTCTCTTTAATTCTTTAGCATACTTCTTAACTTCCTTGTTGTATTTAGCAACGGCCTTCTTAGCAGCCTTTACAGATGACTTGCTGGAAGTAGTGCTTGAATCACTAGTCCCACCTTCATTGTAATCAGAACTAGAATCACTAGAATTGTTAGTAGACGATGAAGAACCATCGTTAGCAACGAACTTAGGATATGAAGTAGCCTTAGAACTAGCATTACTAGAAGAACTACTTGATGAAGTAGAAGAAGTAGAACTTGAGTTACTTGAAGAAGAACTAGAACTATTATTACTAGTTCCACTAGCAGTTTGACTAGTAGTTAAATTAGAAGTTCTAGCTGTAGCAGCGTATACAGTACCACCAATAAATAATGCGGCAATTACTGATAAATAAATAAGTACTTTTTTCATAATGATAATCTCTTTTCTAAGTATTTACTACATTTATATAATACCACTTTTTTAAAGGAATCATAATTTTTTTAATCTTTTTTCAAGAATATAAATGAGCAATTAATTATCTTGATCATCATTATCCAAAGTATTGTTACCAGGGCTATCATTAGTCTTCTTTTGGCTTAGATTCTTTTCTTTTTGCTTTGCTTTTTTAGCCTTTTCTTTAGCAATCTTAGACTTCAAAGCAAAGTTTTGCGGATGAACTCTTCTTCTTAATAACCAATAGGTAACGTTCATATTTTCAAATGATTGATTATGCTTGGCAACGACTTGGTAGTTATCATGAATCATTTGATAAATACTACTGGTTCCGGTATTTAAATTACCACCACTGATTTTACCATTATTACCAATCGCCCCACTCCAATTTTTAATGGTACTCCCGGTTGCAGTATCTAAGACCAACCATTCAACTTGGCGATTCTTAATCGCATTTCTTTGGGCATCTAAAATTACTGGATACTTATCCTGAGAAATATTGTAGTTTTGGAAATAGTATTGTGATGGCAATACTCCAGAAGCGGTATAGAATCCCATATCAATCGATCCATAATTCAATAGCGTCGTATTACTACCAGTCGTATCCCGAATAATTTTTCCAAAACGAATTTGGGCTGGTTGCTGAGTCACATTAGTATCCTTATCAGTAACAGAAGCATTATTGGGAAAGAGTCTTGAGCTCATAAAGTTATTGTTAAAACTTAATACAAAGATAAAACTAACCCCAATTGCTAATATTAACGACCAATTATAACTATAGAATTGTTCCGTCCTCCAATGCTTCTTATACGTATAAACCATCAAGGCAATTACCGGAATAAATAAATAAGGCATAAAGGCAAGCTCATAATATGAATAGGCTTGACTATTACTATATCCATAAATTCCAAAAACGATGTTTCCAAACATCATCAAACCAAAAATGACCTTCGAAAAGACGCTTTCAAAAATGATATGAGAACTTAAAACGTAGATAATCCCCACAACCGCTAACAAGAATAGTAAGTTATTTCCATTCGCAAAACTACTATAAACACTTACGGCTTGCATCGTATTGGATAAGAAAGAATTATGCGTATTCCCATAAACCTCAATGTTTTCATAGAAATAAACGTTGGCGAATGCATTTAAAGAATTGGTTGCTAAGAAATATATCATCCAGGGTAAAATTCCAGATAAGAATCCGATACCGCTATAGGTAATCATCGTTATCATATCGTTAATCCGCTTATTCTTAATGAAGTAAGCAGCAACGAATAAATAAAAGATAATGAACGATCCCAATTGGGTATACTTACTAAAGAAGATAATTGCAACCATCAACCCCAGCAAGAACCACTGTTTCTTTTCAAATTCAAATCGCTTAAAAGTTCTTCCCAATTCAATACTGATCCGTTCATCTCTAATTACTAAATAGATCAAATAAACAGTAAATGGATACAACAACGATTCAGTTGTATCCCCATAGTTAAAGTATGGGTGCATTAAATAGAGAACAGGCGAGAAGATTGCAACGATCATTGCATATTCATCAACCACAAATAAATGACAAATTTTATATGTAAACCAAATCGTTAATGTTAAGCTCAATACTTCAAATGGAAACATCCCAATTAACGAATGTCCCGCAATCAGTGAAGCAATCCCATGCACAAAATAAACATAAGGACCCTTTTGTTCAAAAACATCCTTATAAGGGATGATGCCATGCATCATTGCCTTCCCAACCGTAAAGAAAGCATTGTTATCTGGTGAATAATCAAAATAATAAAATGGTGAGGTATAACTAGTAACACTTAAGAACAACGCACTAATAATAAAAAATATATAGATGTGTTGTGCTTGTGTTGAAGTAAGATTCTTTTTCCAATTCAATACCAGGACTCCTTTAATTAACATAAAAACTATTGACGAGTTTTGAATTTATAAAACAAAGTTCCCAAAAGAAACATTAAACCGATTATTGAAATAATGTAACTAATTTTTGTTAAGCCATCTTTAACTACAATTATTTTAATCGTATGCTTACCATGTCTAACATTGCGAATTCCCATAATTTGATTCTTTTGTTTAACAAAATTAATTGCAGTGCCATCCATCGTTACTTGATAATCATAGTTGTTATAAATAATAAATGGTATTTGTAATTTTTTAATTAGCTTCTCTTTATTATAGAAACTGAATACCCCATTTCCTTGTGGATGAAATTGGATCAAACGAATCTTATTTTTATAAACATATTTCCCTTTATCATTAGACATCAATGCATTATCATTTCCAACAGTACTAGGATAATAATCAAAGAAACAATTATTACTTTTAACAAAATTATTAATTTGGTTGTTATTGGTAATCCGATAAGCAATTAATCCGTTTTTTAAATGAAAATCATTTTGGCCATTTTTAACTAAAGGATGATTCAAAATTGGTTCTTGGTCTTGCATTTTTATAACTTCATATTGTGTATATCCTTGAAGAAAAAAAGCTAAAATAAAAACCGATAATTTAATTTTTCTAAAAATAGATTTATTTTTAAACCATAATTCATTATTAATACAATAAGCAAATAAATAAATTAACCCTAACTGGGGAAAGAAATCAAGTCTCCATGGAAATTGAATTACAGAGATCTTAGATGTAGATAAACTATTCCACGGAATTAAATTAGTGGTCAAAATATAAAATGAAATCATTGCGACCAAAAGGGTTTTTAAATCACGATTCATTTTTTTAAAGAAGAAAAATGGAACTAAGTACAATGCCAGAACTGCAAAGAAACTAGGCGTAAAATCTGGATTGAAATTTATTGAATCTTTTAATCCATTAATAGTAGTAGTAAGAAAGTCAGTTCCATTCATTTGGCCATAACTGAACGCCTCTGTAATATTCGGATTAAAATGTAATAATCGATAAGCAGGTAGCCAAATAAATGCTGTTAGGGACAAAGTAATCCCAATAAATTTAAAACCATTGATAAAAATAAACCGATTATTGAATTTATAAAAGAAAAAAAGAGATAGTAGTCCTAAAAAGATTCCAACAATAATCGGACTCAACACATGCGATCCAATCATTAGAGAATATCCAATCGTTAACTCTCTCCAATGATAATCGTTTATAAAATGCAGATAACCAAAAAACACCAATGGCAGGAAAGTAATACATAAAATTACCCCCACGTCCCCATTATTGAACCAATAGTTCATGTACAAACTAGATGTATTATATAATAATGCAAACATAAAACTAATCTTATTATTTTGAGTGTAGTTATTACAACTATAATAAGAAATTAAAAGTCCAATCAAAGTTACGATAAAAAACAAAAAATAAAACATTCCAATACTAAAATGAAATATTGATAAAAGAATTGCAAATGGAATCAAGGTAACCGCTGGATACATGATTAACGATGCTCCTCCGTTTTGTCCCATTGCATTCATATTGAACTGGGGCAAAAAATTACCGTACTTCATTGAAGAAATCAATTCCTTAATTCTTTCCGCATGAAAGGGTAAATCTGATGTTCCATCAATCGTATGACTAAGGAGCAGAAAACAGCAACAAAAAAAAGAGATTATCAAAAATAAAATAACTATAAAGAAATTATAACTAATTTCAATATTATTCAATTTTTTCATCATCTTAATCTCCTTTTTTCTTTAATTTGGCTTCGATAATTAAAGATATCTAATATCACTAATATAATCCCAATTAAAGTTAATAAAAAGCCAATTTTATAAGTTGAATTATGTTCCGCATTAATCTTAACAGTATAAGTTCCTGGTTTAACATTATAAAACGACATCAAACCAGCATTATTAACATTGATCGGTTTAGGAACCCCATTGACCAAATCCGTATATTGAAATCCCTTATAAACAATAACTGGTAAATCAAGTTCTTGAATCGTTCGTTTTCCACTATAATGGAAGTAATACTGACCATTGCCTAATAATTTTATATTGATTCGTTTTTTTACATTATATAATGCTTGATGATGAGTTAAGATTTCATTATACGGATAAGTACTCTTCAAATAATAATCAGGAGTTTGTTGAAGAGAAAACGGCGAATCTACTAAATACTTAAATTGATCACTATTATCAATTCGATACGCATTTTCCAAATTAAATTTTTTATAGCGTTCATTAACAAAATCCCCAGTGTTTCCCTTTATATAGTTAGAAGTTAAAGTATGGTAAGATTTAGCCACATTTACATAATAGATTTGAGCTTTAAACTGTAATATTAATGAGATAAGACATATTAAAATAATTGTGCTATATCTTAGGGTCGCCTGACTATATTTTGATAAATACTTAATCTTTTTAAATGAATAATAGTTACAATATACTGATAAAAAGCGCGCCATTAGATAAGTTAATAAAATTTCTGGAATTATATCAATTCGATATGAAAACTGAACCAATCGAATTTTAGGATTAGTAATCGTAAGCCATGAAAATAGCATATTAGTTGAAACGATCACAACCCCCAAGGCTAAGTAAAATACTTGTTTATCCATTTTAGAGATATTCATTTTTTTAATCAACATGAACGCAATTACGAATAATCCCAAAATAGAACCAAAACCAAAAAGAATCGTCGTTTCACTATTAGTAAATGGACTAGCTAATATATCAAAAATATTATTTCCATATAATGGAAATTGGAACGGTTTATTTATTATATTAGTCCGTAAAAAATCAATTGCAGGAAATGTAAAAATCCCAGTAACAAGAACCGTAATTCCAATTGCTTTTAATAAATTAATTTTGTGATTTGCTTTCAAAATAATTTTATAATTTAAAATGCTCCAAATAAGAAGGAGCAATCCAATAATAATTGTACTTAATAAATGAGTAAAAATTAATAGAATCATTCCCCAAGCCAGCTGACGCCAAGAAGCATTTCGCAGAAATTTCATGAAGCCAAAAATTACAACGGGTAAAAATAGAATCGATAAAAAAGCCCCTAGTTCTCCTGACCCAAAAATAGAGTTAATAATCGTATTGGAAGAAGTATATAAAATAGCAAATATGTAACTAGTACTAATTTTTTGAGTATATGCATAGCAAGAATAATAAGCAATCAACATTCCTACAAACATTATTAGAATAAAACAGAAATAAAAGGTATTAATCCCCACTGGAAAAATTAAAAAGAATAACACAATTGGAATTAAAGTTCCATATGGATATAGGGTGAAAACTG
Source organism: Nicoliella sp. ESL1149 (assembly GCF_058107265.1). Taxonomy (NCBI): domain Bacteria; kingdom Bacillati; phylum Bacillota; class Bacilli; order Lactobacillales; family Lactobacillaceae; genus Nicoliella; species Nicoliella sp. ESL1149. The sequence goes on along the minus strand of NZ_JBYLUE010000002.1, from coordinate 827,680 downwards.
CACTACCATTTTGATTCATCGTAAAAAAATTAAAGGATGGAATAAAATGATCAGATCTAAATGCATCGATCAATCCTGCTACTCTTTGAACATGAAAGAATAGATCAGGAGAGCCAACTATAACATGATTAAAAATAAAGATGGAACAATATAAAAAAGAAAGAATAAAGAAACTGAAAAATAAAAAACATTTCCACTTTCGTCGATCACTTTTAAGGCTTTCAAAAGGGCTTCGCATACTATGTCTCCAATACTTCTTAATCGAATCTTCACTTGAAAAGTATATCATAATTTTTAAAATTTTTCTTAAGGTCTTAAAAATTTAAATTTGTATATTAGATAAAATCGTGCTAATTTTAAACTATCGACATTAGGGAGATGAAGATATTGAAGAAATCAACAATCGTCACAGCTGTTATGACAGCTCTATTAGTAACACCATTATTTAGTACAAATGCAAATGCTGCTAAGAAACATCATCACACAACTTGGCATAATGGAACCCCGGCCGCAATTCACGGTCAATGGTTAACCGCCAGCCAAAGTATTACCGGAACTTTTAGTGTCTATAATCAACAAATGGGGCTAGATGGTAGTAACACCACCGGGAACGGAGTTGTCCCAATTAAATTCATTTATGGCCATGATAAGGTCTTCGCACAACCAGTAATGCAAAATAACGATAGTAAGGTTCAATACCGTAAAGCAGGTAAGAATAAATATTTCTTCCGTTCTGGAAACACGTTGAATCACCAAAAGTATCCCGATCACTTCATGATCAAGATGCAAGGTAAGAATACACTTAAAGAATGGAACACTTCCGTTCAAGTTGGTTCGCGTTACTACGGTCAATTTAAAAAAGCAACGTTCCCAAGTGCAAGCTGGGTTGCAACTAACGATACCATTAATTACAATGATTAATTATTTCAAGTCAAACTAGTCTAATAGTTTGGCTTTTTATTTTAAACATATGTACAAAAAAAGACCTGACAAACGTCAGATCTTTTTTATTAAGACACTAATCTAATCAGTTAAGATTAATAACGATTAAATTAAGCAGCAGCCTTAGCAGCCTTTAAAGCCTTGTTAGCCTTGCTTAACTTAGCGTTGTCTTTCTTAAGAGTCTTCTTAGCAGCCTTCTTAGCCTTAGAAGTCTTAGCCTTCTTAACAGCCTTCTTAGCCTTAGCTACGGCCTTCTTAGCAGTCTTAACAGCCTTTTCAGCCTTCTTTACAGCAGAAGAACTAGTAGTCTTCTTTGAAGGAGTAGCTGAACTGGATGGAGTAGTGTTTGCACTAGAAGTAGTACTTGTAGTAGCAGAAGTAGCACTCTTTACAGCACTATCATTAGCAACGTATGCTGGTAAAGTGTTGTAAGCATTAGAAGCAGAAGCTTCATTTGATGCAAGTTCACTCTTAACATGACTAACAACAGCATCAACACTGTTTAATGATGAAACACCAGCACTCATTGCGTTGTTAGCACTGTCATCAGCGGATTGAGCAAGATCAACTTTTGCCTTAGCTGCATCAACTGCTGCTGAGTTAGCAGTAGTAGGATTTGCATTGTAAACAGCTTCAGAAGCAGTTAATTCAGCTTTAGCTGAAGTTAAAGCAGCATCAGCACTTGATGCTACAGAAGTAAGTGCACTTGCAGGTGCAGTTGCTGATGTAAGAGCATTTGAAGCAGCATTTGCAGCATCATCTGCTGATTTAGCTTCACTACTTACAGCTTTAGCAGAAGCAGCTAATGAGTCATACTTTTGCTTAGCAGCAGTAGATTTTTGCAAGTAGCTAGCATCACTAGTATTTGCATTAAATGCAGCAGCTACAGCATCTGAGGCTGATGAAATAGCCTTAGATGCAGATTCAGCTGAAGCTGAAGCTGAAGAAGCATTTGAAACAGTTGCACTAGCATGAGCAACAACGTTTGCAAAATTAAAATCAGAATCAGCATGAGCAACAACAGTAGTAGTAGCATTAGTATTTGCAGCGTTAACTGCAACGTAACCGCCGGCAGTTAAAGCTGAAACGGCAGCAACATATAATAAAGTTTTTTTCATAGTATATTCTCTCCCTTTAATCTATGATATACAAATATCTTAACACAAATCACCAACATATTGCCATAAAAACAAGGATTATTTTATTTCAATTCTATTACTTTATTAATAGAAAGTAACAAGAATCTTAATCCTCATTTGCCCTTAATATGACAATGTAAAATGCCGTGGATATGGTATTAAAATATACAATTACATAATACACTATTGAGCAAAAAATTCAAGAATAAGCTTAAAGTTGATTGTAATGACGACACTTTGTCATTAATAAAAAGTGATTATTAACTTTTTATTCCTAAATGGAGATAAATCATTTTTAGTAAATTTATTGAATCATTTAGTTGTTGTTCGGTGTAAGGTTTATTGTTGAAATACTCGTTAGTGTCCATTACTTCTGGATGATCTAATTCGTTTCTAATGATATACGGAATTGTATGCATACCTATTTTACCCCATCCAGTTTTAAATCTTTCAATGAATCGGAACATATACTTATCTTTATCTAATTGCTGTTCTTCTATATAATCACGAACTTGTGTATCAAAATCTTGTATCTTTTTAACATTATTTAATTCAAACCATTTTAAATACACTTTAGAAAAAAGCAATTGATGTAAATCCATCGTTGGAACTGAAAAAGCTTCATAAGTTATTTCTGAGACAGAAGGCGATCTCTTAAATAACAAATTATCGATTGTTTTAATGTTCTTAATTCCATTTACATAAGATAATATAAAAATAGCGTCATTTTCTTCATCATAATGTCTAATGATGTATGGAGAATGCGTTGTTATAAATATTTGATTTCCATTTGTAGACAATCTCTTCAATGAATTTATAAGTCTGTCTTGCGCCTTTGGGTGTAGATATATTTCTGGTTCATCGATTAAATATTGATTATTAAAAGTATTATCTTTTATTTCAGCCATTATCTGTATTAACGATAATGCTACAGATCTCTGTAATCCATTTCCTTTTTCAGACAATAATGTTGTATTTCCATTTTCACTTACTTCAATTGTACCCTTTTTTAGTAAATCATTGACTGATGGTCTTGTAAAATTAAAATTAACTTTTGATTTTCCAAACTGTTCAGTTACAATTTTTGCTATTTTATTTTGTAATGTAACTAGTTCTTTACCAATACCTTCATCACCAAATGTTTCATTATAACTTTTGACAAAATTTTGAAATTCTTCACTATTTTGAAATTCTTTAGTTTTACTTTGAATTAATTGACCCATTATTTTAGTAGTTCCAAAATCTTGATAATCTTCATTATGAGTATCAGCATAAACTATTTGTGGACTTATCAAACGGGTTATTGCATTGGGTATTCCAGTCGGATTTTCAAATTGATTTTCTTTATAATTTTTAATTCTAATTTTCTTAATATCTAATTTAACTGTTTTTTTATTTTGTTTTATCGTTTCTTCTTTTGATGATCTTTTAATAGTCATAATTCCGTTTTCCATATATGAATTATATCTTTTTAGATTCTGATCTTCAAAATCATTAACATCTGCAATCTCTAAAGTAACTGATACTTCTTGTTTTTCATGTCCCTTAGATATAACTTCATTTTTATTCTTTTTATTAATGACAAAATCTATGGCTTGAAAAATAGTTGTTTTACCAACATTGTTATTACCAACAAAATAATTAATACCCTTTTTAAACTCTATTTTAGTTGGTTTATCATCGCAAAATGACTTAAAATTTTTTAGTTCTATTGTTTTTATATACATAGCTTTTCCCTTTTAATTGAATTAATCTTTAATGTATAACTAGAGGGGTATACTCCCCCCAAAAAATACTATTAACTAAAATCGGAATGATAACTAATATACCAATATTAATTACATTCCGCTCACTAATAATAGATTTATTCTTATTTTATTAAATAATAACTAGCATTAATTAGAAAACAACATTGCTTGAGTAAACTTATTTGGAAAACCATTGGTAGTTGGTAAGATACTGATTCCAACATATTTAGCATCAGGATATAGAATGTTATCTCGATGACCCCAGTTTTCTGATAGACCATCTTGATAAACATATGCATTGATCGTATCTATTGCAGTAGCATAAATGTTTTTAAAGTTGTATCCACCACCGGCATTCTCCGCAAAATGGGTATAGCTATATCCTAATTCATTAGCCTTTTCAGAAGCTGTTTCTCCTTGACTGTTAAAGTGACTTATCCCAGATTGTAATTCAACGGTTCGTTTTTGAGCAATATTTGATAACGTGTCATTCCATTGAAGTGGAGCTAGGCCATGTTGAATTCGAATGTAATTTACATAATGAAAGGCAAATTGATTTACTTTATCTAGATCGTTATATGAACTGGACATTTCTTGCAATACTTTATTATTTGATTGCATTTGTTGAATGTTTGGCGATATATCACTTCCGGTAACCCAACCTTGAACGTTATTATTAAATTGGATGAGGTAGTACTTAATTCCCCAACTAGCTATTCTTTCATCAATAATCTTATGATTACCTCCTAAATCACTGCTACTAACACTAATATTAGAAGAAATATCAGTTTCAGAAGTAGGGAATGAACTTAAAACTGCTCCAGTATTAGATTTATGGTATGCAACATATTGTCCCACTTTATAGTTATCAATATATGGATTAGGGTTAAATGTACTGTCATTAATTTGACCATTCATTGATAGATTAGAATTATTGAACATACTATGATCTAAACTATCATTAACATTGTACATTTGATCGGAACTTGTTTGAGCATTAGGAACCTGCTGTTTTTTTTGCTTTTTGGTTTGTTTCTTTGTCTTTTTATTTAGTTTCTTTTTACTATGCTTAGTGTGCTTTTTGCCCTTTTTATTAGATGTCTTTTTACTAGGCTTGTTCTTTGATGGTATGAGTTTTGCTGGTTGGACTAAAGAACTAGAATCTGCATCTACTGTTTGTGTATATCCAGTATCCGTAATCACCATTCCAAGCCCTAAAAGTAGGGTGGAACTTAATAACACAACGGTTTTCTTCTTCATAAATATCTCCCTTTAATCTTAATATAAACTTAATTATATCATTTCTTTATATTAAAATGATTATTAATCGAAATAAAAAGCGGATATCAACCCCATTTAAAGTGAGATCGATATCCGCTTTTTAAAATTTCTTAATCCATCAACTTATCAACTTTTTTAACATCTTTGATAATCTTCTTGTTTAGAAGATGACGAACTTTTTTGTTCTTGGCTTTCTTGTATTGTTTCTTTTCTTTCTTGATTTTCTTCATCAACTTAGCAATTTTAGCTTTCTTCTTGGCACTATAATGCTTTATTCATGATACTTTTAAAGTTTTAAAAATAGAATTCCGAACGGAATTCATCCAATTATTCATTCAAATCAAGGTTTTCAATATCAGATTGGACAATATCGGAACATCCTTTCTAAACTTGGCTTTAGACAATCCATGTCTCGCAAAGGTAACTGTCATGATAATGCACAAGTATGTTCAACCTATTAAAACATGAGTTTTTAAATCATTTAGAGATTAAAGACATTAAAGAATTAAAAAGATATATCAAGAAATACGTTTACTGGTTCAACAATGAAAGAATATCATTAACAAGAAAAGGCCTAACTCCGATTGAATATCGAAATCAGACCTTGGGTCTAAACTAAATATTAACTTTTATAAAATGTCTAACTTTTTCATTGCACTTCATATTTGTTGTTAACATCCTATTTTCTATTTTCTAAATTTAATAATACTTACTACGTTTGGTTTTAAACAAAAAATAATATAGTAAATTAGAAAAAAACTGATCATCCATAGTGGAATCAAAGGGTTATTCCTATGTGCCGCACTGTTAAGAAACGGCACGCCATCAATCGTCTATCTATTTATATGTGAGATAATATCATTAATTTATTACATAGTTAATATATATTCATTATCATAACTTGATAATTTAACTGTATCTTTTAAAGGTTTTATTTCAATTTAATAACTTTATTACTTTTTAACTGGTATCCTTTAAAATAGTCTTCTCTAAATTGATCAAAATAATTACTATCTAAATTAAATAAATGAATTATGAAATCTGTGCTTATAAATAAGACATCTCCTAAAGAATCAATACTAACTAATTTATTTTTAAATATCGCATCAAACATAGATCTAACTCTACCGGGTAATGTTGGAACGATTTTATCATCTAATGGTTCGACGTTAATAATATCCATTTTATGCATTTTACCCCAGAAATAACGATTTTCTTGATAATTAATTAATCCTTGTTTGTATGCAAAGTATTCCATCGCTGCAATTGAAACTTTATACTTATTCTTCAAATCAACATAAGATAGAGGGTTTGACTTCCTATTAATATACATAAAATCCTTTTTAAAAACATCCAATGGTAATAGAAAGTAAGCAGCAAAATCATTAGCTTCTTTCTCTATTTCTTTATATTCGTTTTTATCTAATTCACTCATATCAATGTGTTGATGTAATAGTAAATGACCAAGTTCATGTGCTAGATCAAAGTTTAATCGCACAGCAGTCGTCTTTCCAGTCCCTAAGACAATAAAACATCTACCTTCTTTATCGATACTACTGTATGCATCAACTTTATCTCCAAGATAACTCTTATCTAAAATATATATTCCGCTGTTTTCTAAAACACTCATCAGGTTATTGTTATTCTTCAAATTAAAATATTTTCTAGTATAATCTGCTATTTTCTTTATGGAATCACTAGTTAATCCATTAAAGGTATACTTTAAGATATTCTTTCTTAATTCGATAGTTTTATCTTCCGGAACATTTAAATCCATTTCAAAATACCTAATAAATGAATCAACAAAGTTTAAATACTGTAATTCATACTTACTCTTCTTAACAGATTTATGTTCTTTTGATCGATATGCTATATGATCAGAAGTAATAATATCATTTAAAACATCATTCTTCTTCAAAAAGTACTTAACATTAACATTAAACATATTTTTTATGCTGTTTAAAATTTCAATTTTAGGTAAAACATTTTCTTTTTCATACTTCCATACAGATTGCTCAGAAATATTTAGTTTTTCTGCCAATTGTTTTCTAGAAAGACAATGTAATTCTCTTATTTTCATTAAGTTTTCCCCATAGAAACTCATGAAAAATCTTCCTTTCAAAATTATCTAGTTATTTGTTTTATTTTCTTCATTATTTTTAACTGTGTATTTAACAGTACTAAATTGGCCTTCAGGAATAGCAGGCGTCTCTTTATTAGCCATTTTCAATTCTTCATCATTGTATTCAATAATATGATTATCCATTAGTTTTGATAAATCTTCAATCTCTTCTAACATAAGATCATTCTTCCTTGGCATTGTTAATTTAATAGCTGATACCATACCATTTTCATCTAGTTCATAAGTAACAATATAAAAAGTCTTCAACTTACTTATATTTTCAACAGAATCAATTGGTTCTTTAATTTCTTCTAATGCAAGTTCTGTTTGATGGAATAATTTTTTACTATTATTCTTAAAATAATCATCATTTATTTCAGCAAACTTATTTAAATAGTTATCTTTAGATATTTTTTTAATATTGCCAGAAATTCTATCCATTGACATAACGTTTTTAATAATTATCAATGTTTCATCATTTATTTTTAATTGAAGATAATCCCAACTATACCCAGCTTTAGCAACATTTAATCTAACTCCAGAGTCTTCATCTTTCAATGCATCAAAAACTAACGAATCAATTACATTTCCTCTAACCCAAGCATATGCTCCACTAATCTTAAATTCTTTTTGAGCCCGAACTCTTTCTTCAATATATTTTTTCTCGCCGTCTAATATTCCATTAACAATTTTTTGCTTTATTGTATCTGTTAAATATTTCATGTCAATCTCCTATTATTTTTTAATTGTATGTGTAATTTTACATTATTTCTTAAACTAAGGCAAAAGACATCATTTTATGCCTTTAATTATTATTTAATTTTAAACAAAATATAATCAAAAATAATCGTTACTTCTCAAAAAGCTTTGCTACAAAGCCCCCCTCATCAACTATAATTAAATTATTCTTATTCTATATAGGAAGAAGTTTTAAATTATGAAGAAAAGGATTTTTACTGCCCCTTGCTGTTGCATCATTGGCAATTCCTGCTTCAGTAAGTTTTAGTAGTACTATCGTTAAGTTAAGGCTTACACTATTTCAGCTTCTAGCGTTAATGCTGGTTCTCATTACAAGTATCAGAAAGCTTTACATACTTTTAATATTAAAATTACCATATTACGAAGGGTAAGTCATACAAGGTTTCTGTTAAGAATGATGCGAATGCTTTCAACTATTCAATTAAGTTTGATAGTCATGTGATTACTTTTTCAGGTCAAACCGTGTTCTTTAAATATAATTTAATTTTTGTGGAGGTAGTAACTCAACTTTCAATCAGTTATATCAAATAAACACTGATGGAATTGAAATTAATATTAAAAACGTTCAAACTACTGTTACATCTACATCTGGTGATAACGTAACGTTAAAATGAATATTAAATTCAAAGCTACTGATGATTCTGGTAACAATCAAAACGCTAAAATTAAAAATGTTAAGGCTGTTATGACCAATTCAAATGGCGATTACAAAATTAATGCATTAACATTTATTTATAATCTTAATAATTAGTGATCATAATAATTTTAACTAAAATCAAAAAGCTCCCAGTTTTTATAACTGGAAGCTTTTTGGATGTTTAATATTGTTAATTAACTATTCAGCATTATTGTTTTGAGTATTTTGGTTATTTTGAAAAGCCTTATATGATAATTGTTCATCATAAGTATAAGTAGGTAAAGCCACCCATTTATCAAACGTTGTGTTAACCTGTTTGTTATCTGAGTTAATTAAGTCCATTCTAACTTGCCCTTCAACAGAAACGGAAATTTGAGTGCTACTATCTAAGCGAACTTTATAGAAGGTTCCCTTTTAAGGTTAAATTTCATATCCTTAAAAGTTCACTTGTTGGCGATGTAGATGTAAGTAGGTGCTTTTTTAGTATAGTGAGGCTTATATACGCTTCCCATAAGGTAATTACTTCTGGTTGTCCTTGTAAATAATATTAGTGAACAAAAGGCGCAATAAAGAAGTTATTTGCCATAAATCCTTGTACTCTGTATTTTGTATCAGCATTATAATTGAATTTGGAATAACTGATCCATAACTTATTAACTAATTCTGGTGGAAACCCTTGGATCCACTTAACGCTTTCTTGCTTGTGCTTTGACTTAGCATTAGCAGTATTAGTATTCATTAATAAAAATACACTGCAAAGTGCTACTAATGATAGAAATAATTTTTTCATAATCTTTCATTATGAAATTAAAAAAATCACACAAATAATTGTGTGATTTTTTATGGATTCAAATTACATTAAACTCTTGCCCAACTTAAGCCAGTTCGTATCTTGTTCAAAGATGTAATAGCTAGCGTAACCCGTTGTTTTTAAGTTTTTACCTTGAACAGACCAAGTTCTGTATCCAGTATAACCAAACTTAGATGATGTAACAGAAGCTTGAATCTTAGTTCCAGGTTTAAGAACTTTCTTTGCAATTGCTTTCTTAGTGGCTGCTTTTGAGCTCGGAACTTTTTTTAATTCATAAGCTACGACCTTCTTAGTTACCGTTGCATGATGAGCATTCGCCAACTTGTATGATAAATTACTTTGGTTAATGCTTTGTGCATTAGCATCGTTACTTAACAATGCTGTTCCAGTAAATAAAGCAGATACTGTTAAAATCGCTAATAAAATTTTCTTCATAATCTATCTTCCCCCTTTAATCTTGATGTATTTTATAATACATTAAAATTAAAATTTAATAAAGAAAAGATTTAATTTTTATGATATTTATTGATATAAAAAATGGAATGTGACGTGAGTCTCTTCACTTCAAACATTTATTTTTATTACGATAACCTATTACTTTAAATAATTTATAAATAATCATATTTAAAACTTTATTCAATTTTAATCCATAAATAAGAAACTACCAAAATTTATCCATTATTTCTTTACTTCCATAAAGTTATTACATAGGTATTAGTTGAAACTTTTGTAGATTCAATATAGTTAAAACCTAGAATCGTATAATTTTTTAGTTGTACTGCTATTTTTGAAATCATTAAGTCATTATTGTCCATGATCAATCGACACTCCTTATTTTTTAATTTACTTTCTAATTTTGTATTACTACGCGAATAGAAAAATAAAATCCCCAACGTTAATATTTATTTTTTTGGCTTAGGACTATCATCAGTTTGTTCATCCTGATTCACGAACTGACTAATAATATAGTTCTCGAAATCAAGCTCAGCGTCCACTAATCTTCTGCGATCATTTAAGATATTCATCATAATTCTGAATGTTTCGTTATCGTTCATTCCCATAGTTAATCTCTCCTTTTAATTTTTCTACAAGCAATTTTTTATCTAAATCCAATCACTTTTTCATTCGACCTGTTATTTTTGTTAGTGTCAGAATGATTATTATTTGGATTAGTTTGTTTTTGTTCATTAACGAATTGACCGATGATGTAATTTTCGAAGTCGTATTCTTTGTTCAATAATCCTCTGCGATCATTTAAGATGCTCATCATAATTCTGAATGTTTCGTTATCGTTCATTCCCATATTAGGATCTCCTTTGCTAGTTAATTAACTATTCTTTATCTTTGTAGAAGTATCTATATTTAAAGTAGACGCCAAGACCAGAAACCGTCCACAATGAAAATATCATTTGCAGGAGGGTATTAAAGCCAAGTAGGAATGCTCCAATACATATTAACTGCGGAATAATGATTACCTGAAATGTTTTCTTATTAGCATATTTGTCATACTGCTCTTTGTCATTTTTTTCGTTCATAATATAATCCCTCCTTATCAAAAACAAGTTCATAGTGAATTATCATTACCAAATGCACTAGCTCTTAGAAATCAAATCTCAATTAACTCCCCCTATCGAATTAACAATTTTAATTATAGCAACGCCTGCTTATTTTTTTACCATTATCGTTATTGGTAAAGATAAAAGTGCGAAAAAGAAAACATTGATATAAGCTACCATTAAAGCGTTTTCTGCAATAATGGTTTATTAATTAGATAAAAATAGACGAATGATTTTCAGTTAGATTCTGAAAATTAATTCGTCTATTTTTAATTTATTTATCATTAAATAACGTTAATTGTTCATCTTTTTCATTACCAAAACCATAAAATACTTTTTTAAATTCTGTAAAATGGTCTTGTTTAACAATTGTTTTAAAAGCTTTCCAATCATGTTTTCTTAAGTATGATACCAAGAGCGAACATGTCTTTGCTTGGGAGTTAATTGTGTAATTCGGTTTCACGTTAATATCTGTAAATGCATCGAATTCAAATAGTTCTTTTGCTAACTTCTCGTCTTGAGCAATTGCATTCATATAAATCCAATCATAAAAAAATGTTTTCGGTTCCAGAGGAAAATCAGTGCCAAATAATCTAAAGCCAATCAATTTATCGTTTCGATTCACAGAATGAGAAAGCCTTCTGGCTTCATTGGAAGGTAATCTTAAACATTCTTCCATTGAGCCTTTGTCTTGATACACCTTTCCTGATTGGAAAAGTTGTTCAACGGTATATACACCATGATGGGTTTTTAATTTTAAATTAAAAGCACTTGCCTTGACTCCAACATTGTTTTTAGATGCAGAAGATATTTCAATAATCTTTTTGTTTGGAAATTGATTCTCAAATGCCTCATGCAAACTATCAATGGACCGTTGCTTCTGGACTTTAGCAAAGCCAGAATACCATTTAAAATCGATATTCATCTTTTTAGCATTATCACCATCATCAATGTAGTAAACATCTCGGTTCGCCATTGAATTAATATTCCTCCTCAGAAAAAACATCGTTCCAATCGTATACTCTGATACCGGTCGACCAAAACTTTAAGCGTTCTTTTTCAACTTCTGCAGAAGCAGGTGGAAAAGCCACTCCCATGATCATATCCTTATTAACTTTATTCTTAACCAGCACTTCAGCTTGAACATCAGTTGTGAAGTTAAGGGGAGTGTTTGGTTTTCTTAATTTATCAGTATATTGTCCCCTATATTTACGCAGAATGGAATCATCAAACATCTTTTTAAAACCATCAATAGAACCCTTGATCAAACTACCACCCTTAGTAGCAGCATTACATTGACAAAATCTAGTCGTATCATCAATTATTTGCGGTGCAATTAGAACGACTGCCCATTGCAAGAAAATGTCTCCGCGAATTTCTTGTTGGCGCTTCCGACGTCTGTAGTAAGGATTATTGATTCGGGAAACACTGCAACAAACATAATTTCGATGATTATCAAACCGTTTTTTATCGTAAACGTGTTGATTGCCAAACTCATTTTCAACTAAGTCACTACTTAGAATTCCGTTCGTTTCAGAGTTATTTCCAAAAATATATGGTAAACAACTTGATTTAGTGAAGTGGACTAAATGATTGATTCCTCTTTGATATGCGAATTGTTCATACTGACTATTTAACATAGTTAACAAGTTGCTCCTTTCCAACTAAGAAACTTGGAATTTCATTTTGATAATACATTACTAATTTCTTTTTAGCTCGACTAGCAGCTACATAGATTCTTTTTGCTAGAATTATTTGATCGTCCTCATCCATTTTCGACAAGTTGATCGTTTGGTCATTTTCATTACAAATATCAATTCGGTCACTAAGTGGGTTATAAGCATCCAGGGTATAAACGATTACATTGTCGAACTCTAATCCCTTTACCTGGTTAATTGATTGCATTAATACTTTTTGTGGAGCATTACTATTTTGATAATCTTTTAGATTATCGTAGAGTTCAATATCACTATTTTTAAATTGTTCCTTCAATTGACGATAAGATTCATTGTTCATCGTGATTACTAAAAGTGCTTGGTGATCACTAAGTCTTTTAGCTTCATCCATAAATGAAGATGATAGATTATTTACGTTAATAATTGAGGGAACTTGTGTATTTTGATCCTCGACGACCCCAGATACTGGCATAATCGGTGCCTTTGAATTTTCAAGACTGTAGATATGTTGTAAGATGTTTTGGGTAAATTGATTGATTTGCGGACTATTTCGATAGTTAACGTTCAATCGCATGATTTTAGAAACGGTTATTCCTAAAACATTCCGCCAAGAAACCCTTTGTCCGAAAATGTTTTGGTTCTCATCACCGAAGACGTTCCAAAAACCATCTTGTTTTTTCAAATATCTTAGTGCGGTGAACATCGCTTTAGATAAATCTTGAACTTCATCCACAACAATGTATTTGAGCTTATCTTCTTCCGGAATATCCAAATCGGGGATATAACTGTAAATATTTTGGAAAAAGAATAATCTATCATCATCAAATAATTTTTGATACATTTGTTGATAGATATCATACATCCCGAGTCGTTGATCTGGAGACAAGTTTTCATTTCCTCTTCCAATTCGTGAGGCTGATAAATAGACGTTAACATCATCGTTTGGAATCTCATTATCTAACATCCAGATGAGTTCTTTTCCAATGAAATCTTCGTTCTTTTGTTTAATCGTTTTAGTATCATCATAGTTAGCAATAATTTCATGAAGTTGTTTTTTAAAGTTTTTGGTATCTAAAGCTGTATATAAATTTTGAGCGTTCTTATGAAACTGTTTTTGTTTTAACAAAGCATCTAGTTTGGTCCCTGGTTTGGCTGGATACTTAGAAATCATTTGTTGACAATAACTATAGATTCTACTAACAATAATGTTGTCCTTGTTACTGATTCGTTTAATTTTTTCCCCTAAATCAGTACAGACACTTTTGTTATAACTCAAAATTGCAATCTTATCATTATTATCAGTACTCATTGAAATCCAAGCAGTTCGATATACTGCTTCAAGTGATTTTCCACTTCCAGCAAGTCCTAATATGATTTGATTAGAAAACCGATCTAAATAAAGAACGTTACACTGTTCACCTTTCAACTTAATTAAATCCATGTTGATTACCTCACTTTTAAAGTCCTGTTATTTATAATATTAACAATATAAATTTAAATAAACCAACTTTTTTAAATTACCATTTTCTATTTTTTATAACTACATGTGGAAATTTTTCTAATAATAATGATACAGAAAAGGTTCTGTTCTCAACTTTAAATGCTGATAACAGAACCCTTTTATTCATTTATTTGATAAATTATAATTCCATTTAGAATAATGGTTAACCTAAATAATTACTAGTCAGTACTGTCTTGATCATTCTGATCAGATGTCGTTGCTTGCGTAGTTTGAGTTTGGTTATTGTTAGACGAGTCGCCACTTAATTGTTCATTATAAGTATAAGTAGGAAATGTTACCCAATCAGTATACTTAGTTTTGATATATTTATTACCAGAGACAATGAGGTCATTATATATCTGCCCTTTTAAAGAAACTGTAATATTAGTACTACTATCTAAGTGAACTTTGGCAAATACGCCCTTGTTAAGATTGAAATTCATATTCTTAAAGGTTCCCTTGTTAGCAATGTAATAAGTATTACCCTTTTTAGTGTAATAAGGCTTATCAAACACAGCATTAACGAAATAATTTTCTGGGTTACCTTGTTGTGAATCATAATATACAACTCTTGCAAATAACACATTTTTAAATCCAATAAATTCTTGAACCCTGTTAATATCTTTATTAGGTAGTTTATAATAAGTAATCCAAGCCTTATTAACTAATTCTGGTGGAACCCCTTGAGTCCACTTAACACTTTCTTTTTTCGCCTTTGACTTGGCACTAGCAGAACTAGTATTCACTAACATGAATACACTACAAAGTGCTACTAATGATAAAAACAATTTCTTCATAATCTATCTTCTCCTTTAATCTTGATGTATTTTATAATACATTAAAATTAAAATTTAATAAATAAAAACTTTATTTTTTATGATATTTATCAATATAAAAGCCAACTGTTAATTTACAGTTGGCTTTTATATTAATCTATCGTATCCATATCAGGTAACAATGTAATGTAACTGGAAACGTTTTTGGTTGGTTTAAGATTATAATGGTCTTCCAGATTCTGTTGTTCTAACTGGCTCAAATCCATCATTGCGAAGTTCTTTCCAAAGCTACCGGTTCCACTCATGATGGGAAATGCCTTTGAGAATTTGTTAGTAGTGTATTGTTTCTTAGAACAAACCAAGTAGTCATAGTTAAATAGTTTGTGTTTGATGTTTACGTATCGATCATCATGATCAAAGCCTAAGGCATGTCCAATTTCATGTTCACAAGTAATCAGTGCCTGCATATTATAGTTACTGAACTTATTTCCATAGTTCTTATTTAGATAATGCCGATCGATTTGCACGACCGTGTTGGATAAATCATTACTATCATCCCCATAGTCATAAGTTGTGTATCCTAAGGCATCCGTATCAGTAATTTTAGGGACACTCTTTAACGTAATTTCTGAGTTTGGATCATTAGGCGCCACTTGAACTAGGTTAACGACCCCTAAATTATTCCAACGTTTAACGGCTTCTTGAAAGTATTTTTTATAAGGATCGTTAGCCGCCATTGAATAGTAGATATCCCGTCCGTTATTCAATTTTTGCACCAATGGTTGCTTCGTATAATCATTCATTTCCCATGGTCCATCGGTGGTATATAACGTATTATTTCTGTATTCAAAACTACTCCCCATTGGTTCAGCCTCATTATCAGCTGATGCTTGATTCGGAATAAATGAGACCGCCATTAATAATGGCATGGCGAATAATAACCCTTTTTTAAATATATTCTTAATTGAACTGTTCATCTTTGTGCTCCTTAATTATTTGACTAGTTGTCCTTGTGGTAATAATTTATTTCTAATCGTTGCTTGATTCCCTTTAATATCCATCATCATACTTGGTGCAAAGGTAGCATGCCCCGTGGTTGCATTTCCAATATCATTAGCGTAACTTGTGATGATAAATGGATTCTTGGTAGTTTGGAACGTGTTAAATGAATAGTTATAATCTCTATTAGCCTTTGTTCTATCTGAGTAAAGGACTAACCCATTCCCATTCATTTTTTGATACCCATTGGTAATTTGTTTGGAACTAAACCCAAGCCAATAGGAATCATCAGGATTAACGTTTGGTGAATCTAAGTGCCAGCCGTGCATTGCGGTAAATAGATACCACCGTTTTTGACTCTTCACGATCACTGGTCGTTCGGTTTCATCATCGACAGCGTTAAAGACCATCAATGGTTTAAACACCTTTTTAACGTTATTATTATTATCTAATTCAATTAAGCCGATTGCGGCATTATCATATTCTGATGCCGTAGCAATCTTTGAATCATTCTGAAATAGGTTCAGTTGTGATTGTTGGAACGCTGAATCACCACCTAGGTTGGCTTGATTATAAAGCGAAGCAGGCCCTGCCGGACCACTTTGAGGACCAGTATTAGCTTCGAACACTAAATAACGATGCCCATGGTCTTGAACATAATATGGATCACGCAGGCAATGGTCATCATTTGGAGTCCGGTCAGGATTACTCATCATTTGAGCGTATGTTTCATAGTACTTATTATCGCCACTGAAAATAATCTTACGATCTTGAGTTTGACTGTGATCAACAACTAATCCCGTTTTCGTTTTATTGATCTTACTTAGGAACGTTGCGAGGGATTGAGTCGGATCTTGATTTCTAAATGAAGTATAGTAAGTCCGAATCATGCTATCCTTTTTCAAGAAGGCTGAACCAGACCATTCCCCAATCTCGTCTTGAAAATCAATGTTATTGATTGCTCCTTCAGTGTTACTGTTCAAAAGGTTTCCAGCACTCTTCCAGGAATCTATCCCCTTTTTAGAATCACTAATTTTTTGATAAAAAACGGTGATGTTACTGGATAATCCGAATCCAGTAACATTGCGATTTCCTGTTAAGGCAAAAGTGACATAATATCCTTTGAAGTTCGCTAATTGTCCATCAGCAGTTTTTAATGGCCATGAATCCCACACTTCTAGTGGTTCTCCATTTTGATCTTTTGCTGCTGGAATGTCTTTAATATCATTAACATCACTAACGGATGGTTCTTGATGTTTAGCTAGATTACTGGGCTTTAGCATCTGTTCCATATCGTAGCGCGTGTAATGCGGAACTCCATAACTATTGTTATAGAGGCTTTGTGAATCTGCTTTTACGGTCGTCACACAAAGGGATAGTGTGGCAACAGAGAAAATACTAAGCAGTAATGAAAAAGATTTCATGATTCTCGCTCCGTTCGGTGAATTTATGGCGTTATTTTCATAAGTTTTTCTTAAAAAACAAACAATATTATAAGTATACTTTAATTTTTTAATGTCAACAAATTAACTTCGATTACAAATTGATGTTTTTTTATTTAAATTCTGATTAGTTCCCGCACAACAACTTCAGATTGTGTACAATAAAATTACTAATCAAATTGGAGCGAAGAACATGATTTTGAAAAAGTTTAAACAGATTCTATTGGTATCGATTGTTGGATTAAGCCTGGGGAGTGCGACTCCTGTTTCCGCCGCTACTTTCAGTGACTTAACGCATAACGTCTATCTCCCCTTACATCTTCAATCAGATTACCCCACTGATGACCGATATAAAAATTTTAATCCGAATCCCTATATGAAAATTAATCAACTAAAGAAGGGTTCCGGAAGTAAAGTCGTTTATGAATCGATCAATAATAGTGTCATGATGAAGAACTTTCCCGCCTATGAAAAAGATCAACGTCACGCCACTCATTTAGGAAATAAGACCTTTAATGTTAAGAGAATCATTGAACGCAAAGCTGCAAAATGGCATCAATATTACTATAAAATTGAATTAACGAATGGGAAGTCCGGCTGGGTCGCAAGTTGTGATCTTGAACCAGCTAAGGCTAGTCAGGTGAAATCTTTATCAACTGCTAAAATGAATTTAGCTACCCAATTCTATGCAGTAAATTATATTAACTACATTCGCCATCAACATGGCTTAAAACCATTGCAGTGGAACACTCAACTAGCCCAAATTGCCCAAAAGCGTTCCCAACAGATTCGTTATGACTATTCCCATTATGATAATAATGGGAAGGCATATAACGACATCGTTGCCAAAAGCTTTGGTTACACCAATTTAACTGGAAGTGCAGAAAACCTAGCGAGCGAAGATGCTGATGGGTATTTGAATGATGATATGATCAAAGATATCAACGGCTTGATGTTTGAAGATGGTTACGCCTCTAATTGGGACCATCGGATCAATTTCTTGAATCCAAAGTTGAACCAGATTGGAATTGGGATTACTGTTTACCACGGTCAATACCTAATCGCTTATGAAATTAATTGGATCTAATCTATGTATTAACTCAGCTTAACGGCTGAGTTTTTTAGTACAATGAATCTAGCTTAGTAATTGCAAAATAAATATCGCAACCATCTTTATCAACTAAATCCAGAAAGTGTAGCATTATCCGATGGCATTCCTGAGCGTCCGTATAAAATGGAGTCGCACAAGTGTAACATTCCACCTGAAGTTTTCCGTATCTTGATTTATTTAGTGCAATTTCTGAAATTTCTTGCTGGGTACAATTTGGAATTTGACCGTTTTCACGTTTCTTTTGGCGTTGCGCTATGATTATAAACATATTGAAAATGTCTCGACCGATATTATTTTGTTTGCTAAGACTTTGAAATGCTGGATCATAAGCTCGGTCCAGTTCTTCTTGCCCTTCGGGGCCGTAAATAATTCTCACTAAATGATATGTTCCATTCTGTTTAACGGCATAGTAGTCGTCCATTGCATGGGGATCTCTTCCATATTCCAAATTTAAATCATCTGCATCATTGAACTCATTTAGTTCCACGTAAGAGTGGTGAATGATATCATCCCAATAATTATATAAATCTTTTAGCTGAAAACGATATTTGAACTGCTCAAAGCATTGTTGAACTTGTTCATTCGTAATCGAGGCGGCTATTTTTACGTGAGTGTTTGAAATAAATTGATAACTCAACTGCGTGCCATCGGGAAGTGCTTGTTGAAACTGCTTTGGAATCGGAATCCCAGCTACTGTGACTTGAACAATTTTCGTCGTATTATGACGATGCTTGGAATTGATCAACTTTTCGATTTCAGTCGAATCAGTCGTAATATCGATGAACGCATTGGTTGCTTGATAAAAAGTTAATAATACATTTGTCCCCATGGTTAGTTTTAAACCCGCACTTAGTTTTTGGGTTAGTGGTAGGGAGTGGTCAGTAACCCTCCCATCCCATTTCGGTTGCTGATCATGATTATGGTACTCGATCAACATTTGTTTGAACATATCTAACATGTTCGAGAACTTCCTTTCGCGACAAATTACTGTATGTTTTATTTTATGCCAAGTTATGACTTTTGAACACCTTCTAATAAAAAAGTCCCGTAACTAAACCGAGTGAGTGGTTTTATTACGGGACTTTTATTGGAAGTTTTTTGGGGGAAGTTAAATTAGTTCTTAATCATTATCAAAAATTATTTAAAGGTCATACTAGTTACTTTGGCGTATGCTAATTTTCGTTTGTCCGGAGTAGCAGATTGAGTTGCTTCCTTAACGTTATTAGTCGTATCCATTTCTTTGATCGTATCCAGTGTTTTGTTGATCGATTTAACTTGACGAGCTTTTTGAGAAGCGTAGAAGTTGGCTTCAGCAATTACTTTTTGATTAACGGGAGTAAGCTTTACGTTTGAAGAAACATTACTTGAATCATCTACTTGTTGTTGTCTTTCATTAACGACATTTGCACTCACAGTAGTTGCTTGTGCTCCAGCAAATGCAGTAGTTATTCCAGCTAATAGTGTGATTAATCCTTTTTTCATGTTCATTTTGGTCAGCTCCGTTTTCTTATTTGTTTTATTGATTGTTATTAGTATATAAAGCGAACCTTAAACGAACCTAAAAAAATACGTAATAATAATTAATGACTAATTATTATTACGTATTTATATTATAGGACTATTTAAATTCTAATGAACCGTCAGATAAATTAGAAATGTCTTGTAATACTTTTTTACAATTGTCATTTCTATAAACTAACATTAATTCATTCTCTGCTCTTGTAATTGAAACGTATAATTTTGAGTAGAAAATACTTGCATCATCATCGTCATCATTTAAATTGTTAAAATTCAAAGAAAATCCATCTGAATTTACTAATTCTTTTCGACTACGCCTTTTAGCAACAGTATCTACACAATAGAGAAGCACATTATCGAACTGTAAACCTTTGATTTTATTAATTGGTAAAATTAAAATATCTTTATCATCATCAATACCAGTATATTTATCTGTATAACTACTAATATCATTTTTATCTAACAATTCTTTAATGTCTTTTCTATCTCTATATCCATTGGTGATAATTAAAAGCGTTTTTTTATCTTCAATAGATTTTTTAATAAACGATAAAATTAAATCTTCTTGTTTACTGCTAATTGCAATTGGTTTCTTACCATCTTTATTAGAAGCCTCTGGTTCAATAAATGTTGTATCGTTTTCTTGATAAGCATCTGTTTCTACATCTGACTGATAAGCTCTTCTAAAGTAATCTAATACATCTTTTCCAAATTGAGCAATTTGTCTTGTATTCCGATAGTTCATCCTAATCCGATTACTATTACTTCTATCAACTCTAATTCCTAATTTATTCCATGATACTCTACTTCCATAAATATTTTGAGATAAATCACCTAGTAAGGTGAAAGTGGTTTTTCCATCATTCTTCTTTCTTAGGTAATATAAAGCCGAAAACATTGCCGGAGTTATATCTTGAACCTCATCAATAATAATATAATCATATTTCTCAGAATCAGGAATATCAAGATACTTAACAAATCGAAAAACATCATTAAAATTAAATATTTTTCTTGCTTCTGATTTATTTTTAAATTTATCCCTTTGTTGATGATAATCCTTGTAGATATCTAATACTAATTTTCTTTGTTCTCCACCTTTATTACCAAGATCTAAAGAACTTCTCCCGATTCTATTAATGTTTAAATAATTTTCGCCCTTATCGTTATTCCCATCAACGTAAGATATTTCGTTATCTTCCATCCAACGAATTTCATTATATAGCTCTAAATCAATATCATTTTTATCCATTTTTTTCTTATTCCAAAGTGCATTTTCTGGTTGATCTTCGCGAGCTTTTTTAATTGATTCTCTAATAAGACGATCATCATCACTACTTCTAATTCCAGTAAGCTCTGAATCATTTTGATTATTATAAGCATCCAATAAAACATCATAATCATAATCACTAATGTTCTTTAATTCATCATCTGGCTTATATTTATTTAATAAATCTTTAAAATACGTATATACTTTTTGCACGTAAACATTCTCGTTATTATCCATTTTGGATACAGTAGAACTAATAAATTTATTTATTGCATCATTAAAAGTTAATAATAATACTTTCTTTTTATCAATAAGATTATCGCTACCTAAAGCAAGCGCCCGATAAATGGCAATAACTGTCTTTCCACCACCAGCTACCCCTAAAATAATTTGATCCTTATCAGGAGTTGCATGCAAAGCTTTTAATTGTTCGTCTGTTAATTGGCTTTCTTTTGGTAATTTATTCATGGAAATTCCTCTATTCTAATTAATTAGATTTAGTTGTTAAACTATCAACATTTCCCAAAATTATTTTTAATTGTCTAGTAATAAAACTACTAATATCCGTTTCATCTTTACCTGGAATCGCTCTAATTGGAGCAACCCCATAATTATCATGAGAATCGTACGGATTA
Organism: Nicoliella sp. ESL1149; assembly: GCF_058107265.1. Classification (NCBI taxonomy): domain Bacteria; kingdom Bacillati; phylum Bacillota; class Bacilli; order Lactobacillales; family Lactobacillaceae; genus Nicoliella; species Nicoliella sp. ESL1149. Next base: position 805,760 of record NZ_JBYLUE010000002.1, on the reverse strand, counting down.
ACAGTCTTAGGTGTCATTACACCAACTTGAGTAATAGTCCGTAAATTATTTATTTGTTGATACCTGTCAGAATCAAATATTTTATCACTATTAATATTGTAGTAATAATCTTTCATCTGTTGCCAAGTCTCGTTTCCCTTATTAGCATTCCAAAAATACTTAACATCCCGATATTTAGTATCAATTATAAATGCACCAATAAATGTGTTTTCACCATCAAACAAATCAACCCTAATATCTGGCTTAGTGTGCCAACTATCAATCCAAATATATTCAAAATCATTTTTATTATTGCTCATAATATCATTATATACAACATTAACTTTCAACTTTTGGGATGAACTTAAGGCCTTGTTCATTTCAACACATAATTGTTTAGGTAATCCTTCTGTTATTTTAGAGTGTGATGTTTTCAACTTTTCGTTCAAAATTGATTCAAAGGATTCTCCACGAAGAAAATCGAAACCCATTTTTTTTAAAACAACGATTGTTTTTAAAAATCCCCAATATTCATATAAATCATAACTGCTTCTGTTAGCAGCTAGAAAATTGTTAGTCTTTTTTATAACGTCATTGGTTTCTTTTAATAATGCTTCCAACTCTCTTAGAAAATCATTAACAAAACGATAACGATAATCAATGAGGTGAGCTGGTATTGAAACATACTTCAAAGAAACATCTTTCATCCAAGAATTATAATTAAAATCATTAATCATTTCTGAATATCTATCAACAATTCCTACATCAAAATTAATCCTTTGTTTCGATGCCTTTTTTACATAATTCAACTTATTTTGAATTTGATTTAAATTATATTTGAAATATTGATTAGCACGCGTATTTACTTCCAATTTATTCTGCTCAATAAAATATTGTTGTCTTGGATGTTTTGCCATCATTTGGATAGAATGTTGATCAATTCTTCCATTTACAACTTTACTAGTCCGATAATCTTTTAAAATCTCATTTTGTGGATAACGTTTTAAATCAAACAACATCATCCTAAAATCATCAAATTTATCTTTTAATAGTTTAAATAACCTATTCAGTGGCAATTCTTTTTCTGCACGCATTAATCTTTGATTATCTTTTGATAATCCTTCAACCATTGAATCAATATCATAAATCATTTGCCCATACGTAAAAAAGGGTGGATTACCAAATTTAGGTTTAATGGTAAGACATAAAATCGTTATCTTACCACCACAATTAATCTCTATTTTATAATACCCGGGAGAATATTTATTTGGCACGTCATTATCTCTTACATTGTCATAAATATATATTTTTTTACTCTTAGTTAGCCAATAATCCCCATCTTCATTAACTTCTATTTCACTGTGGGCATAATCAAAATCTTTTAATCCATCAATATAAAATTTATCATTACCATTAATCTCTACATCTAAAAAGCTAGTTGAATTTTCTTTAATTGTAAAATTTATTTCATTATTTTTTATTGGAAATATTTGGGTGTACTCTCCTGCTTCTTTTAAAAAGACATTAACTGACATAACCATTCACCTTAAGCTCATTTTCTTTTTGGTCCAATAGTTTCCTTGTTTCTTGAAAATCAGATAATTCACTATTTGCATCTAATAAAGAATCAATACTTTGATCAGAATTAAAAAGTGGCAAAAGAACTCGTCTTGTCCCTCTTAGCTTTGGCAATATTCTTTGTGCAATTTGAGCATCAAAAGCAGTTCTATCATTAAAATCACCATAATCATATTTATTAACATTTAACATAAATTGATTAATACTAGTAACTGTTCGCCAACCAAAACCAAATGTTGGAATTCGATCATTAATCAGCTTATATAGTTCATCAAGAAATCTTAAATGAATTTCATCAAATTTGTTTTCATTTAAAGCAATCATAGAAGCATATTCCCTTGCCCCTACTACTCGATCTTCAACATAATTTTTCCTTGGTATTCTATCATTTACTTTTAAAAACGGTTCTTTATTTAACCTAATAACATTCGTTCTATCCAATACCTTATCTGATATTTGGAAAGTGGTTTCATCGATATTCATCGTTCCAACAAATCTTATATTTTGATTGATCTTAATTCTTGCAGGATATTCATTACTATTCTTGATTTGATTTTGAATTCCATCATCGTATAACACAATTTCACGATCATTAGGATCTTTTTCCATTACTGAAAGAAACTGTGAAAAATAATATTCAACTCGAGCTAAATTCATTTCATCTAGAACAACTATATACATTTTATCTGGGTGTTCACTTGCATCAATTAAGGTATCGACTAATCCTGATTCACTTGGCCGATATATATTGTTCATTGCATCAACATAACCTAATAAATCACTACTACTTCTCCAGTCAGGACTAACCGAAATCATATTAAAATGCCGGGGATTCTTAATCCCTAAACTATCAGCATATGCAGTAACAATTTTAGACTTTCCAGTTCCACTAATTCCAGCAAGAATTGTAAATAATGAACTCTTCAAAGAAATATGAAAATTAATAATATCATTTTGATTTAACACAAGCGAATACTTATTAGTAAGGACATCATCAAAATGATTTAAAATTTCATCATTTCTAGAATCAGGTTGGATTTCTAGAGGTTTCTTTTCTTCATAGTTAGTAAGAATTTGGGTAGGAATATAAAATCCCGTTTCAATCTTGTCTATTTGATTAATCCACTCTTTTGAAATTTTCTTTTGTTGTTCAAAATTAACCCCATTAATATTTACTGAACCATTATCATTATCAATAAATATATTATTAGCATCGAATAAATTGGCTCCATTTTCGTCTACCCATACAAATGAATGAATTTCTTTATTAAAATTAAATTTTAACAAGTCATCAAATCGAATTTTACCGTCTTGATTTAAAATGATATTTTGTAATTCGTTAAAATTATTAACATTCCGTAATTCATCGGGTGTTAAAACTAATGTTAATTCTTGATTATTAAAAGATGTAGGACTTTTTATATCTGCAACTATGTTAATTTCATTAAAATCATTACTTGCTGCAACAACTAATACTTTATTCTTGCATAGCATTAAAATTTGATTTTCTAATTGTTTTCTAATCTCACTATCTTTTAAAACATCCGGTGAATTGATTTCAAATACATCATACAATCGATTCCAATTTATTCCCTTTATTTCGTTGCTAAGATTGTTAATTGATTTAAAGTTCAATTCTTGAGTTGGATTATTCTCAACATATTTTTCTCTATTTTGAACACTTAATCCGGAATTATAGCTTAATGTAATGCAAAAGTTTAATCCATTTCTAGTTTTGATATTTACATCTGTTACCGTTCCAATTACTTCATATCCCATTCTTCGCCACTCCCCTTATAATTGTTTTAATAATACCGTTATAAAGAAAGAACTGTCAACGTTTACAAAAAAAGCTACGATGGAACTTAATCCATCGTAGCAAAAATATGTTATTTAAATGTATCCGCCGTTACTTTTGTGTATACCATTCGCCGTCTGGCAGGTGTCGCGGCTTGACTAGCTTCTTTTACGTTATTAGTTGTATCCATTGATTTAATCACATTCAATGTTGCATTACTTGTAGGGAGAGTTCGATGGGCAGGACTTGCTACGTAAGCGTTAGCTTTATCGATTGCTTTTTGATTAGCTGATGTTAAGGTACTGGAGATATTTGATTTCTTGATTGTTTGAGAATCGTAACTGCGGTGATCATTAGCCTTTTCATTCGTTGCATCAGCGCTAGCGGTGTATGCTTGAGCACCCGCAAATACTGCTGTAAAGCCTGCTAATAATGCTACAAATACTTTTTTGATTTTAATCATTTTAATCAACTCCTGTTTCTGTTAGTTTAAGTAATCAATTTATTTAATTGATTGTTATTAGTATATGAAAGTAACCTTAAACTAACCTAAAAATGGAATTAAGAATTTTTTCTACTATCCTTTTAATTTTAAAATAAGCTTTTTATTGCCTACTTGTACTTAATATTGTACAATCAAGCTAAAGAAAGGGGTAATCATTATGGAAGCAACTACCTATTCTAATTTTAGAAGTCGATTAAAAGATTTCATGGACAAAGCAACAGATGATTTTGAACCAATTACAATAACTCGTAAGGGTAATAAGAATGCTGTTTTAATATCAGAAGAGGAATACAATAATATGTTAGAAAACCGATATGTTCTAGATAATCCTAATAATTTAAAATGGTTAGAAAAGGGTAAGAGTCAGGTAGAACAAGCTCAGTTTAAGAAACATAAATTAATGGATGAAAATAAATAATGAAAATTAAATGTTTTACTGATACTGGTTGGCAGGACTATTTATGGATCCAAAAAAATAATAAAAAAGACTTAAAGAGATTAAACAAATTAATCCAAAATATTGCAAGGACTCCGTTTGAGGGAATTGGTAAACCCGAACCGTTGCATGGTAACTTTAGTGGATATTGGTCTCGTCGTGTAAATGATAAGGACCGCATTATATACACTGTTAATGACACTGAAGTAATAATAATAGCCTGTCGTACTCATTATGAAAATTAAACATATAAAAAGTGATTAGAAATAAATTTCTAATCACTTTTTAGTTAATTCTTGATGTGTTTAATTCCAATTCCCGTTGCCGCTGATAGCAAGGAGAAGATTGGTGAACAGATACTTAAGAACATGAATGGCACGTAGTGTAATACTGGAACGCCTAATGTTGCGGTCATAAATGATCCAGCAACCCCCCATGGAATTAAGTAAGTTAATGCCGTTCCCCCATCTTCAAGGGCTCGGCTCAAAGCAACTGGTGCTAAGTTGTTTTTCTTGAACGTTTCACGGAATGATTGTCCCGGAAGTAACAATGAAAGGAATTGTTCTCCAATAAAGAAGTTGACCCCAAATGAAGTTAAGATAACGGCCAAAATCAATTGGAAAGTTCCATGCAAGTGAGTTGCTAATTCATCCATAACAGTTTTAATGATGCCAAGGTTCATTAATAAACCACCTAAGGATAACGCTACGAAAATTAATGAAACCGTTCCCATCATTCCACTAATTCCCCCTCTAGTAAGTAATACATCAACACGAGGATTTCCGGAATGTGAAACGTATCCATTCGTAATAACATTATTCAACTTCATGAAATTAAAGCCATGACCTTCAAAGAATCCTAAAATTGCTGAAATCACAATATTTACGAATAAGGTTGGAATCGTTGGAACTTTTAACCATGCAAAGACGAATAATAACACAACTGGAATCAATGCTAGTGGCGTAATTGAAAAAGTATGTTGCAAAATGTGCGTCGTTACATCAACACTGTGGAAATTCCCCATTCTTGGATCTGGCTTACTAATGATTGCAAATAAGATTAACGAAACGATTGCTGATGGAATCGTTGACCACATTAAGTTCTTAATATGATCGATCAAGTTGGCCTTAACGGCAGCTGCAGCAACATTGGTTGAAACTGACAATGGGGATGCTTTATCTCCAAAGACCGCTCCTGAAATAACGGCCCCGGCAATCATTGCTGGGTTAATTCCAATCGTTAATCCAATTCCCATAAAAGCAATTCCTAACGTTGAACAAACCGTAAAAGCACTTCCGATAATCGATCCAACGATACAACAGATCAAGAACACGGATGGTAAGAACCATCTGATACTGATCAATTTGAACCCGTAAACCATTAAAGTAGGAATGATTCCAGTAGCAATCCAAGTCCCAATCAATGAACCAATTAATAGGAAAATAAATAATGGAACGATTGCACTTTTAATCCCGACAACAAAACTGTTATCGATTTCATCCCAACTAAAGCCATGCCACTTAGCCCAAAATACGAGGACCATAATACTAAATAAGATTGGCACTTCTGGAGAAATATGGAGTCCAATAATTCCTCCCGACATAATAATTAAAATGCCAATTAAAACAATAATACTTTCTTTTAAACTAACGCCAACATTCTGCTTTTCATTTTTCATTGATATTCATCCTCTTTTATTTTTTTCATTACCGACCAATATCAATCTTGATAGGCACTAATTCCACCACAATGACTCCACAACATCTTTCAATTCCCCCTTAACAAACAAAAAAATCGTCCAACTACATCTAAGTAATTGGGACGATTTTTACCGTGGTACCACCCAAATGAAGAACGAACGTCCTCCACTCGCTAGATGATAACGGATCTATTGTTAGCCGAATCTAATCTTTGCCGTATTTCATAAGTCATACCCTGATCGGTTCGCATCAACCACCGACTTTCTGACGCCCAGATATGCTTCTACTCAGTTGGAAAGTAAAGATTTAATTAATTAAGTTAAAAATATATTAACATCTACTTTTCTAACTGTCAACAATTACTTAGCAAGGCGTTGATTTAAGAACTTCGTTAATGCAGGTTTTTGATAGACTCCAGTAACTTTTTCTGTTGCTTTCCCATTTTTAAAGATCACCAACGTTGGCATCCCTAAAACATGATACTTTAAAGCAATCTCTTTATACTTATCAACATCGACACTGCCGAATTTAATTTTACCCTTAAAATCGGTCGCTAATTCCTCAATGATGGGACTCATGATTTTACATGGACCACACCAAGTTGCCCAAAAATCAAGTACTACCATTGGTGCATCAGTGAATGTCATTAAATTATCATTATTAATTTTTTCAACCATGCTTGGCCTACCTTCTCTTACGGAACCAATGTATGAGCAATGTAATTACAACAGTTCCTAATACGATCAATCCAAATAATGATGGCGGAAATTCAATATCAATGGCGGGAATTGAAACAAATAACTTCACAGCAATGATGGCAATTAAAATATAAGCCATTGGATACAATTCCGGGACTTTCTTCATTAATAACATAATGACTTCCGCAACTCCCCGCATTGCTGCAATTCCAATAATTCCACCAATCAAAACAATAACTGGATTAGGTGAAATTGCTAACGATGCCAACACGGAATCGACTGAAAAGATTATATCCATCATTTCAATTTGTAAAACGACCCACCAAAACAATCTTCGATGGTGTTTTGGATCAATGTGTTTATTATCCTTAGCTTGTTTTTTATCTTTGTGTTTCCCAAAAAAGTGATCATAAGCTAAATATAATAGGTAGATACTACCAATTACTTTTATCTCCCAGAAATGGATTAGGTATGTTCCTAATCCAATTACAATAAAGCGAAAGACATATGATCCCCAAATTCCGTAAAACAGTGATTCTTCTTGAAGCTTTTTGGTTGGTAATGATTGCGTTTGAGCAGCCAAGACGACCGCGTTATCTACTGATAACAAACATTCAATTAAAACCAACGATAAAATAATCAACCAGTCACCACCAGATGTAATGACAGTTGCCCAATTATGCGGATCAAAAAATGGTCCGTAGAGCTTCTCGAAAATATTCAATGCATTTCCCCTTCGTTCTTCAAATTTTTTCCAATTTACTACAAGGAAATTATATCAAATTATCCATTAAAGGCAACTAGTTATTAGCATTAATTGCCTTTAAATCATATTGACTTAAATTATATTGTTTAATTACGTTTATCAAACTTTTGGCATAATGTGGATCAGTCGCATAAACATTTTTTTGCAACAAATTAGCCGCTGTAATATAACTTGTTACATTACTCTTCTTAATAAAATGCGTTTTAATTGTCGCATCATGGTCTTTAATGGCAGCTTCAAGATCAGGATATTTTCTAAAGTTCGCAGCTACCGTAATTTTCTTTCCTTTAACGTATTCAGCTGTATCATATGAAATTGATTGGCCTTTATAAGAACCTTTAATTCCAAATGGGTTATTGGCATTTTGATACAACTTAGAATTACCCCAATCAGATTCAAGAATTGCTTGGGCAATCACGATACTTGGTAAGACGTGATAACTAGTCTTATACGTTTTAATTGCTGGAGTGGCAATACTTTTAATAAACCGATCGTGTTGTTCACGCAATTGACGTTGTTGTTCTTGTTCCGCATTGTGGAGACTATTTTCTTGGTTTTGAACCACCTGCTGATTATTCATTTTATGAACGATGTAGGCTGTTCCTAAACCTGCCATAACTACTACAATCAGAAGGATCAATAAAAATGAATGATGGTTCTTCTTATTTTCTGCTTTTCTCTTTGTCAATTATGTAACCTTCTTATTTAAATAATTTATACTTCTTCTATTATATAGCAAAAATTTAGAGAATGGGAAAGTTGTTATTGGTTTTTTTGCTGATTGTAACATTTAATTCCTTAAAATATGGTAAAATTTAGTTAATACTTATTTTTTCAGAGGAGCGGTTTAATAATGAAACAATTTAAACATAAATGGCTAATAGGAATCATTCTATGGGTCATTGTGATTTTCTTTGCTTGTTTCAAGTTACCAAGTACCAAGAACTTGATTGAAAATAACGGGCAAACCCAATTCACTAAATCTTCCCAAATGGTAACAGCTCAACAAATGCAACAAAAGTGGGGCCGTAATCTTGATGGGGCTCAAAGAGTTAGTGTTGTCTACCATACAAATAATGATCAAAAAATAAATACAACCACCCAAAGTAAAATTACTGCGGCAATTACTAAATTAGCTAAACAAAACAAACAATTAGGCATTAAACGAATTACTGATTTAAATACTAATCCGAACGGCCAATTGCAATTACTTTCCCATGATAAAACAACGGAAATTGTTAATTTATACGTTGCTCCTAACACTAATTTAGGTAAGAACTGGCAATCTGAAGTTCGTTCCCTTATGCAAATCAAGGGCTTCGATAATTACGTTACTAGTTCTCAAATCTTGAACCAAGAAAATACTCAACGGGTATCTCGTTCTACTGGAACCATTACCCTTGTTGCCATTATTTTAGCGTTCATCGTAATGGCATTCCTTTTCAAGTCATTGATTGCTCCATTGATCTCACTTATTGCTACATTAGTAGCTTATGTAACTTCATTGAGCTTGATTGAAAACATTACGATTCGTAGTAATGCTAGTTGGTTATTTACAGCCTATACGCCATTGATTACATTATTAATTACGTTAATTTTAGGCACATTATTTAATTTCATTCTTTTCCAACGTTCAATGGAAAATAGTGAAGAAACTCGAAATCGTTTCGAACCGGTCGTTAATGCGTTAAAGGAATCCCTCAATCCACTATTAACAAGCTGCTTAGTCCTTGTTATCATTTTTGCTGGATTTGCATTTATCCCATTTGCACCTTTCCAATCACTAGTATCAGTTACGATTACAGTAGCTATCCTTGTTCTAGTAACAACCACTTTAACCCCAATCTTAGTTGGTTGGGTTGGTAGCAAGTTAATCTGGCCTAGTCATAACGTTCGCGAAATGACTGGTAGTAAAATTTGGAATAAGTTGACCCACTTCTCACTATGGCAACCACTTGCTGGAATTTTAGTTGCCCTCTACATTATTGGACCACTTGTATATACTTACAACTACCATTTAAATTACAGCAACCAAGAAAGTAACACTTCTAAAACCCAAGCTGCAATGGGATCAAACTTATTAAAAGCCCACTTTTCACAAGGAAAGCCAACCCCCGTTACTGTTTACGTAAGTAATAATAAACCTTTAAATAATGAAACTGATTTACAACAAATTGATGCTTTGACTAATAAACTAAAATCAACATCCAATGTCAATAGTGTTTATTCAGTTACCCAACCTAGTGGTTTACCAATCAGTAAGTACTACGTTTATAATCAATTGAACAATGTAACTACGGCTGTTAATGGTTCTCAAAAACGGTTGTCCCATATGATCAAGGATGCTAAAAAAGGAAAGAAAGATATTAAGTTCAGTACTTTGAACAAACAGATCAAGGCCCTTCAAAAAGCTAAGGATAGTTCTGAAAGTCTTTCAACGAACCAAAGCCAAGTTGATGCCCAAGCTAAACAAGCTACGAACAAGAGCAATAGTAGTAGTAAGAAAGCATCTGCCCAAAACGTTGCTTCATACAATAATAGTTTAAATGAATTATCTCAAAGTATTAATAAAGCTATTAGTGGCATGAAGGATGCAACTAATGTTGCTAGTAGCTTAGAAGAATATAAGAGCCAATTGGAAACTGTTAAGAGTCAATTAGATCTTATTTCTACGAAGGCTAAAGCAACTAACTCAAGCTTGAACGATGTTTACAACTACATCGAAGGCTTAGCCCACTCATCTGCTGCAAACACTTATTACATTACCCCAAGCCAACTTGCTGATACTGATTTCCAACAATCCCTCTTCAATTACACCAGTCAAGACTTAAAGATGACTCAAATTGAAATCATCCTTAATAACACTCCTGACTATTACCATAATGTAAGAACGATGAATGAGATTGAAAATGTAATCAACACCCAAATTCAAGGAACTCCATTAGCAAATGCTAAGATTGCCATTAATGGTCAACCTGAACGTCAAGCTGAAACCCAAACTAAGTTCAAACATTCTATGAATATGGCAATTATGATCATTGCGGGAATTAGTCTTTTAGCCCTCTTCATCTTGAGCCGTGCTATCTTACAACCAATCTATTGGTTAGTTACCTTTGTTGCTAGTGCTTTAGCTGGGATGTCGATTACCGGAATGCTCCTTCACTGGACTACTGGTGATGGTAGAATCAACTGGCAAGCTGGTTTAATCCTTATTGCTCTTTTGACTGCATTAGCAGTTTGGCAACTTGTTCCAATCGCAATTGCTTATCGTGAACGTGATAATTCAATCATTAGCTGGTTAGATCCTTCACTTACAAGATTAGGTCAGATCGTTAAGTACCTTTGGATTATTATCATTGTTATTGCTATCAGTTGTTTCTTTAACGCAACGATTACAACGATGGCAGTTAGCTTTGCATTGATTTCAACAAGCATTATCTTTAACATTACATTACCAATGTTAATCAGTGCTTTTGGTAAACTTGCAGAAGTATTACCACAAAATAAAGCTAAAAAGAATAAATAACTTCATATTATATAAACAAAAGAGGATAGCCATTAATGACTATCCTCTTTTGTTTACTCTTATTCCTCATTAATAACTTGATACTTAGCTTCTTCTCCATCAATGTATCCATATAATCGTTGTTTTTTATCTTCATTTAAATAACCAAGGTCAATCATTATCTTATCATCAATCGTCTTCAATCCTTGATAAGCAGCTCGGAAAAAGTGATGAATCCGTTGCATCTTTTCTTTATTTTCTTCCATCTTCTTAATCGCTGCATTTAAGGTATAACCTTCATCCAAACAATTCTTTATATTGACAACTCTTAACAAACTAAAGAATGAATATACTCTTGATGAATTTTCATCCGTTCTCTCCGATTTAACGTATCCCTTTTGATCCCAATAACGTAATTGACGAGCGGAAACTCCCGTTATTTTTGTTACTTCACCAGTTCTAAAAATCAGCTTTCTTAAATCCATTCCACCATCAAATTTTTTATCCATTTTATTTTCGCCTCTTCGATTTTTATAGATTTAAATATGTAATAGTTCGATTTCATTAATAACGGTATCATAAAACCGACAACGTTGTAAACCAATTTAACAAAATCTTCTTAAGTTACAATTTAATAGTACTGTTTTAACTGCATTGCAAATTCACTGTAACTATCCTGTAACATAAAAACTGTATTATTAATATTGTTGATTTGGTAATCAAGTCAACCCAAAACAATAAATTAAATTATAAAAAAGTAAAGTAACACGAAAGGATTTTGTACAGATTATGTTTATCAATTTTAAGAAGGCTCTTATTAGTTCAATCACTGCTTCAGCATTATTTGTTGGAAGTGCTAGTATCATGGCTCACGCCGATGATGTTACTCCAAACACCACTGCTACTACTCCAGCTGCTGCTGATAACAGTAAAGCTAATGATCAAAACACTGCTCAAGATAATAATCAAAACGCTGCTCAAGATAGTTCAGATCAAAGTGCTAATACTAACAACGATAATGACGATACTAATACTAACAGCGATTCTGATGACAGCAATGTAAGTATCAAGCTTAAGACTAATAAAAAGGCAAGTGGCTACAGCAGTTTAGTTAAAGAAGCTAACAAGCATTTACATACTCCTTACGTATATGGTGCTACTGGTCCTACTGCTTTTGATTGTTCCGGTTTCACTCGTTACGTTTTCAAGCATTCATTAGGTAAAAGTTTACCAAGAACTGCCCAAGCTCAATACAATGCTGGTACTAAGGTTTCTGCTGCTAATGCTAAAAAAGGTGATTTAGTATTCTTCGGTGGAAGTACTGGTAGTATTTCTCATGTTGGTATTTACTTAGGTAATGGTAAGATGATTGATGCTCAAAACCGTGGAGTTATTAAAGAAAGCGTTCATGCTTCATGGTGGCATTTAGTTGGTTACGCACGCGTAAAATAATAATTAATATAATACGACTTTAATTAAGATAATAAAATATTAACAAAATCCTTTTTTATAATAATAAAAGCGATACTCAAATTGAGTACCGCTTTTTCTGGTTAAAATAAATTTTTAAGGCAAAAGATTATAATCAGTAATCTTTGCTGACTCACTAGTTAACGTTAATTTAGTTAAACTCCCATTGGCAGGCCGTTCGGTAATGTCATATTTTCCGTCCCCAAAGCGTTCTACTAAACTTAAAACGGTGTTCCCATGACTGATCAATAACACGTTATCATTATCATGCAGCTGCTTGTTATCACGAATCATGGCTAATCCTTGATCATATCGTTTCCAATATGCTTCATTATCTTCAGCATCATGAAAAGGATCTGCAGCTTTCAAGTAGTCCTTTGCAGTTCCAATTGAATGAGCTGTCACAATATCTTTAAAACTCTTATATCCATGAGGTGCACCAGCTACATACCAAGTTTCATCCATGTTCGCTCCTTCATAATAGCCATAGAACTCTTCGCGAAAAAAAGGACTTGTAATTAATTTAGGAGCTTGTTTATTTGCAGCCAAAATATATTTAGCAGTGTCTTCAGCTCGTGTAGTATCGCTACAATAAGCTGCTGAAAATTTGACCTGGGAGAGTTTATCCCCCATTTGTCTTGCGGTTTTAATTCCCTTTTCTGTCAAAGGTGAATTACTCCACCCTTGTAGTTTATTATAAATGTTGTAATAAGTCTGACCATGTCTTACGATGTATACATTCAATTTCATTTATTTAGTAACTTCCTTTGCTAAAAAGCGATAATGATATCGAGATGCCATTTCTTGATATCCAAGTTGTTTTAACGTCTTAAAAATTAAACATTTAAAATCAAATTGTTTAATTACAGAATGAAAAGCTAATTGTCTCATGATTAAATCCGTGGCTCGCTCAATTGCTCGGGGATCATTAGTTAATGAAGCAATTAAACGAGTGATGGTTTGTGTATCAACTTTTTCATAAGATGCACTTCCAACTTGGACTTGGATGTAACCATTTAATTTCGATTTTAGTTTTGGCATTCTTAGATCCCCCCTTACCTAATTATAGTTATATCATACAGGCAAGCTTCTTTTTTGGCAACTATATATGGATGTAAAGCATCTTTCTAATCTATATGTGGTAGCTGCTTTCTAAATTTTCATTAATTTCAACCGAAATTTTCACTCAGCGGCTTATCTTTGGTATTATTACAATAAGTGTTTTTATTTTAAAGGAGTTCTTGGTTGTGAAATTTATTAAACAACTCCGCCAAACAATCAGTACTAGAATTGGTTTTTACTGGTTATTGGTGGTATTATTCTGTGCCAAAACGATTGCGGCGTATTTTATCGACTTTCAATTAGGTATTAGCAGTATTTTTGAATACATAATTGCATTTATTAGTCCAATCGCAACAACAATGTTTATTTTTGGGCTTGCCTTATATGTTAAAAAAGCTCGGTTCTTCTATCCATTAATATTAATTTTAGATGTATTAAATACCGTTTTACTTTATTTAAACGTCATTTATTTCCGAGAATTTACTGACTTCATGACTATCAGCACGATTACTGGTTATTCAAAGGTCAATCAAGGATTAAGTGGTAGCTCACTGGCATTAACTAATCCTCACGATGTTATTTACTGGTTAGATATTTTAGTCGTATTGGGATTAATGTTGTGTCGAGTGATCAAAATCGATAAACATCCAATTAAAAAGAAATTTAGTGCCATGATTTCTTCATTAAGTGTCTTTATCTTTACGTTGAACCTATCTTTAGGTGAAATGGACCGGCCACAATTAATTACACGGACTTTTGATCGCACATACATCGTTAAATATCTTGGAATTGATGCTTTCACTGTTTATGATGCATTACAATCTCAGCACACGAGTGATCTCCGGGCAATGGCTACTAAATCAGAATTGAAAAATGTTCTCCATTTCACTCGTTCTCATTATGCGGCTCCTAATCGTAAAATGTATGGGATTGCAAAACATCGGAATGTCATCATCATCCATTTGGAAAGTTTTCAACAATTCCTCTTGGATAAAAAAATTGATGGTCAAGTTGTCACTCCTTTCTTGAACCATTTGTACCACAGTAAATCAACGTTTGCTTTTAAGAACTTCTTTCATCAAGTTGGGCAAGGAAAAACTTCTGATGCCGAAAATCTATTGGAAACTAGCACCTTTGGATTACCACAAGGGTCATTGTTCTCGCAATTAGGGAGTGATAACACCTTCCAAGCTGCTCCTGCTATTTTAGAACAAAAGCAACATTATACCACAGCAGTCTTTCATGGAAACGTTGCTGGTTTTTGGAACAGAAATAATACCTATAAGAACATGGGATATCAATATTTCTTTGACGCTAGTTACTATGATGTTTCTGGTGACAAGTCAACTGAGTACGGTTTGAAGGACAAATTACTCTTCAATGATTCCATCAAGTACCTTCAAAATCTTCAACAACCATTCTATGCTAAATATATTACGGTAACGAATCATCTACCTTATTTATTGGATGCTGAGGATTCAAAATTCAAGACGCCGAACACAGATGATCAAAACGTTAATAATTACTTTAAAACCGCCAACTATTTAGATCAATCCGTTCATGAATTCTTCCGTTACCTTAAAAAATCAGGATTACTAAAACATTCCATGATCGTGTTATATGGTGATCATTACGGAATTGCTAATTCTGAGAATCCTAATTTAGCACCATTACTCGGAAAGAGTTCTAGTAGCTGGAATGACTTTGATAATGCCCAATTACAACGGGTGCCATTAATGATCAATATTCCTGGGGAAAAACACGGTCATATTAGTAAGGAATATGGTGGTGAAGTTGATGTTTTACCTACGATCATGCATTTATTAGGAATCAACTCTAAACCATATATCCAATTTGGAACCGATTTATTTTCACCAGAACATAATCAAGTCGTTGCCTTTCGTGATCGGGACTGGGTCAGTCCTAGTTATACCTCGATCAGCGGTAAGATTTATAGTAACAAGACTGGTAAACCAGCTAAACTGAACTTAAATCAACAACGTAAAGTTGGGAAGATGCAACAGTTCGTTAATCAAGAACTATCATTCTCTGATACCTTGAACGAACAAAACTTACTTCGTTTCTACCATCCAAAGGGTTTCAAAGACATTAATCCAAATAACTTTAACTATTCTGATGGTTTGATCAAAGAACAAGACATTGAAAAACGGCTTAAAAACGCTTCAACTAGTTTATTAAGCAAACGTAATGGTAAAACATCCACGACGCTCTATAAAACAAATGCGCCTGAAGTTTCTCATCATTCTACAAACACTAATCGACTTACGATCAACAACCAAGAAGAAGGTAAAAAATAATAGCGATGCCAATTATGGCACCGCTTTTTATTTACGTTGATATCATCAATTTAAACATCATTATTGGTTCTAACACCTATCCTTTTAATTGGGAAACTTGCTTTTAACGAGATAACCGTTATAATTTTGGTATCAATTATAAATCAGGTGAAAACAGTGCAGTTTAAAAACCCAATAATAGAACTCGGATATAACATCATGATTGCTGGAATTGCAATTATTACCATGCTTTTAGTGGCTTTAGATGCTTTTCACGTCATTTTCTTATATCAGGGTGGTATTTATATCTTTTTTCAAATTATTACAGTTATCTATGCTGCTAACTGCATTGCGGGCTTCTTTGTTGCTAAGAACAAAAAACAATATGCTTTAAATAGTGTTTTAGACCTTATTTCATTAGTTCCAGGCCATCCCATCTTCATTTTCTTTCGAATCATGCGTGTAATTATAATTATTCGATATTACCATCTCTTTTGGCATTTGGGTTGGGATGGTAAATGGACAAAAAAGCTTCATCAATTCGTTTACGATACTGGATTCATTTATCTATTTTCAATTAGTATTTTGATTCTAATAACGGCCGCTCTGTTATTCGGCTACTTCGAACATCATTCTTTAAAAGTATCATTATGGTGGGCGATTACAACTGCCACAACTGTTGGATATGGTGATTTTGCTCCTCAGACTACTGGCGGACGGATCGACGCTGCTGTCCTAATGGTCGGTGGAATTGGTTTTATTGGTTTATTAACTTCAACCATCACGGATTTCTTTACCAAAAGCAATGCTGCTGATAAAGATGATAAAATTGATCAATTGACCAAAGATGTTGAAATGTTAACGAGAGAGGTCCGTAGTTTACGAACCACTATGAACAACCAAAAAAAGCGTTCTCCTAAAAAGAAGCGCGCCAAAAAATAATTATTTATTAAGGGAAGTGCTATGAACAGCTTCCCCTTTTCTATCTGGATATAACGTTTTAATAATATGATTAATTGCTAATGGAACTTCACCAAAACCAGTAGCAATCAACGTATCTTTACCTTCATAGGTCGCTACATCCCCAACAGCGTAAATACCTTGGACGTTGGTCTCCATCATCCGGTTTACTTGAAGCATTCGATGGTCTTCAACAAAATCAGGTGTCCACTTTTTCATCGCCCGATTATTGGATTTAAATCCGAAATTAACTAAAACCTTATCAACTGGAATCTTTTCAATTGATTCATCGTCAGTATTCTTAACATTTGCAACCAATTGAGCACCATCATGTTCAAGAGACTTAATTAAATGCGGGGTTCTCATATCAACGGTTGATTGATTTAATCTTTCAACCATTTTTTCTAAGCCGCGAAAAGCATTTCGGCGATGAACTAAAATAACCCGCTTAGCAACGTTCTCTAACAATAGAGCATTATCTATTGCCGAATTACCACCACCTGCTATCATCACCGTTTTACCCTTAAAATCAGCAAGACTTTGAACGTTATAAACAACTTCTTGTTTTGCTTCAAAATCACTAACGTCTGGAATCATTAACCGACGCGGTTCGAATGCCCCCGCTCCTGTTGCTAAAATTACTGTTTTCGTTTTCGTTGCTGTTTCACCAGTTTTAACTAGATAATGATCGTCTTCGCGAACTATATCTGTAACTGGGGTTCCTAATTGAACATCATAATCCATTGTCTTCATTTGCGATTTTAACGCCGTAACTAAATCAGTCCCTTTGATATTAGGATATCCAGCAACATCTAAAATCGTTTTTTCCGGATAAATAGCATTAATTTGACCACCAACTTCAGCTAAACTATCGATCAACTTAACTTTAGCTTTGCGCAATCCAGCATAAAATGTTGCAAACATCCCTACTGGACCACCACCAATAATTGTAATATCGTAAAGATTATCTTTCATTTTAAAATACCACTTTTCTTTTAGATTAATTTATAATATCATTTTGTATATGTAAGTTCATTATATGCAATCCAACAAATGTAAGCAAAGGAAGTTTCCTTATGAAGAAGTCCCCTAAAACACCCAAAGCAAAGAAACATTTTGGTGCCATCATTGTCATTTTAGTCGAAATTTTTGCCTTAGTAATGATGATTCAATGGCAATTTCGTGGTAATTCACTTAATCAAATCCACGTTCAAAAAACTAGAACTGCAACTATTTTCATTCCTGGATTTGGTGGAAATGCAGTTTCAACTGATGACTTTATTACCCAATTTAGTCAACATAAATTAGCAACAAGAACTTTAAAAATTGAAATTTCTAGAAAAGGAAAGGTTAAAACCTTAAGACAATATAAGCCGGTTGCTAATAATAACCCTTTGGTTCAATTAGTGTTCAAGGACAATACCCATCCTGAAAAAGAAAGCCATCAAATGGTCAACGTGATGAAATACTTAAAATCCAAATATCACATCAACCGTGTTAATATGCTAGGTCATTCATCTGGTGGAAACATTGCCTATGAATACATGGTTAAACATCCCCATCTTAAGGGCGTCCCTAGTGTTCATAAAATGGTAACGATTGGGGCTAACTATCCTCATCATGATAAGCTAGTTAAAAACCTACCAAAACAGCTATATATCCTAAACATTGCTGGTCGAATGACTCTTGGTCCTTGGAAACTTAACAGTGATGGAGAAGTTCCAATTGCTATCGTTAAACCAATGGATAAATTAGTTAAGGGCCACGTAAAGAGTTACCACTTCATGATTTATAGTGGTAATCCACTAAATGCTGAACATTCCATGTTACATCAAAATCCAGACCTAGATCGTTACATTGGCCGGTTCCTATTCAACGAAACTAATACGAACGGACTATAAACGAAAAGCAAACTAGTAAATTTACTAGTTTGCTTTTTTCGTAGCAATCATTTTATAAAGCGTACCCTATTGTGTTATAAAATTATGTACAGATTATAAAAAATGAAATACTATTTTTAAAATTTTTCAACTGCATAGGAAACCTCGGCTTCAGTGAAACCCTCACCTATCAATTGATTAAATAACATCGTCCCCGATATTCTTAAACCATTGTGATACTCCAATGCAATCTTCATGACATTGGCCAACCACATCTTCTCATCGAAAAAATTAATTGCATACTCAATTGCGTCATTTGAAAAACAATCATACTCCAAATGCGTATATAGACTGCGTTTAGATGGATAATCCTTTTCCATATAACTCTTGGCAGTATACAATGCATCGCGGGCTTCTTGTTCCATTGGCATTCCCCCATCCATATGGTAAAAAACATAACATTATCAATAGGTCAATTATAGCATGGTTATCTATTTACCTTATTTAGTTTGTCTTACAAATTGAAAACAATTTATTTACATGAATTATAAGTTAAAATAACTATAAATTGTTCGTGATTAAAGATTAAAAATTGATATTAAACCCTATTTAATTTAAAATAAACATAATTTAAGAATTTTAATTTAATTGGAGGAACCTTTCGATGGCGAACAAAAAGTTAATTTTGGATTTAGATACTGGAATCGATGATGCAATGGCGATTGCCTATGCCCTAGCTGCCCCAAATGTGGATTTAATTGGAATCGTTAGTTCATATGGTAATATCTACGTTAAAGATGCTGCTCAAAACTCTCTTAAAATTTTGGAATTATTAGGTCATACTGATATTCCAGTTTACATTGGAGAAAGTCACTCATCTACTACTGACCACTTTGATCGGTTAGCAGTCAGTGCCCATATTCATGGTGATAATGGAATTGGGGAAGTTAAACTACCTGATCCTAAACGACAACCCGAAGAAATGTCTGGTGTCGATTTCTTTATTGAAACTGCTCATAAATACAAAGACCAGTTAACGATCGTTCCAACCGGTCCGTTAACTAACTTAGCTGCTGCTTTAAAAAAGGATCCAGAAATTGCGGATTTAATTGGAAACGTTACTCTAATGGGTGGTGCTTTAACAGTTCCTGGAAATGTAACGCCAGTTGCTGAAGCAAACATCCTTCAAGATCCAGAAGCCGCTAATGAAGTTTTCAATAATAAACTTCATGATACAATGGTAGGTTTGGATGTAACCTTAAGAACATTGTTAACGAAGAAAGAAACGCAACAATGGCGTGACTTAGGAACTGAAGCTGGAACTAAGTTCGCTGATATTGTCGATTATTATATTAAAATCTACGCTGAACTTTACCCCGATTTAGGTGGTTGTTCACTTCATGATCCTCTTGCTGTTGGAGTCGCTAATGATCCTTCACTAGTAACCACGTTGCCAATTGACATGAACGTTGATTGCAGCAAAGAATTCTATGGCCGAACGATTGGTGATTCTAACAAATTAGATGATAAACATCCCTCTGCGGAAGCATCGATCAACGTTGATGAAAAACGTTTCTTAACCGTATTCATGGAATACCTAACTAATCTATTCAAACAAAATTAATTTAACTAAAAAAGCCGTTAATCCTTATTAAGAATTAACGGCTTTTACTACATAGATTTAATTAAGAAAAGAAAAGATACTAATAAATAGTATCTTTCCCATATTACAATGTATTACGTGAGTCTAAGCTTCTAATTGAGCTTCTAGCTTACGTAGTTCAGCTTCACGAACAGAACGAGGAAGGAATCTTCTGATTTCTTCTTCATTATATCCGACTTCTAGACGTTTGTCGTCGAAGATGATTGGGCGGCGAATCAAATCTGGGTATTTTACAACTAACTTAATTAGTTGTGAAATAGACAAATCATCAAGGTTCAAGTTCAACTTTTTGAAGATATTAGATCTAGTAGAGATAATGTCTTCACTACCGTTTTCAGTTAAACGAAGAATTTGCTTAACTTCATCAGCATTAAGTGGGTTAGAATTAATATTTCTTTCTTTAAAAGCAATATTATGTTCTTTTAACCAAGCTCTAGCCTTACGACTTGATGCGCTACTTGGAGCAACATATAGATTTAACATATTCATCCACTCCTTATCGTGTATTATAATCACGACGAATCAGCATGAACCAATCCTCTCGTAATCATTTCTCATATTATCATAGAAAAATGAATAGTCAACACCCTTTGGAGTAAAATTTGACCTACCTTAACCAATAATTAATAAACAAGTCAAATCATTTGATTTTGAATTGAATTTTGTATACGTCGGATTTACAATTTCTTAAAATAAGCTTATAATTTGTGTACAATTATAAAAGAAAGCAGGGTCCTTTATGAAAATTACCATTTTGTCGACAAGTGACATTCATGGATTCATTACACCCACTAATTATGTTAGTGATAACGAAAACATGCCATTCGGCTTGGTTAGGGCCGCAACCTGTTTGCGTCAGCAACAAGCTGCTAATCCCAATCAAATTACGATCGATGATGGTGACTATTTAGAAGGATCTCCATTAGCATATTATATTGCTAAGGTAAAAGATCAACCCAGTCCTAGTCAAATTGATGATTGTTTTAACCTCATCAATTATGATTTTGGGGTACTAGGTAACCATGAGTTTAATTATGGAATGCATTACCTAAAAAACTCAATTAAAGAGGTTAACCGGCAAATTCTTTGTGCTAATATTGTTGACCAAGACGGCAATTACCCACTTGGTAAGCCATATCAAATCAGAGAAATTAATGGTGTTAAAGTGGGCGTGATTGGCATGACAACTCAAGGTGCAACAAAGTGGGAACATTCTGCCAACATTAGCGGTCTAAAGTTCATGTCCGTGGTAGAAGCTGCTAAAAAAATCGTCCCAGAGGTTCGCCAAAAAGCTGATGTTGTTGTCATTGCTTATCATGGTGGCTTTGAGAGAAACAGTAAGGGTGAACCTACTGAAGAAATCATCGGCAAACATGGTAGTGAGAACGAAAGTTATCAATTATTAAAAGAGGTTAAGGGCATTGATGCTTTAGTTACTGGCCATCAACACCGTAAGATTGCGGAAAAACTATTTGGCGTTCCAATTACTCAACCCGGGCATCGAGGAGCATTCGTTGGTAAGATCGACTTAAATGTTGAACAACAAAATGGTAAATGGACTGTAGTTGATAGTCAATCTGAACTTATTAAAACCGCTGATTATCAGCCAGATGCTAAAATCACTGAACGAATCACTCCATTAGCTAATGAAGTAGACAAATGGCTCAATAAACCACTTGCTAAAATTAATGGTTCATTATCATTTGATGACGTTTTTGATGCAAGAATGAATAAAACGGCTTTTATTGAGTTCATTCAAAAGGTTCAAATGGAAACCATGGGGGTTGATATTTCAGCAACAGCTTTGTTCAATAACGAGGCTCATGGTTTTGGAAATCCAATTACGATGCGAAACATCATGACTAATTATGTTTATCCTAATAAACTAGCAGTTTTAGAAATCACTGGTGCCGATTTAAAAGCAGCTATGGAAATTAGTGCTAATTATTTCGATGTTAAAGATGGTAAAATCGTCGTTAATCATGCTTATGTTTATCCTAAACCCCGTCAGTACAATTACGATATGTACGAAGGCGTTGATTACGTTATTAAGGTCAGTAATCCAGTTGGTCAACGTATCATTAAGTTAGAATATCATGGTAAACCAGTTCAACCAGATCAAAAATTAAAAATTGTGTTGAATCAATATCGAGCCGTTGGTGGTGGTCACTTTCCAATGTATGATGCCTCTAAAACGATTGCGAAGAACTCAATCACAATGAGTGAATTAATTGCAAACTACCTAAAAAAACATCCTGTCATTGATGCTAAAAATAATCATAATTTCAAAGTAATCTTATAAAAAAATCCCAAGTTAATTGAATTAACTTGGGATTTTATTTTAACCAGCTCGTAATCTCTTTTTATGATGAGGATTATAGCCAACGTATTGAATTGCACTTAATTTTCTAATCAAAGTAACCTTAATTTTTCCAGGATAAGATAATTGATCTTCAATTTCATTTCGAACCTTTGTAGCGAGTTTATTAATTTGTTCATCATCGACCGCTTTAGGATTAACAATGATTCGAATTTCGCGCCCAGCTTGAATAGCATAGCTTTCTTTAACTCCTGGTTGTTCATTTGCGATTTTTTCTAATGATTTCAAACGATTAACGTATTCTTCAACTGATTCACTTCTAGCTCCTGGACGAGCTCCAGAAAGACCATCAGAAGCGGCAACCAAAACAGCAATTAAACTTTCTTTCTCTACATCCCCGTGATGAGCAGCAATCGCATTAATAACAATTGGATCCTCTTTAAAGGCTTTAGTAAGTTTAACCCCTAATTCTACGTGGGTTCCCTCTACTTCATGGTCAATGGCTTTTCCAATATCATGTAGCATCCCTGCTCGTCTAGCCAATTGAGAATCAATATCTAACTCAGCAGCCATTGCTCCTGTCAATTGAGCAACTTCAATCGAGTGATAAAGAACATTTTGGCCATAACTAGTTCTAAATTTCAATTTTCCAATGATTCTCATTAAATCTGGGTCCATTGGTTTTAAATGAAGTAGTTTTACGACCCACTCACCAGTTTCATAAAGTTCACGATTGACTTCAATTTGAGCATTCTGAATTTGTTCTTCAATATTCTCAGACGTTAATTGTCTAGAAACAATTAGATTATTCAACGCTCTTCTAACAACTTCCCTGCGAATTGGATCATGCGTAACAATATGAAGTAATAATGGGTTATTTTGATCAAATATTAAATCAGTCCCGCTCAAAGTCTCAATTAAACGTAAATGATTTTCATCATGACCATTAATCCAATTTCTTAATTCAAAATCTGGAACTGTAATGTTACGTTCAATATGTAACCTTGGGACATCATCTGGTCCTCGTTGCAGACCATTAATGATTACATTCATTGCATCACGACTCGCATTTAATTGGTCAACCCCATCTTGATACTTTAATTCAACTTCTCGTTCCCACTTCAACTCATCACGAGTTTCGTCTAAAACAATTCGTTGAACTGTATCATCATCTAGGTTACTACTGTTCAAAAGGATTTCATGTCTTTGTTGGACGTATTCATAACATTGATTATGTTTTTGGCCTAATTCTAAACGATTGGCTTTAACCGTTTCTTCAAGTTCATTAACGCGTTGTTCGTCCATTCGAATGCGTTCAGCAAATTGATTTAAATATTCATTTCTTTGGTCTAATCGCTCAGTTCTAGTACGATGCTCCAAAACTTGAGTATCCAATTCTTCATTAGTTGTTTTTTGATAGTCATCCGCATCAAGTCGATGTTGACGCATAACAGCTTCTTCATCTTTTTTAATTTTAGATTTTGCATTTGCTAAATATTCAGCAGCTTGTTGTTTTGAATCAGCTAGTTTCATCTTCACTTGATTATGATTTAATACAATTCCACCAGCCATACTAATGATCAGGGCAACAATTACGATTAAAATCCCAGTCATTTTATTCCTCCTTTCTTTAATTTTATTAATATTTATTATTTAATTTTAGTCATACAATATTATTATAACGAAATTTTTCAAAAAGGTCGATTCCAACCATTCAATTTTAATTTTGCGCTATAATATGTAGTTAAGGAGTGATTTTTATGATATCTACTTTAGCTCAACGCTTAAAAACATTACGTATTGGTCGTAATTTAACATTAAATCAACTTGCCCAAGCGTTAAATAAAGAAAACGACACTGATACCAAACCGAATACTGAAGCTCAAATTGGCCGCTGGGAACGTGGGAATCGCTCGCCTGCCTACCCAGAATTAATCAAATTAGCGAAATACTTTGACGTTAGCATTGATTATTTAGTTGGTCGTAATGATTACAACGATGAAGACATTGGTGAATCATTCGTTGGTAATAAACGACTTTTTTTCAATGGTCAAGAACTATCTCCTAATGATCGAAATGAAATTTATCAATTAATCAGCGGTTACGTCCATGCTAAAAAATTAAGCGAAAAAGATAAGGAACAACAACAATCAAAAATTGAACAATTCGATCTCCTTGATGATGGTGGTATCGATGGTAAATAAAAATAAATTACTAAAAAAATTTAAAAAACATCATCATGTAACAAAAAAGCTTAGTTATATCGAGGCTCTAAAAAAAGACTACGATCTTTTTAAGGGCTTTCCTAATATTCGAATTTTAATCAATAACGTAATTGAAAGCAATCGCCTCTTAGAAAGAGGCCAGTTACCCCAAGATTTACCACAACTAATATTACCAGATGATATTCAAAATCAAATTTTTAACAAGATCAATCAAGAATATCCCCAAGGAAATCCTAAAGGTGATCAAATTTGGAATCAATTATGCGATGAACTTCCTAAATTAGATGAGAGATTACGTTCTTTTCGTGATTTTATAGAAAAGGAATATGGAATGTGGGCTTATATTTCAGCTCCATTTACCAAAGACATTGCTGATTTTATTGGAAATCGCAAAACACTTGAAGTAATGTGCGGTAATGGATACATTTCCAAAGGTCTTCGAGAAAACAATGTTGATGTCATTGCCACTGATAGCCTTGCTTGGACAAAAGAAAATGGTAATGAAACTGGTAAACATCTTGTAACTAAGGTCGAACCACTGGATGCAATCGATGCTTTTCACAAGTATGAAAACGATGTCGATGTTGTAATTATGTGCTGGTCTCCTGATGGTATCGATATCGACTGGCAATTATTACAAGCCATTCGAGCTTCTCATCACGATGTTGATTTTATCGTCATTGGTGAAAAAGATGGGGCAACCGATTCCAAAGAATTCTGGCAAAATGCCAAATTAATTGAAAATGAAACAACAAAAAGATTAAATCGGCATCATCAACCATTCGATTTAATTCATGATCATTTATATTTGGTTAAATAGCTTTATTTTTTCTTAGATGCGGACTTTTTAGTAGTCCGTTTTTTTGTCGTCTTCTTGACTGGCTTTTTCTTAGCCTCTTTAGCTGCTTCCTTGGCTGCTTTTTCAGCATTAGCTTTATTTTCCCTCATTTCAGCTAAATGTTCAGTAATCCAATCAGCAAACGTTTGAACGTATTTATCAGAATTAGCAGCAATATCATCAGCACTAGCTAATTCATCAATTCTTAATTTCGAGCGATTAACATCAGGTCCTTCAATGATCATATAGACGTTGATTGGATAATCCTGTTCATCATTAACTATCTTTTGAATTGTTTTAGCATAACGAAGTGGTAAATTAATAATACTCGTTTCAACATTAATCACTACATCGCTTTGTTTTAAAGTTAATTGAGCCTGCACTAAATGACCAGTATTGATTTCTTCTGCAGTCATTTCTAATAATTCTTGTGCTACTTTACTGGCATCTTTAGTTAAAGTCGTCATTGTCGTAGTGGTAGTTTTAGAAATAACCTTTTCTTCAGCGATTTGTTCTAAAAAAGTACTTGAATTAATATCCATTATAATTTCATCCTTACTTATTTTGAGTATAATGTCGTTTCATTTGGGCTTTTAAGTGCTTGAATAACCAACGATACCAAACAATATCAATCCCGATTCCCATTAAAGCAACTATCCCAATTAAAATTCTTAAAATAATTGGCAGATTATGGTTAACAGTAACGAACATCGTTAAAATAAAGCTTAAAGTATATACTGCCATGATGCACCCTAAAAAATGATAGGCAATTTTAACACCCCAATGTGCTAAAATAATTGGGACTACATATAGTGCAATCGCAATAATACTTGATCTAAATATACTATTTACTGTTTCTTGATCAGCGTTACTCCACATTAATAAATTTAAGATAATAAACATCGCTAAAGATAAAAATGCACCGTAATCAAGCTTGTTTAATTTGTTTTTCATGTCTGTCTTCCGTTCTATTAAAATCAATATTCAATATTAGAATGACATACTTTTTTAAATCTCTCAATAGTTAATCATAAATTTTAGGAGGTAAATTATGGAATGGACCTATCAAATCATTGCTAATCATGATTTTACGTTACGTGACTTTTTACATCAAGAATTATTACTTCCGAAACATCTTATTTATAACTTACGTAAAAATCAACGCGTAACCGTTAATAATGAATATCGACCAATGAATTTTCAAATTCATCAGAACGAACAAATTAGTTTAAAATTTTTACCTAGTGATTTTAAAAATCCGTTTCCTCACGTTTTACCTAATTATCATCATTCAATTGAAATCATATACCAGACCGATGACCTAATCATAGTAAATAAGCCCGCTAGACTAAAAACACATCCAAATCAACCTGATGAAGTAGAAAGCATGTTAAACGTTGTTGCTGGCTATTTAAAGCCTAAAAATGAAGATGTATATATCATTAATCGCCTTGATATGTTAACATCTGGTTTATTATTATTCGCTAAGAATCCAGCTGTTGTTCCTCCATTAACGGAATTGATCAAAACAAAACGAATTCAAAGAACCTATCTTGCTTGGGTAAGTGGGAAGTTACCTAATAATAAAGGAACAATTAATTTACCAATTGGTCGTGATGAAACTGACAAAAGAAAACGCATTGTAAATGGTAAGAACGCTCTTAATGCGGTCACGCATTATCAAGTCATCAAAAGTGAACCTCAAAAGACATTAGTTAAAGTTCAATTAGAAACTGGAAGGACCCACCAAATTCGAGTCCATTTTGCAGCAATCAGCCATCCAATTATTGGTGACCCATTATATAACCATATGCCTTCCAAACATCGCTTACAATTGCATTCTTGGCAAATTAGGTTAATTCGACCATTCAGTTATGACCACTTAGTCATAACTGCTCCACTTCCAGCTGATTTTATGTAATAAAAAAGTTCCGAACATAAAGTTCGGAACTTTTTTAGTTTTAAATTCAATCTTTACAGATTAAATTATTTTAATGGTTTGAACTTCCAGTCTTTAACTTCTGGTAAGTCAGTACCTTCAGTACGGATGTAGTGATTGTGTTTTTCAATCATGTCATTCATACGTTGGATGAAGTATTGACCCTTAGTAGCGTATTCTGGCATATCAGAAACAGCTTCTTTAGCCAAGTCGAAACGATCGAGTTGGTTAACAACACGCATGTCAAATGGAGTTGTGATATCACCGTTTTCACGGTAACCATGCATGTATAAGTTGTGGTTATGACGATCGAAGAAGTAACTCTTGATTAAGTCTTCGAAACCATGGTATGCGAATACAACTGGCTTGTCAGTAGTAAATAATTGATCAAATTCTTTATCACTGATACCACGAGGGTTGTACTTAGGTGATTGAAGCTTCATAATATCAACAACGTTGATGAAACGAATCTTCATTTCTGGGAATTCATCGTGTAATAATGAAATTGCAGCGATAGCTTCCCAAGTTGGTTCACTACCAGCAGCAGCGAAGACAACGTCAGGTTCTGCACCTTGGTCAGTTGATGCCCAATCGATGTAACCTAAACCATGTTTAGCTAAACGATCAGCTTCGTCAACAGTGAACCATTGTGGACGTGGGTGCTTGGAAGTAACCAAGTGGTTAATAACTTCTTCATCTTGGAATGCAATGTTACCAACAGCTAATAAAGTATTAGCATCAGCTGGTAAGTATTGACGGATGAATTCAGGTTTCTTTTCAGCTAAGTGAGTAAGCATACCTGGGTCTTGGTGAGTGTAACCATTGTGGTCTTGTTGGAAAGCACTTGAAGTATCAACAAAGTTAAGTGCTGGATACTTGTTTCTCCATGGTTGTTCAGCAGCTTTACGTAACCACTTGAAGTATTGAGTTAACATTGAGTCAACAACACGACCAAATGCTTCGTAAGTAGCGAAGAATCCATGACGACCAGTTAAAGTATAACCTTCTAACCAACCTTCAGCTTGGTGTTCAGATAATTGAGAATCAATCATTTGACCATGGTGAGCCATGTGGTCATCATTTGGAGTCATGATTTCTTCCATCCATTGACGGTTAGTCTTGTCGAACACACCGTAAAGACGGTTGGACATTGATTCATCAGGACCGAAAGTACGGAAGTTCTTAGGGTTCATAGTAACAACGTCACCTAACCACTTGGACCAAATAATCATATCTTGACCAGTGATATCACCATGTTCATTATCTTTAACATCAACAGCGTAATCACGCCAGTCTGGTAACTTCAATGGTTCAGGCTTGATACCACCATTAGTGATAGGGTTCATAGCCATACGTTGGTCACCCTTAGGTGCCATGTCGCGAACTTCTTCTTTAATAGTACCATCTTCGTTTAAGAAGTCTGATGGCTTGTATGATTCCATCCAGTTAACTAATAAGTCTGAATGAGTCATATCTTCTGAAGAAATAGGTAGTGGAATTTGGTGAGCACGGAAGGAGTTTTCGATAGGGTTACCATCAAGATCCTTCTTAGGACCAGTCCAGCCCTTAGGAGTTCTAAGAACAATTAATGGCCATACAGGTTCCTTAGCAGTGTCAGGAGTTTCAGTATCGCGGGCCTTCTTTTGAATGTCCTTGATGTCTGTAATAACTTCGTCCATAGTCTTAGCCATCTTTTCATGGTAAGTCATATGGTCATCAAAGTTGTCACCATTTTCAACAAAGTAAGGCTTCCAGCCCATACCCTTGAAGTAATCAGTGATTTCTTGGTCTGACATACGAGCCATGATAGTTGGGTTAGAAATCTTGAAACCATTTAAGTTAATGATAGGTAAAACAGCACCATCAGTAACAGGGTTAATGAACTTGTCAGAGAACCATGATGCAGCTAATGGACCTGTTTCTAATTCACCATCACCAATTTCTACTGCTGCGATAACATCAGGGTTATCTAAAATAGCACCAGTACCATGTGATAATGAGTAACCTAATTCTCCACCTTCATGAATTGAACCTGGAGTTTCAGGAGCAGCATGTGAAGCAACTCCACCTGGGAATGAGAATTGCTTGAATAATTTTTGAAGACCCTTTTCATCTTGAGAAATGTTAGGGTAGATTTCAGAGTAACTACCATCAAGATATGAGTTAGAAACCATAACTTGACCACCGTGACCGGAACCTTCGATGTAGAACATGTTTAAATCGTACTTCTTAATAGCACGGTTTAAATGTGCATAAATAAAGTTTTGGGAAACAATAGTACCCCAGTGTCCAATTGGGTGAACCTTAACATCGGTTGCCTTAAGTGGACGGTTTAATAATGGATTATCGCGTAAATATAATTGACCTACTGATAAATAGTTAGCAGCACGCCAGAACTTATCTACTTCTTCCAAGTATTTCTTGGAATCAAAATCTTCTGCCATTAATTGACACTCCTTTTTAAGAAATCTAAATTCAAAATAATCAACAATTAATAACGATTATGAAATCGCTACCAATTCAATTTACAAACTATATGATAACGGATTTAAATGAAAAGTCAATCATTTTCTAAATTGATACGTTCCAATTTATGAAAACGCTTTATTTTTCATCCGATACAAGTGCTATTATCTACCCATTTAAAGGCATCGTCTACCTGATTTAACTAATTTTTAAATTAAAAATTAAATTTGAACAAAAGTATTATATTTTAAATATTTATAATGTAATCGCATATCAGAAACTTCAAATGGGGTTCCATTATCTAAGAAGAAAATTCCAGTCATTAAGCCCACTGGTTCATTCGGTTTTAATTGAAGAAGTTCTTGATCGATTTGATTAGATGGTTCTGCCATGATCGACATGAATGAACGAGTCACCTTTTGCCCCATTTCATCTTCCAAATAATTAAAAATCGAACTAGAAACGATTTTATCAGTTAATTCTGGAGCAATTGAAATTGGAATATAGCCAGTCTCAATCATAAATGGTTGTTCTCCAAAGGAACGAAGTCGTTTAATCTTATAAACAAAGTCACCTGGTTTTAAAAATAAATCCTGTTGAACATCCCTAGGAGCTGCAATGACTTTGAATTCTAACAATTTAATTGTGGGCGTTTTTCCCCCACTCTTCATACTATCAGTAATTCCTAAATTAGATCCATCATAATGAAAAATCGTTTGTGATTTTAGATACAGTGGATTAACAAAATTTCCGGCTCCCCGTTTTTTAAAAATAATCCCTTGATCAGCTAAAACTGTTAATGCCCGTTTGATCGAGCTTCGACTGACCTGGTAATACTCGCTAAGACTGCGTTCATCAGGAAGGCGCTTATTGGGAAATTCTTGTGCTTTAATTCGCGTTTTTAAATCTTTCATCACACGATTATAAACTAATTCTGCCATATTATTCCCTCATCAATCTTTCAAATCCTCGATATAAGATACAACCAATAGTATAACAGAATTATGATAGAATAATTACGAGGTGAACAATATGTCTAAGAAAAATAAAAACAAAATCAAAAAAACTTTGGTCGAAAAAATGCTCGATAAAGCTAAGATAAATTATAAACAACACGTTTTTCCAACCCATATGAAAAACGACGTTGCTCAAATGGACATTGACCATGACGATGTTGATGAACATCGGGTTTATAAAACATTGGTCCTAACTGGAAAAGAAACCGGTCCGGTTGTCGGGGTTGTTCCAATCGACATGCATTTAGACGAAAAGGCTCTGGCTAAATGTTCTGGAAATAAACGTGTTGATATGTTACCACTTAAAGAACTAGAAAAAACGACAGGTTATGAACACGGTGCTAATACCCCCATTGGGATTTGGGAAAAGTTAGAATTTCCCATTTATATTGATAAAACCGCTCAAAAACAGGGTGAGATTATTGTATCTTCTGGTCAAATTGGCCGTTCAGTAGAATTGAATGCTGAAGACTTAAAGAATCTTGTTAATGCTGAATTTGTAGATATTGCAACTGACAACAATTAATTATGCCAGATAATTATTTACCAATTTTCATTCATAATATTTTGTATATTATCGGCGAAGTCGGTGGCGGCTTCGCTCTTTTTGTTTTCTTGTTGAGGTTAATCAATCATAATAGTAAGAAGATACTAGCAAATCATGGTGGTACCTTTAGCCAAGTTCTATTTGGTGGAATTGGCATCATTATTCACGAATTCAGCCACTTAATAGTCGCTATTATCTTTGGTCATCATATCGATAAATTCCGCCTTATTAAACTTCCGCATCCTCCAACTGATATGACAATGGGATATGTTAATCACTCGTTCAATCCTAAAAGTATCTATCAAAAAGTAGGTAATTTTTTTATTGGAATTGCCCCAATTGGTGGGTGTAGTTTAGTGATCACTATGTTAACGAATTGGCTAACTCCCGGATTAACAAACACACTAACAATGATGTTAATGAAACATCAAATATTAAAAATGCCACCAATTAACTGGTGGCATGCATGTGTACTTATTTTCCTAATCACTAACATTAATATTGGTGGTTTTGATTTAAGTCGAGCTGATTTGGAAAACACCAAAAGTGGAGCTATCTTAACTATCACACTTTTAATCTTAATTATCGCTGGATTAAGTTGGTTAATGAATTATAACAGTCTATTTTTTAGAATTAACCATTTAGCTTTTCCAATTTTTTTAATTCTGCTGTTTTCTCTCTTTACTTCAATATTAACTAATTTAGGATTAAGAATCTTTTTTGATCATTAACCAGCTGTCCATTCATTTTTAAATTCTTCAAGAAAACGAAGCATCATTGCTTGACGTTCTTCAGCGATGTCTTTTGCTGCTACAGTGTTCATCTGATCCTTTAACTTAAGCAATTTTTCATAGAAATGATTTACAACCGTACTAGGTTGGTTACGATATTGATCATGATCCATTTGTTTACGAGGCTTGAGGTTTGGATCATACATTTTTTCACCAAAATGGCCACCATAATAAAAGGCCCTCGCAATTCCAATTGCTCCAATTGCATCGAGTCTATCAGCATCTTGAACGATTTGACCTGCTAATGATAACTGATAATGGTGCTTTAAATTTTTACTAAATGACATGTGATCAATGATATCAAAAATTGCATCAATTTGTTCAGCTGAATAGTGCCAGTCAAATAAATGTTGTTTGACGATCGTTCGTTGAGTTTCAACATTATCAACGACCTTTTCATCAATAACATCGTGCATATAAGCAGCTGTCATTGCAACTAAAGCATCAGCCTCAGGAATATCAACAATGATTCGTTGTGTTAAATTGGCAACCCTTTCAATATGATCAAAATTATGACCAGTATGATCAGCTTTTAATTGTTCTTTTACAAATGGTGCAACTTGATTGAACTGTGGTTCCATTTTTTGAATTCTCCTTGAATTAATTCAGCAAATTAAATTTTGCTGTTTTTCTTTTTAAATTTGATTTGAAACAAACGCATAACTTGAATCACAATTTTTTTAACTAATTTAAAAAATGGAAATGCCGAAACAACGATTAAGATGGCAATGATTAAAATCGGCATATGCCAAATTGAAGCCAATAAAAAGACTGGCCCGAAAGCAAAGAACAAAACTAAGAACCCTGCTCCAGTTAAATAAGTTACAATTCTTTTAAAACGATTCATGGGTTGATTAACCTCTAATAATGCTAACCAACAAATAATTCCAGTTGCTAGTACATTCAAAGTTGACGTATTAGCAAATTTAAGAATCATAAAATGCCCAATCAGTGTAATCATAATCACATAACTAACAATACATATTGCTGCAGGTAGTGCGATTCGTCTAATTTTTAATGAGAATTGATCAACCACCCGTTCAAAATTAGGTTCGAACGCTAAAATAAATGATGGAATTCCAATCATAAAAGTACTAATTGGCGTTAATTGAATTGGTTGAAATGGATAATCACGATGGGCAAAAATAAATAATAAACTTAGAAATAATGAATACATCGTCTTAATCAAGTATAACGATGAAACACTACTAATGTTATTAATAACCCTTCGGCCTTCTTTTAAGACTGGAATCATTGCATCAAAATCAGAATCAATTAATACAAAATTAGCTACACTTTGTGTACTATCATTTCCAGCGGCCATCGCAATTCCACAATCAGCTTGTTTCAAGGCCAAGAGATCATTAACTCCATCCCCAGTCATTGCAACAACGTGATTCAAGTCTTGATAAGCTTTCATTAAAGCTTCTTTTTGTTGCGGAGTTACTCGTCCAAACACGTGATAATTAAGAATCAACTTTTTATAATTTGGATTCTTTACCTTTGATAAGTCAATTAATTTATCAGCACCATCGATTTTAACCGTTTTAGCAATTTGACTAACGGTCCGTGGATCATCACCAGAAATCACATTGATCGTAATTCCTTGTTGTTTTAAATATGACAATGTTCGTTCAGCATTTGGCCGAATTTGATCTTTAATCAACACTAATCCTAATAGACTAACATTTTTAAGCGGTTGCTTTAATAGACCATCATTTTCAGCAATAGCCAAGACCCGATAACCTTGATCAGCATAATTATCAATCACTTGTTTTACTTTTGCATCGATTTGAGACATTACAAAAGTAGGTGCTCCCAAAATATAATTGTGATTATTTATGGTTACACCACTCCATTTTCTTTCAGATGAAAAACTCATTATTGGAGCATCTTTAACTGCTGCCCCCGGGAAGGCTTGTTTTAAAGCAATCGCTGTTGCATTATCATCACCGATTGTTGCAACCACTTTACCAATCATTGCTTTTAATTGTTCATCAGACCAAGAACTAGAATTAATTAACCGTTTTACAGATAATTTACCACTAGTTAACGTTCCAGTTTTATCCAAACACAAAGTATCAACCCGAGCAAGAGTTTCAATAGCAGGTAAATTTCGTACTAAAACTCGCTTTCGAGTTAATTTCATTGCTGAAACAGCCATCGTAACTGAAGACAAAAGAACTAATCCTTCTGGAATCATTCCAATCATTGCTGCAGTCGTTCCTAATACTGCCTTATTAACACTACTCCCATGTAAAACTCGCGAAGTAAATAAAACAATTCCTAATGGAATGATAATAAAAGTTAAGATCTTAATAATTCGATTTATGGCGTTCAGCATTGCTCCATTTCGGTCTTTAACTCCTTGAGCTTCTTGACTAATTCTGTTCACAAATGATTCATTACCGACTTTAGTAGCTAAAATGGTTGCATTCCCACTGATAATATTACTTCCTGAAGTGATATTATCACCATTTTTCTTGTGAATAGAAGTCATTTCTCCAGTAATCTGAGATTCATCAACTTCTAAATCATGAGTTGAAATTACTTCTCCATCAACTGGAACTTGATCTCCTAACCGCAAAGATAAAAGATCTCCCTGAACAATGTCTTCAATTTTAATTGGCGTTACTTTACCATTACGAACTACATGAGGCTGTCCTTGTGAAAGTAACGCTAATTGATCAATCTTTCTTTTAGAACGTAATTCTTGAAATGTCCCAATCACGGTATTCGCTACTGCAATTACCAAAAACAGCATATTTCGATAACTACCAGTTTCAAAAACAAAGAATGCTAAAACAATATTAATTAAGTTAAATAATGTAAATGTATTATTTTGGATAATCTTCCAAGCACTAGGTGTAATCCGATTCCTAGTCCGATTAATTAATCCAGCATTTCTTTGAAATAAAACTTGTTGGTCATCTAAACCGTTTTTTAAATCAACAATTCGTTGATTGATTTTCAATTTGTACACCTCATTTATAAAATCTTTATTTCATTTTATCATCGTGTAAAAAACTTGCTATCAATTAGTACATAATATTATCATATAAGTATCCTAAATAAAAAGAAGGTATGTCTAATGGTAAATTCCATCAAAGATACAATTGAATTACGCGATGGCAACAAAATACCTATGGAAGGATTTGGAACCTATAAACTTAACACTCAAGATGAAATGGATGCCGCAATAAAAGCCGCATATGAAGATGGTTATCGTTTATTTGATTCTGCTCAACTATATGAAAATGAAGATTTATTAGGTAACACTTTAAAAAAATTATCAATTCCAAGAGAAAAAGTATTTATCACTAGTAAGGTCCCTGAAACAAAGCAAGGTTATGATTCAACATTGAGAGCAATTGATGAGTCACTTGCAAAAATTCAAACGGATTATCTAGATTTATTCTTGATCCATTGGCCAATTCATTCTCAATTTTTTAATACCTGGCATGCTCTTGAAGATGCGAAAAAAGCTGGAAAAATTAAATCAATTGGTGTAAGTAACTATCATCAAACACATTTAGACTTACTTAAAACGCAAGCTCATGAAATGCCAGTTGTGAACCAAATAGAGAATCATCCATATCTTTCACAAGAACCAATGATCAATGTTGACAATGAACTAGGAATTCTAACTCAAGCATGGAGTCCACTAGGTCGGGGCAGTACTTTAAATGATCCAATTATTAAAAAAATTGCTGATGCCCATAGCAAACAACCTGCACAAATAATTTTACGGTGGCATCTTCAACGAGGAGTTGCGGTCATTCCAAAATCTAAGAATCCTGATCGAATTAAGGCTAATGCTAACATTTACGATTTTTCATTGAATGAAGAAGAAATGAAAATGATTAATGACCTTAACAAGAATAAGCGAAATGGTGACGATCCAGAATTAGTATATGAAATTGAACATCAATACCATTAAAAATAATTAACTTAATATGTAAAAAGAGCACCTTAATCAATTTGATTAAGGTGCTCTTTTTTGTTAAGTGACTCTATTTTATTTAGGATGTGTAATAAAATAAGGCACACTTAAACAAGCATTCAAAAGAATGTCGAAAAAAAGGATAATAAATTATAGTTGGCATTAATTGCCAATTTTAGGATAATTTAAAGGATAAATTTAAAGGATAATTTAAATTTAAAAGATAATTTACTAATTTTTTAAATACAATTTGAGTATTCTTAACTAAAAGTCGTTAAATGCAATAATAAACACACAACTCTAAATAACTTAATTATTTTATGCTATGAAAGCATAGATTATTTACGATCCTAAGTTAAAAAGAAGCGATTTAATAGGTGAAATTACACTTAAGCCTTGGAAATGTTTCTGGAAATGTTATTAGCTAAGGATTTAAATTCATTAATCGGCGGCGGTGGACTCGGACCATGTGGATTTGGATCAACAATCGAATCTAATCCTGCATTAGGTGGTAATTTAGAAGTAGATTCAATCAAACTATAAGCATTTAGAACCATATCATAACTATAATTTTTTGATAAATAGTTAGTTGGTATAGCTACAGCATCTGTTTTAACACCGTTTTGATTTAAATTATTAAACTGATTATTTGAAAACTTAGAATTAAAGAGTTGAAACCCATTATTATTAGCAAAAACATTGCCATATTCAACGATTATATGACGATTAGTGTTATTTTTATTACTATTTGAGGATTTATTCTTATTATACTTACTAGACTTTGCTATATTTTCTTTTTTCAAATGAGTAATTTTAGCATTATTTGAGATATCTTTAAATCGACTAGAAGCGACCTTCTTATTCCGCTCCTCATTTCTATCAGAGTACTTCAAATAGAGGTTGGAATTCGTAAATGAATCTGACCCGACCTCATTTTTTATAGCATAATTAGCTTTATTATTAACGCCTATATAGTGGCTATCAAGGTTGTTTTTAGCATTAGATGGACTCTGACTATCAAAACTAGAATTTACATTGTTGCCTTGCGTTATTTTAGGTGAAATTACAGCATTAGTTATTGTGCCATTATCCCATTTAATAGAAATTGGCGTATTTTTGGACACACTTAAATAAGAGTTCGCCCAGCGTGCAATTAAATTAAAATCAGCACTTAAATCTGGGTAATTCCTGATGAAATAATTTTTAAAATCAACTATAACTCTTCTATTTTTTGAAACATTAACATCAGCAACTACTTTGTTAGCAGCATTAGGATCCTTAATAGAAAAATTAGATGAGTCAACTACTAAAGCAGGAGGAAGTGTCAATGAAACACTGTTATTTCCACTACTGCTCTTATTTAATCGAGTGTTAGGAACATTAATCTTCACATTAATACGTACATTGCTATTACTTTTATACGTATATAGAGACTTATTCTTCAAATCAGTAAGGGAGTAATCAATTTTAGCCCTACTACCTGAGACAGTTGAATAGCTCTTAACACTATCTGTTTGTGCTCTTTTAGGAATATTATTCCTATTTATAGAACTACTATTAGAATTTAAACTAACATCAGTTACACTTGTGTTTTGATAATTTTCGTCATTATTACTATTTACAGAGTCAGAATTGTTATGATTAGACGTTTGAGAGTAATTCAAATCGTGATCATCACTATTAATTTGACAATCACTATTACTTTGCCCTGAAACAGAATATTCATTATTGTTACCTGAACTCTGCTCGTAATTATAACTTTGATAATTTATATTTTCACCATCATTATCACTAAATGAATCAGAACTAGCATTATCAGCATCATTTTGATTATTAACTTGATGATCACTAGTGTTTTCCACCCTATTAACACTCGTATCATTATTTGAATCAGCATTTGCAATTTTTGACAGTGAAAGTAAAGAAATGAATACTAAAGAAAAAGTTAAAACCCATTTCCAGAAAGTTCTATTATTTTTTTTCATTAGTAATCATCTCTTTTCTTTATAAATTATCCTTTTATCCTATGTTCTTATTCTAACATACAATCAGATTAAAATACAGAAAACAAGTAACAAAAGTGCATAAAAACACTTAATAATTTCTGTAATACAACCAATCAGTTTTACTATGTGTAAATACGTCAAATAGAGATTAGCTAAGCAAAAAGTTAATCTCTTTTTATATGAAACTATGTATAATTGTAATATTTTAAGCGTACTTAAATAAAGGCTAATATTGGCCCAACTTAAATGATGTTAAATTAATTTGCTTAAATAATTATGGAACTACAAAAAGTTAAATATATAAATTCTCTAATATCAACTTAATTGTTAATCAAAAATTGATGGCAGCACTTAATCATCAACGAGCCTTCTCTTCACCCTTTTAAAAGGCACTTGATAAAAGTTGCATTCACAATTATAGATTAATTTAATTTATTGAATCTTAAGATCAAATCAAAATAAAATTTTACATTAAAAATTGAATCATAAGAAATGAGCCAATGCGACATAAGATTACCTTTTAATAATCTTCAATAATAATTAATTTTATAGCAATTAATTAATTTAAATTTTTTAACACTAGGTGGATCATAAAAACAATTTAAATTATTTTTAGCAATATTAAACCGATTCTTAACTGTGCTAAAAATTTGTTCAATAACACAATCATTATCTAAAGTATAATTCTTGAATAAAGATAATGACTTAAAAACAGAAATGAATACTAAAGAAAAAGTTAAAACCCATTTCCAAAAAGTTTTATTTAAGTTTTCCATTAGTAATCATTCCCTTCAATAATAAATTATCCTTTTTTATCTATTACTATTATAGCATAACTAGTAAAAAATACAATAAATATCGTTAAATAAATACTGATAAATAGGCGTTTCAGACAAATTTTAATTTTACGGATAACATTAAATACAATTATATAATAATTTGTTCATTACTTTACAGATTACCTATATAAGGTATAAATAATTTAAACTAGCAACTAAGAAAAAAGTTGATAAGTTTGACCCCCCTATTCATTAGTTCAATTTATTAAAAATCGTTTTTCACCCTCCCCTATTATAAGATTGAATATACGCTACAATAAAACAGCGTTAAATATTTATTCTTAATTAAATAACAAAAGCTGCCAAAAAGTCAGCACTAAATTCCAAGTTGACCATTGTGTCAATATTAATATGGTTAGTAATTTAAATCGTTTTTATTTATTATGTAAATAATTATATGTATATAGACAATCATATGCTATGAATGGTAATACTATCAATTTTTAACTTGGTAATTTAATATTACGGTTTAAATAACTTTAGATTATTGTTTTATTATCCTCCCTTTCCTATCTTCCATCTTATGTTATTAAAATTTTTTTCTATGAGGCCTTTATCTATCCCTAGTAATAATCCATAAAAAATAGGATATCACTTCTTAAATTTACATTCTTAAAGTGATATCCTATTAAATTATTCATTTATAATCAATTTTTTGAATTTCAAAACAAGAATAATTAACGTTACAAATAACATTAATACTCCTAAAATAATTGTCCAAATATTAATTCTTTCACCAGTTTGTGGTAATTGATGATTGTTGTTATCATCAGTAAAATTAGGATTAGCATTATTATTTGATGTCTGTGGGCTTTCACTATTCGATGGTTTAATCGGATATTTATTTTGATTTATTTGATCATTAGCCCATTTATTTGAAGGCTCATTTACCCAAATATTAGCTAGTCCGGATTTATTATGATGATTATTTGGTGTTGGATAAACATTAGATCCAGGAACAGGAGTTGGAGCTGGAGCTGGAATTACATTGGGAACCGGCGTTGGTCCTGGATATGGAAAGGGTGCAGGATTAGGCGTTGGTTCTGGACTCGGTTCCGGTGTTGGATTGGGTGTAGTTCCAATATAAGTATTAACAATATTTCCATTATCAATACTTTCCTCATAATCCGTTGGGACCTGGTCTTCTTTTACACTGTACTTAATTGTTTCATCAGATGAATCTTTTTGATCTAAATTAGTAAATTTAAAATTCCAATTGTTCGCAGCTGAAACTTGTTGACTTTGGACAATATTTCCGTTTGCTAATAAATCAACCGTTATACTACCTGGACGCTCATTAGCAGCATTATTATTATCCTTCCAAATCTTAGTCCCTTGGATGGTAATTTTTGGGGGAGCAGTATTGTAATAGT
Organism: Nicoliella sp. ESL1149; assembly: GCF_058107265.1. Lineage (NCBI taxonomy): Bacteria > Bacillati > Bacillota > Bacilli > Lactobacillales > Lactobacillaceae > Nicoliella > Nicoliella sp. ESL1149. Next base: position 765,160 of record NZ_JBYLUE010000002.1, on the reverse strand, counting down.
TAGTAACGTTATAAGTATTATTTTGTTTATCATAACTATCAACTTGCCAATATGCATTATTAACTGGTGAAGTTGGATAATCGACTTCTTGAACTGAATATTGAATTGCATGTCCAGGACTATAATCCTTTATCATATGAAGAAATGTGTACGTCCAATTAGTAGCAGCAGTGACATCCTGAGTATATACCAAATGACCATTAGCATATATTCCTATTTTTACTGAAGCAGGTCGTTGGGCAACATTATTATTATCTTCCCAATATTTTCGACCACTGATGTCAATCTTAATTTTATTACCACCACCAGAACCATCCCCATCAAAGATACTAACCATTCCATACAGATATTGGTATTGATTATTTGGATATTGAGGACTATTCCAATATACATTTCCACCATTATTATAAAAAATTGAAGCATAATCATCGTCAATTCTAGTATTATAAGTTAAGTAAACATAATCACTCAAATTACTAAAGTCCATTTCAAATGAATTATTAGTAATGTTAGTAATATTAGCTGGGGTCATTAATGCAGAAAGCTGTTGCTTTGCTCCACCCTCATCAATAATTTGATCATTAGAGTTTGGCGTGACGGTAGGATCAACTCCAATACTATTGATATCTGAAATATTTCTAGTTGCATCATAATGAATGGTATTGGGCAATAAAGTTTGATTAGGACCTATATTATCAACATATTTAAGATTAATATTAGCCAACTTTTGCTTATTAATTCCTACTCCCCACATAATGGTATGGTCAGTATCATTGATAATTCCCCACTTAAACCCAATCGTTGCTGGAACATTTGGATTCGGTTTTGGATTTGGAGCTGGTTTTGGATTAGCTGGCACTACGGTAGGGCTAATGTTTTTCCCGTTGTCCCATTTAATTGGAACAACTGTATTTTGTTTCACCTTATCGTAAGGATCTGCCCAATGGACAACCACATTAAAATCAGCATTAAAATCAGATAAATTTCCATCAAAATAATTGGTAAAAGTAAGCTTCATTTCACCAGTAATTTTATTAACAGAAACATTTGCAATGGATCTCGTAGAATCATTTCTATCTTTAATTTCAAAATTCCCTGAATCAATTGATAATGCTTTTGGCAATGTCAACGTAATTGTTTTGCCTGCACTAATATTATTAACCTGTTCATCTGGGATACTAAACTTAACGTGGACACGCATGTGATCGCTAGTTTTATATTGAAGTTGGGGCTTATTATTAATATCAGTTAATTGATATTCAAAATCAGCTTTATATTTTTGATAATAATCTGAATCAGGATAACTAGCATCATCTCCAACCGTTACAACATTATTAGTTGAATTATTCTGGCTATTTGATGTTACTTTTGAAGAATTATTACTATTATTATCATTCTTATTAGTATCAATAATATTTGACTGATTAGAATTTTCGTTATTTGTATTATTACTAATATTAGGACGATCAGAATTTGAAGTAGATGAATTCATTGAATTTCCACTGGAATTAGCTTCACTATTTTCTTGATTTGAATCAACATCTGGAGAATTATTTTTTGATTCCTTGTTGAGGTTACTATTAGAACTAACAACTTGACTGTTACTATTAGTTAAATCGTTAGTATCTGCTTTAGCAACTAATGAAACTGAAACAAACGCTAATAAACAAAATGAAAAAGCTAAAAATATCCGCACAAAACTATTATTAAATTTTTTCACTCATAATCACCTCCTTTATATAATTATATACATAACATAATCTTAACATGTTACAAAAATTTGATGCAAAATAAAATTCAATTTAAATATTATAAAAAAAGTCTTCATAATTTGAACATCTGGCCCAATAGATATGAAGAACTCTTTTATTTGTATATCGATATTTTAATTCTAATGGTTATTATAATATGCAACTAATAAAATCAATAAGCCAAATAATTCCACTAAACTAGCTTTTTCTTCACTAGTTTGAGGTAATTTATGTTGGTTATTATTAAACAACCAGTTCAATTCATCATCATTTAAAATATTAGTTATTATTTTGTTCTGACCTACTTGAGTCATTATTATCCGCTTGTGCAATAACCGATAAAGAAATTAAACTAAACAATTAAAAAATCCACCTCCTTTAATAATAAAAGAGATGAATTTTTTAATTGTTTATGGATGCCAGATACAAGTAATTAATGTAAATCCACCAAAGATAACTCCAGGAAAATTAGATAGAATTACTGGCCAGTCTCGGTAAGTCTTATTCCAACCATACCATGTCCAAACAGCACCATTTAAAGTTGCCATTGCATATTGAATAGGAGAACCTGGTCTTCCTTGAAAATTCGCAATAATTTGTGGAATAAAGAAAATATACATTAAAGTCCCGGTACAAATAGCAATTTTACTAACCATTTTTAAAATTTTAATTTTTCTTTCAGAAACTTCTTTCCGATCTTGTTTTGGGACGTAATTATCAGTTTTCATTAAATTAATCCCTCCCTTTAACTAATATACATCATATTATATCATATATATTCACCTTTCCAGATTCCAAATCAGGGAGGATTAACCAATTTTTAAACTAATGACGAGCATCATCTGCAGCTTGACCATGATATACGGAATCCAAACCTGCTTCTTCAACTTCCTTACTAACCCGCATTGGTGTGATGTGCTTAATAATAAACACCAGTACAAAACTCATAATTGTAACAAATACAATTGTAAATATCGTTGCCGTTAATTGAATTCCTAATTGATGGAAACCACCACCATAGAATAAACCATTATGAACAATCGCAGAATTAACACTCTTGGTATCAAATAGACCAGTTGCAATACTACCAACTATTCCACTTACTCCATGACAACCAAATGCATCTAGCGTATCATCAATTCCAATTCTCATTTTAAGATAGTTAATAAATATATAACTAGCTAATGTCGCTAAAATTCCAATGAAGAATGCTCCCATAGTATCTACAAATCCAGTTGCTGGCGTAATTCCAACCAATCCACAAAGCGTCGCTGTACAGATATCGGTTAATGAAACTGGCTTGTTCAAACATAGATCAATTACTAACCAAGTTACAATTGCAGTAACAGTTGCTACAGTAGTTGTTAAAACTGCTTGAACAGCAACGTTGCTTACTTGAAGGGTTGATCCAGCGTTAAATCCATACCAGCCGATCCAAAGAAGTGTTGTTCCAATTAATACTAATGATGTGTTATAGGGTTTGGCAGGTTTAAAGTTCAACCGCTTACCCAAGCAAATTGCCAATACTAATGCAGTAACCCCGGCATTAATATGAATAACAGTTCCACCAGCAAAATCCAATACGCCTAATTTAAATAAGAAACCGGCTGGTGACCAAACCATGTGAGCCATTGGATAATAAACAACGATTGACCAAATTGTCACGAATAATAGTAAGAACTTGAAACGAATTCTACCAACAACTGCTCCAACGAATAATGCTGGAGTGATGATGGCAAACATCATTTGAAAAAGCATGAATGTCCCAGTTGTAATTTTTGTAGCTGTGACTGAGTTCAAATTAACATTATGTAAGAAAACATGACTCCAACTACCAATTACACTTCCACTTCCCGTGAATGCTAATCCATAACCAATTACAATCCAAAGTAATCCAGCAATTCCAACGATTACATAAACCATTGTCATAGTATTAACAACGTTTTTATGAGAAACTAATCCACCATAGAACATCGCTAATCCTGGTGTCATTAAAAGAACTAACACCGCTGATAATAGTACAAATCCAACACTTCCAAGATCCATTTTAATCACCCTTCGTTTTTATTATGTTAGAAATTATAACATGCTTTTTCTTTTTTGTCACATTATCAGAAAAAATATTTTAATTTCATGTTATAAAACATAACAAAAAGCGGAATGCATAGATGAATTCTAACATTCCGCTTTTTTAAATGAGTATCAAAATTAAATGGTTTGATTAGTAACTTCAGCTAACTTCTTTAAAGCAGCATCACGTGATTTAATGACATCCATATTGAAGATAATTCCTTCAATTGCACCGCCTTTAAAATCAAATTGTTCAGCATACATGTAAGGATCTTCATCTTCACTATGTAATTCTTTATCTAACTTCTTTGCAAAAGCAGTTGCCCAAACAAAATCATTCATTTGTTTCATATCTTTTTTAGTAATGTAACCTTGATCTTTAATGAGCTTTAAACCTTCATCAATTTCGTCTTGTGAAAATGTCATATTTGCTTCACGAATTTCATCTTGTGTTCTGTTATCTTTCTTTTCTTCTTTAGCCATGATAATTACCTCCAAAAGTTTATTACGAATATACATTAGCATTTCTTTCATTAAAAGGTAAATAATATGCTCATTTGTGATACCAAATCAGCAAAATAATGCTAAAAAAGTGATAACAGTGTATAATTAACTAGTATATATTAAAAATATGAAAGAAGGATTCAATTTTGAGTGGTGGCGCGATTATTAATATAATCATCATCCTAGTTACTTTCTTCTTCGTTGCATTCTTTGTTGGATGTGAATTTGCCCTAGTTCAAACGCGATTAAGTGCGTTAGAAGATGAAAAAGCAAATGAAGAAAATCCCCGTAAAAAGAAAAAATTAGATCGTCAAATTTATATGGTTACCCATTTAAATGACTATCTTTCAACTACCCAAGTTGGAGTTTCCCTTGGTGGAATTATTCTTGGTTGGATCGGTGAATCATTTATTGATTCCATAGTTGTTGATGTTTTAGGATTTACCATGAATAGTAGTACTGCTCATGGTATTGGGGCTGTTGTTGGTTTAGCATTACTTACCTATTTGGAAGTTGTCTTCACTGAAGTTGTTCCAAAGAACATTAGTACTGACAAACCTCGGGAAGTGCTTGCATTAATTGCAACTCCATTACATTACTTCCATCAAACATTTTTACCATTCGTTTGGTTATTGAATAAAACGGCGGCAGGAGTAGTCAAATTGATGGGGATCAAGATGGCTGATGAAAATGATGACAGCTATTCCCAAAGTGAAATTTTAAATCTTTCTAGAAACGCAGTTAAAACTGGTGAACTAGAAAAGAATGATTATGTTTATATGCAACGGGCTTTCGAATTAAATGACAAAGTTGCTAAAGATATCATGATTGACCGAACTCAATTGGTTGTTTTAGATATTGATTCGACAGTTAAAAATGCAATTCGGCTTTATTTACAAAAGAAATTTAGTCGAATTCCAATTGTTAGAAATAACAATAAAGATGAAATTTTAGGTTATGTATATAATTACGATTTAATTCGTCAATCTCAAGTTAATGATAAGGCAAAAATTTCTAAATTAATTCGTGATATTACTACTACTCCTGAAACAACTCCAATTACAGAAGTCCTCCAACAAATGATCAAAAACCGAACCCCAATGGTGGTCGTTGTTGATGAATACGGTGGTACTTCTGGAATTATTACTGACAAAGACATCTATGAAGAACTATTTGGAACTGTTCGAGATGAAATTGATCCAGCCATTAATGAATTCATCTTTAAACAGCCTAAGGGTACTTACCAAGTTAATGGTAAATTAACCACCTATGATTTTGAAAGATTCTTTAATACTGATATTCCTGAATTTAATAAATCAGACATCGTAACGATGTCAGGTTATGTATTGGATAACTATCCTGATGCTAAAGAAGGCTTTGAGTTTACAATCCAAAACTTTAAATTTAAAGTTATCAATTACGAAAATTCGTTTGTTAACTGGTTTGAAGTTACTAACCTAAATGATAAACCCGCAGTAAAAGCTGAAGAACAGGAATCTGTTAATAAAAAATAATTCAAAAATAAAAACCATCTGAAAAGGTGGTTTTTATTTTCTAGTAACTATAATATGGAGGGCTTAATATGGAACCAATCTTAATTTTATATATTTCAATTTCTGGAAATACTCAAAGTTTTATTGATGATTTAACTGATTATGCTGAAGAACAACATCAAACTAATTCTAAAATGCCAATAATTGAATCGAAAGAAATCACCGACCAAACGCCTCCTGCTCCTGAACAACATCCGTTCGTTGTTTTTGTTCCAACTTATCTTGATGGGGGGAATGGAATCGACAATGGAGTCAAGGAACTTATGACAAATTCGTTAGGAGAATATATCCAATCTGATAATAATTACCGACATTGCATTGGCGTTGTTGGTAGTGGTAATAAGAACTTCAACGAACAGTATTGTTTAACGGCTAAAAGGTACGCTAAAGCTTTTAATGCGCCATTTTATGATGATTATGAACTTCGGGGAACTTCCACTGATGTCAAACGAGTTTATGAATCAACAATTACGCAGTTTCAAAATATAAAATAAAAAGAGCATTGTTACATTTTATCGATGTAACAATTGCTCTTATTTTTTCTTAAAATAATCACTAAACGGCGACAAATCCCAATGCATCCAACTTATTAAATAACGATTACCCTGTTTACTCATTTTAGCGTACCAATGGAATTTTTGAACATGAATTACTTTTCCAGAATCAAAATGATATGCTAAAACAGAATTAACTTGCGAATCATCATCGCCTTTAATGCTGTTAATAGAATAGTTATATTCAACATTATATTTTAATCGATGATATTTCTGAGCCATATATGATAATTCCTTATACGTAGCATTTTTACTTCCGCTAACAAAATTATCAGCGAGAGCAGGTTTCACGTTCCCCTTCTTTGTTAATTGGTTCATTTGACTCCAAAAATTATTTAATGTAGCTGTAATTGCCTGCTTTTTAGTCAATTTCTTCTTAACAGTTTTTTTCTTTACGACAGGTTTAGGTTTAGTAACTTTTTTATTAGTTTGAAGTTTATTCATTTTAGTGGATAATTTATCAACATCTAATACTAATTGATATTTAGGAAAAAGATGCCAATAATTACCGACTTGTTGATAAGTAATTTCATTACCAATCGCATAAGTAGCTCGTAACTTTCGTTGATTATCCTTTGAAGATAATTGTTGTTCAACTGCTGTTTTTTGACTCTTCGTAAGCGGGTGTCCATTAGAGACAAGCAAATTAGACGCGTTAACCGGTTTATTCAACTCACGATTTAAGGTTTCAGACTTTGAAAAATGAAAACGACCATATCCATAAGCTCCAACTAAAACAATCGCGACCGCAATCAAGTTTCTAGCGTAGTGATGATTCGCATTCAGACTACGGCTGGAATCGTTAACCTTTTTTTTAGGTTTAACGAGTTTCTCTTTTTTAGAAAAAGATTCAACTTTTGGTTTTACTTGATCATGCTTGGCCTTTTCTTTTTTATCACGTTTTACATCTGGATTTATTTTAGGATCCAGACTTCGTGGTGGAAAAGATTGAATTGGCGTATCAATTTCGGATATTTCTTGAGGATGGTCCTCTAACTCGCGCTTCAAAGGAAAACCACAGTTATCACAAAACCAATCGGTTGCATGAACTGGATGAAAACACCGTGGACAAGTTAGTTGTTTACCCATCTTCTCATCCCCTTTTACCATTAATTTAAATATATAGACTCAATTATACAATAATAATTATTTTTTAAACACTAAAATTAACTGTTTAATGTTTCATTATCACGTTTTTTCATACGATAATGATTAACAGATACAATGATTAGCGAAAGATAAACGATAATAACCGCCCCGATAAATAGCCAGTTATAACCTAACGAATCTGCAATTACACCTGCCATCAATGGACCCATTGCTCTTCCTAATGATAGTGACACATTAAAAATAGCTTGATATTGCCCCTTTTGCGAAGGAGTAGCTAACCCATCGATCCATGCAGGAACATCAGGTAATCCCGCCATTTCACCAAACGTTAGAAAAATCATATCAATAACAAAGAACCAGTAATTGGTAGCCAATGGTAAAAACAGAAATGATGTCCCAAAAATAAATACCCCAAGTGTAACTTGACGACTTAACGGAAATTTCCGGCCTAATTTACCAACTAACGATTGCCCAAATACAATTATTAACCCATTAATAGTCCAAATTGTACTATACTCCTCAAAAGAGATTCCCATGTTATTCATATGAACTGGCATTACACTTTCCCAAATAGAATAACTAGCATAGACAGCAAAAATCATTGCACAAATAATAAATAGCATTTTTAAATGACGCTTTGGTCGTTCTGATTCATCCTGTTTAACCTGGCGATTATAATCATATTCAGAAAAATCAACATTGAATAAAATAATTGTCATGACAAATAAAATTAAATAGGCAAATGCTGCAACTGAAAAGACAATGTGAACTCCGTATTTCAAAAGAAATCCTACCATTGTTGTTCCAATTACAACCCCGATATTTAATCCGATGTACAAGGTATTAAAAACATAACGGGGACTTTTTCCCTTCACCATCGTGGCATAAGAATTGATCAAAGTCAGGCTAATTCCATCTCCAAAGCCCAATAGAACTAACATCCAGGCATAAATAGGCCAGCCATGGAAAAAAATCAAGATTATAATTGCAAGTAACGATAATGCACTTGCTCCTACAGCCGTTTTATATGCTGACCAATGATCAAATAGATACCCACCAATATAGTTTCCTAAAATTAAGCAAAGAGACATGATCAACACAACTGCTCCAGCTTCAGTTAGAGAACGATGAAGATCATCATGTAAATACATTGTATTTAGCGGCCACAAAAACGAAGAACCAGCATTTAATAAAGTGCTATAGATTAAAACCGCACTTAATCCAATCTCCTTTTTCTTTTCCATTTGTGACCGCTCCTTATTTTTTGCATATTTAACTCTATTCTAACGTATCTAATAAAAAAAGGCACTCCTCAATGATTGAAGAGTGGCCTATATCATATAATATTTATTTAATCATTTAACTTGATTAAATAAATTATCATAACTAACACTTGTAACTTGATTGCCAGCATTCGTTACATAGAATTGATTATTGCTATTTAAATGGAAGTAAATAGATCCATTATTTTTATCTGTTTTATAATTTACTTGCCATAAATCACTACTATGTTTAATGATTTGATAAGAAGCATTTTGGATAACTGGGGTAGATTTACCATTTTCCACATTGATTTCTGAAAAACCATTATTCACATCAAAGGTATATTGAGTATATTTACCATTATTATTAGAATTAGATTTCCAAGTCCCACTAATATCATTTAAAGTTATTGAAGTCTTTTTAGAAAAATTACTTTTGTTTTTCGTAGAAGTGGTATCAATTGAATCATCCTTTTTAACATTACCATTTGAAGTAACTTTATTAGGATTATTCTTTACATTAACAATCCGATAAAAATACTTAGAAGTATTATTATCACGAGCATAAACGTACAATTTGGTCCCAGCTTTATACATAGTCGGCAATTTAAGTGTAAATTTACCATTTTGAACTGACGCAGTCGTCATTGCTATACTATCTTTTGCTTTTGGGTTCGTTTTAACTGTAATTACTGTACCCTTAGTAGCAATTCCTGAAATCGTTTTTTGCCCCATCAACAATTGTAATTGAGAGATGGTTGGTGTCGAAGTATTTTTGTTAGCTTGGCTACTTAATTTTGATAATCGTTGCTTGGTAATATTAGCAGCATTCGCATCAGCACTTGTAGCTATCATGAACAATCCCAATATTGGAATTACATAATTAAACCATTTTTTCATTTTAAATCGTTCTCCTTATAGTCAACTAAACGTAAAATGTTCAATATCTATATTATCCACAAAAAGAATTAATATCAATTTAATTCTTTTTAATTTTTTATTACATTTTTCTAAAATTAAAATTTGATGGAAATTTAATAAAAAGATAGCGTTTACATTGCTTATTAATATTACTTTCTTTGCTTTAGCATGTGTTATATAATAAGCAATGTATATTCGATTGAACTACTTATTATTTCAACCATCAATTTTAAATCTAAGGAGTGTGGAAGCAATGGCAACTGAACAAACTGCTTTAATTACGCTTTTCGGTGCAACTGGTGATTTAGCATCAAGAAAGTTGTATCCAGCCCTTTTTAATTTATATAAAAAAGGACATCTTCAAGAACATTTTGCTTTAATTGGTACTGGTCGTCGTGAATGGACCGATGACAAGTTCCGTCAAGTCGTTAGTGACTCTGTAAAAAGTGCTGCTGAAAATGATGATCAAGTTACTAAATTTGCTAGTCATTTTTACTACAAAGCTCATGATGTAACTAACATTGATCATTACAAGGTCTTAAAAGAATTTGGAAACGAATTAGACGCTAAATATGATCTAAAGGGCAACAGAATCTTCTATATTTCTCTAGCTCCTCGTTTCTTCGAAACAGTAGCCGAAAACTTAAAGAAGGCTAACATTTTCTCTGATAATGGATATAACCGTTTGATTATTGAAAAACCATTTGGTCGTGACTACAAGTCTGCAGAAGAATTAAACAATGCCTTAAGTGCTGGATTTAATGAAGATCAAGTCTTTAGAATCGATCACTACTTAGGTAAGGAAATGGTTCAAGATATTGCTGCTTTACGTTTTGGTAACCCAATGATCGAATCTGTTTGGAACAACAAATTCATCGATAATGTTCAAGTAACCCTTGCTGAAAACATGAGTGTTGGTGAACGTGCTGGTTACTATGATACTTCTGGTGCGTTACGTGATATGGTTCAAAACCACATCATGCAAATCCTTAGTATCTTAGCAATGGATGAACCAAACGAATACAAGGATGTCGAAATTCGTGCTCAAAAAGCAAAAGCACTTCAAAGTCTTAAAATCTATGATGAAGAAGAAGTTAAGAAAAACTTTGTTCGTGGTCAATATGGTGCTAAGGGTGATCAAAAAGATTATCGTCACGAAGATAATGTTCCAGAAGATTCTAACACCGAAACTTATGTTGCTGGTAAATTAGAATTCCAAAACAATCGTTGGGCTGGAGTTCCATTCTATGTTAGAACTGGTAAGCTTTTAGCTGACAAATTTGCAAGAATTGATGTTGTCTTCAAGAAACCATTAATTGATGATTTTGCAAAAGCAAATGGAATTGCACCACAACTTATTGGTAACGTCTTAACTATTAAGATTGAACCAGATTCTGGTTTTGAATTACGTTTGAACAAGAAACACGTTGGACAAGGATACACTACCGATAGTTTCCAATTCAATCATGATTTAACTCCTGATGAAATGAAGAACGTTCCACTTCCATATGAACGTTTAATTGGTGATGCCTTAAAGGGTGATCATACTAACTTTGCTAGTTGGGCCGAAGTAAGCCAAGCTTGGAAATTTGTTGACCAAATTGAAAAAGTTTGGAATAATACGAAGGCTGATTTCCCTAACTACACACCAGGTACAATGGGTCCTAAAGCCGGCCGTGATTTATTAACCCGTTCTGGTCGTGACTGGGCTTTCCGTCCTGAAAAATAATTATCTTATATTTTATTAAGTAAAAGTTTAACCAGTTCACATTCTTGTGTGTAATATGGTAAAATGAAAGTGTTTTATAGTAAAAATAATTCTTTTAATAAAGGAAGGTTTTATTACAATGGCTGATCAAAAAGCAAACTTTGGTGTTATTGGTATGGCTGTTATGGGTAAGAACTTAGCCCTTAACATTGAAAGCCGCGGATACACTGTAGGTATTTACAACCGTACTGCTTCAAAAACAGAAACTGTTATGAAGGATCACGGTGACAAGAAGTTAGTTCCAAGTTACACTGTTGAAGACTTTGTTAAGTCTCTTGAAACTCCTCGTCGTATTTTAATCATGGTTAAGGCTGGTAAACCAACTGATGCCGTTATTGATGAATTATTACCATTACTTGATAAGGGTGATATTTTAATTGATGGTGGTAACACATTCTTCAAGGATACGATTGCTCGTAACGCTCGTCTTGACAAGTCTGGTATTAACTTTATCGGTATGGGTGTTTCTGGTGGTGAACTTGGTGCATTACATGGTCCATCATTAATGCCTGGTGGTCAAAAAGAAGCTTATGACTTAGTTGCTCCAGTTCTTGAAAAGATTGCTGCTAAGGCTGAAGATGGCAAACCTTGTGTTGCTTACATTGGACCTAACGGTGCTGGTCATTATGTAAAGATGGTTCATAACGGTATTGAATACGGTGATGAACAATTAATCGATGAAACTTATGACTTATTACGTCATGTTGCTGGAATCGATGTTGACAAGCTTTCTGATATCTTTAAAGAATGGAACAAGGGCGAATTAAGTAGTTACCTTGTTGAAATTACTGGTGATATCTTAAGCTGTAAGGACAACTTAGGTGCTGACAAGAACAAGCCTATCGTTGACATGATCTTAGATCGTGGTGCTAATAAAGGTACTGGTAAGTGGAGTTCTGAAAATGCCTTAGACATTGGTGTTCCTCAATCAGTTATTACTGAATCTGTTTACGCTCGTTACGTATCTATGCTTAAAGACGAACGTATGAATGCTTCTAAAGTATTAAATGGCCCTTCTGAAAAGACTAGTATTCCTGATGACTTTGTTGAAAAAGCTCGTCAAGCATTATACTTTGGTAAGATTATGAGTTATGCTCAAGGTTTCGAACAATTACGTTTCGCTTCTGAAAACTACAAGTGGGACCTTAAGTTCGGTCAATTAGCTCAAATCTGGCGTGAAGGTTGTATCATTCGTGCCCAATTCTTACAAAACATTACCGATGCATTTGAAAAGGATCCTAAGTTAACTAACTTATTAATGAACCCTTACTTCTCAAACATCGCTAACAAGTACCAAGCTGCTGCTCGTGAAGTATTATCCATTGCCATTAAGGCTGGTGTTCCTGCACCTACTCTTTCTGCTGCAATTGCTTACTTCGATTCATACCGTGACCAAGTACTTCCAGCTAACTTATTACAAGCTCAACGTGATTACTTTGGTGCCCACACTTATGAACGTGTAGACCGTCCAGGTAACTTCCATTACCCATGGTACAAAGAACAATAAAATAATTATATTATTTTTGGAAACTCATCATTATGATGGGTTTCTTTTTTTAACCATTTTTAGCCTAATCAAAATTTTTTCTTAATTTAGAGCAATTCTTATTACATTTTCAATAAAAAGTAGTATCATAATACTTAGATTGTTAGGAAAGGATTGATTTACATGAGTAAACGTCAATTAGTTACTGATTATTATTTCAATAAAGAAGATTATGATACTCAAGATGGTGGATATGTTCCTTTGGAAGAACCAAAAACTCCTCAACAAAAATTAAATATTCCCGAAGTCTTAGCTCCAGATAAAGAAACTGACACTGATATTTATTACACCGTTGTTGCTCAAACTGGTGAAGTTCAATTATTACCAGGTAAAAAGACCAAAACATGGGGTTATAACGCTCCATTATTAGGTAAAACAATTATCTTTAAAAAGGGTAAACATATTCATATTACCCTCAAAAACGAATTACCAGAAGTTACCACTTTCCATTGGCATGGTTCTGTAATTCCTGGTGTTGCTGATGGTGGTTGTCATACCCCCGTTTATCCAGGTGAAAGTCGTAAAATTGACTTTACAATTAATCAACCTGCTGCTACCTTATGGATGCATGCTCATCCATGTCCATCAACTGCTGAACAAGTTTGGCATGGTTTAGCTACTGCCGTTGTCGTTAAAGACGATGAAGAAGCTAAGCTTCCAATCCCTCGTAATTATGGTGTTGATGATATTCCATTGATTTTACAAGATCGTCGTTTCCATGAAGATAATCAATGGGACTATGATGCTGATTATGATCCTGATGGTGTTGCCGGTCCTACACCAATGATTAATGGAACCATCAATCCATACTTTGATGTTACAACAAAGAAAGTACGTTTTAGAGTATTAGATGGTGCTAACCGACGTGAGTGGCGTTTACACATGACTGATGATCTTAAAATGACCCAAATTGCTGGAGACGGCAGTTTATTACCACATCCGGTTGATTATACTCATGTCTTAATTGGCTGTGCTGAACGAATGGAATTTGTCGTAGATTTCAGTAATTACAAACCAGGCGATGAAGTAGCTCTTTATTCTGATGATGTTCCAATTGTACGTTTTAGAATTCATGAATTCAAAGATCAAGGTATTAATGAAGAACTTCCTGATACATTAGTTGATGACCTTCCAGATCCTGAAGTAACTCCTAATGCCCCTGTTCGTAAAGTTGTTATGTCTGGAATGGACGAAGAAGTAGAGATTAATGGTAAGAAATTTGATATGAGTCGAATTGACACCACTACTAAGTTAAACAACGTTGAATATTGGGATATAACTAATACTAATGATATGGAAGGTGGAATGCTTCACCCTTACCATATGCATGGTTGTGTATTTAGAATCGTTTCTAGAAATGGTCACAAACCTAACCCAAACGAAACTGGTTTAAAGGATACAATTGAAGTTGAACCTGACGAAACGGTTAGAATTAAAGTATGGTTCCCATGTGTTGGAGTATTTATGTATCACTGTCACATTATTGAACATGAAGATGGTGGAATGATGGCTCAACTATGTGTTCCAGATCCTAAACACCCTAATGATATTCCACAATCATTAATGGATCATAAAACATTAATGGAGGCTTTTGCTAAAGAACGTGGTGTTAAAGTCGAAGACCTCAATCTAGGTGGAATGGCTTGTTATAAGAAAATGAACATGAAGATGTAATTTTATTGACTTACATTTTAAGTTCATATATAATATTTAACGGTTAAACAAAGAAATTTAAAGTGGAGGTGAAATACAATGACAGAATTAAACTTTGACCCTGGATCGCCGATTCATTGTATCAAGGGAAAATTGATGTTATTGTATGTCACTACAAACTATTACTGTAGATAGTTAATAGCAGACAATTTTCCCGCTTTGTATATTGATTGATGTAGAAATGTTCAATTAACAGATTATAGGAAAGTTGCTTGTTGTTAATTATCTCAGTATCATCATTCGTTCTATGCAGTGACATGCATACGTTTGAAAAGTAATTAAAGGACTTAACTGCTGAAGATGCTTAAGTCGGTAAGGAATTATCGATGGAGGAATTAATAACAGTTAAACATAAAATTTGAACTAAATATTTAAAACTAAAAAGAGCTCGTTGGATTATAATTCCAATGAGCTCTTTTAACATTTATATTTATTCTGCATGCGTTTTATAATCAGCTACATACTTTTTAGATTGTTCTCGGTTAAATTCATGTTCTGATTCACCAATGATAACGGTGGCCAATGAATTTCCAACAACATTTACAGCTGTTCTCCCCATATCAATAAATCGATCGATTCCAGCGATAAATGCTAAGCCGCCTACCGGAATCCCGACACTTCCAACAGTTGCTAATAAAACAACGAAAGAAGCTCCAGGAACCCCAGCCATACCTTTTGATGTAATAATCAACACAAATAAAATTAAGACTTGTTGTTCAATTGAAAGATTAATATTATAAGCTTGTGCCAAGAAAACAACTGCTAATGATTGATAAATGGCAGATCCATCCAGATTAAATGTATATCCCGTTGGGATAACAAAAGAAACAATTGATTTACTAACCCCAAACTTTTGCATCTTATCGATTAAATGAGGCAATGTAGCTTCAGAACTTGCCGTAGAGAATGCTAAAATGATTTCATTTTTAATTACTACTAATAATTCTCTTAAGCTAAAATGGAAAATTTTAGCAGCAATTCCCATTACTACTAATACAAAGAATAACATTGTTGCATATGCTAAGAAAACGAAATAGGCAAGTGGAGCTAACGCACCCACTCCCATTTGGGCTAAAGTAGCGCCAATTAAAGCACACACACCAATTGGTGATAATCTCATAACCCAATCAGTAACTTTAAACATAACTTGAGATACTGATTCTAAAACGTTCGTTAAAATTTCACCTTGTTTACCGATAGCTGCAATCCCAAGTCCAAAGAAGATCGTAAAGACAATTACAGGCATCATATCACCCTGACTCAAGGCTTTAAAAAAGTTGGTGGGAATCAAGTTCATTACCATACCCCATCCACCAGATTCTTTAGCACTATGAGCTGTAGCAAGATATTTACTAATGTCGTTACTTTGTAAGGAATGAATATTAATAAAATTACCAGGATGAGCAATGTTACCAACAAACAATCCAATAACAATCGCAATTGTAGTCATTAATTCAAAATAAACGATTGTTTTTCCACCAATTCGCCCTAATTTACCAATATCTCCAATACTGGCAATTCCAACAGTTAAACATGAAACAACGATTGGTAATACAATCATTTGAATCAAATTAATAAACATAGTCCCAATATTTTGCATTGCTGTGATTGCTAATTGATTATGATAAAAAATAATCCCTAGAATAATTCCAAAAATTAATCCAATCATAATCTGCCAACCAAGCGTTAGCTTTCTTAACTTCATTAATTTCACTCCAATTTAAGTTTATTATTACCATTTTAGCATATTTATAATAAAAAAACATCGCAGTCATTAATATGACTACGATGTCTTTGCTTTGCGTGGCAACGTCCTACCCTCGCGAGGGGCGATCCCCTAACTACTCTTGGCGTGCGGAAGCTTAACTTCTGTGTTCGGCATGGGAACAGGTGTATCCTTCCGGCTATCGCCACCACACAATTGTATGATGAGAACTTCGTTCTCTCAAAACTAGCTAATATTAATTCTTCCTGGTGAGAACACCTTACTTGGTTAAGTCCTCGACCGATTAGTAATGGTCCGCTTCACATATCACTATGCTGCCACTTCCATCCTATCAACCTGATCATCTCTCAGGGGTCTTACTTTCACAAGGAAATGGGAAATCTCATCTCGAGGTTGGCTTCACACTTAGATGCTTTCAGCGTTTATCCAATCCATACATAGCTACTCAGCGATGCGCCTGGCGGCACAACTGATACACCAGCGGTATGTCCACCCCGGTCCTCTCGTACTAAGGGCAGCTCCTCTCAAATTTCCTACGCCCGCGACGGATAGGGACCGAACTGTCTCACGACGTTCTGAACCCAGCTCGCGTACCGCTTTAATGGGCGAACAGCCCAACCCTTGGGACCAACTACAGCCCCAGGATGCGATGAGCCGACATCGAGGTGCCAAACCTCCCCGTCGATGTGAACTCTTGGGGGAGATAAGCCTGTTATCCCCAGGGTAGCTTTTATCCGTTGAGCGATGGCCCTTCCATACGGTACCACCGGATCACTAAGCCCGACTTTCGTCCCTGCTCGACTAGTCAGTCTCGCAGTCAAGCTCCCTTGTGCCTTTACACTCAGCGAATGATTTCCAACCATTCTGAGGGAACCTTTGGGCGCCTCCGTTACTGTTTAGGAGGCGACCGCCCCAGTCAAACTGCCAATCAGACACTGTCTCTCACCACGCTTAGTGGTGAAGGTTAGAGTGTTCACACAACGAGGGTAGTATCCCAACAACGCCTCCATCGAGACTAGCGTCCCGATATCTACGGCTCCTACCTATCCTGTACAAGTCATGTCAACACCCAATATCAAATTACAGTAAAGCTCCATGGGGTCTTTCCGTCCTGTCGCGGGTAACCTGCTTCTTCACAGGTATCTCAATTTCACCGAGTCTCTCGTTGAGACAGTGCTCAGATCGTTACGCCTTTCGTGCGGGTCGGAACTTACCCGACAAGGAATTTCGCTACCTTAGGACCGTTATAGTTACGGCCGCCGTTTACTGGGGCTTCGTTTCTGAGCTTCGCCGAAGCTAACTCTTTCACTTAACCTTCCAGCACCGGGCAGGCGTCAGCCCCTATACTTCATCTTACGATTTTGCAGAAACCTGTGTTTTTGATAAACAGTCGCCTGAGCTTCTTCACTGCGGCTGCACGTTAGTGCAGCACCCCTTCTTCCGAAGTTACGGGGTCAATTTGCCGAGTTCCTTAACGAGAGTTCACTCGCTCACCTTAGGATACTCTCCTCGACTACCTGTGTCGGTTTGCGGTACGGGTAGTTAATTACTAACTAGAAACTTTTCTCGGCAGCGTGACATCGACGACTTCCCTACTAAATTTCGGTCCTCGTAACAACTTGTCAACCCGGTGATAAGCATTTGACTCATCACCTGACTTGTTGCTTGAACATACATATCCAACAGTATGCATCGTTTAGCCTTCTGCGTCCTTCCATCGTTCAAACATAATTAACTAGTACAGGAATATCAACCTGTTATCCATCGCCTACGCTTCTCAGCCTGGGCTTAGGTCCCGACTAACCCTGGGAGGACGAGCCTTCCCCAGGAAACCTTAGTCATGTGGTGGACCAGATTCTCACTGGTCTTTCGCTACTCATACCGGCATTCTCACTTCTAAGCGCTCCACCAGTCCTTACGGTCTGACTTCAACGCCCTTAGAACGCTCTCCTATCACGCAACGTAGTTGCGTCCACAATCTCGGTAATATGCTTAGCCCCGGTAAATTTTCGGCGCAGAATCACTCGACTAGTGAGCTATTACGCACTCTTTAAATGGTGGCTGCTTCTGAGCCAACATCCTAGTTGTTTATGCAACTCCACATCCTTTTCCACTCAGCATATATTTAGGGACCTTAATTGGTGGTCTGGGCTGTTCCCCTTTCGACAATGGATCTTATCACTCATTGTCTGACTCCTGGATATAAATCATTGACATTCGGAGTTTATCTGAACTCAGTAATCCAAGACGGACCCTTTATCCAAACAGTGCTCTACCGTCAAGATTCTTTACTCCAAGGCTAGCCCTAAAGCTATTTCGGAGAGAACCAGCTATCTCCAAGTTCGTTTGGAATTTCACCGCTACCCTCAAGTCATCCCAGCACTTTTCAACGTACACGAGTTCGGTCCTCCGGTGTGTTTTACCACACTTTCAACCTGCTCAAGGGTAGATCACCTGGTTTCGGGTCTATCATTACATACTAAAACGCCCATTTCAGACTCGCTTTCGCTACGGCTCCGATTTTTCGTCTTAACCTGGCATGCAATCATAACTCGCCGGTTCATTCTGCAAGAGGCACGCCATCATCCATTAACGGACTCTGACTGCTTGTAAGCACATGGTTTCAGGAACTATTTCACTCCCCTTCCGGGGTGCTTTTCACCTTTCCCTCACGGTACTGGTTCACTATCGGTCACTAGAGAGTATTTAGCCTTGGGAGATGGTCCTCCCAGATTCCGACGGAATTTCACGTGCTCCGCCGTACTCAGGATCCTGAACTGAGGGTATTCGATTTCGTCTACAGGGCTATCACCTTGTCTCGCAGAACTTTCCAGATCTTTTGACTATCGAATACTTTGGTAACTCAAATGTTCAGTCCTACAACCCCAATGAGCAAGCTCATTGGTTTGGGCTGTTCCCCGTTCGCTCGCCGCTACTAAGGGAATCGAAATTTCTTTCTCTTCCTGTGGGTACTGAGATGTTTCAGTTCCCCACGTCTACCTTCAACTGAGTATGTATTAGTCAGTTGATAATGATCGATTAAGATCATTGGGTTTCCCCATTCGGAAATCTCCGGATCAAAGCTTACGTACAGCTCCCCGAAGCATATCGGTGTTAGTCCCGTCCTTCATCGGCTTCTAGTGCCAAGGCATCCACCATGCGCTCTTAATAACTTAACCTATCTAACCACTGCGTGGTTGATTTGGTTAATTGAGTAAATACGAATTGAACTATATTAAAAAACTCAAAATAACGCGGTGTTCTCGGTTGAAATTATATAAAATATAAAATCAAATTTGAAAAAATTAATATTATCTAGTTTTCAAAGAACCAAGTTAAGAGAGGTAGACCTCTCAAAACTGAATAAGATTGACATGCGTAAGGTTCCGTATTATTCCTTAGAAAGGAGGTGATCCAGCCGCAGGTTCTCCTACGGCTACCTTGTTACGACTTCACCCTAATCATCAGTCCTACCTTAGACGGCTTACTCCTCAAAAGAGGTTGTTGCACCGGCTTTGGGTATTACTAACTCTCATGGTGTGACGGGCGGTGTGTACAAGACCCGAGAACGTATTCACCGTGACATTGCTGATTCACGATTACTAGCGATTCCAACTTCATGCAGGCGAGTTGCAGCCTGCAATCCGAACTGAGAACGACTTTAGGAGATTAGCTCCACCTCGCGGTATCGCAACTCTTTGTATCGCCCATTGTAGCACGTGTGTAGCCCAGGTCATAAGGGGCATGATGATTTGACGTCATCCCCACCTTCCTCCGGTTTGTCACCGGCAGTCTCACTAGAGTGCCCAACTAAATGCTGGCAACTAGTAACAGGGGTTGCGCTCGTTGCGGGACTTAACCCAACATCTCACGACACGAGCTGACGACAACCATGCACCACCTGTCATTCCGTCCCCGAAGGGAACGCCTAATTTCTTAGGTTAGCAGAAGATGTCAAGACCTGGTAAGGTTCTTCGCGTAGCATCGAATTAAACCACATGCTCCACCGCTTGTGCGGGTCCCCGTCAATTCCTTTGAGTTTCAACCTTGCGGTCGTACTCCCCAGGCGGGATACTTAATGCGTTAGCTGCGGCACTAAAGGGCGGAAACCCTCTAACACCTAGTATCCATCGTTTACGGCATGGACTATCAGGGTATCTAATCCTGTTTGCTACCCATGCTTTCGAGCCTCAGCGTCAGTTGCAGACCAGACAGCCGCCTTCGCCACTGGTGTTCTTCCATATATCTACGCATTTCACCGCTACACATGGAGTTCCACTATCCTCTTCTGCACTCAAGTTCCCCAGTTTCCGATGCACTTCTTCAGTTAAGCCGAAGGCTTTCACATCAGACTTAAGGAACCGCCTGCGCTCGCTTTACGCCCAATAAATCCGGATAACGCTTGCCACCTACGTATTACCGCGGCTGCTGGCACGTAGTTAGCCGTGACTTTCTGGTTAAATACCGTCACGGAATGATCATTTCCTATCATCCTCGTTCTTCTTTAACAACAGAGTTTTACGAGCCGAAACCCTTCTTCACTCACGCGGCATTGCTCCATCAGACTTTCGTCCATTGTGGAAGATTCCCTACTGCTGCCTCCCGTAGGAGTATGGGCCGTGTCTCAGTCCCATTGTGGCCGATTACCCTCTCAGGTCGGCTACGTATCATCGCCTTGGTGAGCCATTACCTCACCAACTAGCTAATACGCCGCAAGACTATCCTAAAGCGATGCAAACGCACCTTTTAAACGAAGACCATGTGGTCTTCGTTGTTATACGGTATTAGCACTTGTTTCCAAGTGGTATCCCCTACTCTAGGGCAAGTTCCTTACGTGTTACTCACCAGTTCGCCACTCACTTCGATGTTAAGTCAAGTTGATGCAAGCACCAACTATCATTAACGGAAGCTCGTTCGACTTGCATGTATTAGGCATGCCGCCAGCGTTCATCCTGAGCCAGGATCAAACTCTCATATTATAAATATGAATAGCTTAATTTAGCTCTTCAAATATTGTTTCTTTTTTTACGAATTGACATTCGCAAATGTTTTAATTCATTTTACTAATGTAAAATGTCCTTACACATTTATTGTCATATCTTATTCAGTTTTCAAAGATCTACTTTATAACTGATGTCGTCTTTATTGCGACAACTATTTAATAATAACATAGTTGAACAATCGATGTCAATAATTTTTTAAAATTTCTTTTATCAAATTTTTTGATTTCTCATCACTTGCTTGCGACGACATTTAATATAGTAACAATATCATACTTAAAAAGCAACCCCTTTTTTTAACTTTTTTTGATGATATGTTAATTCCATTTTAATTTTCTTTAAACAAACCCTATAGTAATAGTAATCTAAGGATAAAATAGTTATACTAATTTTAAAATAAAAATATGTAAAAGGAGTTATTAATAATGGAAGATATCGTAATAACTAGTGCCGTTCGAACTCCAATTGGTGCTTTTCTTGGATCTTTATCGTCTCTTTCATCAGTCGAACTAGGAACTATTGCAACAAAAGCTGCAATCAAAAAATCACAACTAAATGGTGATCAAATTAACCAAGTTATATTTGGAAATGTTTTACAAGCTGGTGCTAAACAAAACGTTGCCCGCCAAATCGAAGTTAACTCAGGAGTTAATATCAATAGTACCGCATTTACAGTTAACCAGGTTTGTGGATCTGGATTAAAAGCCGTCAGATTAGCACAAACTGCAATTTTAATGGATGAAGCAGAAATCATTGTTGCTGGTGGGACAGAAAGCATGTCTAATGCTCCATACATTAATCGTAATATAAGAAATGGCAAAAAAATGGGGAGCATTACAATAGAAGATACAATTCAATTGGATGCTTTAAATGATCCCTTTACTAACGTTGCAATGGGAGTTACTGCCGAACAAGTTGCAACTAAGTTTAATATTGATAGAAAAACTCAAGATGAATTTGCATTTCTTTCATATCAACGAGCAATTCAAGCCCAAAAACAACATCTCTTTGATAATGAAATCATCCCCATCGATATTAAGACTAAACACGGTATAAAACACATTGATACTGATGAAAGTGTCCGTCATGATACAACATTAGAAGGACTAAATAAATTAAGGACCGTCTTTAAGAAAGAAGGAACTGTCACTGCCGGGAATGCCGCCAGCCTAAATGATGGTGCTTCAGCATTAGTTTTAATGAAAGCTAGTAAGGCTAAAGAACTAGGACTACAAAAATTAGCAACAATTCATCAATACACAGAGGTTGGTATTGATCCAAATATTATGGGATATGCTCCTTATGAAGCCATTAAAAAATTATTACAAAAGGAAAAACTATCAATCGATGATATTGATCAATTTGAACTAAATGAAGCTTTTGCTGCCCAAAGCGTTGCTGTTATGAACTCTTTGCACATCCCTATTGAAAAGTTGAACATTACTGGGGGAGCAATTGCCATGGGACATCCTCTCGGTGACTCTGGATCTAGAATTATTGTTACACTAATCAATAATTTAAAACGTCACCATCAGCACAATGGAGTTGCAACTCTTTGTATTGGAGGCGGAATGGGAATGGCTATCCATATTAGTGTTGAATAGCTTGGATTCCTTCTTATTTAGTATTGAGTTCAAGTCTTAAAATCGACTATAATTAAACCGTATTACAACATATTATGTAGTGAAAGGATATGGTCACTAAATGAAATTTGATAAAAAACAATACTTTAATAGTAGAGAAGTTAGTTGGGTAGACTTCGATTATCGAGTATTAGAGGAAGCTAAAGATAAACGAAACCCCTTGCTAGAGAGGCTGCGCTTCCTCGGAATTTCTGAAAGCAACCTTGATGAATTTTTCAATGTACGTGTTGGATCTCTTCATCATAGAATGAAAGATGATCCTGAACCTGATGCAGCCGGCCTATCTCCTCGCCAACAACTCCAAACGGTTCTATTTAAAACTCATAACTTAGTTAGTCAACAAGAACGAATTTATCAACACTCACTACTTCCACAACTGAGTCGTCATAACATTAAAATCAAAAAATGGACGCAACTAAATAAAAAACAAAAAGATTCAATGAAAAAGCTATTCATTGAAAAGATATTACCCCAGATTAAACCTACTATTATTAAGAAAGACCAATCCTTTCCCTTTATTAATAATGACACAATCAATATTGCTAGTATCCTAGATAAAAATGATGAGCAACATCTATCAATTATTCTAATTCCAAATTCACTTAATCGGGTCATTGAAGTTGGGGATAATGAATTTATTCTAATTGAGAATGTTGTTATGCGTTTCATGCAGGAGTGTTTTCAAAACTATAAAGTTCTAGATAATACAGTCTTTCGAATTACTAGGAACATGGATACTGATATCAATGATCACTCTCACAATCTAAAAAAAGCGGTCGAAAAAGCCCTTCAAGAACGAGTTGTTGGTAAGATAATGAGATTAGAAATTGATAAAAAAGCCAAACCAGAACTTATTAAGTTCTTAGCTAAACATTACAAAGTTTCAAAGGAAGAAATTTTTGTTAAGTCAACTCCAATTGATTTTGTTTTTGTTAACAGTCTTTTAGATCAAGTTTCTGGACATAAAGATCTCCTATTCACTAAATTCCAGCCCTATGATCCAGAAATTTTAAAGAAACACTCAATGTTCGATAATATCAAACATCATGATCTATTCGTCCACCATCCATATGATTCTTTTAATCCAGTTATCAGATTCATCCAAGAAGCTGTTGATGATCCTAAAGTTATTTCAATTAATATGACTCTCTATCGAGTTTCAAAACATTCACCAATCATCAAGGCGTTAGTTGCCGCTGGTAAACAAGGCAAACAGGTTAATGTCATGGTTGAATTAAAAGCTCGTTCTGATGAAGCCAATAACCTTCACTGGACTGATGAACTAGAAGATGCTCATTGTAATGTTTTGCATGGAATCACTGGATTAAAGATTCATTCTAAAGTTGCTATGATTGAACGAAAGGAAAATGATAAAATATTCCGCTATACTCACTTAGCAACCGGAAACTATAATGATAAAACTGCTAAATTATATACTGATATGGGAATCTTTACTGCTGATCAAAAAATTGGCGAAGACGCTGTTAAAATCTTCAATTTAATCAAGAATGAAAAGTACAAACCAATCAAGCTTCATGATTTAGCCATTTCTCCTAATGGGATTACTGATAGTTTAAGCAAAAATATCGATAAAGAAATTCAAAATGTTAAACATGGTAAACCTGCCTGGATTAAAATGAAGATGAATTCTCTCTCTGATACCCATATGATTCAAAAATTATATGAAGCAAGCAACGCTGGTGTAAAAATTGAATTATTAGTCCGAGGAATTTGTAATTTAAGAACTGGCATCCCAGATGTAAGTGAAAATATTACTGTTCATTCTATTGTGGGACGTCTTTTGGCTCATAGCCGAATTTACATGTTTGCTAATGATGGTAACCCTAAAATCTATATTTCTAGTGCAGATTTAATGAAACGAAACTTAAGTCGACGAATTGAAATCCTAACTAGAATCAATGATGCAGTCATTAAACAATCAATTCAACAAATCTACAAATGGCTTTGGGAAGATAATGTGAAAACAAGAGTCTTGAATATTAACGACAAGTGGTCTCATGTTAAACATCCTGGGGTAAAGAGTTTTAATGCTCAGGACTTCTTAATTCAAAATCGTAAAAAAATCACTGACAAACGCTTAAAAGAAACTGGATTTGAAAATTAATTTTATTATTTGGGAAGGACGACTATTATGGAAAATTTTGTCATTATTGACTTAGGTTCTAATTCTGTTCGACTAGAAGTCGATCAAATTAACGATGATGCTTCATACAAAACAATAATTGAAGATAAACAAGCTGTCCGGCTTTCAGAAAACATGGAAGACGATGACATGCTCAAGCGTCCAGCAATCGAAAGAACCATTACAACTCTGGAAAGCTTTAAGAAACAATACGAAAATTTACCCAATTTAAAAATTCGGGCAATTGCAACTGCCGCAACACGGAACGCTAAGAACCAAACTGAATTCTTACAAGAAGTTAAGGATCGAACGGGAATTGAAATCGAAGTAATTTCTGGTCAACAAGAAGCTTATTATGACTATCTTGGCGTTGTCAATTCATTGCCTGTTGTTAACGGCGTCATCATGGATACCGGTGGTGCTAGCACCGAATTAATCCTTGTCCAAAATGGTGAAAAAATCAACAGTATCAGTATTCCCCTTGGTGCTGTTACCCTATCCGAAGGTCAGTTGGACGCCAACAATCCCACAGCAAGTCAATTATTCCAACTATTTGACCGTTTAAATACGATTTATAACGATATTTGGTGGCTTTCGCGAGGAATGAACTTACCAATTATTGCGCTTGGTGGTTCTAATCGAACGTTAGCTAAAATTAAACGTCGCAACGACCCTAGCCGTAAGAATTGGGATAATATCCATGGTTTCCATATGTCAATCAATGAAGTCAAAACCATTTTCGTTAAACTCTTAAACCTAAACTTAGAAGAACGAAAACAAGTCCCTGGTCTTTCTAAGGAACGGGCCGATATCATTATTGGGGGCCTTTCTCCTGCAATGACTTTACTTCGTCGGCTAAACTCTGATCGAATGATTTTCTCAAAGAAAGGCGTTCGATTTGGTCTTCTTCATGAACGAGTTGGAGACATCAGAAACAACCGTAATCTAGATGATCAAAAGAAACAGAGGGATACTAATGATAACTAGTCAAGACACCGCAGTTCAAATTAAGTTAATCATTATGTACGCAATTGGTGTCATCAGCATGTTATGTGTCCTTGGTTACTTAATAAAAACACAAAAGCATCTTTTTAGTCGTTTTACCGTTCCAATCATGATCATTACCATTTTCATGGCGTGCATCTTAACCTTAGTTATCACATTGCCATAATCAAAAAGCGTTGCAACCGAGACATTAATCTCGATTGCAACGCTTTTTATTTTATTAAAATTCGTTATTAATATTTAATGGCTTAATTGGCGTGATTTGAACATCATCAACTTCATTCCAATTTAAGTTCATAGGCTCATAACTATGGAAGAACCAGCCTGTCATTGTATGTGCTCCATCATTGATGAACAATTCAAACATTGTATTATCAATGTATAGGTGACAACTAGTTACTTGATTTTTACTCATCCGAATACTACGGGTTTCATCTTCACCCTTAGTATTTTGACGATGTAAGACCAACTTCTTAGCA
This sequence comes from Nicoliella sp. ESL1149, assembly GCF_058107265.1. Classification (NCBI taxonomy): domain Bacteria; kingdom Bacillati; phylum Bacillota; class Bacilli; order Lactobacillales; family Lactobacillaceae; genus Nicoliella; species Nicoliella sp. ESL1149. Next base: position 738,412 of record NZ_JBYLUE010000002.1, on the reverse strand, counting down.
TCATCAGTAATATCAATTACCAAATGACTATCTCCAGAAGTTAAAGCAACTTGACTATCAACTCCTGGATTTACTTTCCATTCAATCAAGGATTGTTTCTTTACTTCAGTTCCATTAAATGTATTTTCAGGTTCCTCAAACAAGGAACTAATGGAAGCAACGGGAGCTTGATGCAATAAATTATCATCATCGATGCTTAATTTCCGAACCATGCTAATGGCCCCTTCCCAGCCTTCATCATCACTAGGATATGTTGTATCAGGTAATCCAATCCAACCAGCTAGGTAGGCATCATCTTCTTGTTGAAGTCCTTGAGCAGCATAGAAATCAAAACCTTCATCTAATTGACGCATCTTCGAAGGATTAACTAATTTCATGGTATCCCAATTAATATCATCAGCAACGATGTAAACATTTGGATAAACATTTTCATAGTTCATCTTATCTTTATCCATCCCTTGTGGACAGAAGATAACAACGATTTTTCCATCAACTCGTAAAACATTAGGACATTCAGCCATGTAGCCGAGATTCTTATTTCCAATATCTAAGACTTTAAAAAATTCCCAACCATGATCTACTGCTTTAGAACGGTAAACAACAATTTCACCCTTCTTTTCTTCAGTTTGAGCACCTAAGAAAGCATAGTAATAATCATCATGGGGAACAATTTGCGGATCACGGAAATGTCCGGTAACCCCCTTTGGTGGGTTCGCAATCAATGGTTCTGATAACTTATGAATTTGGTTATCACGATCCATCCAAGCCCCGTTTTGGAATGGAACTCTTTGTTCACCGTGCCAAACATTTCCGGTATACATTAAGAAGAGCTTGTTATCTATAGGTAAAGCAGAGCCAGAATAACAACCATTCCGATCATATTCGTTGTCTGGAACCATTGGAACATGAACATTATGCCAATGAACCATGTCCTTAGAAGCCATATGGGTCCAACTCTTCAACCCATGAGTAGCTCCAAAGGGAAATGCTTGAAAGAATAAATGATATTCCCCATTAAAATATGAAAATCCATTGGGATCGTTCAATAAACCGGTTTCAGTTTGGATATGGTATCCCAACCGCCATTTCGACTGTTTAATTTGTTTTTTTAACTCATCAAGCTTTTCAGTGGGCCAATCCTTGTACAAACGATTTAATCGTTCTGCTGTCCAGTAATCTTTATCCAAGTTAAAAACTCCTTTATATTTTCTTTAGTATCTATTTTACCATAATAACTATAAAAATATTAATTCGAAATGGGAATTAAACGCCCAATTGATAATGAGTAAAGATACTTCTTTGTGATAGGGCGTTTCATGATTTTAGTCAGTGCCAATGCATATAAATTGACCTGTCCACGGTACTTATCCAGTAGTTTTTCCTTTCCAGCTTTAATTTGCCGGGGATTAATATAATCTGTTTTATAATCAAATAAAATAATTTGATCATCTAATACTAAATATCCATCAATAATTCCGTGAATCAATACTTTTTCATCCCCATCTTTTGCCATATCAGCAAACAAATCTGCTGCTGATAATAACAAAGAAAATGGAACTTCGCGATGAATCCTATCAGGATGTTGAAGGATCAGTTCACCAACCTTAGAATCAAAGAAATTCATAATCGCTGAGCGTTCAATTTGTTTTGCCACATCCGCAACGATTAACTTTTCATTGACCAACCGTTCAATTAATTCTTCAATTTCATTTTCTGTTGGTTTATGAGTTACATCAATTTTTTGTAAAACTAAGTGGGTTGCCGTTCCTACTTCAGCTGGAGTTGGTTTTGTAACGGACTGTAAAAACCGTGGTTGAGCAAAGTTAGGATTAACGTAACGAGAACCCTGCTTAATCCCATTCTTACTACCAATCAATAATCCCATATCTCCAGCGTCAGGATCATCAAATAACCGTTTTACTTCGGACACTGATTGATATGCAGTAGTGTGCGTCGCAACTTGATTTGGATACTCAAAATTCATGATTCTTTTAATATCATCAATGTTGATTTCAGTATTAACGGGTTCTTTTACCATGTTCTTCATCCAATTTGCATTAGCATTATTGTCCCCACTAATTTCACCTTTTTCTAAATCAACATTCGAATAAAAGTTAATCGTAAACTGAGTCTTATCACTTTCTAATAATTGGCTTGCCCGTTCATCCTCAAATTCCCTCAAGAATTGGGGATGACGATATAACGCCGTCCCAATCAATCCTAAGTTACTCTTCTTTTCATTTCTTAATGAGGCATCTAACACTATGTCGGGACTAAAACTAGCTTCTCGCCATTGTTTTAGCAGTTCTGCTTTACCTGTTGAGTCACTGGTTGAACGTTTCTTAGCAATTCCAACTAAAAAGAGCTGTTGTTCAGCACGGGTTAAAGCAACATATAACTTTCGCATTTCTTCGGCTTGATTTTCAGATTGAATTTGATCTAGAACAACTCGCTTTGGTAAAGTTGTAATCTTGGTCCGCTTATCTTGATCAATATAATCAATCCCAAGGCCCATCTTATCGTTCAATACAAAACGTTGTTTAGTCTCCATGGTGTTGAATTGACGCTGAATATCAATTAAAAAGACAACTGGAAATTCGAGTCCTTTACTCCCATGAATCGTCATTACAGATACTGTATCATCATCCACAATTTCAACAGGTTCAGATAAATCTTGGTCATGTTTTTGCATCCGTTCTATGAATCGCACGAACTGAAATAATCCCTTAAAACTCGTTTGTTCATAGTCAGCAGCTCGTTGATATAGGGCATGTAAATTTGCTTGACGTTGCTTTCCAGCAGGCATTCCCCCAACGTAGTCGAGAAAACCAGTTTTTTGATAGATATACCAAATCAAATCAACTAGCTCATGATGATGAGCATAGTTTCTAAAATCGTCCAATTGATTCAAAAATTGTTCTATTTTATGAAAAACAATCGAGCCAAAATCATGTTCATCTTTAAAATTATCATAATTGCCAACAAAAGAACGAACTGCATGATAATAATCACCAGTATTTCGATTGATTCGGATATAAGCAAGTTGATTTTCATCTAACCCAACGATTGGTGACCTTAGAACAGCCACTAATGGAATATCTTGGTAAGGATTATCAATAATTCGCAGTAATGACATCATAATTTGAATTTCAGTTGTTTTAAAGTAGCTATCCTGTCCAGTTACTGTAACTGGAATCTTATGATGCTGAAACACATCAGTTAATATTAAATTCTGACTTCTAGTGGCTGATAAAATCGCAATATCAGAATACTTAATTGGACGCATTTCGCCATTTTTACCAAGTGTTTTATCAAATACCGGCTTCTGATTACGAATCAAATCATCAATCTTTTGTGCAACTAATTCCAATTGACCATGATCAGCATCATTAACTTGAAACTGTTCGTCCATAATTGGTTCATCATTATTAGTGTTGTTAGCATCATATAAATCAACTTCAACGTTTGAAGTTAATTCTTTAGGATAATATTTAGCCCCAAATTTTAATTTAGCAGCACCAGTATAATCAATTTCTCCCACTTCTTGATTCATAATTTGAGTAAAAATTAAATTCACGAAATTATCAATATTTTCTGCTGATCTAAAATTATCAGCTAAATCAATATTATAATTATCATTATCTGGATTTTGATATGAACGTTGTCTCCCCATAAAAATACTTGGGTCCCCTAGTCTGAAACGATAAATAGATTGTTTAACATCCCCAACCATGAACATATTATCAGATTGCCCCTCCTGATTTTTGTGGGCAACTGCTTGCAAGATAGCATCTTGAAGCCGGTTATTATCCTGGTACTCATCGACCATTATTTCTTGATATTGATTTTGTAAGTTTTCTCGAACAGCATCTGATAAATGCGGCCGTGTTAAAATTTGATACGCAGCATGTTCAATATCGACAAATTCCATTCCATGTCGCTGAACTTTTAATTGATGATAGGCTTTGCTAAAAGTTAAAACGACTTTTACTAACTCTTTTATCAAGCTATGAGCATCTTTGATTACTTTTAGATTCGTTTCTTCATCTAATTTAAAGTAAGCTTTTTGAATTTGTTTTTCCCAAATTGATTTAGCGGAATCGTTGAACAATTTAATTTGTTTATGCCCATCACTTTTACCACTTGGAAAACGTCCCTTAACTGGTTTTTCATTAAAAAGCGTTCGAAGTTCATTCCAAGATAATGTCGGAATTTTGTTGATCACAGAATTGATGTTTTCCAAACATTCATGGAAAAATTCTGACTCTTTGCTCAAATCATCTGAAGAACGTCGTGCAAATTCAAGTGCTGATTTGTATTTTAGAATCATTTGTTGCAATCGATCGATAATCATCGGTTCAATATTATCCTTAAACAAAGAACTATCAGTTAATGTACCTTCGATATGGTACATCTTCGGTAAATTTTCCAACCATTTTGTCGGATCTTGGTTAACGTTAGCATAATCATAAATTTTATTGATCAATTCCGTTAATCCATCATCAGAACGATCATCAGAAAAATTATCAACTAGCCTTACAAATTGACCATCCTTATCATCTGCATATAAATCCTCACGTAGTTCTTCCCAGACCTGATCTCTTAATAACTGGATTTCCGTTCTGTCAGTTAAAATCCTAAAATCTGGATCCAAGTCAATTACATAGTAATAATTTTGAACAATTCGCTGACAAAAAGAATCTAACGTACTAATATCTGCAACTGGTAATTTTCGAATTTGGCGAACTAAATGACGTTGCAATTTTACATTCTTTTGATTCGCTAATTGATTAATTTTAGATTGGAGCGCACCTTGAACTCGATCCCGCATTTCTTTCGCAGCTGCTTTAGTAAACGTTACGATCAATAATTGATCAATACTGGTGCCATTCATAATTTTACGAATGACTCGCTCAACTAATACCCGTGTTTTTCCTGATCCTGCAGATGCAGAAACTAAGATATTCCCTGGAAGATCCCTTTGGATTGCATCCGCCTGTTCATTAGTGAAGTTCATTAAAGAAATCCCCCTTTTCAATTCGTTTTAAGATATCTGTTAATTGCATTTTATTCACTTGTCGATAATTATTTTCACTCAATAACGGATCGAATTGCATAATGGGAGCGTAATCAGTATATTTCATTGCATCAAAACTATCCGTTTTCAAAGGTGCAAGATCTATATTTCCGTTAAAAATAGCTTTCCCAGCTCGTTGAATTAATTGTTCAGTATAATCTAGCAATGATGTTAATTGTTCATTTGTAACTAAGACGTTTCTTCCCTTAACTTCTTCTTTTGCATTTGAACGAAGCCCCTTATAAATTAAAGAACTTCGCTTATTCTTATCTAAGTCATCGTTCTTAATTGAACTTAATAATTCTGCATCATCCACAATGATCCCGTTATAACGTTGAGCTTTTAAAATTGCTTTTTCAAACGGTTTATTCAACGTATCATCTACCGATAATAATGGATCTTGAATGTGTAAATATAAAGCCCCAGCTAATTCAGCTTTTTCTTTTTGACTAAATTGATTTAAATTCCGTTTAATGACATCTAGATAGGTCATTAATTGAATCGAAATTCCACTATACAACTCATCATATTTTATATCTTTATTTCCAGATTTATAATCAACGATTGCTAAGAAGTTTTTATCTTCTGTCGGGTAAGCATCAATTCTATCAATTCGTCCACGAACTCTTAAGTGGTGCTTTTCATCAATATCAAAAAGTAATGGATCTAGATTGGCAGCTTTTCCAGTTTGTCCAAAGGAAATTTCGGTTTGACGAGGCCGCATTCTAGTGTAGTTACCTTGCCACTTCATTGTTAAAGCCATTCTTTGAACAGTTTGAATCAATAAATGTTGAATATAATTCATTTGATTGGAACTTTGTAAAATTTGATATCGTTGATCATTTTTAACGATATCGTGAGATATCCGCCCAACTAAATTCATTAACTTTTTACTATCAACTGTGGCAATATCAATTCCGTCTCCGTTTAAAGCACTAACGGTCTGTTCCAAAACACTATGGAAAAATTGACCTTTGTTACCACTTGATAACTCAAATTCATCCCGTGGTTTCAAACTCAAGCCGTATGTCAAAAAGTATTCATATGGATTCTTATAGAAATCCTCTAATTGAGAAATTGAAGAATTCAACGTACTCGAATATAACTTTGTTACGATTTCAGGTTTTAAACGCTTAGGCCGATTATTATAATTCAAGCCACCTAACAACTTATCTGTTAACATCTTAAAGTAATCATTCGTATTAATAAGTTCATGATACAATGTTCGCCATTCATCAGCTAATGGTTCGGCATCAGTTTTACTTTGGTAACTCGCTTGAACTAAATGGCGTAATGATGTTCGTTTTGTTCCAACGTATGGCAACACATTATTTTTTGAACCATCAGGCAATGCGTGAAATTCTTGTTCTTGAATTTGAAAATGCTCAACAATTCGATCAACGTATGGAGAACGTTTTGCACTACTCTCTTGGTTAGTATCGTCATTTAAACTATAAGTGAATATTAACTGTTCCTTAGCTGTCATGAATGCCTCATAGTTCAAGAAGGGTGAATTAGCCATTTTAGTTTCACTATCATCAGGTAAGAACTGGTCCGCTTGCAATAATGGTTGCATTTCATCACGGTCAGTATCACCAATTAAGTCATCATTCACAATTTGATCTGGCATCGTTTCATCCGTTGAACCAATCATAAACGTAACGCGATAATTATCAGATTGAGTAATTCCACTTTCAGTAATTACAACCTGATCTAATGTCGATGGAATTTGAGAATAATTTGCTCCTTCAAATCCAGCTTTCAAGAGATCCAAAAACGTGTCTGGATTAAAATCCATATCTCCAAGAATTTCAGCAAAATCATCTAATAAGCTACAAAAAGTCCCCCAAACTTGTTCTGGTTGTCCAGCCTCATTTAAGTCCTCATTGTCCATTGCAACTCGTCGCCAATTCTGAAGTTGATCAACAACGCCGTTTTTAATTAAAAATTGGTATAAGACTTTAATTGCTTCTGTGCCAGTCTTAGCTTTATTTATTTGCCGGAAAAAAGGCGGTAATATTTTCTTAATAAAATGACGGATAACATTGACTCGTTTAGTTATGTCAGGATCTGGCTTAGCACGTAAATTAAAATCAGCAGAATTAATATTGATGTATTCCCAATCTTGTTTTTGGGTCCAACGTTTCCCAGCATATCCATTACGTAATACTAAGTTTTCTGTAAGCGATAAGTCGTTTCGATATTCTTGAATTCCCATGTAATGTTCATTATCAATTTTCGGTAATAGTAACTCCGTCTTCAATAATCGCATCACATCTGAATATTCATAGCTTCGTTTACTATTTTTAGGGTTGATCATGAACAAAGCGTTAATCAATTCTACCAATGGATGTGTTTCCATTGTCTTGCGAACATCCTCAAAAAATGGAATTTCTTGCATATCAAAAACAGGATGAATCATATTTTGATAGGCATCTAGATGTCTTGTCATTACAACAAAATCTCGATAATGATATTTACCTGTAGCTACCATTTGACGAATCTTTAATGCCACTTTCGCAATTTCTGTATATGGATTATCAGCCTTGATTACTTGAATTGAACTTTTATCATTCAATTCTACTTTGGGCATCGCATTATTGATTTGGACTGAATTAATCCAAAATCGATCAAGTTCCACTAAATCAGCATTAGTTTCTTTATCCTTGGCATATATATCCGTAAGGACATGAATTCCATTATTTCGAGCAATTTGATACAGCTGGTAATATAAATTTGCCGGTTGAAAAAATAAATTTGGTGATTCAGGTAATTTGTTAGTGGCCGGTCGATCAAGAGTTAAATCAATCGTTACTGATGCTGATTTAGTAATCATAGTAGTAATAATTGCCATTTCTTGAGCAGACAACTGGGAAAATCCACTAATATAAAAATGCATTTTACTTAAATCAATTTGTTGAATTTTTTGACTAAATAATTGAAGCAAATCTGTATTATGGAGGTATTTTCCATGCGTCCGTTTTTCAAAATCTTGATATATCAAAGTTAAATCGGTTAGCTTAGCCTTTAAGTTTCGATTTAAGTGCGGACTTGTTTGTAGCAAATTAGTTAAATCTTCTGAACTGATTTGCCCGACAGTTAAATCATTAATTTCATTTGCTAGTTTGTTAATAAACCCAGGATGGTTCTCTTCTCCTCTAAAAACTGTCAGTTCTGTTTGATGATCCAAAATAATTTGGTATAACAACATATTCACTGCCGATTCACTTAATCTAGGAGCTTGGTATTCTGCATCCTGACTAAATAAAAACCATGCTAAACGGGTTAATGACAAAATTTGAATATTAGTTTGAGCATAAGCATTACTTTTTTTAGTGTTCAATGCCTTTAAAGTATTAACTTCGGCATCAAATTTAATATGATTAGGAATGAGATAAAAAAAGCGTTCGTCAGGATGATTGGCAAACTCTTTTTTTAGTTGGGTCGTCATAGTTTTAAAATGATCTTTGGATGCGGTTCCCAAAACAAATTGTAAAGTCATTATTGAACTCCTTAAAAAATAAGAAAGTGGAATCGCTAATTCGATTCCACTAATTCATCTATTTATTCTTAGGTAATTTATTATCTACTAAAACATCATTAATATAATCATTAATAATCTTAAGAATCTCTTTCATGTTCTCTGAATTACCAGCAGCTTCAGAAGCCTTATTTTCAGCAATTGCCCATAACGCTAGATTATCTGTTACTGGAACAATATCTCTAACAATTCGCATTGGCGTATTACTATTACGTTCCTTTTTAATTTTATTATAGCTATTATAATCGGTAATCATATGCAAGTGTTCTTTACTTGTAGGATCATAAGTTTCAAAAATAACAAAATGTGAATTCTTTTGTGCCTCGTTCAATCTTTCTTTAACTGTTTCTAGTTCTTCAGGTGGAATATTAAACATTTGAAGCACCTTCCTTTTTTTCAATCAGCCCCACTGACTGATTAATAAATTTATTTTCAACAACTGCTTTCACGATCATTTTAGCTAGTGTTTCACGTGAAACACTTCCAACTGGCATTTTTTCACCTTCATTAAATAGTTCTACATTTCCGAATCGATGATCGGTGATCAAGCCAGGCCTAAAAATTGTATAATCAATTTCAGTTTCATCAATCAATTTTACAGCATACCTTTGTTGATTCAAAAACTCTTTTACATTTTTGATTCCAGGATATTCTATATTTCCCATAATTTCTTTATCAATTCCAGCTGTTGAAACCATCACAATTCTTTTTAAAGTTGGATTGATTTGTTCTAAAGCATCACAAAATGCTTCAAAAGCTAAATCAACATCTAATGGTCCAATCAATGAAATAAGAACATCAACGTCTGGTAAATTACTCAAATAGATTTCAGGTTGATTTAAATTGTATCGATCTGCTTCCAACGTATTAACTTGAACAGTAGAAAATTTTTCTAATAATTTTTTTATTGGAATAGTATCTCGTTCTTTATTCGCTAATAGCAGTATTTTTGTCATTAAATATTCCTTCTTAAGCATTTATCATCTCTTATTTTATCAAAATTTATGAGACTAGTTAATTTATTTAACTATAAATTTCGTTTCTTTTATAAAAGGAACGCTATCGTTCGCATATTGACAATATATAAAAACTTATATTACTATTGAAAAGGAATATATATTTTAATTTACGAACATTTAAGGAGATGCGAGTTTTAATGGTCAACAAGATTGCTGATTTCTTTCATTTTAAAGAATTAGGCACCAACTTTAAAACCGAAACGTTAGCTGGTATCACAACTTTCGTTTCAATGGTTTATATTTTATTCGTCAACCCGAACGTTTTAAGTGCTTCTGGAATTGACAAAGGTGCTGTCTTTACCGCCACTGCTTTAGCCAGTGCATTAGGTTGTTTCTTAATGGGGTTCATTGCTAACTATCCAATTGCTCTTTCTACCAGTTTAGGAATGAACGCCTTCTTTGCTTATTCGGTTTGTATCGGAATGAAAGTTCCATGGCAAACTGCTTTAGCTGGGGTTTTCGTTGCTTCATTAATTTTCATGATTTTAACTGCATTTAAGATCCGTGAAATTGTTATCGATGCTATCCCTAGTGACTTAAAGAGTGCTATTGGAGCAGGAATTGGTTTGTTCATTGCATTTCTTGGTTTGAATCAAGGTGGCTTGATTGTTGCTGACAAAAGTACATTAGTAACATTAGGTTCATTTCATGTTGGTTCAACCTGGTTAACTATTTTTGGTTTAGTTGTCACTTTAATTTTAATGAGTGCCAGAGTTCCAGCCGCTATCTTCATTGGAATGGTTGCCACAACAATCTTAGGAATGTTAACTCACCTTATTGCATTGCCAACTAGTGTGGTCTCATCAGTTCCAAGTTTAAAGCCTACCTTTTTAACTGCTTTATCTCACGTTACTGAAATCAATTCACCAAAACTGATTGTGGTCGTTCTAACGTTCTTATTGGTTAGTTTCTTTGATACTGCCGGAACTTTAGTTGGGTTAGCAGAACAAGCTGGGTTCATTAAGAATAACAAGATTCCAAGAATTGGCCGAGCATTAAGTGCTGACTCCACTGGAATGGTCGTTGGTTCATTATTAGGAACTTCCCCTATTGGTGCATTCATTGAATCATCATCAGGAATTGCCGTTGGTGGTCGTTCCGGATTTACTGTTATCGTTACTGGAATCCTATTCCTATTAGGAACTTTCTTCTCACCATTGTTAGGAGTTATTACTGACCAAGTTACTGCTCCAGCATTGATCATTATCGGAATGTTAATGGCACAATCTTTGAAGAATATCCATTGGGAAAAATTCGAAATTGCTGCTCCTTCATTCTTAATTCTTCTTGGAATGCCTTTAAGTTATAGTATTTCAGATGGAATTGCTTTAGGATTCATTGTTTATCCATTAACAATGATTGCAGCTAAGAAAGGTAAAGAAGTTGGCTACATTATGTATACTTTAGCCATTATCTTTATCGTCTTACTTTGGTTATTAAATATGAAATAAAATTTAAAATCACCACGTAAAAACTCTCATAAATTAGACTACAATGTTTAATTTATGAGAGTTTTTAATTTCAATTCATCATTCATGACATTTTCTTAATTCAATCTATAATATAGATAGTGTTAGTTTTAGAAGGGAGTTTTAAGTTATGGATTTAAAAAATGAAAAGAATAAGTTAAAGGGTAAATTTGATGAGGCTAAGGGTAAGTTAACTGGTGATAAACTATCTGAAGCAAAGGGTAAAGCTGAAGGTTTAGTCGGTAAAGCAAAAGATGCCTTTAACGATGCTACTAATAAAGCTAAAGAAAAGTTAGACCAAAAGAAAAATCAAAATGATTCACAAAACAATAAAAATTAATTTTCTTTAAATTAAAAGTCACTCAGTTATTTAAAATAACTGAGTGACTTTTCTAGTTTATTTATATAACTTATATAACCCTTGGGTTCCATCATTTCCCAAATTCATTTGATCAACCATTTTTTCATATAGTTCTTTAGCTTGTTTGGTTGCAGGTAGATCAAGATGCATTTCGTCTGCGCCTTGCAAAGCAATTCGTAAATCCTTTAAGAAATGTTTAGCAGCAAAACCAGGTTTAAAGTCTCCTTTTAATATTCTTGGACCATAATTATCCATACTCCAATTATCACCACTACCATGTGAAACCGTATTTAATAAATCGGCTAAATTCAAACCGGCTCGTTTACCATAAGCTAGCATTTCTGATAATCCAGTCATAGTTCCAGCAATCATGATTTGGTTCGCCATCTTGGTATGTTGACCCTTTCCATGTCCCCCGAACAAATGAACTTGATTCCCCATTGCTGATAAAACTGGTTTCATTTGATCGAAAACATCCTGTTCTCCACCGACCATGATAGTAAGCGTTCCATTTTTTGCTCCAACATCTCCACCAGATACTGGCGCATCTAACGTTTTAATTCCCCTTTCATCAGCAGTTTTCGCAATCTTTTCTTCCAAACTAGGTTTACTAGTGGTCATTTCAATCAATGTTTGTCCATGGTGAGCACCAGCAAACAAACCATTTTCAGAATAATAAACATCTTCAACGTCTTGTGGAAAGCCAACAATTGTTAAAACGACGTCTACTTTTTGAACTAATTCTTTAGGAGAGTCTGCCCAAGAAGCCCCCGCATCTATTACATCTTGAGCATGGGCCTTTGTCCGATTATAAACAGTTACATCATAACCATTCTTCATTAAATTCATAATCATTCCAGTTCCCATTACTCCAGTTCCAATAAATCCAATTTTCATAATTAAGCCTTCCTTATTTTTAATTAGGTAAATATTAACATTTCTTTTTAACTCAATTAAAGAATTTCGCATCAGCGTAAATAAAAAGTGCAAGCTAGTAGCTCACACTTTTATTTTTCTAAATTCAATTCATATGCAGTTCGATATGGATCATTAGGTTCATCAACTTTAATCGTTCCTCGTTCACTAAAACCAAACTTATTACCTAAATGTTGCATGGCCTTATTATCACGATGAGTATCGAAACGAACATTATGGATACCAGCAATTTCTGCAATCGTTAACAAGTTTGAAAAATAAAATGAACTTAAATGCATTCCCTTATATTGACTACTAATTGCAAATCGATGAATGGTAGCATAAGGATCCTCGTTGTTCCAGCTACCATCAATATGGATATAACTAGGATCATCACCGGCAATCATGGTTGCTGTTCCAACTGTTTTATTATCAACAATTAAAATATAATTATTGCCTTGTTCAATGTCATCACATAACATACTGCGTTGTGGATATTCAGATTGCCATTGCGGATTCCCATTCGCTGCTAATACTTTCTTAGCATCAGCAATAATTGTCATGATGTCATCTAAGTCATCTAACGTACCCTTTCTTACATAAATGCTTGCCATAATGTTCTTCCCCCATTATTTCTTAATCATCGTAATATGTGGCGTTTGTTCGTGAATAAAAACTTCTCCCTTTGCTTTAAAACCAAACTTATTATAAAAACCTTCCTTATCAGCTTGAGCAGTAATTTCAATTGGTAATTGATTTAAATTATTTTTTGCAAGTTGAATCATTAAATAATCCATTAACTGCTTGCCAACTCCCTGACCACGAACTTCAGGAACAGTTAAAACCCGCCCAAAAGATAAATGATCACCTTCTGGATAAAAACGGGCATATGCGACTAATTTTCCATCTTTTGTTCCTAAAATATGATTAGCAATCAAATCAGTTTCATCGGCATCCACAAAAGTACGATGTTGTTGAACACAAAAAGTTTCAGCACGAATATGATACATTTTCCAAATTTCACGATGAGTTAAGTTATTGAACTTACAATTTTTAAATTCCATTTTTTAGCCTCTTTAATTAATTTATTTTGAAATTAGAGAAGTTAAATTAGCCATTCGGCGGCGATCAATAATGGTTACGATCACCTTCATTTTTTTAGCTAACACAACAGAACGAATCACTATGATCACCTCTTTTTGTTAATATTACTATTATAATAACAATCCAAGCCAAGCGCCACATAAACCACCTATTAAGGTCAAAATAAAATATGAAAATGCAGTTAAGGGATGCTCCGTTTGTAATTGCATCGTTTCATTCATATACGTTGAAAAGGTAGTATAACCACCCATTATTCCTCCCATAAAAACAAGGGATGCTGAACCGGATACGAAATGGGTGGTAAAAATACCAAGTAAAAAAGCACCAGATACATTAATGAACATCGTTGAAACTTTTAAACTAGTCCAACCAAATTTAGCATCAATCAATTTGATCAAACCATATCTGATTAAAGCCCCAATTACGGCAGCAATTCCGGCTAATAAAATCATCATTTAGCTTCCTTTCTTTCCAACTGCCATTGACTAATTCGTCGTCCAAATAATGCCAAACCATAGCCACCAACCAAACTAGCTAACATGTAGCATAATGCCCAAATTGGCATGTTCGTTAACTTAATAGTATCAACAGCAAAAGTGGAAAAAGTAGTAAAGCTACCAATTAGTCCAACGCTTAATCCAGTCAAGACATTATCAGATACCCATAAAATATCCGGTAAAATTCCGGTAAGATACGCCAATGCAAAAGAACCGGCTAAATTAATCCCAATCACCATTAAAGCATGGTTATCACCAGACCAAAGAACAAGTGCTTCTCGTAAAGCTCCTCCAATAAAAGCAAATAATATAATATAGATGATTTTTCTCATTATTAAATCCCCTTTTATAAAACATTATCATCTCATTTTAGTTGAAAGCAAAAATCACTTTCAAGTTTAATTCATTAATTCAATAGTTTGTGCATAATTACACTAGTTAAATTTATATTATAAACTTTCCGGCTCAAAACATAGGAAAAGTGATTAATAACTACTTATTATAATTATCGTTTTCTTAAATAGATTCTCCTTGCTTTATAGATAAAAAAGCATATAATTAACATATAAATATAAGTTAGTGAAATTCATAACTTGTATTTATATGTTAATTTCATTAATTTGAAGTTGCTTTTTTGCAAATCCTTGTGATGTTTTTATTAAGAATTGTCTTTTGCTTTAAAGTCCCGTTCACGTTAGAATGGAACTTGATTGCAGAAGCAATCAAATAATCACAAGTGCAACTTTATCGTTGCTGAAAAATACGTAAGGAGTTTCCCGTATGTTGTTAGGTAGTATCGAAGCTGGTGGAACCAAATTCGTTTGTGCTGTCGGTAATCAATATTTACAAATTATCGATAGTATTACAATCCCAACGACAACGCCCGAAGAAACTTTCAAGCGGACCATCGATTACTTTAGTCATTTTAATGACCTAAAAGCAATGAGTATTTCATCATTTGGTCCAATTGAACTCCGCCATGATTCACCACTTTATGGATTTATCACTGATACTCCTAAAGTTGGTTGGCATAATGCTGATTTCGTTGGAACCATGAAACGGGCTTTTGATATCCCGATTTATTGGACAACTGACGTTAACGGTTCTGCTTATGGTGAATATATTCTTGCTGCAACCGAAAAAAATCCACCTAGTTCTCTCGTGTATTACACAATTGGAACTGGGGTGGGTGCTGGTATCATTATAAACGGTCATTTTGTTGGAGACATGGGTCATCCAGAAATGGGACATGTAATGTTAAAACGTCATCCTGATGATTTAGCCTTTAATGGAATTTGTCCCTTTCATGGTGATTGCTTAGAAGGTTTGGTCGCAGGACCTACTTTTGAGGCTCGAACAGGCCGCTTAGGTCCTGAAGTCCCAATTAGTGATCCGGTCTGGGACATCATGGCTTACTATGTTGCCCAAGCTGCGATGCAAGCAACCTTAACTATTCGACCAAAACAGATTATTTTTGGTGGCGGAGTAGTTTCAGAAAAGTTCTTAGAAATGGTTAGAGTGCATTTTAAAAAATTATTAAATGGCTACATTAACGTAGGCGAATTGAAACAATATATTCGCATGCCTCGAGCCGAAGATAATCACTCAGCTACTTTAGGAAACTTTGCGTTATCATTGGAAGAATTGCAAAAATGATTTAAAATTGGTATTGAAATATTGAAACTTTCTTCAGGTTTCAATACAAAAATAATAATTTATATGAAGGAGATTTTTGAACATGAAAGCTTTAGTTATGAACAAAGTAAAGAGCATGGATATCGAAGATCGCGATATGCCAAAGCCTGCACCAGAAGAAGTTGTTGTTAAGACTGCTTATGCTGGTATCTGTGGTACTGATGATGCATTATTTAATGGACTTCCAGGTTCAGCACCTGCTGTTCCACCAATCGTTTTAGGACACGAAAACTCAGGTGTTGTTGAAGCCGTTGGTGAAAAGGTTACCCAATTCAAGAAGGGTGACCGTGTTGCTGTTGACCCTAACATCTACTTCCCTAAGGATAAGTACTTCCGTGTAGATCGTCCACAACTTGCTGAAGAATTATCAGCTGTTGGTGTTACTCGTGATGGTGGTCTTGAACAATACTTCACTGCTCCTGAATCAGTTGTATACCATGTTCCAGATAACCTTTCATTAAAGGCTGCTTGTTCTACTGAACCTGTATCTTGTGGTGTTCACGGTGTTCGTCGTTTACACTTACAACCACACATGAACGCTTTAGTTATGGGTGATGGTTACATGGGTCTTTTATTCGTTGAATTATTAAAGGCTTACGGTGTTCAACACGTTGACTTAACTGGTCGTCATGATGACAAGTTAGCTGAAGAACAAAAGAAGACTGGTGCTAGCCACGTAATTAATACTGAAACTGGCGACATTAAAGAAAGCTACGATATCGTTATCGAAGCTGTTGGTCGTCCAGAAACTCAAGAAAAGGCAGTTCAAGTTGCTGCTAAGGGTGGTCAAGTATTAATGTTTGGTGTTGGTCGTCCAGATCAAACATTCACTATGAACACTTACGAAGTTTTCCAAAAGGAATTAGACATCAAGGGTTCATTCATTAACCCATTCTCCTTCGAAGACTCCCTTGCATTAATGGCAAGTGGTGAAGTTGATGTTGAACCATTAATTAGCAACGTTATCAAGTTAGACGAAGTTGTTGGTGTATTAGATGGTTCCAAACGTAAACCAGGTAAGACTGTCGTTCACGTTAACGAAGACTTAGACTAATATTTTAATTAAAAAATAAACTTAATTGGAGGCTTTTAAAATGGCTTTAGATGATTACTTTACTGGTATTCAACACATTGGTATTCCTGCCAAGGATTTAGACGAAACTATCGCTTTCTACAAGAAGTTAGGTTTCGATCAAAAAGGTTTATTCAAGAATGGTGAAAACCGTTGTGCATTCATGCACTATGGCAACCTCATTATTGAAACTTGGGAAGGTGACCCTGTCGCTGACTGTGATGGTGCTATCAACCATTTCTCAATGAACACTACTGATGTTGACAAAGCATATGCAGAAGCTAAAAAGATGGGCTTAAACGTTTTAGATAGCGAAATTCAATCAATCCCTTCATTCTGGGATAACGGAATTCGTTTCTTCAACATTCAAGGTCCTAACCATGAAAGAATTGAATTCTGTCAAATTCTTTAGTTGTTAGCTGATAAACAACTTAAAAGCGATCCTAATCTTATGATTAGGATCGCTTTTTTATTTTCTTAGATATAATTACACAATATCAATATTAAATAACTAATTAGGAATAAAACAATCATGATTAAATATAATAATTTACTGGATTTATTAAAATAATATTTAATGGTCACAATAGCCATCAGATCCAAAACTGCTAGCCCACTCCATAAATAAAAACTCATTCCTTGAGCTTTATTAATGTAATTAATACAGATAATGTCTAAAATAAATAATCCGATAATCGTGCTTTTATAAATATTTTCTCTAGTCATTAATATTTAACCCTCTTCTTGATTATAAATTAATGGTTTTCCATCTTTATCACGTAACATTAGCATTGTACTCCCAAATCCAGAACTATTAATTACATATTCAACGCCTGTTTCGGTATCATAATAAACATCAAATTCTTGAAAACCAACAGCCGGCTTATCAGTACATATCTTTTTAAAACGCCGTCTTCTATTCTTATTTTTTCTTTCAAACATTATAATCTCTCCTTATGAATTAGCCAAAGTATCTAATAAAGCTAGTATTGATGTAGCAGATATTAATAATAGGATATAAATAGGATATAAATAACCAATTTTTGTTTTGTACTTAATTTATATTTCATGAGCGCAGTATTATCCAATAAGTTCAAATGAATACTATAAAACGATGAACCATCTAAATAAGGAACCACCTTAAATAACACAAACGCTTTTAACAAAATCATCAAGAGAATCAACAAAATTTCCCATTGGGGCCACAAAGATAACAAGACATTACCGTCAGAATAAGTAATTATCCAACCCATTAAAGCAAATGCATCAACAAATTGAATAATGAAGTAAATATTCTGCTTTAGAGCCATATTATTAATTTTATTAATCCTTTTTACCTTATAAACTAAAAAACTAAAGAAAGCAATATTTGCTGCAATTAACGCTATTACCATAAACATAAAGATATGATACATTCCAATGAAAAAGAAAGCCCCATAGAATCCCCATAAAATAATGCTTGCTAAATTTATTTGTTTTAACTGGGAGCTAATTTTTGTTTGATTATTAATCTTCAACACTCCTAATATAAACTTTTTAAAATTAATAATATAAAATAACAATTACTAATGAAAACTAAAAATAAAAGAATCATTGGAATTCCCATAGCACGTTTATTGTTTTCACAATTAAAAGGTAATTATTCATTAATAGTCTCCAAAATATTTATTTCTTTATCCTTCTTCGATATTGAATATAGATTATAATTATAAAAATTGGACAACTAATTAAAATAATTCGATTAGTATGACCATCAAGCAATAACTTCAATATAGAATCATGCCCTTGATCCATAAAAAATGACATAATCATAAAGTATAATTTTTCATAGATTAAAAAATAAATTCCATTTCTAATCGCCCTATGCTTTGCATTCTTAATTAATTGCTTATAATCTTTGTTGTCATATGCATCTACTTCACTTAAGTGAAGCCGATACCCTACCCACCAAATATAAAACATAATCAACGTTAAAATAGCTACATTTCCAAAAAACAACGTTAACAAAACATTTTCTGCAGGAAAATTAAAAAAAGCTAATCCTAGTCCAATTGTAGACAAAATATAATAATAATACAGAACCATAAAAGCATTATTTCCAATTCGATTAATTTCTTGAATACGGTATTCATCTAACGGACCATCAATTTTATACATAAAACGAATCATCTTAATATAAATACTTTCTTTCTCTTTATTCATCATTTTTCCTCCAAAATAACGTATTTAAATCTGTTTCTAAAGCTTTAGCGATATTCACGCACAATTTCAAAGAAGGATTGTAGTCCCCCTTTTCGATCAATCCAATTGTTTGTCGTGAAACATTTACCATCTTAGCTAACTCTTTTTGCTGCAAACCTTTCTCAATTCGATAAATTTTTACCCTATTTTTCATTTTGCTATCTCCTATGCTTAAGTTATATATATATTGTTTAAGTCATATATAGATTACTTAAGTTATTTATAGCGTACATGAAGATATGCTAACTGTCAAACAAAAAATTATTTGAGCATAAAAAAACATCCAATGGATTTAAATTCCATTGGATGTTTAAAACTAATTTTATTTAGCCCATTTTACTAATTGCTTACTAGCAGTAAAATGATTCCCATTACTCATTACAGCTTGACTAACAGTTCCTAATTGACGGAAACCCTTAATCTTAATAATGCTGCCTTTTTTATAATGACGCATTTTTTTGTTTTTAGAATTATAAACGTTAATTCCAGATTTACTAATTACTCTCAATTTTTTGACTTGTTTTGATGAATAATAAAGTTTGGAATTAACTTTTGGTTTAATCACCTTAATTGCAGGTTTAACAGTTGCTTTGCTAGTTTTAGCCTTCTTAACTTTTGCAGTTGCAGTTGAAGTCTTTACCTTAGATTTCTTAGTTGTAGAACTACTTGAATCACTATCAGTAGTTGAATCTTCAGAACTAGCAACGGAAGAACTAACAGCACTACTGCTAGAAGCTGCAGATGAATCAGCAGATGGATCAGTAATATCAGTGTTTGGTGTAGAACTATTATTAGCATCTACGGATGTACTACCAGTCCAGAATGATAATGGCTTTCCACCAGTAGGAATTACAGAAGCATCAACTTTTTGGTTCAATGCAGAACTGTATTTGGAATCAGTAAATTGCCATAAATCATAATGATAAGAAGGACTTGGTTCGTAACTAGAGTATGCAGCTAACCAAAGTGCATCGTAGTTATTCTTGGCAGAACCAATCTTCGTATTCATAAAGTTCAAACCACTGTATAATACAACTGGTTTATTAGTTAACGTTCTCATTTCATTTGCCCAAGCAGCAGTAGAACTATTTAACGTTCCGCTGGTACTATCTTGTTCAATATCGTTAACGTAAAATCCAGCATCTGGTGCTAATTTATATAATGATTTAGCTTCACCTTTCGCATCACTGGGTGAAACATACATACTGTAACTATAAACACCATATGGAACGTGATACTGTTGAATTAAAGAAAGATTATGCGCAAATGTCTTATCATGATAGGAACTTCCATATTGAGCTCTTAAAATCACAAAACTAGCTTCATTCTTTAATTTTTTAACTTGAGAAGCAGTAAAATTATGTTGCCATTCAGATAAATCATAGGCTGGGTTCATACTAATTGAAGCCTTAGCATTGTCCGAACGACCGGTCGTACAAAAACATACCGCTAATGCTGCCATAAAGACAACAATTCCTAACAAGCTTTTTTTCAAATTATGTGTTTTCAAAATCATCAAGCTTCCCTTTTCTAATATTTAATCACAGTATAACATAGCTTAATTACATTCTAATTACAGTAAAATTAAGATTAGCGAAGTGAGGCGGCAATTTTAATTGCATTGTCAGGTTGAGAACTTGTAATCGTATTTACAGTTGTTCCATCTTGCCATTGAATATTGATGGAACTACCATCGGCTGATAACATAATGGCTCCCTTTGAATTAGGAACTGGTAGACTTTGGCCTTGTAAAAGGTCATTTAAATTTTTAGCTGAAGAAACAGCAGCCGATTCATTACTATTTTCACCATGAACAGTTAATGACCATCTTCCCATTGCAAAGTTAATGTAAAGTTGACCTGCTCCAGCATCTTTTGCCCCCGTGATTCCATGTCCTAAATCAACAGTTGGCAACCCTTTATTCTCACTAGGATCATTATAGTATTGAAGATCATTAGCTGCAGCACTTTCACTTGCTTCATTCGTCTTTGTGTAGGTAGCTACATCTTGACCGTCTTTAGTGTACTTAGTTGTATTTCCATTCTTAGTAGTGTTGAAACCATCATCCTTAGCAGATTGACTAGTCGAATCACTTTGTGAATTAGAAGCAGAACTACTTGAACTACTGGTACTTGAACTCTTCGAACTGGAACTACTTGATGAACTACTAGAAACATTTTCAGAATGACTAGAACTACTTGATGAACTATTACTACTATTTTGTTGACCACAAGCAGCTAATAATAAACTGAGTCCAATTACTGGTAATAATAATGCACGTTTTTTCATTAACAAAAATCTCCTTAAATCTTTTTTAACTTATCATAACTTATTGCAACAACGTAGAAGAAGGCTTCAATTGCAGCAATAAAGAAACTGACGGGTAAATTCGTAATGTAAGATAGGTATAGCCCAACCCATGTCCCGAATAATGAAAAGGCAAACGTTAATAAACTCATTGACCAAACGGAATGCACAAAATACTTAGCAGCCGAAGCTGGAATCGTTAACAATGTAAAAATTAATAATGATCCCACAATTTGAGCGGTAACACTAACTGTGGAAGCTAACAATACCAAAAAGGCAATCGAAGTAAAAGTATTATAACGAGCATTATAGGTTGCACCAATACTATCATATGAATTATACTTCAGTTTCCGATAGAATAAAATAATCCCTAAGATAATTATAATACTTAAAATTACTAAGGTTTGAATCTCATTAACACTAATCCCGACAATACTTCCGAATAAAATATTCGTCGCATAAGTCGATTGCGTTTTTGCTAATGATAGGAATAAGATTCCTAAACCAATAAATAATCCAGAAAAGACACTGATTGAGGATTCTCGACGACTTAAGTTATCTCCCACTGTCCCAATTAATAGTGAACTAACAATTGTAAAGATCAACATTCCAATAATTGGTGAAATGTTCATAAACAATCCAAAGGCCGCTCCTGAGAAACCAATTTCAGATAGTGTATGGGTGAAGAAAGAAGTCTTACGCGCAACAACGAAAACCCCCATCAAACCACATAAAATAGAGATAAAGAAACTAGCAATATACGCGTATTGCATAAATGGATATGATAACATTATGCTTCACCCCCTAATTTATTCATTGTTGCATGATGGTCCTCAATATGAAGATCATAATCACCAAACCGTTGAATTAAACTAGGATCATGAGTAATAAACATCACTGCCATATGATGCTTATGCATTTCGTTAACTACTAATTGAAGCAACGTAATTTTAGCATCTTTATCTAAACTAGCCGTTGTTTCATCTAGAATCAATAGTTCTGGATTACTCATTAACGCTTGAGCTAAATATGCACGCTGTTTCTCTCCGCCGGAAGCACGCCCCATGGGTTCGTTTTCAAGCCGTTTTAAATCAGTTGCCGCTAATACTTCTGAACGAAGATTCAATTCTTTTCTTGTTAACCATGGAATCAATGAATGACTTCGTCCTAAGACGATAAAGTCTTTCACTTTTAAAGGATACTCCTCATCTACATTTCGAAATTGCGGAACGTATTGAATTAAATTGGAATTGATTTTGAATTGAACATGTTGATCATTATGATAACGCTGCTTTAATAATGTCTTCATTAGCGTCGTCTTACCAACTCCATTTTCTCCTGTGACACAGGTTAAAAAACCGGCAGGGACATCAAAAGTCGCTTCATGAATCAACTCCCGATCATCTACTTTTACATTTAACTTCTTAACACTTAAGACGTTTTTAGGCACTGTTATTTCTCCTCGATTTTAATTTTCCACTATTAGATTGAAGATAAAAATTGCATTCAATACCAAATTATCTCTATAATAAGGTAATTAGCAAATGGAGGCAAAGAAAATGAACCAACGCTGGCATAAATTTATTGATGTTTCACCAGGAATTTGGGCCATTCGAGCAATTATTACAATCAGTATTTTAGGACTTATTATCATTAAGATAATTCAATACGTCGCCATTCCGACAATTAGAGCCAAAAACATTAATCTACGAGCCACCCCTTCAATTAATGCCAAGGTAATTCAAACGATTCCGACTAATACTAAATATCAAATCGTCAAAAAGAATGAAACGACGAATTGGTGGAAAGTTGAAGTTGCTGGTAAAACTGGCTGGGTCGCTTCGTGGTTATTGGACGATTCAAAATATAATGCCAAGACTGCATCTAATCTACCAGAAGCTACGATCGTTTTAGATCCAGGCCATGGTGGTGAAGATTCAGGAACATTGACTCATATGGGTGAAAGTACTAAGGATATGGAAAAAACATACACTTTACCCTTAGCAATGAAAGTTCGGCAATTATTAAAGGCTAACTCCCCACAAGTTATTATGACTAGAAGTAGTGATAAAACCGTTAGTCTAAATCAACGGGCCACGATTTCGAACCAAAGTAAAGCAAACCTCTACATTAGTTTTCACTATAATTCTTCCCCTACTATTAATGACGGAACTGGTTTTGGAATCTATAAGTATTACGATACGGCAAGTGCATTTGCCAACCAATTAGATACTGAATTTGGAAACCTACCACTAAAAGATCGTGGAATTAACTTTGGTAATTTCTACGTTTTAAGAAATAATCAACGTCCATCTGTATTAATTGAAATGGGTTTTATGGATAACACTAAAGATCTTAAATACATTCGAAATACACAGTACAAAGATAAAGTTGCAAAAGACATTGTTTTGGCAATGCAAAAATACTTTAGGAAGTGATTAGATGTTAACTTTGACTTCATTTAATAGTAATGATTATCAAGTTCAAATCGTTGCTCCTGAACCTTATTTTGCAGATGACTTGTTCCATGCTTTAACGGTAACTCATGATCAAATTAAAAGTTTTTTAGCTTGGGCTGACCAGATTCAAACCCCAAGTGATGAAGCACGCTTTTTACAAATGAGTAAAGAACAATTCCTAACTGGTCCTGTTCAAACCTATGTTCTATATACAAACGAACAGGCTATTGGAATGGTTGATCTCCATAATTTTAATTTTAATAACCACAGTGTTGAAATTGGTTATTGGCTTTCAAAAGAATTTCAAGGAAATGGAATTATTACCAATGCTGTTAAAGCATTAATTGGTGCTATTCAAGATGAACTAGATATTCATAAGGTAATAATCGTTGTTGATGTTGAAAATGAAGCTAGTCGGGCAATTCCTCAAAGATTAGGTTTCACCCATGAAGCAATATTAAAAGACCACCTCCAACGAGATGGTCAATACCATGATGCAGATATTTATTATCTAATTGTTGATTAAAAAAGATTAGCCAATTGGCTAATCTTTTTATTTTATTCAAAATTTTTATTCCGTAATGCCGGAATTAACATCATTACTACAAAACTAATCAAATACATAATAGATAAGAATAACATTACAATAGTTAAAGATGACTTATCCATCAGTAAACCAATGATTGGGGGGAAGAAACCACCTAATACTTTACCTACACTTGAGATAAAACTATTAGCTGTAACCCGATTTTCAACAGGATAAAGCCGACTTACAACTACCCCATAACCACCGTACATACCGTTAGAAAAGAATCCAAGTACGAATGCTGCGGAGAATAGCGTAAATGCATTAAAGGCAAATACGATTGCGTATACAGAAATTGCTGCAACCACTAAGAATAACCCAAAAGCCTTTCTAGCACCTAAGTGGTCCATAATCGTCCCAAATGCTAGCATTCCCAAACTCATTCCAACGATTGTAACGATCATCCAAAGCGATGAACCAGAAACTGTTAACCCCAACTTCTTTTGCATAATGGTTGGTAACCAGTTCATTAAACCATAATAACCACCGGTTTGAACCATCATCATTAATGTTAAACCAAGTGTTTGTAATGCTACTACCCGACCAGAGAAAAGATGCCAAATTGAACCACTTTCCTTTTCATCTTCAGGCTTATCATGGTGAGAAATAAACTCATCACTTTCCTTTAAATGTCGGCGAACAATAAAAGCGAAGATAACTGGTAAAATTCCTACTAGAAACAATGCATTCCAACCAAAATGAGGAATAATTATAGCGGCAGCAAGCGATGCAATGATCGTTCCAATTTGACCACCGATAGAAGCAAAGGAAGAAACTTTTCCAATCTTTCCATTTGGAAAGTTCTCAGCAATTAAAGTCATTCCAGCACCGTATTCACCACCAGTACCGACTCCACAGAAGAATCTAAGGATATAAATAATCCAAATATTATGAGCAAAATACATTGCTCCAGTGGCAAGAGCGAAAATAAGAATGGTTGCAGTAAAAACTTTGACCCGACCAATTTTATCCGCTAAAATCCCAAAAAAAATACCACCCAATAACGTCCCAAACATTGTAACGGTTTGAATCAAACCAGCAGCAGTGTTACTAACATGTAACGTCGCAATGATTGAAGATAAAGCGAATGAAATGAACATTCCATCCATATTTTCCAATCCGAAACCAGTTGTTGTCGAGACAATCGTTAGTTTTTGATTCTCAGTTAAAGAGTGGCTCTTATTACTTGTAGCATTTGACATTAATCAAACAATCCTTCCAAAAATAGATGCTCACAGGCATCTTTTATTTCCCGAGAAGTATTTCCACGAGATATATTATTAAATTTCCTTAAACGATTATAAGCTACTTTAGAAATAATTACAAATTGGCCCAAAATAAAAAAGCTGGTCATTAACCAACTTTTAAATCCATTATTTAATTTCAGCTTTTCCATATTTTTCGTTGAAGTTTCTTAGATTAGGAACCGTCAACATAACGATAACTGCGATAACGTACATAATCGTTAGCATCGACATAATTCTAACTGTTGAATAATGTAATGATAAGAATAATCCCATTAACAATGGTGAAAATCCACCAATGAACTTACCAAGTGCCATAATCATATTATTAGCAGTTGTTCTAACGTTGGTGGGATAAAGACGACTAATGATAACCCCAAAACCACCGTAGAACCCTGCAGCGAAGAATCCGGCACATGCACTGGCAATTAAAAGTACGATTGCTGAATGAGAAAGAGCAACTCCATAAACCGAGACAGCTGCAATTCCCATGTATAATCCAAATGCCCAAAGTGGACCAATTTTATCTAACACAAATCCAAATGTGAACATTCCGGCACTAACTCCTAAGATCGTAACGATCATCCAAAGCGACGACTTAGAAATTGAAACGCCAAGTTGTTTTTGCATAATGGTTGGTAACCAGTTCATTATTCCATAATAACCAGCATTTTCAACGATTACCATGATCAAAATAACAAATGATTGCCATGCTAATTTAGGTGTTCTGAATAATTCACTAATTTTAACATGTGGACGATCTTGTTTCGCCTTGTCTTGCTTAACTTCCTTTTCAAACACAGGACTTTCTTGAAGATTCCGACGAATTAAGAATGCTAAGATAACTGGCGCTAATCCAACTAAGAACAGTGCGTTCCAACCAAAAGTAGGTATCATAAATGATGATATTATAGCAGCTAAAATTCCACCAAGTTGACCCCCAGTGGTAGAAGCTCCAATTAACTTTCCAACTTTACGATCCTGAAAGTTTTCAGAAATTAATGAAACTCCAGCACCAAATTCACCACCAGAACCAACCCCAGCTAAGAATCGTAGAATATAAATCGTTTCAATATTATGAGCAAAGAACATCGCTCCTGTAGCAAGAGCAAATAGGAAAATGGTTAAAGAAAAAACTTTCACCCGACCAAAACGATCGGCCATGTATCCAAATAGGATTCCGCCAAATAATTTACCCATGTTGGTAATTGTAGAAGTAGCTCCAGCAGCGGTTGGACTAATATGTAGTGATAAAATCATTGGTGCAATCGCAAATGATAAGAACATACTATCCATATTTTCCAAAGCAAATCCAGCAGTCGTTGAAGCCAAAGTCCGCTTCTGGTTACTGGTAAAGCGATTATCTTTATTCATTAATTCCATCTAAAAAGATTCCTCCAAGTTCGAATTCACGAACATTATTCGTATTTATAAAAATAACATACGTATTATTATGATATATTTTTCACAAAATTGCAACCTCTCTCAAAAATAAAAAATGACATAGCATCTTACTATGTCATTTTTTATTTTTATGATTGGCGTTCGTCTCGAATCAATTGCGCCTGTTCAAAATTATTAGTAAATAGACCTAAAACATTCTTTTTAATTAAATCAGTCTGTTTAATAATATTATCAACTGTCCATATCCGTTCATGACGTTCTAATCCTTTAATATAATAACCAGGATGAACGGCATTAAAATGTTCTTTTTCAATTATCTTTTCTGGATGACGTAAGTGGCGTTCAAATAAATAATTATAATCTTCATCAGGAGCAATTTTTTGAGCCTCACGAAGGCTTTCAATATTAAATGATGAATAGATGATTGGATATTTTAAATCAAGTTTAGCAACTTTATCCAAAACAATTTTTTCAATGTTAGGATAATGAATCTTATTCGTTTTAAATTCTAAATTCAAATGAATATCATGCTGACCAACTAGTGTAAAAAAATCAGATAGGGTTGGAATCGTTTCTCCATTTGCTAGATGGAAATGCTGTAACTTTTCTAAAGTGTAATCTTTAATATATCCCTTCCCATCAGTAGTCCGATTGATTTTTTCATCATGCATTACAACTGGAATATTATCCTTTGTAAGGTGGACATCGAACTCAAGAGCATCTGCACCATTCTCTAAACAATATTGAAATCCTTCTAATGAATTTTCTGGGAATTTAACGGGAATTCCACGATGTGCAAAAATCATTGTTTGCATTCTTATTCCTCCTATAAAATTGGTGATAATAGGCGACTAAATACTTGTTTAAATTTCAACCAACGTGATTGATTGGCAAAATCTTTTGGTTTTTGAATTTGGCTATCTTTAATATCATCTTGATAGATTTGAACTAATCGTTGGCAAACATCTTTATCATAAATAAAAGCATTAATTTCAAAGTTTAATTTAAAGCTTCGAAAATCAAAGTTAGCTGAACCAACTGAACCAAACTTCCCATCAACAACCATTGTTTTGGCATGGATGAATCCTTTTTGATAGAAATAAATCTTAATGCCATCATTTGCTAACTGTTTAGCATAGTATTGAGTAGCTCGATAAACAAAAGCATGATCAGGCATACAAGGAACCATAATCCGAACATCAACTCCCGAACTAGCTGCAATCCGCAATGCATCCAGTGTACTATCGTCAGGGATTAAATATGGTGATTGAATCCAGCAGGTCTCCTTGGCCATCCCAATCATTTTAATATATCCCATCTTAATTTGTTCATCATCTGAATCAGGTCCACTAGTGACAATTTGCATATCAGTAGGTCCTAAACTAGGTCCAATTGGGAAGAATTTCTTTTCCTTAGGATTCATTGGTCGGTAAATATCAGTAACGTTCCAATCTAAAATATACTTAGCTTGAAGCGCAAAAACTGCCGAACCCATAATTCTTAAATGTGTATCTCGCCAATTACCAAACTTCTTTTTACGCCCTAGATATTGATCACCAATGTTAAAACCACCAACATAACCAATTTTACCGTCAATAACAATAATCTTTCTATGGTCACGAAAGTTTAGTCGAAAATCCAAAATAACTGAATGAGTATGTAAGAATGGTTCTGCTAAACCACCAACATCCGTTAGTGGTTTGAAAAATTTTCGCGTCGTTCCCATTGAACCCCAACTATCATAAATAACGTGAACCTCAACACCTTCTTTAGCTTTGTGAACTAATAAATCACGGATCTGAGTTCCAATATCATCACTATAAAAGGTATAGAACTCAATATTAATCGATGATTTAGCCGCTTTAATATCAGATATAATTTGATCAAATAAAGAATTTCCATCTGTGTATATTTTGACATCATTTTGACGGGCTAAAAAAGCATGGTTATTATTGATAAACATCCTAATTAAACTAATTGCTTCCCGAGAAATCTTGTCAGAAGATGTAATTTTCTTATCCGTTAATTTGGGTAATTCAGTTTTTAAAACATCATCAACCTCAACTTCGTTTTGCATTTGAAAACGAAATAATCGTTTCTTAGGTAACTTCCGCCCCACAAAAGCATATAAGATAAACCCAACTACGGGAAAAAAGATTAAAACAATTAGCCAAGCCCAGGTTGCAGCAATATCTCGCTTTTGTCTAAAAACGGTGATAATTGCATACAAGATATTGATCGCTAATATTACATTTACGATTCCTAATACCATTTTTTGAAACCCTCTTTCTACTATTTTTTAATTATAACATTAAAAAAAGGGAAAATAATTCATTTCCCCTCGCATGCTAATTGAATTGTTTTAATTATTTATTGGTAGCATCTCCACTTTGCCAAACTTTTTGAAACGTCTTCATTTGTCCATATTGGGCAGCTTGATCAACCGGTGCTACGACCAAATTAGTATCTGATTCTGCTAACTTACTAAAAGCGGCGATTGATTGATTATTAAAATACTTATCATCAGCATTTTTTAATCCTAATTGAATCGTATCAATTCGATATTTTTCTGCATCTGCTTTGATCTTAGTAGCTTGAGCATTTGCATTTGCCGTCGCAATTAACGCATCGTTTTGGGCTTTTGTCCGAAGTTGAATCGATTGGGCATCCCCTTCAGCTTTAGATATTTCTGCTTTACGTTCACGATCCGCCGTCAATTGTTTATCCATTGCTTCTTGAATTGCTTGAGATGGTGTAAGTTCATCAATATTAATTCGATCAACATTGATGCCATAGGTATTAGTTAAATCACCGATTGCTTGAGCTAAATCCTGATTAATTTTAGCAGTCGATCCTAAAACTTCGTTCAAATCCATGCGACCAATAATATCCCTTAAATGTCCCCGTACTAACTGAGACATTGATTCAACAGAATCAGTATTCTCATATTGATATTTTACTGCTTCTGTAACGTGATAGTTTAACGTAACACTTGCCGATACCTCTGCATTATCTTTCGTGATAATGGAATAACGTTTCAAACTCTTTGGCACCATTGCCAAACTAACTTCGCGAATTCGTTGAACAAATGGAATGTACAAATGCATTCCAGAATCAACCGTTCGACTATATTTTCCTAACGTTTCCACTAATCCCTGTGAATTTTGATGAATAATCCGAATTCCTAACATTGCTATTACTCCCTTGGTTGTAAAATAATTAAATTCCCGTCACTATTAATGATTTGATAATCTAAAGTTTTATTAACAGGTTGATTATCTTTAATTTGATAGCGATAATAAATTCCACTGATTAATACTAAGTCATCATGTTTTATAATTTCGCGACCACTAATAACTTTCCCAATAAATTGACGTTGTTCTAGATTTCCTGATTCTGCAGCTTGTTGTAAAATATCTATAGCTGTTGTTTCAAGTGTTTGATGTTGCTGTTTGGCCATCTTTTTTAATTTCAAACTTAAATCATTATCTAACGTTAATTCAAGTTTCATTGAGCCCACCCTCCCTAAATCAGATTCCATGATTATAAATTTCTTTCAAACAAATTGCAAATCCAAACGCCTTTGACAAATTGAGTGATATACTAGAAAATAAGATGGATAAATAAAGGAGGTCAATGCTATGGCATCATTTGAACAATTAAAGAGTATGTTAACGTTAGAATCTGAACCTGGTCCCTTCCTATCAATCTTTGTTCCAGCTGAACAGGCCCATGCTAAACCAGAAAATTATAAACAAACAATCAATGATTTTAAGAATAAGATTGATGATGAAATTTCCGAACAAGGTTCTAGCTATCAATGGAACGATTACGAAGATAAGTTTAATCAAATTCATTTACCAAGGTTCTTCAATAAACGTAGAACAAAGGGCTTTGCTATTTACATTGGACCAACGATGCTAAAAATATTTAAAGTTGAACATCCAATTGATGCAAATTACTTTGTTGGTGATACAATGAAAATCATTGACCTATTATCAGATGCCCAATTCAAACATCTTAATCGTTCTAAGACTTTATTTAAAGCTGCCTTAAAAAACATCAAGGTCCATTACGACCAATCTCAACAAATGAAACAAACGACCTCTGATCCCAATGAAATTATCAATGCTGTTTCTGAGGGCGATGTTGATACGTTATTAATTAATGACGATGCTCCAGTAAATGAAAAGAATACCCTATTCAACGATTTAGCTATTACCACCATTGGTAAGGGTGGCCACGTTTTCATTCTTAAAAATGAACACATGCCAGTCAATAAGGGGATTTGCATTATTAAAAGATAAAAGACTTCTCAAAAAATGAGAAATCTTTTTTAGTTTATTCTAATGAATCCCAGGGTTCTAGAGCAATTGGTGCCTGTTTAGCTGCATCACGTTGTTCATCTGTCAAAAACTTTCGATCTATAACGACCTCATATACATAATCATTCATCCAATCATCATCCATACAAAAAGAGCCATTTTGACCATTCTTGTCACCCCAACTATTTTCAACCTTCCAACGGTTTGGTTTCCCATTTACAAGGTTTACTCCTGTAATGGACATCGCGTGTGAAACGGTTGCTTCATGATATTCCAACCGTTGAGCTTTCGTCATATCCAAATCAACTCCAAATAATCGATCACGACGATATAAATGACTATCCAAAATTCCTTTTTGACGATCCGACTGTTGAGAAACGTCATTACCGAACCAAATTGTATGACCATCTTTTAATTGCTTAATTGCCGCCGTCTTAAGTTCATTCATTGGTAAATTCAAAAAAGTAATTTGCTTTCCACCAACTACATTTTCCTGACTAGCTAAGCGATAAGTCCTGTTATATTCCTTGTCCGGTGAATTACTCAAAACAACATAATCATCTAAATCAACTTCAAAGTATTTTTTGAAATATTTTTGGGGAGTCAATCCTTGATCCAAATGATATTCATCATTATCATCCCGATACTCTAAATCAAATTTTTCCGGTGGTAATCCAACTGACATAGCCGTCATTCGATAAACTTCTGTCATCATTTTATGCCGAGCTGTCATTATTTCAGCATCACTAGAACCGTTGTTTACCAATTGACGCAGTTCCATTCCATCTCGACGTAGCTTAAGATTCATAACCATATCAAAATCACTAGTATTCATGGTAACTTTACTTTCAGGAAAGACACTCGTAGGAACAACACCATATTTTTGAACTAATGCTGCTGCCATTGCCCATTGTCCTCCATCAGTTCCAGGACCAGCTAAATAGAATGCAACTGTACGATCAGTTGTTGGTCGATCAGCTGTAGCAATCATCCGATCATAAAAAATATTAGCTCGTTCGATTTTATCCCAGAAGAAAAGATAGCTTTGGGATAATTCAAAATCTTTTACATGATAATGCTTGGCAAATTTTTGCCGTAAATTATTCGTCATTGCAAATAACCAACACCGACCACTCTGCCGTTGATTAGTCGCTTTTCCGGTTTTTACTTCTACTGAAAAAACTGGATTCGTCCGTAATGCTGCTTGGGGATCTTTAGCTGTGTTATTGATTCCATTTTGACTTACAGCACGCATTAAAACATCCCCATTGGGATAATTAGCAAAATCTTTTTCAAACTGTTGTAGTTGTTCCTTTGTTAAAGCCGTTTTGTTTTCTGACATTCGAAAAACTCCTTCTTATTCCCAAGGTAGTAATACTATTGGTTCTTGATTTAACATCTTTTGTTGTTCTTCACTTAAATATTTCTTGTTAACAACAACTTCGTCAACATGGGCATCCATCCAGTCATCACTCATTACGTAATAACCATCTTTTCCCTGTTTCGCTCCCCAACTATTTTCAACTTGCCATTTAATGGGTTCATCGTGATCTAAATCAACACCGGTAAAAGTCATCGCATGTGTTGATTGGGCCTGTTGAGATTGAAAACGAGAACGTTTATCCATTTGAAGGTCCATATCAAATAATTCATCATAATGATATAAATGTTCGTCGAACAACCCATCTTGGTTATTAGATTGTTTAACCACATCATTGCCGAACCAAACCGGATCTCCATCCTTTAATTGTGCAATAGCTGCCCTTTTCAAAGTTTGCATATCTAAATTCAGATAATGAACTTGATGTCCACCAACGACATTATCGCCATCAGGTTGAACATAAAGCTGATCGAACTTATGTTGTGGATAGTTTCCTATGGGGACGTAGTCAGCTAATTTAACATCAAAGTATTTATGATAAAAGTCTTGAGGCGTTAATCCTTTATCAAGATGATAATTACCCTTTTCATCCCGATATTCAAAATCAAATTTACGGGGTGGAATTCCTACAGAAATGGCCGTCATTCGATATACTTCTTCTAGCATCTTATTCCGTGTGGTTTTAATTTCATCATCTGAAGCATGGTTAGCCACTAATTGACGTAATTTCATTCCGTCCCGACGAAGTTTTTTACCGAGCGTATTATTAAAATCACCCGTGTTATTAGTAACCGCAGTTCGTGGAAAAGAACTATCTGGCATTATTCCATACTTTTCAATTAATGATACGACCATGTCCCATTCACCACCATCATCATCTGGTGAATCTAAAAATGAACGAACAAAGCGATCATTAGTTGGCTTATCAGCCGTATCAAGAATTGAACCAAAGTATTTATTTGCCCGTTCAATTTTATCCCAGAAAAAGAAATAATTAACAGAAATTTCAAACCCTTTCACGTTATATTTCTTGATCCAATGATGTCTTAGGATATTCATTGTGGCAAACATCCAACAAAAACCAGCGCGTTTTTGATCAGTAATTTTATCATTATCTGTTGCTTTTAAATCAATTGAAAAAGTGTGATTTAATCTAATCTTAGATTTCGGATCTTGGGCAATTTTACGAATTCCATTGGTCTGAATCATATTGCCAAGCATCGGTTCATCAGGTCGGTTTAAATAATCACTTCTGAGTGCATTTAATTCTTGTGAATCCAAGACATTTCTATCCATATACTTATCCTCCACAAATTTAAGTTAACAAAAAAAGGATTAATCAAATTGATTAACCCTCATTTTATTTTCTAATAAACTACTTTAATAAATCTTTGTATGTGCTTACCATCTTATTAATTGCTTCAGGTAAACTAACATCATTAACGTTAATTGTAGTTGTTAAACAGTGATATGGATCATAATAATAAATATTAAATCCATTTCCGCTAACTCGGTGTTTTTCCATTCCCTTGAACTTACTCTTAACAGAAGCTAAGTCAGGGAAATTGTTAATGTTGAAAACGCCCCAATCTTCTAATTGAAGAGGGATTAAAAGACGAACTTCAGAGTCATTATGAACTTGGAATTGAAGTTCACATTCGCCATTGTTCACCAAACCAACCATTGCCCAGTATGGTGTTTCTGGAATAATCTTTAAACTGTCAATATTGATTTTATCTTGATCGTAAACTGTTTTAACAGCGTTTTCGATTTTATCAATCATTTGCATAGCGTAAATCGCTCCTTATCTCAATAATTACATCATTCATTATACCATTCCATCTACCATCATAGAAGATTATCGTCTTTTATTATCTAAGTTTATAAAAAGATTATTAAAAAATGTTAGGCAATTCAAATAATCTTAATATTTTACATTGTAAATTAATGTTTATACTTTAAAAATTGTGATAATATATAGTTGTCGATTTAATCGCAGATGAATTTATATTTATTATATGAGTAATATAAATTCATTATTTTTTATATGAGTTACTATAGAGGTGAAAAAATTGTTTATTGGGAATGCAATTGTTAAAAAAAGAAAAGAAAAGGGAATTACCCAAACTGAGCTAGCTAATGGAATTTGTACACAAAATACGATTAGTAAAATTGAAAAGCATAACATTCCACCAACAACTAAAATTCTGATCAGCCTTTGTTTGAGATTAGGATTAACTCTCAACGATGTTTTCTCTGACTTTAATCAGAATTCTAGTACTGATCATTCCAATATTAATGAGATTGAATACGCATTATATTGCAATCCCAGTTCTGTATCGGAAAAAGATATCAAGAAATTAAGTAAAGTTAACTTAACGAATGATTCTAAAGCCCAATACGAATTTATCATTGCATTATATAAATTCAATCAAGGTGAACTTCGGGAAAGTTCTTTTAATTGTGATAAAGTGTTAATGGAAACCCATAATGACACGAATAATATTTATACGTTACTGGCTTACACTATCAAGGGAATCGTTTATCAAAAAAATAATCAAACTGATGAAGCTAGTTATTTATTCGAAATCATAGCTCCATTAAAGAAAGAATACAATGATATCAAATATCATAGCATTCAATTAGCATTTATTTGTGCTAAAGTTAGTGATTTTTGGTTGCATTCTGGTAAATATCGTTGTGCAATGAACACCGTTAAATTCAGTTTAAAACTTAATCATAAGAATTGTACTAGCTATTTCTTAGAAGATATTTTTAGAATCGGGGCTGAAGCTGGTAAAAAGTTAAAGTTAGATCCTAATAAAATTGATAAATTAAATACTTTTTCAAAATTATTTACTGAATATAAACAATTTAAACTTTAATAGTAAAACCATTTCATTCTAAGTCAGAATTGAAATGGTTTTTTAATGAATAAAATTTACCAAAATAATATAGCTAATCGTTCCGGTAGCGATTGAAATCATCATGTTTCTTTTCCATAGATGAACGATCACCGTTAATGCACCAGAAATTAATGCCAATCCAGTTCCTAAATCAATATTTAGGATTGCTCCTTTATAGCAATAGATGACTAACATCCCTAAAATGGCTGGTGGTAATGTTTTACCTAGATATTGAATAAACTTAGGCGTGGGTTTATTGGCTGGGAAAATTAAAAAGGGAAGAAATCGAGTCAACATTGTTGTAATTGAAGCAATAGCAATTGTAATAATTTGTTCTGTTAAAATCATCTTTTTTCCTCCTTTCGATATCGTAACCATAAGATGACCACCGTTGCGAACATACTAACGGGTAAAAATAAATTAGGTCCCGCTAATAATAATGAAATTATTGCTATAATAATTCCGATAATCGAATTAAAGTGGCTTTTTTCGGTAATGAACTGGCCCATGAATAAAACAATGAACAAGGCCGTCATTACAAATGAAATTCCAGGAATTTGCATTGGAATCAATCCTCCTAACACCCCACCTAAGAATGCGCCAGTTACCCAATATAAATAATTAAGAATCGTTACATCTACCATAAATGATTTTTGATCGATTCCATTAGGAACGTGTGTCGCAAAATTGATTGAAAAACTTTCGTCACACATCCCAAAAATCAAAAACAACTTGCTTTTTCCAGTTCCCTTATACCGATCTAACATTGATAATCCGTAAAATAAATGACGAGAGTTAATCACCAACGTTAAAAAGAAAACGAGCCATGGATCAAATGATTTCAACAGTAAATTGGCGACCACAAATTCTATTGATCCTCCAAAAATTGTAGCAGCCATTAAAGTGGGATACAAAAAGTTAAATCCTTCCTGATGCATATAAATTCCATATGTGGCACCTAAAAATAAAAAACCTGCCATAATTGGCAGTGATTGTTTAAATGCAAATTTAAATGTTGGGTTTTTCAAACGATTTTCAACTCCTTTGGGGATATTAACTTATCATTGTACCAAATCTTATTTATAAAACCAATTTCGAAATAAAAACATCTTTAATTAACATTTAGATCATTTGTTAATTAAAGATGTTTTTGTTTTTAATATCCTAATGAATTAATATTTCGTTTTTCAGTTTGGCTTGTTCCCCATGGTAAGGTGTGAACAACTCCTAAGATTTTACTTTTATCAACGAAGCCCCAATAACGACTATCGTTAGAAACACTTCGGTGATCACCCAACACAAAGTATTTACCCTGTGGGACTTTAACAGCTTTTCGATTAGCAGGCCAGTGGGATGCTAACTGATGAATGTTCCAATTACCCGTTTGTTGAGTACTTGTAATTGCAGTTCCCGTTGTTTGTTGGTTCTTACTAATGAAACTTTGGTTCACTTTCTTACTGTTAACGTACAATTTACCATTCGTGAAGCTAACTTTATCCCCAGGTAGTCCAATAACCCGCTTAACGTAATAATCCTTATTTCCAGTTGCTGAAGGATCCTCCCCAACAGCATTGAAAACAATTACACTTAAGTGATTAATGTGCCCTAATGGAAAAACAACAATTTTTTCCTTATTCTCTAAGTTAGGTTCCATTGAAGGCCCGCTAACCGTCACCAATTTAAATACGTATCGGTTTAACAAGAAAACCAATAAAATTGCAATTAATATGGGCACTACATAGTCTTTAAAAATTTTCACAAATCTTTCCCCCGTCCAAACGTCATTAACAGTTATTGTATCACAGATTTAAGCATCTATTTATTAAAATCAAAGAAAAAAATCATCTCTAACTGAGATGATTTTCATCCTAATATCCTAATGAATTAACATTCGTTTGTTTATGAGCACTCGTTCCCCAAGGGAAAGTATGGACAACTCCTAGAACCTTATCTTTTGGAACAAAGCCCCAGTAACGACTGTCGTTAGAAATGCTTCGATGATCACCTAAAACAAAATAATCACCCTTGGGAACCTTAACCGCTTTGGTATTGCTTGGCCAATTTTGAGCTAGCTTGTGAATATTCCAAGTTGCACTTTGTTTGACCGTTACCCCATTCGGATTAGTGTTTTTTTCAGATGGTACCGTTTCGGTTCCTGCATTTCGTTGATCATTACTAATAAACTTTTGCGTAACTTTTTTATTATTAACGTAAATATTGCCATTTTCAAAACTAACCTTATCCCCAGGCAAACCGATGACTCGCTTAACATAATAATCATCTTTCGTCGTTGCAGTTGGATCTTCTCCCGTTGCATTAAAGACAATTACGCTTAAATGCTTAATGGGCGCTAATTTAAAAACAATTACTTTTTGATTATTCTCCAAATTGGGTTGCATCGAATCACCAGATACCCGAACTTTTTGAACTACAAATCCACGCAATAATAATACCAAAACTATTAAAATTAATAGTGGTAAAATATAAGTTTTAAAAAATTTCATTTGTTTACTCCTGTATAAAATTGCTATTTATAATCATACCACAGATAATTATTGTTTTTTGGCAATTTTCCCTTGTTGGATATAAACACTTAAAATTGCAATATCAGAAGGATTAACCCCACTAATTCTAGATGCTTGAGCAATACTGTGGGGTTGAATCTTGGTTAATTTTTGCCGAGCTTCGGTAGCAATTCCATCGATTGCATCATAATCAATATTTTCTGGTATTTTCTTAGCTTCAAGCTTCTTTAACTTTTCAACTTCTTCTTCAGCCTTTTTAATATAACCAGCATACTTAGTTAAAATTTCTACTTCTTCAATTACTCTACGACTAAGATGTTCAGGAGCAGCTGGGATAAAGTTCATCAAAACATTATAAGTTACATATGGCCGCCGTAAGAAAACAGAAGCTAACACGCCATCTTGAAGTGGCTTATCACCATGTTCTTGAATGAATTTATTAACATCATCATTTGGTTTAATTCGAATGTTGTTCAAACGATCAATCTCATCATTGATCAATTTCTTCTTTTCCAAGAATTTTTGATAACGTTCGTCAGAAATCAAACCAATTTCGTGCCCTTTTTCAGTTAAACGCATATCAGCATTATCATGACGCAGTAAAAGGCGATATTCTGCTCGACTCGTTAATAAACGATATGGTTCATTCGTTCCCTTGGTAACCAAATCATCAACCATAACTCCAATGTAGGCTTCATTTCGTTTCAAAATCATTTCTGGTTTTCCTAATGCTCTTAATCCCGCATTGATTCCAGCATAGATTCCTTGTCCAGCGGCTTCTTCATATCCAGAAGTTCCGTTAGTTTGGCCAGCTGTATATAAGTTCTTAATAACTTTAGTTTCAAAAGTTGGCTTTAATTGGTAAGGATCAACAATATCATATTCAATTGCATAACCGGGGCGCATTAATTCTGCATTTTCCAATCCCTTGACCGAATGAATCATTTGTTGTTGGATTTCTTCCGGCATTGAAGTGGATAACCCGTTAATATAATATTCATGGGTAGTTCTTCCCTCAGGTTCCAAGAATAATTGATGATGATCCTTATCCGCGAAACGAACTACTTTATCTTCAATCGATGGACAATAACGGGGACCCACCCCTTCAACTTCTCCATTGAACATTGGAGCTCGATTTAAGTTCTTGTGGATAATATCATGAACCTTTTGATTCGTGTAAGTTAACCAACAAGACAATTGATTTTTAACATCAATATAAGCTGAATCAGGTGTTTCGTAACTAAAGTGAT
Organism: Nicoliella sp. ESL1149; assembly: GCF_058107265.1. Taxonomy (NCBI): domain Bacteria; kingdom Bacillati; phylum Bacillota; class Bacilli; order Lactobacillales; family Lactobacillaceae; genus Nicoliella; species Nicoliella sp. ESL1149. The sequence continues at coordinate 699,034 of NZ_JBYLUE010000002.1, read as the reverse complement.
TGGGTTCTTTATCCCCAGGTTGTTCTTCAGTTTCAGAAAAGTTAATCGTCTCTCCATTAATTCGAGGTGGTGTTCCAGTTTTAAATCGCTTAAGTTTCAAACCTAAATCTTGTAAATTCCCAGATAATTTTAATGCCGGTTGGGTATTATTGGGACCAGAAGAATAACGGAGTTCTCCAATAATAATTCTCCCTCGCGCAGCTGTCCCAGTACATAAAACGACCGTTTTGGCATTATATTTAGCACCTGTATTAGTTACAACTCCCTTACATACGCCATCTTCAACGACCAATTCGTCAACGATTGCTTGGCGAAGGGATAGGTTAGGTTCTTCTTCCAAGGTCTTTTTCATTTGAGCATGATAAGCATGTTTATCAGCTTGTGCTCTTAAAGCTCTAACTGCGGGTCCCTTTCCAGTGTTCAACATCCGCATTTGAACGTATGTCTTATCAGTATTTTTACCCATTTCACCACCAAGAGCATCAACTTCTCTAACAACGATCCCTTTCGCTGGGCCACCAACAGAAGGGTTACATGGCATAAATGCCACCATTTCTAAACTAATCGTTAATAATAACGTCTTATTTCCCATCCGAGCAGCAGCTAATGCCGCTTCACAACCAGCATGTCCAGCACCAACAACGATGACATCGTAATCAGGACCCTGGTAACGTTGTTTAACCTCACTTACAATTTCACTCATGTTTTCCTCCAATATTATCCACAGTGGATAACTTTTCTATTATTTTCCTAAACAAAATTGATTAAATAACTGATCCAATAATTCATCATGATAACTATCTCCGGTAATTTCTCCTAAGAATTCCCAGCAGCGATTCATATCCATTTGAACTAAATCGACCGGCATGCCAGCTTGAATCCCATTCAAAACATCATCTAAAGCATCTTCTGCTTGATGTAGTAAGCTAATATGTCGTGAATTTGTTACCATTACATTTTGTTGTGAATTTTCAATTCCTTCATTAAAGAATAGTTTTTCAATTCTTTCTTCTAATGGTTTTGTCCCATCAGCTTTAATTGCTGAGGTTGTAATTACATTTTCAGCGCCCACTAATTCTTTAATTTTATCCACATCGATCTTAATTGGTAAATCGGTTTTATTTAAAATGACAATTCGTTGCTTATTATTCGTCAATTCTAGTAATTTTTGATCCTCGTCATTTAAAGGTTCACTTGCATTTAAAACTAATAAGACCAAATCGGCATTTTGAATTGATTTCTTAGAACGTTCAACCCCGATTTTTTCAACCTGATCATTAGTTTCACGAATTCCAGCGGTATCGATCAACTTCAAAGGCACCCCACGAACATTAACGTATTCTTCTAAGACGTCTCGAGTCGTTCCAGGAACGTTAGTTACAATCGCCTTATCCTCATGAATCAAATGATTTAATAAACTTGATTTCCCAACGTTTGGTCGTCCTACTATCGCTGTTGCTAAGCCATCCCTTAATACTTTTCCTTGACTAGCTGTTCTTAGTAAGTCTTCAATTTGACGTTTAACATCCGTGGCTTTATCTAACAACATTTTAGTTGTATACGTTTCTGCACCATCATATTCAGGATAATCAATATTTACCTCAACATTCGCTAAAACTTCGCGGATTTCTTTTCGCAATTTACGAATCAATTGAGCCAAATTACCATCTAACTGGTTCAAAGCCACTCCTCTTGAGCGATCCGTCTTGGCTTCAATTAAGTCCATCACTGCCTCAGCTTGAGAAAGATCAATTCGACCATGAAGAAAAGCTCGTTCGGTAAATTCACCCGGATTCGCCATTCGCGCACCATTACTAAGCACTAACTGTAAAATGCGGTTAGTTGCAACAATTCCACCATGGCAATTAATTTCCACAACATCTTCAACAGTATATGTTTTCGGCGCCAACATTACTGAAACCATTACCTCATCAACTTGTTCATCATTTTTAGGATCAATAATATGACCATAATTAATAGTATGAGAAGCTACTTTGCGGAGATCTTTTCCCTTAAATATTTTAGTGATTACATCTAAAGCTTTATCACCACTAATTCTAATGATTGAGATTCCACCTACACCAGGTGGCGTTGCAATTGCCGCAATCGTATCAAATTCAGTTACGTTCATTGCCAAACTAATCATCCTCTCTATTTCTTCATACAAAAAAAGTGCCCACTCCACACGTAATGTGGATAAAGCACTTTCACTACTTCATCATTATTCAGTTCATTTATATATTAATAATTATAGAAGTTTATGCCAATTTGTCAATTGATTATCTTGGAGCAACCACGACGGCACGATGAGGTTCTCTACCAGCCGAATAGGTCCTGACATGGGAGGTATGTTCCAACGTTTTATGAATTTGTTTCCTTTCAAAAGAAGGCATTGGATCAAGATAGACTGGTTGACCATTTGCAACTACGTCTCGAGCAGTTCGTTCCGCTAATTTTTTTAGAACGTCCATTCTTCTTTGGCGATAGTTAGCTGTATCTAGTTCTACTTCTAAATGATAGACACCTAAACGATTTAAATAAATTTCAGATAGCGCTTGCAAGGCATTAATCGTCAAGCCGTGCTTACCAATTAATAGCCCTTCATTTTGCGTCTTAAAGTTAATTTTTAATGATTTACTTGAATGATGAGTGACTTCTAAATCTGCATGAATCCCTAATTGTTCGATAATTGAAGATAAATACTGCTTTAATTTTTCAATTGCTTCATTATTATCAGTATTTTTTTTACTAGGTTTTGATGCATCCTTTTCCTGAAATCGAACTTTGGTTTCATCTTTTTTTACGGTTGGACGAGCTTGTTTTTTTTCTTCTGCAGTTTTTTTAATTTGATTTCGATTAGGCTCATGAGAAATGACAACCATTTCAACTTTAGCGTCTCGTTTTCCAAATCCTAAGAAGCCTTTTCTTGGCTTTTGAATTAATTTAATTTCAACGTCTTTTCGATCAACATGTAAAGCCGCTAAACCTTCTTCAATCGCTTCATCAGCAGTTCTACCAATAAAAGTTGTCATTTTTTTTCCTCCATTTTTTGGTCTATGTAAAAACACTATTTTTAATTATAAAAGACACCGGTTAAGAAACTCAACCGATGTCTTAATTTTTTTGATTTATTTAATTATTTATGACGACTTTTCTTTGCATTTCGAATTGCTTTTTGCATTTTACGTTCTTTTTGTTTAGCAATCTTTTCCTTTTCTTGGCGTTCTCGTTGAATTTTCCAAGGATTCTGTAACAACAATGTTTGAATCGCTTGGAAAGCATTTGTAACTACCCAGTAAAGCGAAATTGCAGATGGTACGTTCAATGCAGTAAAGAAAATCACAAATGGCATAACAACCGTCATTGAAGTTGTCATTCCATTCTTTTCAGGTTGTGACTTCATTGATAACCAAGAGCTAACAAAAGTTAGTAAGGCTGCCAAAATTGGTAATACCAAGAATGGATCTTTAGCTCCTAATTGCAACCATAAGAAATGACCTGAACGTAATGATTGAGTTCGCAAAATAGATTGGTATAAAGCGAATAAAACAGGTAACTGAACAATTAATGGAAGACATCCAGCAATCGGATTAATTCCTGCTTCGGAATAAAGCTTTTGTTGTTCAGCACGCAATTTTTGCATTGTATCGGTATCCTTGGAAGAATACTTCTTTTGCAATGCTTTTAATTGCGGTTGAATTTCTTGAGTTTTCTTCATACTTCGCGTTTGGAAAACCATTAATGGAAGAATAACTACCCGCACGATAATCGTAAAGGCAATAATTCCTAGTCCATAGCTGTTCCCAAATAACTTGGCTAGCCAAATTATTGCTCGAGAAAAGTTTAATAGAATGACTCCGTCCCAAAATCCACTACTGTGACTATTCACAGGTGCATTGGAACAGGCACTCAATAGGATCATCAAACTAGCAATCGAGAGCAACGCTGTAACGCGTTTTAATTTCTTCATTTATTTCCCTCATTATTGTCATTGTCTTCTAAATAATCTTGATTTAATAAACCAGCTAATTTCAACGCATGTATCAAATTATTTTTAATCGTTTTCATCGTTTGTTCAGAAGCTCTTGGTCTTGCAATCACCAATATGTCAACGTCTTGTTTTAAAAATGGTTTTAATTCTAACATTGACTGGCGAATCCGACGTTTAACCCAATTTCGATGAACTGCATTTCCTATCTTCTTTCCAACCGAAATCCCCACTCGAAAATGAACTTGATTCGGTCGATCAGCTTGATAGATTACAAACATTCGATTAGCAACAGACTGATGCTTTTCAAACACTCGTTGAAAATCAGCCTCTTTTTTAACTCGATAAGACTTTCTCATAAGTATCTCCAAGTCATTTTATTAATTATCCACTATTTAATGAAAAAAGACCACTGAATGGTCAGTGGCCTATACAGATAATGATTTTCTGCCTTTACGACGACGGCGTGCTAAAACTTTACGGCCGTTACGATCTTGCATCCGTTTACGGAAACCGTGTACACGGGCACGATGACGTTTCTTTGGTTGGTAAGTACGTTTCATTACAAACCCTCCTTATTTTAATTAGGTTTTACTTTATTAGATTCCAAAAGCATTACTCAATAATAATACCACATAATTTCATTTTTATAAAAGATATTTTCAAAAAAAGCCAAAAATTATTCATTTAAAAATGCCAAATTGGTATATACAGAAAAATGTTTCATGCGCATTTACAATCATTTTCTAAAATTTTTTAATAAGTTATCCACATACTTATCCACATATCCACAGAAAGTGGATAAAATGATTAACACATTGTGGATAACTATGTTAATCATTGTTAAATAACTCTTTTTTATCCACAATCATTGTTGATAATCTGAAATCAATATTTATATATTAACAGGTATCCACAAAACAGTCACTAAGTTATTAACATGTTGTGTAACAATTTAAATTGTACCAGTTTGTCATATCGCACTTGCAATTTTTTAATGATATAGTATTTTATGCTTTTGAAAAAGGGAGGCATTCTATGAATCAAAATTCTTTTTGGACTCAAATATGTAATTATTTTAAAGACGATCTTTCTGAAACTAGTTATCGAACATGGATTAGTTCTTCTACTCCAATCGACTTTAATAAGAACCAGTTTGTCCTCCAAGTAAAATCTCCGTTTCATCGGGACTACTGGCTTGAACATTTAATTACCAAATTTAGAACTTTTGCTTATCAAATTACTAGTAAAGAAATCGAAATTAAAATCGTAACAGAAGAAGACATGATGTCTAAAGCCTTCTTTAAAGAAGAACGACAACAACAAGAGCGATTTCCAAAACAAAAGACTCATCTAAATAAACAATATACTTTTGATAATTTTATTGTTGGACAGTCAAATGAACTTGCCCAGGCAGCAGCTTTGGCAGCTGCGGAAGAACCTGGAAATATATATAGTCCACTTCTTATTTATGGGGGCGTGGGGTTAGGTAAAACTCATTTAATGCAAGCAGTCGGCAATGAAATTCTAAGTAATAATCCTGAGGCTAACGTTAAGTATGTTACCAGTGAAGAGTTTACGATCGAATTCATAGAAGCAATTAAAAAAAATAGCGTCGATGCATTTCGAAATGAATACAGAAATGCTGACGTATTGTTAGTTGATGATATTCAATTTTTCGCTAACAAGGATAAAACTCAAGAAGAGTTCTTCCATACTTTCAATGACTTATATGATCACCATAAACAAATCGTTTTAACATCAGATCGACTTCCAAATGAAATTCCCGATTTACAAGACCGCTTAACATCTCGCTTCTCTTCCGGATTACCAACTGACATTTTGAAACCTGATATTCAGACTCGCCAACAGATCCTTAGAAAAAAAGCTGACAGTCGTGGGATTTCTTTGGACGATTCGTCAGTCGAATACATTGCTGAAAAGGTTCAATCTAATGTTCGAGAATTAGAAGGGGCATTATCTAGAGTTTCTGCATATACCAGTTTTAAGAAAATTCCAATTAACTTAGCTAGTGTGAAGGAATCCATGAATGGACTAGATTTTTCAAATGTTATGCCTGACATAACGGTTGATAGAATTTTTAAAGTCATTTCTTCTTACTTTGATGTTTCTATTGAAGATCTTAAAGGAAAACGGCGCTATAAAAAAATTGTAATGCCTCGTCAAATTGCTATGTATTTATGTCGTGAATTTACTGACACATCGTTACCAAAAATTGGTAAAGCTTTCGGGGGGCGTGATCATACAACTGTAATTCACGCTATTGATAAAATTACTTTAGCTTTACAAAAAAAAGATCCGAACATTGAAACTGATATTGACGATTTAAAAAATGAACTTAGACATTAATTCTTTTTATTTAACAAATTAAAGACACAAAATGATATAATCAAATTATCAACGCTTTGTCAGTTAATTCTTAAAAAAAGATATCCACAGAAATAATTAAGTTGTCCACATGGTTATCCACATAGTAGATTAATTGATATAACAGCATTTGATGATGCACAGGGGTAGTTATCCACAACCCCTACTACTATTTATATTATTATTAATAGTTGTAGTATAGGAGGACCTGAAATGAATTTTTCAATTCAAAGAGCAGCATTTATTAAAGCACTAAATATTGTTTCAAGAGCAATCACTTCTAAAACAGCAATTCCAATATTGAGTGGAATTAAAATTATTGCTAATGATGATGGACTAGTTTTAACTGGTAGTGATTCTGACGTTTCAATCGAAACTAGAATTTCTAGTAGTAATGCTGATAATGAATTAACAGTTACTGAAGATGGATCAATTGTATTACCAGCACGTTTCTTTATTAACATCGTTAAAAAATTACCAGATGAAAAAATGACGGTTGAAATTATTGATGGATTACAAACTAAAATTTCTTCTGGAAATTCTGAATTTACAATTAACGGGTTAGATGCTTCAAACTATCCTCATCTTCCAGAAATTGATACTGACAAATCGGTCGATATTGATGGAGATGTTTTTAAAGAAGTTATTGGACAAACTGTCATTGCCGTATCAAACCAAGAAAGCCGCCCAATTTTAACTGGAGTTCACTTTGTTTTGAAAGAAAATGAATTAATGGCGGTTGCTACTGACAGCCATCGATTAAGTCAACGAAAAGTTAAGTTGAATAGCAATGACCAAACTTGTGACATTATTGTTCCTGGAAAAAGTTTAGTTGAGCTAGAACGAATGATTGAAGAACATCAAAATCTTCAAATGCGGGTTTCTGAAAATCAAGTGTTGTTTATTTTAGGTGAAACAGCATTTTACTCTCGGTTACTAGAAGGAAATTATCCTGATACTTCTCGTTTGATCCCTGAAAATAGTAGTACTGAATTTCAATTACAAGCTACTGATTTATTAGCATCGATTGATCGAGCTTCCTTGTTATCCCATGCTTCTCGAAATAACGTTGTTAAATTATCGATTAATGTTGATGCTAAAAAAATTAAATTAACTGGTGATTCTCCGGATGTTGGGAACGTGGAAGAAGAATTGGAACTTGAAGAAGCTACTGGTGATGAATTAGAAATTTCATTCAATCCAGATTATATGAAAGATGCGCTTCGTTCATTTGGAAAAACTATGATTAAACTTTCCTTCACATCTCCATTACGGCCTTTTACACTGTTGCCTAGTGAAGATGAGGATCAATCATTTGTTCAATTGATTACACCAGTTCGGACATTTTAATTGATAATAAAATAAATGACTTTTGAACCGTCACTTAAATGTGACGGTTTTTTATTTGAACTGATTCTTATCAAAAAAGACTAAATTTGCTTGTTATACGCTTTTTTGGTCGATAATGTGTATTTAAATTAAAATAGCTAAAATGGCTTAATTCCTGTTAAATATGTACTTTTAAGCGAATCAGGCGTATAATTATAGTTATAAAAGGTGGGTGAAATAGTGAAAAAAACTGTTTTGATTAAAGCACCATATATTACTTTAGGTCAAATGCTTAAAGAAGAAGGCGTAATTAGTACCGGAGGGCAAGCAAAATGGTATTTGCATAACAATACCGTGATGTTGAACGATGAACCCGAAAATCGACGTGGCAAAAAATTGGTTGATGGTGATAATGTTTCCATTCCAGACATTGGAATGTTCTTTATTCGTTCAGAACAGGATTAGCAAATATGAGATTGAGAGAATTATCTCTTCATAATTTTCGTAATTATGAACAAGTTGATTTAACGTTTGATAATTCAGTTAATATTTTGATTGGTGACAATGCTCAAGGGAAAACAAATCTTTTGGAATCGATTTATGTTCTGGCTTTAACGAAAAGTCATAGAACTAATAATAATCGGGAATTAATTGGGTGGAATCATGACACGGCCCAACTAAAGACAACGGTTGTAAAGCAGACCCACGACTTAAAATTGGAATTAGATTTAAGCAAAAAAGGAAAAAAAGCAAAGGTTAATCACATTGAACAAGCCAAATTATCATCTTATGTTGGAGAATTGAATGTGATTTTATTTGCGCCTGAAGATTTAAAAATCGTCAAAGGTTCTCCCCAACAAAGACGTCAGTTTATGAATATTGAGTTTGGTCAGATGAGTAATAAATACTTATTTAATACTGCTCAATATCAAAAAGTGTTGGGACAAAGGAATCGTTATTTGAAGGATTTTCAATCCAATCGGGTCAATGATACGGTTTACTTGGATGTTTTATCTGATCAATTAGCAAGTTATGGATCTCAAATTATTTTTCAGAGACTAGAATTACTGAAAAAGTTGGAAAAATGTGCGGCTGATGTTCATCAAGAAATTTCCCAAGCAAAGGAAAAGTTAACTTTTAAGTATCAAACTAGTTTAAAAAAAGCTGAATTAACCGACGTTAAGACCATCTATGAAGCATTAAAGAATGGATATCAACAGGAAAGAGATCGCGAAATTCATCAAGGAACAACGATCATTGGTCCTCATCGTGATGATTTAAAGTTTCAAATCAATCAAAAAGACGTTCAAGTATATGGATCTCAAGGACAACAAAGAACGACGGCTTTATCTGTGAAATTGGCAGAGATTGATTTGATGAAGGCGGAAACGAATGAATATCCTGTCCTCTTATTAGATGATGTGTTATCAGAATTAGATGATGCTCGCCAAACACATCTATTAAAAGCGATTCAAAATAAGGTCCAGACGTTTTTGACTACGACCAGTTTGAGTGGGGTCGCACGCGATTTGATTAATAATCCAACGTTGTTTCACGTTAAGGATGGAACGATAGAAGAAGAATCAGGATTGGAATAAAGGAGGAACTACAGTGACTGACGAAGAACGCCAAAAAGAAGCGGCTGCACGGAAATATAATGCAAGTCAAATTCAAGTTCTAGAGGGACTTGAAGCAGTTCGAAAACGACCAGGGATGTATATTGGTTCCACTAGTGGACAAGGTTTACACCACTTAGTATGGGAAATTGTAGATAACGGAATCGATGAAGCTTTAGCAGGTTTTGCTGATACTATTCATGTGATTGTGGAAAAAGATAATAGTATTACCGTTACTGATAATGGTCGTGGAATTCCAACTGATACAATGACAAAAACTGGAAAACCAGCACTAGAAACTATTTTTACGGTCTTACATGCCGGAGGTAAGTTCGGTGGTGGCGGTTACAAAGTTTCTGGGGGACTTCACGGGGTTGGGGCATCCGTTGTTAATGCTCTTTCGACCGAACTAGATGTTACGGTTACTCGTGATGGAAAACGTTATTACATGGACTTTGAACGTGGCCATGTCAAAACCCCAATGAAATTTTTGGGAGAAGTTCCAGAAGAAGAACATGGAACGAAAGTTCATTTTGTCCCAGATCCTGATATTTTCACTGAAACAACGACTTATGATATTCATATTTTGATTAACCGAATTCGAGAACTCGCTTTCTTAAATAAGGGATTGAGAATTTCCATTACTGATAAACGTCCTGAAAAGCCAATTGAAGATGACTTTTTATACGAGGGTGGAATTCGTCATTATGTTGAATATCTTGATGAACATAAAGATGTTTTATTCGATGAACCAATTTATGTTGAAGGAAAAGAAAATGATATTACGGTCGAAGTGGCTCTTCAATACACAGATGACTACCATAGTAATTTATTAACTTTCACTAATAATATTCATACCATCGAAGGTGGAACCCACGAAGAGGGTTTCAAACGAGCTCTAACACGGGTCATCAATGATTATGCTAAGAAGAATAACTTAATTAAAGAAAAGAATGTTAAGTTATCTGGTCCCGATGTTCGTGAAGGACTAACGGCTGTAATCAGTATTAAACATCCTGATCCTCAATTTGAAGGTCAGACCAAGACAAAGTTAGGGAATTCTGATGCCAGAACTGCGGTTGACCACATTTTCAGTGATCACTTTACCCGTTTCTTAATGGAAAACCCCACTACTGCTCGTCGAATCGTTGACAAGGGATTGATTGCTTCTAAAGCTCGAGTTGCTGCAAAACGGGCCCGTGAAGTTACTAGACAGAAGAGTGGTTTGGAAATTACGAACCTTCCTGGTAAGTTAGCAAATAATACCAGTAAGGATCCCGATATTTCTGAGTTATTCATTGTCGAAGGGGACTCTGCTGGTGGTTCTGCCAAGCAGGGCCGTTCTCGTTTAACGCAAGCTATTTTACCAATTCGGGGAAAGATTTTGAACGTTGAAAAAGCTAGTATGGATCGAATCTTAGCAAATGAAGAAATTCGGTCATTATTTACTGCAATGGGAACTGGTTTTGGAGATGATTTTGACATCACCAAGGTCAATTACCATAAATTAATTATCATGACCGATGCCGATGTTGATGGAGCTCATATTCAAATCTTATTATTAACGTTGATTTATAATTACATGCGTCCAATGTTAGATGCTGGATATGTATACATTGCCCAACCACCTCTTTATCGTTTACGTCAGGGTAAAATGCAACGTTACATCGATAGTGATGAAGAATTACATCGGTTGGAAAGCCAGTTACCAGCATCCCCTAAACCAAGCATTCAACGTTACAAAGGGCTAGGAGAAATGGATGCGGAACAACTTTGGGAAACCACGATGAATCCAGATACCAGAAGGTTATTACGAGTCGATTCTGAAAGTGCTTCTTCAGCTTCAAAGGTATTTGAAATGTTAATGGGAAGTAAAGTTGAACCACGTCGGAAGTTCATTGAAGAAAATGCCACATTCGTTGAAAACTTGGATGTTTAATGAACTTGATTTGCTGATGTTTAAGATGAAAATGAATGGGGGCAAAAGCAGTTGTCAGATGATAAGAATTTAACTAACCATCGAATTACTGATGTTGATTTATCACAAAAAATGAGAACGTCATTTTTGGATTATGCAATGAGTGTTATTGTGGCTCGAGCACTTCCTGATGTTCGTGACGGTTTGAAACCGGTTCATAGACGGATTTTATACGATATGAATGAATTAGGGGTTACTCCTGATAAGCCCTATAAGAAGTCTGCCAGAATTGTGGGAGACGTTTTAGGGAAATATCATCCCCATGGAGATAGTGCAGTTTACGAATCCATGGTTCGAATGGCGCAAGACTTTAGTTATCGTTACATGTTGGTTGATGGTCACGGTAACTTTGGTTCTGTCGACGGTGATGGGGCCGCTGCCATGCGTTATACCGAAGCCCGTTTGAGCAAGATTGCAATGGAAATGCTTCGGGATATTAATAAAGATACTGTTGATTTCCAACCAAACTATGATGGGACGGAACGTGAACCAAAAGTTTTGCCTTCCCGTTTTCCTAACTTATTAGTAAACGGTGCTTCTGGAATTGCGGTTGGGATGGCCACGAATATTCCAACTCATAATTTAAGTGAAGTAATTAGTGCTTTGCACATTTTGATGAAGAATCCAGATGCGACAACAGCTGATTTGATGGAAGCTTTACCTGGACCTGATTTTCCTACTGGTGGAATCGTAATGGGAAAGTCTGGAATTCGTAAAGCATATGAAACTGGTCGTGGTAGTATCGTTTTACGGGCTAAAGTTGACATTGAAGAAACTAAAACCGGTCGCCAACAAATCGTAGCGACTGAATTACCATACATGGTAAATAAAGCGAAGTTAGTTGAAAGAATTGCTAACTTAGTTCGTGAAAAACGTCTTGAAGGAATTACTGACGTTAAGGATGAATCTGACCGTGAAGGAATGCGAGTAACGATCGATGTTCGTCGTGACGCTAGTGCTGAAGTTGTATTGAACAATCTTTATAAGATGACGTTACTTCAAACCTCATTTAGTTTTAATATGTTAGCGATTGTTGACGGAACTCCTAAGGTGTTAAGTCTAAAACAGATTTTAACTTACTACTTGGAACATCAAGTTGAAGTTATCAAACGCCGGACGGCCCATGATTTAAAGCGGGCTGAAAATCGTGACCACATCTTACAAGGATTATTGGTTGCACTTAACCACATTGATGAAATCATCAAGATTATTAAGAGTTCCCAAACTGGTGCGGTTGCCAAGGACCAGTTACTCCATCTCTACGATTTAGATGAAAAGCAAGCTCAGGCTATCTTGGACATGCGTTTAGTTAGATTGACCGGTCTTGAAATTGAAAAGGTGCAAGAAGAACATAAACACCAAGTTGCATTGATTGCTGAATTGAAGGCTATCTTAGCTAGTCGTGAAAAGGTTAACGAAATTATCTATGAAGAATTATTGAAGATTCAAGATCGCTTTGGTGATGAACGTAGAACTAAGTTAATGGTCGGAGAAGCATTGAGTATCGAAGACGAAGACTTAATTGCTGAAGAAGATGTGATGGTCACATTAACACATAATGGTTACATTAAGCGAATGCCAACATCAGAATTTAAGACGCAAAATCGTGGTGGTCGGGGAGTTCAAGGGATGGAAGTCCATAATGATGACTTTATTGAACACTTGATTGCTACTTCTACTCACGATACACTTCTCTTCTTTACCAATACTGGTAAAGTTTACAAGATGAAGGGCTATGAAGTTCCCGAATATGGACGTTTAGCAAAAGGGATTCCAATTATTAATTTATTGGGGATTGCTGCTGGTGAAAAGGTGCAAACTGTAATTAACATTTCAGCTGACGCTCATGATAACGATAAGTACCTCTTCTTTACGACCCTCCATGGAATTGTTAAACGAACTGCCGTAAGCGAATTTGTGAATATTAGAAGTAATGGTCTTAAGTCAATTCATTTGAAGGAAGACGATGAATTGATTGGTGTTTCAATTATTAGTGAAGATCAAAACATGATTATTGGAACTCATAATGGCTACGCTGCAAGCTTTAGATCAATAGATGTTCGTTCAATGGGTCGGACTGCAAGTGGAGTTCGCGGAATCCATTTGCGTGATAAAGATTACGTTGTTGGTGTTGATATCTTGGATCCAAAGAGTGATATTTTTGTAATCACTGAAAAGGGATTTGGAAAGCGGACACCTGCGAATGAATATGCATTACGTGGTCGTGGTGGAAAAGGAATCAAGACTATCAATATGAATGCTAAGAATGGTCATTTAAGTGGTTTTGCAACCGTGTTAGCTGACGATGATATTATGTTGATTACCGATAAAGGGGTTACGATTCGTTTCCATGCCTCCAATGTTTCTGAATCTAGTCGGGTTACCTTGGGAGTCCATTTGATTCGAATTGATGATGGTTCTCAAGTTGCCACAATGGCAAAGGTTCCTCAAGAAGATCCAGAAGATGAAAAAAGTAATGATTCAAAAGATGAGGAATAATTAAAAGATGGGATATTTCCCATCTTTTTTAATTAAGAAATAGATTTGTTTTCGTATATACTATATAGTCGCAAATTAACATTTCAGTGAAAATTGATTATTGAAAATAGATATGCTATAATTTTCTTTTGTGAATATGAGAGGATTCCTCCATATTCTCCTTACCTTTCAAAATTGTTTGAAGGGTCTAAAGTCCACAGGGAGGTGTAATTCATGGAAGAACGCAAATATGAAATTACTTACATCATTCGTCCTGATTTAAACGAATCAGCTAAGAAAGAATTAGTCGATCGTTTTGATAAGATCTTGACTGATAATGGTGCTAAGATTATTGATTCAAAAGATTGGAAGAAGCTTCGTTTAGCTTATGAAATTAAGGGCTATAATGAAGGTTTATACCACATCGTTAATTTAACAACTTCTGACGATACTTCTTTAAACGAATTTGATCGTTTATCTAAGTACAGTGACGATATTTTACGTCACATGATCGTTAACCGTTAATTTAATCATTGAAATAGTTTTGACGTATGAAAGGGGTTTTCGACATGATTAATCGAGCAATTTTAACTGGTCGTTTAACACGGGATGTTGATTTGCGATATACCCAAAGCGGCAGAGCTGTTGGTAGATTTACCCTTGCTGTTGATAGACGCTTTAAGGATAGTAATGGTGAACGCCAAACAGATTTTATTAGCTGTACTATTTGGGGAAAATCTGCAGAAAGTTTCGCTAATTTCTTTCATAAGGGCAGCTTAGTTGGAATTGATGGTTCAATTCAAACTGGCAGTTATGAAAGAGACGGAGTAAGAGTTTATACAACTGATATTAACGTTGAAAACTGGTCGTTCCTAGAATCACGAAATGCTTCTAACGAAAATAACGGTGATTTTAACAATGGTAATGATCGTTATAACAGTAATAATGGTAGTTATAATAATCCTACTCCTCATAGAAACAGTGAATCTCCTTTTGATAAGTCAAAAAACAATGACAATAATGGTAGTTGGAAAGGCTCAAAATCATTTGATGAGTCTGATCCGTTTCAGCATTCTTCTAATAAAGGAGATTCATTTAATTCCAAACAAAATCATTCACCAAAAAATGATGATGGAAATAATAAGGATCCGTTTGCTGGTAAGGGTGATGACATTGACATTGCTGATGATGACTTGCCATTTTAATATTAAATATTATTTAATTAAAAAAGAAAAGATATGGGGAGGTTTTTAACATGCCACAAAGAAGAGGCGGACGTCGTCGTCGTAAGATGGATTATATTGCTGCTAATCACATTGATTACATCGACTATAAAGATGTTCAATTATTAAATCGTTTTACTTCAGAAAGAGGTAAGATTTTACCACGTCGTGTTACTGGTACTAGTGCCAAGAACCAACGTAAGCTAACTATCGCTATTAAGCGTGCACGTATCATGGGCTTAATGCCATTCGTTACTGAAGACTAATTTTGCACATGATAAGTAAATTCTGAGTCTTATAATTGTTAGATTGATTCTGATAATTAGAGACTCTTTTTTTATAAAAATCAATTTAGATTCTAAGTTATTGATTAAATTGACTAATTCTTAGATATAACCTGATATTTAGAGTAATATTAACATTATGAAGGTTATGTCAAATACATATATAAACATGGTTTAAAATATTTAACATTTTAATCTAGTGAGGTGAGAAAATGGGTTTGGATGTGCAAAAACAAGATAATAAAAGGTTAAGGAGACAACTCACCATTTTAAAACAACAATTAAGGGATCAAAAACACCTTTCTGAAGATCTGCAGGAAGAGTTTAATAATAAGATTCGCCAACAACAAAAGATTACAAATGAAATTCTTAATATTATTAGAAAGGAAGGAAATGCTAAGCAAAATCGATTCAATGATAAGTTCAATAAACAAAAAACCGTTACAAATGAAATTATCGATATCTTAAGAAGACAAAATACAGATCTTAAAAATGCCGTTAGTGAACAAACTAGTGTTGAAAAAGATAGTTATAATTCATTGGCTACCAAGTTTATCGAACATCAAAATAAAGCAAATGCTCAGTGGCAAAGCATTATTAATCAACGGAACTATGATGCAGCTAAATATACAAAATTAGAGAGAATTTATAATAACTTAAAGCGTTCTGCTAATGAATCTAAAAAAGAATTACGAAACATTCAATCTAAATATAAAGATTTACAACAAAGTGCTGAAGTTCAACATAAAAGTGACATCGCTAATTATAATTCACTGGAAGCAAAGTTAAATGAACAGACTGCTGCTCCTGAATCAGAGCTTCAAATAATTCCTGAAAATAATAAAATAACTGATTTTAATTTTCAATTTTCGGGAATGATTAGTAATGTTAAAATGACTAACAGTGATTTTAATAAACTTTCCAAAAAATATAAAACAGTTGCTTTTAAAAATGGAACAGTTGATTTAATTGATTATTCGAGGAGAATTATTAAAAAAATTAAGAAAAATCGTGAAAAGTTCCACCAGTTACTTCATAACGATGATTTTCAATTATTTAAGAGTGATATTTATAATAAATTTTATAAACAAAATGATGGATTTGAAGCTGAAATTGAAGTTCAAAAAGAAATTGAAAATGAATTTAAAAAACTTAATCTTAAGAATTATGAAAGTCATTTCAAGATTATTTCAGATATTGATATTCCGTTCCGATATAGTCAAAAATCACAAGAAAGTAGTAATCAAATTGATTTAATTTTAATTTGTCGATGGGGAATTTTTGCGATTGAGGTTAAATATTATAAAGCGGATCAAATTGACTTATTGACCGATAAGAAAAATCCATTGATTAAATCATATAATCCAATTGGTGATAAAGAAGTTCAGATTCCAAATGACTATATTAGTACCATTCAAAAGGGAAATCCTCAATTGCATAACGGGTACAATAATATTAGTCGACAAACTTATCAACATAAGTTAGCGATTATTTATAACATCAGAAATAGTTTTCAAAATGGAAATAAGTTTAAGTTTAATCGTGAAGTTATTGAAGAAAAGATGCTTGGAAATATCGTTCATTCGCCTTTAATTTATAGGGACGATATAGCTAACCATCATGATGATTATTATCAAGATAAGGCTGATTATCAAGATGAATCTGTACATAAGAACTGGAGAGTTGAAGCAGCCCCAATGAACGGATGCTTAAAATGGATAATTGATAACTATGATAATAATGAAACTATTAAAAAATTAACTCCAGATGAAATTGATCGTCTTGGAGAACTTTTTAGAGAATTACAAATCAACGAAAAGAAATATAATCATGATATTTTAGGCCCACAACCAGAAAATAACAGAATGTCAGGTTATTTAGCCTCAATGAATCAATATCTTCAATTTTTAAATCGATTAGACGCTTGGGTAGAAAGCGTTATATCTGATTGAAAAAATTTCATTTTTGACGCATGATCATCTAAATCAATGGTCGTGCGTTTTGTTATTTTTATATATTACACGGTCTTTTTATCACTTTCTTAAAGTGTGATAAAATAATATAGATAATTATTTTATTCAGACAAAAACGAAGAGGCGTGTCATGAAAAAGAAAAGAAGATTTTTTAACTTACCACCGTTTTTATCGAATCGTTTTTTAAGATGGATCACTATTTTTATGTCTTTTTTAGTAATTTTTAGTACAGTTATTACCTTTTTAGAAAGTTGGGCATTAGGAGTAATTCTTCTTTTGATTCTTAGTGGAATTTTAGCTTATAATTTCAAGTTAATGAACCGCTTAAGTGATAATGCTAATCAATACTTATCAGACTTATCATATCGAATTCATCGTGGCGAACGAGAAACGATGTTAGAAATGCCAGTTGGAATTTTAATTTTGAATGATAAAGAACAAATTGATTGGGTCAATCCATATCTTCAGCCTTATTTTGGTGATGAACATATTTTAGGAGAACAACTTGGGGACGTAGCACCTGGATTAAAATCATTAGTCAATCAAAATTGGAACTCAAAGGACAGCAACGAAGTGACTTGGAATCATCATCATTTTTCAATGTTGATTCAAAGGGAATTTCATACTGTGTACATGATGGATGTTACGAACTATTATGAAATTGAAGAGCGTTATAATAGTGAGAAAATTTCAATTGGAGAAATTTTCTTGGATAACTATGATGAAATTACGCAATCAATGACTGACCAAGATATTTCTAATCTACGGAGTTACGTTACGAATGAACTATCAGTTTGGGCTGAAAAATTTCATGTTTATTTGAAACAAATTGATGATGACCATTTTTTGATGGTTGCATATGCAGAATCATTACGTGAAATCGAAGAAGATAAATTTGAAATTTTAGATAAGATTCGTGAAAGTACTTCCAGACATAATTATCCTTTAACGTTAAGTATTGGGATTGCTTATGATGATCAAAATCTGAACCAATTAGCTCAACAAGCTCAAAGTGATTTAGACTTAGCACTTGGCCGAGGTGGAGATCAAGTTGTTGTAAAGGCTCGAGATCAAGAAGCTCGTTTTTATGGTGGAAAGACTAATCCAATGGAAAAACGGACTCGAGTTAGAGCTAGAATGACTGCTCAAGCCCTTCAAGAAATTATTAAAGAATCTGATCAAATTTTTGTTCAAGGACATTCTCGTCCTGATATGGATGCCATTGGTTCCTGTATGGGGATTCACCGAATGGCCAAGATGAATAATAAACAATGTTGGATCGTGATCGATCAAACCCAGATTCATTCTGATGTCCAAAGATTATTAGAGTTAACCAAAAAATATCCTGATATTTATGATTCAATCATTACTCCTGATGAAGCACTCAAAAAAGCTACAGATAATAGTCTTTTGATCATGGTCGATCATTCGAAACCATCAATGAGTATTTCGCGGGCACTGTATAATCGATTGGAGAATCGGGTGGTTGTCATTGATCATCATCGTCGTGGTGAAGAATTCCCTGAGAATCCAATTTTGGTTTACATCGAACCTTATGCTTCATCCGCAAGTGAGTTAGTAACGGAATTATTAGAATATCAATCTCAAGACAAGGAACCAATCAATCGCCTTGAAGCAACTGCGTTATTGACCGGAATTTTTGTTGATACAAAGTCATTTTCAATGGAAGCCGGGACAAGAACGTTTGATGCTGCTAGTTACTTGAGATCTGCCGGAGCTGATTCAAATGTAATGCAATCGTTAATGCGTGAAAATGTTGATGCTTATATTTCAAGGAATCATTTAATTTCAAGAGTTGAATTTATTGATGCTAATCGTCAACTAGCATTAATTGCTGGTGAGAATGATAAAACTTATGATCCGGTAACGGCTGCTCAAGCAGCAGATTCATTATTAACGATGCAGGGAGTAAAAGCTTCCTTCGTTATTAGTAATCGTCCTGATGGTAAGGTTGGAATTTCTGCTCGAAGTGATGGTGATGTGAACGTTCAAATCATTATGGAACGCCTTGGTGGTGGAGGTCACTTAGCAAGTGGCGCAACCCAGATTAGTGATAAATCCGTTTCTGAAGTTAAACCAATGTTAATTAAAACCATTCAAGAAGTATTAGCAGAAGAAACCCCTGATGATGATTCCGATGATGATGATGAATAATAGTAGTAATTTCAGTGAATTTTTGTTAAATTAGATTATAGATATAAAAGGAGCTGGTCTCGATGAAAGTTATTTTCTTACAAGATGTACGTGGAAAAGGTAAAAGAGGAGAAGTTAAGAATGTCCCAGATGGATATGCGCAAAACTTCTTAATTAAACGAAATATGGCTAAAGCAGCAACTAATTCCGCTATTAGTCAATTAAATGCAGAGAAGCGTGCTGAAAAACGTGATGAAGCTGAAGAATTAGCTCACGCTAAAGAACTTAAAGCTAAAATTGAAGATGACAAAACAGTCGTTGAATTTACAGCTAAGTCAGGTACTGATGGTCGTCTCTTCGGTTCAATTCCAAGTAAAAAGATCGTTCAAGGATTACAAGATCAATACGGAATTAAATTAAAGAAACAAGACGTTGAACTATCTGAACCAATTCGTTCTTTGGGATACACTAACGTTAGTGTTAAAATCCATCCTTCTGTGACCGCGACGATTCGAGTTCACGTTAAAGAACAATAATTTAGTAGTTAGCTAGCAAAAAGACTGGGAAACCGGTCTTTTTTAGATTAAAAAGGAATTATAAATATGAATAGTGAATCAATTAACCGAATCCCCCCTCAAAGTATTGATGCTGAAAAAGCTGTTTTAGGATCGATATTCTTAAATACAGACTCGTTACAAGAATCTTTGCAGTATCTTCGGGCTGATGATTTTTATACCCATTCTCATCAAATTATTTTCAAAGCAATGGAGGAGTTGGACAATGATGAACAACCCATTGATTTGATTACGATTACTAACTATTTAAAAGATAAGAAAAAAATTGATGATGTTGGTGGCGTTCAATATTTAACTGATTTGGCCCAATATACACCAACAGCTGCGAATGCTGTTTATTATGCTAAGATTGTTCGTGACAAGTCGATCAGTCGAAAATTAATTTCGGCAGCAACTAATATTGTCACTGCTGGATACGATGGTAGTGAAAATGTGGATGAACTTTTAGCCAATGCTGAAAGCGATATTTTAAGAGTTGGTGAAAACCTTAATCGTTCTGGATTTAAACAAATTGAAGATGTCGTTACTAAATCAATTAAAGAGATCGAAAAACTAAGAGATAAACCAGAATCCGTGACTGGATTATCAACTGGATATAATGATTTAGATAATATCACGACCGGGTTACATGATGGCGAATTGATTATTATTGCTGCTCGACCAGCCGTTGGTAAAACTGCGTTCGCTCTAAATATCGCTCGAAATGTAGCGTTAGAATCAAAAAAGGCGGTCGCTATTTTTAGTCTAGAAATGGGAGCTGAATCATTGGTTAACCGGATGCTTTGTGCCAGTGCTAACGTTGATGCTTACCACGTAAGAACTGGTCAGTTGACTCAAGAGGAGTTTAATAGTGTTAGTTTTGCAGGGCAAGCTCTTAAAAAAACCCAAGTGTATATTGATGATACTCCAGGTATTAGAATGGCTGAAATTCAAGCTAAGTGTCGACGATTAGCAAAAGAAAATGAGAATCTTGGTTTGATCGTAATTGATTATTTGCAATTGATTGAAAGTGGAAATCATGAAAATCGTCAACAAGAAGTCTCAATGATTTCGCGACAATTAAAAAAATTAGCTAAAGAATTAGAAGTTCCTGTAATTGCGTTATCTCAACTTTCTCGTGGAGTTGAACAACGACAAGATAAACGACCTGTTCTTTCTGATATTCGAGAATCTGGTTCAATTGAACAAGATGCTGATATTGTTTCGTTCTTGTATCGTGAAGATTATTACGAAAGAGATAACGATAGCGATGATGATGGAAATGAACAAAAGATTGACGATAACAACATTTGTCCAGTTGAAGTCATTATAGAAAAGAACCGTTCTGGAGCACGAGGAACTGTGAATCTATTGTTCCAAAAAGCTTATAATAAGTTCGTTAGTCCAGCTCCAGCTCAAATGAATGGCTAGGGAGATTAAAAAGACATGATAATTAATCATGTCTTTTTATTTTTGATTCTATCGAACAATTAAAATATTTTTAATGATAATAGTTCGTGTTTTGATTGACGAGAATAATTTAGCTTGTTATCATTATATTGTTAGAAAAGTTAAAGGAGTGATCTGAATGGACGTCGCAATCGTGATGGGTTCCATTTCTGATTGGCCAGTAGTAAAAGATACAGCTGAGATGTTGGATCAACTGGGCGTCAGCTATGATAAACATGTAATTTCCGCACATCGGATGCCAAACCAATTACAAACATTTGGTCAAAGTGCAAAAGACGAACATTATAAAGCGATTATTGCTGCTGCTGGTGGAGCTGCTCATCTTCCTGGGATGATGGCTGCTAATACCACCCTCCCTGTAATCGGGATTCCAGTTCAAACCAAAGCTTTGAATGGAATGGATTCATTGTTATCGATGGTTCAAATGCCTTCTGGGATTCCAGTTGCTACAGTTGCAATTGGTAAGGCTGGGGCAAAGAACGCAGCCCTTTTAGCTGCTCAAATCATTGGTTTACAAAATGAAGAAGTTGCTCAAAAATTAGTTGATTTCAGAAAACAACAAACCGAAGAGGCGATTAAAAGCAATGACCAACTCAATTAAAACAATTTTACCGCCTTCAACAATTGGAATTTTAGGTGGTGGCCAATTAGGTCAAATGATGGCAATTGCTGCTAAGTATATGGGATATAAAGTGGGGATTTTAGATCCAACCCCAGATGCACCTGCAGCACAAGTATCTGATTTTCAAATCGTTGCTGATTACGACGATGAAGCTGCATTACAAAAATTAGCTCAAAAAGCAGATGTTTTAACTTATGAATTTGAAAACGTTGACCAAGACGCCTTAGCAAAGCTAACTGGTGAAGTTGACGTTCCACAAGCTATTAATGAATTAACGATTACGAGTCATCGAATCCGTGAAAAAAATTTCTTGCGTCAAAATGGCATTCCAGTAACTAATTATGCTGCGGTAAATAATCAAGCTGATTTAGAAGCTGCGGTAACTAAAATTGGTTATCCTGGGATTTTAAAGACCTGTGAAGGTGGCTATGATGGTCACGGTCAAATTGATATCAATAATCATGATGATGTCGTTAATGCTGAAAAAGAACTTAATAACATTGAATGGATCTATGAACAAAAACAGCCATTCGTTAAAGAAGTTTCAATGATGGTTACTCGTGACTATACTGGAAAAACGTTTGCCTTTCCATTAAGTGAGAATATTCATAAGCACCATATTTTACACACTAGTATTATTCCGGCTCGGGTTGATGACCAAGTTCATCAAAAGGCTAGTCAAATTGTGCAAAAAATTGCCGATAGCTTGAAATTAGTCGGGGTCTTAGGAGTTGAAATGTTCGTTCTAGCAAATGGCGAATTACTTGTTAATGAACTAGCTCCGCGTCCTCATAACTCTGGGCACTTTTCAATTGAAGGGTGTAACGTTTCGCAGTTCGATGCTCACATTAGAAGTATTTGTGGTTTAGCGATTCCAGAAATTACTCAAGATCATAAGGCTGTCATGGTCAACTTATTGGGTGATGACCTTACTAAAGCGCGAAAAGAATTACCAAATCATCCTGAATGGCATTTTCATGACTATGGAAAAGCTGAAATTCGTCCCCAACGAAAAATGGGTCACATTACTGTAATTGGTGATGATTTTGATTCAATGTTGAACTCAATTAAGGAATTTGAATAAATCTAGAAAGGATTTTAAAAATGACATTAGTAGCCGAAGGAAAAACAAAACAATTATACACAACTGATGATCCATCAGTATTGAAGGTTCACTATACTAACCACACCACTGCTGGTGATGGGGTTCGAAATGAATTAATTGATAACAAGGGTGCGGTTAATAACCAGATCTCTAGTTTAATTTTTGAATACCTAAAAAAGAATGGAATTAGCACCCACTTTGTAAAACGAATTTCTGATACTGATCAATTGAATCTAAAGGTAAAGATGATTCCTTTGGAAGTTGTTATTCGGAACTTAGCTTCTGGTCATTTTCAAAAACGTTTTGGAACTAAATATCTCCAAGAATTAAAGCAACCTGTTGTTGAATATTTCTTTAAGAGTGATGAACTTCACGATCCGCTCGTAAATGATTCTGATGCCCAAGCATTAGACATTGCGACTGAAGATCAACTTATTGAAATGCGCCAGGTTGCTTTTAAGGTTAACCAACTTTTAATTAAGTTATTCAAGTCCGTTAATGTAATCCTTGTTGATTTTAAAGTTGAATTTGGGTTAACTGATGACGGTAAGATCGTTTTAGCTGACGAAATTTCTCCTGATTCTTGTCGGTTATTAGATGCTGATACTAAAGAATCATTAGATAAGGATGTTTTCAGAAAACAAACTGGTAATATGATGACTGGTTATCTTGAAATTCTCCATAAACTACAAAAGGCACTCGACTAGAAAGGATTTTTGCAATGTACTTAGCTAAAATTTACGTTACCCATAAACCATCAATTTTAGACCCCCAAGGTGAAGCGATTAAAAGCGCACTTCATCGTTTGGACTACAAATCGATCGATTCAATTTCATTAGGAAAGTACTTTGAAGTTAAGATCGATAAGGATGATCAAGATGCTGCCGAAAAGGTGATTGATTCCATTTGTAAAGATCTTTTGGTAAATCAAAATATGGAAACTTATCACTACGAAATCAAGAAAGGATAGTTAACGATGAAGTTTGCGGTAATTAGTTTTCCAGGTTCCAACTGTGACTGGGATATGTACCACGCAATTAATGACGACTTAAAACAAGATGTTGAAATGGTTTCATCGAACGATACTAAGTTGGATGGCTTTGATGGAGTATTGATTCCCGGTGGTTTTTCATACGGTGATTACCTTCGGAGTGGGGCAATTGCTCGTTTTGCTCCCATTATGCCCGCCGTTAAAGACATGGCTAAAGCTGGTAAAACGGTTTTAGGGGTCTGCAATGGTTTTCAAATCTTGACTGAAGCAGGTTTACTTCCTGGAACTTTACAACACAATACCAACATGCAATTTATTTCTGAATGGGAACCTTTAAAAGTTGTTAATAATCACACCCGTTTCACTAATGAATATAAGGAAAATGAAGATATTACAATTCCGATTGCTCATGGTGAAGGAAATTATTACTGTGATGAAGCAACTTTAAAGGAACTAAAAGCTAATCATCAAATCGTCTTTACCTACAAGAATAATCCGAACGGTAGTTATGACGACATTGCTGGAATTACAAACCGTGAAGGAAACGTTTTAGGAATGATGCCTCATCCTGAAAGAGCGGTTGAAGAAATCTTAGGAAGCACCGACGGTTTGAAATTATTCCAATCTTTATTAAATCAAGTAAGGAGCTAGGACATTGAAAAAAATGGTTGAACTTTCCCCAGAAGAAATTAAAGAACGTAAGATTTATCGTGATTGGGGTCTAACCGATGGGGAATACGATTTAATTTGTAATAAGTTACTTCATCGATTACCAAACTTCACTGAAACTGGTTTATATTCTGGGATGTGGAGTGAACATTGTTCATACAAAAACTCCAAACCAATTTTAAGAAAATTCTGGACCAAGGGTTCTCGAGTTATCGCAGGACCCGGTGAAGGAGCCGGAGTTTTAGACATTAATGATGGTCAAGCCGTTGTCTTTAAGGCTGAAAGTCATAACCATCCTAGTTTTGTTGAACCATATGAAGGTGCTGCTACCGGTGTCGGGGGAATCATTAGAGATATTTTCTCAATGGGTGCTAAGCCAATCGCTTCTTTAGATAGTCTCCGTTTTGGGGAACTTAGTCATCCTAAGAACCGGTTCTTATTGGACCAAGTGGTTGCTGGAATTGCCGGTTACGGAAACTGTATTGGAATTCCAACCGTTGGTGGTGAAATTAGTTTTGATCCTTGCTATAACGGAAATCCGTTGGTCAACGTTATGTGTGTTGGTTTAATGGAACAAGAAGACCTTGAAGCTGGTCGAGCAAAGGGAACTGGAAATTCAATCATCTACGTTGGTGCTAAAACCGGTCGTGATGGAATTAATGGGGCTACCTTTGCTTCTAGTCAATTCAGTGAAGAAGAGGAAGCCGATCGTTCCGCGGTTCAAGTTGGGGATCCATTTACTGAAAAACTATTAGTTGATGCTTGTTTGGAAATTACTCGTCATCATAAGGATATCTTGGTCGGAATTCAAGATATGGGAGCTGCTGGAGTAGTTTCATCGACTGCTGAAATGGCTGCTAAGGCAAACAGTGGGGTTGATTTGAACCTTGATTTAGTTCCTCAACGGGAAAAGGGGATGACTCCTTATGAAATCATGCTTTCTGAATCACAAGAACGAATGATTTTATGTATTAAAAAGGGTGCTGAACAAACTGTCTTGGATGTTTTTGAAAAATACGGTTTGAACGCCGTTGTCATTGGACACGTTAATAATGATGGTCAATACCGTTTGAGTCAACACGGAAAGTTGGTTTGTGATATTCCAACGAAGTCCTTAGTTGATGATGTTCCAGAATATGAACATCCAGTTGTTGAACCAGACCGTTTAAAGAATCCAGCTGCCGATTTCATGCCTAAGTACACTGATTTAACAGCAACGATCAAGCAAGTGTTAGCATCGCCAACAATTGCTTCCAAAAAATCTGTTTTTCGTCAATACGATAGTCGGGTTCAAGCCAATACGGTTCTTGAACCAGGTAGTGACTCCGCTATTGTGCGGGTTCGAAACACTAATAAGTCGCTTGCCATGACAATTGATTGTAACTCACGTTATATTTACCTTGATCCTTTCAAGGGTGGTCAAATTGCGGTTGCTGAAGCTGCTAGGAATATTGTCGCTGGTGGAGCCATTCCACTGGGAATTACCGACTGTTTGAACTTTGGGAACCCCGATGATGGCGAAAGTTACTATGAAATGAGTAAGTCGGCCGAAGGAATTTCAAAGGCTTGCCAAGAATTCGATGCCCCAGTCATTGGGGGAAACGTTTCCCTTTATAATGAAACTGATAATGAAGCTATTTACCCAACCCCAGTTATTGGGATGGTTGGTTTGATCGAAAAGAACGAAAACATAATGACTTCCTATATTCCAAAGGCTGATCAATTAGTTTACGTTCTTGGTAAGACTTATGATGATTTCAACGGCAGTGAAATTCAAAAGTTGCAAGCTGGTAAGATCAGTGGTCGAATTCAACATTGGTCCTTAGATACCGAAGCTAAGAATCAAAAACTAGTTCATGAAGCCATTGAGAACAAGCTCGTTACCGGGGTTCATGATATTAGTGAGGGTGGCTTAATTACTGCCCTTGGTGAAATGCTTTTCAAGAATCAACTTGGTTTTGATGGGCAAAGTGATTTAACTGGTGTTCAACTCTTTTCTGAAACTCAATCTCGTTTCGTTGTATCAGTTGATGCCGCTAAACAAGATGAATTTGAAGAATTAATGGGCAATAACGTTACTCTGTTAGGTAAAACAACTAGTAATGATGAATTTAATTTATCCCTCCAAGATGACGAAGTTCATACTTCCATCAAGGAGCTTAGAACAACATGGGAAGAAGGATTAGAATGCTCAATGAAGTCAAAAGCCTAAATGATGAATGTGGTGTTTTTGGCCTATTCGGAAGTAAACAAAATGACGCTGCTCAACTAGTTCATGATGGTTTACATGCATTGCAACATCGTGGTCAAGAGGGAGCTGGAATTGCTACTTTTGATGATAAAGGTCAAATCCATCGTCATCGTGGTCTAGGATTATTGACCCAAGTTTTTAGCAATTTAGATGATTTAGGTACCTTACCTGGTCATTCTGGAATTGGTCATATTCGTTATGCAACTGCAGGTAGTCATTCATTAAAGAATATTCAACCATTTCTTTTTGAAAATACAAATACACATTTTGCATTATCCCATAACGGAAATTTAACGAATGCTGATACTTTAAAGGCTAAGTTGACCAAGTTAGGGACTAAGTTTCAATCAGATTCAGATAGCGAATTATTTGGTGACTTGATTGAAGTTAGTACGAAAGATACCTTTATGGACAAGATCAAAGATGCTGCTAACCAGATGCATGGTGGATTTGCTTATGTTTTGATGACTAAGGATGCCATGTATGGAGTTTCTGATCCAAATGGTCTCCGGCCATTAGTAATGGGAAAACGTGATGATGGAGCCATTATTATCTGTAGTGAAACTTGTGCTTTAGATCAAGTACGTGCTCACTTCATTCGTGACTTACAACCTGGTGAAGTCGTTCAAGTTAATAAAGATGGCGTTAAAATTGATCATTTTACCACGAAGACGGAATTGACGGTTTGTTCAATGGAATACATCTATTTTGCTCGTCCCGATTCCGTAATCCATGGCGTTAGTGTTCATGAGGCTAGAAAGCGGATGGGAGCACGAGTTGCTCGTGAACATCCGGTTGATGCTGATGTTGTAATTGGAGTTCCTAACTCTTCACTATCTGCTGCGATTGGTTACGCTCAAGAAAGTGGGATTCCTTACGATATGGGAATGATCAAGAATCAATATGTGGCGCGGACGTTTATTGAACCTACCCAAGCCAAGCGGGAACGCGGAGTTTCAATGAAGTTATCCGTTGTAAAACCAGTGGTTGAGGGTAAGAATATTGTTTTAGTTGATGATTCGATCGTTCGTGGAACGACAAGTCGCTTTATTGTTAAATTATTACGGGATGCCGGTGCAAAGTCGATTCACGTTCGAATTGCTTCACCAGATTTGAAATTCCCATGTTTTTACGGAATCGATATTCAAAAGCCAAGTGAATTAATTGGTGCAAATTATGACATCGAAGGAATTCGAAAACAAATTGGGGCTGACTCTCTTGGTTACCTTAGTGTTGAAGGGTTAATTGATTCAATCGGGTTGAAATGCGATAACCAATATCATGGCTTATGTACAGCTTACTTTGATGGGAAGTATCCAACGCCATTATATGACTACGAAGCAGGTTATAAAAAAGAAGCAGAACGGTTGCATCTTTATGACTGAAAGGATGAATTCAATGGATGATCAATACCAAGCCGCTGGTGTTAACATTGCCAATGGTGAAAAAGCTGTCGACAACATCAAAAAAATTGTTAAGACGACCCAAGATTCTAATGTCTTAGAGGGATTAGGAGGTTTTGGAGCAGAATACAGCTTATTGAGTAGTTTTAAGAAGTATTCCAATCCAGTGTTGGTTTCAGGAACCGATGGTGTTGGAACTAAATTATTACTAGCTTTAAAGGCTGACAAACACGATACGATTGGAATTGACCTTGTGGCAATGTGTGCCAACGATATTTTAGCGCAAGGTGCTGATCCTTTATTTTTCCTTGACTACATTGGGGTTGGAAAATTAAATCCTGATCAAATTAAAACAATCGTAAAGGGAATTGCCGAAGGTTGTAAACAAGCTGGCTTGTCACTAATTGGTGGTGAGATGGCTGAAATGCCTGGGATTTACACCAATGGTGATTACGATTTGAGTGGGTTTGCCGTTGGAATTGGGGATCATGATAACCTACTTGGTGCTGATAAGGTTCGTGAGGGTGATGTCTTAGTTGGTTTGAAATCAAGCGGTGTTCATTCGAATGGTTTCTCACTGGTTCGCAAAATCATTAAGGATGCTAATCTTGATTTGAATAAAGTCTATCCAGGCTTTAAGAAACCA
Source organism: Nicoliella sp. ESL1149 (assembly GCF_058107265.1). Taxonomy (NCBI): domain Bacteria; kingdom Bacillati; phylum Bacillota; class Bacilli; order Lactobacillales; family Lactobacillaceae; genus Nicoliella; species Nicoliella sp. ESL1149. The sequence goes on along the minus strand of NZ_JBYLUE010000002.1, from coordinate 669,911 downwards.
TTGATTGAAGAGTTATTAACCCCAACGAAGTTGTATTATCACACCGTTAGTCCGTTGATCAAAGCCGATTTAGTTCATGCCAGCGCCAATATAACTGGTGGTGGCATTGCTGGAAATCTTTCACGAGTCATTCCGGATAACTTAACTGCTAAAATCGACCGAAGTAGTTGGGACCTTCCTCAATTGTTCAAATCCTTGAAAGAATGGGGGCATTTGGATACCGCTAATATGGATCATGTCTTTAACCAGGGAATTGGAATGGTTTTGGTAGTTCCAAAGGATAAGTATTCAGAAGTTGAAAAGAAATTATCAGCAACTGATCAGGAATACTATCAAATCGGTAAAATCGTGAAAGGAAGTGATAAACGTGTCGAATGGTAAATTACCAGTCGCAATTTTTGCTTCCGGGAACGGAACTAACTTTGAAGCGATAGCCAAAGCTGACCTTCCAATTGAAATTAAATTGTTGGTTTGTGATCATGCTGATGCACATGTTTTAAAACGTGCAGCGAAATTCGGAGTTCCATCCTTAGTAATTGAAGCTCATAAGGGGGTTTCAAAAGCAGAACGAGAAGGAATTATTTTAAAGCATCTCCACGCTGAAAACGTAAAAGCAATTTTCTTAGCTGGTTATATGCGTATCATTGGTGAAACCTTATTACAGGCCTATCCAAAACGAATTTTAAATATTCATCCAGCATTACTACCTAAGTTTCCTGGACGGCATGGGATTGAAGATGCTTATGAAGCTAACGTTCCAGAAACTGGTGTCACAATTCACTATATCGATTCTGGGATTGATACGGGTCAAATTATTGCCCAAAGAAGCGTTCCCAGACATTCAGATGATAGTTTAGATGATTTAGCAATGCGGATTCATGGTGTTGAACATCAATTGTATCCTGCAACGATTCTTGATTTGATAAATAAAGGAGAACTCTAACATGAAAAAATTAGCGTTACTAAGTGTTTCAGATAAGACCGGCATTGTTGATTTTGCAAAGGAATTGGAAAAAAGAAGCTATGAAGTTGTTTCAACTGGTGGAACTTTAAAGACCCTTCAAGATGGTGGGGTAAAAGCAACCGCTGTTGAAGATATCACTCATTTTAAAGAAATGCTTGATGGTCGGGTTAAAACTCTTCACCCACGGATTCATGCTGGAATTTTAGCTAAACGTGATAATCCAGAACATATGCGTCAATTGAAAGAAGATAACATCAACCCAATTGATTTAGTTTGTGTTAACCTTTACCCATTCAAACAAACAATTGAAAAACCAGATGTTACTGACGAAGAAGCAATTGAAAATATTGATATCGGTGGTCCATCCATGTTAAGAGCTGCCGCTAAGAATTCAAAAGACGTTATCGTCATCACTGACCGGAACGATTATGCAGAATTCTTAAAGCGCTATGACGAAAACAAGTTAGACGCTGATTATCATCGTCATTTAGCTGCAAAGGTCTTCAGACATACTGCTGCTTATGATGCTTTGATTGCAAAATACTTAACTAAAGAACCATTCCCTGAAAAATTAACGATGACCTTCGAAAAGGTTGAAAACATGCGTTATGGTGAAAACAGTCACCAACAAGCTGCTTACTATCGTGATCCAATTCCTGAAAAGTATTCCTTAGCTAACGCTAAACAATTACATGGAAAGGCATTATCATACAATAACGTTCGTGATGCCGATGCTGCTTTAAGAATCATTGCTGAATTTGCTGGTCAACCAGCCGTGGTTGCTTTGAAGCACATGAACCCATGTGGAATTGGAATTGCTGATAACTTAGATACTGCTTGGGACCGCGCTTACGAATCCGATACCATGTCGATTTTTGGTGGAATCGTGGCATTGAACAGAGAAGTTGACTTAGAAACCGCTAAAAAAATGCATTCTATTTTCTTGGAAATCGTGATTGCACCTTCATTTACTGATGAAGCTTATGATGTCTTAGCTAAGAAGAAAAACATTCGTCTTTTGACAGTTCCATTCGGACCAATTGATAAGAATGGTCATGATGAAGTTAGTGTTCTTGGTGGAATGCTCGTTCAAACTCGTGATTTACTTCATGAAACTCCAGATAACTTCAAGGTCGTTTCTAAAGCTCAACCTACTGAAGCTCAATTAAAGGCCTTAGCATTTGGTCAAAACGCTGTTAAACACGTTAAGAGTAATGCAATTATCGTTACTACTGCTAACCAAACATTAGGAGTTGGTGCTGGTCAACCAAACCGAATTGATTCTACTAAAATTGCAATCGATAAGGCAAAGGTTAAGAAGAACTACAAGGATGCCATTTTAGCTTCTGATGCTTTCTTCCCAATGGATGATTGTGTTGAATTTGCTGCAAAAAATGGGATTAAAGCAATTGTTGAACCAGGTGGTAGTATTCGTGATCAAGATTCAATTGATAAAGCAAACGAATACGGAATTGCTTTAGTATTTAGTGGTGCTCGTCACTTTAAACATTAATTTTTGAGGTGAACAAAATGGAAAAATGGCTCTTAATTGGTTCCGGTGGTCGTGAATATGTATTAGCCCAAACACTCGCAAAGAATGAACAACGCGAGGTGATTGTGGCTCCAGGGAACCCAATGATGGATCAAATGCCACGCGTTTCAACTGTTAACATTGATGAAATGGATTTTGATAAGTTGGTTCAGTTTGCCAAAGATGAAAAAATTACTTGTACTGTTGTCGGTCCAGAGCAACCACTTTCCGCTGGAATCGTTGATGCTTTTCAATCTCATGATCTAACGATTTGGGGACCGAGTAAGCAGGCAGCGCAATTGGAAAGTTCTAAAGCATTTGCTAAACGAATAATGCAAGCTCAAGGAGTCGCAACGGCCGCTTATCATGAATTTGCTGATGCTGATTCAGCAATTGCCTATATTAAGGATCAAGAAATGCCAATCGTGATCAAAGCAAACGGTTTAGCTGGTGGTAAAGGAGTTATGATTGCTCAAGATAAGGATGCTGCTGTTAATGATGTAAAGGAACTATTTGAAAAATTTCCGCAAACGGAATTGATCATTGAAGATTACTTATCTGGTCAAGAATTCTCCTTAATTGTAATGGCAAATGGAACTGAAATTGTGCCAATGCCAATTGCTCAAGATCATAAACGCCAATTAAATGATGATAAGGGGCCAAATACCGGTGGTATGGGTGCTTATAGTCCATGTCCACAATTTAGTTCTTCAATTGTTACTAACGCAATTAACGATATTATTAAGCCGGTTTTGACTGAAATGAAGAATCGGAATCAACCATTTACGGGATTCCTTTATGCTGGTTTAATGCAAACTGCTGATGGGACTAAAGTAATTGAGTTCAATGTCCGAATGGGTGATCCAGAAACCCAGGTCATTTTACCTCAATTAGAAAGTGATTTTGGTGAATTGATTTTGTCATTGTTGAACGGTGATAAACTGGTTGCTAAATGGCAAGACAGTAGCTTTTATCTTGGAACCGTTCTAGCTGCCAAGGGTTATCCCAAGAATCATCCTGACCATTTGAAATTACCTCAATTTAGTGATTCTAACTTAATGTTAAGTTATGCTGGAGTTGAAAATGTAAATGGTCAAATGCTTAGTCATGGTGGTCGAATTATGATGGTTTCTACCAAAGCTGATAATTTAAAAGCGGCTCAACAATATGTAAACAATGAAATTGCCAAGAATGTTGATTCTAATGACTATGAATTCAGAACTGACATTGGTAGTAAGGCATTTAAATAAAAAAATGGACATCTTTTGGATGTCCATTTTTTATTATCGTTTGATTTTTGCTAACGTTGAGAATGTAAAAGTTAAAATAAAGAAAATAATTAGTAAAATAATATTGATTGCAGATGAATTGCCTTGGTCAAAAATTTGATAAGCTTCGAAAATAATTCCACAAGCGAAGATAATTGTTAATATCCAACTACAGATTGTTTTAAAATTCACAGTACTAGACTCCCTTTGCCAATAATTATCATCATTATAGTTAAAAAGTTAATAATATAGCAAGTTTATTGATTTTTATCACGATAATCTTAGACAATTGGGGAAACATTTGCTATATTAGTCATTGAATTCATTTTTGGAAATGAATCCGATAAAACATTACATGAGCAGTGGATTTAATCCGCTGCTTTTTTATTTTTATAATTAAGTTACATAAAGAAAAAGCCGATAACCAATTGGTTATCGACTTTTTAGTAATGGGCAGTCAGGGGATCGAACCCTGGACCCACGGATTAAGAGTCCGTTGCTCTGCCAGCTGAGCTAACTGCCCATAAGATTTAATACGTCATATCTCAACGACAAGATATATAATAACATTTATTATCAATATAAGTCAACACTTTTTTTAAACTTTTTTCGATATAAATGAAGTAAAATGTTGACCGTGATATAATTAACACCTGGGCATTGGAATAAATGTCCGACTTAAATAATATAATCCTAAAAATAATAATTTGTAAATAAAAAACATAAAAAAGAATCGATTTAATTAAAAAGGTGTGTATTTAAAAAATGAAAAAAATTTTAGTTGTTGATGATGAAAAACCAATTACTGATATTGAAAAGTTTAATTTAGTTAAAGAGGGATATGACGTAGTTGTTGCTTACGATGGCGCGGAAGCCCTTGAAAAAGTTAAGGAAGAGAATCCAGATTTGATCATTTTAGACTTAATGCTTCCTAAAGTTGATGGGCTTGAGGTTGCTCGAGAAGTCCGAAAAACACATGATACACCAATTATCATGGTAACAGCGAAAGATTCAGAACTAGATAAAGTTCTAGGTCTGGAACTTGGTGCTGATGATTACGTTACCAAACCATTTTCTAATCGTGAATTGGTAGCTCGAGTCAAAGCTAATTTACGTCGTCAATCCGCTAATAGTAATTCTAGTGATGATGATAATGGAAATAAAGATATTCAAATTGGTGATTTAGTAATTCATCCCCAAGCTTATTCAGTAACTAAAAATGGCGATAATATTGAATTAACGCATCGAGAATTTGAATTATTACACTACTTGGCACAACATATCGGCCAAGTGATGACGCGTGAACATTTGCTACAAACCGTTTGGGGTTATGACTATTTTGGTGATGTTCGAACGGTTGATGTTACAGTGCGTCGTTTAAGAGAAAAAATTGAGGATAATCCTAGTCATCCTGTCCGTTTGGTTACGCGGCGCGGAGTAGGATATTATCTTCGGGATTCAGATAAAGAATAATTGATCAAATTTTGAAGGAGCCGTTGAAAGTTGAATAAACGGATAAGATTTTTTAAGTCAATTCATTTTAAGATTGCGTTTGTGTTCGTATTAATGTTGTTGATCACGCTAGAAGTTGTGGGATCTATTTTTGTGACCCAACTGGAAAAAAGAAACGTGGCTGCATTTGAAAAACAAGTGCAATTACCAACTTATATTAATAATTCTTTGATCGACCAATTAACGAGTAAGAACTTGAATAAATCGAATACCAGAATTCGATCATTATTATCAGATGTGGACAATACAAACTCGATTCAGGTACAAGTCATCGATAATAACGGAACTATTCGGGGAACTAATCAGGTTAATAATCAATTAATTGTCGGGCAAAAAACGCTAAATCGTGACGTAAAGAATTCTATCTATAATTCAAGAATTATTAGTAAAACGTATCGTTCTGACGATGGGGGAAGGTATTACACCAGAATTACTCCATTGATCAAGAGTTCTAATAATGAACTAGTTGGAGTTGCATATATTCACGCTAGTTTAGGACCAGTTTATCAAACTTTAAATGGAACAACGGTAATTTATTTATTGGCTTCTTTAGTTGCAATTATTTTAGGAATTGTGATGTCAATTGTTATTTCAAGAGCAATTACGCGACCAATTGATGAAATGAAGCGTGAAACTTTAAACATTGCACAGGGAAATTATTCTGGACATGTGAAAGTATATGATGGTGATGAATTAGGCCAATTGGCTTCAGCTGTTAATAATTTATCCGTTCGAGTTGAACAGTCTCAGGAAACGACTGAATCTGAACGTCGTCGATTAGATTCTGTTCTTAGTAATATGACCGATGGAGTTTTAGCAACCAATCGGAAGGGAAACATCATTATTGCTAATTATGAAGCTGAGAACTTCTTGAATATGAGTGAAAATGATTTGATTGGGAAGTCTATTTTGGATGTCTTAGATATTAGAAAAGACCATGTTTTACGTGATTTAATTGAAAATCCTGATGAGTTAAAGATTAATTTATCTAAAGACGATGAACAATTGATCGTTAGAGCGCATTTTTCATTAATTCAACGGGAATCTGGTTTTATTAACGGACTTGTCTGTGTGCTTAGTGATATTACTGAACAACAAAAAATTGATAATGATCGGAAACAATTCGTTTCAAATGTGTCTCACGAATTAAGAACCCCTTTGACCAGTGTCCATTCTTATTTGGAATCACTTTTAGACGGTGCCTGGAAGGATAAAGAAGTTGCTCCTGATTTCTTAAAAGTTGCTCAGGATGAAACGAATCGGATGATTAGAATGATCAACGATTTATTAACATTGTCAAGAATCGATTCTGGAACTCAAAAATTAAATATGGAAATGGTTAATATTAATGAGTTATTTAATTATATTTTGAATCAATTCGATATGATTTTAAAAAAGGGTGATAATACTGAAGCTAAAATCGACACTAAAAATGTTGACTATAAAATTGTCCGTCATTTTACAAAACGTGATCTATGGGCTGAATTGGATACTGATCGATTTACTCAAGTTATTGATAATTTAATTAATAACGCAATGAAGTATTCACCAAAGGGTGGAACGATTACCTGTTCACTTTATGACACCAATAATAAAATCATTTTAAGTATTGCTGACCAGGGGATGGGGATTCCGCGTTCGGCAATTCCACATATTTTTGATCGGTTTTACCGTGTTGATAAAGCCCGTGCTCGTGCTCAAGGAGGAAGTGGGCTGGGATTGTCCATTTCTAAAGATGTAATTGAATCTCTTGGTGGTAGAATTTGGGCTGAAAGTAAAGAAGGAAAGGGTTCCACATTCTATATTGCACTACCATATGAACCAATTGAGGAGGATCTTTGGGATGAAAATTAGAAGAATTTTGAATAACCTAATAACTCCTTTATTAACTTTAGCGATAATTATCAGTGTTGTTTTTTCTGTTTTAATGTGGATAAATCCATCTCATTATGAGAATAATATTCAAAAAAGTTCTAATAGTACAGCAAGTAAAAACAATTTAACAACACGCCCAATTAGTAGTATTTATTCACCAACTCAATTAGTGGAAAATAAAAATGGTAAACAAAATTTATTGATAAATCCTTCAGTTAATATGATCAATGAAATTAGAAATGAATTAGTTCGTAGTCGTGATTTTAAGTTAAGGGATGTTGGTCAGATTAATTCTCAAAAGGGCTTACAACTATTGAATCGTGATAATAGTTTAGTTTTAAGCTATACCAATAGTGTTACGCTTTCGTTGATCCAAAAAGTATTTAATAGTAGGTTCGATATCAATAATAATAATCGCATTGATAGAATTGTTTTGCCACTAAATAAAAGGGGAATAATGTATCTTTTTTATGGTGCGAAATCACGGGTATACCAATTGAATTTCAAGAATAATGATTTAAATAAGATCAACCAAATCTTAAATGATAAACGAATTGAAAAAAATCAGGTTACTTTTAAGTATTATAACCATAATTATGATATCTCTGTTGATGGTAAAATAAATTTACCTCAGTATTCGTATTTGATTACAAACCAAGCTCAAAATTACTATGTGTTACGTTTAATGGGTGATGCTCAAAATATAAACGTGAAGAAAAAGCGTAATTTAACGGCATATAATGATCAGTCTGCTAAACAAATTATTTTTCATGATAATGGAAACGTTAATTTTATTGATGATCAGGCCAATGTGAATAATAGAGGTTTGAGTAATATTTTAAACCAAAATTATCAACGGTTATTAGATAGTGGCATTATTTTAGATAATATGCATTTTTTTGACTTTAATGAAAAACAACATCAATACGATTATCGAATGTATGTTGAAGGTTTTCCGATTTTTAGTAATGATAATGCTGGTTTATTTAGAATTAAGATTATTAACGGATTATCGTATCGAATGAATTTCTCATTGAAGACATTGCAAATTCCAACGCCAACAACGAATCATCAATATCAATTACCGGCGACGCAAACCGTTATTAATAATTTAGTTAGTCGTGGTTACAAGAAATCTAAAATTCAAAATATTGATATCGGCTATCGCTGGGAGTACACAAAAAATTCAAAGCTAGTCGTAAAACTTGTTCCAAGTTGGTATATCAAGATTAATGGGCAATGGTTGAATTATAATGAACTATTAGAAAGATAGGAGAATAACGATGGACTTTAAAAGAATTCAAATTATATTTTTAGTCGCATTTGTTGTACTTGATATTGTTCTTTTTTCTAATTATCGTAAAAATGTAAATGTCCAAAACGAAAGTATCGCCAATGATAATAATTCAACTGTTATTAAAGAAATGCGAAATGATCAGATCACGGTTCCTAATTATGTTAGTAAGAAAATTACCAGTGGGTATTATTTATCAGCAACTCAAAATGATGCTTTAAAAAATCATTTGTCAGATTTAAATAATCAAAATGTTCACTATGATGATGCTAATCACGAAGTCAAAAGTACTTTGAAACGTCCAATGGCCATTTATAATGAAAAAGCACGGCAAAATTTAGATCAATTAATTAAAAATGGCGATTTTGTTCCTCTTGGTAAGAATTATCAATACTGTCATAATTTATCGACTAAAAATACGATTGTTTATGTCCAAAAGACATATAACAACATTTTATTTTCAACGAATGCTCAAATCCGATTTACAATAAATAATAAAAACATGTTGACTGGATATACTCAAAGATATTTAGATGGGGTTCGTCCGTTACGTGAAAAATCTGATGTTATCTCAGGAGAAAAAGCATTAACAGCCTTGTATCAATATAATGAAATTCCTAATAATTCTAAGATTAAATGGATGCATTTAGCATATACAAAATTAGTTTCAATTAAGAAAAATTATATTTATATTCCAACCTGGTTAATTGCAATTACTCCTAATAACTCAAACGAAGTCCAAATTAAGTATATTAATGCGTTTAATGGTTCTGTTATCAATAATAATGATTTAACAGATTCGTTGAATAACAACTAAGGAGACAATGAATTAAATGCAAGAAGCAACAATGCGGGTTTGTGTCCTATCTAGTGGTAGTGATGGAAATGTTACCTATATTGAAACCCCACAGCATCGCATTCTGATTGATGCGGGATTAAGTGGCAAAAAGATTAACCACTTATTAAATGAAATTGATCGTGATTTAAGTCAGATTGATATGTTATTTGTTACCCATGAACATTCTGATCACAGTAAAAGTGTTGGCATTTTAGCGCGACGATGTCCCAAATTAAAGGTGTACGCTAATGAAGGTACTTGGGCTGGAATGAGGCATATTATTGGTAAGGTTCCACAATCTCAAAAATGTATCTTTCCAGTTGGTAGTATTGAAAAATTCGGAGATATAACCGTTATTAGTTTTGGGGTTTCCCATGATGCTAATGAACCCCAGTGCTATGTTTTAAAAGCATATGGGAAGAAGGTCGCAATTATTACGGATACTGGATATGTATCTGAACGAAATCAAAACTTGATCAGTAATGCTAATTGCTATGTTTTAGAATGTAATTATGATGTTGATATGTTATGGAATGGAAGTTATTCTTGGGATTTGAAACAACGAATTTTAAGTGACGTGGGTCACATGGGAACTGAAGATGAAGCTAATGTTATGTGTAATATAATCGGTAATAATACTGAAGCAGTTTTTATTTCACACCGAAGTCACGAAAATAACACGCGTAAATTAGCTCATGAAACAGTGGATAAAATTCTAAAAAAACATGACATCATCGATGGACGTGATGTGAATGTTTATGATACTGATGTTGAGGAACCAACAAAATTTTTAGATTTATAAAAGTTAATTTTGTCCAAAAGTAGTTCCTTTAACGATTGGTTTTATTTATAATAATAAGAAAAAAGAGGTGAAGCGCTTCGTCGCAAAAAAATGAATATTGTAACTAAAGTTGGAATTACTTCATTAGTAGCTGGTTTTTTAGGTGGTGGAATCGCTTATGGGGGGATATCTTATTTTCAAAATAACGATCCTTTTAATCAAGAAATGACAGTTCCTAATGGATCAAATAATGGAGGAACAACTCAAACTAGTAAATTGCACGTTAATGTTCAAACGCAAACTGAAAAAGCATTTAACAGTGTTAAAAATTCAGTTGTTTCAGTTATTAATCTGAAACGTTCTGGATCAACTAGTGATGAATTTGCTTCTTTATTTGGCTTCACAAACAAAAAACAAGGAAGCGGAACCTTAGAAACGAATAGTGAAGGTTCCGGAGTTATTTATAAAAAGAGCAATGGAGCAGCTTTCATTGTTACCAACAATCACGTTGTTGCTGGAGCATCTGCTGTGGAAGTCGTTTTAAGTAATGGACAGAAAATGGAAGCTAAATTAGTTGGAAAAGATTCTGTAACTGATTTAGCGGTTTTAAAGATTAATGGGACTCCAGTAAAAACGATTGCCACTTTTGGTGATTCAAATGATATTAAAGTCGGTGAAACAGCGTTAGCGATTGGTTCACCACTAGGATCATCGTATGCTTCTTCCTTAACTCAGGGAATTATTTCAGCTAAGAAGCGTCAAGTTCCCCAGACAAATGAAAATGGTCAAGCCACCGGAAATGATTCATCAGTAATTCAAACTGATGCCGCAATCAATCCTGGTAATTCAGGAGGACCTTTAATTAACTTGGCCGGTCAAGTGATTGGAATTAATTCGATGAAACTAGCTTCAGATAGTGAAGGAACAAGTGTTGAAGGAATGGGATTTGCAATTCCAAGTAATGAAGTGATTCGAATTATTAATCAGTTGATTAAAAATGGAAAAGTAGTTCGACCAGCATTAGGAGTTCAATATGTTGATTTGGCAAATGTTCCAGTTAAGGATCAAAAGAGTATCTTAAAATTACCTAGTTCCGTTACAGAAGGAGCAGTGGTGATGAAAGTGATCAATAATACTCCTGCAAGTCAAGCCAAGTTACACAAGTATGACGTTATTACTGCCATTGATGGTCATAAAATTACGGATGAAGGTAAGATCCGTGAACAATTATATCAACATAAAATTGGCGATACGATTTCACTAACTTATTATCGAGATGGCAAGCGTCAAACAACTGATGTTAAATTGACAGAACAAAATAGTCAAATTAAGTTTGGCAAAGGTGTTCAACAATAGAATGTTTCATGTGAAACACACAAAAGAGAAATGTGTAATGACATTTCTCTTTTTATATATCAAATTGATTTAATCAACAGATAGTGTCGAACAAAAATTCATATACTAAATATTGTGGTTATCCACAACCCTGTGGATAACTATTGAAATGAGGATAAAATGAATATAAAACTAGTAGTAGTAGGGAAGTTAAAGGAAAAATATTTTAAAGCAGGAATTGCAGAATATGCAAAAAGACTTTCTCGTTTTTGTAAATTTAATATTATTGAAGTCCCAGATGAAAAAGCTCCAGAATCACTAAGTCAATCCCAAATGGATCAAGTGATGGAAAAAGAGGGTAGCCGGATTTTAAGTAAAATTAGTGATCGTGAATATGTATATGCATTAGCGATTTTGGGGAAGGAACGTTCTTCTGAAGAATTCGCAAAAGAAATTAATCAATTGACGACCTATGGACATTCTGATATTACATTTGTAATTGGAGGTTCATTAGGGTTAGCGCCAGAAGTATTGAAAAGGGCTGATACTCAAATTTCGTTCGGCCGTTTCACGTTACCCCATCAATTAATGCGATTAGTGTTGACTGAACAAATTTATCGGGCGTTCATGATTAATGAAGGGAGTCCATATCATAAATAGTCCATTTTAAAACTTTAGTTCTTCATAATGAAGGATTAAAGTTTTTTTATTATTTTGATTCAACATTTAAATCGTAAAATATAATATATCTATCAATAATAGTAATTGCAAAACTATTGCTTTATTGCATGAAGAGTAAGTATAATTGTCAATAACATTTAAGAAAGTATTAAGGAGGAGATGTAAATGAGTGACCAGAATGAAGCATTGCTTGATGATGAACAAAAACATTTAGCGAATGCCGCTCGAATTCCATTTTTTGATATTGTAATTGCAAGTGGGAAGGGTGCCATTTTAAAAGATGCTAATGGAAAAGAATACATTGATTTTCTATCAAGTGCTTCTTCAACCAACACCGGACATTCTCATCCACATGTTGTGAAAGCAATTCAAGACCAAGCTGAAAAATTAATTCAATACACGCCTGCATATTTTGCTAATGAACCGGAGATTGAATTATCAAGACGGTTAGCTAAATTAGCTCCCATGTCTGGACCAGTTAAAGTTGCTTGGGGTAATTCCGGATCTGATGCGAATGATGCAATTATGAAATTTGCACGTGCATATACTCAACGTCAGTATATTGTTAGTTTCACCGGTGCTTATCATGGTTCTACATATGGTTCCATGACAATGTCTGGGGTAAGTTTGAACATGACGCGAAATATGGGACCATTGGTGCCTAGTGTTGTGAAAGTTCCATTTCCTAGTCCTTGGTATCGGCGAGATAATGAATCTGAAGAACAATTTATCGATCGGATGTTTGCAGATTTTAAATTACCATTCGATACATATCTTCCTGCTGATGAAACGGCTTTAATTGAAATTGAAGCAATTCAGGGAGACGGTGGTTTTGCTAAAGCTCCTCAACGTTATTTAGAAATGGTTGCGAAGTTTGCAAAAGATAATGGGATTTTATTAGCTGTTGATGAAGTTAATCAGGGAATGGGTAGAACCGGGAAAATGTGGTCGATTGATAATTTTCCTGGAATTGAACCTGATTTAATTGCCGTAGGGAAATCAGTTGCATCTGGATTACCGTTAAGTGCTGTAATTGGAAGACAAGAAGTAATTGATGCATTGGGAGCTCCTGGTAACGTATTTACAACTGCTGGTAATCCTGTAACTACGGCTGCTGCTAACGCTACTTTAGATGTAATTGAAGATGAAAAATTAGTTCAAAGAAGTGCGAAGTTAGGTTCTTATGCTAAAGAATTTTTTAAACAACTTCAAGAAAAATTTTACTTTATCGGTGATGTTAGATTATATGGATTGAACGGTGGAATCGACATTGTTGATCCTTCAACCGGTGATGCAGATTCAACTGCGGCAACTCAAATAATCACTCGCTTATGTGAATTAGGTGTATTAATGATTACAGTTCGTGGAAATACATTACGGTTTCAACCACCTTTAGTAATAAAGGAGGAAGACTTAAAACGTGGACTTGAAACAATTGCTCAAGTAATGCAAGAACTTGCTGATGGGAAACTAGAAAAACCAAGTCAAAAAATTGGCTGGTAAGGAGAGAGTAATTTATGGATTGGAAACAAATCAACGCGAAAGCGGATTTTAGAACTTTTCAACAAAAAGATAAACAATTAAAGAAAACAATGACGGTCAAAGATTTCTTAGCATTGGGGTTAGGAACGATTCTTTCCACTTCAATTTTTACTTTACCAGGATTGGTTGCTGCTGAATATACTGGACCAGCAGTTGTTATTTCATTCATTTTAGCGGCAGTGGTTGCCGGATTAGTTGCAATGAATTATGCTGAAATGGCTTCTGCATTACCATTTGCAGGGTCTGCATATTCTTGGATCAGTGTGTTATTTGGTAAAATGTGGGGCTGGATCGTTGGTTGGGCCTTGTTAGCTGAATATATTATTGCGGTCCCATTCGTTGCGGCCGGATTATCGTCTAACGTTCAAGGATTATTAACGACATTCAATATTAAGCTTCCTAATTATCTTGCTTATCCACTTGGCACTAATGGCGGAATTGTTGATATTTTAGCCGTTATTGTTGTATGTATCGTTGCCTTTGTATTGTTCCACGGTGATGAAAACACCTCTAAGTTAACGAATGTCTTAGTTCTTGCTAAATTGATTGCTATTTTGGTATTTATTTTTGTTGGGGCAACTGCAATTAAGATGAGTAACTACTTCCCATTCATTCCCAAACCCCACATGACTTCTGCTGGAACTCAATTTGGTGGTTGGGGTGGTATCTATGCCGGAGTTTCAACCATCTTCCTTTCATACATTGGATTTGATTCTATTGCATCAAACTCTGCAGAAGCAAAGGATCCTCAAAAAACGATGCCACGTGGAATTCTTGGTTCATTAGTAATTGGAACTGTATTATTCATTGCTGTTTCACTTGTATTAGTTGGGATGTTTAAATACACTTCCTATGCTAATAATGCTGAACCAGTTGGTTGGGCTCTTCGTCAACAAGGTCATGTTATCATTGCTTTCGTTGTTCAAGCAGTTGCTGTTCTTGGAATGCTTGCTGCTTTGATTGGGATGATGATGGCTGGTTCTCGTTTGATCTACTCATTCGGCCGTGACCACATGCTTCCTAAGTTCGTTTCTAAATTGAACAAGAACAAAGTTCCTAGTGCTGCTCTTTGGGCAATTACAATTGTTGGAGTTGTTATGGGTGGAATCTTCCCATTCACTTTCTTGGCTCAATTGATTTCAACTGGGACATTGATTGCATTCATGTTTGCTTCATTAGCAATGTATCCACTTCACCGTCGTGAAGGAAAAGACTTACCAGTTGCAAGCTTTAGAGCACCACTATATCCGATCTTTCCTGCCCTTGGTTTTATTGGATCTCTAGTTATCTTCTATGGCCTTGATTGGCAAGCTAAATCATATGCTTTTGTTTGGTTCATAATTGGAGTTATTATTTACTTTACTTATGGAGCTAAGCATTCTTCGATTAATAAGACGGATAAATAACAAGATAGATAAATAATAAATAGCTATCATTATATTTTTATATAATGATAGCTATTTATTTACATAAAAAACAATTTACAATATTATTTAGATTATTAATGTTATAATAATGACGTGAAGATCCATAGCAGGGGGCACGTATTAAAATGAAATACATAAAATATCAGAGCAATGAACATACTTTAAATCTTAAAATAAAAAATGAATTAAAAAAAGGACAACTTGCTTTGGGAGCATTTGCTGGGATTAGCTTTTTAACGATCACTGGTGGATACGGACAACATACCGTTCATGCTGATTCAACGGCCTCAACATCGATTACTGCTTCCGGAGAAGACCTCCAAAACGATGATGATACAGATAATAATAACAGTCAAGCTCAATCATCTAACTTAGATAATAATGAAATGAATGCTGCTTCTAAAAATAGTGACAGTAGTGAAGTATCTGAAATGTTTGCAGATTATAGAATTGTGGGTGACTATGGAGATGAAAATAGTGCGGCCCAATCTACATCTGAAAATGATTCTAATTCATCATCAGATAATGATGATTCTTATAATATTAATAATTCATCCACTAATAGTAACGATAGTTCAGTCATTACTAACCGAAGTGGAGATGCTGACGATGATCAAAACGTTAAGATGGTTAATAATGGTGAAGATCAACAAATATTGATTCAATTAAGGGGAAAATATGAAACTTATCCTTATGTTGTTATTGGTAGTAATGGACAAGTAGTAACACTTCCTAATCAACAACAAGTATTGATTCAAGGAAATCAATTATTGAACCCAACAACTCATCAATCTTTCAATAATGATAATACCTTTGATGCTGGTGATTTCCAACCTTCAGAAAGTTCACATACAGTAAATTACAAACTTCGATTTGTTGATAAGAATGGAAAAGCAATTCCTTATGCAAATGGAAGTGATGAAAATGGAATTTTAGAACAAGCATTTACTGTTAGTTTAGGTTTTGATGGTGAGCCAATAAAGTTGTATTACAAAGATTTGGTTCCTCATTATAATGGGTTTACGCCAGAACAGATTGCTAATCAAGTAGATTCTAATGGGGATTATATCTATGCAATTCTAAATCATGGGTTCTTTGATAATAATGATACGATCACTCTTAAACAAAGTGATGCCTATGCTCATATTAAGTATTACTACACAGATAAAGATGGAATTAAACATTGGATTGATGGTGGAATTAGTAATGGGGCAGTAGGTAATCCAGTTGATTATCAAACACCATTTAATAAATTGAATGAATCTAAATATTTTAATATTGTGCCCAACATATCAACTCCTACTTATGAGGCTAATACAACTGAAACTAATCCTAGCGAGATAGATATTCCACTTGAATACAAGGAAATTACGCAGAAGTTGCCAATCATTGTTAAATCAGTTGATGGTAAACATTCATACAACGCTACGATTACAATTAGTGGTAATTATGGTGAAGAAAGTACTTTCACAATCCATAAATATAATATTCAATTTCCATCTACTAATGCGAATGATGATCCACTGGAAGATCCTAAAAACGAATTCTTATCTAATGGAATTAATATTCAAGCATTATTAGGAATCGACAAGGATGGAAATTTAGGGAATGACACTAATGGTCCTGATGGTACTGATTTAAGTCATCATTTATGGACAATGGACGACACGCAAACATATTTAAAATGGGATAATTCTAATCCTAATAACCCAATACCAATTGTTTTTTATCAGTCATTTGATCCAAGCCCGTCCGACTTAGTTGGTGTTCCTAATATTTATTTTGATTTTAGATTTTGGGGCCCTAAAAATGCCGATGGATCTGGGTATGATCCAAGTGCATATTATAATGATCCTTATAGCCCATATAATGCTAGTAATTACAATCAAACCGGATTAGATAATGGGCATGGAGCAATTAATTATCGAACAATTAAAGATTGGAAGATATCTAATAATCCTAATAACTCAAATAAAAGTAAGATTCCGGTTAATACATTTCTTCAAGAAAGTCCCTGGAGTTTTGACGGCTTTTCTACGAATGACAGTAACAATGGAGAAAACGATTATCTAATTCAAATTACAAAAGATGGTCCAGTAAGAATTAAGGTTACGAACAACACCTATGGACTAGGAATCACTTCTGATAATGGAGTTCAATATACTGTTGATAAATTGGCCGAATATTATCCAGGTGCCATATATGATAAAGTCAATGGTGTTGAAGGGTACTATGTTCCTGATGGTAATAATGGTAAATTATTTTATCCAATGGGAGTTAACGTACTAAAATCTAGCAATGGATTGGCTGTTTATAAAGACGGTAATTACTATGCAAATGCTGATTCTACAACACCATTATCTTTTGAAAAGGACAGTCAACAGTTAGCTAAAGTAAATGGGAAAAACGACTATTACATTGGTTCCATTAATAATTATGCTCAAAAATATGATATTGATTTGAGATATTTGGATGCTAATGATAGTAATGGACAATTAACTAATAATTTGATCAACGGCGGAGATAAGCACATCACAGCTTATACTGAGGATCGAATCTATTATGACCCAGCTGCTAAAATGTTTAAATTAAGTCGATATGGAAAAGACTCTGAAAATGGATCTACACCTAGTGATGTAGATTCCCAAACTCAAGATTTATTTGCTGCTCCTAACGGTTGGGATTATGATTACTCATTACAAACGACATATGCTAATTATAATTATCAAAAAGATGCTTCCAAAGAAGGTGGGCAACGGATTGCGAGTTGGATTGTTGGAGCTGACGATAGTAGTATTAGTTACGCAGTAAATACGGAAATGCATCCGTATGGTCCTACTGGTACTGATAATACGGTTGCTGTTTACATGACGAATGGGGATGCAATTAAACATTCCGTTCAATTGAACGTTCCATTTATTGATGCGTTAACTGGACAATTAATTTATCGTGAAGAGTTCGATGACATTACGTATGATCCAAATACTTTTGATGTTAATAATTTCATTCACATGACTAAACAAGCTGACGGGGTCTTTAAGTTAGGAAATGGTTATCAATTTCCTAGTAAATATAATCGTTTTGTATATGTTGCAAAGGATCAAATTAATTATGACGTTGAAAATAATCGTTTCTTAACAGATGCGATTTACTTATTGCCATATGATCCAGCGGTTACTGAACATAAGTTAACAGTTCACTATGTTGATGATAATGGACATGATTTAGGACATGAATTTACGGTTAATGGATATGGCAAAGATACGGTCGATAGTGTTCTAGGAAATAATCATTTTTGGAACTATGGTGCGGATAATTGGAATCGTGTTGGAATAAAACTAAAGGATTTAAATACTAATTATTTAAACATTGATGCAAATGCTAGTGATTATAACGAAGAAGTATTTCATGATGATTCATTGACTAATAATCACTTGATGTTTGGATTATATAAAGATGTTTATATTGTGTTGAATAAAAAGGGATCAAATCCAACACCATCTCCTTCGCCAACACCACAACCTAATCCAAGTCCAGAACCTAATCCGAACCCAACACCATCTCCATATCCAACTCCTGTTCCAAGTTCAGGAAATAGTTCTTCTGGCTCGAATAGTTCAGCAAGTTCGAATTCATCGAGTAACAGTAGTACTGCTAGTCACAGTGCATCTAGTAGTTCTAGTTCTTCAATGCGTCATCATTCTAAATCAAGTAGTTATTCAGGGATGAATAATAATCATAGTAGTAAATCGCACCATAATAATTGGCGTTCATCAACTACTCATAAGGTTCCAAATGGTAATTTCCATCAACCAAATGATAAGATGCATGGACCAATCACTGGTGTTGGTAGAGTTCCTAAACCTGATCAATTAACAACAACAGTTCAATCGTCCAAAGCTAAAAGTGCTAAATTACCTCAAACCGGTGATTCACATGAGGCTAATCATCAAGGAATAGTTGGACTAATATTGTTAGCGATTGCTAGTTTCATTTTAAGGTTATTCAAACCCAAGAAAAATCATAAATAAAATAAAAAGGCTAGTTAGAAATTAATTCTAACTAGCTTTTTCTATTCTTCTGAATCGGTCATTGAAGAGTTCTTTGTTTTAATTTGGTTCCCTCTAAACGTTATAACCGAACTAATTAGGATAATAATAATCCCAACAATTGTATTTGCTGCAATATTTTCTCCTAGAATCAATGCAGCAAGAATCGGAGCTAAACCTGGTTTAATGAAGAAGACAAGTGATGCCATTGAAACTCCACCGGTATCCATTGCTAAGAAGTAAAATGCAAATCCACCACCGGTAACACAAACACTGATGAAGAATAGTAACCAGAAGTAATGAAAGTTAACATTTTGAAACATTGGTGTATTAGCAAATGGTCTTAAGAATTCAACGTTCCGCATTCCAGTTGCAATAGCTGGAATCTTAGAAATTAGAATTACAATCATCAATTCTAATGAACCAGCAATAAAGGTATAACAAGTCATGCTTAAACCGTCAAATCCACTAACTAATGATGACCAACGTGAAATAATACTATATAATCCAAATGTAATGGCAGCTCCAATTGATAATGCTAAACCGATTGGATTAGTTAATTTAAATGGATCAACGATAACTAACAAACCAGCAAGTGAAATAATCATACAGATTAAATTCAATCGACCGATTTTTTCATGAAGTAACCATGCGGCAAATAGGATTGAAAAAACGGGATTACAACTGAAGACAACTGCAACGGTCGAAGCCTCGTCATAATTAATTGCCATTTCATATAACGTCATACTTAAAATCACACACATGAACCCGGTTAGGAGAAAAACCCCAACATCTTTTTTCTCAATCGAGTAGTTAAATTTTTTAAAGCGTTTAATTGCTAATGGTAATAGCAAAATTCCTCCAATTAAGAATCGTAAAAAGTTCAATTGGAGTGGAGCAAAAGCTCCGTCGGCCCCCTTCAGTGCAATTTCCATTGAACTGAACATGAAGGTCGAGATTAAGACGTAAATTAACGTTTTTCGCAATTTATGAATTGCTCCTTTCAAAATATGTAAATTCATCTGACGTTTTAAGTATACATCTGATGAATATTGATGTAAAATAAATCTGGATTTAAAAGGGAGTCTATTAATGAAAACAAATAAGATTGATTTGGGAACAAAAACAATTCAAGCAATTTTAAATTACATCGAAGAACATCAACTAAAAGATGGGGCAAAGTTACCAACAGAAGGCCAATGGATGGAGATATTGAAGTGTGGTCGCTCAACGATTCGAGAATCAATGCAGGTATTAGCTCATTCTGGAGCAGTTGTTATTAAACAAGGAGCGGGGACGTTTGTCCAACAACAAGTGTCCCATCCTGAACAACAACGGAAGTTACGGTCTACAGTGAAAATGTTAGAAGATGAAGCCATTCGAGAATTAACTTCTGCTGATGTTGATGATGATCAATGGATGATTTTAAAGGCTAATTTAGTTCGGCGGAATCAATTATTAGAAGATGGTCATTTTGACGATTATATTGATGCTGATATTAAATTTCACCAATTAATGGTAAAAATGAGTGGGAATGAATATCTAATTAGTTGGTATCGAGAACTTCAATTACCTTGGAAAAATTATATTAGCAATTTAGTTGTTGAAAACGAACAATATCGTGGTAACACGGAATTACATAATCAATTATTTCAATTATTATTAGAAAGAAAGGCACAAGGAGCAATCGAATTAAATAACCAATTCGGTAGGTGATGAAAATGAAACGATGGATTGTTTGGCTATTGATAATTGGATTAACAATAACTGGATTAGCGTTAATTTTTGAAGAACCAATTAAAACAGCTTTAGTTACTAGTTATCATCCCCAAATCACTCGGCAGAGTGTAAAAGCAAATCAGCATAAACGTGTAAATTACAATATGAGTCAAGTTAAGGCAGTTAATATGAATCAGGTTATCAAAGCCCGTTTAAGTGGGAAAAAGATTTATCCTGTTGGACAAATTATAATGCCATCAGTAGGATTGCATTTGCCGATTGCTTTAGGAATTGATAGTGAGACTTTGATGCTAGCCGCTGGAACCATGCGTCCTGATCAACAGATGGGTAGCGGTAACTATCCTTTGGCTGGGCATCATATGTTGAATCCGAAAGCGTTATTTACGCCACTTTATAATCATGCTCAGATTGGTGAATCAATTTATTTAACAGATATGAAAAAAGTTTATCAGTATCGTTTAAATGTTAGGAAAATTATAAGTCCATATGCCGTGAATGTAATTAACAATACTAAAGATGCTAGAATAACGTTAATAACGTGTAATGATAGTGGTAGCAAACGCCTATTACTCCAGGGGAAATTAGTAAAAGTAATGAAGATGAAGCATGCTCCTCAAAACGTTTTTAATGAAATGGGGAAGACGACCAATAACCATGATGTTTTAAAAGGTTACAAAAAATAAATTTATGAAAGGAATCATTAAATGGGAAAGTATGTATTTCAAACTACACTAATAGCAGAATTGAAGGATCATTATGATGTAATTATTATTGGTTCGGGGTCAACCGGATTAGTTGCAGCCCTTCAAGCCCATGAATTGGGATTGAAACCAGTTGTTTTTGAAAAAATGCCCCGGTTAGGGGGAAATTCGACAAGGGCTTCTTCCGGAATGAATGCTGCCGAAACGGATGTCCAATTACAACATCATATTGTTGATACCTATGAAAAATTTTATCAAGATACTTTTATTGGTGGTGGAAAGTATAATAATCAGGCCATGCTAAATTACTTTACTAGCCATGCAGCATTAGCTGTTGATTGGTTAGCACAACGTGGCATCGAATTAGATGATTTAACAATTACCGGTGGAATGCACACTAAAAGAACGCATCGCCCCAGTAATGGCGCACCGATTGGAGCATTTTTGGTAACTAGTTTTTTAAAGATGATTGAAAAAGCTGCAATCCCAGTTTTTAATCATGCAAATGTCACTAAGTTATTGAAAGATAATGATCGAATTAGTGGAGTGAAAATTAACTTTCCGAATGAACAGGTTAAAACAGTTACTGGGAACGCGGTTATTTTAGCAACTGGTGGTTTTGGCGCTAGTAAAGAAATTATTGGAAAATATCGACCAGATTTAGTTCATTATCGGACAACGAATCAAGATGGAGCCACTGGTGATGGATTAAAGTTAGCAACTGATGCAGGAGCTGCTTTGACGGATATGGATCAGATTCAAGTTCATCCGACGGTCCAACAAGATGGAGATCATGCATTCTTAATTCCTGAAGCAATTCGTGGTGAAGGAGCTATTTTAGTTGATAAGAATGGGAAACGATTTGTTGATGAGTTGACCACTCGTGATAAGGTAACCGCTGCAATTAATAATTTACCAACTAAAAGTGCGTATTTAATTCTAGACCAGGGAATTCGAAATCAAGTTGGATCGATTAATTTCTATGACTCAATTGGATTAGTTGTTCATGGAAAAAGTTTAACTGAATTAGCGGATAATATTGATGTAGATGCCAATCAACTTAAAAGAACAGTGACTAAATGGAATCAAAATGTTGTTGAGCAAAAAGATGCTGAATATAATCGGACAACTGGAATGGATCGTAAAATTGAAACGGCACCGTTTTTTGCAATTCATGTTTCACCTGCAGTGCACTATACAATGGGTGGACTAAGGGTGAATGCAATGACGGAAGTATTTGATAATAAAGGGAATGTAATTTCTGGATTATTTGCTGGTGGAGAAGTGGCTGGGGGATTACATGGCCATAACCGGATTGGTGGGAATTCAATTGCTGAAACCGTGATTTTTGGTCGTAAAGCTGCCCAAACTGCCTTCCAATATCTTCAAAAATAGAAAGAAGTTTTAAAAATGAGAAATGGTTTAAAAGATTTAGAACCGAATAAAGAATATACATTGATTGGTAAAATGACCAGATTGGGTTTTGCGGAAGAATATGATGATGAAGATGGTTACTATTATCAAGCAACCATTTTATTATTAGACTTGCATGATAAAGATGGTAATTTTGTTACTGATCATCTGTGGGTTCATTATACCCAACTCTTTATTGACTTAGGAGAACTGCATGAAGGAGATATGATTAGTTTTACTGGTAAGGTAAGTCAATATAAAAAGGGTGTTGGCTATAATAAAATCAAGGATTATGAAATTATTGATATTCATAATGTTAAAATTGTTGATGATAAGGATAATGATCGGCCTGCTGTTCCAGATGAACAAAAGGCATTAGCTGGTTATGTAATGGAACGTAATCGGGCTTTTTATGAAAAAGCGCAACGTCAAATTGATGAAGATTACGTTTTAGCCTATGATCAATGGAAACATCCAGATCAATATTCTGATGCAACTGACTACCAAGACGACGATGACAATGACGAAGGTGGTCTTGGTGGAGCTGCATTAGAAATGTTAAAGAAATTCAATGAAAAAAATAAAAATAAATAGGAGCGATCAATATGCGCCTTTGGCATCAAGATTTAATAAGCAAATTGCCCCGGCAACAATTATTAGGCCAACATCGTGAAGTTTGTGCTCTCCGTGGTAATGGGTGGGGGAAAAAACATTCAACCGTTAATTATGTTTTTGCGCATTCACCTTATAAACTATATCAATTTCATATGTTAGTGATGACTGAGATGAAGAATCGTGGTTATCATCCTGATGAACGATGGTTAGATCCGCTATTTCGTGGAAATTCATGTGAAGAGTATCATAATTTAGAATCCGTTCCTTTAACTTCACCAATTTATCCAGAACATAATGATGAATATTTAGCAGTATGTCTAAATAATTTAAAAAATAAGGGAATTGAATTGTAACAACAAATTGATGAGTTTTTCCCAGGTCGGTGATAATAGAATGTAAAAAGAGCTCTCTGCTAATAAAATAGAGGAGAGCTCTTTTGTATAAATGATAAAAGAATTAAAAAATTATAAACCAAAATGTTAATACATGCTTAAATATCAAATCTAATAAAGATTAAAATGTTAGCTCTAAAATAATAATAGCATTAATTTAAATACTTATATCCGTCTTGATGGATTAAATTATTATATGTAATCAAGTTAATAAGTTTTCAAAAATGGTTGGGAGAATTGAAAACGTTTCTGAACTATTTTCTACTCACAAACTCTAGCGATTTAAAGCAAAATATTAACATAATCTTAAGACTGGTAGTACAATAATGATTGAGTGTTAATAAATTCACAATAGGAGTTGTAAGACATGGCTAAAGATAAGAATAGTTGGAACGCTAAAACGTTGTTCCATCGATTTTCAATTCTTGCAGTATCATTAGTTATTACTGTTGGTACTGCAATTTCGCCGGCGTTACCCGCGATGGAGAAGACTTTTTCAAATTACCCTTCTTCATTAGTTGATACGATTGCTACCATTCAACAAATACCGGCATTTATTGTTTTATTGTTCTCTGCATCGATTTCACGTAAATTGGGCATGAAGAACTGTATTGGATTAGGACTATTGATCATGGGGATTTCAGGGATCATCCCATCGTTCATTCCTAATCTTTGGATCATATTGCTTTCTCGGATCGTCTTCGGGATTGGAATTGGTCTCTTGAACTCGTTAGCGATTACGATGGTTAACTTGTTCTATAGCGGTGATGATCGTTCCCAAATGCTGGGAAACCGGAGTTCATTTGAACAAATTGGTTTATGTATTATGAACCTTTCAATTGGATTCATGTTGAACATCAGTTGGCAATTTTCATTCTTGTCATACGCAGCAATTTTTGCTGTCTTAGCATTGTTCTGGTTCGTAGTGCCACCATTTACTGATGATGCCGCAACTCAAGTATCCCAAGCTGAACCACAAGATGCTGCCAAACCAAAGGTTAATTTTAAAGTCATTGCTGCTGGAATCTTCTGTGGGATTTTAACCATGGGAATGGCTATTGTAAGTATTTTGACCCCATCCATTGTGGTTGGCAACAAGATGGGTTCCGCTACTGATGCTAGTTTCGTTATTACTATTTTTACCTTAACTAGTATGGTAATGGGCTTTATGTTTGGTAAGATTTACGATGTGATTAAACGATTTGTCTTTACATTGGGAGTGGTTTTCTTAGCCGTTGGAACGATTTTAATGAACTATGCAACGACTTTCCCAATGTTGATCGTCTCTGTTATGATCATTGGATGTGCCTTTCCATTAGCTGGAAACTACTTATTCAACTTGATGGAAGTTGCAGCTCCTAAGGGATCTAATGCCCTTGCTAATTCAATTTTGTTGGTTGGTGCTAATATCGGAACTGCTTTCTCACCAACAGTTGTTAACTTCTTAGGTGGTTTTTCTCCATTAGGTGGAATTGCTCCTGGAATTGGAATGTTTGGGTTATTATTAATCATCTTAATGATTGTTTTGGCAATTTTCCAAAGCATCAGTCATACGCCAAATGTTTCAAATAAACGAAATAAATATACGATTCATCAATAAAAAATCAAAATACATTAACCACTTTTTCAATTTGAAAAAGTGGTTTTTTATTGTTCAATAATTTGAATTGTTTTTTAAATAAGTCTAATGAAATGATTGTTACATATAACTTGTATCATGTAACAAGTTACATTTTTATGATGTTTAATTTTATTTATATTAATTTTGAGAAATCATTATTTTAATGATATTATTAAAGTTAGATTGATGATTATCATGATGGTCATTAAAATGATGTATAGCACATTGATATGACTATTACATTTTTGAGGAAGATTAACATCAGTATCAATTTTGGGGAAAAAAGAGCACTCTTTGAGTGCTCTTTTTTATTAACTATATCAATAAAATTAAAATAATGTTAAGTCAAATCGTAAATGTTGTAATATTTCCCGATATTTTATATATCCCCAATGATATGAGGATATTAAATAAAAAGATGAGAGTTAGGATGAAAAAATATGATGTAATGATGTTAGGTAGTGGACATGCAACTTGGCACGGTGCCATGATTAGCATTAGCTAGTAAAAAAGTTTCCTTAGAGAAGGTGATAATATATTTGGAACATGTACTAAAATTAACTCCTACAGCATGGTTCGAATCAGAATATATTGCTAAGGATATTTTAAATGATGATAATCCAGCAATTGCTTATTCTCCCAGTTGCTGAAAACATCTTTTCATTACCACGCTTATCCCAAGTTAGAGTGAAGATTGAAGATGCTAAAGATAATGATGAATACACGATCAAAAGAAATACTTATGGGATGATTACTTTTAAAATTAAAAATGAACCAAATACTGAAGATACCGTGCTAACCAGGTAAAAACAATGAAATGGTTAGGGCAACTATTATTGGGAACCAGGCAGGTTCATTGATTTAGAGATGTTAGATAAAATTATCATTATGATAGAAATTAAGTTAGGATAATTGAACGATCAAATTCAAAATAATTCTTTAATCAGTACCAACCCTGATAAACGTAAACGTTGAAAAATTAAATCAATTAAAAGAAACTTAGGTTTCCATCATGATAAGTTTCAATCACATCAAAAGCAGTACCAAACTTATGGTTCACGTAATAGTTATTCTAAAATCAATCACGATGTAACTTTTATGCGAGTTAAATAAGATTCCATGTTAAATTGGCAACTAAAAACAGCTTATAATCTACAAATCGCTACTAATAATTAATTCATAACTAATTATGATATTTTTCAAAGTCCCACTGATACTAGAACGTTAATTCCATTCTTAAAGAAACAAAGTACCGATTGTACTTTAGGGTAAATACGTTTAACAGATGCAGGTTACGTTTCAATTTTTTCTCAGTTCGTGAAATTGATAAGGTGAAAAAAGAAACTGTCATCGTATTAATGGCAATGAATATAAAAAATTGGTATTGTAAGCTACTAATCATTATAAATATTTACAAAAAATGACAATCACCAAAATATTTTTGGTAATTGTCATTTTTTAGGAACTTATTTCACAGTCCTTTTTTGAATATATTCTTATTGTCTTTTTTAGTAACCATAATAATTGCTAAATCAATTAATAATAATATCATTCCAATAATCTGA
The DNA here is from genome assembly GCF_058107265.1 of Nicoliella sp. ESL1149. Taxonomy (NCBI): domain Bacteria; kingdom Bacillati; phylum Bacillota; class Bacilli; order Lactobacillales; family Lactobacillaceae; genus Nicoliella; species Nicoliella sp. ESL1149. The sequence continues at coordinate 642,767 of NZ_JBYLUE010000002.1, read as the reverse complement.
ACTAATAAATCATTTTGTTCACCAGTTTGAGCTAATTGATGTGTTTTATTAGTTTTTTCTGATGAGTCAGAATGATTTGAATTATTTTGTTTATGGTTGAATGTTGTAGGAACAACATTTTTTTTATTAGTTAATTTATTAGTAGTATTAGGATTATTTGGTTTATGTTTCTTTTTGTTATTATTATGGTCAGCAGGAATAACATGATGATTTGGGTTAACTGGAATTATCGGATAAACGGGTTTTACCGGTGTAGGATCAACCGGAATTATCGGGTTGATCGGATTTACTGGAATTACCGGGTTAACAGGTATGATTGGGTTAATTGGATTAACAGGCGTAATAGGATTGACCGGATTAACAGGAGTAACTGGATTGACTGGGTTCACCGGATTAACAGGGGTACCACCAGGACTATAAGTATTTTTAATAGTATATCCATCGATTTGTTTTGTATAGTTAGGAACATTTACTTCATCGATCGAGTAGTTAATGGTTTTCCCAGTTGAATCTGTTTTAACTAAGTTTGTAAAATCATAACTCCAGGTATCAGTATTACCAGCAATAATCTGTGTTTGAACAATTTGGCCGTTAGCTAATAACTTTATAGTGATATTACTAGGACGCTCATTAGCACTATTATTGTTATCATCCCATTTTTTTATGACCTTAACATTGGTAAAAGCAACATTGCCACCAGCGTTCCCGTTTCCACTACTTACGACTGTACTAGCATCGATTGGGACGGTGTTAATGTTAGAACCACTCAATGAACCCCCGTTTGTATAGTGTTCTTGTTGACCATTATCGATTAAGTCAACTGTATACGTGATAATAACAGGATGATTAAGCTCACTAGGAAAGTCATATTCAAAACCTTTTAGGTTTTTGGTTACGTTGATATTATGAACGTTAGTAGCATAACTAAAATTACCATTACTATCATAATTAACATCACCAATTGTAATTGGTTCATTATAATTTACGAGTTCATTTGAACCTAAAACATCTATAAACTTAGCATTATCAATCTTAATATTATTACCATCTAAGATAACGTTCCAAGTAATACTTCTGCTAGAAGGGTTAGTTGTCCATTTGGTAACAGGTCTAGTATTCGCAGGAGAACCGTTACCACCATAATTAACTGGAATGGTGATTCCATGACCCCAATTAGTATTAATTGGATTGGTTATAGATTGGTTTTTAATTGAATCTACCCAATTGATCCAAAGATTGATTTCTCCAGAAATATTTTGCATATCATTAACATTATTATTGAAAACGACTTTTAGAGTATTATTTTCTCCCGGATATGCTGTGGCAATTGATACTGAACTTCCATGCCATGGTTTAAGAACAAAACTATTGAGACTGTGGAACTTAAAAACACTAGGGAGATGGATAGTCAGATAGTCACCAGCATGCACTTGTCGATTTTGAATGTTAAAGGTTATATTAGCTTTTATATCACTGTAAAAGGTATAAGTATTGTTGTTAGTACTGTTGCCATTTTCATCGGTTAACTTTACGGTAGAAATATATTGATCACCTAAATCGGTTCCAGTTGCTACATTTCCGTTCACATTATTAGAGTTACTAGGGTTGTTATTATCTGAACTGGAATTATTGTTAATGCTATCACTACTACTTGAACTATTAGTGAGATTGTTTTGATCTTGGTTAGGACTATTATTTTCATTACTAGTAGTAGAATCACTAGTATTATTATAGTCTGTCCCATTTTCATTATTAGTAGCACTATTTGAATTGTTAGTAGAGATAGAATTACTATTTTCTGATTTATTATTGGGATCATTTTCAGTCTGATTGTTACTATTATCATCAGTAACTGAACCGTCATTATTGTTTGAATCCGAATTGTTATTTACTTGTTCAGTCCGATTATTTGTTGTTATATTATCAGCATGAACCGAACTTGAAAAAGCGAATAAACAAAATATAAAAGACAAGCATAATAAGAACATATATATACCGTTTTTTTTCATTGAACCACCTCTTTATAGGAAGGTAAATATATATTTATATCATAAAATTAATTATATGAAAAATTTAATTATATTACAAAAAAATAGTTCCACCTTATAAGGTGGAACTATTTTTGAGAGATTATATTTATGAGATTTGGAAGATGAGATTTATTATTTAGCGATTAATTGACCACCTCCGCTAAGGGTGTAAGTTTTACCGTTCAACCATGAGTTAGCACTGTTTGATTTATCGTAGTAAACATTATGCCCATTGGAAGAAATGTTATTAATTGAACTTTGAGAACCATTGAAAGCAGATAAGTATGATGTCTTTGTGACATTCCACTTACTTGTACTGTCAAGGGTTAGGTTGGAAGTACCTGAAGTATTATCGCTGTTGATACTACCGTTTAGAGTAGTATTATTAGTTAATTTCAAGTTTAATGAGCTGTTTTTATCAACTAAGACGTTCCCGTTTAAAGTTTGACCTGTTGCAGTGAAAGTTAGGTCTCCACCATTTTTACCACTAGTTCCCCAACGATCACTAGCAAGGCGAATTAAAGTATCAGATGCGTTATTTAGTTTAACATTGTTTAAACTAATGTTTGCCTTTGTATTTGTTACATAAAAGAGGGCGCCGGTGTTATTAGTAGTTCCCTTTGAACCATCTTTGGCATTAGAGGTTAAACTACCACCATTCATACTAAAGTTGGCAGTTCCTTCTTCAGCATCACCGGACATACTTTGGTAGAGCATAACACCGTTATTTTTATTTCCAGTTAAATTAGAATCAGTTGAAGAAATACTGTTTGCTCCTTCAATAACGGCTGCTTCAGCTCCAGTTGCGTTTCCAGTAACATTATCGATACTAATATTACCTGTAGAGTAGACGATTGGAGAACCGTCACCAGCTGTTTTGAGAGTTCCCTTAGTTAATTTAACGGTACCACCACCACGATCATTAGCTAAGGTAGCAGAATGGCTTCCACGAGTGGTGATATTAGTGTCATTAGCAATAATGGTTCCTTTTTGGGTTGCATCTAAGCCTCGAGAAGAATTTTTGTAAGTATTGATGTTAGCCTTGTTAATTTTAACGGTCGCATTACTACCAGTTGAGAAGACACCATTTGCACCATTAGCATTTGTAGTCTCAGTTAGGTTATTAAGGGTTGTCTTACCATTTTTGGTGGTCAGGATTCCTGCATTTTGACCGTAAAAATTACTGTTATCTTCACTTGTGGTATTACCAGTTTTGTTAACGGTAACCTTATTAGTGGTTAGATTACCACCTTTTTTAACATAGATAGCTGATTGGTTATCCTTTTTGGAACTAGCTTTAGTATAACTTAGCGTTTTCTTTTTAGAAATTGTTTTAGAACCAGACAGTTTAGCGCTGCTAGCACTAGAATTACCACTGCCACTTGGTTTAGCAGGAACATTACCATCTTGATTTGATTTAGCAGTAATTGTAGCAGCGTTAGCAATCATTTGATCTAGATCACTAGTTGACATGGTTGTAAAACCTAATAATGTCGTGCTAAGTAAAACGGTTGCTAATGTTTTTTTACGAAATATTTTCATTTTAATCCATCCTTTCAAACGAACATTAAACACTTTTAGTGTTTTGCATGTTTGGCTGGCATCTTGCCTTTGGGCTTACCTTTAGGTTTCCCTTTTGGCTTGTCTTTAGGTTTACCGTGTTGTTTGGTAGTGGCTGCATTGGCAGTAGTTGAGTTTGTTGAATCATTTGGAGTAGTGAAGAATCCGAAGAGGGATGCTCCTAAAACGATCGTTGATAAAATTTGTTTTGTTGATTTTTTCATAATTGAATCTTCCTTTTCTTTGTTAAATTTAAATTTTTGATTTTGTATTCATAGTTGATTCCTATGAATTACAAACAGTATATTTGAAAAAAAGATTCATTAAAAGCAGTTTAAGCCGTTTATAAGGGAATGTTTATCATATTTAGAAAAGGGCTAATTTAAATTAAGGTTCATTTAAGTTAAATCCAATTTTTAATCTAAAAAGACCTCTTCACAGACTAGAAGAGGTCAGATATTAGTTCATTTTTTCGATGATTGATTGGAACAATTCACTAATTAGCATTAGCGTATTTAAAGCATCTATAAAACTATCAATTTTAATGAAATCAATTCCAGGACGCCCATCAGCATCTTGAATAACATATAAATTTTCGGGAACTAAATTTGTATGTTTTAATCGTTCAGCTAATTGATGATTTGCATTAACATAATTTCCACGTGCTGTTTTATATGTTTCGGAGAAAATCTTTTGATCATTAAAGAGGGTTAAATGAACATTGTGTCGATTTGTTTCTTGACGTTCAGCAATTAAAATTAGTTGCTCAATTTTTTGATTTAATTTATTTTGAATTTCTATTATTAGCTCTGGTTCATTATTGAGTTCTCTAATATCAATGTTGACAATTTGAAATTGGCTAAATTTTTTTCTGTTTTGTTTTTGAATTGCCTGAGCCAATTCAATCCCGTTTATTTCTACCATTTTTGTCCTCGTTGATATGATTCATTAAATGCTTTGAAATTATGATCATGTAACTCATGAGCAGCATCACTTAACCAGTTCGTATTTCTTAAAAAGGCGCGTCCTTCAAGGATTAAATCGGCTTGATTATTTTGTAAAATGGATTCACATAGACCTGGATTATCAAGTAAGCCGACTGTTGAAACGGGGATCTTGACAGCTTTTTTCATTTTAGTTGCAAATGGGGTTTGATAGCCATCATAAACTGGAATATTTGGTTTACTATCAATTAATCCACCTGTTGAAACATCAATCAAGTCGACACCATCCATTTCCAACCATTTACCAATTTGTTGCCAATCTTCAATTGTATTTTGAATTCCTGTTTCATCATAGTCAGTTAATGATAGTCTTACCCATAATGAACCAGAATAAAATTTACGAATTGCAGTGATGATTTCATGCATTAAACGATAACGATTTTTTAAAGTTCCTCCATAATCATCGGTTCGATGATTAGTTAACTTTGACATGAATTGATCTAATAAATATCCATGAGCACCATGAATTTCAATCATATCTGCTCCAGTAGCTTGAGCTCGCTTAGCAGCAGTTATAAATTCATCACGAATAGTATTAATTTGATCAATCGTTAGTTCCTGGGGTTGTTTGTATTTATCACTATAAGAAATTGCACTTGGCGCAACTGGCTGTTGGGCATTTTCTGCTTTTCGTCCGGCATGGTTAAGTTGAATACCAACTTTAGTTCCAAAATGATGAAGGCTTGAAACTAATTTGGTAAATTCAGGAACTTGTTTATCTGACCATAAACCTAAATCATTTTTTGAAATTCTCCCATTTGGATCAACTGCTGTGGATTCTGTTATGATCATGCCAACTTCACTGATCGCCCGTGCTCCATAATGGACGAAGTGAAATGCTTCTGGAATTCCATCTTCTTTAGTTACTTGATATGTACACATTGGAGACATAACAACATGATTCTTTAGGTGCAATTGTGCAATATCAATCGGTGATAGTAGTTTGCTCAAAGTTATCCATCCTTTCATTTACTTAGTATTGATTAGTATAAATGATTTAATGATCAACTTCAGTTAAAAGCACTTTTAAGTGAATTAATAGTTATAAAAGAGCATAATAATTAGTAGTAGGGGTGATAAAAATGAGAAAAGAATTATCATGTACATCAATTTTAGTTGGAAAAGATGCTAGTTTTGATGGTTCGACCATTATTGCTAGAAATGAAGATGGATATGAACCAATTGGACCGAAGACTTTTCAGGTTAGAAAAGCTTCAGATAGTAAAGATAATATATATGTTTCACAAGAAACAGGGGTGAAGATTCCTTTACCAACGCATGCTTATCGATATACCTGTGAACCAGATCCAATTCAACATCCATTTTATGAAGAAGCTGGAATTAATGAAAAAAACGTTGCTATGAGTTCAACAGAAACCACATATAGTAACCAACGTTTTCTGGGTTATGATCCCTTAGTTACGGATGGAATTAATGAAGATAGTATGTTAACGATTGTACTACCATACATTAATAGTGCTCGTGAAGGGGTAAAACGCTTAGGATCTTTAATTGAAAAATACGGAACTGGCCAAAGCAACGGGATTTCTTTTTCTGACAAAGATGAAATTTGGTATCTTGAAACTGCTGGTGGTCATCATTGGGTAGCGCAAAGAATTCCAGATGATGCTTATGCAGTAATTGCCAACCAAATCAGTATCCAAAATGTTGATTTTGATGATCCTGATAACTTTATGTACTCTGCTGATTTAAAATCATTTGTTGATGAACATCATTTGAATTTAGATTCGAAACACTTTAACTTTAGAAATATTGTTGGTACCCATACTGAAGATGATGCTCATTACAATACACCGCGTGTATGGTATGGTCAAAAATTGTTTACCCCCGGTGGTGAACAAGAACCAACTAGTCAAAATTTACCATTTATTCAACGGGCAAACCGCAAACTAACGATTGATGATGTTGAATACTATCTTTCATCTCATTATCAACAAACACCATATGATCCGTTCACGAATCCTAAAGAATTTGAAACACCAACTTACCGGCCAATTGCTTTAGACAGAAATCAAATTTCTCATATTTTACAAATTAGAAATGATGTGGAGCCTAAGTATGCAGCAATTGAATGGGTTGCTTTAGGATTCTTAGCTTACAGTCCATACGTTCCTTTTTATGCTAACATCGATGATGTTCCTGCTAATTACAAAGTTGCAGGGAAAGAAGTTTCATTGGATAGCGCTTATTGGTTATATAAAACGATTTCAGCAATTGTTGAACCTCATTATCATGATTTTATTAGTGAAATTAATCATTATCGAGAAGATTGTCAGTCATATGCGATTCAAAGAATTCTATCAATTGATAAAAAGGCAAAGAATTTAGATGGCCAAAAATTAACTGATCTACTAACAACAGAATCGATCAAAACAGCGAATGAAGTTACTAATAGAAGTAAGTTGTTGAATAGTAGTTTGATTAAACAAGCCATTAATTTATCCCATGTTAAATTTGGAACTGGAGATAGATTATAAAAAAAGGTTGCATTATTTTTTTTAATGGGTTATGATTATGTCAATCCAAAAATATAAGATGTTGAGCAGGAATTCTAGTTGCGCGTCATTCACAGAAAGTTCCAAGAAATGTGAGATTGGAATATGATAGATGACTAGATCGTGCCTGTGAGTCATTGTTTCGAGTTTTTAAGAAATAATCGGTGGTTCCGTTATCACTCAAGTTTTAGACTTGATGAGCTAATCTTTGCGAAGGGATTAGAAAATGAGGTGGCACCGCGATGAAATCGTCCTCTTGGAATTTATTCCAAGGGGACGATTTTTTGTTTCCTGGAAAATAATATAATAAACGATGAACCAGTTTATAAGATTTAACACTAACAGAGATTAAGGTGACCCGCTGAAAGCCTTATCCGTTAAATCGTTCGTCCTGGGGAGTTCGCCACGAAATGAGTAGTGGTAAGCGTTAGCAACGTTACAGCTTAAGTTATTAACTTAATGAGCTAGTGTTCGCGAGAACATTAGAAAATGAGGTGGCACCACGATTATTTCGTCCTCTTGGAATTTATTCCAAGAGGACTTTTTTTATACACAAGGAGGAATTCACAATGCGAAGTAAGTAAAGCGTTATGAATAAAAATTAAATTAGTTAAATTAGATAATAAACATTAGAAAAGAAAAGGATGATTAAAATGACAAAACAAAAAGTAGTATTAGCATATTCAGGCGGTTTAGACACATCAGTTGCAGTGGCATGGTTAAGTAACAAGGGATACGACGTAATTGCTTGTTGTATCAATGTTGGTGAAGGAAAAGATTTAAAGAAGGTTAAGGATAAAGCTTTGAAGGTAGGGGCATCTAAGTGCTACATGATTGATGGTCTAGATGAATTTGCTGATGATTACCTTACTTATGCTTTAAAAGGGAACTTAATGTACGAAGATGCTTATCCTTGTGTTTCCGCATTATCAAGACCATTGATCAGTAAGAAATTAGTTCAAGTTGCTCATCAAGAAGGTGCCGTAGCTGTTGCTCATGGTTGTACTGGAAAAGGAAATGACCAAGTTAGATTTGAAACAGCTGTTAAAAATCTTGATCCAAGTTTAGAAGTTCTAACTCCCGTTAGAGATTGGCACTGGTCCAGAGAAGAAGAAATCGAATACGCTAAGGATAACAACATTCCAATTCCAATTGATTTAGATTCACCATACTCAATCGATGCTAACATTTGGGGAAGAGCAAACGAATGTGGGGTTCTTGAAAATCCTTGGAACCCAGCTCCAGAAGATGCCTTTGCAATCACCAACCCGTTGGAAAAGACCCCAGATACTCCAACGATCGTTGAATTGAACTTTGAAAAAGGAATCCCGACTACTTTAGATGGTAAGGCAATGTCATTTAAAGAAATCATTCAAACCTTGAACGTCATTGCTGGAAAACATGGCATTGGTAGAATTGACCACATCGAAAACCGGTTAGTTGGAATCAAATCAAGAGAAGTTTACGAAACCCCAGCTGCTTTTGTTTTACTTAAGGCCCACGAAGAATTAGAAGATTTAACATTAGAAAAAGATGTTGCTCACTTCAAACCAATCATTGATAAAAAGATGAGTGAATTAGTATACGACGCTTTGTGGTTCTCACCATTGATGACCGCTCTTCAACAATTCGTTGATAGTACTCAACAGGTTGTTAGTGGAACGATTAAATTGAAGTTATTCAAGGGGAACATTATTGTACTTGGTAGAAAGTCAAATAACTCCCTTTACGATGATGATTTAGCAACTTATACTTCTGCTGATTCATTCGACCAATTAGCTTCAGCAGGATTCATTAAGTTATGGAGCTTACCAACAACTGTTTATTCTCAAGTGCAAATGAAGAATCATCAACATGCATTAGTTGATAGTATCAATAAACAAAATGCAAAAGAAAAAGAACACGTGAAAGTTGCAAGCAAGGAGAAAAAAGATGACAAATAAAAAACTTTGGGGTGGCCGGTTTCAAACCCCAACAAGTAAGGAAGTTGATCAATTTGGGGCTTCAATTTATTTTGATCAACAAATGGCTGCCGAAGATATTGCTGGTTCGTTAGCCCATCTTCACATGTTAGCTAAAACTAAAATTATTAGTGAAGATGATGCTAAACAAATCGAAGAAGGATTATTAGAAATTCAAAACGAACTTCAAAATGGTCAATTGAAATTTGATGTTAGTAATGAAGATATTCATATGAACATTGAAAGTATCTTGACAGAAAAGATTGGTCCAGTTGCTGGAAAGCTACACACGGCTCGTTCAAGAAATGACCAAGTGGCAGTTGATTTCCATCTTTACTTGAAGAATCGGTTACCTGAAGTTTTGAAATTGTTAAACGCTTTGATGACAACGTTAGTTCAATTAGCTGAAGATAATGTTGAAACGATTATGCCAGGTTATACTCATCTCCAACATGCTCAACCCATTTCATACGGGCATTACTTGATGGCTTATTACCAAATGTTCAAACGGGATTATGAACGGTTCGAATTTAACCAAAAGCATACTGATATTTCACCATTAGGTGCAGCTGCTTTAGCAGGAACAACCTTTCCGATCGATCGTCATATGACAGCAAAAGAATTAGGCTTTGATGAAGTTTATGCGAACTCATTGGATGCTGTTTCGGATCGGGATTTTGCAATTGAATTTCTCAGCAATTCCTCAATCATGATGTTGCATCTTTCCCGGTTCTGTGAAGAAATCAGTATGTGGGCTAGTTATGAGTTCAATTATATTGAAATTAGTGATGCTTATACGACCGGAAGTTCAATCATGCCCCAAAAGAAAAATCCAGATATGGCCGAATTGATTCGGGGGAAAGTTGGTCGGATCTACGGTCATTTAACCGGATTGTTAAGTACGATGAAATCATTACCATTAGCCTATAATAAAGATCTCCAAGAAGACAAGGAAGGTGTTTTTGATACTTATAAAACAATTATTCCAACGTTAAAAATCTTTACTCACATGATTCAAGGAATCACGATTAAAAAAGAAAATATGTATGATGCTACAACTAATGATTTTTCAAATGCTACTGAATTAGCAGATTACCTTGCTACGAAAGGAATGCCATTTAGAGAAGCCCATGGAATCGTTGGGAAAATGGTTTATGATTGTATTGTTAAGCAGATTAACTTGCAAGATTTGAGTTTATCTGAAATGAAACAATACTCAGAACTGATTGAAGATGATGTTTATAATGATTTAAAACCAGAAGTTGCAGTTGAAAGACGAACATCGTTTGGTGGAACTGGATTTGCTTCCGTTAACCATCAAATTAAAGTTGCGAAAGAAGAATTGTCTAAAGGGGACGAAATAAATGAATAACATGAAACATAAATTAATGATGTTATTAGCGGTTTTTGTATCCGTATTAGGAATCGCATTTGCTACGACGCCATCAGCTAATGCTAAAACTACCGACCATTATCTACAAAACATCAAGAAAAAGGGAACATTAGTGATGGGAACAGCACCTGATTATCCTCCTTATGAATTTAGTAAGGGTGGTAAAACTTATGGTTCCGATATTGAATTAGGAAAACAAGTTGCTAAAGACATGGGAGTTAAGTTAAAAATCAAGAACATGGGATTTGATTCCCTCTTAGTTGCTCTAGATACTGGTAAAGTTGACATGGTTATTGCAGGGCTTAACAAAACACCTGAAAGAGCTAAGAGCACTGACTTTAGTAACACTTACTACAAATCAGGATTGAGTTTTATCATTAATAAATCAGATCAAGATAAAATTCATTCATATAAGGACTTAGCCCATTCAACAGTAGGGGCTCAGTTAGGTTCTGTTCAATATGATGTTGTAAAGGGTGATATGAAGTCATCTAAATTAGACGGAATTGAAAGCAATGATGACTTAATCATTGCGTTGAAGGCAAATAAAGTAAAGGCTGTCGCAATGAACACCGCGGTTGCTAAGGCTTATGCTAACCATAATCCTGGTTTAGCAACCATTCCATCTGGGTTAAAAGATGGTGATTCTAATAATATGATTGCCTTTCATAAGGGTGCACAATCATTGGTGAACTCCGCTAACAAAACGGTTGCAAATGTTCAAAAGAATAATTTATACGTAAATAAATATATTCCAACTGCAATCAAAGAAATGCCTAACAACAAAAAACAACAATCTGTTTTAGCACAAATGTGGCAATATAAAGGATTGTTCTTAAAGGGATTGAAATATACCTTAATTATTTCTATCTTTGGGGTCATCATTGGGATTATCTTAGGAGTTCTCTTAGCCTTAATGAGACTAAGTCACAACTGGTTCCTTCATGCGATTGCCGTTGTTTACATCGAATTTATTCGGGGGACCCCTTCATTAGTTCAAATTATGTTTATGTACTTTGGATTAGGAGCAATCGTTAATGTTTCTGCATTGACGGCTGGGACGTTGGCAATTGGGATCAACTCTGGAGCTTACGTTGCTGAAATTATTAGAGGTGGAATTACTTCGATTGATAAGGGTCAAGATGAAGCGGCTTTATCATTAGGGCTTTCTCCAGTTCAAACGATGCAATCGATTATTTTACCACAAGCGTTTAAGAACATTTGGCCTGCATTAGGAAATGAATTTATTACTTTGATCAAGGATAGTTCATTAGTATCTACGATTGGAGTTGGCGAACTAATGTATCAAATGAGAATCGTTCAATCTAACACTTACCAAGGAGTCGCACCAATTGCCGTAATTATGGTGATTTACTTCATCGTTACATTTATTTTATCAAGATTGATGAAGTTTGCAGAAGGGAAGATGAATCATGACAGCACTAATTAAAATTGAAAATTTAACCAAAGAATTCAAAAATCATGTGATTTTTAAAGATGTTAATGCCACCGTTAATAATGGTGATGTAATTTCGCTAATCGGTCCTTCTGGGGTTGGAAAAAGTACTTTTATTCGGTGCTTGAACATGTTAGGGGCGCCAACTTCTGGCAAGGTACTATTGAACGGTGATGATTTAACTCATAGTTCCAAAAAAGAATTGATCAAGTTAAGAAGCAAGATGGGAATGGTTTTTCAAAGCTTTAACCTCTTCAATAATAAAACGGTTTTAGAAAACATCACTTTGGCCCCAATTAAAGTAAAAAAGATGTCAAAACAAAAGGCTGAAGATGAAGCAATGCAATTGTTAAAAACAGTTGGGCTAGAAGATAAGGCGAATGTTTATCCTAGTAGCTTATCTGGTGGACAAGCTCAACGGATTGCCATTGTTAGAGCGTTAGCCATGCATCCAGAAGTAATGTTGTTCGATGAACCAACTTCTGCTTTGGATCCCCAAATGGTTGGAGAAGTTCTAAAGGTAATGAAAAAGTTAGCTCAAGAAAAGATGACGATGATTATCGTTACCCATGAAATGGAATTTGCAAAACAAGTTTCGAACCAAATTTGGTACATGAATGATGGCACGATCAAAGAAAAAGCAACGCCGGCAGAATTCTTTGAACGTCCAAAAACAAAGTCAGCTCAAGAATTTTTATCTAAAATGATTTAACACTTAAGTGAGGTATGATCGATCATTAAAACAATTAGAATTTAATTAATTTGCAATTTAAATGAACCATTGATTAGACGTAATGAGTGGGTAACTTAAAAGTATTTAATTGCAATTGATCTTAATAACATTAGGAGGATTACAATGAAACGCTATTTAGTGCTTGCTAATGGCTCAGTGTATCCTGGTAACGGTTTCGGTTCTACTAAAGATGTTTACACAGAAGTAGTTTTTAGTACTGGAATGACTGGTTATCAAGAGACGATCACTGACCCTAGCTATTACGGACAATCGATGGTTTTTACATATCCATTAATTGGTAATTATGGCATTAATAAGGATGATTCAGAAAGTATTCATCCCGCTGTAGACGCTATTATTGTCCATGAATTAGCTAAGCATCCAAGCAATTATCGTTCTGTTATGACATTAGAACAATATGCAGAACAAGAGGATTTACCAGGAATTAGTGGAATCGACACAAGAAAGTTAACGAAGGAAATTCGTGACGAAGGATCCATGCCAGCTGTAATCGTTAGTGATTTGAACAGTGAGTGGATCAAAGAACAATTTAATAAAACATATTTACCAATTTTAGAAGCCAAAGCAAATCAAGCGGCAACGAAGGCTGTTTATCAAGTCCCTCAAGATGGCGTTAAGATTGCTTTGCTAGATTTTGGATTAAAAGAATCAATCGTAAAGAACTTAAGTCAACACGGAGCGAACGTAATTGTTTTTCCAGGAAAAACGAGTGCAGATGAAATAATGGAATGTCATCCAGATGGCATTTTATTATCTAATGGTCCTGGAGATCCAATGCAATATCAATTTGCATTACCAACCATTAAACAATTACAGGAACATTATCCATTAATGGGAATTTGTTTAGGCCATCAATTATTTGCCTTAGCAAATGGAGCCAAAACATACAAAATGAAATTTGGTCATCGGGGATTTAATCATGCGGTTAGTGAAGTTGGCAAGACCAATTGCAACTTTACTTCTCAAAATCATGGATATGCAGTTGATTTACAATCTCTTGATACGACTAATTTAATTGTGACTCATCAAGAAATTAATGATCACGTTGTAGAAGGCGTTCGTCTGAAGGACAAAAATGCTTTTTCAGTTCAATTTCATCCAGATGCCTCTCCTGGTCCCCACGATGCGCAACATCTTTTTGCTCGTTTTATTCAGATTTGTCAGGATGAAAAGAAAGAAGGGATGTTCTAATGCCAAAAAGAACTGATATTAAAAAGATATTAGTGATTGGCTCCGGTCCAATCATAATTGGGCAAGCAGCTGAGTTTGATTATTCAGGATCGCAAGCATGTTTAGCACTTCGCGAAGCAGGTTATGAAGTTATTTTGGTTAACTCGAATCCAGCAACTATCATGACTGATAAAGAAATTGCGGATAAGGTTTTTATTGAACCGTTGACCTTAGCATTTGTTTCTAAAATTATCAGAAAAGAATTGCCAGATGCGATTTTACCTACTTTGGGTGGTCAAACTGGTTTAAATATGGCTAAAGAATTAGCGGATTCAGGAATTTTAACTGAATTAAAAATCGAACTATTAGGAACTAAATTAAATGCAATTGAAGAAGCTGAAGATCGGGAACAATTCAAGCAATTAATGCAACGAATCGATGAACCAATTCCAGAATCAATGATTGCAACCACTTTAGATGAAGCAAATCAATTTGTGAAACAAGTTGGTTTCCCAGTTGTCATCCGTCCAGCGTACACAATGGGTGGAACAGGAGGCGGCTTTGCTCATGACCAAGATGAATTCAAAGAAATTGTTTTGAATGGATTAGAACTATCCCCGGTTAGTCAAATTTTGGTGGAACGTTCAATTGCTGGATTCAAAGAAATTGAATTTGAAGTAATGCGAGATGCAAAGGATAACGCTTTGATTGTTGCATCAATGGAAAACGTTGATCCGGTTGGAATTCATACTGGAGATTCAATCGTCGTTTCACCAACTCAAACATTATCAGATCGTGATTATCAGATGTTACGGGATGCGGCCTTAAAGATTATTCGGGCTTTAAAAATTGAGGGCGGTTGTAATGTTCAAATGGCTCTTGATCAATATAGTGATCAATATTACATTATTGAAGTTAATCCACGGGTTTCACGTTCGTCAGCTTTAGCTTCCAAAGCAACTGGTTATCCAATTGCTAAAACAGCTGCGAAAATTGCGGTTGGTTTAGGATTAGACGAAATTAAGAATCCAATTACTGGAACCACTTTAGCAGAATTTGAACCCGCTTTAGATTATATCGTTACTAAAATCCCCAGATGGCCATTTGATAAGTTTCCTGATGGTGATCATAATCTGGGGACCCAAATGAAAGCCACTGGTGAAGTGATGGCCATTGGACGGAACTTTGAAGAATCATTATTAAAGGCGGTTCGTTCACTAGAAATCGGTCTTGATTATGTCGCTGATGATGCACTAACAAAGATTGATACTAAGGTTTTATTGAATGACTTAGTTCCAGCTAAAGATAACAGACTATTTGTAATCTGTGAATTATTAAGAAGACAAATCAGTGTTAATCAGATTCACTCAATTACTCAAATCAATGAATTCTTCTTATATAAGTTACAACATTTGATTGAAATTGAACTGGAATTACAGCAAAACCAGACTGATGCAATTTTACAAGTTGCTAAGCAAAATGGCTTTTTAGATAACACAATTGGCAAGTTATGGCATCAATCAGCCGATGAAGTTAAACAAATTCGGGAAGAAGCAAATATTACGCCAGTTTTTAAAATGGTTGATACGGTTGCTGGTGAATTTACATCACAAACGCCTTATTATTACAGCACTTATGAAAACGATAATGAATCCCAAGTTACTTCAAAACCTTCAATTTTAGTTATTGGATCTGGTCCAATTAGAATTGGTCAGGGCGTGGAATTTGATTATGCGACGGTTCATTGTGTTGAAGCGATGAAAAAAGCTGGTTATGAGTCCATTATTATGAATTCTAATCCGGAAACTGTTTCAACTGATTTTTCAATTTCTGATAAATTATATTTTGAACCATTAACATTAGAAGATGTTTTGAACATAGTTGAGCTTGAGAAACCAGAAGGAGTAATCGTTCAATTCGGCGGACAAACCGCCATTAATTTGGCGAAACCGTTAGCAGAACGGGGCATTAAAATTTTGGGAACAACGCTTGAAGACATTAATAGAAGTGAAGATCGAAAACTATTTGGGGAAGTAATTGATAAATTGAACTTACCACAGCCAAATGGAAAAACCGCTACGACTGTTGATGGTGCTGTTCAAGCCGCAAATGAGGTTGGTTATCCAATTTTAATTCGGCCTTCATATGTCTTAGGTGGCCGTGCGATGGAAATCATCGTTTCTGATGAGGAACTACGAGACTACATGAATCGAGCGGTGAAAGTATCAAATGACCATCCGGTCTTAATTGATTCCTACTTGACTGGTTCTGAGGCGGAAGTTGATATTATTGGTGATGGAAAGAACGTTATTATTCCAGGGATTATTGAACACATTGAAAGAGCCGGGGTTCATTCTGGAGATTCAATGGGCGTTTACCCACCTCAAAACATGCTTTCTAACGTAAAGGAACAAATCGTTCAGGATGCTGTTGCATTGGGAAAAGAGTTAAATGTTGTTGGATTAATGAATGTCCAATTCGTTATTCATGATCAAAAAGCTTATGTAATTGAAGTTAATCCACGTGCTTCTAGAACGGTTCCCTTTTTATCCAAAGTGACAGGAATTTCGATGGCGCAATTAGCAACAGAAGTCATCTTAGATAAAAAATTAGCTGATTTGGGATATCAAGATGGCTTAGTTCCAGAATCTAATCATGTTTCAGTAAAAGCACCAGTATTTAGTTTTAGTAAGTTGCCAGGAGTAGCTAACCTATTAGGGCCAGAAATGAAATCAACTGGAGAAGTGATGGGGACTGACAGAACATTTACCAAAGCTTTGGATAAAGCATTCGTAGCCAGTGGAATTAAAATTCCTAAAATTGGTACTATCTTTTTATCACTTTCCAATTCTGATTTAAAGGAAGGTTTAGATTTGGCAGTTCGTTTTAGAACTTTAGGCTTCCAAATTAGTGGAGATAGTTCAACTGCAAGATATTTAAATGATAACAATATTACAACAACATCATTAACAACTGAACAGGTAACGATGGCTTTAAAGGATCAACGATTACAAATTGTAATGAATACGGTAAACGATGATCAAAGAAATAGTTTTAAAAATAACGAAATGCGTTTCGATGCAATTGAAAATGAAGTTCCACTATTTACTTCATTAGACACTCTAGCGGCTTTATTAACAGTTCTAGAAAGTCAGGCATTTGAAATTCAACCATTATAAAGGGAGATTTTATTATGAAAAAAGATAATCAATTTTTTAGTAATCAATTTTATGGGAAAAGTATTTTAGCAGAAACAGACCTTACACCTGCTGAAATGAATTACCTAGTTGATTTTGGATTACATTTAAAAGCCGAAAAGCAAAGTGGTAATCCAACAAAATATTTGCAAGATAAAAACATCGCATTACTATTCGAAAAGAATTCCACGAGAACAAGATCAGCATTTACCACGGCGGCATTTGAACTTGGTGCTAATCCAGTATTTCTTGGTAAAAACGATATTCATTTGGCTCATAAAGAATCTGTTATTGATACCGCTAAAGTTTTGGGAAGTATGTACGATGGAATTGAATTTCGGGGATATAAACAATCTGATGTTGAAGAACTAGTAGAATATTCTGGAGTTCCCGTTTGGAATGGGTTAACTGATGATTGGCATCCAACTCAAACGATTCCAGATTTGATGACAATTAAAGAAAATTTTGGCACTTTAGATGGCCTTAAGTTAGCGTACTTGGGAGACGGTAGAAATAACGTAGCCAGTAGTTTGTTAGTAGGTTGTGCAATGGTTGGTGTTGATGTTGCAATTGTTGGACCAGAATCATTATTACCATCAGATAAAGTACTTCAAATTGCTAAGAAAT
This sequence comes from Nicoliella sp. ESL1149, assembly GCF_058107265.1. Classification (NCBI taxonomy): domain Bacteria; kingdom Bacillati; phylum Bacillota; class Bacilli; order Lactobacillales; family Lactobacillaceae; genus Nicoliella; species Nicoliella sp. ESL1149. The sequence goes on along the minus strand of NZ_JBYLUE010000002.1, from coordinate 625,099 downwards.
ATGCTGAACAAAGTGGTGCTAAAATTCAAACAACTTCTGATCTCCAAGAAGGTTTAAAAGATGCCAACGTTGTTACAACTGATGTTTGGGTTTCAATGGGTGAAGATAATTGGAAAGAAAGAATCGACTTATTAAAACCGTATCAAGTTAACATGAAGGCTTTAAAAATGACTGGCAATATTGATGGTAAGTTAATTGTAATGCACTGTTTACCAGCATTTCATGATACGAAAACGGAAGTTGGCCAAGAAATGTTCGAAAAATATGGTTTATCTGAGATGGAAATTACAGATGAAGTTTTCAATAGCAAATATGCTCGGCAATTTGATGAAGCAGAAAACCGGAAACATGGAATTAAAGCAATGATGGCTGTAACACTCGGGAAGATGTATATTCCAAAAATTTAGGGAGGCAGACTAAAAATGAAAGTTGCAATTGTAGGAATTACCGGATATGCGGGAATGGTGTTGTATGGATTATTAAAACAACATCCTGAAGTATCTCAAATCAATTTTTATAAACATGATTTACAAAAGCCAACTTTATTAAAAGAATTGGCTGATCAATACACTTATGACGAAGGAATTGTTTTTCCATATGATTCAAACGTTATTATGGATCACAATGATGCATTGTTTTTTGCGACGCCAGCAGGAGTTACATCTAAACTAGCTCGACCATTTTTGCAAAAATCATTTCCAGTAATTGACCTCTCAGGCGACTTTCGTTTAAAGGATGCCACTCAATATCAACAATGGTATTCCAAACCAGCTGCTGAAGAAGAAGAATTAGATCAGTCATATTATGGCCTAGCTGACTTAATGAAGAATCAGGGAAAGAAATACGTTGCTAATCCAGGATGCTATGCTACTTCTGTTTTATTAGGTTTAGCACCATTAGTTCAAAATGACCTAATTGATTTAGATAACATCATAATTGATGCTAAGTCTGGACTGTCAGGAGCTGGGAAAAAATTGACAGAGTCTTCACATTTTATTCAAGCCCAAAATAATTTACAAATTTACAAACCAAATCAGCATAAACATATTCCAGAAGTGATGGCTTTATTAAAAAAGTGGAATAAAAAAATCGACCACATTCAATTTATGACCACTTTAGTTCCAATTGATAGAGGAATCATGAGTTCAATATATGTGAAGGTTAAAGCTGATGTTTCTGAGGAACAAATTCAGGATCAATTTGCAGAAACTTTTAAAAATAGTCCGTTCATAAAGATACTAAACGATAAGTTACCAACAATTAAAAATGTCGTGGGAACGAATGAATGTCACATCGGATTAGTGTTCAATCCAGTGACTAAATACTTATTAGTGGGTTGTGTTATTGATAACATGATAAAGGGTGCCGCAGGACAAGCAATTCAAAACTTTAATCAATTATTTTCGTTTAAAGAGACAACGGGATTGGAACTAAGTCCAATCCTACCTTAGGAGGGAAGAAAAATGAATGAAATTAAATTTCAATGGCCAAAAGGCTTCAAAGCAGATGCAATTCATGCTGGCTTTAAAAAAAGTGACCAACTAGATTTTTGTTGGATCGTATCAGATTCGATATGTTCAGCAGCAGGGGTTTATACAAAGAACCAATTTCCAGCAGCACCTGTTCAAGTAACTAAGCATCAAATTAATGCAGGACATCAATTGAAGGCTCTTGTTATCAACAGTGGGAATGCTAATTCATTTACTGGAGATCAAGGAATTAAAAACTCTCAAAATGAAGTGAAAGCAGTTGCTAATAAATTAAAAATCGATTCAAATTTAGTTGGGGTCGCTTCTACCGGAATCATTGGAAAACAACTTCAAATGGATAAATTTCAAAGCGGATTAGATAACCTAACATTATCTGAATCATTGAAAGTTCCTGATGCAATTATTACGACTGATACAACAACTAAAAAAATTTGTGTGAGTCTCGAAATCGGTAATAAACCAGTTATTATAACTGGTTTTGCAAAGGGATCAGGAATGATTCACCCGAACATGGGAACCACGCTAGGTTTTATCTTAACAGATGCAAAAATTGCCAAAAATACATTGCAAAAGCTATTAAGTTCTAAAATCGTGAGTTCATTTAATCAGATTACGGTTGATGGTTGTATGTCAACGAATGACATGGTAATTGCATTAGCCAATGGAGCGGCACAAAATAATGAATTAACGGAAGATAGTTCAGAATTTGAACAATTTAGCCATGCGTTCACGTTTGTGATTACTGAAATGGCTAAAATGGTGGCTAAAGATGGTGAAGGAGCTTCTAAATTTATTGAAGCAACTGTTAAAAATGCTCAAAGTCAAGCAGATGCGAATCAAGTTGCGAAGGCAATTGTTGGCTCAAATTTAATTAAAGCCATGATCAATGGAGAAGATGCTAATTGGGGACGAATTGTTCAAGCGATTGGTCAAACTGATGCCCAAATCGATCCAGATAACCTAGCAATTTCGATTCAAAATATTGAAATTATTAAGCATAGTAAATTACAGTCAATTGATCTTCAACAAGTTCGGAAAGCTTTAAAGAACCATAATATCGAGATTACGGTAGATTTAAATACAGGTAATTACGATGGAATTGCTTGGGGTTGTGATTTGACCTATAAATATGTCGAAATTAATTCGGCATATGAGGAGTGATGAAGATGATTGTAATTAAGATTGGTGGCAATATGGTTGCTAAATTGAACCCGCGTTTTTTTAATGATATTGAACAACTCCAGGCAAATGGGGAATCAATCATTTTAGTCCATGGTGGTGGTAATTTAATTTCTGAATGTGGTGAATTTATTGGTCAAGAACCCCAAAAAATTAATGGAATTAGAGTTACGAATCCCCAGATGATGTCAATTACCGATAATGTTTTGACTCATATTATTCAACCAGAACTCCAGCGACAATTTCAGCAACATCATATTCTAAGCACAATGTTAAATGCTCAATCGCATCGTTTTATGTTCGGAAATTATATTGATAAGCATCTTTATGGCGAAGTTGGGAACGTAAATAAAATTGATGCTGAATACATTAAAGAAAAAACCAACGATTCCGTCGGCTTATGTGCATCAATTGCATTTGATCCTAATGGCCAAATGTTGAATGTTAATGCTGACACTGCTGCAGCAGCATTAGCAGAGTTATTACACGCACAAAAATTAATTTTTTTAACTGACGTTTCAAATGTGTTTGTTGATAACAAACCGATTGAACAGTTAAATCGAAAACTTGCAGAGCAGTTAGTTGATGATAAAACGTTGACTAACGGAATGATTCCAAAAGTAAAGGCAGCTTTTGAAGCATTAAAAAATGGTATTAACCAAATTTCAATAACAAATGATTTAATGAAAACAGGAACGATGATCGTAAAATAGGAGGCGTAAACATGACAAAATTAATTCATACTTACCAACAATTCCCAATTGAAATTGTAGATGGACACGATTATCATTTGTTAGATTCTAATGGAAAAGAATATATTGATTTAACAAGTGGAATTGGGGTTTGTAATTTAGGCTATAGTAATCAAAAGATTCATTCAGCAGTTCAAGAACAGCTGAATCATATTTGGCATACATCAAATCTATATCTTAATAGTAAAGCAGAACAAGTGGCTGAAAAACTTTGTCCACCAAATTATTTAGCATTTTTTTGTAATTCTGGAACAGAAGCTAATGAAGCCGCAATTAAATTAGCTCATAAAGCCACCCAAAAGCAAAAATTAGTTGCTTTTGATAATGGTTTTCACGGGAGGACTTATGGTTCTTTATCAGTCACTGGCTATCCCCACATTAAAGAGGGGTTTAGTCCATTAGTTCCGGAAATTAGCTTTGGTAAATATAACGATGACGATTCATTGAACTTAATCAATGACGAAATTGCTGCTGTAATTTTAGAAGTTGTCCAAGGTGAAGGCGGGGTCAATGTTGGCGGTTATGATTGGCTCCAAAAATTACAATCTAAGTGTCATGAAACTAATACCATTCTAATTATTGATGAAGTTCAATCAGGAATGGGCCGGACTGGTTTTAAATTTGCTTTCGAACAATTTGATTTAAGCCCAGATATTATTACGGTTGCAAAAGGATTAGCAAATGGATTACCAGTTGGTGCAATGTTAGCTAAAGAAAAAGTGGCAGCAGCTTTTAAACCAGGAGATCATGGAAACACTTTTGGGGGAAACAAAGTTGTAATGGCATCAGCTAATGCTGTTTTAGATCAATTAACACCAGAATTATTAGATGGAGTTAAGGATAAATCAAGTCAATTGTGGAATCTTTTAAATCAAGACATTTTGCCATTACATTCCGTTAATGGAATTAGTGGAAAGGGTTTCATGATTGGAATTCATTTAAACCAAAATGTTCCAGTGAGTGAAGTAATTACAGCCTTACAATCAGAAGGAATTTTAACGCTTTCAGCTCGTGGAAACACTCTAAGATTATTACCACCATTAATAATTGAAATGAGTGCGTTAAAAGAAGCAATTAATAAAATAAAAAATATTTTAGAAAAATATTAGTCTTAAAGAACTTCTTGGATTTTAACAAGAAGTTTTTTTAGAAAAGGAATGATTAAGATGATTAAAAAAAGATCTCTGGGAAAAATAATACTTTTAATGACGGTAATATTTTTGGGAATAATTTGGACAACAACTAGTGTTCAAGCAAGTAAAACGACTAGTAGCGATAATTATCTACAAAAAATCAAACAAAAAGGGACCTTGGTGTTAGGAACTGAACCTGATTATCCACCATATGAGTTCACTAAAAACGTAAATGGGAAAGAAAAGGTAATGGGAGCAGATATAACGCTTGGCGAAAAAATTGCTAAAAAGATGGGTGTTAAGTTAAAAATCAAGGCAATGAGTTTTGATTCTTTATTGGTTGGCCTGCAAACTGGTAAGATCGACATGGCAATTTCCGGGATTAGTAAAACACCTGAAAGAGCTAAAAGTGTTGATTTTACGATCCCCTACTATTCAGATGGTCAAGATTTAGTAGTTAATTCTAATGATAATAAAATCAAGTCTTATAAGGACTTAGCAAATCAATCGGTAGGAGCTCAGACTGGAAGCATTCAATATGATTTAGTAAAACAACAAATTTCTCATCCTTCAATTAAAGGAATGGAAAGTGTTAGTGATTTAGTATTGGCATTAAAAACTAATAAAATTAAAGCGATTGCGGTGGAAAGTGCGACAGCTAAAGCATATGTTGCTAATACTAGTGGCATTAAGGCAATTGATGCACATTTCAATACAAAGAATTCACAAAACGTTGTTGCGTTTCATAAAGGAGCAAAATCACTAGTTAACGTTGCCAACCAAGTAATTAAAAAAGCCAATCAACATAACGCTTTTGAAAAACAATTTTTACCATTGGCAACTAAGCAAATGGGAACGATCAAAGATAAGAAACTTTCTGTTTGGCAACAAATGTATCAATATCGGGCTTACTTTATCAAAGGATTGAAATACACTTTAATTATTTCAGTAATTGGCATCATTATGGGAATCATCCTTGGAATCTGCTTTGGCTTAATGCGGTTAAGTCATAATTGGTTCCTTCATTCAATTGCAGTTGTTTATATTGAATTTATTCGGGGGACGCCAGCACTAGTTCAAATTATGTTTTTCTATTTTGGATTAGGAACATTTGTGAACGTTTCAGCTGTGACGGCAGGAACGATTGCAATTGGAATTAATTCTGGGGCATATGTTGCCGAAATCATCAGAAGTGGGATTAATTCAATTCCAAAGGGGCAAAATGAAGCTGCTTTATCATTAGGATTATCTAATTCACAGACAATGCAATCAGTGATCCTACCTCAAGCATTTAAGAATATTTGGCCAGCATTAGGTAATGAATTCATTACATTGATCAAGGATAGTTCGCTTGCATCTACGATTGGGGTTGGTGAATTAATGTACCAAATGAAAATCGTGCAATCGAATACTTATCAAGGAGTCGCACCAATTGTAGTTATTATGGTGATTTATTTTGTTATTACGTTTATTTTATCCAGAATTATGAAATATTATGAAAAACGGCTATCAAAGACGAATTAAGGAATATGTAAAAAGAAATGACATGTATTTACAACTAAATACGAATAATTATCATTTTTTTCTTTTAATCGTTTGATAATTGTGATATTATTCTATTAATTTAATAATTCGTTAACTTTTATTAGAAATTATGATTTAAAAGTTAAACGTATATGTTAGGAGATGTTACAATGGCAGATCAACTTAAAAAGAATTCTGATGGAACAGTAAGAGGTTTAAGTAACCGTCATGTTCAAATGATTGCAATTGGTGGAACCATTGGAACTGGACTGTTTTTAGGTTCTGGAACAACTATTTCTAAGACAGGGCCATCAGTATTACTAGTATATTTAATTTTAGGATTCTTCTTCTTCTTAATGATGAGAGCGATTGGAGAAATGTTTTATTCAGATCCATCTCAACATACTTTTGTATCCTTTATTACTAAGTACTTAGGAAAACCGACTGGATTCTTCAGTGGTTGGACTTATTGGTTAGGATTGTTATTCGCAGCAATGGCTGAATTAACTGCAGTTGCGACTTATGTTCAATTCTGGTTCCCGGCAATTCCAGCATGGTTGATTGAAATTGTTTTCTTGGCAATTTTATGTAGTTTGAATTTAATTGCAGCTAAGGTATTTGGTGAAACTGAATTCTGGTTTGCAATGATTAAAATTATTGCTATTGTGGCATTGATTGCAACTGGGATTTTCATGATGGTTGCTCATACGCCAACCAATGCTGGACACGCTTCGATTGGAAATTTGTTTGATCACTTTAAACTATTTCCTAATGGTGGGTTTAATTTCATCTCTGCCTTCCCAATGGTATTCTTCGCATTCCAAGGAATTGAATTTGTTAGTATCACAATTGGTGAATCAAGAAATCCCCATGCTGTAATTAAAAAATCAGTTAACGAAACTTTGTTAAGAATTTTGATTTTCTATATTGGTGCTTTGATTGCCATCATGGGAATTATTCCATGGAGAACTTTATCACCAACCCAAAGTCCATTTGTTGAAGTATTCAAGATTGCTGGATTATCAGCAGCCGCAAGTGTTATTAACTTTGTCGTTTTAACATCTGCTTCATCTTCAATTAACAGTATTATATTCTCGGCTGGACGTCACTTTTACCAATTAGCTGACGAAATGCATGCAGATAGTTTTCTTCACCGGAACTTTGCTAAAATTTCAAAACGGGGAGTTCCAGCAGCCGCAATTGTATTATCAGCCGCAATTATCTTAATTACTCCATTGATGTCCGTTTCTTCGGCAACTTCATCTGTTTTTGAAATCGTTGCCGGGGCATCTAGTGACATGTATATCTTCGTTTATGCATTAACGATGTTGGCTCACAGAAAGTATCGTCAATCAAATGATTTTCTTTCTGACGGATTCAAAATGCCATTCTATAACTTAACTAGTCCTTTGACGATTCTATTCTTCATTGTGATTTATCTTAGTTTATTATTTATTCCTGGAGATACAGTTGGGGCTGTTGGGGCTCTAAGTTGGGCTGTTATCTTCGGTGGATTAGTATATTTAAAAGAACGCAAAGCATAGTTTCAAAAAGAGTAGTTCGATTCAATGATCGAGGCACTCTTTTTTTATATCAAAATTGCGATGTTATGTTTTATCACATATTTTAGCTAAATTTAATATTTAGATTTAAAATCAGATATATTTATGTTATGCTTTCTATAATTAATTTTATTGATATATAAAATCATTAATTAAAATATTAGAAGAGAATGGATGATAGGGGATGTAACAATGGCAAAGGGAAACAAAAGAAATTCAGATGGTACAATAAGGTCATTAAGTAATCGGCATGTTCAAATGATTGCTATTGGAGGAACGATTGGAACTGGATTATTTTTAGGATCTGGAGAAACAATTGCCCAAACAGGACCTTCGATATTGATAGTTTATATGATTTTAGGCTTTTTCTTTTTCCTAATGATGCGTTCAATTGGTGAAATGTTATATTCTGATCCTGAAAAGCATACTTTTGTAGCCTTCATTAGTAAATACTTAGGTAAATCGGCTGGATTATTTAGTGGCTGGACCTATTGGCTAGGGTTAATTTTTGCCTGTATGGCAGAATTAACTGCGGTTGCAACGTATGTTCAATTTTGGTTTCCGACCATTCCAGCATGGTTGATAGAAGTTGTTTTCTTAATTGTTCTTTGTGGAATTAATTTAATTGCTGCTCGGCTGTTTGGAGAAGCTGAATTTTGGTTCTCAATGATCAAAATTATTGCGATAGTTGCTTTAATCGTTACAGGAATATTTATGATGATATTACATACGAGAACGAATGTGGGACATGCTTCATTTGGTAATATCTTTAATCATTTTCAATTATTTCCCCACGGACCTTTTAGTTTCTTTTCAGCATTTCCAATGGTTTTCTTTGCTTTTCTAGGAATTGAATCCGTTAGTATTACAATTGGAGAATCAAAAGATCCACATAAAGTTATCAAAAAATCTGTTAATGAAACTTTAATCAGAATTTTGATTTTTTATGTAGGTTCATTGGTTGCTATTATGGGAATTATTCCTTGGAGGACATTAATTCCTTCGCAAAGTCCGTTCGTTGATGTTTTTAAAATCGCTGGATTATCGACTGCTGCAGGAATTATTAATTTTGTTGTTTTAACAGCAGCAGCATCTGCCATTAATAGTATTATTTTTTCTGCAGGACGACATTTTTATCAATTATCGAGTGAATTGAAACCAACTAGTTTTTTATATCGCCACTTTGTTAAAATATCCAAAAATGGGGTTCCAGCAACATCAATTATCATATCTTCATTATTTATTTTAATTACCCCCATCATGTCGATATCATCTGAAATATCATCCTTATTCATGATGGTTGCTGGGGCATCTAGTGATATGAATATCTTTGTCTATATCCTAACGTTGCTTGCACATCGAAAGTACCGTCAATCCAATGATTTCTTATCTGATGGATTTAAGATGCCAGGTTATAAATTAACTAGTCCGTTGACGATTTTATTCTTTATTGGGATTTATATTAGTTTATTAGTTGTTCCAGAAGATACAATTGGTGCAATTGGTTCATTAGTTTGGGCAATCGGATTTGGTGGATTGATTTACTTTAAAGAACGAAAAGCTTAATTTTTACCAAAAAAAGAGACCTTAAGTTAATTCTTAAGGCCTCTTTTTATAAATTATTTATTGTTTAAATGGTCTGTCTTACGAGCTAAGAAGTCTCCAATGATTTGAATTAAGAAAACTAGAACTAAAATTAAAATCAATGACATGAAGACAACGTCATTTTCAAATCTTTGATAACCAACAGAGATGGCTAGGTTACCTAAACCACCACCACCAACAGTTCCAGCCATTGCAGTTAAACTGATTAAACTAATCAATGTAAGAACTGAAGAACGAATCAAAGATGGTAAACCTTCTTTTAAATATACCCGAAAGATAATTCCGATATTACTAGAACCCATAGATTGAGCTGCTTCAACAATTCCTTCGTCAACATCAAGCAATGCATTTTGTACCTGTCTAGCATAAAAAGGTGTACAAGCAATAATTAATGGGACGATTGCAGCAGTAGTACCAATAGTAGTTCCAACAACAATTCTAGTAAATGGTGCGATGACGGCTAGCAAAATAATGAATGGAATTGAACGGAACAAGTTGACAATTTTATCTAAAACTTGATAACAAGTTCGATTAGCAGCAATTCCACCAGGGGCAGTGATTACTAATATAACTCCAATTAAAATTCCACAGATTCCAGAAACAAGGGCTGAGATAAAGGTCATATAAATCGTTTCCCAAGTTCCTTGAATAAAATCAGGAATCATTGTAACAACATTTGGAAAGTAATGACTAAATAAACTACTCATTAGCTTCTTCCTCCTTTTCTTGTTCTGCGACTTGTTTTAAGTCAATTTCTTCATAAGTAACATCATTTTCTGCTAAATATTTTTTAGCATCAGCTAAATCGCTTTTTGCCCCAGACATATTAACGATTAAGTTTCCAAGGGGAGTATCTTGGATAAATTCAACGTTTCCAAAGATGATACTAGCAGTCACATTGAACTTCTTAAATAAATCAATGATGATAGGGGTATCAGTACTGCTACCAATGTATTTAAGAGAAACAATTCTTTGATCTGCAGGTAAATTCAAAAGCTCTTTTTGATGACTTAATCTTTGTAATGCTGGTTTAACTTGAGTGGTAGTAGCAATGAAGTCTTTTGTTAATTGACTCTTAGGATGACTAAAGACGTCAATTAAATTTCCTTTTTCAACGATTTTACCATAATCCATAACTGCAACTTTGTTACAAATAGATTTAACGGCATCCATTTCGTGAGTAATTAAAACGATGGTAAGGTTTAAATCTTGATTTAGTTTTTTAAGTAACTTTAATATGGATTGGGTCGTTTTAGGATCTAGTGCACTTGTTGCTTCATCACTAATTAGAATTTTAGGATCATTAGCTAATGCTCTAGCAATTGCAACCCGTTGTTTTTGACCACCAGATAGTTGGGCAGGATAAAAATTATGTTTGTCACTAAGGCCAACTAAGTCTAATAACTTGTTAACTTTTTCTTTTCTTTCTTTTTTACTAATTCCCTTATGAGCTAACGGATAATCAACATTTCCAGCAATTGTTCGTTCATTCATTAAATTAAAATGTTGGAAAATGATTCCAATGTTTTGGCGTTCTTGGCGAAGCTCTGAGTTGGATAACTTTAGCATATCCTTACCATCAACAGTGACTTGACCACTCGTAGGTTCTTGTAATCTATTAATAACCCGAACTAAAGTACTTTTACCAGCACCTGAGTAACCAACGATTCCATAAACATCACCTTGTTCAATTTGTAATGAAACATCTTGAACGGCGGTAGTCACTTGTTTTTTACGTTTAAAAGTAACGTCAATATCTTTTAAATCAATTAATGCCATTCTTACCACTCCTTAATTTTTTACTTAATGTTTTCCAAAAAATTTTTTAATAGTTTCTCGGATAGGTTTTTAACTGAGAAAACAAAAAAGCCCATTTCTAATTTAATAGAAACGGGCTTCCGTGATACCATTCTAATTTAGAATCTCCTTATGGAGATTCCCTCACTAACGTCATAACAACGCGTGCATTAGTAATGGAATGCCACCCCATCATCACTTAAATATCAGTGATGCCAATCACAGGTCATTTTCATTATCTAAAAATCGATCTACTTTCAGCAAACGTAGATTTTCTTAACCATTTCGAATAATTACTTTCCTGATCAATTTGTTTACTCAGTTAATTAATTGTCTTTATTTTAACAGGATTCAGAACAAAGTCAATCTAATTGTTTGAATCGTTCGCTTTATAAATTGATTTCATCAATTTAGCAGTGTCACTAAAAACATGATTATCATTAATAATAATGGTTATTAATCGATCATGACCTGGTTTTTTACTACTTCCGGCAAAACAATATCCAGCAGCGGGGGTATAACCAGTTTTTAATCCATCAACATATAGGTTTTTGTCATAATATGGACGACCAGGAAGCATTTCATTATAGTTATATAATTTTTGTCCAGCCACAGTTGTGTTACCAACTTTTGATTGATTAATAATTTGAGGATATTCTTTTAATAAGTGTTTGACGATTACAGCCATCGCTCTCGCAGAAAGCATGTTTCCAGCAGAACGATTACCTTCAACTCTTAACCCGTAATGGATTAAATCACTATTATCGAGTCCAGATGCGGAAATGAATTTAGCGTTGATTTTCCAATCTTTTGCTTGTTGGTTCATTGAATCAACAAATTTTTTATCGTTTCCAGAAGTCCAATTGCCTAATGCAATGGCAGCATTGTTAGACGAAAGGATTAGGGCGGCCTCATATAATTGGCGAACTGTATACGTATGACCACGAATAAATTTAAATCCACCGCCATCCGTCATATTATAACTGAGTTTGCGAAGAGCAGGATTGTTAGTGTTAACAACGTCGTTCCAACCATTATTGGCTTTGGCTTTTTTTATTGCTAAATATAGCGTCATTAACTTCGATAAAGAAGCTACTCGCATTGGCTTATCAATATTTTTTTCATACAAATAATTATTACTATTGTCATCACTATCAAAGGCGATTGCTGATTTGGCTCTTGGTAGAGAAATATTACTGGTATGGGGACCGATACCAGTATGTATCATTGGGGCACCCATTGTAAAAACTGTAATGAACAATATGATTTTTCTTAACCAATTTTCCAATTTAACAATCTCCAATCAAATATAATGCCTTTATTATAGCATTGATAATAGCGTAAGAAGTTTAAATAATTGCAATTATATCTTAAATGATATATCGTGTACTAGATAATCATAACTATTTATAAAAGGGGTATTAGAAAATGAAAAAAGAACGTCAACAAGATATTTTAAAGCAACTCAAAAAAAGTCGTTCACACATTATTAATGCGTTGGATGGAGTTAACGAAAAAAGTAATGTCATTAAAGATATTGATCGGTTTATCAATGAAGTTGAGACGAAACCGCTAGATCAATTAAGTGAAAAAGATGTTGATTATAATTTTGATATTATTACGCGAGAAATTAATTGTTCGTTGAACTGCTTCACCCATGCGTTAAAATCGATTCAACAATAAAAAGATGCCAGAAGGGCATCTTTTTTTATAACAGTTTGTAATAAATGAAAAAATTATTTGTTCATATGAATATTATTAAACAATCAAAAAAACTCCCAATTAAGGGAGTTCCTTTGAGAGTTTAGTTTGTTTCAAAATGAAACAACTGCTCTGACTGGACTCGAACCAGTAACCTACGCATTAACAGTGCGGTATTCTACCATTGAACTACAGAGCAAAAAGGTTATTGAATTATTGATCTCCCGAATGGGGGAACTGCTCTGACTGGACTCGAACCAGTAACCTACGCATTAACAGTGCGGTATTCTACCATTGAACTACAGAGCAAAAAGGTTATTGAATTAATGATCCCCGAACGGGGAACTGCTCTGACTGGACTCGAACCAGTAACCTACGCATTAACAGTGCGGTATTCTACCATTGAACTACAGAGCAAGAAAAGTTATTGAATTAATGATCTCCCGAACGGGGAGAACTGCTCTGACTGGACTCGAACCAGTAACCTACGCATTAACAGTGCGGTATTCTACCATTGAACTACAGAGCAAAAAGGTTATTGAATTAATGATCCCCGAACGGGGAACTGCTCTGACTGGACTCGAACCAGTAACCTACGCATTAACAGTGCGGTATTCTACCATTGAACTACAGAGCAAGAAAAGTTATTGAATTAATGATCTCCCGAACGGGGAGAACTGCTCTGACTGGACTCGAACCAGTAACCTACGCATTAACAGTGCGGTATTCTACCATTGAACTACAGAGCAAAAAGGTTATTGAATTAATGATCCCCGAACGGGGAACTGCTCTGACTGGACTCGAACCAGTAACCTACGCATTAACAGTGCGGTATTCTACCATTGAACTACAGAGCAAGAAAAGTTATTGAATTAATGATCTCCCGAACGGGGAGAACTGCTCTGACTGGACTCGAACCAGTAACCTACGCATTAACAGTGCGGTATTCTACCATTGAACTACAGAGCAAGAAAAGTTATTGAATTAATGATCTCCCGAACGGGGAGAACTGCTCTGACTGGACTCGAACCAGTAACCTACGCATTAACAGTGCGGTATTCTACCATTGAACTACAGAGCAAAAACTTGTGAATTATTGATCCCTAAATGGGGAACTGCTCTGACTGGACTCGAACCAGTAACCTACGCATTAACAGTGCGGTATTCTACCATTGAACTACAGAGCAAAAACTTGTGAATTAACATATCCCCCGAGGAGGAACTGTCCAAGCTGGACTCGAACCAGCAACCTACGCATTAACAGTGCGGTATTCTACCATTGAACTACTGGACAAAAACAAAAGAACCGATGATTAGATTACATTCTAATCATCGGTTCTTTAATTGGCTTACTACTAAGCTAATAAAAAAGTACCCACAATCAGAACTTAATCTGAAGTATGGATACTAACAAGTTTAAACGACATGTTAAAATATACCCATACTAACAACAATTATTATTATTATTATTGTTATTAGTATTGGCATTAGATAATGATTTGCATTTAATCATATCATATTTTAACATTTCGTTTCACTTCCTTTTCCATTTCGTTTTTTGATGTTGATATAACTATAATCTATTTTTTATAAATCGTCAATACTTTTTTTACAAAAAGATGAAATTTACTTAAAATCCGTTGCTATTATTTATATTTCAGATAGAATGAAGTTAATAATGATAACGAATATATAGGAGTGAATAATTATTAATAATAAAATAAAAATGGCATTAACGTTTGGAACATTAGTTTGCGGATTAGCTCTAACTACAAATTATGTTCATGCAGATGATAATAGTCAGGCATCAACTACTCAAACAACGGATCAAAGTAATCAGAACAGTCAAGATTCACAAAATGTTGAGAAAAATAATAATGAAGTTATTAATAGCGCCCCTGATCAGGGAAAAGATTATAATGAACCATTTAAAGCTGTTAAGGTCGTAACTTCAAAAAATATGCCTTTTTATACTAAACCAGGAACTGGTAAAAAGGGTTTAACAACGACTTCTTTCTATAATAAGAAATTAACGGTTGCTAGAATAGCTAGTGTTGACGGTGATGTTTATTATCGAACTACTAGTGGTTGGGTAAGTGCAGATGCATTTAACCAAAAAGTTGCTTATACATCTTCAATGGACTATAAAATGCAGGTAACTAGTAAAAATGTTCCTGTATTTAGCGCTCCTGATAACACTAGTGGTTCTCGTAAGATTGGAACAACTAGTAGTTTGGGATTGAGTGGTAATTGGTACAATGTTGATATGAGAAAAGATACTAACCTAAAGAAGGGATTTTATCGTTTCACTGCTGATAATGGAAAACAATATTGGATTGCTGCTAACAATATGAGTTTCAATTTAAGTTCTTTAAAGGGTAATAATGCTAAGATTGAAAAAGCAATCGCAACTGGTGAAAGTTTGATTGGAAAATCTAAATATTCTTGGGGTGGCGGAAGAACTGCTGCAAGTATTGCAGCTCGCCGCTTTGATTGTTCTTCATTTGTTCATTTTATGTATGCTAAAGCAGGGGTTACACTTGGACCTGTTAGTGCAACAACTTATACATTAAAGAATTTAGGGACCAAGGTATCACCTTCTAACATGAAGCGTGGTGACATTTTCTTCTTTAATGCAAAGGGCGAAGGAGCCTTTTGTCACGTTGGTTTATATCTAGGTGATCATTTATTTATTCATGATTCTCCATCATCTGATACTGGTGGAGTTGGGGTTTCATCTTTATTAGATAAATATTGGTCAACTAAGTTTAATGGAACAGTTAGACGTGTGGTAAAATAAATAGTAACAACTATCAATTAGAATTCACTTCTGATAGGAGTGAGTTCTTTTTATTTAGGAGAGAATAGTATGGAGAAGAAAAAGTGGGATTTAAGATCAATTATTTTATTAACTTTAATTTCAATTGCTTGTGGATTAATTTTCTTTTTAACTGATTTTCTAAGTAATGGTCTTCAAATTTTGCTTACACCGATTGGATTACAACCAGTTGGAAGTGCATTATTAGGTGGATTATGGATGTTCGCAGCTCCTTTAGCAGCAATGCTTTTACGTCGTCCTGGGGCAGCACTATGTGGTGAAGTCCTTGCTGCAATTGTTGAAATGCTGGTTGGTAGTCAATTTGGAGTAATGGCAATTGTCGATGGAATTATATCTGGACTCGGCTATGAAATTGGTTTTGCAGCAACGGGTTATAAAAAATATAATCATATTACTTTAAGTTTAGGGGCAATTCTATCAGCTGTAATTACATTTGTTTGGGACTGGTTCCAAAGAGGATATGCTAGTTATTCAATGGGAATGTTAGTAACATTATTTATTGTTCATTTAATTTCAATTTGGGTATTTAGTGATCCATTCGTTGTTCAAATTGATAAGTTGTTAAAGAAAAGTAAAGTAGTAAAGTCATAATCAAATCATTTTTAATTAATCATTTTGAGATCATTTCTTTTTAGAAATGGTCTTTTTATTTTATTTATTAAGACGTAGTTAAATTATGAAATAAAAAATCTATGATATCATTAATATTGGAGGCGATAATAATGAGTAAAACTGATACATTATTTCAACATGGTACTTTGGCATTATTGGTTCCGGGTTTATTTGATGGAACAATGTCAATGGACGAATTTATGCGTCATGGTGATACAGGAATTGGAACAGGTGAAGGTCTAGACGGTGAATTGATCGTATTAGATGGTCACCCATACCAAGTTAACGTCAAAGGAGAAGTAATCGAACTTGGTAGTAATTTTACTTTGCCTTTTGGAAACATTCATTTTGCTAATTATCAGAAGCCAACTAAGGTTGATGGGATTAGTAATGAAAACCTTTCTAAAAAAGTATTTGAACATGTGGATTATCAAAATATTTTATTCTCAGTTAAATTAACTGGAATTTTCAAACAAATTAAAACCCGTTCTGTAAAGAAACAAAGTAAACCATACCCAGGATTGGCTGCTGTAGCAGATCAACAAGTTGTTTTTGATGGTAGCGATAAGAAAGGAACCTTGTTAGGGTACTACGCTCCTCAAATTTTTAATGGAATTGCTGTTGGTGGATTTCATTTACATTTTTTGGCTGCAGACCATAGCCAAGGGGGGCACGTTTTAGATTTTAATGGTTTTGAAGGAGAAATGAGTTTTCAACCATTTAAAAAATTTGAACAATCATTGCCTAATGATAACGAAGAATATCGTCATCATGATTTTTCAAAAGATGATATTGCTGGTGCAATTGATCATGCCGAATAAAAGATTAATTTAAGACTAAAAAAACTGATTTCAAATTTGAAATCAGTTTTTTATATAAAAATATTTAAATGTTATTCTGGAACGATTGTTGATTTACCGTTTTGAGTTTGAACTTTAGCTTTCACCCAACCAGTATTACTCTTACTTTGGTTCGTGTAGAAGTAATATTGTTTAATAGATCCGTCACTATTGTATTGAACCCAAAGACGACCATTTTGTGGAGAATAGCCACTAGGAACTAATGCATGGGCGTCATTTGGAGCATACAATGAATTGATGTTTGCATTGTTACTATTAGGTGCATATTGAGAATTAGCAGTTGTGAATGTGTAATTATTTTGCTTAGGAAGAGAATAGTTCTTACCATTAACAGTAACTACCCATTCGTTCTTACTAGTGTCTGAATAAACCCGATATTCATGACCAGCGTCAATAGTAACTCCGCTGGTTAATGTGATTGGCTTAAAACCAAATGGTGCATATGCTACAGATGGTTTGTTAGCATCAGTACTGATTGAATCAGAACTTACCCGAGAGTACTCTGAAGCCACAGTCTTGTATGTGTTAGTAGTTTTAGGAGCCTTAGTTAATTTGAACCACTTAGTGTTTTTTTCTTGAACAATCCAAACACCCTTATTACTACTTGGATACTTTTGACTAATAACTTGCCACATTCCGTTTCCCATACTACGAGCTGTTAATTCAGTTCCTGATTTAATGTGGGCCTTTTTAATAACTTTTTTAGTTAAGTTTAATTTCTTGTTCTTTTGAGTTACCTTATATTCCTTGGCGGCAACAGAACTCTTTACTTTTACGTAACGAGCTTGGTTCCAGTAGCTAGAGCCATACTTTGCTTTAGCATTAGCGTTAGTTGAACTGATAGCAGAAACACCCATCATTAAACTAGCTGCTAATGTAATAATACTTAGTCCTTTTTTCAAGAATGATTCCCCCTAATTACTTGATATTATTCATTGTATCATACCTCAAATAATTACTAAATTAAAAGCGTATTGTTTGTGTACGATATAAAAATCGAGTAATATAAAATTGAAATACACAAAAAGGGGATTAGATTTATGAAGTTAAATAAGGTATTATCCGGAGTATTGGTTGCTGGAATGGCATTAGGTTTAGCAGCCTGCTCTAGTTCTAATAGTAGTAGCAAGAAGTCATCAAGCATTCATAGTAGTTCAATGAAGATGAGTTCATCTATGAAAATGGGAAGTTCTTCTTCAATGAAAAATATGAAAGGCATGTCAATAAACGGAATGCAAATGAAGATGCATGGATCCAGTGCTCCTAAGGGTCTCAAAATGACCAAGGATGCTAAGTTCAAGGCTGGTAGTAAGATCATGGTTATGGCTAACCACATGCCAGGAATGATGAACGCTAAAGGGACTGTTGTTGGTGCATATGATTCTAAACTTTATACAGTTAACTTTACTGATACTAAGACCCATAAAATGGTTAAGAATCATAAATATTTAGTTGCCCAAGAAATTAAAGGTAACCACAAAGTTGGTTCTAATATTATCATTGAAGCTGATCACATGAGTGGAATGAAAGGTGCTAAAGGTAAAATTGTTAAAATTAGCAATGGACCAGCTTATATGATTAATTACAAACCAACGAATTCTAAGATGGAAGTTACTAATCATAAATGGCTTGCTCAATCAGAATTAATGGCTGATAAATAATTAAAAATAAAAAGTTGAGACCTTGTTTAAGGTTTCAACTTTTTATTTTGCAAATAATGATATTTTGTGTAATCGCTGGAAAATTAAAACGGCAACTAAACATTTAATTAGTTCTCCGGGAACAAAGATAAAATTACTAGATAATGCTGTCCAAAATGGCATCTTAGTTTCAAGGTGAAGCCAGATAGAACCAACAGGATAAGTCATTCCTATCATTGTGATTAATGATGCAATGTATAACCATCCAAAATTAAGTGCTTTATTAAGTATTTTTCTAATTAGGTAAATAATCCCTGATAAAACAACCGGGGTTAATAACCATGCTAATAAGTATCCTCCAGTAGGACCTAGAACAGTTATAATTCCTCCTCGAAATCCTGATAACACTGGTAATCCAATCGCTGCAAGTAGTAAAAAAATCGCAACCGCAATCGTTCCCCGTTTAGCCCCTAATAGTAAGCTGACTAGTAAAATACTAAAATTCTGTAAGACGATTGGAACTGGTAAAAAAGCAACTGAGATTCCAGGAATAAAGCCTAAAACAATTATTAGAGCAACCATTAATCCAATCTGAGTTATATCTTTAACTTTCATATTTTCTCCTTAGTTAACTATTATTTTAAATCGGTTAACTAGAAAAATTATACCTTTAACAAAATTAAAAAGCAATGGTTCCTTTCCGTTTTTTTTACTGTTAAAATAATGGTTAAACTGATTTGGTTAGGGTGATGAAAATGAGTGAGTTTCCAGAAGTAATGACGGTCGCAGGAACTGATTCTGGAGGTGGGGCTGGCATGATGGCTGATATGAAAACTTTTCAAGCTTGTCATGTTTTTAGTACGAACGTTATCGTAGGTGTCACAGCTCAAAACACAATTGGGGTAAAGTCCGCTTATCCATTGCCTTTGAAGATGATAGATGATCAATTTAATGCAATCGCTGCTGATTATAAAATTAAAGCAGTAAAAACGGGAGTTTTATTTAATGTGGATCATGTTAAGACGGTAATTCAAAATTTAAATCATTATTCTTTTGGAAAGATCGTGGTGGATCCAGTCATGGTAAATCGAGACGGGGTAAGGTTATTTGATGATGAGACAATTGAAGTAATTGTAAATCAATTGATACCGATTGCTGACGTAGTTACCCCTAATTTACCAGAAGCAGAGATTATTGTGGGGCATGAATTAAATACCACAGAAGACATTGAAAGCGCCGCTGAGCAAATTCAAATCAAGGGATCAAAAAATGTGATCATTAAGGGGGGACGTTTGAACTCTCCAGATAGTTCTGATTTTGTCCGCTTATCAAACGGAAAAAGTTTTTGGCTAAATGGTAAACACGTTGATTCCAAAAGAAAACATGGAACGGGTGATACATTATCAGCAGTAATTACTGCTGAATTAGCTAAGGAAAAATCTGTTGAAGAATCAGTTAAAATAGGTAAAAAATATTTAAATATAATCTTACAACACGAAATTAAAGTTGGACATGAAAATGGTCCGCTTAATCATTGGGGATCAGAAGGTTCTTCGTTAAAGATATAATAAAAAAGTTATCCAAATCAGTTAAAGATTGGATAACTTTTTACTTGTTTTTGAGTCTGACCTTTGTTACTTCACCGGCCGTGATATGTTGAATTTGGTGTTCATTATCTTCTAATATTAAAGCTCCGTTATCATCAATATTTTTAACAATTCCTGTTAATGTTTTCCGATTTATATTGATGGTAACTTGATGTCCAATTACGACTGATAATTTACGATATTCATTCATTTCAGTCCCATCTTTATAAGTTGGGTAACTTTTTAAAAATTGATTGATGATGTTAGCAGCAATTTGATTTCGATTGACGGTTTTATTTGTGATAGCGGTTACTGGTTGAGTAATCGTTTTTGGAAAATTTTCTGTCGATAGATTGATCCCAATCCCAACAATAATGGAGGTAGGTTGCATTGTTTCAATATCCATAATTGTTTCAGTCATAATTCCAGCAACTTTTCGATCGTTGATCCAAATGTCATTGATCCATTTTAAACCAAATTGGATTTTGGGGAATGATTTTTTTAATCCATTTACAACGGTAACAGCTGTGGTTGTGGTTAATAGCCCGGGGTTAATTGGATTTGAAACATTTGGAACAATAATGGTCAGGTATAATCCCGAATTAGCTGGGGAATAAAAACTACGGCCCCGTCTGCCATAACCAGCTGTTTGCTGGTTGGCAATGATGATTGTTGGTTTAGAAATGACTTTTTCATTAACCAAATTTTTAGCATATTTATTAGTTGAATCAATGGTACCAAAGCATTTGACAGAAACGTCTTGACTACATAAATGAGCAATGGTTTCAGCGCTTAAAGTTGTTGTTCCTAAATAACGATAGCCTAAACTGTGCTTCCGTTCAATTTGATAACCAGATTCTTTTAAGGAATTAATATTTTTCCAGATCATGGTTCGACTAATTTGTAACTGTTCAGCTAGTTGGTTACCAGATAACCACTCATTTTGATGGTTCAAAAAAATATTTAGGAGCTGCTTTTTTGACATGATAAATCCCCTTTTGATTCCTTATTGCTTATATCATAGCATATAAAAAAAGCATTTTTTAAATATCATTAGGGGAATGATTAGAAATTCTTAATTATAATTAAGCGATATTACCAGATATTCATTATTTAGTTTGTTATAATAGAGAGTTGAAATACATATTTAAGGGGATTGTTTTTAAATGTTCAAAAATTTAAGACATTATGGAATCTATAAACCCAACATATTAACGATTAGTGTTTTAGTTGCAATTGTGATGTTTGCCCTACATAATTTTTTATCAATAGTTGTTGGTGTTTTAGCCGTGATTGTTTTTATCATGACAATCGTTCGGAATATTTACCGTTATCATTTAATTAATGCTTTGATCAAAGATCAAAAAATTAGTTCTGATATGCATGCACTAGACTTAGCCACTAAACGTGGATACGGGTTAGTAGAATTGACCAATCAAGCTAAATCTGCATTTGTTGATGGGTTTGAAGAAGATTTTGATGATTATACAAAAGAAGCAAAGGTAAATGCTAAGCGTGATAGTGATATTTCACGCATTAAGCTGAATCATGGGGATGTTCGTTATTTACCTTATCCAACCGATTATTTTAACGTTATTTCGATTATGCCTACGGCAACGAGTCGCTTTGCAAGTAGTCGAGAAAGTAATTACCAAGATGGGTTCCAAGAGGCAATTCGTGTATTAGCTCCTAAAGGAACTGCTTTGATCGTTATGCCAAAGAAAAAAGCGATGCAAATTGCGCAATATCTCTTTTCTCAGGATAAAATGGTTGAGGTCTATTTAGCTAGACCAGAATATCAATTATTAATGGGTTATCAACCAATTGTAGTGAAGAAGAAGGCCCGAACTGAAACTAAAAAAGATTCCCAAAAGAAGTAAGCAAAATGTTTGAAGCTGCTTTTGAATTTAGCTATCATTAATAATGTAAGATAGTTACTGGATTCAAAGGAGGAATTTTTTATGAGTAAGATTGCTGCAATTGTTACAAATATGTACGAAGATGTAGAATTGACTGCTCCTAAAAAGGCCTTAGAAGATGCTGGTCATCAAGTCGATATTATTAGCGATAAAGCTGGTAGTACCATTGAGGGTAAGCATGGCGATAAGGAACACGTTGACAAGTCAATTGATGAAGTTGCTCTAAGTGATTATGATGCATTGTTCATTCCTGGTGGTTTTTCACCTGATCAATTACGTGCTGATGATCGTTATATCAATTTGACTAAGGACTTCTTAATTAGCAATAAACCTGTATTGGCTATTTGTCACGGTCCTCAATTATTTATCCAAACTGGATTAGCTAATGAATTAACATTAACTTCTTACTTAACTGTTCGTCCTGATTTATACTATGCAGGAGCAATAGTTAAAGATCAACCAGTTGTTGTTGATAAGAAACATTCATTGGTTACTAGTCGAACTCCAGATGATATGGAAGACTTTAACCGTGAAATCGTAAACATCTTAAAATAGTTATTTAACCGTTACTAAAAATTAATATTATTACATGCATGAATAGCGACTTTGTTTCGGCAAAGCCGCTATTTTTGTTTTATGTTATAATCGGGTGAATTAAAAAGGAGAATTTAGATGAAAAAATTATCAGTTGGTGAATGGTTCAATCGAATTGGACTATTAATTTTATTTATTGGATTAACAGAGTGTGTATCAATTCCATTATTGTTAACTATGAAATCAACTAGCATGATGCAAATAATTGGCATTGTTGGTTTTTATCTTGCTTATGCATTGTTGATCACAGCGGTTACTTATTGTTATCGAAGGGATAGTGATTTTAAACCGCGGAAGTTTAAGATGCAAAATATCTTATGGGTAATTGGGGCGTATCTTGTAATTGTTTTTTCAGAAGTAGTTCTTTTGAATTTAAGTAAGGTCGTTTATCATACGGGAACATCTAAAAATCAAGAAGCAATTAATAGTATGGTTTCTTCTAGTCATACGGTATTGATCGTAATGGTAATTGGAATGGTTTTTTTCACTCCAATCCTAGAAGAAACGATTTTTCGGGGCTATTTAATGAATGCCTTCTTTAAACCTGAAAAATGGGTGTTGCCAATTATTGTTAGTGGAATCGTTTTTGCGTTTGCGCATGCTCAAAGTAATATTTTAACGTTTGGTGTTTACTTTGTAATGGGAATGGCATTAGCATTTGTTTACAAGAAAACTGGCAATTTGAAAACATCGATGTTGTTACATTTTATAATTAATGTCTTTGCCTCATTAGGATTAATTTTGACCTATCTATAAAATTAGGATTGACTTTTATAAAGATTGGTTTATAATCTTTAACAATTAGATAGATAAATGACGATGATAAGAACAGCGTTATCTTTTTTTTTAAGCGAGTATTGGTTGGTGGAAGAATACATTAAAAGGATTGAAACGTTATCATTCTTTAGTTAGTAAGTTGAAACAATAGTAAACTTCACCGGTCACACCCGTTACCAAGTGTCAACGTATCGCGATAATTATTTATCGCCGCACGTAAGGTCGGACGTTTTAATGTTCGATGGATAAGGTGGTACCGTGCAGAAGCACCCTTTTTCTCGTAATGAGATTAAGGGTGCTTTTTTTATCTATTTGGAAATATTAGGAGGGTCAACAAATGTTTAGTAGAATCGGACAATTAATTTTTGAAAAAGAAGCCGTTGCAAGTACATCAGATTTCCGAATGGGAATTGAGGTCGAAATGGATCGGGCTGATAAAAAGGGTCATTTAAGTATGGAACCATATCCAGATACGATTGGGGATGCACATAGCAATCCCTGGATTACAGAAGATTTCCTAATTGCAATGACTGAAGTGGTTACACCGGCTGCTGATAGTCCTCAGGATGCAATGCAATATTTATATCGAATTAACAATACACTAAGAAATGCGTTAGCCCCAGGCGAAATTTTATGGCCATTATCAATGCCACCAATTATGCCAAAGGTAAAACATAATGATTTGATTACTGATGCGACAAAAGAAAAACGTGATTTCTTAGTTAAGTGGGTCAAGTTACATCATGGAATGTCAGAAGCACTGCCTTGTGGGTTACATATTAACCTTAGTATCCATGGCCATATTGCAAAATTGATTCATCAAAATTTTAGTGATTTGTTTGATTCAGAACAAGCGGCTAAGAATTATTTATATTCCCGAGTCGGACAAGAATTTGTTCGTTATCGCTGGTTATTAACCTATCTATTTGGAGCTAGTCCATTGGCAGAAGCTAATTTTTATAACGATGATCAAAAACCATTAAATCATTTAGTAAGGAGTTTACGACAAACTGATGAATATGGATATGGAGCTAAGTTCTTAGTCGATTACACATCTATTGACGGCTATATTCATTCAATTCGCCAGGCAGTCAAGGATAAATTATTGATTCGTGAGTCTGAAGGTCAGGGACCAATTCGTTTTCGTGGTGGAAAAGATTTAGATGACTTGAAGAAGAACGGAATTCAATACTTGGAATTAAGAATGTTAGATTTAAATCCATTCAGTTCGATTGGAATTACAAGTAGCGAACTGAAGTTTATTCGTTTAATGGCTAGTTACTTTATCATGAACCCAGTTTTGAAGAAGGAAGAAGTTGAAAAGACCTTAATTCGCTCTAACAAAATGAATAATAAGGTCGCCTTAGAAAAACCAGATGAATGTACTTACCAAGTTCAAGCAGAAGCATTTTTGGAACGATTAGATTTATACGTTGATTTAATTCAAGCAGGACCAGAATACAAAGAAGTTTTACGACAAATGAAAATTCGTGTAAAACATCCTGAGATGACACCATGTGCTCAACTATGTGAACATATCAATAATAATTCATTGGCTGAATATGCGGTTAAATTAGGTTCTGAATATCAAAAAAGTGCTTTGATTGGGTTACGGCCATTTGAAGGATTCAATACTGAAGGTAAGCAACCAACAGCTGATGACCTTAAGAAGTTTTTGTTCCGCGATACCTTTAAATCATAATAAAAAGCTTAAGAGACGGAGTGGATGCCGTTTCTTAAGCTTTTTTTGATTTGGTATTAAATTGAACTCAATTTATTTTAAATTATCTAATTCTTTATATTGGCTCATCATCCAACTCTTATAAGTCTTTTGATTGTTAGGCATGGTTTCAGTAACTCGAATAACTGGAATCTTATTCTTTTCAGCTAATTTGACCATGTTCTTTACAATTTTATCGCCAGTTTGGGTATTGAAGACAAAGAATTTAATTTGATGTTTTTGAATTGCCTTGTGAAGGTTTTGAATTGCAGCAGGGGATGGATCAGTTTCATCTTCAATTGATTTAGCAAAATCATTATCAGCAACTTTGTAGCCCATTGCTTGAAGTGAATAGTCAAATACTGGTTCACTAACTGCAACCTTAGCTCCATGACTCTTTGTCTTTTGGTTAGCGATTGCATCACGCATTGGCTTTAAAGAATCAATGTATTTTTGAGCATTCTTTTCAAACGCTTTTTTATGCTTAGGATCCTTTTTACCAAAATCTTTAGCAAGTTCTTTAACTAACTTAGGCATGGTGTTTTCATTGTACCAAAGATGGGGATTGGCGTTGTTGCTCTTATGTAACAAATTACCGACCTTGATGTATTTTACATTTTGACCGTTACTGTTAACTAAAGAATCCATCCATTTGTCATAGTTGACACCGTTGGCAATCACAAAGTTAGCCTTAGTGATTTTTTTAGCAACGCTTGTTGTTGGTTCATATGAATGGGGATCAACGTTGGCATTGTTAATAATGGATGTAACATGTCCATAATTTCCTAAAACAGCTTTTGCAGCTTGACCATAAAAATTAACGGAAGAAACAACGTTAATTTGTTTTGATGATTGAGATTTGTCTCCACAACCTGATAACAATAATCCGCCACCAATGACAACGATAAAACTTAATAAAATAGTTTTCAAATGTTTCCAAAATGAATTGATAATGAAACGCTCCTTTTTAAATCGACTTATAAAAAGTAAGTAAATTCTTACATCAGTTATTCTGCCACATTCAAAATTAAAAAGCAATTATAAAGACTTTAGAATGAAAATGCCAACCGTAATAATTCCCGACCATAATAAGGCGGAAGCTTTTTCTTTTAGTTGAAAATGATGATAAAAGTGAGTTTTATTATTAGTGTTTTGAATGATTTTTTTCATTATTAATTATCCTGTTTATCGATATTAGTCATTGCCTTTGGATCAATCCATTGATTGAATTCATCTTCTGTTACGCCATCAGCAAGGGCAGCCTCTTTTAATGTTTGGTGATTTTTTAAAGCACTTTGGGCAATATGAGCACTTCGTTCATAACCAATATGTGGGCTAAGGGCAGTTACTAGCATTAATGATTGATGAACTAGTTGATTCATTCGATCACGATTGACACTTAGTCCCTTAACAAGGTGTTCATTTACAGAAGCTAATGTTTCATTTAGTAAGTTCGCACTGTCTAAGAAGTCTGCAATGATAATGGGTTTATAAACGTTCATTTCAAAGTTACCTTGGCTATTAGCAAAACTAATCGTGGTATCATGTCCCATTACTTGAGCACAGACCATCGTTAAAGCCTCGATTTGAGTGGGATTAACCTTTCCGGGCATGATTGACGAGCCAGGTTCGTTACTAGGAATATTTAATTCATTATAACCGGCACGCGGTCCACTGGCTAAGAATCGAATGTCATTGCCAACCTTGATTAAATCAGTTGCAAGCGTCTTAAAGGCACTGTGAACCATCGTGATTCCAGAATGATTAGCAAGGCCCTGGAATTTGTTAGGTGCAACCTTAAAATCAACGTCCAATTGTTTACTCAATTGTTTAACCATCTTTTTATCAAAGCCGTTTGGAGTATTTAATCCAGTCCCAACGGCCGTTCCACCAATTGGTAATTCAAGGAGTGAACTTTTAGCATTTTGAATAAATTGATAATCATGTTGTAAAGCATTCGCCCAACCACTGATTTCCTCGCCAACAGTAATAGGTGTGGCATCTTGTAAATGGGTTCGACCAATTTTAACAACATCATGGTATTTATCTGCCTTTTCCATTAAAGCGGCAATCAGAGATTTTAAAGTAGGTAATAACTTTTCAGTTGCTTGGTAGGCAGTCATCATCATCGCTGTTGGAAAGGTGTCATTAGAACTTTGCGAACGATTAACATCATCGTTAGGATGAATTTTAACAGTTGGCGTTAATTTTTTAGAAAGATGAGCAATAACTTCATTCACGTTCATATTCGTTTGAGTCCCACTTCCGGTTTGGAAAACAACCAATGGAAACTGTTCGTGGTAATCATTATTTAGAATTTCGTCAACAGCTTTTACGATTGCTTCCGCTTTATCATCATCGATATTATTTAGTTGTTGATTAACGATAGCAGCAGCTTTTTTAATTTGTAAAAGGGCTCTAATAACATTGATTGGCATTGTTTGACCAATTTTAAAGTTATTATGACTTCGTTCAGTTTGAGGCCCCCAAAGAACATTTGCTGGAACTTTAACTTCTCCAAGAGCGTCTTCTTCAATTCTAAATTTCATTATTTACCCAACTTTCTGCTTAGATTTGTGGTATGTTTCTGCTCTCAGTATATCAAAAAGCTACTATATAAGGGATATTAAATTCAGAATTAAGCTAAATAAACGATTTAATTCGATGCTATGTAATTAAATTTTTAGGAGAGTATAAAAAATGTTTAATTTTCTTTAAATCTAGTGTACAATGTGAGTTGGATTAAATGTAAAAGCATTTAGATTAAGAAAGGTGGAATTCACCGTGAGTGAAAAAGCTTCAAAAAAGGGTGGCATGCACAGTTTAATTCACTATGCTAATGGCCCATCACTAGAAGAAATTAACAGTTCTGTTGCTGTGCCAAAGGACTGGGGGTTCTGGAAAACATTATTTGCATATTCTGGACCTGGTGCGTTAGTTGCCGTTGGATATATGGATCCAGGTAACTGGTCGACTTCTATTACTGGGGGTCAAAGTTTCCAATACTTACTTATGTCGATTATCTTGCTTTCAAGTTTGGTTGCGATGTTATTGCAATACATGGCTGCTAAACTTGGGATTGTGACAAGAATGGATTTAGCTCAAGCTATCCGTGCACGAACAAGTAAAGCTTTAGGAATTGTTTTATGGATCATGACTGAATTTGCGATTATGGCGACCGATATTGCCGAAGTTATTGGTGGTGCGATTGCTTTGAACTTGCTGTTCCATATTCCATTGATCTTAGCCGTATTTATTACCGTATTTGATGTTTTACTATTATTGTTACTTACTAAGATTGGTTTCAGAAAGATTGAAGCGATCGTTGTTTGTTTAATTATTGTTATCTTAGTTGTGTTTGGTTACCAAGTTGCATTATCAAACCCTAACTGGGGTGGCGTATTTAAGGGCTTAATTCCAAGTGTAGATACTTTAAAGAGTAGCCCTACTATCGGTGGAATTAACCCATTATCTGGTTCTTTAGGGATTATTGGGGCAACCGTTATGCCACATAATTTATACCTTCACTCATCTATTTCTCAAACTCGTAAGTATGATGTTAACGATCCAGAAGATGTTCACCGGACTGTTAAGTTCACTACTTGGGACTCCAATATTCAATTAACTTTTGCATTCTTTGTTAATGCATTGTTACTTATTATGGGGGTTGCCGTATTTAAGACTGGTGCCGTTAAGGATTCATCATTCTTTGGTTTATTCGATGCTTTGAACAATACTAAGACTTTGAGTAATCCACTTTTAATTAGTGTTGCTAAGTCTGGAGTATTATCAACATTATTTGCTGTTGCTTTGTTAGCTTCAGGACAAAACTCAACTATTACAGGAACCTTAAGTGGACAAGTTATCATGGAAGGTTTCATTCACATGAAGATGCCTTTATGGGCTCGTCGTTTAATTACTCGTTTACTTTCCGTTATTCCTGTTTTGATTTGTGTTGCCATGACTAGTGGAGATTCTGCTATTCAAGAACATGAAGCTTTGAACGATTTAATGGAAAACTCACAAATTTTCTTATCCTTAGCTTTACCATTCTCAATGTTGCCATTACTTCTTTTGACTAATAATGAAAAAGAAATGGGACAATTCAAGAATACGCTTTGGATCAAGATTCTTGGTTGGATTTCTGTTATTGCCTTAATTGGTTTGAACATTAAGAACTTGCCTGATTCAGTCGCTGGTTTTTATGGTGACAACCCAACTGCAGCTCAAACCCATACTTCATTTATCATTGCTGTTTGTTTAGCAATTGGAATTATTGCTTTATTAGCTTGGACTCTATATGAAATGATGAGAACTGCTAACAAGATTGATTCTGAAGGCCAAACTCGTGGTGAAATGTTAGAAGAAAAAGCTGCCAAAGAACACAAATAGGAGATGTTAAAACATGGACAAAGGAAACGAAGATTTTCAAAGAATTTTAGTTGGTGTTGATGACTCTTCTGATGCATTATTAGCATTTCATTACGCTATTACTAAGGCAAAAGAAGATGATGCCCAATTAATTTTAGCATCAGTTCTTGAAGATGAAGATGTTAATGTTTACGAAGAATTATCACCTAACTATGTTCATGGTAAACGTGAAGATTTAGTTAAACACATGGAAAAGTATGAAGCAGAAGCAAAAAATGCTGGCGTAAAACACGTTAGTTCTGTAATTTCTTCTGGAAATGCTGGAGAAGCAATTGTTAAAGATATTATTCCCCATGTTGAACCTGATCTTTTAATTATTGGGGCTCGCTCTAAACGTGGTCTTGCGCGTCATTTTGGTAGTCAAGCTGCTTACATGACTCAATATGCACCAATTTCAGTTATGGTTATTCGTTAATCATATCAATAGAAATTAAATAAATAAGCTGCTAGGATTGAATTATCAATCTAAGCAGCTTATTTTTTTGGAGGAAAGTCCATGAATGGATTAATTAAAATTGTTGAGAAACATAAAGATAGTTTAAGAACTGAATATCGTGGAGAATATGGTTATTTTTGGACGGAAAGCCATGCTTTTGATGGTACGATTAACTCATTTGAAAAAGCTTTTCAATTATTGGAACACCATTTTCCAGAAACTTTTTTAGCACCAAGATACCTTGATATGTATCGAAAACGATTTATTATTCAGGTAGTTAAAAAAGATGCATTGGGGACAGATTTAGGAATGTATGTGGTGAATAATGATGGAAGAGTAGATAAATGGAAAGAAGAAGGCTAAATGTTAAAAATTGAAAGGATATATACGAAACCATTTGATATGAAAGGCTATCGAATCCTAGTTGATCGTAAATGGGCTCGTGGGATATCGAAACAAGCTGCTCAATTGGATGATTGGGCTAAAATTATTGCTCCGTCTAATGAATTACGAGAATGGTTTCAACACGTTGATGCGCGTTATCCTGAATTTGAGGAACACTATTTCAAAGAATTATCACAAAATTCAATGATGCCTGATTTTCTTGCTTTAATTAAACAACATCTAAACGATGAGAATGTCATTTTGCTTTATGGTGCTAAAAACGTTAAACATAATAATGCAGTTGCTTTACAAAAATATTTAATTGATAAATTAAATTTAAAGGAATGTGATTTATCTTTAATTGATTATATGTATAATGATGGAGCGACTAATCGAGATAAGGAATTGCCTCAATTAGTTAAATTGATAAGAGATCATAACATCGATTTAGATCAATTTGGGTTAAAAATAGATAATAATAAGTTTTATTATGGAAATATTAAAAAGGCTTTAGACCATTATCAATTAATGAAAATTTTAAAATAGAGATAGCATTTAGTTTATAAACTTATTATAATGATCAAAAACTGAGGAGAATCAATATATGAAAAAATTATTAGTTTCGTCACTTTTATTGTTTTTACTAAGTGGATATAGCATAACAGCAAGTGCTAATCATAAAATCAATACGCCTAATCAAGCAAGAACAGCTTTGTTTAATAAGTTGTATCATAGTAAAAACAAAAAGAAGTTAAAGCAAGCAAAACATACTTTTTACATTGGAGTTAAAAAGTACAAGAATCATTATTTGTGTCAGATCGAAAACATTAATCTAAAAAAGAAGGGTTATACCGGACTTATCGGCTACTATAATGTTTATAAGAATGGTCATATATCAGATGCAGATTAGAATATTATATTGTTATAATCAAATTCTTATTGTATAAAAAAAGAGTACCATAACAGGGTACTCTTTTTTTATATTTTTAGTTGGTTGAAGCAGTTTGATTATCAGCATTTTCAACTAGTTGATTGTAGTAATCAGCAAATGTTAATTGGACGTAAGGGAAAACGTAAAAACCAGCAATTCCAGCGGTAATTCCCACTAGTAAGTACCACCAAATGAAACTTAAGTTTAAAATAAAGAATTCCCATTTATGACCATCCATTAATTGACGGCTTCTGGTAATGGCTTCAAGATAACCAATCTTTTCACCACGATCTAAAGCATCACGATAAATGTATTGAGCTTGTGAATATGCCAGACTCTTGATGATTCCAGGTATGATAAGAAGGAACATCCATAAGAATGTAAATAAATAAGTCAAAAAACCAATACAAATTGCGGGAAGTAAGTAGCCGCCCTTCAAAATAGTTGATGACTTATGAAAACCATGAAGGTAATCATCCTTATTTCTGGCAACGTCGATACAAACATACATGATTCCAACTAATGCTAATCCTGCTAAAATTTCGAATAAGAATGTTAATCTTAAGCTAAAAACAGAACTGTAGATACCATTATAAAAACCTGTCATAAAATTGTCAGGATAGGTATTAACATTAACATTGGTATAACTTACTGATTGCCCCACAGCATACAAAATAAAGTAGGGTAAAAATAATACGAAAAAGAAGCCAAAGTGATTATTTAATTTTTCTTTAACAACTTTTTTCATTTGTGCTCTTGTCATATATAATTCACCTCAATTCCTATACTACATAAAAACGCGCTAGATTGCAATGCGATACAATCTAGCGCGTTTTATTCGTTTAAGAATTATTTGATATCAATTTCTTGATTCTTATCTTCCTTAGCAACCTTAGGTAAGTTCAATGTAAGCATTCCACCATCGTAGTTTGCTTCAATCTTACTGTTATCAACGTTTGGAAGATAGAATTGACGATTGATATTACTTGATGAACGTTCTTGACGTAAGATGTTACCATCTTCGTCCTTATTTTCCTTAGTTAAGTCGTGAACAGCATGAATCTTTAGTGTGTTATCACTGTAACTAAGGTGAATATCATTCTTCTTGAAACCAGGTAATTCAGCCTTAACTTCAAAATGATCTTTCTTATCAACGATATCGGTCTTCATTTGATTAGTAGCAACAGTATTGAATAAACTCTTACCGAAGTTACCAAAGAAATCATCCATTGGATCGAATAAGTCATTATCTCTACGATTTAATTCATTAGCCATAATCAAAAACCCCTTTATTATAATTTTTATTTTTAATTTAGTAGGTAAAGCGGAACACCTATCATTTGTTTTATTCTCTTGTTCCTCTTTACATTTTCTATATTAGACCTTTTAAATGAGAATGCAAAAATTTAGCACTCTAAATTTAGAGTGCTAAATAAAATTTTAATAACTATAATTTTTTCCAACCTTCGTGCATGATTGAGGGGAAAAGCGGGCAAATTTGTTCAGTTTCTTCTGGCGTTAACTTCAAAGCAATTGCTGGAAGCACAGAATTAACTAAATCTTGTGCGCGTTCGCTAACTTCAGTTGCGCCAACTAATTTACCTTCCTTATCATAGATAAAAATTTGATCGCCGATTTGATCATTATTGATTTCGCGGAACCAATCATTAGTAACATCTGCTTCGTTGATCGTATATTTATCAGGATGAGCTTTGGCTTCATCGACTGAGATACCAGCTTCAGCAATTCGAGGCGATGTAAAGGTCACTGTGGGCATAACAAATGGTTTCATTGGTTTGTCGGTATCACCCATGATGTAATGAGCAATGTATTTAGAATGGTGAGTAGCAGTAGGGGTCAACTTAGGATCAGTTGTTTTAGCAACATCACCAGCAGCAAAAATGTTGTCATAGTTAGTTTGCATTTTACCATTAACAATAATGCCCTTATTGTCATATTTTATTCCCATTTCATCTAATCCATATCCTGTTAGGTTAGGATTACGACCAGTTGCATCTAGAATCCAATCAGTTGGTAATTTTTCATTATCACCATATTTAACGTAAAGTTGGTCACCATCTTTTTCGAATGCTTGAACATTAGCGTTCTTAAAGAAAGTCACTCCATTAGCTTCCATTTCAGTCATTACTTTTTGAACAAAAGGACCGTAGAATTTACGCAGTGCCCGATCACCGTGCATCAGAACGGTAACTTCACTACCAAATTCACTTGCTATCGTAGCAAATTCCATACTGATGTAACTAGAGCCAATTACGGCAATGTTTTTTGGTAACTTGTCTAAGTCTAAGAAGGCCTTGCTGTCATGAGCAAGTTCAGTTCCAGGAATATCTAATTGATTAGGGTGAAGACCAGTTGCAATTACGATTTTATCAGCAGTGTATTTATGACCATCAACATCTAAAGTATGTTGGTCAACAAATTTAGCCCAGCCATGAATCACATCGATTCCTTGTTTGTTGAATTTCTTTTCCATCCCAGCAGCAAGAGGATCGATAACTTCATGTTTGTACTTCATGTTGTTTTCCCAGTTCAAATGAAGAGCACCTTGAACGATATCTTTCGTCCGTTGTTGAGTTCTCATTGTTTCAACCGGACCATCTAAAACGATTTTGGCGTTACATGCGTAGTTGGTACATGTTCCACCAACCCGATCTGCTTCAATCTTAGCTACTTTGTAACCACGTTTTGCAAGCGGAACAGCACCATCAGATGCGTGTCCAGCTCCAATAAATAATACGTCGTAATCATATTGTGAGTTCTTTGCTTTCATTAATACTTCCTCCATTTTTCTATTTCTTATTTATTAAAAAGGAGCGTTGATTAGCGCTCTTTAATTATTTTAAAACTATAAGTTTGCCCAAACGTCGCTCGCAATTGTAGGGAAGAGATAAATCATTCTGCCGATTTGTTGCTTGTTTAATTTAAGTTCAATTGCAGGAAGGACTGAGTCAATTGCATCATCAGCCTTATCACTTAATTCGGTTGCACCAACCAAATGGCCAGCTTTATCAAAGACTAATGCCCGTTTTGCAACATTTTCCTTATCAGCTTGATAATACCAATCTTTAGTTAAATCACTTTTAACGACTTTGTACTCACTGCTGTTTTCAGCCTCAGCAACAGGTACGCCGACCTCAGCTAAGCGAGGTGAGGTAAAACTAACTGTTGGAACATTAGGAAAATCGATTGGATCAGTAGTTGCTCCTGTGAATAACTGCATTAAATAGGTACTTTCAAAAACAGCAGTAGGGGTTAATTTTGGTTCTTTACTATTAATAACATCACCTGAAGCATAAATATTATCAACGCTAGTTTTAAGATGATCGTTAACAATAATTCCATGGTTATCATATTTAACACCAACTTCATCGAGGCCAAAGCCTTTAACGTTTGGTTTCCGTCCAGTAGCATCTAAAATATAATCAGTTGTTAATTCTTGGCCATCACCATATTTAACAGTGAACTGGTCACCATTTTGTTCAAAAGCAGCAACCTTTGAATTAGGAATGAATTTAATGCCATCTTTTTCCATCTTAGCCATTAAATCTTTAGCATATGGTTGATAGAATTGACGTAGAGCTGTGTCACCATGCATAAGAACCGTAACATCAGCATTTGCAGCATTTGCAATTGTCGCAAATTCCATACTAATATATCCAGAACCAATAATTGCGATGCGCTTTGGCATTTCATCAAGAGCTAAAAAGTCTTTACTGTTTTTACCAAATTCGGTCCCAGGAATGGCTAACTTATTAGGATGTAATCCAGAAGCAATAACAATTTTATCTGCAGTTTTACTTTCACCATTAACTTCAATGGTATGTGGATCAGTTAGCTTACCGTATCCCATGATAACTTCAATTCCAACTTTATCCAACATTCCCTTAATGGCTCCTGGAAGATCATCAATGACAGCATGTTTATGATTCATGTTGCCAGCCCAATTAACGGAGTTTAGTTCGCCATTCAATTCACTTTCTAGTCGTCTTTGTTTATGAACTAAAGTAACGGGGGCATCGAGGGCAATTTTAGCGTTACAGCCCCAGTTAGGACAAGTTCCTCCAATTGCTTCAGCTTCAATAATACCAACTTTTTTACCACTCGCAGCAAGGGGAATTGCACCATCAAAGGTTCCGTGCCCGGCACCAATATATAAGACATCATAATCATAGTTGTTTGTCATATCAATATCTCCCTTTAATAATTTAATCTAAATTCATATTATCATCATAATATATCGTTTACAATCTATTTGTATTGTGAGGATTTAAATGGATTTTATTAGGCATATCAAAAAATATTTTTAGATTAAAAGATAAAACCGTAAAAATGTGATATATTATAAATAGATCTACTATCAATAGTTGGTGAAAAATTGTTGGAGTCATTTAATGGCTGGAGATAGAAGGAGCGAATAAATATGGAAAAAGTTGTTTTAGATTCTTTTAGCAGTGTTAACAATATTAACGCTGAAGTGCGGGATAGTTTATTAAAAAATGCCTATCAATCCCCTTATTTGAATTTGGTAATGAATTTAATTCACGAAAAGAATCCTCGTTTTGGGAATAATTTAACTTATTATTTCATTGATGATATCATCAACGTTTACTTACATGGTGATAAGAGTGATGATCAAAAAGTTAATGAAGCTGCAGTTAAAGCGTATGATCAATATGTAGGTGAGATGGGGATTTTGGACTACAGATTGGATAATGAATTCTTTGAATTAGTTAATCATTATTTTAAGGAACATTTTGGTAAAAATTATAATCCTTCTGATTATTCTAATTTTATCAATGGTTATATTTTAACTGGCCCGTTGAATACTGAAACTGAAATCAAGTCTGCGATTAATAATGATATTCTTCATAATCAAGCTACTGATGATGATTTAAGTCGTGAAATAACACCTGCTTAGAGTTTAAAATCATTTTTTCTAATTTAAGGTTGACTTATATTAATAATCATGTATAATAAAAATCAATTAAACAAGCAGTAAGATTAAAAATAATGATAAATGAGTATTAAAAATTTAAGATTCTTTTAGCGAGTGTCAGTCTGGTGAAATGACATAGTATCTTAATTTTGAAAGGCATTTATTGATTGGATCCTTTTCGAGGGATTCAGGTATGACTACCTTTATCTAAGTCTGAGTATAAATGCTATTTGAATAGCACCGTACTTGTCGAGATTAGTCCTGTAAAGAACTAGTGAATAAAGGTGGTACCACGTGTAAACGTCCTTAAGAATTAACATTAATTAGTTAGTGTTAATTCTTAAGGACGTTTTTTTTGTTAAAAAAATTAAGAATTGGGGTTTGAATTATGGAAGCAAATATTAGTACAGAAACAATGATGATGAATGAAGTAAATCGGGCTAAGGAATCAAAGCTATTTTATAAAATTGTTGGTTTAGTATCTGCCGGAATGTTTTTGGATGCAATTGATGTTTATATGGCGAGTGCGGTTTCAGGTTCAATCGTAAGTACACATTGGGCGAACGCCCAGCAAAATGCTTATTTTCTTTCTAGTGGATTCTTAGGTCTTTTCATTGGTTCGATTTTAGCTGGTGTGATTGGGGATATCAAAGGAAGAAGAGTTGCTTATCAAATGAATTTAATTTTGTTTGGCGTTTTTACTTTCTTAGCTGCTTTTGCTCCGAATGTGACTGTTCTAACGATATTTAGGTTAATCGCTAGCATCGGTTTGGGTTCTGAAATTGTGACTGGTTATTCTATGGTAAATGAATTTGCACCGGTTCATAGTCGTGGTAAATGGTGTGCAATTGTATCGATGATTGCTAACTTTGGAGCTCCTGTTACCATCATGATTTCTAGCTTCATTATTCCTGTATTTGGTTGGCGAATTATGTTCATCTTGATTGGTATTTTGGCAAGCATTATTTGGTTCTTGCGTCGTGACATTCCAGAATCTGCTCGTTGGTTGATTAAGCATGGTCGTTATGATGATGCTAAAACAGTCATTGATCAAATGGAAATTAATGATAACGAATCTGTAAAACAAGAAACGAAAGAAAATGAAATTAAACATCATCCAGTATGGATGAACTTGATCATCGCAACGATTGCAGTTTCCGCAACTATTATTTGTCAATACACCTTTACTTCATGGGTACCAACATTGTTGGTACAACGGGGAATCAACATGCATAATTCACTTTTTGCTTCTGCAATTATGTTGATGGGAGCTCCAATTGGCTGTGCGGTAGGTTCATTTATGGTTGATCGAATTGGACGAAAACCAGTTATTGTGACCGCATTCTTCTGTTCTGCCGTTCTTGGTTTTATCTATGCTCAACAAACAACGATTATGGGTGTTGAAATTATTGGTTTTTTGCTTAATGTTGCCCTTTATGTTTTGATGGCCAGTGTGGTTGCGGTATATGTTACTGAACTATTTAGTACGAAGTTCCGCTTTAGATGTGTAGGAGTTGCTAATGGAATCTCCAAGCTTTGTACTGTAGCAATGCCAATTGTTGTTACCTGGATGCTTTCGATTGCTTCACCAATTTGGATTTTTATTACCATGGGAGCAATTTCAATTATTGCTGGAATCATGGTTTGGATATTTGGGGAAGAAACAAATCATCAAAACGTTGATTAAATTTTAAATAATATTATAGGAAGAAACTGTTAAATTTTAAACAGTTTCTTTTTTCTTTCTTTAGAATTATGCATAATTATGGTATTGTAAGTACACTTAGATTTAATTTGAACGAATTAAAACGACGTCCGTCTGATTCATTTGAACCAGAAGGGCGCTTTGCTATGTATAAACGAATCGTTATAGGAGGAAAACAAATGATTA
The DNA here is from genome assembly GCF_058107265.1 of Nicoliella sp. ESL1149. NCBI lineage: Bacteria > Bacillati > Bacillota > Bacilli > Lactobacillales > Lactobacillaceae > Nicoliella > Nicoliella sp. ESL1149. The sequence continues at coordinate 586,779 of NZ_JBYLUE010000002.1, read as the reverse complement.
CAGTTACTGATATGGGACTTCATTTTTCTGGAAAGAAGTTATATGAAAACGTTAATTTAAAATTTACCCCTGGAAACTGTTATGGAGTAATTGGTGCGAACGGGGCTGGAAAATCGACTTTTCTGAAATTATTAGAGGGGAAGATTGAGCCCACTAGTGGGCATATTTCAATTGGTGAAAATGAACGGATGTCTAGCTTAAGTCAAGATCATTATGCTTTTGAAGAATTCACGGTGTTAGATACCGTTATTATGGGATATAAGAAACTTTACGATATCATGAAGAAGAAGGATGCTTTATATGCTAAACCAGATTTTTCTGATGAAGATGGGGTTGAAGCTGCTAAATTAGAAAGCGAGTTTGCTGAAATGGATGGTTGGAATGCTGATTCTGAAGCATCTCAATTATTGCAAAGTCTTGGAATTCCTGAATCAATGCATGGAATGAAGATGAGTGAATTAACGGAAAGTCAAAAGGTGAAGGTCCTTTTAGCACAAGCATTGTTTGGTAAACCTGATATCTTACTACTAGATGAACCGACTAATGGGTTAGATAATCATACGGTTGAATGGTTACAAAACTTTTTAGCTGACTATCCTAATATTGTGATCGTTGTTTCTCATGATCGATATTTCTTAAATCAAGTTTGTACGATGATGTGTGATGTTGATTTTCAACGAATTCAAATGTATGTGGGAAATTATGATTTTTGGTTGAAGTCTAGTCAGTTAGCAGCAAAGATGAAAGCTGATTCGAATGCCAAAAAAGAAGATCAAATTAAAGAATTAAAAGAATTCATTGCCCGTTTTAGTGCCAATGCTTCTAAGTCAAAGCAGGCCACTTCGCGGAAAAAACAATTAGATAAGATATCGTTGGATGACATTAAGCCATCATTACGAAAGTATCCATTCATTAATTTTGAAACAGAACGTGAACTGGGTAATGATCTTTTACGGGTGGACAAGGTCTCAAAAACGATTGATGGGGTCAAAATATTAGATAACGTTACTTTTACTTTACGTCCAGGAGAAAAGACAGCGTTAATTAGTCGTAACGATTTAGCAACGACAACGTTGATGCAAATTATTGCTGGTCAAGTTGAACCAGATAATGGGACAGTTACTTGGGGACAAACGACGAAACGTTCCTATTTACCAAAGAATTTTAATGCTGAATTTCAAGATGGTGAGATGCCAATCATGGATTGGTTACGTCAATTTGCTAATAAGGACGAAAGTGATAACACTTTCATTCGGAGTTTTTTGGGGCGGATGTTATTTACTGGGGATGCGGTAAATAAGAAAGTTGGCGTGTTATCTGGAGGCGAAAAAGTTCGTTGCATGTTATCTAAAATGATGTTAGCCAAGGCAAATGTATTATTATTTGATGATCCTACTAATCATTTAGATATGGAATCAATTACCGCATTGAACGATAGTTTAATTAAATACCCAAGCTCAATTATTTTTACTTCCCATGATCACCAATTTATCCAAACGATTGCTAATCATATTATTGAAGTTTCAGATAAGGGAATTGTTGATCGCGCAGATACAACTTATAATGAATTTTTAGATAATTTAGATATTCAAAAACAAGTTGCACAATTATATTAATCAAAATTAGATGTCATTCATTTTATAAAAGTTTGTTTAGTTTTATACTAAATGAGCTTTTTTATTTGGTAACATATTATAATAAATCATATCGTGTGAATTATTTTTTTAGTAATGATATTATAAGTTCACAAAATTCTAAAAATAAATATTAATTTTAAAAAAGTAAACTTCTAAAATTTAATTGAGGTGAAAATATTATATGTATAACAAATATCAATTTAAAAAATTAAATGATAAAAAAGTAATGAAAAAAGTAAAGAAACAATGGGTAGTTGTTTCAATTGCATTAATGGGAGCTATGGGAGCTGGGGCTGCTTTTAGCGGTCAGCATAATGCTTATGCTGATGTTAAAACCAATACTAGTACATCAACTGACGTTACTACTTCAAATCAGACTAGTTCTAATTTGAATAATTCGACGACGCAAAGTAGTTCGACAGAAAATAGTAGGAATGTTTCAACTTCTAGTTCAGCGGAAAATACAATTTCTAATGGGTCAAGTGAAAATAGTTCAACAATGGCTTCTTCAAGCTCAATTAATTCTACTTCGTCTACAACGAGTGAAATTTCGAATGGTAGTGATAATTCGAAAGATGATTCTAATAATAACCAAAATAGTGGTAATAATTATTCATCGGCTGCCAATTCAGCTGCAAATGCAACTATAAATATAAGTTCCGCTTATACTCAGAGTATTAGTGCTGCAATGAGTGAAATGAATGTGTTTGCCAGTGCCGCTGGAATAACGGTTGATTCAACAACTGCATCAGCTCAAAACAGTTCAATTACTTCAGTTGAATCAGTTCTATCTAGTTTAGTTGCGAATGCAAGTTTGGCTAACGAAGCGACTTCTAATCAAATGGTGATTATTAGTTCTGCATCTGGCTTTATAAACAGTATCAATTCTAAAAGCCAAGTTAGAACCTTAAATTCAACTGTTAGTACCGTAAGTGTTGAGACAAATAGTGAGGATGAGCAAACTAGTACCAATGCATCATTAGTTAAATCTGCTCAATCCGTTGCTAGTGCAGCAATTACTACTGCATCCATCGAAGCAAGTTTAGCAATGAGCGATCAATCGACGGCGACTTCGCTAGTTAATGGTAGTCAAGTCGAGCTTCGTGATGGGAATGGAAACATAAACTACAATACTTCTTCGGTTTCTGGTAGATGGTCATGGAACCCTAATGATTCCTCTGCTGCTGAATATAATCTAGATAGTAATGGGAATTTAACGATTGAAAATGGAACCATGGATATGTGGTCCAATCAATTTAATAATAATAATGTGCCAAGTGCGATTCGTGATCAACCAAATGTTTATATTAAAACAATCACGATTAAGAATGTTACGGCGCCTGTTAACGCTTCTTATTTTTTTGATTCCAGTATTTGGTGGGGAAAATTAGATCATTTACAAAGTTTAGATGTTAGTGGCTTAAACACTAGTAATACTACTAATATGCAAAATATGTTCTCTTCTTTAATTAACACTCCCCAAATTAAAGGATTAAATAACTTTAATACTAGTAATGTTACTAACATGGCGGGGATGTTTGCCGGAGATCGAAATCTAACTGGGGAAGCATTGCCAGGAATGGCAGATTGGGATACTAGTAAGGTTACCACTTTATCTAACATGTTTTATAATGATTCATCAATTACGACTCTTGATTTAAAGAACTGGAATGTTGGAAAAGTAGCAGATTTAAGCCAATTATTTCAAGGAATGTTTAAGTTATCTGATTTAAATGTTTCTAATTGGCAGACTGATAGTGCAACTAATATGAACCTCATGTTTTTTCAAGATTATGCTTTACAAACGTTGGACTTAGGTTCATTTAATACCAGTAAAGTTACTAATACATCTAACATGTTTGGTCAGGATAGTAATTTACAAACGATCAAACAAAATTTTAATTTACAAAATGTTACTAATACTTCATATATGTTTGATGGTGATCATCAATTACAGAATCTAGATACCAGTAATTGGAATCTTGCAAAGAATGTAACATCAACTAATGGAAATATGGCTGGAATGTTTCAAGCCGATTCTAAAATAACTAATTTAGATGTTAAAGGTTGGAACACAAAAGCTTTTGATAATATGGCTAATACATTTAACGGTCTTGCTGCCGTTACTAATATTGACGTTAGCGATTGGGATACTAGTAATGCAACTAATATGAATGGAATGTTTGCTAACAATGGTTCGCTCACTAATCTTGATCTAAGTAGTTTTAATACTGATAAGGTTACTGAAATGGGAGTAATGTTCGCTAATGATAGTTCTTTAACGCGTTTAAACATTGCTAACTTCGATACTACCCATGCCAATACCAGTTGGATGCTTGGTGGGACTGGAGTGAATGATGTCACGATTGGAGCAAATACGATTTTAAATCGGAATACCATTGGTTATCCTAGTTGGGCCAGCGATGATTGGTATGTATACGGTTCTGATCAGTCTAAGACCTCGACAATTTTAGATGGGAATGCTCAAAAGCCTAATCGTTATGTTTTATTTAAGGCTAACCCGGCAGTCCCTTCATCCGCTGCTGCAGCAGCATCAAGTGCTACTAGCACCGCTAGTTCTGCTGCTAGTGATGCAGTGGTTATTTCAAGTGTAGCAAATGCGATTTCCGCCGCAGCTTCAGAGGCTAAAAGTTATGAGGATTCCATTGCAACTAGTGCAGAAAATGTAATGTCTTCTGCTAAAAACTTTTTAAGCGGGAATCCATCAATGCAGGATTGGAATTCATATATCAATAATGCCAGTTATATTGCTTCTAGTGCCGCTTCAGCTACTTCTTATTATAATAGTTTAATTAGTGCTGAAAATAAGTCACTAGGCTCGTTGATTGATTCTGCTAATAGTTTTGCTAGTTCAGCTAATAGTGCAGCTAGTGCAGCTTGGTCAAATGCTGAAGAAGCAGGTAAATACACTAGTATTGCCAATGCTGCAATGTATGATCCTAATAAAACTACTTCAGAAAAAGAAGCAGCAAGTCAAACTGCTCAAAGTACTGCTGATGCATACACTGCCTCTGCTAGTGCAGATTATTCTTCAGCTTCTAGTTTTGCTTCAGATGTGTCGTCAATTATTGATACGATTACCGTTCCAAGTCAACAAGCAGCTGACTATTCGACAGCTGCTAGTGAAGCAATTATTGCCGCTAATAATGCCACAAGTGATTTCAATTCCAATTATGACAGTTTGAGTAGTGCAACTGTTATGGCTTCAACTGCTTCATCAGTTGCATCATCGGCACTTCCGGCGGCAAGTACTGCAGCTAGTGATGCTAATACCACTTCAACGAATGCAAATGCCAAAAATAGTAATTCTTCTTCAGCAAGTTCTGCTGCTAGTGTCACTTCAAACATTGTTGATGCGGGGATTGCAGCGGCTAATTCTGTTAATGACCTGTCTAAAGCGGGGGTTAATAGTGGCAATGCGATTATTAGCTCTGCTTCGATTGCAATTAGTAATGCCAATGCATCGTTAGCTAGTTTGAATAATGATGCTCAGGCACAAAAGAGCTCTGCGGGAGAAGCAGTTAATTCAATTGCTGCTCAGTTGAAGAGTTTGGCTAATAACGTTCAACAAGCAAGTAGCTATAACCAAGATGTTATTAGTGATGCAGCGGTCCTATCAGGTGAAGTCTCTAGAAATGAGGGAACTTCTGCTTCTGATACTGAAACTAAGTTGTCTAATGAGGTTAAATCGGCTCAATATTTTAGTAACTCAGCCACTGCAAATTCACAAGCAATTGATGGATACATTAACAGTGTAAAAAATGCTACATCTCAAGCAATTGCTGATGAATCATCTGCAAATAACATCATCGTTATCATTAATAATAATTCCATCGCCGCTTCCAAAGCTAATAATGCAGATATTTCTTCTAGTAAAGCCAATGATGCTTCTAAGGCTGCCGAAAATAATAGCCAATCAGCCAATACCGATAGTATTAATGCATCCAATACATCGTCTTCTGTTAGTGATGTTGTAACTTCTGCTAATAGTAATGCTAGTGCTGCCACTAACTCTGCAAATTCAGCTGCAAATGCTGCTAGTTCAGCTATGAGCATTGCTTCGTTGGTTTCAAATAACGCAGCAGCAAGCAAAGCTGCAACAGATGCTGCTAATGCTAGTGCTGCTGCAATTATTGCTTCAAATAATGCCACTAGTGCATCTAGTGCTGCTCAATCAGCTGCTTCGGCTGCAGCAGCTGATAGTTTGAAGGCTAATGCTGCTAGTGCGGCAGCTTCAACAGCAAGTACAAAAGCATCTAGTGCAGCAGCTGCGGCAAGTTCAGCTGCTAGAAATGGTGATGATAGTGCTGCTGCTTCAGCTGAAACTGCTGCTTCAAATGCTGCAATAGATGCAAGTAAGGCTGCAACAGATGCATCTAATGCCGCAGCTGATGGGATTGTTCAGTCTACAGCTGCAGCTACAGCAAGTACTGATGCAAATGCTGCCAGTTCTGCCGCTGATGCAGCAAGTAAGGCCGCTGATAGTGCTAAAAGTGAAGCGATTGCTGCTTCTATAGCAGCAGGTTATGCTAGCAACGCAGCTTCTGATTCAACAGCTGCATCGAGTGCAGCTAACCATATTTCATCAGATCAAGTAATCATTAATTCAAATGCAGCTTCTGCTAATGAAAGTAGCACAGCAGCGTCAAATTCTGCTTCTGCTGCTAATGTTAGCAGCAGTACTGCTAGTTCTGCTGCAAGTGAAGCTAAAAGTATTGCTTCAGCCAATAATAATACGGGAATCAGTTCTGCTGCTAGTACAGCTTCCAGTGCTGCTGATTCTGCATCTAAAGCGGCTTCTTTAGCTAGTTCATACGCTAGTGCCACTAGTTCGGCAGCCAGTGCCATTAGTAGTGATAGCAGTACGGCAAGTTCTGCATCTAGTGTTGCTTCTAGTGAAAATTCGATTGCTTCCAGTGCTGCTAGTGCCGCTAGTTCTGCTGCTCAAAATGGTGATTCCTCATTAGCTTCATCACTAGCATCTAGTGCTAGTTCTGCTAATTCGGCTGCCCAATCGGCAAGTAATGCAGCATCAATTGCTGCAGATGATTCCAATAAACACCAAGTAGCTGCATCTAGTTTAGCTAGTCAGGCCGCTAGTGCCAGTTCTGATGCTAATTCTGCTGCCAGTTTAGCTAGTTCGGCAGCCAGTGTTGCTAAGAGCTTGGCTTCTTCGACGCCAAGTCCTAACCCGTACCCTGTTCCAAAATCCAGTGATTCTACTTCAGCTGCGATTCCTTCTCAAAATAATGGAATTCCGGAAATAAATAGTGCAAATAGCTTTACACATGAAACATCAAGTATAGCTTCTAATGAATATATTAAAGGGGCGAAGGCAGCTGCTAATAATGAGAAGAAAGCATCAAAAAATTCTTCTTACAACAATGGTTATCAAGATGCAATTCAAGGAATGCAAGCGGCCAATCCTAAAAAGGGTGCCATTAGTAATTTAAGTAATAAATCATTAGGATATCGAATTGGGTATGCAGTTGGATTTAATCAAAAACTTAAAACGCAACCTTTGTATATTTATCTTAAGTATCGAACAATGTTTTTGCATAAAATTAGCATTTTCACGGCTGAAGGACGTCAATTTAGATTCACACCGCGACCTCGCCATAATGCTTACGAATTTAAAGTATTAGGGATTCATGTTAACAAGAGTGGTTATGTTCGATATAAGGTATATACTGATTTCTTTGACAATCAAACCGGTCAAGGGAAACAAATTGGTTATATCACAACTAGAACTAGTTTTATCGGGAATGCTTATTATCAAAAAAAGGATCATTTAAAACGTGGAATTCAACCCCAAGTGAAAGTTATCTATAAACGAGGTATTTTATTGCATAGGGATGTTGCTTTAAAAGGTGAATCAGTTAAGCATTTATCTTCTGGAAGCAGATTAAGAGTAAAATCAATTGTTAAATACCATGGAATAACAAGATTTTATGTTGGTGATGGTCAATATATTACAGCTAACAAAAAGTTCGTAAAATATGTTAAATAATGTTATAAATTATACTAAATAAAATAAAAATCGAACGCTATTAAACGTTCGGTTTTTATTTTTGATTTCAAAAAACATTACTTATCATTAAAATGTTATTGAATGCGATAGTAATGGTATTTTTAAATAACATTATTTTAAATAAAATAGAGTGCTTTTTTATACCATGCATGATTAAATATGTTAATATTGATTTGGGTAAAAATGAGTATACATAGATTTAAAAAATAGTTTTGTGAGTTAAAGGAGCAATTCTTATGTACAATAAATATCAATTTAAAAAATTAAACGATAAAAAAATAATGAAAAAGGTTAAGAAACAATGGGTAGTTGTTTCAATTGCTTTAATGGGGGCATTAGGTGCTGGAGCAGCATTTAACGGCCACGAACAGGTCCATGCTGATGTTACAGAAAATGCTACTAACCATAGTACTAGTAAAGACACTGGTACGACGCAAACAAATTCAAATACGGAAAGTTCTAATGTCTCTAATACAACTAGTGAAGTTAGTACAAATAGTGCTCCATCAACTAGTGATAACGTTTCTAGTAGTGTAACGACGACAAATAGTAGTAATGCTGCTGTTTCATCTGGGTCAGAAGAAAATAGTTCAACAAGCACTAATTCTAATAGTACTAGTACAACTAATTCTTCAACGAACAACAGTTCTAGTAATTCGAGTTCAATGAATTCATCATCAAATTCAAGCTCAACAAGCTCTAATTCATCTAGTTCTTCGATCAGTAGTAGTTCCTCTAATACTAGTAATTCAAATAGTACTAGTAGTAATACTAGCGAGGACTCTTCTGCTGCTCAATCCGCTGCTAATGCAATTAATAGTATGAGTGCTTCTTATGCCCAAAGTATTAGTGCGGAAGTTAGTCAAATGAATTCAATGGCTAGTGCAGCTGGGATTACTATTGATTCTAGTACGATTGCTTCACAAAATGCATCCATTGCTATTGCTGAGGCCAGTTTCGCTAAATTAGCTTCTGATGCAGCAATGCAAAGTAGTATGGCAAGTAGTGCTAATTCATTAAATAGTTCTGCTCAATCATTTATCGATAGTACCAGTAGTTTGATTTCTGCCAATGGAAGTTCAGTAAATGCAAACACAAGTGCGAATGGTTTTGACTACTCAAGTGCTAGCAATGCAATTCAATCAGCCAAAGCAGACGCTAGTTTAGCAATTATGATTGCTAGTACAACTGCTCAAAACGCTTTAAGTGATCAATCAAAAGCAAACGTTTTAGCAGGAGAAGTTTCTTTTAGAGATGGTTTAAATGATGATCAAAATGGAAACTTTCATGCTAATCCATATACTGGACATTGGATTCCTAGTGATAGTAATTCAGCTTTAATTCAAATTACTTCAAACGGTGATGTTACTATCGATGGCGGGTACATTACTAATGTTTTACCCCAATCAATTATTGATAGTTTCCATAGTGTTAATGGAGATATCCATACATTGACCTTTAAAAATAATGTAAAGGCCCCTGTAGATTCTTCTAACTTATTGAGTAAATGGTCTGATTACATGAAACATGTTCAAGAAGTAGATGTCTCTGGACTTGATGTTTCTAATGTAGTTAACATGGCGGGGATGCTTTCCAATATATTAACACCACAAATTACTGGTTTTAGCACGTGGGATACTTCAAAAGTTACTGATATGTCTGGAATGTTCGCGCATGATAACTTTCTTGGATATAAGGTTGCAGACGCATTACCAGGAATTGATGATTTAAATACTTCTAACGTTACTAATATGAGTAATATGTTCTACACAGATGGTTCTAGTATTACTCACTTAGACTTGCATACTCATGGTGATTATTGGAATACATCAAAAGTTACTGATATGTCACAAATGTTTCAAGGACAAAACCAACTTCAAACTATTGATGTTGATGGCTGGAACACGGCTAATGTTACTAAGATGAATTTAATGTTCTTTAATAACCAAAGTTTAAAGACTTTAGATGCAAGTAGTTGGAATACGTCAAAAGTTACTACTACAGCAACAATGTTTTTTAACTGTAATAGTTTAACTGGTATTACTCAAAATTGGGATCTACAAAATGATAATCAATTACAATCAATGTTTTGGAACGATGGTGCATTAAATAGCCTAGATACGTCTACATGGAAAGTTGCTTCAAATATCAATGGTAGAACTGATGGGGACATGGAAGGCATGTTCCAAGGATGTACTTCATTGCCTTATTTAGATGTATCTAAATGGAATACTAATAGTATTAGCAACATGAGTAATACATTCCAAGGTGATAGTAAATTAAATGGCCTTGATTTTAGTAAGTGGGATACTAGTAACGTTAAAACGATGAATGGATTATTCGATAATGACTCTACGATGGATGATGCCACAATTGAAACAGTTCAAAAGTGGAATGTTGGTAATGTCACAGACATGTCCGATACATTTAACGGATTAACGTCGATAACTAAACTGGACCTTAGTCATTGGAATACACAAAATGTTACCAATATGGCTAGAATGTTCGAAAATGAACCTAAGCTTGCATCTTTAAATCTGAATAACTTTAATACTTCCAAAGTTACTAATATGGATAGTATGTTCGCTGGAGTTAATTATGCCACAGGTAACCTTCTACAATACCTAGACTTAAGTAGTTTTGATACCTCTAACGTTACCGATATGGCAAATATGTTTAATAGTGACTACCATTTGAATAAAATTAACATGGCTAATTTTGATACAAGAAAATCAAATTATGGTGCCAACATATTTAATCTTTTATATGCATTGAAAGAACTTATAATTGGAAAGAATACTATCTTCGGTAGTGGTAATGCTGCTCAAGATTATCTTTTTAATGCTAATTGGTATAAGCACGGTGAAAGCGATCAAAGTCCATATAAAATTTTAAATGGTGGTGGAAGATCGTTTGATCCTGCTGACTACGTTCTTTATAGTATACCTGCTGATACGCCAGCTGGACATGCAGCTTCTGCTGCAAGTAACGCAAATAGCAATGCCAGTGCAGCGTCAGCAATGGCTAGTTTTGTTTCGATTGCTGTCCAATCAATTGCAGCTGCCACAGCTTCAGCTAAATCATATGAAGATAGTATTGCTGCAAGTGCGCAACATATCATGAGTGAGGCAAGCAACTATATTGGTAATAATACGTTTATTAGTTCAGAAAATATTGCTATTAGTAATGCTAGTTATGTTGCAAGTAGTGTGGCAACTTTGACTTCATCGCTTAGTGTTGAAGCAAGTAATTTGAGTAAACAAATGAATAGTATTACGGATAGTGCAAGTAGTTATGCTAGTGCGGCTAATTCAGAAGCTACTATAGCTTCTGATGATGCTTCAGCTGCTGGTAGTTATAGTAAAGCTGGAAATACTGCTTCAGCTGACGCAATGAATACAGCAGCTAGCAACGCTGCCACTTCAGCAAGTGCAGATGCACAATCGATTATTGATATTTTTACGCCGAATGTAGCAAACAGTCATGCAGCAATAAGCGCGGCTGCATCTACCGCATCTTCGGCTTGTTCCTTCGCTTCTAGTACCGTAAGTAGTTTTGCTAGCACTTATAGTAGCCAAAGTAGTGCGATTTCATTAGCATCTACTGCTTCTTCCGTCGCTTCATCTACTTCAAAAGCCATTAGTAGTGCTGCTAGTGATGCGACTAAGAATTCCAATTCTGCTAGTGCAGATTCTGGTACAGCCAATACTTCTAATACTAGTGCATCCAGTGCTCATACTAAAACCAGTAGCACTGCTACATCTGCTCAATCAATTGCTAATTCAATTAATAGCATGGCTAGTGATGCCATTAATAGTGGTAATTCAGCAATGTCTACTGCTAAGAGTACCGCTGATAGTGCTAGTACGGCCTTAAGTAGCTTAGCCAGTGATGCTAGTACTCAAGCATCTATTGCATCGAGTGCAGCTTCTGCAATGTCTAGTGAAGCTAAGATCTTATCCGATAATGCATCAACTGCTAATAAGGATAATGGAGACGTTCCAACTAATAGTACGGCGTTATCTGGTGCTGTATCTCCTGCTGATGGTACAAAGACGAGTTCAGTTGAATCAACGATGACAAGTAGTCAAGCATCTGCTGAATCGGCAAGTACGGCGGCATCCAGTGCATCAGCTGAAATTGCAACATTGTCCGGCATAATATCATCAGCTGCTAAACAAGCGATTGCTGATGAAAGTAATGCCTCAATTGCAATTGATTCAGCTAATGCAGCTTCTTTTGCTGCGGCTTATGCAAGTTCTGCTGATAGTGATGTTGCTCCCGCAAGTGGTCAAGCTAATAGTGCTAAGGATGATAGTTCGAATGCTAGTGCAGATAGTAAGGCCGCATCAGATGCTGCTTCTTCAGCAACTAGTAATGCCAATACGGTTCCCGGAATCATTTCTAATGTGCCAACTGATTCTAATAACGCTAATACGGCTTCTTCTGATGCCGCTAGTGCTGCTTCTGCTGATCCAACCAACAGTGTTGCATCTTCTGCTGCCGCTAAGGCTAAATCAGCTGCAAGTGATGCATCTAACGCCGTTAAGAGTGCAGATGCTGCTTCTGATGCAGCTTCTAAGGCTAAAGCCTCTGCTGCTGCTGCGAACACTTCTGCCGCTGCCGCAAGTACAGCTGCTTCTACTGCTTCGGCTAATGCATCCAGTGCTGCTGCTAAAGCCTCTGCTGAAGCTAATAGTGCTTCGACCGCTGCTGAATCAACTGCTGCATCCTCAGATGCTGCTGCTGCATCAGCTGCAAGTGCTGCCGCATCAACTGCTGCAAAATCCGCTGCTGCAGCCAAGACATCTGCAAATGATGCTTCTAATGCCGCTAAGGATGCTGTTCAATCAGCTCAAGCTGCAAGTACAGCTGCTCATAATGCTGCAAGTACGGCATCATCTGCTGCTAGTGTAGCCCAAGCTGCAAGTACAGCCGATAGTATTAATGCCTCTGCATCAGCTCAAAATTCTGCTGCTCAAAGTAATGAAGCAATAATATCTGGTGATGCATCTAATGCAACGATAGCTTCTCAAAATGCAGCTACTGATTCAACTAATGCATCTAGTGCTTCTGCAGCTGCTAGTTCTGCTGCTAGTGAAGTTAATTCGTTGATTTCTGCTGGCGCAAGTGGTTCATTAATTGATTCTGCTAAGGCAATTGCTTCAACCGCTGCTGCTTCTGCCGCTGCTGAAAGTATAGTTGCTTCTTCAGCTGAATCATATGCCAGTTCAGTTGCTAGTGTTGTTTCAAGTGCATATGCAAGTGCATCGTCTGCTGCTCAAGATGCTGCAGCTCAATCTACTGCTGTATCAAGTGCAGTTTCACAAGCCAATTCAGCACTTTCAGCAGGAGACAATACAGCCGCATCAAGCTATATTAATACTGCAAGTACCGCTGCTAATTCTGCAACAACTGATAATACAACAGTAACGAATGCTTCCAGTGCCATTAGTGGTTTAGTTCCTAAAGCACAAACTGCGGTAACCTCAGCTTCTAATGCAGTTAAAAATGCAATTAGTGATCAAACTAGTGCTCAATCTGCTGATAGTGCTGCTAAATCAATGGCATCGGCCATTAGTTCTGCTGCTTCAGCTTCAGCTAGTGCTGCTAGTGCTGAAAATGATAGTACAGCTGCTAATACAGCTAATACTAGTGCTAGTTCATCTGCTAATAGTGCTCAAAATGATGCAACTGGATCTGATGGAGCTGGTAGTTCTGCTTCCAGTGCTGCTAGTGCTGCCAATGCTGCTAAGAGTACAGCAAGTGAAGCTTCTGGTGATTCATTAGCATCGAGTGCTGCTAACACTGCATCAACTGCTGCTTTAATATCATCTAGCTATGCTAGTGATGCTTCCAATGATGCAGCAAGCGCTTCTACTGCTGCTTCTGGAGCATCATCAGAAAATTCAATTGCTAGTTCAGCCGCTAAAGATGCTAGTAACCAAAATTCAATTGCTTCTGCTGCCATTTCAACTGCTAACTCTGATGCTGCAGCTGGATTAAGTACTGCTGCTTCTAAAGCATCATCAATTGCAGCATCAGCTTCTACTCAAGCTTCTATTGACAGTATTAATGCTAATGGTGCACGTAGTGCTGCAGAAAGTTATGCTAAATCTGCTTCTTCATATGCTAACCAAGCATCTGCGGATAGTAGTAATGCAAAGGTTCAAATTAGCATTGCAACTAACAATAATTCAATTGCTTCTGCCGCTAGTTATGCAAGTACTGCTTCTAGTGCTGCTTCCGCTGCTGCAGGTGCTAATAATTCTGCTGCTGCTAACTCAACTGCAGCTTCAACGAATAGTAAAGCCGCTGCCAGTTCCGCTGCTAATGCAAGTAACGATGCCAGTGGTGCGGGTTCATCTAAATCTTCTGCTGATACAGATGGAAGTAATGCCGAAAGCACCGCTTCATTAGTGCCAAACAATTCAGCTGCCAGTTCAGCTGCTTCTGAAGCTTCGAGTGCAATGTCAATTGCCTCTAGTGCAGCTAGTGCAGCTTCAGCTCATGCAAGTGAAGCATCATCTGCTGCTAACGATGCATCTAGTGCTGCTGCTTCTGCCTCTGCTGCTGCTTCAATTGCTAGTTCAGAAAATTCTATTGCCTCTAGTGCTGCTTCAGCTGCCAGTTCTGCAGCTAAGAGTGGGGATGTTTCTAAAGCATCTAGTGAGGCTAAAATTGCTTCTGATGCTGAATCTAGTGCTAATAGTGCTAGCAACGCTGCCTCTACTGCTGCTTCAATTGCTTCCAGTGCTTCTGCTAAAGCAAGTACTGCTTCTTCTCAAGCCGCAATTGATAGTAGTAATGCTAAGGTAGTAATTGATTCTGCTAGTGCTGCCAACAGTAAAGCATCTGATGCATCACATGCGGCTTCTGATGCAAGTAAAGCATCTGATTCAGCATCCGCTGCTGGATCTAGTAGCAGTACTGCTAGTTCCGCTAGTTCAATTGCTTCATCAGCATCTAGTTCCGCTAATTCAGCTTCATCCGCTGCAAATAGTAATTCTTCCGCTGCCTCTAGTAATGCTAGTGCTGCCTCCAGTAATGCGAGTGCTGCATCTAGCACTGCTTCATCAATTCCTGGTGGTAATTCTGCTGCAAGCAAAGACGCTTCAACTGCCTCTAGTGCAGCCAGTGATGCTAGCTCCGCTAATTCCGCTGCTTCTAGTGCATCAAATGATGCTAGTTCTGCTTCCAGTGCAGCCAGTTCTGCTAACTCCGCTGCCTCCAGTGCAGCCAGTGCTGCCTCCAGTGCAGCAAGTATTGCCAGTTCCGCTGCTTCTGATGCCAGTAAAGCAGCTCAAAATGGTGATAGTAGCACTGCAAGTAACGATGCTTCAATCGCCTCCAGTGCCTCCAGTGCTGCTGCATCAGCTGCTTCCACAGCCTCAAGTGAAGCTTCCAATGCCAGTTCTGCAGCATCGACAGCTAGTTCAGCAGCTTCAATAGCTAGTTCTGCAAATACCGCAGCCAGCTCTGCATCTTCAATCGCATCCAGTGCTAATAATGCCGCTAGTGCCGCTAGTCGAGCAGCCAGCGATGCTAGTTCTGCTGCTAGTGATGCTAGTTCTGCTGCTAAGTCGGCTGATAACATTCCAACTGATTCTTCTGCCGCTAGTTCAATTAATTCATCTGCTAATTCCATTAACAGTGCTGCTTCTAGTGAAGCATCCTCTGCTAATAGTGATAACAGTATTGCTAGCTCCGCTGCCAGTGAAGCTCACAAGCATGCTAGTGCAAACTCAACTGCCAGTTCTGCCGCCAGTGAAGCTTCTAAACAAGCAAGCATTGCTTCTAGTAATGCAAGTATTGCTTCATCTGCTGCCAGTGCGGCTAGTTCCGCAGCTTCAGCAACAAGTAGTGATAACAGCATTGCTAGTTCAGCTTCCGCTGCTGCTAGTTCAGCTAAATCAATAGCTTCATCTGCAGCTAGTGCAGCTAGTTCCGCTGCACAAAGTGGTGATGAATCTGATGCTTCTAAAGATGCTTCGATTGCATCAAGTGCATCAGCAATTGCTAGTTCCGCAAGTAACGCTGCTTCATCCGCGGCTAGCGACGCTAAGAAGCATAATGCCTCACTTGCTAGTTTAAGTAGCGATGCTTCATCCGCGGCTAGCGCAGCATCTAGTGCCGCCAGTGCTGCTTCATCTGCTGCTAGCACAGCATCTAGTGCTGCTACTCCAACTCCAGCACCTGCTCCAACCCCATCCAACAGTGATGTTGTTCCAGGATCAAATGTTGTTCCATCAAACAATATTGTTCCAGAAAATGGTTCTGCATCAACTTCTGCTAATTCCGCTAGTGCTCATGATCGTTCAAATGAAAGTAATGAGTACATTCATGGTGCCAAAACGGCTGCCAGTAATGCCATTGTTAACCCTAATGATAAAAGTAATCATACCTTTGATCATGGTTATCATGACGCTAAGGACGGAATGCATGACGCTAATCCAGAAAAGGGTGCTATTAGTGATTTAAGTAATAAGTCACTTGGTTATCAAATTGGATACGTTGCCGGATTTAACCAGAAATTAAAGAAACAACCACTATATGTTTACTTGAAAGATCGGACAATGTTCTTACATCATTTGACATTCTTTACTGTTGATGGTCGAAAGTACAAATTTACTGCTCGTCCACGTCATCGGGCTTATGAATTTAAGGTCTTAAGTATTCACATGAATCCAGATGGTTATGTACGCTACAAGGTTTACACTGACTTCTTTAAGAATCAAACTGGTAAGGGCAAGCAAATTGGTTATATTACAACCAGAGCTAAATTTGTTGGGAATGCTTACTATCAAAAATCTGATCATATTAAACAAGGTTCTAAACCTCTAGTTAAGGTCATTTATCATCGTGGAATTCTTGTTCATGATGACGCTTCATTAAATGATGAATCCGTAAAACACTTGAGTCGTGGAACTAAGTTGAACGTTAAATCCATTGTTAAACATAATGGAGTAACTCGTTTCTACATTGGAAATGGTAAATATATCACTGCTAATAAGAAATTCGTTAAGTATGTAAAATAATTTATTAAAAAAGCCCCGTTGAGATTTAATCTCAGCGGGGCTTTTGCTATTAATTAAATTTTATTTGTATTCTGGAGTCCAAACAGTATCTTTAATTGCTTTATCAACGTCAGTAACGTCTTTGTCGGCTAAACCTTGGTCAATTGCACTTTGGGCAACGGCCTTAGCAACTGTTAAGGAGAATTGATCCAACTTGTTAACTGGAGGTAAGATTGCGGCACCGGGAGCATCAGGATCAACGATACCACCTAATGAATGAGCAGCAGCTGAAATCATTTCATCGTTTAAGACAGTGGCACCTACGGCAATCACACCTAAACCTAAACCAGGGTAAACTAATGCATTGTTAGCTTGACCAATAGCGTAAGTAGTACCATTGTAGTCAACGTCAGCAGCTGGAATTCCAGTTCCAATCAATGCTTTTCCATCAGTCCATTTAAGTAAGTCAGCAGCAGTAGCTTCGGCTAACTTAGTTGGGTTAGAAATTGGGAAGATGATTGGGCGTTCAGTATGCGCAGCCATTTCTTTAACAATATCTTCAGTAAAGGCACCATGTTGAGTAGAAGTCCCAACCATAATTGTAGGGTGGATTTCCTTCACAACGGAAGCTAAGTCCTTTAAATCATCAGGGTTGGAGAATTCAGAACGACTCCGAGCGAACTTCTTTTGTTCTGGAGTTAAAGTAGGGTCATCATCGAATAATAAACCTTGTTTATCAACTAAGTAGAAGTGTTTCTTAGCTTCTTCTGGAGTTAAACCAGCTTGAACGAATTCTTCACAAACCCGACCAACAATTCCAGCACCGGCAGTTCCAGCACCAAAACATAGGTAACGTTGATCAGTTAATTTTTCCTTAGAAATGTTCAAGGCACCTAAGATACCTGCAAGAACGATAATTCCAGTTCCTTGAATATCATCATTGAAGACCGTGTACTTGTCTTTGTACTTGTCTAAGATAACAGCGGCGTTATCACGACCAAAGTCTTCAAAGTGAAGGTACATGTCATCAAATAAGTCTTCAACAGTTTCAACGAACTTATCAACGAAGGCATGGTACTTTTCACCGTAAACTCGTTTGTGGTGGTTACCTAAGTACAAAGGATCATCTAGTAATTCTTGGTTGTTAGTACCAGCATCTAAGGATACAGGAAGAACTTGACTAGGATCGATTCCAGCAGCGGCAGTGTAAACCATTAACTTACCAGTAGCAATGTCAACCCCTTGAGTTCCCCAGTCACCAATTCCTAAAATTCCTTCGGCATCAGTAACAACAACTAATTTAATATCACGACCATCGGCAGCATTGATTAATTCTTGACGCATATCGTCTTGGTCATCGATTGATAAGAAAGTAGCGTTTTGAGGTTGAACGTATAAGTGACTGTAGTTTTCGATGGATTCAGCAATTGTTGGATCGTAAACGATTGGCATGAATTCAACCACGTGTTCACTGAATAACTTGTAGTAAAGAACACGATTTTCGTTAAAGATTTCCATTAAGAAAAGGCGTTTTTCTAAATCAGAAGTCTTAGATTGAAATTGAGCATAAGTTTGTTCAACTTGTTGATCAAGTGTTTGAACAGTAGGAGGTAATAAACCTTGTAATCCAAGGTCTTTTCGTTCTTGTTCAGTAAAGGCAGTTCCTTTGTTTTTGAATGGATCATTTAAAATATTGTATCCCATAATTAAACTCCTTTTTAAATTAATTTGTAAGTTATATTAACAATTCATATGATATATTAATTAAAAATGATAGTCAAAACCTATTGATATGATAAAATATATTTATATAAGATTGGGAAGTGAATAAAATGAACATTCGCGATTTGGAATATTTTAATCGATTGGTTGAAGTGAAACATTTTTCAAAGGTCGCCAAAGATTTTAACGTTAGTCAACCGACGATCACCTTTGCAGTAAAGCGATTGGAAAACGAAATGGGGGCTAAACTACTAAGTCGTCATCATACAAGTGCCCTTGAAGTAACTGATGCCGGAAAACAATTTTTAAAACATGTTCAAGCAATCCTGCGTCATTATGATTTAGCCCATCGTGAAATTAAAGAAATGGCTCAAAATAAGATGGTAATTGGCTTACCACCATTAATTGAAAATAATTATTTTACCCCAGTTGCCAAACAATTGAAGAATGCAGGTTTATTGAGCCATATTACAACAATTGAAGAAGGATCTGCAACGATTCTAAAAGATTTACAAAAGGGCGATATTGACATTGCGTTATTGGGGATGATCGATACCATGGATCAAACTGGGATTGTCAATGAAGTCTTTGATCAACAACCATTTCGAGTTTATGTTTCAAAGGATAATCCATTAGCGAACCAAAAAGCCGTTTCGTTTTCTGATTTAGCTCAACATGATTTTATTCAATTTAAACGTGGATTTGTGAATAACTATGCTTTTGATATCCTATCTAGAAGTAATGATATTCAGCCAAACGTTATTTTTAGATCTGATGAAATGCCAACCATTATTAATATGATTGCTAATAACGTAGGGATCGGATTCTTCACGGAATTAATTCCAATTGAAAATGCAAACGTAGTTTCTTTACCACTCAAAGATGTTAATGCACCGAAGTTTAACATTAGTATTGCTTATCGAAAATCTCACTATTTTGATGAGTGGCAACAAAAAGTATTTGATTGCATTCATGATGGAATTGAGGACGTTAGTTTTAAAGAATAGATTTCAAATTGACAAGCAAATAGAACTAGTTAATAATAGAAACAACTTAAAATTAATGGGAGCTAAATAAGATGAAATCAGTTGATTTATGTGTCAAAGCAAAGCATGTCTTAAACGTATTTACCCGCGAATTCGAAGCAAACACACTTTGGATTAATGATGGAATGATTGTTGCCACTGGAAATCAACCAATGGAGGCTGAACAAACCCTTGACTATGGTGAAAAATTTATAGTTCCAGGATTTATTGATAGCCATGTTCATATTGAAAGTTCCCTATTAGTTCCTTCCGAATTAGCAAAAGTAATTATGCCAAGAGGAACGACCGCTATCTTTACTGATCCACATGAAATTGCGAACGTAATGGGAATCAAGGGAATTGAATACATGATCAAAGATGCACGGCAAACGCCACTAGATTCATTTATCATGTTGTCATCATCAGTTCCAGCAACTTCATTTGAGGATAATGGGGCAACGCTAGAAGCAAAAGATTTGGCGCCGCTTTATGATGAACCAGAAGTAAAAGGATTGGCTGAGGTGATGGATTTCCCTGCCGTTCAACGGCGTGATCCTAAAATAATGGCAAAAATTAATGATGCTTTAAATCGTGGATATCAAGTTGACGGTCATGGGGCTGGTTTAGATCGCCATTCGTTAGATGTTTATCGTCAAGTTGGAATCAGTACTGACCATGAGTGTACCACTGCTGAACAAATGAAAGATCGTCTTAAAGCCGGTTTTCATTTATTCTTACGTGAAGGAACGGTAGAACGAGATCTTCAAAATACAATTCAAGTTGTTAATGAGGGGAATGCGCAACGATTTTCATTATGTACTGATGATAAACTGGTAAATACCATTTTAGATGAAGGAGGCGTTGATTGTTGTATTCGGTTAGCGATTGAATACGGCATTCGACCAGAAGTTGCCTACTTAATGGGAAGTTTTAACGCTGCTCTAGCCCACAAGGTAGAACATCTTGGAGCATTAGCAACAGGTTATCAGGCTGATTTAGTAGTTGTTAATAATCCTTATCTAGTAGATGTTCAAGCAGTGATGAAGAAGGGACATTTGATTAGCGATGCTGACTTTAATACCAAACCATTACCATTTGATAAGAATACGGTTAATCATCATACAAAATTAGCTGATTTAGCATTGCCATTGACTGGAAATGAACCCAAATGTAATGTGATTGGGGTTCATCCGAACCATATCGATACTGATCATTTAATTGAAAAGGTACCAGTTCAAGATGGACACTTTGTTGCTGATTTAAATCATGATATCTTAAAAATGGTTTCGATTGAACGTCATCATGATTTAGGAAAAATCGGGATTGGCTTAGTTCACGGTTTTAAGCTTCAAAAGGGAGCTGTTGCAATGACAATCTCCCATGATTCCCATAATATTTTAGCAGTAGGAACGAATGATGAAGCTATTGATCGAGCCGTGCAAGAAATCACTCGTGTTGGGGGTGGAATTAGCGTGGTCGATAATGATCAAGTCTTAGCAACGATGCCCCTTGCAGTCGCTGGGTTAATGTCCAACCAACCTTGGCAAGAAGCAAGTAAACAATTAACCGCAATCACAAAAGCTTATCAACAAATTAGTCATGATATTGACTTTGATCCATTCATTACATTGTCATTTTTATCATTAGATGTCATTCCAACGTTAAAATTAACTGATCGTGGTTTATATGATTTTGATCAACAAAAATTTATTTCAGTTCAAATTAAATAACTAAAAGCAATCTAATTGGCCATTCCAATTAGATTTTTTATTTCCAATCGTTTTATTTTATATTATAATGAAAATATTATTGTCTTATGGAGGAACCTTTTATGAAGAAATCATTTTTGAGTGGCTTAGCAGTATTAACACTTGCTGGAACGATGCTGATTGATTCCAATGCAAATGCTAAAGCGACCGCTCCTCATGCCGTTAAGACGGTCAAAAAAACGCAGCCGGTTAAGAAGACGGCTCAAAAACCGCATCCAGTAAAAAAAGTAACTAAAAAAGCAAAACCAATTAAGAAACAAACTAGTAAAAAAATAAATTTGGTGAATAATAGTAATATTACAATTCATAATCAAGGATATTCAACTGGGGTTCCTTTTGATGTTATGACGGCTAGTAGTGGTCAATTAATGACATTTGGAACTAAGTTAGCGCTCCCTACTAATTGGCCTTCTCCCCAATCAATGGTAATTACTCCGGATGAAGAATATGCCTATGTTTTGTATAATGCGCATGGTAATTATAATAATAGTTCAGATTATAATTTCATTGTCAGATTTGATTTAGACTACTTAACGAAGACATATGTTTCAAGTAGCTCTTCTGATCTTAAAGTTGGACCTACATTTAAGGGTGGTGCTAAACAAACTCTGGCCTATAATGCTAAGAAGGATCAATTATGGCTTTCGGGCAGTCCAAGGAATAGTAGCTCAACTGATTATGTGAAATCAATTAGTTTAAGTACTTTAAAACCAACCACTAATACTAAAGTGAAAGGTTTAACGGGTAATGGTGTTAACACGTTAGCATTTGATAAGAAAGGAAACGCTTACTCTTATGCTCAAAGTAACGGTGGCCATAATGGACCTAAGGGAAGCATTGTTTTATATCGTGGAACTGTAACTAAGAAACAAGCTAAATTTGAAAGGATGCAAACGGTTATCCGTCATGCTCCAGGAACAACACCTAAGTCAATGGCTTATGATCCAAGAAATAACCGTTTATATTTAGTTTCTGATGATGCTTTATTATCATTACCAGTTAACAAGTTGAATCATATGCATGTCAGTGATTTAACTAACACGATTTTTAATAGTCAACGTGAATTTAAAGGAATGGCATTTAATAATAAGGGAACCCGTTTTCTTCTATTAAATAGATACCCTGAAATTATGCAATCAAAAAATAATTAAAAGTGAGTTTGAATTTAAATGAAGAAAATTGGATATATATTTACCATATTATTTTTAATACTTTCATCATTAAGTAGCATAACTGCTAGTGCAATGTCAGTTCATCATCAACATGGTTATGCGGTTAAAAATGTAAATCTAAACAATTTTAAAACCGTTAATAATGTTAATCATACAAAACAACCATATGATTATAAATATGTAAAAAATTACAGTAAAAATCCATTTGAAAAGAAAGCAAATGAGATTAGCGGGAATAATGGCGTAAAGTTTAAAACTATGCTGTTTTTACCGGGTGGAGCAGGCCATGTTCAACATTATAATAATCCGCAGGCCGTTGTTGTTACTCCTGATGCGCACTTTGCTTTTGTGGCTTATAATAATTCAGTCCGTGGGAAAATTGGTTGGGTTTGTCGATTTGACTTAAAACAATTAAGAGCGTTAGGCGTCGACAAAGACAAAAAGAAAATGGATCTTCTAAGAAGAGTATTTTCTAAGCATCACCATCATCATCCAATGACTAAAGATGAACGGTTAGTTCGCAATGCGGTAAAAATAGGACCTAAGTTCAAAATGGGTCATGGGCAATCTTTATCTTATAATCCGAAGAACAAACAAATTTGGATTTTAGGAATTGGCCCTGGAGCTCAAAACCATGCCAATGCCCAACAAATTAGTTTTAAGAAATTGAACCCAATGCATAAAGTAACGTTTAAGTTTAGTAAACAAGGTTATGGAATGAATGATGTATTAACTTTTGATAAGAATGGAAATGCATACACTTATGCTTGTACATTTAATAAAAATAGCAAGCTTAAAAAGGGAACGATTAAAATTTATAAGGGTAGAATTACCCAACATTCTGCGCATTTTAAATTGATTAGACAGGGAATTCGTCATGCTCCAGGATACATTACACAATCAATGGCTTATAGTCCCAAGACGAACCGACTTTATTTTGTCTCCGATGCATCAATTCTATCAGTACCTGCTAATAAAGTTGGTCATTTAAAGAAAACCGACGTTCATTGGCAAGGTTTTAAAACTAGACGTGAATTTGAAGGCTTATCATTTGATAATACTGGACGAAGTTATTTATTAGTCAATCGTGGTGTTGAGTTGCTAAGTACAAATAAAATTTGGTAATGTTACATGTGAAACAATTATTGATTTATGAATTGAATTATGAAGCGTTCTCAGCTCCGTAGATGAAATCTGCGAGCTGAGAACGTTTTTTGTATAAAATAGATAAAAAATAAGATTTATTATAATCATGATGTTATTATTAAGTTATATATTATAAATAATTCAAAAAATTGGTATAAAGGTTTACATAGAGCGTCACATAGGGGGAAGATTTTATGCAATACAATAAATTTCAGTACCGTAAAGTGCAAGATAAAAAAATCATGAAGAAAATCAAGAAACAATGGGTAGTTGTTTCAATGGCGTTCTTTGGTGCTTTAGGAGTTGGAGGCTTCTTCAGTTCCAAGACTGGTGTCCATGCTGATACAACAACGACAACATCTGATGCTAATTCATCAAGTACAGAGAACAGTTCAAGTAATTCAATTAATGAATCTTCCACTACTTCCGCTACTAATAATGTGCAATCATCAACATCATATAGCAGTGTTAGTGAAAGCGATAATAACAATGTTGCTTCTTCGAGTAATGATTCAATGAATGTTACATCAAGCAGCAGCACTAATACTAGTGTGAACAATTCTGCAATTAATAGATTGAGTAGTGTTACCTCAAGTGTTTCTCGAAACTATTCGACATCGGTTAGTTCTAATTCTTTAAGTGAAAATACATCTTATGCTAGCCAATCGACTAATGTTAATTCTAATAATAACCAACTTGCAGTTAGTTCAGATAGTAAAGGACAAGATGCTGTTAGCAGCTCTGATTATCAAGAAAGTTCTAACGCTAACCAATCATTTTCAATTTCCGGTTCTAATTCTGAACTAGCATCAAAGGTCGCTTCTTTAATGGACATTGATCCAGCTGCAATTCAATTCCGTGATGGCGATCCAGTTAGTGATAGCAAGAGTAGTATGGAAACTTCAATTTCGAGTATTAAAGCTAGTGCTTCAAGCATTTCTTCTTTAGGAGTTTCACTTGCTAGTATGATGAATGCTGTTTCTTCTGCCATGAGTTTTGCAAACAAAAATAGTGCGATGATCGATTCGTACAGTGCAATGAGTAGTAATTATGCTTCACTTTCTTCTGCTTCAGTTGCAATTGCATCATATGCTATAGCCACTAGCTCAGCAGCTTCAGTTGCTGACAATGATGGAAAGGGAATTTCTAATTTGAATGCGAGCGATTACAGTAATGATATTACCCGGTTGTCGAGTGTTAATTCATCATATGCGGTCTTAGCTTCCAATGCTTATATTCTTGCTAGTAATGCGGTTGTTAATATTAATAGTGAATACTCAACGACTTCAACGGCATATTCTAACGCCACTGTAGCTGGTAACGATAGCAATGTTGCATCTACAACTAACGCTACTGTTAACGTTTCGGACGCAAGTGCTTTTGATGCTGCGGTGAGAAATGCTAATGTTTATCATATTAATGTGATTGGAAATATTAATTTGGCTGATGCTGGTCAAAATTATGGCGATAGTGATACTTATCCTATAGTTACTAAAAATGATTCCACAAGAGATTTTGTTATAAATGGACTACAATCTAATGGCAGCTGGGCTAATATTGATTATGCTGGAGTAAGTTATAACATAACTGGTATTAAATCCTATA
This sequence comes from Nicoliella sp. ESL1149, assembly GCF_058107265.1. NCBI lineage: Bacteria > Bacillati > Bacillota > Bacilli > Lactobacillales > Lactobacillaceae > Nicoliella > Nicoliella sp. ESL1149. The sequence goes on along the minus strand of NZ_JBYLUE010000002.1, from coordinate 561,634 downwards.
CATCAATGAATCAAAATGTTTATGGTACTAATGGATGGGGATTGGTTACTGATGATACGAGTGCTTCTGGAGGCAGTAATTTCAATAGTATGACTAGCATACCTATTTATATTAACAATATAAATTATACGGGTTCTCAATTGGTCGATGTTACGGGAAATGTTTTTGTAAGCGGAAAAGTTAATGTATCTAGTGTAGATAGTTACACTGTTCCATCTAATGCAATTTCTAATGATACTAGTAATCATAGTGCCGATACTGGTCAACGTAACATGCAAGCTAATTCATTAACAATTCTATCTGATGCTACTTATACAGGCCAAACTTATAATGGAAATGTTCTTGAACTCGCTGGTGGATTTACTGTTGAAAAGGGAGCAACTGTTAATTTAACTCCTAATGGGGAAGCTAATCATGATAAACCTGATATTGAACATGGGTCTTCTGATAAACGAGCTCAAGGTTTGTACGCTAAAGGAGATGCCTATATCTATGGGACTCTAAATATCACACCAGGTGATGGTCAAACGGGTGATGAAGATGCTGATGGAGCCTATGGAACAAATGCCCTTTATCTTGCTAAGGGAGCTAATATGTATGTTGATGGTGGTCAGGTTAATATTGACTTGAATAATAAACCGGCTCCTTATCCAGTTGATGTTGAAGGAACTTTAACTGTTCAAAATAATGGACAATTTAACGTTAATGGTAATGATTTAGGCGAATATGGACATATTATTGGGTATGTTGGTGGAACGATTACATCTCAAACTGGTGGATTAATTAAATTCACGGCTGATAAAGTTCAAGGAACTGGCCAACCATATGTTCTTCAATTGGGTGATGGGGCTAGTTTAAATGTTATTAATCAAGGAAATATGGAGTTATTATCAGATGGGACTAGTAATCCAACTCTGCTTCAAACTGGAAGCAACAATACTATAAATATTAATAATCCGGGGAGAAACGTTGTCTTTGATCTAGATACATCACATAGCGACCCCAGCAAAAAACAATCTGCGGGGATTATCACTAACGCCCCATTTAACGCTTATTCTGTAAGTGTTAATAATCAAGGGAATGCTAAGGGTGCTTACTATGCTATTCAAATTCCTTCTAGTGGAACGATTACTTATTACAATGCTCAGGATAAACAATTTGAAAATTTACCAGGGGACAATAATTCAATTACTGTATCTAAGTATTTAGCATTCAGTCCAGCTCCATCTGCTAACTTTGATGGACCATTGAACATTCAAAAATATGGTAACGACAAATATCTCATTAGTGATGATTTGGATTTGGATAATTTGTCTCAAATTCCTGATACGTTAACTAATCAACCAATTTATATTAGTGTGGTTATTAATGGTACTAAACAACTCCAAGCTAATAATGGTAAGGGAATAGTTGATACGCCAACTGAAGATACCGATGGTGATGGTCAGACCTATACTTATACAATTCCAATGAAAGTTGTTAAGAGTAGGGGCGATAGTCAAAAGATTCATTTTGAATATCTATTTCCTGCTAGTTTAATGCAATCGTCCAATACGATTTCAGTTACTGCTCACTACTTTGTTTCAACGGTTGAAGAAACCGCCGCTGATAATAATGGGAATACAACTAATAGTGGTCAAATCATTAATCCTTCACCAAATGCACCAACGATTCCAATTCCAGGAAGTACCACTCCTGGTACCATTAATAATAATGCGAATAACAACGCCATTACGCCAATTAACCAAGCAGCAATTAATTCCGCTAACTCAGCTACTTCCTCTGCCTCTGCTGCTGAATCAAGTATGGCTTCTTTCGCCAGCTCTGCTAGTTCCGAAATGAGTTCTGCTTCCACTGCCATTTCCAGTAATGCCAAGGATGCTTCTGATGCAAACGCTAAAGCATCTGCTGAATCCGCTGAAATTTCAAGTGAAGCTAGTACTGTGGCGTCAATGGCTAGTGCTGGTGATTCTGCTGCCAAAGCTCAATCGGCTGCAATGAGTACTGCTGCATCCAAGTATATTGCACAAAGTACGATTGCTTCCCAAGAAAATTCTATTGCTCAAACCAATTCAACAGCTGCCTCCAGTGCGGCTGTTGCTTATAACTCTGCCTCAACGGCTGTTAAGAGTGATGCTGCATTAGCATCTTCATATGCTAATAACGTTACTTCCAATGATAATTCTGAAGCTAAGGAAAGTGATTTCGGTCCATCTAATAGTGATGCTGCTAGTGCTAGTTATTACGCTTCTTTAGCCAGTGCTGAGATTACCAATGCTTCACTTGCTTCTGCTACGCTAAGTAGTGCAAATAGTGCTGCAAATAGTGCTGCTTCAGCTGCTAAATCAGCTTCTAACGCTGCTTCCAGTGCCTCAAATGATGCAAGTTCCGCTGCTAATGGGGCTAATGGAGGTTCTGCTAAGAGTGCTGCTTCAAGCAATGCTAGTGCCGCATCCAGTGCTGCCAATGCAGCTCATAATGCTGCCTCTAATAATGCAAGTGGTGCCAATAGTGCTTCTGCAGATGCTAAAAAGTATTCTAGTGAAGCTAGTTCAGCCTCTGCAGCTGGTGCAAGCTCGATCGCTGATTCTATTAATCCTGATTCATCCGCAATCAATAGTATGGATAAATCATATGCAAGTAATAGTTCCGTAATTAGTGCTTCCTCAATTGCAACGAGTGAGTCAGCTGTGGCAAGTAGTGCTGCCAAGGATGCTACTTCAGCATCAAGTGATGCCAGTTCTGCCAGTGTTGTTGCAAGTACTGCTGCCGAAAACGCAAATAGTTACGCTAAGGATGCTGATTCTCAAGCTTCAATTGCCAACAGCGAATCTGCAATTGTTACTTCATTAGCTTCTGCAAGTAGTTATGATTCTGAGGCTGTATCTAAAGCTGTTTCATCTGCATCATCTGCTGCCGTTGCTGCAAAAGCTGATCAAACTAATGCTGAAAATGAAAGTACTGCTGCCAATGCGGCTGTAATTGCTGCATCATCTGCTGCTAAACGTGCTATTGCCGATAGTTCAGCAATTGATAGTGCCGCTAAAGCTATTCATGAAGCTGAAGTTTCCGCTTCTAGTAACATTGCAAGTGGTAATGATGCCAATAAATCAGCATCATCTGCCTCATCAACTGCTAGTTCTGCGGCTTCTGCTGCAAGTAGAGCAGCCAGTGGTGACAATTCAGATTCAAGCAATGCAAAGAGCGAAGCTTCAGATGCTAATAGCAATTCAACGAATGCATCTAATGATAGTTCTGCGGCTTCAAGTGCAGCTAGTGCTGCTAGTGAAGCAGCAAGCAAAGCAGCTTCAATTGCTTCTAATTCTTCTGATAATTCTGCTGCCAAGAGTGCAGCTAGTGATGCCTCAAATGCTGCTTCTGCTGCTAAGAGTGCAGCTAGTGATGCCTCTAATGCTAGTTCCGCTGCTTCATCCGCTGCTAAACGGGCTAATGATGATTCGTCCGCTGCCAGTTCTGCTGCAAGTAAAGCAGCTGCTGATAGTACTGCTGCCTCTAGCGCTTCCGCTGCTGCTAGTTCCGCAGCCGCTAAGGGTGATAGTTCAGCTGCATCAAGTTATGCCAGTGACGCAAGTAATGCTGCTGCCGATGGGAGTAGTGCTGCTACTAACGCAAGCAATGCCGCTGCCGATGGTAGTAAGGCTGCTAGTGATGCCAAGAGTGCTGCTGATGCAGCAAGTACGGCAAATAGTAAAGCTGCTGTCGAAAGTAGTGCAGCATCATCTGCTGCCAATAATGCATCTAATGCTGCCAATGGTGGTGGAGCAAAGAGTTCTGCCTCTAGTGAAGCAAGCGCCGCATCAAATGAAGCAAGCAATGCTAATAACGCAGCCTCAAATGCAAAGAGTGGAGCAGATAGTGCTTCTGCTGATGCTAAGAAGTATTCTAGTGAAGCTAGCTCTGCATCGAACGCTGGTGCCAACTCAATTGCCCAATCAATCAACCCCGATTCAGCTGCAATTAGTGATATGGATAAATCTCACGGTAGTAATGCTGCTGTTCAAAGTGCTTCTTCAATTGCAACTAGTGAATCAGCTGTTGCAAGTAACGCTGCTGCAGATGCTACTTTAGCATCAAGTGATGCTAATAGTGCCAGTGTTGCTGCAAGTAAAGCAGCTGCCAATGCAAATAGTTATGCAGCAGATGCTAACAAACAATCAACCATTGTTACTAGTGAATCAGCGGTTATCACTTCACTAGCTTCTGCTTCCAATTATGATTCAGCGTCGATGTCTTCAGCTGAAAAAGCAGCTTCTGATGCGAATGCTGCAGCCTTAGCTGATCAAACTAATGCTGAAAGTGAAAGTAAAGCTGCCGATGATGCAGTAGTTAAGGCTTCATCTGCCGCAGATCGTGCCATTGCTGATAGTTCAGCAATTGACAGTGCTGCGAAAGCAATTCACCAAGCTGAAGTTTCTGCTTCTAATAATATTGCTAGTGGTAATGATGCTAACAACTCAGCATCAGCTGCATCTTCAGCTGCTAGTTCTGCCGCTTCTGCTGCAAGTAAAGCAGCTAGTGGTGATAGTTCTGATGCAAGTAATGCCAAAAGTGAAGCTTCCAGTGCGGCTAGTGATTCAACGAACGCTTCTAATGACAGTTCTGCCGCATCTAGTGCTGCTTCTGCTGCCAGTGCAGCTGCAAGTACTGCTAAATCAATAGCCTCATCAGCATCCGATAATTCATCCGCTAATAATGCTGCTAGCGATGCAAGTAATGCTGCTTCCAAGGCTGCTAGTGAAGCTAGCGATGCTAAGAGTGCTAGTTCAGCAGCTTCATCTGCTGCTAGTCGTGCTAACTCAGATTCAGCGAAGGCTAGTTCTGCAGCCAGCAAGGCAGCTGACGATAGTTCCGCGGCTGCTAGTTATTCATCTGCTGCAAGTTCAGCTGCTGCCAATGGAGATTCTTCAGCAGCTTCTAGTTATGCCAGTTCTGCTAGTGCAGCTGCATCTGATGCTAAATCAGCTGAAAGCGATGCTAACTCCGCAAACTCTGATGGTAGTAAAGCAGCTAGTGATGCCAAGAGTGCCGCTGATTCCGCTAGTGCTGCGAATAGTAATGCGGCAGCAGATAGTAATGACGCTTCCAGTGCCGCAAGTAAGGCTTCTGATGCCGCCAATGGTGGCAATGACGCTTCGAGTGCTGCAAGTGATGCATCCAGTGCTGCCAACAGCGCTTCTTCTGCTAAGAATGATGCTTCTAATGCCATTAGTGGAGCCGATAGTGCAGATAGTAAAGCCAAGAGTGCTTCCGCTGCCGCTAATTTAGCTAGTGCAACTGGATCGAATTCAATTGCCACTTCTGTTAACTCAGCTTCAACTGCAATCAAGAGTTTGGCAAGTAACAATCCATCTAATGCCGCAGTAAAGAGTGCCGCTGATTCAATTGCAAATGCATCTAGTACTGCCAGTTCTGCCGCTAAGGATGCAACATCAGCATCCAGTGATGCTAACTCTGCTAGTTCTGCAGCTTCCAGTGCCGCAGCTGCAACCAATAGTGCCGCCAACGATGCAAGTACAGAAGCTTCGATTGCTTCTAGTGCCGCTTCTGTTGCCAAGAGTGATGCTTCCAAGGGAAATACTTCGGCTGCTGATATTGCAAATACAACCGCCAGTTCTGCAGCTGCCCAAGCTTCTGCTGATAATGATAAGGCGTCTACAGAAAGTAAAGCTGCTGATTCGGCTGCTACTAAGGCTAAATCAGCTCAAACCCGTGCTGAATCTGATAATGCAGTTATTTCTAGTGCCGCTTCTGCTGCCAGTGCCGCTGCCCAAAGTGCTCAAGATAACGTAAATGGTGGCTCAAACGCTAATAAGTCGGCATCATCTGCTAGTTCTACTGCTAGTTCCGCCGCTTCTGATGCTTCGAAAGCAGCTAGTGGAAATAGTTCTGATGCAAGTAATGCCAAGAGCGAAGCTTCCAGTGCGGCTAATGATTCAACGAACGCTTCTACTGCTAGTTCCGCTGCTTCTAGTGCTGCTTCCGCTGCTAGTGCGGCTGCAAGCACCGCTAAATCAATTGCTTCTTCTGCATCTGATAATTCATCCGCTAATAGTGCTGCCAGCGATGCAAGTAATGCCGCTTCCAAGGCTGCTAGTGAAGCTAGTGATGCTAAGAGTGCTAGTTCTGCAGCTTCGAGTGCAGCTAGTCGAGCCAACGCTGATTCAGTTAAAGCTAGTTCTGCGGCAAGTAAAGCCGCTGCTGATAGTTCAGCCGCTTCTAGTGATTCTTCAGCAGCAAGTTCTGCAGCTGCCAATGGTGATTCATCAGCTGCATCCAGTTACGCTAGTGACGCAAGTAAAGCCGCTGCAGATGCTTCGAGTGCAGCTTCCGACGCTGATTCTGCAAATGCTGATGGAAGTAAAGCAGCCAGTGATGCTAAGAGTGCTGCTGATTCAGCCAGTGCTGCGAATAGCAATGCTGCTGACGCAAGTAAAGCCGCTTCCAGTGCTGCAAGTAAGGCTTCTGATGCCGCTAATGGTGGTAATGATGCTTCCAGTGCTGCTAATGATGCATCAAGTGCTGCCAACAATGCTTCAGCTGCTAAGAATGATGCTTCTAATAACAATAGTGGAGCAGACAATGCAGACAGTAGAGCAAGGAGTGCTTCTGCTGCTACTAGTTTAGCTAGTTCGACTGGATCTAGTGCCATTGCTAATTCAATCATTCCTGATTCTTCAGCAGTTAATAGTATTTCGAGTGCAAATCCTGCTAACTCAGCCGTTAAGAGTGCTTCAGAAGCAATTTCCAGTGCAGCTAGTTTAGCCAGTTCAGCTGCCAATGATGCTAATTCAGCATCAAGTGATGCTAATTCAGCTAGTTCTGCTGCTTCCAGTGCTGCTGCTGCAACGAACAGTGCTGCTAACGATGCTAGTTCTGAAGCTTCGATTGCTTCTAGTGCAGCTTCTGCTGCTAAAAGTGATGCTGATAAGGGTGATACTTCTAGTGCTAACGATGCAAATACGATTGCATCATCCGCTGCTGCCCAAGCCTCTGCTGATAATAGTAAGGCTGCTACTGAAAGTATAGCCGCTGATTCAGCAGCTGCTAAAGCTAAATCAGCTCAAAGTCGGGCTGAATCTGACAATACAGTTATTTCTAATGCTGCTAATGATGCTAGTTCCGCTGCTAAGAGTGCAAACGATATCATCAATGGTGGTAACAGTGCCAATAATGATGCTTCATCTGCAAACTCTGCTGCCAGTTCTGCTGCTTCTGATGCTTCAAAAGCAGCTAGTGGAAATGATTCTGATGCAAGTAATGCTAAGAGCGAGGCTTCTAGTGCTAACAGTGCTTCTAGTAATGCTGCTAGCGATAGTTCCGCTGCTTCAAGTGCTGCTAGTGCCGCTGGGTCAACAGCAAGCAAGGCCAGTTCAATTGCATCTTCAGCATCTAATAATTCATCAGCCAACAGTGCCGCTAGTGATGCAAGCAAGGCTGCCAGTGATGCTTCAAGTGCAGCCAGTGCAGCTAAGAGTGCTAATTCCGCTGCTTCGTCAGCTGCTAGCCGAGCAAATTCCGATTCTGCAAAGGCCAGTTCTGCGGCAAGTAAAGCTGCTGCCGATAGTTCCGCTGCATCTAGTGATTCCGCTGCTGCTAGTTCTGCTGCTGCCAAGGGTGATAACTCTGCAGCTTCCAGTTATGCTAGCGATGCAAGTAAAGCTGCTAGCGATGCCAAATCTGCTACTTCAGATGCTAATTCAGCAAACGCTGATGGCAGTAAAGCTGCTAGTGATGCCAAGAGTGCTGCTGATTCAGCTAGTGCGGCAAATAGTAAGGCTGCTGCTGATAGTAGTGCCGCTTCAAATGCCGCAAGTAATGCAAGTAAAGCTGCTAACAGTGGTGACGCTTCTAAGGCAGCTTCTGATGCATCGAATGCTGCTAACTCTGCAAACAACGATAACCAAAATGCAAGTGGAGCTGCTAAAGGTGCTAATGATAATGCTAATGCTGCATCCAAAGCATCTAGTGAAGCCAGTGCTTCATCGCAAGCAGCTTCTGGTGACAATGCTGCCGTTAAGGCAGCTAGTTCCGCTGTTAATAGTTTGAATAGTAATAATAGTAATAATTCCATTGTGTCAAGTGCTTCTAGTGCCATTCATTCTGATAGTGCGATTGCATCTTCTGCATCCAATGACGCAACTAGTGCATCTAGCGATGCCAACAGTGCCAAGAGCGCTGCTGGATTAGCAGCTTCTGCTGCTAATACTGCTAGTACAGCTGCTAGTGCTGCTGCTTCTGCCGCTGATAGTTATGCTTCGGCTGCCAAAGCAGCTAGCGATGCTGCTGATGCTAGTACAGCTGCAAGTAAAGCCACTGCTGAAGCTATAATTGCAAGTAATCAAGCTGCTACAGCTTCTACTGCTTCAGATGCAGCGAACTCAGCTGCTCAAAAAGCAATTAGTGCTGCTCAACGAGCTGCTAAGGATCAATCATTAGCATCTAGCGCCGCTAGTGATGCAAGTAAAGCTGCCACTGATGCTAGTTCTGCTATTGCGAGTGCAATTTCTAGTGCTAACAGTACTACTTCATCAGCTAATGATGTTGTTCCAGCTGCTACTTCATCTGCTTCCGCTGCTGTTAATAGTGCTAATGCTGCCAGCAACACTGCAAACAGTGCTTCGATCGCTGCTAGCAAAGCTGCTTCTGAAGCCAGTGCTAATGCATCTTCAGCTAGAAATGCTGCTCAAAATGCTGCTAGCATTGCATCGCAAAATCCAACCGATTCATCAATTGCAAGTAACGCCAGTTTAGCTTCAAGTGCTGCTAGCGTTGCTTCAAGTGCTGCCAAGAAGGCAGCCTCAGCTTCCGCCGCTGCAAATCAAGATTCCAGTGCGGTTTCCAGTGCTGATTCAATTGTTTCAAGTGCTAATGCTGATGTAATTATCGCTTCCAAGGCAGAAAGTTCTGCTTCAGCAGCAGAAAGTTCCGCTGCTGCTGCCAATAACAGTGCCGATGCCTCTAGTGCTGCCAGTGATGCTGCTAGTGCCGCTAGTCGAATTACTTCTGATGCTTCGATTGCTTCAAGTGCTGCCTCAGCTGCTAACAACGCAGCTAATAGTGCATCTAACAATGCCTCTAGTGCTGCCTCAGCCGCAGATTCCGCATCATCAGATGCCAGTTCAGCTAATAGTACTGCCAGTTCAGCTAATAGCACTGCCAACAATGGTTCTAGTGCTGATAGTTCAGCAACATCCAGTGCTAATTCCTCAACTGCTAGTTCAGGGAATAGCGAAGCTTCAAGTGCTTCAAATGCTGCTTCAAGTGCCGCAACTGGAACAAATCCAATTGCAAGCCAGGCTACAACAGATGCTTCTAATGCTGATAGTTATGCTAAATTAGCTAGTGAAGCTAATGTCAGTACGCAAAGTTCAAGTAGTTTAGCATCTAGTATTAATAATCAAATTAATAGTATCGCTTCTGGGAACCCTGATAATACAGTCGTAACTAGTGCCGCAAGTAAGATTAATTCTGATAATGTTGTAGCAAGTAATGCTGCTAAGGATGCTATTTCTGCTAATGCAATTGCTTCTAGCGCAAAGACAATTGCTGATTCAGCTGCTAACGATGCAAGTGTTGAAAATGCAGTTGTTAATTCTGCTAATTCTGCTGCATCCGTTGCCAGTGCTTCAGCATCATCTGCTTATGCAGCTGGTAAGTATGCTGATGGTGATAGTTATGCGCGGACCGCATCAAATGCAGCCACTGATGCTACTTCAGCAGCTAATCAAGCCCAAATTGATGGTACTAATGCTAGTTCAGCTGTAATTGTAGCTTCAAATGCTGCAAAGACGGCTGAGTCTGATTCAGTTGTGGCTTCAAACGCTGTTTCTGATGCTAAGATTACATTTAATAGTGCTTCTAATAATGATTCTGAAGGATCATCAGCTGCTTCCGGAGCTGCTAATAATGCTTCTAAGGCTGCTAGTGATGCTTCATCGGCTGCATCGAATGCCAGTGCTGCCAATAATGATAATAGCGAAGCTTCCAGTAACGCTTCTGATGCAAATCATTCATCAAGTGAAGCTTCGAGTGCCGCTAGTGCTGCAAGTAATGCTGCTAGTGGGGCTTCCAGTGCTGCTTCGATTGCAAAGTCGATTGCTAGTTCTACTGCTAATAATCCAGCTGTTGATCCTGAAATTGCATCTGATGCTTCTAATGCTGCTAGTGCTGCTTCCGATGCCGGGAGTGCTAATTCAATTGCTTCATCTGCTAAGTCACTAGCATCCAGTGCTGCTAGCGATGCTTCAAGTGAGGCTAGTGCTGCTAATTCAATTAGTAGTAAAGCTGCGTCTGAAGCTTCTGCTGCTAAGAGTGCTGCTAGTGCCGCTTCAAGCGCTGCTGCTAAGGGAGATGCTTCTGGAGCTACTGCTGCTAGTTCAGCTGCTAGTTCTGCCGCAGCATCTGCTAATGCTGATTCGAGTGCAGCTGCTAGTGCTCGTTCTGCTGCTGATAAAGGATCTAGCATTGCTTCGAGTGCCGCTTCCGCTGCAAGTGCGGCTGCTTCAAAGGCAAGTGATGCTAATAGTATTGCTAGTTCAGCTGCTGATAATGCTCAATCTAAGGCTGCCAGCATGGATTCATCTAATGGAACGATCAACTCTGGTCGGGCTTCTAATGCTGAACATGATGCTAGCGCCCATGCTTCTAATGCCGATAGCTATGATTCAGTTGCCTCGATTGCATCCAATGGGGCTAGTGATTCGACTTCAATTGCCAATAGCGCTTCAACAATTGCTAGTGCAGCCGGTTCTAATGCCGATAAGATTAAGAGTCAATTCCCATCTAATTCATCTGTTGCTAGTGATACTGCCATAATTAATAGTGCAAATGCACAAATTTCATCAGCTGATTCAGATGCACAAATTGCATCTAATGATGCTAACAATGCAAAGAAATCTGCTGATAATGCTGCCGTAATTGCTAACAGTGCTGCTGCTGCTGCTAAATCAGCTAAAGCTATTGTTGATAGTTTAAGTAGTACCGTTCCTTATGAATACACTTCAGCAACTTCCGCTGCTAACAAGGCTAAAGCTGAAGATTTAATTGCTTCATCTGCAGAAACAAATGCATCTGCTGCTGCATCTGCTGCTCAATCTGCTTCAGTACGGGCAGCAAGTGACGCTAAATTAGCTAACGATGCGGCAATTGTCGCATCCAATGCCGCTTCAAATGCGGCAGCTAATACGAATGCTGCTTCAAGTGCTAATAGTACTGCTTCATCCGCTAATTCGACTGCTAGTTCGGCAGCTTCTGAAGCATCAAGGGCTGCTAGTGGTGATAGTTCTGATTCTAGCAATGCTAAAAGTAATGCAGCTAGTGCCAATAGTGCATCTAGTGCTGCTTCATCTGCTGCCTCTGACGCTTCTAATGCTAATAGTTCCGCAAGTAAAGCTGCCAGTGAGGCTAGTTCAATTGCCTCATCAGCATCTAATAACTCAGCTGCTAATAGTGCCGCTAGCGCTGCTTCAAGTGCGGCTTCTGCTGCAAGTTCAGCTAATAGTGCTGCTAATTCTGCCAATTCTGCAGCCTCATCCGCAGCTAGTCGAGCTAACTCAGATAATTCTAAAGCTAGTTCAGCTGCAAGTAAGGCATCTGCAGATAGTTCAATTGCTTCAGCCGCAAGTTCAGCTGCTAGTTCTGCGGCTTCAAAGGGTGATAGTTCCGCCGCTTCCAGTGCTGCTAGTGCCGCAAGTGCTGCTGATTCAGATGCTAAGTCAGCTGCCAGTGATGCTAAATCAGCAAATGATGATGGAAGTAAGGCTAACAGTGCCGCTAACTCGGCTGCTTCTGCTGCTTCGAGTGCCAATAGTGCCGCTTCCAGTGCTAACAGTGCTGCTAATTCCGCTAATTCTGCTGCATCATCCATAATCAGTGGCGGAAATAGTGCTAATAGTACCGCAAGTTCTGCTAGTTCTGCCGCAAGTAAAGCTGCTTCTGGAGCTTCGAATGCTGCCAGTGGTGACAGTTCTAACACCAGTAATGCAAAGAGCAATGCTTCTAAAGCATCCAGTGCTGATAATAGTGCTTCATCTGCAGCATCAAGCGCTTCAAGTGCTAACAGTGCTGCAAGTAAAGCTGCTAGTTCTGCTGATTCAATTGCTTCATCAGCATCAAATAATTCTGCAGCATCCAGTGCTGCCAGTGCCGCTAATAGTGCTGCCAGCATTGCTAGTTCAGCCAATAGTGCCGCAAGTTCAGCTAACTCAGCTGCTTCATCAGCTGCTAGTCGAGCTAACTCAGACAGTTCTGTAGCTAGTTCTGCCGCAAGTAAAGCTTCTGAAGACAGCTCAATTGCTTCATCAGCCAGTTCCGCCGCAAGTAAAGCAGCCGCTAATGGTGATACTTCAACTGCTTCAAGTGCGGCAAGTATTGCCAGTTCCGCTGCTTCTGATGCAAATTCAGCTTCATCCGCAGCTAGTTCTGCTAATGCTGATGGGAGCAAAGCTGCTAGTGCCGCTAACTCCGCTGCATCCGCTGCCTCAAGTGCTAATAGTGCCGCATCCAGTGCTAACAGTGCTGCTAATTCAGCTAATTCCGCAGCTACATCAGTAATTAGTGGTGGATCTGATGCTAACAGTACGGCTAGTTCTGCTAGTTCTGCAGCTAGTTCTGCCGCTTCAGGTGCATCTAAGGCAGCTAGTGGTGACAGTTCTAACACTAGTAATGCGAAGAGTAATGATTCAAAGGCCAAGAGTGCTTCTAATGCTGCTTCATCTGCAGCATCGAATGCTTCGAGTGCTAATAGTGCCGCAAGTAAGGCAGCTAATGCTGCCAGTTCAATTGCTTCGCTAGTACCGAATAATTCTGCTGCTAAGAGTGCTGCTAGTGCTGCTAAGAGTGCAGCATCCGCAGCAGGTTCCGCTAATAGTATTGCTAGTTCAGCTAACTCAGCCGCTTCATCCGCAGCAAGTCGAGCTAACTCTGATAGTTCAATTGCTAGTTCTGCTGCAAGTAAAGCAGCTACTGATAACTCAATCGCTTCATCTGCAAGTTCCGCTGCAAGTAAAGCGGCTGATAGTGGTAATGATTCTGCGGCTTCAAGTGATGCAAAAATTGCAAGTTCCGCTGCTTCTGATGCTAAGTCTGCTTCTGCCGCTGCTAGTTCTGCTAATGAAGACGGTAGTAAAGCCGCAAGTGCCGCAAGTACTGCTGAATCCATGGCTTCAAGTGCCAATAATGCGGCTTCAAGTGCTAATAGTGCTGCTAACTCTGCTAACTCCGCTGCATCTAATGCTGTGAGTGCTCAATCATCAGCAGCTAGTCATGCTTCTTCAGCTAGTTCAACAGCATCAAGTGCATCCAATGGAGCTAGTTCTGCAGCTAGTGCCGCTAGTTCAACAGCTGGTTCAATGTCATCTGCCAATGGATCCGTTAGTTCAAATGCTAGTTCTGCGGCAAGCAATAATTCAGCTGCTAGTTCCAACGCAAGTAAGGCTAATAGTGCTGCTTCTAATGATAGTAATCCAGCTGCTCACAGTGCGGCGTCAATTGCAAGTTCCGCTGCTTCAACCGCTAGTTCCGCTGCTAGTGAAGCTTCATCTGCAAGTAACACTGCTTCAATTGCAAGTTCAACGGCATCAATTGCTAATAGCCAAGCTAGTGCAGAAAATTCAATTGCTTCCAAAGCAGCTAGTGCTGCGAATAGTGCCAATAGTGCTGCTGCTTCTGCTGCTAATGCTGGAAACAGTTCCGCTGCTTCCACTTATAATTCGATTGCTAGTGCCGCTATCAGTTCTGCCAACAGTGCCGCTAGTGCTGCTAAGTCCGATTACATTATCGTTAACAGTGCCAACAGTACCTTTACTTCTGCATCGGTAATCGCATCTAGTGCTTCTGTTAAGGCTTCTAGTGCTGCATCTGTAGCTTCTAGTGCTACTTCAACAGCTGTTTCAATTGCTAGTTCAGATGCGAATAGACCAGCACCATATGTTCCATCATCAGTTACGCCTTCATCGTATGCGCCTACTTCATACACACCTGCATCCATTGCTCCTTCATCAACAGCTAATGGGGCTAGAGACTTTATTGATGGGAAGAAGAATGACACAAGTCAATTGTCACCTGCAGAACGTAGTGCTTATGATCAACAATATTCTGCTGCTCAAAGTGGGTTCGATGGCGTCTTAAATGGTAAGGTCGATAAGAATAATAATGATCCTAGTTATAAGATAGGGGTTAAGAACGGAAACGATTATTTGAAAGGTGCCAATGCTGCTGGTATCAGAAAAGATAATAGTGCCAACTTCTCTTATAATCATGGATACGAGGATGCAACCCAAGGAATTGCTGCTGCGAAGGCAAAAACTGAGGCTGTTAATTCATTGAAGGGCCGAAGTGTTGGGTATCAAATTGGGTATATTAATGGATTCAACAATAAATTGAAGAGTGATCCACTTTACATTTATTTGAAGGATAAGAAGATGTTCTTACATGGTGGAGCATTCTTTACCGTTGATGGACGTAAAGTAGCGCTTAATTCACGGAAGAGATTTGATGCTTATGAATTTAAGGTCTTAAAGGTTTCTCGTGATAAAAATGGAATGGTTCGTTACTACGTTGAAAGTAAGTTCTTCGACAACGGTAATGGTCAAACAAGAGGTTACTTAACAACTAATCCTAGTTATATTGGAAATGCTTATTATCAAAAGGGTGAAAGTAGTGCTAAATCAGTTAAAGTCATTAATCAAGGTGGAATATTAGTTCACAACAGTTCTAATTTTGATTCCAGAGCAGTTCGTCATTTAAGAAAAGGAACCCAGATTAATGTTCAAAAGATTGTGAAAGTTAACGGAATCACTCGTTTCTATATTGGAAATGGTAAGTATATTACTGCTAATAAGAAATTTGTTAAGTATGTAAATTAATATAATTTCTAATTATTACTAAGCGTTATCAGATAATTTCAATCAAAAAAGACTTCCAAATAAAATTTGGGAGTCTTTTTTGTGTGGTTACTTTTTCAAATAAAAATAATTTCTTGATTTATGACTTAATAGTTTACGGGCTTTTTTAATTTGTTCGTTCATAGCTTTTTGCAATTTCTTTCCAGTTTCAATCGAAAAGAAAGTGTTATACTAAATAAGGAGCTAATCTAAGTTTTGAACAAAGAGGGCTTTAACATGTATAACAAAAATCAATTTAAAAAAGTTAACACTAAAAAGAAATTACATAAAGTAAAAAAACAATGGCTCGTTCTAGGTGCTGCTTCTTTTGCATTATTAGCTGGTGGATCGATATTGCAGAACAAGGCTTTTGCTGATACGGTAAACGATAATGTTAGTCAATTAGTTACAACTGAAGGAAAACCATCAAGTAATATTAGTTCGAATATTAGTACCAAGAATAGTTCTAGCTCCATAATTAATAGCAATGTAAATAGTAACAGTAATAATAGTAGTGGACAAAACTCAAGCACTAGTGCACAAGCTAAATCACCAACGACTCGTAGTGATGTAACAAGTTTAAATACTTCTAGTGCAGCTGCTAATAGTTCAGCTAATTTAACTCAAGTTATTGCTTCAGAAACACCTATGTCAGGTACGTGGGGGAGTGCTAAATGGACACTAGATAATCATCATTTAACTATTTATGGTGGTACGATGTCATCTAGAGTTACTGATCAAAACTTAATTAATCACTTTAAAGATGTTGATAGCATTTCATTTAATAACGCAATTGCTCCTAAGGGATCACAAATGCTTTTTAAGCCATTTGTTAATCTTAAGACTCTTGATTTAACTGGTTTAGACGTTAATAATGTTTTAAGAATGGCAAATGCAATTTCAATGAATTCAAATCTTACAAAATTGATTTTTCCTGATAACTTTAAGGCAATCTCTAGTATGTTTACTCTAAACAATATGAGTAATTTTTATAATATTGATACGCTTAAAACCGGATTAAAAAATGATGGTTCATTATCTGGAACTTGGGAAACGTTACCAAAAATTTATGATGATTTAGCCAGTTCGACTGATTCCAGTGCAAAGATTACTTCGAATGCTGCTAGTCAAACTAGTAATGTTTCAAGTGCAACTAGTAATACTTCAAGTAGCAATATTTTAGTATCAAGTAGTGTTAATACTATTGCTAGTAGTGGTATTGCTGATTCTAAAGCTATTTCAAATGCCCAAACTAGCTTTGCTAAAATTAGTCATGATGCTAAAAATATTAATATTAGCTCAGCTTCAAGTGCCTTTAGTTCAGCCACATCAGTTGCTATCTCAGCTAACTCAGTGATTACCAGTGCTAATATGTTAGCTAGTTCGGCACAAAAAACGATCTCAAGTGATAATAGTTCAATTGCTAGTTTAAATTCTGATGCATCAAAAGAAAACAGTATTGCTCAATCAGCTGCTAAGGCTTTAGCTAGCTTAAGTGCAACGGGAAGTAACTTAAGTAGAGCTGGATCATATGCTAAGGCGGAATCAACTGCAGCTGCATCAATTCAAGATGATATTAGTCAAGCTAACGCCTATAGTACAGCCGCTAGTCAAGCTGCTGATTCTGCTAGTGATGCATTGAGTAATGCAAAGAGTGCAATTGATACCATTAGCAATGCGGTAATTACAATTAATTCAGCAATCAGTAGTGCTTCAAGTGTCGTTAGTTCAGCTAATTCAGCTGCTAAATCTAGCGCTAATTCCAAGAATTCGCATGCTTCATCGACTAATTCTAATTCCATGAATTCATATAATAGTGATCCAGCTGATGGATCGATTATAGTTACTCCTAAAACTAATAAAAACCCAATTCAAGGAAATTCTTCAAAATTTAAGGCTTCTAAATATGTCCATAGTTTAAAATGTTTTCGTAAAGTTGGTCGTTATTATGTTGTTTATCTAAAATTATCAGCCCAAAAACATAAATATGTCGACTTTCATCGTGATATCCACCAACATTTAAAAACCTTTCACGCTGGAAGAAAACTTCTCATTAAACGCATTGTTACTCAAGGCAATGCGACTCGATTAGTACTAAAACATGGCGGTTACTTATCAGGTCTTAAATCATATCTTTCAAATCGTCCTTTATAATTTGAAAAGAACTTGTTTTCTAGATTCAATGTCTATGGCAAGTTCTTTTTATTTTTGGCAGATAAAATTTTAATTAATTCTCATTTAAGGGTTTAAATAACTGATGGTAATTAAAATAGTATACAAATTCAATCAAAAAGCTTAATCATTTTTCCTAGCTATGTTGAGAATGTTTATTATTAAAAGGGTGAAAACATTGCCAAATCAGTTAAAGTCATTAATCAAGGCGGAATATTAGTTCATAACAGTTCTAATTTTGATTTCAGAGCAGTTCGTCATTTAAGAAAAGCAACCCAGATTAATGTTCAAAAGATTGTGAAAGTTAACGGAATCACTTGTTTCTATATTGGAAACGGTAAGTATATTACTGCTAATAAGAAATTTGTTAAGGAAATAAATTAATAGAATTCCGATTAATTATTTTCAGATAATTTCAATTAAAGAGGATGTCTAAAGGTTTATTTAGGTGTCCTTTTTGTGTGGATAATTTTGGAAATTATAAATCAAATTAAAGAAATTTATCTTGTAAAATGTTATTATTAATTGTGTGCAAGTGTTTACTTTTATGTTTTTTGTTTTAAGTTACATAACGTCTAAGCTATTTAGATATGATTTATAAAGGAATGGGGAGTTGTTTTTATGCAATATAATAAATTCCAATATCGTAAAGTAAGAGATAAGAAGTTTATGAAGAAGGTTAAGAAACAATGGGTAATTGTTTCAATGGCCTTTTTCGGAGCATTAGGTGTTGGGGGTTACTTCAGTGCTAAAACTGGAGTTAATGCCGATACAACTAATAGTGATTTAAACACTAGTAAAGATAGTGGTTCGACGACCGCAAACGAAAGTGCTTCTACACCAGAAGCAACAACAAGTGCTACTAGTGTGACCAAAGCAACGACTAGTTCAGTTAATGCTAATAGTGCTGACCAAGCCGTAAGTGTCCAAGGTAGTTATGCAACTACTGAACAATCAACTGAGAGTGCAGTTGAGAGTGGTTCAAAGACTAACGATAGCTCTAGTGCAGTTCAAAGCAGTACCTCAACTGATACTAATAACAGTTCAAATACAACAAGTTCAAGTGTTAAAGCTGTTGAAAGTGCTTCTGTAAATTCAGATAGTTCAAGCAGTAACAATGTAGAAAGTAGTTCTGTTGATTCAAGTAGTACCTCTTCAACACCGGTTGCTTCAGTTGAAAGTAATGTTTCCAGTAATAGCGTTGAATCTAATGCAAACACTGATTCTTTGATTAGTGCTGTTTTTGATGCGGAATCAAATAATTCCAATAATAGTGTAAATGTGAACTCAAACACATCCGCTACTAATTCCAACAATAGTGCTGTTGAAAACAGTAATGGAAGTAACTCATCCAATGCACTTCCATCAATGACTAGTGATGAATTAAATCAATTATACGCAAACAATAACATTACCCAAAGTGACGTTAATATTGAACTTAAATCAGGTAGTGCAAGTTCATTGTACGATAATTTAATTCAACGGATGCAAGTAACGTTGCGTGATGGGACTGATAATCAAAATAACCAAGTAGTAACTGGTAGTAATTCTGCTACTACAACTCTTTCTTCTCTTCAAGCATCATCTGAAGCTATTTCATCTGCTGCTTCTAGCATGGCAACAAATATTGCTTCAATGGCTGCTTACGTTAGTTCAGCATACATTCGAACTGAACGCTACCAAGGAGCATCAATGACTTCTGATGCTCTTGGTGAATCAGACCATAGTAATGCTGTTGGTGGAACTGATAAGGCTAATAACTTATGGGCATATTACCAAGCTACTAGTAAGGAATATGTTAAATATAGTTTAGCTTATAATGATGTTGTTACGGCTTCAGCTTATGCCAATGCTGCGGTTCAAAGTGCAGAAAGTAATTCTAATAATTCTTCTGTGATGGCATCATTAGCTACTTTTATGAGTAATCAAACTTCAACTACAAATTCTGCAACTTCTGTTGCAACTACAGCAAGTTCAGCCGCTTCAAGTATGACTTCAGCTACTGGTAGTTTGTATAGTAGTTTGCAAGGTGCAGCAGGATATACTTCTGGTGGATCCTGGGATCCTAATGCAGCTGATTCTACCGCAAATGTAACTACGATTGCTGATTTCCAAGCTGCAATGAATGATTCTAGGGTTCGCTATATTAATGTTGATGCTGATATTCAAGATACTACTGGTGGAACTGAGAGTTTTAGTGCGCCTCGTTCAATTACCATTAATGGTTTAAGCGACGGTGGTCAAAAACATCAAATTGACTTTACTAGTACTTTCTATGCTATGCAGGATACTAATGTTATTGATACTGGAAAGAAAGATAGTAATGGTAATGAGATTTATACTCCCAAGGATACTGTTACTTTCCAAAATTTAAATCTTAAAGGGAATAATGCTTCCGGAATTTTAGGAAATGTTACTGGTTCTACTAATAACACCTATCGTTTGAATTTAAATCTTGATAATATTAACTTTAATGGTCAAACCTTTACATCTGACTGGAACGGTGGAACTGTTGGAATTGATTTCGGTAGTATTCACTCCACTGATGATAATGTTATAGGAAGCACTATTATTATGAATAATCAAGACTATTCTGGTGGTAAACAAAATGGTGGTACCAGTGATGGTTTTGATATTAATAAAGCTAACTTTTTGGATGGAGTTAACTATAATCAACAAATTTCTGGTGGGAATGCCATTACTTTACTTGGTACAACTAGTAATGATGTAACGATTGGTAAGAATGCGATTGTAAACATCCAAGTTGCTAATGGTAATGGTGGTAACGAATCTGTTAACAGAACTACTAATGGTGCGATTGTTGCTGGTAATACTAGTGGTGTTGCTCCAATGACCGTTACTGTTAGGGGTGGGGGTCAATTAAACATTACTCCTACTACCCCAGCTCCAGGTGCTAATAGTGCCACTAATTTACCTGTTGCCATTGCATTTAGTACTGGTGGTACTTTAAATGTTGATACTGGTGCTTCAATAAATATTAATGTTGATGCTCATAATATGGGGATTGCGGCTATTCCTGTTTTAGACTTAAATGATAATTACACAATTGGTGGGAATCAACAACAGGAAACTGCAGCTGTTAATGTTGATAAATATGGTTCAATTAATGTTAATGCTAAAAACATGGGAACCCAAACTGGGACTTTAGTAAGTACCGGGGCTATTAATATCGGGTCTAAAAAAGATGATTCCATTAATGGTACTTTAAGTATTGTTTCTGATGGTACAGTTTCTGGTTTAACCTTACTTAAAGCCGGTGGTACTGTGAATGTTTATGACCCACAACTATTGTTACTTGATGGTAGTCAAGGAAATACAATCTTTAACGGTACCGGTATTAACGGGGAATTAGTTAACGCTACCAATGCTGCTTCTGGAGATACTTATAATGGTACTGATGGATTTACAACTCCAAAGGCTACTTATAATCTTACCCAAGCTCAATTAAATGCTACTCATTATCTTAAGTTATCTCATATTGATGACTTAGACCTAGATAACATTAAGTATGATCCAAATAGTCAAGTTATTTCTGGTTATGCAACACCAAATGCCCACATTGCATTTGTTGATAATACTAATAATCAAAATAAGTTCATTACTGATGGTAATGCGACCGACTCTGATAATACAGCTTTTGATCAGGCATCTGGGGATACTTCAGAAGATAAGAATGGTAAGGTTTATGAAGTTGTTGCTGATGCCAATGGTAATTGGTCCTATAAATTACCAGAAGCAATTCCAGCTAATGACATGAACTTCTTAGTTATTGCAAGATTAAGAACTGCTAAAAGTGTTAAGGAAGTTGCTCGTTACGTAGCTCCTTATTACCAAGGTTTACAAGACCAAAATGACGGACAAAATAATCAATCTGATGATACTAATAACACATCATATAGTTATGATCGTGGTGATGGTACAACAATTACTACATCTGTTAAAGATGATTATGAATCTGGTAAGCAATTCCAAGCTGGATTCAATCAAGGTCAAGATGACACGACCTTTGATAATTCTATCTATGCTAAGACATCTAACTTTGTTCAATCATACATCAATGGTTATAAATTAGGATTCAAGAACCAACCAGCTGGACAAGCTGATACAGCTGCTACAAAGGCTAATGCTGATGATAGTTACATTCATTCTGTTGCATCCAGTGCTGCTACTGAAAGTGGTAGTATTGCTGCTAGTGTAACTTCAGCCTCTTCCGCTAGTGCATCTATTAATACTGATAAAACAGTAATTGATTCATTTGCAAGCTCATATCCTAAGGACTCCATAATTGCTAATGCATCCAGTACTGCTTCTTCGGCAGCTTCAGTTGCTTCTGCAGAATACAGTGTTGCTACAAGTAATTCAGCTTCTGCTTCATCTGAACAAGCAGCTATGGATAAGAATCAAGCATCTGCCGATGCTTTATTAACTAGCATTTCAGCTGCTAATAGTAATGCTGCTGTTTATGCTTCTTTGGCAACGTCATATGCTCAAGCATCTAATGCTACTAGTGCCGCTAGTGCAAGAGCCCAAGCTGCTTTGCAAGCAAGTACTGCGGCAAGTAACGCTTCTGATGTTGATAGTTATGCTCAAAATGTAAAAGCTGAATCCAGTGCATTTAGTACTTATTCAGCAGCTGTTTCAAGTGCAAGTACTGCAATTCAAAATGCCCAAAGCGAAGTTAATGCTGCTCAACGTTCCGTATATTCAGCTGGAGTGTCAAATGCCAACACTAGTGCTTCTGCACAAACTAGTGGTTTCTCAGATATGACTAAGAGTGCAAATTCAGCTAACAATGAAGTTAATAGTATTGCTAGTCTATATCCAAGTAATTCTTCAATCGCAAGTGCTAAGGCATCTGCAAACTCTGAATACGTTGTTGCAAGCAATGCCATTTCTGATGGAAGTAAAGCTGCTGCCGACGCTAAGTCACTCAATGATAATATGAGTTCTGCTGCAAGTAGTGCTTCTGTTGCTAATTTTTCAGCTTCAACACTTGCGTCATCAATTAGTGCTGAAATTGTTCCATTAAACTCAGCATACAATTCAGCTAATGCGATTATTAATGAACAATCGCTTGCTGCTTCATCTGCTAATAATGTTATTGCAACAGAAACTTCGGTTGCCAACTCTGCAAGTGCTGATGGTTCATTAGATTCAGCTGCTAAATCATCATATGCGAACTCAACATCAGCTGCAATTTCTGCTGCTGCATTGATTAGCAATACTGCTAAAACACAAATTGCCGCAGCCTCTGCAACTGCAACAAGTGCAACTAATGCTATTACTAAAATCAATAATGATAATAGTGCTGCTGTAATTACTGCTAACAAAGCTGCGTCCGATGCATCAACTGCTTTAAGCAATGATTATTCATCTGCTTCATCATATGCTAAACAAGTTGCTGATGATAGTGCAACTGCTTCAAAAGCAATTATTAATGAAATTAGCTATGCCAGTGATGCAAGTTCTGAAGCTACAAGCAGTGAAAATAGTACGGCTGGTTCTGCCAGTTCAACTGCCAGTTCCGCTGCTTCAAAGGCTGCTTCCGCAGCTAGTGGAAATAGTTCTGATTCTAGTAACGCCGCTAGTGCATCATCCAAAGCTGCTGATGATTCCAAAGCTGCTAGTGATGCTGCTATTTCAGCTGAATCTGCTAATAAGGCTGCTAGTGATGCAGCTAGTTCAGCAAATTCAATTGCATCTGCTGCAAGTAAGTATGCTTCAGATAATCCAACTGATTCTAATGCTAAGAGTGCTGCTGATGCCGCTTCCGATGCAGCTAGTTCAGCAAATGCTGCTAGTAAGGCTGCTAGTGATGCTGCAAGTATAGCTAGTGCTCAAAGTTCTTCTGCTAACGCTGCTTCTACTGCTGCTAATACAGAAAGTTCCGCTGCTAGTTCCGCTGCCAGTCGTGCTTCAAATGATGCAATTATTGCATCCAGTGCTTCTGCTGATGCAAGTAATGCTGCTAAGAGTGGTAATCACAGTGATGCAAGTAAAGCTGCAAGTTTAGCTAGTTCTGCAGCTTCTGATGCTAGCGATGCTTTAAGTTCCGCAAGTTCCGCCGCAAGTAAAGCTGCTTCTGATGCTAGCGATGCAAGTAAAGCTGCATCATCTGCTAATTCCGCTAACAGTGATGCAAGTAAAGCTGCAACATCTGCTAATTCCGCTAATAGCACCGCAAGTTCCGCTTCCACTGCTGGTAATGCCGGCGGAAAAGCTTCCGAAGCTTCCAGTGCCGCTTCCAGTGCCAATAGTGATGCTTCATCCGCTGCTAATTCCGCTGCAGGTGCCAAGACAGATTCAGACAATGCTGCAAAAGCTTCCTCTGTGGCCAGTTCTGCTTCGACTGCTGGATCAAACTCAATTGCAAACTCAATCAATCCTGATTCTGCTTCAATGAGTAGTATGGCTAGTGCTAATCCTTCCAATGCAGTTGTAAAGAGTGCTTCTGAAGATGTTGCAAGTGCTTCAAGTGTTGCAAGTAAGGCCGCTACTGATGCAACTAGTGCTTCTGCTGATGCTCATTCTGCAAGCTCTGCAGCTTCAAGTGCTGCCGCTGCTGCGACAAGTGCTGCAACTGATGCTTCAAATGAAGCTTCCGCGGCATCATCATATGCTTCAGCAGCTAGTGAAGCTGCTAAGAGTGGTAGTGCTGCTGCTGCTAAAACTGCTGATGATAGTGCTAAAGCTGCTGCTGCAAAAGCATCTGCTGATAGTAGCACTGCTGCTAAGGAAAGCCAAGCTGCATCAACTGCTGTTATTTCAGCTAACTCAGCTTCTGCCCGTGCTCAAAGTGACAGCGATGTTATTTCAAGTGCTGCAAGATCCGCAAGTTATGCGACTAGCATTGCTTCTGACAATGTTGTAACTAGCTCCGCTGCTTCTGCAATTCCAAGTGATGCCAGTTCAGCTAACAGTACTGCTTCCTCTGCTGCCAGTTCAGCTAAAGCAGCTGATAGTACTGCTAGTGACGCAAGTAAAAATGCATCTTCAGCTAAGAGCGCTGCCGATGATGCTAGTGCCGCCGCTTCTGATGACCCAGATAATTCTGATGCATCTAAGGCTGCCAGTGAAGCATCCTCTGCTGCTAATGATGCTAGTTCTCAAGCAAGTATCGCTAGTTCTCAAGCAAGTATAGCAAACAATGCCGCAAGCAATGCTTCCAATGATGCTTCCAAGGCAGCGAGTGCTGCAAGTAAAGCTTCTGAAGATAACTCAATTGCATCCAGTGCTTCCTCTGCTGCTAAGTCCGCCATTGCAAGTAATGATAGTACTGCTGCCGATAGTGCATCAAAGGCTGCTTCTGATGCCGCTGCTGATGCTAAATCCGCATCTAGTGATGCTAGTTCAGCAAACAGTGCCGCTAGTGATGAAAGTAAGGCTGCCAGTTCAGCAAACTCTGCTGCTAGTGCTGCCAGTGCTTCTGCCAGTGCGGCAAATAGTACTGCCTCCAGTGCTAATTCTGCCGCAAGTAAAGCTGCTAATGGTGCAAATTCAGGAAAGGCTTCAGCTGCCTCAAGTGCTGCTGATAGTTCAAACATTATTGCATCATCTGCTGCAACAGCTGCAAATAACAATGCTACTGATGCCTCTAAGCAAGCTTCAATTGCTAACTCTGCTGCTGGTCAAACCGTTATTGATAGTAGCAGTGTTGATTCTGCCAGTTCTGAAGTTAATAGCTTAAACAGTAACAATAGTAGTAATCCAGTCGTAACGAGTGCTTCTAGTGCTATTAACTCTGATGAAGCCGTAACTAGTTCTGCTTCATCTGATGCGTCAATTGCTAACTCAGATGCACAAAGTGCTAAGGATGCTGCCGCATCTGCTGCTAAGTCCGCTACTGATGCAAGTACCGCTGCTTCCAATGCTGCTTCTGAAGCCGATAGTTATGCTAAGAAGGCTGCTAGTGATAGCAATGCTAAATCAGATGCAGCAGATGCATCTGCTGCTAGTTCTGCTGCTGCTAAGGCTGCCAGTGCTGCTTCAGATGCTGCTTCAGCATCTAATGCTGCAAACTCCGCTGCTCAAGCTGCAACTTCTGCTGCTCAACGTGCTAATAAGGATCAATCAGTTGCATCTAGTGCTGCTAACGATGCTTCTACTGCTGCCAGTGCTGCTTCCGCTGCTATTTCCAATGGAATTTCTAGTGCTAATAGTCAAACTTCATCCGCAAATAGTGTAGTGCCATCTGCTAGTGATAGTGCAGCTTCTGCTGCCAGTGCCGCAAGTAATGATAACAGTACTGCTAGTGACAGTGCAGCTTCCGCTAAGTCCGCTAGTTCTGCTGCTTCCGCTGCTGCTAGTTCAGCTAATGCTGCTGCATCTAATGCCGCAAGTATTGCTTCTGACAATCCAACGAATTCTAAGATTGCTAGTGATGCTAAATCAGCTGCTAGTGCTGCTTCAGCTGCCAACAGTGCATCTAGTGTAGCCAGTGAATCTTCCAAACAAGCATCCAGTGCTGCTAGTGCTGCCTCCAGTGCTAATGCAATTGCATCTAGTGCTGCTAACGATGCTAATAGTGCTTCTGCTGATGCTAGTTCAGCCTCAGCTGCTGAATCTTCAGCTGCCAAGGCTAACAATAGTTCCGCTGCATCAAGCGCTGCTAGTGCTGCATCAAGCGCTGCTGATCGAATTAAGTCTGACGCTTCTAATGCTAAGAGTGCTGCCTCTGATGCTTCCAAAGCTTCTGCCGATGCATCTAATGCTGCCTCAACTGCTAGTTCTGCTGCTTCTACTGCATCTAGTGCTGCATCGACTGCCAGTTCTGCAACTAGTGATGCTAGTGCTAATTCAAGTGCTCAACCTGCTCCTACTTCCAGTCAAGCTTCATCCGAAGCTAAATCTGGTAATAGTGCCGCATCGAGTGCTTCATCTGCTGCTTCCAGTGATGCTTCTAAGGCAAACACTGATGCCAGTGCTACTGGTGCGAATACATCAAATGCTGATAAGTATGCTTCAAGTGCAAGCATTGCCAACAGCGGTGCCAGTGATTCGGATAGTCAAACCAACTCAGACAGTACTGCCATGAGTAGTATGGCTTCTAACTTCCCCGGTAATTCAGTGGTAACTAGTGCCAATACTCGAGTATCATCTGATAATTCAATTGCTAACTCAGCAGCAAGTGTTGCATCTTCTGCCAATGCCATTGCATCTGCTGCTAAACAAAGTGCTGATAATGCTTCTGCTGATGCTAGTCAACAAGATTCAATCGTAAATTCTGCTAACTCCGCTGCTAACTCTGCCAGTGCTGCTGCTTCAACTGCTTATGCTGGTGGTAAGACTTCAGAAGGTAACAGTTATGCACGTGCTGCTTCAATGGCTGCTAAGTCAGCTAATTCCGCTGCTAGTGCTGCTGCTAATGATTCTGAAGTTGCTAGTTCAGCTGTTAACGCCGCTTCTTCTGCTGCTAATTCTGCTGAATCTGCTTCTACAGTTGCCTCTAGTGCAGCTAAGGACGCTAATGATACTTACAGCTTTGCATCCAGTGAAAACAGTGCTAATAGTTCTGCAGCTAGTGCGGCTGGTAGCCATGCTGCCGATGCTTCTGGTAAGTCATCCGCAACTAGTTCAAACGCTAGTTCTGCTGATTCTCATGCTTCTGGAGCTTCATCTGATGCCTCTAAGGCTTCCAGTGCTGCTAGTGCCGCAAGTTCCGCTGCATCCAATGCTGCATCCAATGCTTCTCAAGCATCATCCACTGCTAGTTCTGCAGGAAGCAAGTATCCTAATGCTTCATCTGCAATGAGTTCTGCTGCTTCTACAGCAAGTTCTGCTGCTAGTCAAGCAAGTTCTGCTGCTAGTCAAGCAAGTTCAGATGCTTCGAAGGCTAGCGATGCTTCGAAGGCTGCTAGTGCTGCATCTAGTGCTGCAAATTCTGCAAGTACTGCCGCAAGTTCCGCTGCATCAATTGCAAGTTCTGCTGCTAGTGCCGCATCCAGTGCTGCTGCTAAGGGTGATAGTTCCGCTGCTTCATCTGCTGCAAGCATTGCCTCATCAGCTGATTCAATTGCATCTAATGATTCCAGTGCTGCTGCCAGTGCTCGTTCCGCTGCCAGTTCTGCATCAAGTGATGCTAGTTCTGCCGCCAGTGCTGCTTCTGATGCTGCCTCCACTGCTAGTTCTGCTGCATCGATTGCCAGTTCTGCCAACAGTGCTGCTCAATCCTCAGCAGGTAGCTTAGATCCATCTGATACCTCCGCTAACTCTGGTCGGGCATCAAATGCCGCTTCTGATGCTGCTAATAATGCTGCTAGTGCTGATAGTTATGACAGCATTGCCTCAATTGCTTCTGCTAGTGCTTCTGCATCCAAGTCTGGAGCAGATGCTTCATCTAACGTTGTAAGTTCAGCTAGTGCTGCTGTTTCTAGTGCTGCTAAGAATCTTCCAAGTAATTCAGCTGTTCAAAGTGATAGTGCTACGATTTCAAGTGCAACTTCAATCGTAAATTCAGCTACTTCTGATGCTTCGATTGCTTCTAACGACGCCAGTTCTGCTAAGAGTGCTGCTGATGCTGCTAAGAGTGCTGCTGATAGTGCTAATAGTACCGCTTCAACTGCTAATGCTGCTGCTAAAAGTGCTGCTGCTGCCGCAAATGATAGTTCTGCTGATGCTGCTACTAAGTCTAAGGCTTTGAGTTCATTAAGTAGTGCTGCCTCAGCTGCCGCTTCTGCCGATTCAATTGCATCATCTGCTGCATCCACTGCATCTAACGCTGCTGCTTCTGCTCAATCGGCTTCTGATCGTGCTGCTAACGATTCCAAGATTGCTAGTTCCGCTGCTAAGGTTGCTTCCGATGCTGCTGCTAATGCTGCTTCTGCAGGTAGTGCAACTAGTTCTGCTAATAGTGCCAACAGCGACGCAAGTTCTGCTGCCAGTGATGCTAAATCTACTGCTTCTGGTTTCCCTAACAGTGCTGATAGTGATGCTTCAACTGCATCCAGTGCTGCTTCTGGTGCTAACAGTAACAATGCCATTGCAAGTTCCGCTGCAAGTGAAGCAAACTCAATTGCTAGTTTAGCTTCTGGTAATTCTGCCGTTGCTAGTGATGCTTCTAATGCTAGTTCAGCTGCTACTAAAGCATCTGCTGCTAATAGTGATGCAAGCGAACAAAACTCAAAGGCATCCAGTGCTGCTTCAGCAGCTGACTCTGCTAATAGCGCTGCTAGTGCAACTTCTTCAGCTGCATCAAGTGCTGCTAGTGCTGCTAAGAGTGCTGCTTCTGCAGCCTCAAGTGCTGCTAACAATGGTGACAGTTCTGCCGCTTCATCTGCTGCTTCATTAGCTAGTTCCGCAAGTTCCGCTGCTAAGTCAGCAGCTAGTGCTAACTCTGCTGCCATTCAATCAGCTAAGAGTGCTAGTGATGCTGCCAAGAGTGCTGCCAGTCAAGCAATTATTGATTCTAATGCTGCTTCCAGTGCTGCTGCTGATGCTAAATCAGCCGAAAGTGCTGCTCATGCTGATTCAGTAAATAGTGAAGCTAGTTCAGCTAGTTCTGCTGCTAGTTCCGCCTCTGCTGATGCTTCTAAGGCTGCAAACGGTGATGGTTCAGATGCAAGTAACGCACGTAGTCACGCTTCAAGTGCCAATAGTGCTTCAGCTTCAGCTGATTCTGATGCTAGTTCAGCTAGTTCCGCTGCCAGTGCTGCAAGCAAAGCCGCTGATGACGCTAACTCAACTGCTTCTAACAACCCAGCTAACTCCGCTGCTAAGAGTGCTGCTAGTGCTGCATCCAGTGCTGCTAGTGCTGCCAACAGTGCCAATAGTGCTGCTCAAAGTAACAGTGCTAAAGCAAGTTCCGCTGCTAGTCGAGCTGATTCTGATTCTGCCAAGGCAAATTCCGCTGCTAGTCAGGCTAACAATGATAGCACTATTGCATCCAGTGCTTCTGCAGCTGCCTCATCTGCCGCTAAGAGCGGTGATAATTCAACTGCTTCTAAGGAAGCAAGTATTGCTAGTTCTGCTGCCAGTGATGCTTCTTCTGCTGCCAGCACTGCTTCTTCAGCTAATACTGATGGTAGTTCCGCTGCTAGTGAAGCAAGTTCTGCAGCTAGCGATACTAGTGCCAACAATAGTGCCGCATCCAGTGCCAATAGTGCTGCTAGCTCCGCTAACTCCGCTGCTTCATCAGCCGCTAATAGTGGTAAAGCTTCTGCTGCCGGTAGCGATGCTAGTTCTGCTAATAGCGATAATTCCGCAGCTAGTGGTGCTGCTAAAGCAGCTGATAACAATGCTAATGATGCTTCTTTGAAGTCTAGCCAAGCTAGTGCTGCTTCCGCTGCTGCTTCTAATGATAATAAGTCAATTGCTTCAGCTAGTTCTGAAGTGAATAGCTTAAATAGTAACAATAGTGGGAACTCAGTTGTATCGAGTGCATCCAGTGCAATTAATTCTGATAGTGCAATTGCTAGTTCA
This sequence comes from Nicoliella sp. ESL1149, assembly GCF_058107265.1. NCBI lineage: Bacteria > Bacillati > Bacillota > Bacilli > Lactobacillales > Lactobacillaceae > Nicoliella > Nicoliella sp. ESL1149. Next base: position 532,121 of record NZ_JBYLUE010000002.1, on the reverse strand, counting down.
GCCTCCAATGATGCTACAAGTGCATCTAGTGACGCTAACTCTGCTAAGAGTGCTGCTGATTCTGCTGCCAATGCAGCCAATTCAGCAAGTACTGCCGCAAGTGAAGCTGCCAGTTCTGCTAACAGTTATGCATCTGCTGCCAGCAAGGCTGCCAGTGATGGAAATGGTTCTGCTGCTGATTCCGATGCTGCAAGAGCTTCTGATCAAGCTTCAATTGCTCACAGTGCTGCCAGCAAGGCTGCTGATGAATCTAACGCTGCCAACTCTGCTGCCCAGAAGGCAACTAGTGCTGCAACTCGGGCTGCTAGTGATAATTCAGTAGCCTCATCCGTAGCCAGTGATGCTTCAAACGCTGCTTCTGCTGCTAAGTCAGCAATTGCAAGTGGTATTTCAAGTGCCAACAGTGCAACTTCATCTGCTAATAGTGTTGTTCCTGATGCTAGTTCCGCTGCTTCATCTGCTGCTAGTGGTGCTAACAATAGTAGTAGTGAAGCTAACAGCAATTCATCTGCTGCAAGTAAAGATGCTAGTGAAGCTAGTGCCAATGCTTCTAATGCAAGAAGTGCTGCTCAAAATGCATCAATCATTGCTTCTCAAAATTCAAATAATTCTTCAATTGCTAGTGACGCAAGTAAAGCTGCTTCAGCTGCTAGTGCCGCATCTAGTGCCGCTAGTGATGCAAGTAGTGCATCTAAGGATGCTTCCCAAGCATCCAGTGCTGCATCTAGTGCTAATTCAATTGCATCCAGTGCCAATGCAGATGCTAAATCTGCTGCTTCTGATGCTAGTTCTGCTTCCGCTGCTGAAAGTTCAGCTGCCAATGCTAACAATAGTTCTGCTGCATCCAGTGCTGCGAGTGCTGCATCTAGTGCTGCTGCTCGGATCAAGTCAGATGCATCTAACGCATCTAGTGCTTCTGCAGATGCTTCCAATGCTGCTGCTTCTGGTTCCGCTGCTGAATCTAAAGCCGCTGCTGCTAACAATACTGCTAGTTCCGCTGCTTCCGATGCCAGTTCTGCTAATAGTGCTGCTAGTGCTCAATCAAGTGCAATCAGTTCTGCAACTTCTAGTGCAAATTCATCCGATGCTAAATCTGGTAACAGTGCTGCATCAAGTGCATCCAATACTGCATCCAGTGCGGCCGCTCAAACTAACCCAATTGCTAGTCAAACAGGTACTGATGCTTCCAATGCAGATAGTTATGCTAAGCAAGCTAGTGAAGCCAACAGTGGAGCTCAAGATTCTAAGAGCTTAGCTAGTGGTTATAACGGTTCTATTAATAGTTTGGCTTCTAACTACCCAAGCAATGCCGTTATCTCTAACGCTGCTACTAAGATCAGTTCTGACAATTCCGTTGCCAGTTCAGCTGCTAGTGACGCTTCAACCGCTAACTCAATTGCTCAAAGTGCTAAGAGTGCTGCTGATTCAGCTTCTAACGATGCTAGTGCTCAAGATTCTGTTGTTAACTCTGCTAACTCTGCTGCTTCGATTGCTAATTCTGACGCTTCATCTGCGTACGCTGCTGGTAAATTCTCAGATGGTGATAGTTATGCTCGTACTGCAAACAATGCTGCCAGTGATGCTAGTTCTGCTGCTACCCAAGCTAAGACTGATGGTGCCAATGCCAGTGCTGCGGTAATCAATGCATCGAGTGCTGAAGTAGTTGCTAGTTCAGCTTCTGTAGTTGCTTCCAACGCTGCTAAAGATGCTAAGACTACCTTTGACAATGCATCGAGTGCTGCGAATGCAGCATCTAATGCTGCTAGTGGTGCTGCCAGTGATGCATCTAAGGCTGCTAGTGCTGCTTCATCTGCTTCAGCTAATGCTAGTTCGGCAAATAAAGATAACAGCAATGCTGCTAATAGTTCAGCTGCTGCTAATGGTTCATCTAGTGAAGCTTCTAGTGCTAACAGTGCCGCAAGCAAAGCTAACGATGATGCTTCATCTGCAGCTTCCATTGCTAGTTCAGCTGCTAAGACTCATCCAGGGGTAGATCCATTGAGTTCAGATGCTTCGACTGCATCTAGTGCTGCTTCAACAGCATCCAGTGCAAATAACGATGCAAGTAAACAAAACTCAATTGCATCTAGTGCAGCTTCTGCAGCCTCTGCTGCAGCAAGTAAAGCAAATTCAATTAACAGCACTGCTAGCTCTGCAGCCTCCGCTGCTAAGAGTGATGCTTCCGCTGCATCCAGTGCTGCTGCTGCTGGTGATAATTCTGGTGCTTCCGCTGCTAGTTCTGCTGCTAAATCAGCTGCTTCAATTGCAAGTGATGCATCTAATGCTGCTTCAAGTGCTCGTTCAGATGCTGATAACGGATCTAGCATTGCTAGTTCTGCTGCCAGTGCTGCAAGTAATGATGCTTCAATTGCTAGTTCTGCTAGAAATGATGCTTCTAAAGCTGCTAGTGATGCTCAATCAAAAGCTGCTAAGATCGATAATTCAACGAATGCTTCAATGAATTCTGGTCGTGCTTCTAATGCTGCTAGTGATGCTAATGATCAAGCTAATAGTGCTGCCAAATATGATAGTATCGCATCTGTTGCTTCTGATGGTGCTAGTCAATCCACTTCACAAGCTAACAGTGCTTCAAATGTCGTAAGCTCTGCTTCTTCTGCTGCTAAGTCAATTGCTTCTAATAATCCAAGTAACTCAGCAATTAGCAGTGATGCTGCAGTAATTTCCAGTGCTGCTTCCGTGGTTTCATCCGCTACTTCCGATGCTAATATTGCATCTCAACAAGCTAGTGCTGCTAAATCCAGTGCTGATGTTGCTAAGAGTACTGCTTCTGCTGCTGCATCCAATGCTGCTGCCGCAGATTCAACCGTTAATAGTTTAATCAATGTTAACCCTTACGACTCTAGTGCCGTTGATAGTGCAACTAATTCAGCTGCTTCTGCTGATAGTATTGCTTCTCAAGCTGCTAATAATGCATCTAGTGCTGCTTCTGACGCTCAATCTGCATCAGTTCGTGCATCTAGTGATGCTGCAATTGCTAGTTCAGCTGCTTCAATTGCTTCACGGGCTGCTCAAAATGCTTCCGATGCAAGTGGAGCAACCAACAGTGCTAAGTCTGCTGCTAGTGATGCTTCCAATGCTTCTAATGCTGCTGGTTCAGCATCTGCTACTGCTGGTAAGATTTCTAACAATGCTGATAAGGATGCTTCCGTTGCTTCCAGTGCTGCTTCAGATGCTAATAGTAGTAATTCAATCGCACAATCAATTGCTAACTCTGCAAATGCGATTGCTAGTCAAAACCCAGCTAACAGTGTTGTGTCATCAGCTGTAAGTTCAATTACTTCCGCTGCTTCTGACGCTGCTTCAGCTTCTAATGATGCGCAATCACAAAGAAATGCTGCAACCAGTGCTGCTAGTGCTGCTGATTCTGCAACCAGTGCTGCTAATGCTGATGCAAGTACTGCTGCTTCTGCTCGTAATGCTGCATCAAGTGCTGCGATTGCTGCTAGTTCTGCAGCTAACGCAGGTGACCTTGCCGGGGTTTCAAGTGCCAACAGTATTGCCAGTGCTGCTGCTGCAGTTGCTTCTAATGCTGATAAAGATGCTTCTGCTCAATCAACAAATGCATCCAGTGCTTCTAGTGTTGCTCAATCTGCTGCTACTCAAGCTAAAGTTGATTCTTCAATCGCTAGTTCCGCTGCCGCTGCTGAATCTGCAAACATCATAATTTCCAGTTCTGCTGCTAGTTCCGCTGCATCAACCACCAGTGCTGCTCAATCAACTGCTAGTTCTGCTAACAGTCAAAGTGCTTCAGCTGGTAGTTCATCTGCTGCTGCTCAATCTGCTGCTAGTGGTGCTAACAACAGTACTTCTGCTGCTGGATCCAGTGCTTCTGAAGCTTCCAATAATGCTTCTAGCGCTGCTTCTGCAGCATCCGAAGCCGCTTCGATTGCTTCGAACCATCCAAATGATGCTGATATCAAGAGTGATGCTTCCAAGGCTGCTAGTGCTGCCTCTGATGCAAGCAATGATGCTTCAATTGCTGGCTCTGCTAATAATGATGCTTCAAATGACAATAGTGCTGCCAAGAGTGCAAGCTCTGCTGCCGCTAGTGCTTCAATTGCTGCTAGTTCAGCAGCATCAAATGCTAACTCACTTGCTAGTCGGGCTTCTAGTGAAGCTGCTCAAGGACATGCCTCTGCTGCTAATGACTTCTCAAGTCAAGCTTCCAGTGCTGCTGCGGCTGCTTCTGCTGCTAACAATTCTGCTAACTCTGCTAAGAGTTCTGCAGAATCAGCAAGTATTGCGGCTTCTAAGGCTGCTTCCATTGCTAGTTCCGCTGATAGTGCTGCTCAAAATGCTAACAGCATTGCTTCCGATACTAACGATTCCGCAACTTCGAAGGCTGCTAAGGATGCCTCTAATGCTAGTGGTGAAAGTGGTCGAGCATCTAATGCTGCGAATGCTGCAACCAGTATTGCAAATGATGCTGACAAGTCTGCTAGTGCTGCTTCAGCTCATGCTGCCAGTGCTTCAACTGCAACCTCCGGTACTGATGACTCATCTAACCAAGCTTCACAAGCAAACAGTGCCGCTAAGTCAATTGCAAGCCAAAACCCATCCAATTCAGTAATCAGTTCTGATGCTGCTAAGGTTAGTTCTGCTAATGCCGTTGCTAGTTCAGCCGCTAGTGATGCAAGTATTGCAAACTCCGCTGCTGCCAGTGCAAAATCTGCTGCTAGTTCCGCTGCTATTAGTGCTGATAACGCAGTTAAGAGTGCTCAAGTCGCTTCAACCGCTGCCTCTACTGCTGCTAAGAACAATGATCCAGCTGCTGCCGCTAGTGCTGCTGATTCAGCTAATTCAGCAGTTAAGAGTGCTCAAGCTGCTTCAACTGCTGCTTCGATTGCTAATCAATCCGCTGCTTCAGCTGAATCACGTGCTGAATCGGATTCTGCTGCTGCTAAAGCTGCTGCTTCAGTTGCTTCAGATGCCGTTAAGTCAGCTAATGCTGCTAGTGCTGCCGCTTCTGGTGCTAAGAGTGCTAGTGCCGCTGCTTCTGGTGCTAACGATAATGCTTCTGCTGCTGAAAGTGCTGCTAAGGTGGCTTCCTCTGAAAGTGCTCAAGCTAGTTCCGCCAATGTTTCTGCTAACTCATCTAGTAGCTTAGCTTCAAGTGAAACTAGTGTGGTAACTTCTATTGCTACGCTTAACTCCAGCAACGCTATCATCCAAAGTGCAGCTTCGAGAGCTAATAGCGACTCCAATGTTGCTAGTTCAGCTGCTTCAGATGCTGCTACTGCTAGCTCAGCTGCTGATGCTGCTAACTCTACTGCTCAAAGTGCTAAGGATGATGCTAAATCTGCTGCTAGTGCTGCCAATGCTGCCGCTAGTGCCGCTGCCAGTGCTGCCAATAATGGTGATCAAAGTGCTGCTTCTAAAGCAACTGCTAGCGCTCAATCTGCTAGTGCTGCCGCAAGTACAGCTACTAGTATCGCTGAAAGTGCTGCATCTGCTGCTAAGTCAGATCATGCTCGTGCTAACAACGATTCAACGGTTGCCAGTTCTGCTGCTGCCGATGTGAAGAGTGCTCAAAATGATGCTAAGAGTGAAGCCAGTTCTGTAGCTTCTACTAATAGTGCTGCATCAAGTGCTGCTTCTGCTGCATCGAGTGCTGCTAATGGGGCAAGTTCTGCTAACTCAGCTGCTAACTCCATGAACAGTGGCGCAAAGAACAATGCTTCTGGTGCAAGTAATAATGCTGATAATGCTTCTAGTGCTAACAATGCTGCCGCTTCTGCAAATAGCATTGCTTCAAACATGAACAGTCTTATCAACAGTAATGCTCAAACTCATCCTACTGATTCTGCAATTGCAAGTGATGCTTCAACTGCATCATCTGCAAGTGCCGTTGCTAGTTCCGCTGCTAGTGATGCTAAATCTGCTAATGATAGTGCATCAACGGCTGCTAAGTCCGCTGCATCTGCAGCTGCTTCAGCTAGTGCAGCTAGTTCAAATGCTGCTAGTGAAGCATCCAATGCCGCAAAGGCTTCCTCTGCTGCATCAAGTGCTGCCGATGCTGGTAATAATAGTGCTGCTAGTTCATACGAATCAGCTGCTAAGTCTGCTGCCAGTGCTGCTAGTGATGCTTCTAATTCTGCATCAAGTGCTCAAAATGCTGCTAGTCAAGCAAGTTCCGCTGCATCAAATGCTGAAAGTATTGCTAGTTCTGCCGCTTCTAAGGCAGAAAGTGCTGCTTCTGTAGCATCGAATGCTGCTGATGATGCTCAATCTCATGCTAATGATGATAGTGCTAATGCTTCTATCTCAAGTAATAGAGCATCGAATGCTGCCAGTGCTGCTAGTGCTGCAGCTAAGAATGCGGATAGTGACGCTAATGATGCATCTAAGTATGCTAGTGATGCTAGTTCTGCTACTAGTGGTGCTAACATTTCAAGTAGTACTGCTTCAGCTAACAACAGTGCTGCGCAATCAATGGCTAACAACAACCCAACTGATTCAATTATCAGTTCTGCTGCTGGCGTTGTAAGCTCTGCTAACTCAGTTGCAAGTGAGGCTACTAATGATGCTCATTCTGCAAACAATGCTGCTCAAAATGCTAAGTCAATTGCTTCAGCTTATGCATCTAGTGCTAATGCTGCAAATAATGCTGCCCAAAGTGCTAGTTCTGCTGCTTCCGCTGCTGCTAAAGCTCAAAATCCTCAAGCAGCTAAGAGTGCGGCTGATGCTGCTCATGCTGCTGCTCAATCTGCTGCTAGTGAAGAAAGTGCTGCTCATTCAGCTGCTGATTCCGCTAGTGTTGCTGATTCAAAGGCACGTGCTGATTCAATCATTGCTAGTTCTGCTGCCAGTGCTGCTGCTAGTGCCGAATCCGTAGCATCTGCTGCTAGTTCTGCTGATGCTAACAGAAGTAAGGCTAGTTCTGCTGCTAGTGGTGCTTCAAGTGCAACTTCTAATGCCTCATCTGCTGCTAGTGAAGCTTCTTCAAATGATAGTGCTGCAAGTATTGCATCTTCAGGTGCAAATAGTTCAAATAGTCAAGCATCTAAGGCTGCCTCCGCTGCTAAGAGTATTGCTAATAATACTAATAACAGTGCCGCAAAGAGTGCTGCTTCTAAGGCTGCTAGCGAAGCCTCAATTGCAAGCAACGCTTCATCCGCTGCTTCAACTGCTTCCTCTACTGCATCTTCCGCTAACAGTAAAGCCCAACATGATAAGTCAATCGCTAGTTCCGCTGCTAATGCCGCTTCTGATGCTGCATCGATTGCTAGTTCTGCTGCCGCTAATGGTGATAGTAGCACTGCTTCAAGTGCTGCCTCACGAGCAAGTTCCGCTGAGTCTGCAGCATCTGCAGCAACTTCTGATGCTTCATCCGCTGCTTCAACTGCTTCTGCAGCTAACAGTACTGCAAGTTCTGCATCATCAACTGCTAAGAGTGCTGCTAGTGCTGCTTCAAGTGATGCTAGTGCTGCCTCCAATGCTTCTGATGCAGCTAATAATGGTAGCCGTGCTAATAGCACTGCAACTAGTGCTTCCGCTAACATGGCTAATATCAGTAGTGATGCAAGCATTGCTTCATCAAATGATGCTAAGGCAGGTTCTGATTCTAGTGCAATTACTCCAATTGCTAGTTCAGCTAACAACGATGCTTCAACTGTTAATTCGTTGGTATCCGCAAATCCTAAGAATAGTACCATGAGTTCTGCTGCTAAGACGATCAGTTCTGCTATGAACGTAATAAGCAGTGCAGCTAGTGATGCCACTATTGCTAAGAGTGCTGCTTCTGCTGCTGATAGTAGTGCTCAAGCTGCTAAGAGTAACGCTGCGATTGCAAGTGCTGCATTGAATAGTGATAACGCGATTGCAAGTTCAGCTGCTGCAGCTGGTAATAGTTCTCTTGCTAATAGTGCAGCTAATGATGCTGATAACCAAGCCGCTATTATCAATGCTCAATCAACGGCTGCAAGTGCTGCTCGTGCTGCAACTACTTCTGCTGAATCCAGAGCTGCTTCTGATGAAGCTGCTGCTAAGGCTGCATCAATCGTAATTGCAAATGCTTCTTCTGCTGCATCAAATGCTTCTGCTGCTAACAATGATTCTAATGCTGCATCCAGTGCAGCTAGTGGTGCTGCAAGTGCTGCTTCTAACATTAATAGCGATGCTTCTGCTGCATCTCGTGCTGCTGCTTCTGCAAGTGCCGCAACTTCAGGTGCAAACCAATCAAACAGTACTGCTTCATCTGATGCAAGCCAAGCTGATTCAATGGCTTCTAAGTACCCAGCCAATAACATCATTAATTCAGCTGCTTCGATGGCTGATAGTGCTGCTTCTACTGCTAATTCAGCAACAAATGATGCTGATTCAGCTAACAGCAACGCTCAAAGTCAAAAGAGTACTGCAAGTGCTGCCGTAATCATTGCATCTAGTGCTGCTGCTGCAGCTCAAAGTGATAACAGTATTGCTTCAAGTGCAGCAATTGCTGGAAATGGTTCATTAGCATCCAGTGCCGCCAGTGCTGCTAGTGCTGCTCAAAGTACTGCTAAGAGTGCTTCAACCGCTGCTTCTAATGCTGCATCGGCTGCTAAGAGTGATGCTAGTCGTGCTGCTAATGATTCTTCAATCGCTAGATCAGCTGCTAGATCAGCTGCAATTGCTAGTTCGACAGCTAGTGATGCCGCTGGTGCTAATGATAATGCTAGTGCTACTGATAGTGATAACAGTGCAGCTTCAACCGCTGCTTCTGGAGCAACTACCAATGCAGATGATGCAAGTAAAGCTGCCTCAATTGCTAGTTCCGCAACTTCTGGTGCTAATAGTTCAAACAGCAAGGCCAACTCAGCTGCTAGTCAAGCTAACTCCATTGCATCACAATATCCTCAAAACACTGTAATCAGTTCTGCTGATTCCGATGCTAAGAGTGATGCTGCAATTGCAAGTTCTGCAACTAGTGCTGCTGATAATGCTAACAGTCAAGCTCAAAGTGCTAAGACTACTGCAACTAGTGCTGCTAGTGTTGCGAATAGTGCCGCTAAAGAGGCTTCTATCGCTGATAGCATTGCCATTAGTGCTGCTGACAAGGGTGATAGTCGAGCTGCTAAAAATGCTGCTGATAGTGCTAGAAGCGCTGCTTCAATTGCTAATAGTGCTTCAGTTGTTGCATCTAGCGCTGCTTCGATTGCTGAAAGTGATGCAAGTCGAGCTGACAATGATTCAACCATTGCAAGTAAAGCTGCTTCTGCTGCAGTAATTGCTGGTTCAACTGCTGCTAGTGCCGCTAGTGTTCAATCTAGTGTTGCTTCTAATGCAAATAATGCTAGTTCTGAAGCAAGCAGTGCTGCAAGTATCGCTAGCGCTAATGCCTTTTCTGCTAATACTTATCATGCTGCCATTACTTCAGCTTCTGGTAACTTGAGTTCAGCGGTTAGTCAAGCTAATGCAAACGCTTCAGCTGCCAACAGTTTTGCAAATGATGTTAATAGTATTGCTGCAAAGGATAGTAACTCTGCAATCAAGAGTGCTCAAGTAATTGCATCAAGTGCAACTAGTGTTGCTAAGTCAGCTGCTAGCGTTGCTCAAAGTGCAAGTTCTGCTGCTAATGTTGATAGTATTGCTGCTAGTGTTGCTACCAGTGCTGCTGAATCTCATAACAGTATTGCTACTAGTGCTGCTAGTGTTGTAAATAGCGCTGCCAAAGCAGCTGCTAGTGCTGCTAATGCTGGTAATACCAGTGCTGCTGCTTCTTACAATGCAATTGCTAGTTCTGAAGCAATTATTGCTAACAGTGCTGCTAGTGATGCTAAGACTGATTACGCTCGGGCAAATAGTGCTAACGTTGCCTTCAATTCCGAAGCTTCAATTGCTGCCAGTGCTGCTAGTGTTGCTAATAGTCGATACAGCATTGCTGCTAGTGCCGACTCAACTGCTAAGTCCATTGCTAGTTCTGATGCTTATGTTCCTTATGTACCTTCAAATAACAACAATAGCTCAGCTGCTTCAAATGCTGCTAATAATGGAGCCGAAGACTTCATTAATGGTAAGCCAAACGAAGACAGTAGTAATCCAACTTACAACAGTGCTTATAACGCTGCTAAGAACGGTTACGATGATGAATTAGCTGGTAAGGCAACCAATAGTACTGATCCTAACTATCAACTTGGAGTTAAGAATGCTAACGATTATCTCACAGGTGCTAGAAATGCTGGTCAAGACCAAGGTCGAGATGCTGCATTAGATTCTAACCACTCATATAACCAAGGTTATGCTGATGCCCGTGAAGGTGTTGAATATGCTCATCCACAAGCCGGAGCTGTAAATAGCTTGAAAGGTAAAAGCGTTGGCTATCAAATTGGTTATATTGATGGATTTAACCGGAAGTTGAAGAAGAGTCCACTTTATATCTACTTGAAGAATAAGGAAGCATTCCTACACGATTCATCCTTCTTTACTGTTGATGGTAGAAGGGTTAAATTGGATGCTCGGAAACGTTTCGATGCTTACGAATTTAAGGTTCTTAAAGTTGAAAAGGATAAGAACGGAATGGTTCGTTATCTTGTTGAAAGCAAGTTCTTCGACAATGGTAATGGTCAAACTCGTGGTTACATTACCACTAATCCTGCTTACGTTGGAAATGCTTATTATCAAAAGGGTGATAGTTCTGCTAAGGCCGTTAAGGTTATTAACCGTGGTGGACTTCTAGTTCACAACAGTTCAATCTTTGGCGCTTCTGGAATTCGTCATTTGAGAAGAGGAACCAAAGTTAACGTTCAAAAGATCGTTAAGGTTAACGGCATTACTCGTTTCTACATTGGAAACGGTCAGTATATAACTGCCAACAAGAAGTACGTTAAATACATTAATGAATAACTAAGTTAATAATTTAACGCAAAAGAAACCTCATCAAGGATGGGGTTTCTTTTTTGTGTGCTATAATGAAAAATATATTGTTTTTGAAAGGATGACCGATATTGGCGCAAGATAGTTGGCGAAAAACACTTTGGATCCTTTGGTTCGGAACATTTATTGACGGAATTGGTTTTAGTGAAGTAATTCCATTCCTATCTTTATATGTCAGTGAACTTGGCCATTATAGTCGTGGTGAACTATCAATTTTAAGTGGAATTGTTTATTCTGCATCATTTTTGGTTGTTGCAATCACTGCTCCTTTTTGGGGTCGGTTTGCTGACCGTCATGGTCGAAAAAGAATGGTCCTTCAAACATCATTGGGATCAGCAATCACGATTGGGCTCATGGGGTTAGTATCGAATGCGTGGCAGTTAATTTTATTGCGAACATTACAAGGTTTCTTTGCGGGAGTAATTCCCAATTCAACTGCTTTGGTTGCTACAGAAACGCCTAAAGAGCATGAGGGTTATGCAATGGGTGTCATTACAACTGGCTATATTGGTGGAAATTTAATTGGTCCGATTTTAGGTGGTTTTCTTGCTCAAATCTTTACGATTCGAATCACGTTTTTGATTACGGGTGTCTTGTTATTATCATCATTTTTCTTAACATTATTCTTCGTTCACGAACACTATCACAATCCCAATCCAAATAAAACGGCAATGTTTGATTGGCATTTATTGAAGGGTTTTCCTAACAAAACATTTACGCGTTGGTTATTAGGTTCAACGATTATTGTCCAAATGGGATTATATTCAATTTATCCAATTATTAGTTTGTTAGTTAAAGAATTAATGCATAATCGAGGACCAATTACCGTTGTGGCGGGAATTATTTCTTCTTTGCCAGGAATCTCGATGTTCATGACCTCATCGTTTTGGGGCCGAATGGGTGATTTAAAAGGAACTAATAAAATCCTTTTATTTGGTTTATTTGCTTCAGCAATCTTATACTTCCCGCAAGCTTTAACGACTAGTATTATAATTCTGGGTATTTTAAGGTTTCTAGTCGGAGCATCCAATGCAGCGATATATCCTACAATTCAGACGTTGTTAGCTAAGAATACGCCCGCCAATTTAACGGGGATGGCATTTAGTTTGAACCAATCGGCTCAAGCGTTCGGAGCAGTCATTGGTGCGATAATTGGTGGATTTATTTCAAATCTATTTGATTATAGTGGGGTTTTTATTTTCAATGCAATCGTGTTAGCATTGAACTTGTTATTAATTGTATGGAAGGTTCCTTCATTACGTTGGAACAGCCATGAAACGAATGAGGAGGACTTGTAATGCCCAAGAAAAATAAATGGATCGTTGAAGTTCCAGATAGTGGAATTAACGATGATACTTTAGCTCAATATGCTAAAGATGTTGATAAAAAAGAGTTATATAAATTACTTTACCAAAGTCAATATAAGGCTGAAAATCAAGGCTTGTATATTGCAAAATATGATTCCTTCCATCCGGATAGTGAAACTTTTGATGCTGAAGAACCTTATGATACCTTTTTAGATAAGGATATTAATGTGTTCCTTGATAATTTTGACCACCATCGTGAAGAAGCTCAAAAGCATTTTCACCAGGAAATGACGGTGGGCTATTTGATTGAATACTACATTAGTTTACTTCACCGTCGTTTTGAAAATCATCAGGATGATAATTCATTAGTATTGGTAAATGGGTACGAAAAAGAAATTGATTAAAATTTAATAAGAAACGGTAATAAGATGTTTCGATCTTATTACCGTTTCTTATTTGAAAGGAAGTATTTGAATGAAAGACAAATGGCAACGAAATCTATACATTTTATTATTTGGAACGTTCATTACTGGACTAGCTTTTAATGAAGTAATCCCATTTATGTCGTTATATATTACTCAACTGGGAAACTTTAATCATGGACAATTATCATTATTGAGTGGAATCGTATATGCAGCTTCTTTTTTAGTGGTGGCTTTTACCGCACCATTATGGGGACGTTTTGCTGATCAACACGGTCGGAAACGAATGATTCTTCAAACATCGTTAGGTTCTGCGATTTCCATTTTTTTAATGGCGTTTGTAACTAACGTGTGGCAGTTTATTTTATTGAGATTACTACAGGGATTTTTTGATGGAGTGATTCCCAATTCAATTGCATTAATCGCGACTCAGGTCCCCCGGAATAAGGCTCAATACTCATTAAGTTTATTATCGACCGGATATACCAGTGGTTTTCTGATTGGACCTATTTTTGGTGGATTATTGGTTAACTATTTATCGATTCGACTAACATTTATGATTACTGGAGCGTTACTTTTTAGCTTCTTTATCCTTACTTTTACCTCAGTAACGGAAAACTTTAAACCAGATCCTAATCACGTGGACGCAACTGGGTTAAAGATTTTTAAACAATTTCCGAACCAAGGATTAGTTATCTGGATGCTTGTAATTACAATGATTGTTCAAGCAGCTGTTAATTTTGTATTTCCGATTCTAACGTTGTTCGTTAAGCAGTTGATGAATAATCATGGTCCAATTGCAGTTGTATCTGGATTGATTGCCGCTTTACCAGGGATTGCGATGGTCATAACATCACCGTTTATAGGTCACTATGGAGATCGACATGGGGCCAGCCGGGTTTTGTTAATTGGGTTCGTTGTAATGCTCTTATCTTACTTCCCACAGGGACTAGCTACCGGAATCATTATGCTCGGTTTCTTTCGGTTCATCAATGGGATTGGGAATGCAGCCGTATTTCCATCGATCCAAACCGTTTATGCTAAGGGAACTCCAGATGAATTAACAGGAATGGCGTTTAGTTTAAATCAAGGAGCTCAAGCAATTGGGGCCGTGATTGGTTCATTAGGTGGCGGGATTATTTCTAATTATTTTGGCTATCGGGCTGTTTTTATATTAGCAGGAGTCATTTTGATATTTAACTTTATTATCTTAAAGACAAAATTGAAGAATTTGAAACAATTATTAAATGAATAATTTATTTCGAACTTTTTCAAATTGCTAAGGAGATTATTAAAATGAAAATGACATTAAGGGCAATTTTGGAAAAAAATTCAGATAAACAGATTGATCCGATTGAGTTAGCTAATCAATTAAATGTGCCTAATAAGACTATTGATAATGCTTTAAGGAATGATTTTAAGCAAAGATCTTTAGAATTTTTAATCAATATTTGTAAATATACTGATGTTGATATCAATATTTTAATTCATTGTGCAGAAACTAATGACATTTCTCCTGCTGAAGAAGAAACAAGATTTATCGAACGAACAAGTTTAAAAGAACTAACGATTATGGGTGTGAAGTTCAAAAATGAAAATGATTATTGGGATGCCCGTGACTCAACATTGTCGAATATTTATGAAGGATATCATCCTATTAAAGAAGATATTATAATGTTAAAAGCTTCGTTTGATCAATCTACACCAAAGTTTTTAGATGAATTAAGAGCTAAATTTAAGGAGAACTAACATGAGTTGGATATCAGATACCGAATATGATGATCATACTCTAATTAATAAATATAATATTCATGATGAAGAACGGTTAAAAGAAGTTGAGAATTTATTAGTTGTTAAAGTGAGTCATCAATTAATGGACACCTATAAAATAACTAACGTTGAAGATTTGAACCAGATCCATTATCAATTATTCAAAGAGTTATATTCATGGGCAGGTAATTATCGCACTGGTAATTTTGAAAAAGCTGGTCATTCCTTTTTCCAATATCAACGTTTTGATTTAGCACTCCCATACCTTAACAGGAACATCAAAGCCATTATAAAGACCAAATATAGTTCCAATGTGTCTTTGATTAATGATTTAGCTCATTTATCTTTAGATATAAATGAATTTCATCCGTTTAGAGAAGGGAATGGAAGAACTAATCGGCTCTTTATTAGAATATTAGCTAAGCAAAAGGGCCTTAATTTAGTTATTAATCCCAATAATAAGAATGATTATAAGAAATATATGGCTGCGGTTACTGCTGATGATTCTAAACAAATGGCAAATTGGTTAACTAATAACATAATTTAATATCAAAAAAAGCGACCCAATAAGGTCGCTTTTTTATTGTTAATTATTAATTTTTAGCTTCTTTACCATGATGAGTAGTGAAATAAATGATGGTCATGATAACTAGGAATGCAACTCCAATTAATAGTGGAGTTCTAGTTTCATCATTAAAGAACATAAAAATTAATGTAAGCAGTAAGAAGAAGATTGTTACGTAATTACTAATTGGAGATAAAGGCATCTTAAATGGATGATCCTTTTCTTCTTCTGGATGAAGTTTTCTGTACCTAATTTGACTGATCAAAATTACGAACCATGGGACCATTCCAGGAAGAACACTGGAACTGTAAACCATAACGAATAATTCATTGGCCCCTTTAAAGAAGAGTGGGAGAATGAAGTTTAAAATGACTCCGATGAAAATTCCTAATGAAATGGCAATGACGGATACGAATGGCACCCCATGTTTGTTAAGTTTCAAGAAGAATTTAGGTAATTGGTGATGTTCTGCTAATAAGTATGACATCCGACTGGCACTGTAAATTCCAGAGTTCGTTCCAGATAAAGCAGCAGTTAGAACAACAAAGTTGATGATTCCAGCTGCGGCAGTAATTCCTAATTTAGCAAAGGTAGAAACGAATGGGGAACCAACTTCACCTAATTTATCCCATGGATAAATACTTAAGATAACAAAAATTGCTCCGATATAGAAGATTAAAATCCGTCCAACTGTTGATTGAATTGCTTCAACCAATGATTTTTTAGGATTTTCTGCTTCACCAGCAGTGACTCCAATCAATTCAATCCCTTGATAAGAAGCACAAACGATGGAAAGAGCGAAGAAGAAACCTTTAACACCACCAGTAAAAAAGCCGTACTTCCAAATGTTACTAATTCCAACGGGATGCATTCCGTGACCAAAACCAAAGATGATGATTCCTAGTCCAGCAATAATCATCAATACGATTGTTACGACCTTAATTAATGCGAACCAATATTCTAATTCCCCAAATGCTCCAACGGAAATCAAATTAGCAACACAAAGGGAAATAATAGCAACTAAACCAGGAATCCAGCCTGGTAAGTTAGGCCACCAGAAGTGACAATAGGTTCCAATGGCAATCACTTCACTCATTCCAACAACAATGTATTGAAAAACATTACTCCATTCGGTTAGGTAGCCAACAACTGGGTGGATGTACATGTCTCCAAATTGGGCAAATGATCCAGTAACGGGATGAACATAAACCATTTCACCTAATGCTCTCATAACTAGGTATAGGAAAATACCAGCAATTCCATAATCTAATAGAACGGAAGGTCCAGTCCAACCAATCGTTGATGCAGAACCCATAAATAAACCGACTCCAATCGTTCCACCCAATGCAATCATTTGCATATGACGAGGACTAAGGCTTCGGTTTAGTTTCTTATTATCTTTTGACATAAATTTCACACAACCTCATTTAAATATTAATTACATTGTACACTTAATTTTGTTTTGGCGTCAAGAAAATGTGCATAAAATAAAAACAGCTGTCTATTTTATACAGACAACTGTTTTGAATTAAATTTATTTTTGGAATTTAAACATCGTCTCTAAAAATCTTAGATTTATCGATGCCTTTTTCTTTATCTTCTTTATAATATCTAGTGAAGTAAAGAACGGTCATTAATGCTAAGAAGATTGCCCCAATAATAACCGGGATTCTAGTATCGTCATTAATTAACATAAAGACAACGGTAACAGCTAATACGAACAATGTAATGTAGTTGGTGTATGGAGCCAAAGGCATCTTAAATGGATGTTTCTTGAGTTGTTCAGGAGTTAATTCTTTTCTGAATTTCATATCACTAACTAAGATAACGAACCATGGGACCATTCCAGGTAAAATACTGGAACTATAAACTAGCACAAAAATTTTATCTGCATCATGCATGAATAATGGTAAAACAATATTCAAGATAACCCCAATGAAAATCCCACCAGTTACGGCTAGAACAGTATAGAATGGAACTCCACTACTGGTTAATCGCAAGAATTTCTTAGGTAACTTACCTTCTTGAGATAGAAGGTAAGTCATTCGACTAGAACTATAGATTGCTGAGTTAGAACCAGACAATGCAGCCGTTAAGACAACAAAGTTAATGATTCCTGCAGCTGAAGTAATTCCAATCTTAGCAAAAGTTGAAACGAATGGTGAACCAACTTCGCCTAACTTGTCCCAAGGATAAACGGTAACGATAACGAAAATTGCACCAATGTAGAAGATTAAGATTCGACCAATTGTTGATTGAATTGCTTCTACGATAGATTTACGAGGATTAGCAGCTTCACCAGCAGTAACCCCGATTAATTCAACCCCTTGGTATGATCCTAAAACAATGGCAAGAGCAAATAGGAAGCCTTTTAAACCACCAGCAAAGAATCCGTATTTCCAAAGATTACTAAAACCAACGGGGTGACCACCATTTCCGAAACCAAAGAGAATAACTCCTAAGCCGGCAACGATCATCAAGATAATTGTAATAACTTTAATTAATGCGAACCAGTATTCTAGTTCGCCAAAAGACTTAACTGAAACTAAGTTGGCAAGAGCTAAGGAAACTAAAGCGATAATTCCAGGAACCCAACCGGGTAAGTGAGGGAACCAGAAATTACAATACGTTCCAATTGCAATAACTTCACTCATTCCAACCAGTACCCATTGGAAAATGTTACTCCAAGCGGTTAAATAACCAAAAACTGGGTGCATATAGACACTTGCAAATTGAGAAAACGAACCACTAATTGGATGGACATACAGCATTTCACCTAATGCTCTCATGATAAAGTACAGGAACAGACCGGCTAAAGCATAATCCAATAACACGGAAGGCCCAGTCCAACTAATTGTAGAAGCAGAACCCATAAACAATCCCACACCAATTGTTCCACCTAATGCAATCATTTGCATGTGACGTGGTGATAGCTTACGTTCTAGTTCTTCATCTTTGTTTGCCATTGATAAGATCCCACCTTATTAAATTTTTTCTAGATGATAAATCATCTAACGACTGATTGCCGTTCTAAAATATTATCATGATTGAAAAAAAGATACAAACCACAATATCTTTATTTTAAACCCAAAATGGGATAATAAAAAGACACCCTTGAAAGGATGTCTTTATTTTCGATCATTAATTTCGGTTTTTAAGCGTCTTTGAACATCGGCGATGGCATCGAGTGCTTCTCGATATTGTTCCTTATTATAAGATAATGCTTGTAAACAAGTGTTTACAGCAGGAACAACTTCTTTTTGCATATCTTTACCATGTGTAGTAAGGGATACCAACACGCGTCGTTCATCACGTTTATCACGGTTCCGTTCGATCCACCCGGCAGTTTCAAGCCGTTTTAGTAGTGGGGTAAGCGTCCCATTTGTCAAACCTAACTCACCACTAAGGTGATTTACTGTAACGTTATCTTCCTTCCAAAGTGAAAGAAGAGTTACATATTGAACATAAGTTAAATTAAACTTCTTTAAAGTGTCTTGATAAAACTTATTGTACAATTGGTGGGCACGGGAGATTTGAAAACATAACATATTGTTCAGATCGGTACTATATTCCATTCATGTCACCCTCTGTCATTAATGTACTGTATCATCATTCTATCACACCAGATATATCAGTCAATTAATTATTTTGGAGCTTATGAAATTTTTGGCGCCGGCCAAAAATCCAAAGAATTAAACAAAGGTAGATGATTCCATAAATGATGACCCCAGCCATTGCCTCATTATTGTGCAATTTTGTTAATGTATGGTTGATGGGGCTAACAATTTGGCTTTGAATCATCATTGGATTGAAAGGATTCCATTTTAAGAACCGAATTCTATAGATCCAAAGCATAAATGGCCATGCTAATAGTTGACTAACATAACCAGTTGCCACTCCACTTGCGACTGCCCTGATACTGCTCTTGATACCAAGTGTAATTAAAATAATGAATGGAAGAACTAAGAACATGTAGTAAGCATTTGCATGGATCGCGGTTAATAATACTTTTAAGTGGTGAACACTAATAACATTACTTTTGTAAATATCATAGTAGGTAAAGATTACGGTTCCAACATTTACGGCAGTCAAAATTAGATATTCGATTACAATCGATAGCATTTGAGCAATGAAGATTGCTAATGTGCTGTGCTTTTCACCAGCTTTAAATAATGCATTTCGCGTTTTATTCCCGGCAAACGCTAAGCTAGCAAATACCATCATCATAAATGAAATGAGGGAACTTGAAGATCCCATCGTGTTTAAATAATTACCAGCAATAATTAAATTATTATGCTTTCCAAAATATCCAATTAAAAAAGCATAGGCTACTGTAATGATGACAAATAGAATGATTAATTTCCATTTGCGAAATAATTCCTTAAATAACAGACCAATCATAAAAAGGGCTCCCTTAAAAATAATTCTACATGCCAATAAGTTTACCACGAAACAAGTAGGAATCAATATACTAAAAAAAGTTTAAACCATAATTAATTAAATGGTTCAAACTTTTTTTATGACTTGATGTTTTAGATGTTTCGTTTTTGGAAAATCCAGTATGCAATTAAATAGAAAATGATGGCATAAATAATCGTTCCGATGATCATTTGATTATCCGTTAATTTTGTTAAAGTACGAAATGCTTTTCCATATTCTAATTGACTATTAACTTGGAAGAAGTTGAAAGGATTCCATTTTAGAAAATTAACTTTTTTAATTACAAGGGTCAATAACTGACTAATAATTTGAGAAGCGAAAATGAATGCAACCCCGATTCCAATTGCTCCACCGGAACTCTTAGCAATGTTACTGATTAAAATTACTAAACTAATTAGAATTAATACGTATAGTGAATCAGCACCTAAAGTTTTGAACATTTCATGAGTAATACTACTAGTAAAATCAAATTTACTAAATACTGTTAACTTGGCAATGCCAGTCATGATGAGGTTTAAAAGATTTAAACATACATACACTTCAATTAATGCTAATAATTTACTAATGAAGACCTGACCTCTACTGAACTGTCTGTCCAATAGGTTTTTGATGGTTTTATTAACAAATTCATTAGTAATAATGGTACTTGCAACAATGACCATCATTAAAGCAATGATTTGATCAGCGTTTCCCAATTCGATGAAATAACTTTTAACACTCATAAAATTGTATTTCTTAGTTAAGAACATGACTAAAACTTGATATAAAATCATTATTGCAAATGTTACTTTAATCGTTTTGCCCTTCATTAATTTATAATTTTCTTGTCTTAATAAGGTAAACATTATGCTTCCTCCTGATTATTTTGATTTAAAGTTTTTAATAATGTTGTTTCTAAGTCGGCTTGTTGACTATTTACATCCTTGATCTGAACGTTATTTTGGACTAAAGCAACCAAGGCTTGGTTTAAGTTATCAGCATGATTAATGATATTGATTTTATGATCATTAAGGGTAACTTTTAGGCCACTGTTAACTAAAACTTGTTGCGCCTTAGTGTTATCGCTTGTATTGATCATGATTTGCTTTTCATCATTATTCAAGAAAGCACTCGCTTTAGCTTGTTTAATTACATGTCCATGATTAATGACAACATAATCATCAGCAATTCGAGCTAATTCATCTAATAAATGACTTGAAATAAGGATACTAATGCCACGTTGAGCTAACTTCAATAATAAATCTCGTAAATCATGGGTTGATTGGGGATCCAATCCATTCATTGGTTCATCTAAAATCAACAACTTGGGATGATTGATCATGGTAAGTGCAATCCCCAATCGTTGGCGCATTCCTAATGAATATTTTTTAGCTTTTTTATGCCAAAACTGATCAATTTGGGTTTCTTTTGCAATTTGATCCATTTCTTGGGAATTAAATTTACCTTCATTAAATAACTTTAAGTTCTCATACCCGGTTAAATTATCGTAAAGAGCGGGGGTTTCGATCATAGTCCCAACGTTTTTTAAAGCTTTTCGATGATGAGCGTCCAAATGAATCCCGTTAATTTGAATATCACCATCTTTATAGTTAGTTAATCCAACGATTGTTTTCATGATGGTTGATTTTCCAGCACCGTTGGGACCAATTAGACCAACGATTTTACCCTGTGGAATGTTAAAACTAACGTTGAATAAGACTTGATTTCGTCCATAATACTTATTTAAATCTTTAATTTTAAGAGTATACATAACTTTCTCCTTTAACTAGTTAATTACTGATGTAACTAACTATATCACAAAACTAATTTCATCGTCAAACGGAATTCATTGCAAAATGCAATACTCTTTAACATTTCTGTAACATTTCTCTAATCTTCTCGTAAGATGGGATTGTTAAAGTATTAACTGTTGTTACATATTTAGGGGGAGAAATAATATAATGAAAATTAATAAGTCACTAGCAATCATTCTTACTATCGTTACCATGGCCGTTGCATTCGTTTGCACAACTGCTGTGAGTTCAAATACTAGTGCATCCGCTGCTACTAATGTAAGTATTAAATTAAACCAAAAGAAAACAAGCAGTGCTTATCAAAAGAAAGCAATTGCTAAATTAAATCAAAAATTATCATCAAGTAATGCAGCCGCTAAGAAGTGGATTGCAAGTCATGAATCACATGGTTCATATTCTGCTCACAATGGTCTTTACTATGGTAAGTACCAATTAAAGACAAGTTTATTACACGGTAACTATTCAGCTTTGAATCAAGAAAAGGCTGCTGATAAATATGTTAAGAGTCGTTATGGTTCATGGGCTAATGCTAAAAAGCACTGGTTAAGTACTAACTGGTACTAAAATTAATTTAATTAAGCACTTCTGATTTTCAGAAGTGCTTTTTTTGTTATAATAAGTTATTCAATAATAAAGGGATCGATAAATATGAAAGATTTAGCAAAAAATCGACAATATTTAATCATTAATGAGATATTTAGTGCTATTACTCATGGCTTAGGGATTTTACTTAGTATTGCAGGCGCAGTTGTTTTAATCGTTCATGGAGCTCATGAGGGAGGCGCGATGCGAATAACAACGTTTTCAATTTATGGGGCAATTTTAATCTTGTTTTATTTCGCCTCCACGTTGTTCCATAGCCTATTTTTTACGTCTGCTGAACATGTTTTTCAAATCTTTGATCATTCAGCCATTTATTTATTAATTGCTGGGACCTATACACCCTACTGTTTAGTTACAATTGGTGGCTGGCTTGGTTGGACATTATTTGGCATTATTTGGACATTAACGATTATGGGGATCGTTTATAAATCAATTTGGATGGGACGTTATAAAGTCGCTTCTACCTGTATATACGTACTAATGGGATGGCTATGTGTTTTAGGAATCAAACAATTGATTGATGGTCTTGGCTGGGCTGGTTTTTCCCTCCTATTAGAAGGTGGGATTGCCTTTACATTAGGCGCCGTTATTTATAGTTTTAAACAGATTCCTTTTGGCCATGTAATTTGGCATATATTCGTTTTAGCTGGAACGATTTTGATGTATTTTTCGATTTATTTTTATGTATAAAAAAGATTGCGATGGTTTATCACCGCAATCTTTTTGTTTAGATGTCTTTATTCATTTTTGATAACCGTTCGTGAATGCTAGCTTTATGTTCAGGGTAACTAACTAAAACTAATTTATCATCAATGAATTGTCCAAGATAAATTTGATCAATTGATTTGTTTTGCTTCTTCAATTCGTTTTCTAACCATTCATCATCATGGTGATTACGTTTAAGAACTGATTCGTTGATTCTAGTATCTGTAATCACAGGATAACTTAATGATTCAGTTCCAAATCCGGTTAATGTTAATTGACCATTTTGTTCCAGAATACCACTCTTAACATCTTCAAAATTAGCAACGTTTTGTTGACGAAGTTTAAATGCTAAATCTTCACCGGTCATTCCATTTTGAAGTGCTTTGGCAACGTTGATTTTCCCATTCTGAATAATTGGTTGTGGATTTCCGGTTAAGACACGTTTAAAGAACTTCGATTGCTGAATTAGAAGTTTACTTCCAAAAATAATAATCGACCAAATTAAGAGAACGACAAAGAATTGAATGATCGTGACGGCCTGACTATAAATCATTCCACCAATAATTCCCCCTAAAACATAGTTTTGGAGTTGATCAATTGCATTGGCAGGCATTAGGTTTCCCTTACCAGACAAGTTGATTTGAATTACTAACATGGTAAAACCAATTAAAAGTTTTAAGCCAATGACGAAATATTCATTGTTCAAGATACTAGCGAAGTTAAAACCTTGGTGTTCAACATAATTAGGTTTGTTATAGACTAAAGAAGTTGGGGTTAAACTGTATCCACTAAAATCATTATTAAAATTAGCTTGATAATATTTATTACCAGCCTTAATTGTCATTCCATTCGTTAACGTTGTTGAATTAGCGTAGATTTTATCTAATGGAACATGTTCTTTTTTGCTGATACTTTTTAAGATTGTAGCAGTTTGACTATTTTGGGCATTACTATTTGATTGATCATAGATGTTACTGACTTGGATAGCAAATAGCATGACAACAAAAAATGCAACAATGATAAATGGGGTTCGGTACTTAATGTTAGTACGATCCTTTAAGTACATAATTCCAAAAAAGAGAACGGCAATTGCAAAAATAATAATTGCAATTAACATAATTAAGTTTGCAGAATTAAAATTCTGCGTTAAATACTTATACGAATATAGATTCATATTTATCCCTCACAAAAATATTTTTTCATAAATTATTATATCGCTTTATTAACAAAAGACAATTCGCAAGTTGGATTTACAACTATGGAATTAAACTATGGTAAAATATTAATAAGTGAATTTGAAAATGAGAGGAATAAAATGAAACGGATATATTGGGATACCTTTGAATTTAATAATAAAAAATTTTTCTTTACCGTAAGTGATTTCGGGTTGAACTTTATCTCCAATCCTAATGTAGGGGTATCTGAGGTCTTTGATTTTTATTCTAAGGAAAAATTTGAGTTTCGATACCAAGAACAACGAACTGCTAAGTGTAAACAAGAAATTAATGAATACCTCATGGGGCAACGAATGGATTTTGAATTGCAACTAGATTTTGATAATGTTGGAGATGAGGTTGAACAAAGGGTTTGGCATGCAGTTCAACAAATCAAATATGGAAAAACAATTGATTTGAATCAATTAATGAATCAAATTAAGATTGGAAATCGGAATGCAGTTATCAATGCATTAGCAACTTGTCCGATTATGATGGTTGTCCCGCTTCATCGGGTTATTGTTAATGATGATAGAATTCGAGGTGGGCAGGAATTTGAAAGCTTATTGCGAAAATTAGAATCATTAGATGGAATCAATGATATGCATAATTAATTAACTTGTATGCAATTTAATTGACTTGGATAAAAGAATTGGTATTATTGATACTGTGTTTATTCGAGGAGGTTATTAATAATGAAAATGACAGTTACTGATGCTGCAAAGCAAAAAATTAATAAAGAAATTCAAGGCCCAGCTAAACTATTATTAAGTTTAGATGATGGAGTTGGGGACTATTCAAAAGAAGGTTCTTGTTCAATGGATATTGATTTCGATGTCATTGCCGTTGCTCCCGATGCAGAAGCAAAGGGGTACGATGATAAATTAGAGACTAATATCGGTGACTTTTACTATAAGGGGTACTCTGGAACTTATTTGGATGAGGACAATTTGAAATTAGATGTTTTAGCCAATCAATTGACGTTATTATCTTCTGATGGTGAGATTGATCGCGGAATTCAAATCGTTGATAAAAGATAAAAAAATGGAATCGAATTTTAATTCGATTCCATTTTTCTTATGATTCAAACTATTCAGTAATATTATCATCGTTAGAATGAGTGAACCAATCAGCAACTTTACTAGGGTTAGTAATTTTACTTAGATCAACTCGTCCTTTGATACCACTAACCGTTCCCTTACTAGTGTATTGCCATAAATCAGTTTTGATTGCTGGTTTATGAGAATAATTAGCGATCCAATATCCATCAAAACTAATGGCATTAATTCCATGAGTTTTAGCAAAGTTTTCACCGGAATATAAGATCAAAGGTTTATTCGTTAAGCTCTTCATTGTACTGATCCAGGCGTTAATGTACGTCTTTTCAGAACTAAAAGCGTCTTTACGATGAATTTCATCATCCAATACATAGAAATTGGTCTTCTTGTTACTTCGTTGATAAAAGGCCTTTGCTTCACGAATTGCATCAGCTTTACTATTAAAGTTAGAAAAAGCGTAAACCCCAAAAGGAACTCCGTAACGAACGGCCTGTCTTGAGTTGTATGCTTGTTTACTATCTAAATATTGAGTTCCGTGTTGAACTCTAATGATTACATATCTTAAATCAGTTGAGGCCTTTGCCCAATTGATGTTTCCTTGATACTGTGAAACATCAGCAATTTTATTACCAGTAGCGGCAGCATTAGCATTCGTTTGGGGTTTGACAGCAAAAAATGCAGCAACAGCAACTAAAATAAAAAATAAATTTTTAACGCTTTTCAAAATGATTCCTCCTAAGTTACTTTCAAAGTCAATTATAGTCTATTTATAATACATTGAAGTTTCATCTATATTACGAATCGTTACAAAGCTAAATTAATTGGTTTTAAGTGCTCCAACTGTTAAAATGTAAACGCAATTTAAATCATAATTGGAGGTTGGGTTAAATGAAGAATATATTTGTAGTTGGAGCTCATGGCCACGTGGGTCAAAAGTTAGTTCCTCAATTAGCACAAGCTGGATATCATGTTTTAGCAGGAGTACGCCAAAAAAACGATTTAACTGAATGGGCGGATTTGTCTAATATTGATCTAATTGAATTTGATTTAAATTCAATGCCAGAAGAAATGGCAACCGTTTTTAAACGGTCTGCTGTAGATGCAATTATTTTTACAGCTGGTTCTGGTGGGAACACAGGCGATGATAAAACATTATCAATTGATTTAGATGGAGCGATCAAAACGATGGAAGCAGCAGAGCAAGCTAACGTAAATCGTTACTTAATGGTTAGCGCCGCTCATAGTGATAATCGTAAGTTATGGCCGCAAAGTGGGTTACAAGGTTACTTTATCGCTAAACATTATGCGGATGAATTTTTACGTCGTTCAAAATTAGAATATACGATTATCCGTCCAACGACGCTTTCAAATGATGAACCTAGTCAAAAAGTAGATCTTGATCCCAAAGAATTATCTGCTGATTCATCAATTTCACGTTCTAATGTTGCCCAAGTGTTAGTTCAAATATTAAATAATAAAAGAACGATTCGTAAAACAATTGTTATTACTGATGGAAACACGCCAATCAAAGAACTTTAAAATCAAAAAAGACCAGTTACAACTGGTCTTTTTTTAGTGTTTGATTTGTTGATACGAATCAAGAAGTGCTTTTCTGAGTTCGGAATCATGAGCAAAAATATATAATCCTTTGACGCCACGCTTCATCAAAACATTAACAGAATTTAAAATCAGTTGTTTTTTAATTTGAGTGAATTCTTTTTGATCAGGGATGTCAGGTCGTTTTTTGAGGGACTCAACGTCAGTATACTTGCTGAGGTCAACATCAATGTGTTGATTACGATATAAAATTGGTGGCCCTAAAATTAAACCGACATAGTTCAAGTCAAATCCCTGACAAGTGTACATTGAACCGACTTCATTGATTGTTTCCGGTTTTTCAGCCCAAGGAATTTGGGTATAGTTATACTGATCCCATGGCATTTTAAACCGACCTTCTTGGATAAAATGTTGACCACCATCTAGTGTTGATGGGTATCCAGATGTTGAGACAATTCGTGATAATCCAAATTCTTGATTTCTTTTAACAATTAATTGGCGCATCTCTTCAGCATCATCAAAAATTCGAAAATCATAATTATCATCAGCATTTTGTGGAATGGGGCTTAATTTTCCATCAGTAAAGTTATTGATCCATTTAACCAATTCATCGCTGCAACTCATTCTAAATTGATGGGTTAAGTGGTACTCACCGTTAGTATAAGGCTTCAACAATGCTTTTAAGCGTTTAGTACTCCAAAAGCTTTTGGTCCTTAGAACTTGGCGTGGATCAAAAACAATAATTGTGACTTGACTGCGTTTGATAATTTCTAGTAATTGGTTATTTTGCGTAAAATTATTGTATGCATCTCTTCTTGATAACAAGAGATGGGCTTCGTCAATAATTGTAATATCAGAATGACCATTCATTTTATTCATTTGATTAATGAATGAAGTCGGGCGATTAAAGTTCTTTTTTAAAACATTCTTTTCGTCTCCAGCAATTTGTTTGTAAACTTTTAAAATTTCGGGATGATTGACTAGAAAGTAGTTGTGGGTATCCTGAAAAGGTCCTTGTTGCTTTCGTAATTGTTGAAAATCATAAAAGAGTTGACTTAAAATAACACTTTTTCCAGTTCCAGCATCACCATAAATTGTGAAAACGGCGTGCTTTTGATCGTGAAGATGATCTGATGTGAACTGTTCAATCTTTTGAATCAATTTAGTTTGTTCATTTGTTAGTTGGTGATGGTCCGGAGCTAACTTATCAATTGCATGATTATCGATTTGATTTCATCTCCTTACAAAGAAAACGACTTAAAAAGTCGTTTTCTTAAATAATTTAGTTCATGATTAATTTTTCAATTAATTTTTCGACAGCTTCAACGTAAGAATCGAGTCTCTTTTGAGCAGCTGCTTCAGATTTATCATTCGTTCCAATATAGAATTTAACCTTTGGTTCCGTTCCAGAAGGTCTAATCGTTAACCAAGTTCCATCTTCTAACCAGAATTTCAAAACATTAGATTTAGGTAAATCGATTTGACTGGTCTTGCCGTTTTCATCAGTCTTCGTTTGAGTTAAGAAATCTTCGGTTGAAATAACTTTTTGACCATTGAATTCAGTAAATGGATTTTCCCGAACTTCCTCCATGATGTGAGCCATTTTCTTAGAACCATCGATTCCTTCGAACATCTTGGAAATCGTTTGTTCCTCAAAATAGCCGTATTGTTGATACATTTCTTGTAATCCATCATAAAGAGTCATATTGCGATCCTTGTAGTATGCAGCAATTTCGGCAAGTAACATCGTTGATTGGATGGCATCTTTATCCCGCACAAAAGGCCGAATTAAGTATCCATAACTTTCTTCGAAACCGAATAGAAAAGTGTGATCATGGTTTGCTTCGTAGTTCTTGATTTGTTCAGCAATAAATTTAAAACCAGTTAGAACATTTTTGGTTGGGATATTGTAATTTGCTGCAATTTTAGTTGCTAATTCAGTGGAAACGATTGATTTTACGATGATTCCATTTTCAGGGAGATCATTAGCCTTTTGTTTTGCATGTAAGATATAATTCAACATTACACTTGCAATTTGATTTCCGGTCATTAATTTGTAATCACCGTTTGGTTGACGAACAGCAGCACCTAACCGATCGGCATCAGGATCAGTTTCGATCAAAACATCAGCATCAACTTTTTTACCAAGTTTAATTGCTAAATCGAAGGCTTCCTTAAATTCTGGATTTGGATGAGTAACCGTTGGAAATTCAGGATCAGCAACTGCTTGTTCAGGAACGATGACGTAATTTTCAAATCCAGCTGTTTCGAGTGCTCGACGGGCTAAAATCTTTCCAGTTCCGTGAAGAGGCGAGTAAACAAATTTTAGATGTTTACCAACTCGTTCGATCAATTCATGATCAACGTTAACTTTCTTAGCTTCATCAAGATAAGCTTGGTCTACTTCCTCACCAATAATGGACAATAAACCTTGTTTTCGTAATTCTTTGACCCGAGTAACCGGAATTGCAAATAAATCATTTGCTTCACGAACGTACTTCGTGGTTAGATCTGATTCCTTTGGGGGCATTTGGCCACCATCAGGACCATAAATCTTAAATCCATTGTATTGTTTTGGATTGTGACTGGCAGTAATCATGATTCCGGCATATGTATGTAAATGACGGATTGCAAATGATAATTCAGGAGTAGGACGAATCCCATCAAAAACGAATGTTGGGATGTTATGATGTCCCAATACCATCGCAGATTGGTAGGCAAATTCTTTGGAACCATAACGAGAATCAAAACTAATTGCAACTCCACGTTGTTTGATTTTATCATCTAGTTGATCCATTAATCGGGCTAAGCCTTCTGCAGCTTGACGAACCGTATATGTATTGATGCGGTTGGTTCCAGCTCCAATCAATCCACGCATTCCAGCAGTTCCAAATGATAAGAAACCGCTAAATGCATCTGTTAACTTTTCGTCATCGTTTTTCATTTCATTTAATTCTGCTTTTAATTCAACTGGCATATCGATTTGAGATGTCCAATTGTTGTAAGTTTCTTGAATTGTTTTATCCATAATAAACATCCTTTAATTAAGGTATATTGGTACTAACTTGATTATAGTTAAGTGCTTTTTTTAAGTCAATTACAAGTACTTGAGTTAGGAGTGTTACAGATGTTTGATTTTATAACAAAATCACATCAATATTTAAATAGGAGCTCCTTCTTAGGAAAATATGTATCAATGAGCTGTTTATGTTATAATAAATCGTTAGTAATTGGATATTTTACAATAAATCGGTTACGATATTATTTGTAATATATTTGATTTACAACATGCTAAATTAAAAAGGTATCACTTTGATACTAAAGGAGTAATTATGAGTCCTTTTTCAATTATCGCTACCGCCTCGTCTGTTCCTGACAAGGTAGTTACTAATGAGGATCTTACTCATATGATGGATACTTCTGATGAATGGATTCGTCGTCGAACTGGAATTGCGCAACGACATATCGCAACGACAGAAACAACTACTTCGCTCGCGGCAAATGTTGCTAAGCAACTTTTAATCAAGGCTCACGCACAAGCTGAAGAAATTGATTTTCTAATCGTTACTTCAATGTCACCTGACAATCAGTTTCCTGCTACCGCAGCAACTGTTCAGGGTGAAATTGATGCAAAAAATGCGATGGCATTTGATATTAGTTCCGCTTGTTCGGGATTCGTTATGGGTTTAGATGTGTTACATTCGCTATTGGCTACTCGTCCCCATTCAAAGGGCATTTTAATTGGTGCTGAAAAGATGAGTAAATTGATTGATTGGCACGACCGCTCAACGGCTGTATTGTTCGGCGATGGTGCTGGTGGTGTCTTGGTATCTAATGATGGTGCTGGTCAATTCTTAGCGGAACATTCACAAACATATGGTAATTTAGGCCACTATTTGACTGCTGGACATATTAAGGATGAAAGTCCGTTCAATGATCAAAAAGATGATCAAGATTACTATGTGCATCAAGATGGGCGAAAAGTTTATGACTTTGCAACCCATTCTGCACCAGAATCAATTAAAATTGCTGCCAAACGTGCTGGAATTTCAATTGATGATATTGATAAGTTTGTGTTGCATCAAGCCAATGTTCGAATCATTAAGAGTGTTGCTCGTCGAATGCATTTAGACTTTGATGAACGTTTCCCAGTTAATATCGATCAATATGGTAATACCGGCACTGCTAGTGAACCAATTCTATTGGATGAACTAGTAAAAGCTGGTAAAATAAATCATGGTGACACCATTGCCCTATCAGGGTTTGGTGGCGGTTTAACTGTTGGAACTGTTATTGTAAAATTTTAAAATAAAAGATATGGAGTGTATATAATTATGGCTGATAAGAATGAAATTTTTGATAAAATTAAGGGTATTGTAGAAGACCAAACTGATGACGTTAATGCTGACGACATTAAGTTAGAAACTAACTTCAAGGATGACTTAGATTTAGATAGTTTAGACATTTTTGAAATTATTGATGATTTGGAAGATGAATACGATATCGAAATCGATACTGATAATGATATGACTACTGTTCAAGAATTAGTTGACTACGTTGCAAAACAAGTTGACGCTAAATAGTTTTTCTTTTTGGAGGTTTTAAGTTTGAATCTTTGTTATTTATTTAGTGGTCAGGGAAGTCAATTTGCAAAAATGGGCCAAGACTTATATCAGACCGAAACAAAGTATCGGGAAACTGTAGATCAAGCCTCAGCTACCTTGAATTTAAACCTTGCAAATCCAGAAAATTTTGATAATCCAGTAAATACTCAAGTTGCAATTTTGACGATGAGTGTTGGTATTACCCGTCTATTAGATGGAAAAATTCCTGCACCATCATCAATGCTTGGGTTGAGTCTGGGCGAGTATAGTGCTTTGGTTTCTGCTGAAGCACTATCTTTTAGTTCAGGACTAAAATTAGTTGCTGATCGTTCAAAGTATATGGATGAAGCGGGAAAACAAAATCCAGGTAAAATGGCTGCTGTATTGAGAACCGATGCTAAAGTTGTTGAAGATATTTGTAAGCAGATTGATAATGTTTATCCAGCTAATTTTAATACTGCTAAACAAACTGTAATTGGTGGAACTGCCGAAGGAGTTGCTCAAGCAACCGATGCTCTAAAGGCTGCTGGTGTAAAAAGAATTGTTCCTTTAAATGTTCGAGTTGCATCTCATACTCCTTTAATGCAGTTAGCAAGTGATAAATTAGCTGATCGTTTAACAAGTGTTGATTTTGCAGAACCAAAGGTTACTGTGATGAGTAATACACTTGTCGAACCATTTACAAAATCTAATTTAAAGGATACGTTGGTAAAACAATTAGTGACCCCAACGCATTTTAGACAAGACCTAGAAAAATTGAACCAGGAAAATCCAATCGATGCATTTATTGAAATTGGTCCTGGTGAAACGCTTAGTAAGTTAGCAAAAAAGACTGTTAAAGCACCAACCTATCACGTTGATAGTGTTGAAACATTGCAACAAGCAATCAATGATTTGGAGGCCAACTCATAATGACTGAAAAAAACGTAATTTTAGTAACTGGAAGTATGAAAGGAATTGGTTTAGCAACAGCTCAACGCTTAGCTAAAGATCCCAAGAATCAAGTTATTATTAATTCTCACCGCGATTTAAGTGATGATGAAATCAAAGAATTTAACAAGAACTTTGACCAAGACATGGAAATTGTGGTCGGAGATGTTGCTAAGGATGATGAAGCTAAGTTCATGATCGATGCAATCGTTGAGAAGTTTGGCACGATCGATGCCGTTGTTAATAATGCCGGAATTACCGATGATAAGTTATTAACTCGAATGAAAGAAGATTCTTTTGAAAAGGTCTTGAAGACAAACTTAGTTGGTACTTTTAATGTTACTAAGTATGCGATGAAAGTTATGCAAAAGAAACGAAAGGGTGCCATTGTGAATATGTCCAGTATTTCTGGTCTTCACGGAAATATTGGTCAAGCGAACTATTCTGCCAGTAAAGCTGGAATCGTCGGTTTAACTAAGACTACTGCTCAAGAAGGTGCTCTTCGTGGAATCCGTTGTAACGCCGTTGCTCCTGGAATGGTTGAAACAGCTATGACTGCTAAACTGAGCGATAAGAACGTTGAAAAGTGGTCTAAACAAATTCCGCTCGGTCGTTTTGCAAAGCCAGCAGAAATTGCTGATGTTGTTGCTTTTCTATTGAACAATCAATACATTACTGGTCAAGTAATCACCATCGATGGTGGTCTGACAATTTAATTAACAAGTAGGAGATTTTTCAAAAATGGACGCCAAAGAAATCGAACAATTATTAAAGGAATTCGATAATTCAAGTTTGAAAGAATTACGAGTTGACGGTCAGGTTTATTTTAGTAAATTGGATCGTCCAAAGGAACAACCAATCGCTCCCGCTCAGTCCAATGAAAAGAGAGCTGATTCTCAAACCACTGCGCCTAAACAACCTGCTGCTAGTGGTGCTAAAATTAAGGCTCCACTAGTAGGTCTTGTTTATTTTGCCCCTAGCCCTAAAAAGCCAGTTTATAAAGAAGTTGGCGATCACGTTAAAAAAGGGGAAACCGTTTGTGTCATCGAAGCGATGAAGGTCATTAATGAAGTTAAGAGTTCTGTTACTGGGACGATTACAAAAAAACTTGTTAATGATGGGGAAATGGTTGAATACGATCAACCTATTTTTGACGTTGAGGAGGATTAGTTTTGGAATATAAAGTTAGTGATTTTATTCCGCAACGTTTTCCGTTTCAGATGATTGATAAAATTGAAGAAGTGGAACCAGGTAAATTTTCGCGAGCAATTAAGTTGCTAACGATCAATGAATGGTTCTTTTCTTCTCAAGAAGGTCATCCTGAGATGCCTAAACCAATTATTTTGGAATGTTTAGCTCAAACTGGAGTCGTTGCTTTACTTTCAATGCCAGAATACAAGGGCAAAAATGTCTTTTTCGGTGGAATTCGTTCTGCTGAGTTTAAAGATGCTTTTCGCCCTGGTGATAAACTAGAACTTTATGTTGAATTAACTAAATTAAAACAACATTTAGGAGTTGGTCATTGTACCGTTAATCGCTCTGGTGAAGAGATTTGTACTGCTGACCTAGTTTTTGCAATCGAATAGAAAGCGTAGGAGATAGATGTTTAAAAAAGTTTTAATCGCCAACCGTGGCGAAATTGCTGTTCAAGTAATTCGTTCCTTACATGAATTAGGAATTAAAGCGGTTGCCGTTTACTCAACTGCTGATAAGAACAGCTTATTCGTTAAGATGGCGGATGAAACTGTTTGTATCGGTGGACCTGAACCAGCCCAATCATACTTAAATATGCAGGCAATTATTGATGCGGCATGTTTGACCGGTAGTGAAGCAATCTATCCCGGTTATGGGTTCTTATCTGAAAATGCTGAGTTCGCAGAAATTTGTGAAAAATGCCATATTAAGTTCATTGGTCCTAGTTCAGAAGTAATTGATTTAGTTGGAAATAAGTCTCATGCCAAGGAAACAATGCAAAAAAATGGGGTTCCAACCATTCCCGGTAGTGATGGGGCAATTCAAAGTTTAGCAGAGGCAAAGAAACTGGCGGATGAAATTGGTTATCCGGTGATGCTTAAAGCAGCTGCTGGTGGTGGTGGAAAGGGGATTCGTCAGGTCAACACTGCGGATCAACTTGAAGCAATATACTTAGATACAAAACGTGAAGCCAGATTATCATTTGGTGATGACACGCTCTACATGGAAAAAGACTTAAGCAATGCTAAACATATTGAAATGCAATTAATTGCGGATTCAAATGGGCATGCGGTTTATTTCCCTGAACGTGACTGTTCACTTCAACGGGCACATCAAAAAATTTTGGAAGAAAGTCCTTGTGCGCAAGTAAGTGAAGAAACCCGTCAACATCTAGGGAAATTGATTACTAAGGCCGCCCTTTCAATTGGGTATGAAAATACTGGAACGGTGGAATTCCTAATGGATGAAACGACTGGTCATTTTTACTTTATGGAAATGAATGCACGGCTCCAAGTTGAACACACAGTTACTGAAGAAGTTTCGAATGTTGAATTGATCAAAGCCCAAATTATAGTTGCTGCCGGTGAGGACTTACCATTTACGCAAGCTCAAATTCACGTTAACGGCTATGCGTTAGAATGTCGAATCAATGCAGAAGATCCAGCTCATGGATTTATGCCTTCGCCAGGACGGATTACTAAGCTGAACTTTCCAGTCGGCACCAAGGGAGTTCGAATTGATTCAGGGGTTGTTGAAGGCGATTTGATTTCTCCCTTCTATGACTCAATGATTGCTAAGATTATTGTTCATATGCCAACTAAAAAGCAGGGTGTTAATAAGATGTTACGGGTGATTAAGGAATTCCAGATCGAAGGAGTTAAAACTAATCGCCAATTCTTACTTGACCTTTTAGCTGATAAACATTTCCAAGAAAGTGATTTTAATAATTTATACATTGAACAATCATTTTTGAAAGCGTGGTTGAAAAAGACAAATGAAGAACAATAATGAAGATGCAAAGACCTTAGCTGAGCGAATGAATCAAATTCCGGATGGCCTGTGGGTCAAATGCCCAATTTGTGAAAAGAGTTTCTATTATAAGCAATTAGGTCCATACTCTGAATGTCCTAATTGTCATTTTGGTTTTCGGATTGGTTCGCAAACTAGAATTAAAATGATTTGTGATGAATTCGAACCAATTGATCAAGATATTAAAGCTCCTCAGAGTTATCAAAAGGACGCTAAATATGTTGGAAAATTGGAAAAGGCACGAAAAGTAACTGAATTGAATGAAAATCCGTTAACTGGAATTGGAACTATTGATGGTCAAAAAGTCGGAATTGCAGTGATGGATTGGCGATTCATTATGGGAAGCCTGGGAACCGCAACTGGTGAAAAGCTGACTCGTCTATTTGAAAGATGCACTATTGAGAAATTGCCCGTAATAGTATTTACTGCCTCCGGAGGTGCTAGAATGCAAGAAGGAGTTCACTCTTTGATGCAGATGGCAAAAGTGTCGCTAGCAGTTGCTGACCATAGTAAAGCCGGATTATTATATATTTCTGTCCTCACTGATCCAACAACGGGTGGAGTTACCGCTAGTTTTGCCATGGAAGGTGATATTATGATCAGTGAGCCGCATGCTTTGATCGGATTTGCCGGAAGAAGAGTCATTGAAAAGACGATTCAACAAATTCCACCTAAAGATTTTCAACAAGCGGAAACGTTACTTAAGAATGGGTTCTTGGACGCCATTGTTCGCCGCCCTGAGCTTAAGAGTTTCTTGTCACGATTGTTGAGAATGCATAAGGAGGGTTCATATGACTAAGCCAAAATCAGCTTATGATCGGGTTTTAGCAGCTAGAAGTAGTGATAAAATAACGATTCAAGAGCTAGTTTCCGGAATTACAGAGGACTTCATCGAACTTCATGGAGATCATTGTTATGGTGATGATCCTGCTGTTTATGCTGGAATTGGGATGATTAATGGTCAAGCAGTGACAATCGTGGGGATTCAAAAAGGACTTACGACCCAAGAAAATGTTGAAAGACATTTTGGTTCCGCTGAACCAGATGGTTATCGAAAAGCTCTACGACTAATGAAACAAGCCGAGAAGTTCAACCGCCCCATCTTAACGTTGATCAACACCCCTGGAGCTTATCCAGGAATGGATGCCGAATATCACGGTCAAGGATATATGATCGCTCAATTAATTATTCAAGGATTAAATTTAACGGTTCCATACCTTAGTGTCATCGTTGGTGAAGGTGGTAGTGGTGGTGCACTTGCTTTAGCGGTCGGTGATCAAGTTTGGAGTTTTGAAAACAGTATTTATTCTGTTTTATCTCCAGAGGGTTACGCTACCATTTTATGGAAAGATTCTAGTAAAGCTAGAGAAGCTGCTGAACAAATGGGTCTAACTCCCGAAGATTTGTTAAAAGAGAATATTATTGATAAAATCATTCCAGAAGTACAAAATGATTCAGATTTAAAAAAATTTAAATTAACGGTTAGTAATGAATTTAAAAAATTACAAAAAATGTCAGTTGATGAACTATTAAGTAATCGTCATCAAAGATATCGAAATTTTAATTAGGGAGTAGAAAAAATGTCAGACTTATTAAAAGGTAAAAAATTTGTTGTTATGGGTGTTGCCAACAAGCGTAGTATTGCTTTCGGTTGTTACAAAGCTCTTAAATCACAAGGTGCTGAAGTCATTTTAACTTACCAAAACGAACGTCTAAAGCGCCAATTGGATAAAATTACTGAAGATGGTCAATTGATGTTTGAATGTGACGTTGCTGATGATAGTAATGTTGAAAATACATTCAAAGAAATTCATGACAAGGTTGGTAACATTGATGGTTTGATTCATGCCATTGCCTTTGCTGATAAAGAAACCCTTGAAAACGGTGTTAAGAACGTTAAAAAAGATGGTTATAATTTGGCTCAAGACATTAGTGCCTACTCCTTTATTTCAGCTTCTCGTTATGCAAGTGCAATTATGAACGAAGGTGGCAGTATCATGACCTTAACTTACATTGGTTCAGTTAGAGCAATTCCTAACTACAACATGATGGGGGTTGCTAAGGCTGCACTTGAAGCTGAAGTTCGTTATCTTGCAGCTGAATTAGGAAAAGAAAAGAACATTCGAGTAAATGCTATTTCTGCAGGTGCTATTAAGACACTTGCGGTAAC
This sequence comes from Nicoliella sp. ESL1149, assembly GCF_058107265.1. Taxonomy (NCBI): domain Bacteria; kingdom Bacillati; phylum Bacillota; class Bacilli; order Lactobacillales; family Lactobacillaceae; genus Nicoliella; species Nicoliella sp. ESL1149. The sequence goes on along the minus strand of NZ_JBYLUE010000002.1, from coordinate 495,108 downwards.
TGGAATCAAACACCATAGTGATCTATTGAAGATGTCCGAAGGATTTACTGTAAACGGTAAGAGTGTTACACCTGAAGATGTTGGTAACACTGCTGCCTTCTTATTGAGTGACCTTTCTAGCGGTGTAACAGGGGATGTAATTTATGTTGATAATGGGGTTCATTTAATCATTTAATTATGGTTACAATTTATAGTGATACAATTCAAAACCTACGTTATCGATCTGTTTTTGATAAGTATCAATTATCTAATCAAAAATACAATAAACGGCAGTCGATCGTTGGTCACTTTTTATTAGCTGACTATTTAGGCGTTGATGTTAGAGAAACGTATGATCGAAAAAAGTTTAATTATGGAGCCCATGGGAAACCTAGTTTAAAGTCGGGTGCTTTTCAATATAATATTGCTGATTCTTACGATATGGTGGTGCTTGCTACTGCTCGTTATGAAATTGGTGCGGACATTGAAAAAATTCGTCCATTTGATTATCGCCGCATTAAAGGTGGTTTTAGAAGAGATGAGTTGAATTATTTGAAAACACTATCTGATGATGAACAAGTTAGGATGACTTTTAAAATCTGGACAATCAAAGAAGCCGTTTTAAAGTTAACTGGAATGGGATTACCAGGTGGTGTTCGAAGTATGCAAATCGATTTAAAGAACTTTGCATATGCGAAACGTTATGGACGCTTGATTAAACTTTCACCGTTAAATATTGGTGATCAGTACGTTGGTACGATTGCTCAATATGCTGTTGCACAAAACTAGGAGGAAATATTAAAATGGCTGTTTTAGATACTACTGAAATTATGGATTTAATTCCTAATCGTTATCCAATTTTATTTATTGATAAGGTTGACGAATTAAATCCAGATGAATCAATCGTTGCAACTAAGAACGTTACGATTAACGAAAACTATTTCCAAGGACATTTTCCTGGGAATCCAGTTATGCCTGGTGTATTACAAATTGAAGCAATGGCTCAAGTTGCATCAATTTTAATTTTAAAGAGTGAGAAATACAAAGATAAAACTGCTTACTTAGGTTCCATTAGTGGAGCTAAGTTTAGAAAAATCGTTCGTCCTGGTGACGTTTTGAAGTTTAAGGTTACGATGAAAAAGCAACGTAGCAACATGGGAATTGTTGATTGTGCAGCTTATGTTGAAGATAAAAAAGTTAGCCAAGCTGAATTATCATTCATCGTACCAGACGTTAAGAGAAAATAGGAGGTCCATTTATGGAACATCGTGTTGCTGTAGTTGGAATCGGAGCCGTTACACCGTTAGGTAATGATTCAAAAACTTTCTTAGACAATATTTTTGCAAACAAAATTGGAATTGCACCAATTACTCATTTTGATGCAACTGATACTGGGATTACCAATGCGGCTGAAGTTAAAGACTTTGATCCATTGAAAAGACTTCCTAAAAAAGTTTCCAAACGAATGGATGACTTTTCTCGTTATGCTGTTTATTCAGCAATGGAAGCAATGGAAATGGCTGGTCTGAAGAAGGGTGAATATAAGCCTGAAGATCTTGGAGTTATCTATGGATCTGGAATTGGTGGTTTAACTACGATCCAAGAACAAGCCATCAAGATGCATGATAAAGGGCCAAAAAGGGTTTCACCATTCTTTGTTACCAACTCAATTATTAATATGGCTGCTGGTAATATTTCAATCAATTTAGATGCACGGAATGTTTCTGAAGCTGTTGTTACAGCTTGTGCAACTGGAACTAATGCAATTGGAGATGCTTTTGAACATATTAAATTAGGTAAGGCAACTTACATGATTTGTGGGGGAAGTGAAGCCTCCATTAACGAATTAGGAATTTCTGGTTTTGCTTCATTAACTGCTTTATCGGACACCAAGGATCCTAAGCGAGCTTCGATTCCATTTGATAAAGATCGTAACGGTTTCGTTATGGGTGAAGGTGCTGGGACTTTAGTCCTCGAAGAATACCAACATGCTCTTGACCGTGGGGCAAACATCTTAGCTGAAGTTACTGGTTATGGAACCACTAGTGATGCATTTCATTTAACCGCACCTCGTCCTGATGGAAGTGGCGCAATTGGAGCGATGAAACAAGCAATTGCGGAAAGTGATATGGGATTAGATGATGTTGATTACATCAATGCTCATGGAACTTCAACTCATGGAAATGATTCTTCCGAATCTAATGGAATTTACACTTTATTTAATGAAGATAATGATCATGTTAAGGTAAGTTCGACTAAGGGCCAAACTGGTCATGCTTTAGGAGCTGCTGGTGGATTAGAAGCTGTTATTTTAGTTGGAGCACTTCAAAGAAACCAAATGCCTGTTAACGTTGGTCTAGAAAATAAGGATCCAGAAGTTAAAGTTGATTTAGTTACCGATGAAAACAAGAAATCGCATGATGTTGATTTTGCATTAAGTAATTCTCTTGGTTTCGGTGGTCATAATGCTGTTTTAGCATTTAGAAGAGTAAAATAGAATTAATGATCTATAAAATTTAGGCATTGACCAAATTAGATTTGGATCAATGCCTTTTTATACATAAGAGGGTGGAACGTTGAGGGTAAAACGAGTAAATAAATGGTTGTTGGCAATTGTAATAATTATTATTATTTTAGGAATCATAATTTGGCGACTTCCGTTATATTATTATCATGGTATTAAGACTGAATATCAGCTTAAATCAACTGAACAGCACTACACCAGAACAGTCCATCCTTTCTCTTCAATTCATTTAGATGCGAATTTGCCAGTTAACATAGAAAAAGGAAATACTAATCGAATTGTTGTAAAAGCTCAAAAAAATAAGCGGGTTCACATAAAACAGATTGGAAAGAAAATTATCCTTTCTGCTGATCAAGATACCCGAATTCGTCCCTTTCGTTTTTCCAGTCGTAAAATAATGGATCAAAAAATTACGATCTATGTAAAACGTGGGCGTCAATTACATTATTTGATTCGTAAGAATCCTAATGTAACAGGGGACGTCCAGATTAAAAACTTGTGGATTAAGAAATTAGAATTGATTGCTGGTTCAGGGAATTTAAATTTTGATAATTTTACTAGTGATCACCAACTGTTGATCAATAATAAGCAAGGTCAGATCAATTTTAATGATGTCCGTGCAACAATGTTAAACCTCACAACGAGTAGTGGAACAATTAATATTAATAATTCTCTTTTTACAAGGCGGCCTAGTCAAATTATAAGTGATAGTAGCAATGTTAATTTGAATTTAGTAAAGTGGAATAAGTTATGGTTAAAGACGAATGAAGGGCATGTTTATTTTAAACATCAAAATTCAGCTCATCTTTTTAAGGTACTGACGAATGATGGGGATATAACTGGATGGATAGATTATCCTAAAATTGCATTGATTAATTCTTATAGTGATAATGGGAATGCAAATGTATTTAACAACCTTCCCACCGGTTCGGCACGGTATTATTCATTTTATACTGATAATGGAGATATTAACGTTAAAAGAGGGAAATTGACTTTTGTAAATTAAGTCGATATGATTAAAATTATTGATTGAAAACGTTGAAATAGAATGAAAAAGGTGACTGATTTGAAGAAAAGACAACATCTCAAAATTCAGACGGTAGTTGCAATTGGAATTGGAACAGCAATTTTATTCCTCTTAAAACGGTGGGTTTCAATTCCAACGTTTATTCCAAACACAAATATTGATAGTTCGTATGGTTTTCTAGGTTTTATTGCAGTTTTATATGGTCCATTAGCTGGATTTATGATTGGTTTTTTAGGCCATGCATTAAATGACTTTACTCAATTTGGGATGCCTTGGTGGTCATGGGTGATTACAACTGGATTTGTAGGGATGATGATGGGATTCTTAAAGAATATCATCAAAATTCGGGAAGGTTATTTTGGAATTGGTAAAATTGTTTTTTATAATGTATATCAAGTAATCGTTAATATTATCGGGTGGGCATTGATCGCGCCGACTGGTGATATTTTGATTTATTCAGAACCAGCAAATAAAGTATATTTGCAGGGAATCGTTTCTGCAATCACTAATAGTTTATCAACAGGTGTAATTGGAACGATTTTATTGATTGCTTACGCTGCTTCAAGAACGAAGAAAGGTAGTTTAAGAAAAGAATAATGGTAAAACCACAAATTCAATTTAAAGATGTTACTTTTCAGTATTATAGTCAGGCAGAACCGACGTTAAAAAATATTAATTTAACTATTAATAAGGGGGAACGCGTTTTAATTGCTGGCCCTTCCGGATCGGGAAAATCAACGCTTGGGAACTTAATCAATGGATTAATTCCACACGCAATTGAAGGGGAATTAAAAGGTCAAGTTTTGGTAGATGGAATTGACGTTCCTAAATCCAGTATTGCAGAATTGTCATTAAAAGTAGGAACAGTTTTACAGGACTCCAATAATCAATTTGTTGGCTTAACGACAGCTGAAGATATTGCATTTGGAGAGGAAAATGACGATGATGATGTTGATAAAATGCATCAAGATGTCAAAAAATGGGCCCAAAATCTTTCTATTGTAGATTTATTAGACCAAGCGCCCCAAGCTCTTTCTGGTGGCCAAAAACAACGGGTCGCAATGGCTGGGGTGTTGATCGATAATGCTGAAACGATGCTTTTTGACGAACCACTAGCAGCTTTAGATCCAGCAACTGGACATCAAACAATGCAATTAATTAATGATTTGCAGCAACAATACCATCAAACGATGATTATCATTGAACATCGAATAGAGGCGGTCTTAACACAACCAATTGATCGGTTGATCGTTTTGAATGACGGTAAAATCGTTGCCGATGATAAACCAGAAGTGATCCTAAAGAAATCTATCTTAAATGAATTAGGATTACGGGAACCATTATATTTAGAAGCATTAAAAGCTGCGCATGTTGATTTAGAAAATGTAGAACACGTTGATGATCCTAAAAAGATTAGCGCTCCAAACTTAGCGCAATCACTACAACATATCGATGATCAAAAGTTACATGTGAAACAAATTGAAGCCAAACCGTTATTGGAAATAAATCATTTGGACTTTAAATATGACCAGCAACATCCAATCTTAAATGATTTTAATTTAACTGTGAATCAGGGAGAACGGTTAGCAATTGTTGGTCGAAATGGGATTGGTAAGACAACCTTAAGCAAATTGATTGCGGGATTCATTAAACCACAATCTGGTTCCATGAAATTAGCAGGGGAATCGTTATCTGATCAATCGATTAAAGAACGTGCTGATGAAATCGGTTATATTATGCAAGATCCCGATAAGATGATTAGTAAAGTAATGATTCGCGATGAAGTTGGCTTAGGACTTAAACTACGTGGCTTTAGTAAATCTGAGATTAAACAACGAGTGGAAGCAGCTTTAAAGATTTGTGGATTATATCCATATCGGAATTGGCCAATTTCTGCTCTTAGCTTTGGTCAAAAGAAACGGGTTACGATTGCCAGTATCTTAGTTTTAAAACCTAAAATATTGATTTTAGATGAACCAACTGCAGGGCAAGATTTTCAACACTATAATCAAATGATGCAATTTCTAATGAAATTAAATCATGATGGGATGACAATGATATTTATTACACATGATATGCATTTGATGTTAGAATATGCCAATCGAACGGTGGTATTAGGCAATGAAAAAATCTTAGCTGATGCTCAACCATCAAAAGTATTATCTAACCAGAATTTATGTCGAGCAGCTAATTTATTACCAACCAGTTTATTCACCTTAGCACAACGCTTTAATTTAGATCCATTAAGTTTTACCAAAAGCGTGATTAAATACGAACTAGGTGGTGGAGAAGATGAATAATAATTTGTTTGGGTACGATCACGGGACGACTTGGCTTCATCGTTTAACTGGTAGTACTAAATTAGTGTTTTTTTTAGCTATTTCAATTATTGCAATGGTAAGTTATGATCCACGGTTCATCATTGGAGTATTGATATTATCGTTAATTTTATTCAAACAAGCCCATATTAAATGGCAACAAGTAAAATTAGTGGTTAGTATCATTATTTCATTTGCAATTTTAAACTTGATCATGGTCTTTATTTTTTCACCAATGCATGGAACAGCATTATATGGTACTACCCATATTATTCTTGGAACGGGTGGTTACTTCACGCTGACGTGGGAGCAGTTATTCTATGAATTTAACTTAGCTTTGAAATATGTTGTGATGGTACCATTAGCACTGATTTTCTTGATTACCACAAATCCAAGTGAGTTTGCTGCAAGCTTAAATCGTTTAAAGGTTCCATATCGGATTAGTTATGCTGTTTCCTTATCTTTACGGTACATTCCTGACATTCAATCGGACTATAAGGAAATAAGTGATGCTCAACAAGCCCGCGGATATGAAATGTCCAAAAAAGGAAAATTATCCCAAAGGTTAAAGGGTGCAACCCAAATTATTATGCCCTTAATATTTACCAGTTTAGATAAAATTGAAGTGATTAGTCAGGCAATGGAATTACGGCGCTTTGGAAATGGGAAAAAACGGAGCTGGTACATGCAACAGCCAATGCGACGAAATGATTATTTAATGCTATTATTAACGTTATTGATTGTTATCGTTGGGATTTGGTTCATGTTTTTAGACCATGGTCGTTTTTATAAACCATTTTAATTATTTTAATAAATTTGTATCGAAAAATAACGATTCGTCTTATAATGAGGATTGCATCTAATTTATAGGAGTGAATCGTTATTATTTTACAAAGTCTACTTTATTTGATTATTGGCTTTTTATCTGGAATTTTTGGGACCGTGATTGGGATTGCTTCATTGATTTCGTATCCGGCTCTTTTGATTATGGGATTACCACCAGTAGTTGCAAATATGACTAATTTAACATCACAGGTCTTTCTTGGTTTAGGTTCAATTCCAGAATCGGCAAAAGATCTTAAAGGATATTGGAAAACAACGTTGATTTTTTTCTTTCTTGTTATGCTGGGCGGATTTGTGGGAGCAAAAGTTGTTTCTGTTGAATCGAATGCTTCATTTGCTAAAATCGTCCCTTTTTTTATTTTAATTGCTGCAGGATTGATTTTAAGACCAAATAAGAAGCATAAAAGACATCATCATACTAAAAAGCAATTGTTTTGGATTGATCTATTTTCAGCAATTGCAATGTTTATTCTTGGAATTTATTGTGGTTATTTTGGGGCAGCTTCTGGTGTTTTATTTTTAGCCCTATTAGCTGTGATTAGTCATGCTTCTTTTCGAGTCAATAGTTCCGTCAGAAATATTGTTATTTTAGGAGCTTCTTTATCTAGTATTACAATTTTTATTACTGCTCATGAAATTAATTGGGCAATCGTTCCTTCTTTAGGATTGGGAATGTTATTAGGTGGATACATTGGTCCGATCATTGTTCGCCACGTTAATAAAGAAAAATTAAAGGTTGTTATTTCAATTTGTACATTTGGGTTAGCGATTTATTTATTCATGAAAGCCTACCACATTGGAATATAAAAACGATCCTCGTTTTTGAGGATCGTTTTTTATTATTTAAATCAGTTAACTGGACTGAACGGTGTTTTACCTTCAATAATAGCTTTTGCATTATCTAATGCAATTACGACCATGTTTTTAACAGCCATATCGGTATAAAAACCAACGTGAGGAGTTAAAGAAACGTTATCCATAGCTAATAATTGATCTAGGTAGGGATTATCAATTTTTTGATTTTTTAAATTGCGACCAAAAATATCAGCTTCATCCTCAATTGTATCTAAACCAGCTGCTGCGATTTCATGATCCTTTAAAGCATCAATTAAATCAGCAGTATTTACCACGCCTCCTCGTGAAGCGTTAATAAAAATGGCGCTATTTTTCATCATTTTAAATTCTTTTGCACTAATTAAGTGGGTCGTATCTGGTAATAAAGGCGTGTGCATTGTTATAACATCAGCAGTTTTAAGAAGGGTTGGTAAATCGACATATTCAAGAGTATCCTGCACATCTGGACGGTGATAAATATCGTTACCAATAACGGTTGCTCCTAATGCTTTAAAAATTCTCGCAACGGTATAGCCAATTTTACCAACCCCAACGATTCCAACAGTAAGATTATGAATTTCAGGAGCTTCTAGACCAGCCCAACTAAAATCATGTTCTTGATTTTGTTTCATAATTTTAGGCAGATGACGAAGCGCCATCATTGTATGGGTCAATGTCATTTCAGCAACTGACCGGGGAGAGTACGCAGGCACGTTTGTGATAGTAATTCCGTACTTTTTGGCGGTATCAATCGCATAATTTTCATAACCGGTACTTCTGACGGCCATTTGTTTAATTCCAAAATCATGAAGTTGTTTAAAGATTGCTTCATCTTTGGCATCGCCAGTTTGAAGAACTGAGATACCATCATACCCTTTAGCTTCTTTGACGTTTTCAGCATCAATTTCTTCGCTATTGGTATCAACTTCAACATGGTTTTGAGCAGCCCATTGGTCAATGGCTGGTTGTTCATCTGGACGAACGCTATACATTAAAATTTTCATAGTTCAAACTCCTTTGCAATAAATTGGATAGAATTAGGTATAGTATAGCTTATTTCTTTAAGAAATAGAATTGATTATTTATAGAAGGTTGCGAAAAAGAGGATTTTCTTTGATAATAAAAGATACATATAGTTAAGGATGTGTAAGAATGACAGTTTTAGTTATCGGTGGAGCAGGTTATATTGGTTCTCAAACCGTTCAAAATTTGCTCCAAAAAGATTATTCAGTTGCAGTTTTAGATAATCTTTCAACCGGTCATCGAAGTGCCGTGAATTCCCGAGCAGATTTTTTTCACGGCGATATGCGTAATCTAGAGGATCTATCAAGAGTTTTTGAAAATGAAAATATCACTTGTGTAATGCACTTTGCAGCTAAATCAATCGTTAAGGATTCAATGAGTCAACCCCTGAATTATTTTGATAATAACGTGTATGGAATGTTACAACTTTTAAAAGCGATGCACCATTATAATATTAAAAATCTAATTTTTTCGTCCTCAGCATCAGTTTATGGACAACCAGATCAATTACCAATTAAAGAAGATGCTCCTAAACATCCAACTAACACTTATGGGCAAAGCAAGTTGATGATGGAACAAATGACGCATTGGGCTGATGTCGGAGATGGCATTAAATCGATTGCGTTGCGCTATTTTAATGTTGGGGGAGCAAGTTTAGATGCTTCGATCGGCGAAGTTCATCATCCGGAGACGCATTTGATTCCAATCGTTCTTCAAGTTGCAAATGGTCAAAGAAAAGAGCTCCAAATTTATGGTGATGACTATCCAACTAATGATGGGACCAACGTTCGTGATTATGTGCATGTTGTTGATTTAGCCGATGCTCATATTTTAGCGATGGAAAAACTATTAAGCACTAATAAGTCCGATGCTTATAATATTGGTTCTTCGACTGGTTTTTCAAATTTAGACATTTTAAAAGCAGCTCGTAAAGTAACTGGGAAACCAATTCCTAGTAAGTTTGCTCCCCGTCGACCTGGAGATCCGGCTAAATTAGTTGCTGATTCTACAAAAGCAAGAAAAGAACTTAATTGGCAGCCAAAATATGATGATATGGATAAAATTATTGCTGATGCATGGCAATGGACAAAAAAGCATCCCAACGGATATTAATAAGCAGATTACTTGAAACCTCCTGGAAATGTTTTCTATAATGGCAATTGTAGATTAACATTAAGGAGGTTTTTATTGATGGACGGATTAAGAACAACCACAAAGTTAAATAACGGTGTTGAAATGCCTCGCTTAGGTTTAGGGGTATGGAAGACGGATAATAATTCCGCAAAGGAATCTGTAAAGGCAGCAATCAAAAATGGTTATCGTTTAATTGATACTGCTAAACAATATGGAAATGAAGCCGGTGTTGGTGCCGGACTTAAAGAAGCACTTGAAGAAAATAACTTAAATCGAAAGGATATTTTTTTAACAACGAAAGTATTCAATGGAGATCAAGGATATGATTCTACGATTCATGCCATTAAGGGGCAATTGAAACGTTTGGACCAATCATACTTTGATCTTTATTTGATGCATTGGCCAGTTGATGATAAGTACATTGATACTTGGAAAGCCATGGAACATTTGTATCATGAAGGGTTAGTTCGAGCAATTGGGGTTTCTAACTTTAATAATAAACGGATGAAGAATCTATTAGATCATGCAACGGTAACGCCAGCTGTAAATCAAATGGAATACAATCCACTTTGCCAAGATAAGGATATTATTAAATTCGATAATCATTACGGAATTCAAGTTGAAGCCTGGTCTCCACTTGGTGGCGGAGCTGCTTTGAACGATCCTACAATTAATGAAATTGCCAATAAGTATAACAAATCCGCAGCTCAAATTATTTTACGTTGGGATTGGCAAAATCATATCATTACAATTCCAAAGTCTGCTCATGAAAAGAGAATCATTCAAAATAGTGATATTTTTGACTTTGAATTAAGTTCTGATGATGTTAAAAAAATTGATAGTTTAGATCAAGATAAAAGAACCTTAACTTATGATATGTTCAAATGGAATAACCCTAAGGGTGCTCCTGATGATGTTGATAAGTGGGATGATTCTCCAGCAAACTATAAGGATTAGTAAAGAAAGTAAATCTTGCATTAACTTTTCTTTTCCTGTAAAATTGGAAACAACAAAAACGGAGAGAGGTAGTCATCATGAAAATGCGTTTGAATAATAATTTCTTCTTTAATAATGCTAGCAGCTATTTACTAGTTTAGGGAGAAATATCGCTTTCATGATAATTACTTCAAACACTAGAAGGTAGCTTCAAGTTATTTTCTAGTGTGGTAGGGAAACCGCATTAGATGTGGTTTCCCTTTTTTTTGTAAGTTAAGGAGGTCTAAATATGAGTTTAATTGGGAATATAACGAGAAAAGAATCGATTGCTCGGTATACAAATCCAGAGAATCAACTTGAGCGAACATTAAATGCAAAAGATTTAGTGTTAATGGGAATTGGAACGGTAATTGGAGCAGGAATTTTTATTCTTCCAGGAACGGTTGCGGCTGAAACTGCAGGTCCGGCAATTAGTTTATCATTTATCGTTGCCACGATCATTTGTTTATTAAGTGCGATGTGCTATGCTGAGTTCTCTTCTGCTTTACCAGTTTCAGGGAGTGCTTATTCATACGGAAGTGTAATCTTCGGTGAAGGAATTGGTTGGGTTCTTGGTTGGAGTTTATTGCTTGAATATATTTTATCGGTTGCCACTGTTGCGACCGGATGGTCTGCGTACTTCCAAGCTCTTTTAAAGGGATTTGGAATTACCATTCCGCATTCGCTAAGTGGATTTTATGATCCAAGTCATGGGACCTACTTTAATTTATTTGCTGTCATAATCGTGTTAGTCATTGCTTTCTTATTGATGGCTGGAAATACAACTTCGGTTCGTTTGAACAATATTATTGTTTTAATAAAAGTTGCCATTGTTATTTTATTCGTTGTTGTTGGTGCCTTTTACGTTAAACCAGCTAATTGGTCACCATTTATGCCATTTGGGGCAAGCGGAGTCTTTCACGGAGCGTCACTAGTTTTCTTTGCATACCTTGGATTTGATTGTGTGTCATCTTCTGCTGGGGAAGCAAAGAACCCACAACGTTCGATGCCAATTGGAATTATTGGAACGTTAGTTGTTTGTACTGCCCTATACATCGCTGTTTCATTGGTATTAACGGGAATGGTTAAGTATACCCATTTAAACGTCCCAGATCCAGTTTCATTTGCTTTGAACATTGCTAATTTGAATTCAATTTCGGGCATAATCGCAGTTGGAGCTTTGATTGGAATGTTCACAATGATGTTGAACATGATTTATGGTGGTTCAAGATTAATTTATTCCATGGGTCGGGATGGTTTACTACCTCATTTTCTTTGGAAAACTAACCGACACAACGTTCCCAAAAATGCTTTAGTCTTAGTAACAATTGTTATTTGTATTATGAGTGGATTGATCTCGCTTGATGAATTAGCTAGTTTAGTTAATATTGGAACTTTAATTGCTTTCTTCTTTGTTTCACTTGGGGTATTACCACTTAGAAAACGAACTGATTTGGCTCACGATGGGTTCAAAGTCCCTCTTTATCCGGTACTGCCAATTATCTCAGCAGTTCTAATTGCGTTTATTTCAACCCAATTACCAAAAACAACTTGGATCGCTGCTGGAATTTGGTTCCTAATTGGAATCTGCCTATACTTAAGTTATGGAATGAAGCACAGTTTGGCGGATAAGTAGACTATACAAGCTAAAAAAATTGTTTTAAGATAGAATTAATAAATAAAATGGAGTTGTTAAGTAAGTTATGGAAAAATCAACACAAGGTAAATCCACAGTCCTTAAGGGAATCATGTGGTCTGCAATCGCTTCGACATTATGGGCGGTTTCTGGAGCATTAATGCAATTAGTTGCCAAGAACGAAAATGTTCCTGCCATCTGGTTCTTATCAGTTCGGACATTGTTTGCCGGAGTTTTACTTTTGATTATTGGAGCGATTCAAGTTCGTTCTCATATTTTTGATATTTTTAAATCAAAACGACAAGTCATGTTACTTTTGATATATAGTATCTTTGGGTTAGCAATGAACATGTCAACATTTTACATGAGTATTCAAACTGGTAACGCTGCTGCAGCTACCATTTTGCAATACCTAGCACCATTGTTCATTGTTTTATTTGGAATTTTATTTTTACACAGAAAACCAATGAAGGATGATATTATCGTCTTCTTGATTGCCTTAGTTGGAATTTTCTTATCCGTTACTAAGGGTGATTTGAACGAGTTATCGATTCCGCTTGCCTCTATTATCTGGGGACTTTTATCTGCTGTTTCGGCAGGGGTTTACTACTCTGTTCCTAAGGCATTGAGTGAAAAACATTCACCATTTGTTGTTTTAGGTTGGGGAACATTAATTGCTGGAATTCTTTTCAATAGTTATCAACCATTCTGGAGCGGGGCCCCAGAAATCAACTCAACAATTGTTTTAGGGATTGGTGGAGTTATCTTGATTGGGACCATTGGTGCATTTTCATCAATGATTTATAGTTTAAGATTTGCTAGTTCAGAAGTGTTAAGTATTGTTGATGCCGTTGAACCAGTTATGACCTTTGTTATTAGTGTTATTTTCTTAGGTCTTGCATTAGATTGGGTTGAAGCATTTGGAGCAGTCCTAGTTATTTTCTCAATTTACCTCTTACAAAGAAGTCACCGAAAGAAAAACAAAACATTCTTAGAATAATTTAAAAAATAAGTATCCGAAAGGATACTTATTTTTTATTTCTTAATGTGAGTAAAGTTAACATGTGGTAAAATTATAACTGTATGTTTTTAAGTAATATTTCAATTTAGGAGTGTAATTATGAATCAAGAAGGATCAACTAGTGTTGATGCAACAAAGGGTATTTTATGGGCAATCTTAGCTTCAGCGTTATGGGGAGTTTCTGGAGCGGTACTTCAGTTCGTTTCGCAAGATGAAGATTTACCTGCTGCATGGTTCTTATCAACTAGAACGATTATTGCCGGAATTGTATTATTGGTCATTTCGGCTTGTATGTATAAGAAACAGATCTTTGACGTGTTTAAATCTAGAAATTCAATTATTTGGCTAGTAGCTTATGGAATTTTTGGATTAGGTGCGAACCTATTAACATTCTATATGAGTGTTCAAAACGGGAATGCTTCTGCTTCAACGATTTTACAATATCTATCACCAATATTTATTGTAATTGGTGGAATTATTTTCCAACACAAACGCCCACACCCTAGTGACTTATTAGTGTTTGGAATTGCATTAGTTGGTGTTTTCCTAGCAATTACAAAGGGAGACTTTTCTAAGTTATCCATCCCATTAGATTCATTATTATGGGGGATTGGTTCAGGAATTACAGCTGCTTTATACGTTGTATTACCACGAAAAATTGCTAGCAAGAACCCACCAATGATCGTGTTAGGTTGGGGTTCTTTAATTGCTGGAATCTTCTTTAATATCAATCATCCGATTTGGGTTGCTGCTCCTAAACTGAATACTGGAATTGTATTAGGTTTGGCTGCCATTATTTTGTTAGGAACAATTTTACCATTTAGCTTACTTTTGCATGCATCTAAGTTTGCTAGTTCTGAGGTAGTTAGTTTAGTTGATGCGACGCAACCAGTTGTAACTTTCATTTTAAGTATTGTCTTCTTTAGTTTAAAGGTGAACTTGATTGAAGTTATTGGAGCGGTTTTGGTTATTATTGCGATTTATCTTCTTCAATATTTCCACCGCAAAATTGATTATGGAATTGATTCTAAAATAAATTAAAAAATGATTAGATTACTATCTAAAAAATTGAAAAAGTAGTACCATTTCAATATGGTACTATTTTTGTGTAAAAAGGGTGTTTGTAAATGCCAAAACAGTTAAAGAACTTCGGCTTATTATCATTGCCATATATCGTAATTTTAGCAATGGCAATCTTTATTTTATTACCTCAAATGATGAGTGGCGCTTTTATTCCAGGTGTTGACTCACTTTTTCATATGAATCGCTTTTACGATACAGCAATGCAAATTAAAACTGGTCACTATAGCTATTTCGCTTCAGTATTTGGTTTTAACCAAACCGGGCGAATTGTAAATGCATTGTATGGACCAGCAATTGCTTATTTCAATGGTTTTATTTTACTACTATCGGGAACCTGGTTCCGCTTTGAAATTTTGGATGCTTTAATCGTATTGATCATTGGTGGAGGTGGAATGTATCATCTTTGCCGAATCAATAAAGTTAAAGTTGGGATTGCATTACCTGTGGCGGGGCTTTATATGCTTTCAACGCCAATTATGGTATGGGTATTGGATGAACAATTCACTGGTTGGGGAGCAGCAGTTTTACCGTTTGTAATTATGTCAGGAAGCCACATGGTAAATCATTTTAATATTAGGATTATTCCATTAGCGCTTGCAATGACAGCAATCTTACAAACTCATTTAATGAGTAGTGTAATTGGGGTTACTGCTTTGATTCCGCTCTTTTTATTTGCGTGGATTCGTTCCAATCAAAAAATAAAAATGATTTTTCATTTAATTATCGCTGCTGGATTAACATTATTGTTGACCGGCAACGTATGGGGTGGAATGTTAGAAGCATTTTATCATAATAATTTGATCCCTGTATTTCCCCAAACGAATATGAGGTTGAATGCGGTGGGAATAACTTCAAATCGAATGATTGATCGAATTAGTTTTGTTTACTTGTTTGTTTTTCTGATCGTGTTGGTTTATCTACTTTTGTATTGGAAGAAGACCAGTTATCAAATTAAAGCATTTACAATTTCAGGACTATTATTACTATTTATCTCTTCTAAATTATTTCCATGGAACCAATTAGCAAATCGTTTTCCAAGTATTACATATACGATTCAAATGCCAAAAAGATTTATTGTTGTTGCGGTTATTTTATTGCTTTTGTCCTTAGGAATGATTTTGAGTCACACGAGTTTTAAACTTGAAAATTCACAGCTAGATACAACTGTAAAAGTGTTGATTTTGCTAATCATGTTGTTTGTTGGTTGGCGAAATGTAAATGGTCAGTTGGAACATCGGATTGCAAATTACTATTCTAATCATGTAATTAGTCAACCGATTTGGTTGTTACATTATCATAGTGACGATGCTAACCAAATTCGGGATTCTTATCACAGTAAAAATTTAGAATTAGGTTTGAATATGATTACAAAGGCAACTCCGGATTATTTACCAACTAAGCAACCCGTAACGGCTGATAATTACAATGATTTACATCCATATCACTTAACCAATGATCAATTGATTGCTCAGAAACGAAAGGTGACTAAATGGGTAAATGATAAGGGTCATTTAATGGTCAAGTGGAATAATCATCAAAAGAAAACTGCATTAGATTCTATTCCAGTTGTTAAATATTATCATACGGAAATTTTAGTTAATGGAAAACGTGCAAAAAAGTATCGATTGACCAAAGTCGGTAAAGTGCAAGTCCGTTCTAAACCGGGGATTAATCGGTTAGAGTTGATTTATCATCCTAGCCGATACTTTAAGCTGTTGATGTTAATCACAATGTTTACCTGGCTTAGTTTAATCGTCGTAATTTTTGTTAAGGTATTTTTTAATGGAGTAAAAGAAATATGAAAAAGCACCAATTATGGAGGCCCTATCTACTGATTGCGATTATTTCATTAATAATCGTAATGCCCCAAATCCTCAACCATGCTGATATTATTGGGGTAGACTCCATTTTTCACATGAATCGTTTTTATGATACAGCAATGCAGATAAAAACTGGGCATTTTAATTACTTTCAGTCATTTTTTGGTTTTAGTTCATCTGGAAGGATTGTAAACCCACTCTATGGGGCAAACTTTGCTTATTTAAATGGGTTATTATTACTACTTACCCACAATTGGATTAATTTTCAGATTTTAAATTCTTTTTTAATTTTATTAATTAGTGGTAGTACGATGTATCATCTTTCTCGAAAATTTTCTGTTAGTCAACGGGGAAGTTTGATTGTTGGATTGATTTACATGTTTTCCACGCCAATCTTAGTTTGGTTAGTTGGTCAACAATTTACTGGATGGGGTGCTGCAATTTTACCATTGGTATTTATGAGTTGTAGTGGTCTTATCAATGGAAAAGTTGATTATATTAGTTTGGCATTTGGAATTGTAATTATTTTCCAGGTGCATATGTTAAGTGCCTTGATCGGAAGTTTGGCAATATTACCGTTTTGGATTAGTGGGTTTCACAAATTTGCCGATAAACGTCGTTCAATGCTGATTAATACTGGAAAAGCATTTTTGTGGTTCGTGGTATTATCAGCCAACGTATGGGGAGGAATGTTAGAAGTAATGACTTCTAATCACCTCTTATCTGTTGCGCCTGCTACTCCATTAAGTGAAGATGCATTAAGATTATTTGGAAATGCAAGTCCGGATACATTAAATGTATTAGACAGCATCATGTTTGCTTTGATTTTATTATACGTTGTTTTTTTCTGGAAGAATTTAAAACGTGATTTTAGAATTGTTTCACTTACCGGATTGGGCTTTTTGATTATTTCATCAAATTTAATTCCTTGGAAAGTGATTGGACAAATTTTTCCGGGGCTAAATTATTATCTTCAAATGCCTAAACGTTTGGATGTAGTAGCTTTTATTTTATTAGCATTGAGTGTTGGTATGATCATGAGAGATCGAACCCCATTTCCTGATTTTGAGCGGTTAAAACCGTGGATTGCTGGGATATTTATTCTGGGATCTTTAACGACAACTTATTTAACCATAAATGATGGGATTCAAAATGGTTGGAAGTCTAACGAAGCCGTTCAAAACGATTATAATGTTGATTTTCACATTACAAGTGGAACTCAACTTCGTCATGATTTAAATTCCGCTAATTTATCGTTAGCACTCAAAGATATTACTAAAAGTACTCCTGATTATCTTCCAGTTAAACATTATTTGAAACCAGATCAATACTTTCCATTTCATCCCTATCATGCATATGGAAGCCAAATTGTTAGAAATCAATTTAATTTACGACCATCTCAAAATAATGTGAAAAAATGGGTCAATAACGATGGGCTTCACATTAGTTGGAATAATAATTCAATCAGTTATAAAAGAACAGCTATTCCAATTATTAAATATGCGCATACACATGTAATGTTAAATGGCAGTACTATTAATCATCCTAAGACCTCGCAAATTGGCGTCGTAAACGTGAACGCTAAACCTGGTAAGAATGAGTTAGTTGTTAGATATGTACCTAGTTGGTGGTTCAAATTGTTAATGTTGATTGCAAATGTTAGTTGGGTTGTGCTTTTGATTATTTTTATAAGAAAAAGAAAAAATGTTGATTAGTTAATTGCTAATCAACATTTTTAATCTCTGGCACTAAAGTTATGAATTAATCGGGGACAAACGTGGTCATCAGCAAATTTAATAAGAATTCCATTACAAAGAACAGAATAAATAGTTCCAATTCCAACAGATTCAATTTGGTTAGTGGCTATAAAACAAACAATTATAATGACAATTGGAATTATCATATCGATAAATTGTGATAAGATCGCACTTCCGTGAACCCACTTGAATCTTAAAAGATTACTCATATCATCATTGGGATGCATAAAAATGTTTGCTCTTTGGTATAATGAAATTGCAGTACAAAACATCGTTACCCCTAATAATGCCATAAATATTCGCCAAGGAAGCGATAATTGACCTAATCCTAATGTTGTAAGAAGATTAGTAAAAAAATTAATTAAGTAGCTAAAAAAAAGGACATATATTAATTCACCAATTAAACGGAACCAATCAAGGTGTTTAATTAATAATTGATTAGCAATGATGTTAAATAAGCCAAATCCAAAAATGATAAAGCCTAGTTGCCAATGGAAGATGTGGTTTAAATTTACGGCAGCAGCAGTCCAAATTCCAGATCCACATTTAGAAGTAATTGTAAAACCATTTCCAAGGGCATTGATTAGTAGGCCAACAATTAATGCAATAATTCTTGTCGACATTGAATTATTTTTTTGAATGATTAATCATTCCCTTCATATAATAATGATAAAATAAAAAAATGGGGTTGATAAAGGTGAAAGGGCAATATAAAGTAACTAGATATATTGGAGTGCCTGTCGAGGCTGATGCTTCAGGGCAATATGTAGTCAAGAAGGATCCAACAGGAACAGTTAAATTTCATGATTGGCGAACTGGTAAACATTCAAGAGGAAAGTTTAAAAAAGATGGACAAATTTTTTTGACGGAGAACGATTTAATGGTTGCGGTAATTGCAACTGAACCAGTTAGATTTAATAAACGTCATCAATATACCCCAATGCAAAGGTTCACGAGTGCGTATTTAGATGAAGAAATCGTAGCAAAACTAAAAAAGGCACTTAATTAAAAAATTAAGTGTCTTTTGTTTGAGTTTCTTAATAATAAACGGAGCTCAAATTATTTCTTTAATAATTCTTCAGCCTTAGACTTAATTTCATCATCGGACATGTCTTCGAATGGAGCCATTTGCTTTTCAGTTTCATCTGTACTATGGTTGTTATTTTCCATAAAGTGATCCCAAAGGGCGTCACGAACAGGTGTATTACTGTCGCTCCAATCAAATAATTCACTCATCTTTCTATCAAGTGCAGTGTCTTCTTCAAAACTTGCCATAATGAATTCCTCCTAAATGTTTATATAAAACTCATTGAATATTATATCATTTTTGTTATTTTTGTATAGTGATTTGACTCATTTTTGCTTAAGGTTTTTTGTGTTTTTTGTATTATAATGATATTAAACGATTTTGTTAATAGAACGGAGAAGTGAAGATGCGAGATAAAGTAGCGACGAAAAGTAATATTGTTATATGCTTTTTTAAATTAATGCAAACAAAGAGCTACGATAAAATAACAGTTAAAGAGATTTGTAAAAAGACAAATACATCGCGAATGACTTTTTATCGTAATTTTCATACAAAAGAAGATTTAGTTCGTTATCATTTTGATATTATGTACACTTCTTTTTTGCAACAACTCTTAACAAATCCTACACATCAGATGTATGATATTTTAAACATTTTTTTTCAGTTGATAAGAGACGATAAAGATTCATTGGATGCTATCGTTAAAAACAATTTAACCGATTTAATGCGGGAACGTTTAAGATATTTTGTTCAACAGTTGATTGAAGAAGGGGTAGTTCCGGTTCGTCATCATTCTACAAATTTATTAGCAGCAATGTTTGCTGGAGGGATTTCTGATTTATTGATCGAATGGAGTCGAGAGGGAATGAAAGAAGACGTTGATTCAGTCGTTTTATTCATTTCTAAATATATGCGTTTTAAATAATTAAATTTAGACATAAAAAAACTCTTTAGCATTTGCTAAAGAGTTTTTTTATTTTAGTTTAAACTAATAATTAGTCTTCAACTGGAGTAACGTTAGCAGCTTGTGGGCCACGGTCACCTTGTTCAACATCTAAAGTAACTTTTTGACCTTCGTCTAAAGTCTTGAAGCCGTCTTTGTTGATAGCTGAGTAGTGAACGAAAACGTCACCGTTGTCAGTAGTAATAAATCCGTAACCCTTATCTGCGTTGAACCATTTAACAGTACCTTGTTCCATAATAATGAAACCTCCTATATAAAAATATATTTTTACATGTTCCTATAAAGCTTGAATCTAATAAGGAGTAATAAATCGTTCATTATATTATAAAACAATTGACCTTAATAACTCGAAACCTTTGTAACACGTTAGATACATATTAGCATGAAAGAAGATAGATGTCAAAGTAAAAAGTACGCTGAAGAACTGAAAATAACGACATTTAATTAAAAATAGGAAGTTTAATAAGTTGTAACATTGATGTAAAAGCTTTTTTAAAATTTTAGATCTAAAAAGAGAATATAAATTTTTTCTAATCGGAAAATTAACTGTTAGCATTAGTAATGTTAATTCAAGAAATAAAAGCATTGATATTCTTTATGGATAGTAGCGCTCCAATCATTTTAAGGCTAGATGTATGAAGAAACGATACTTGCTTTTATTAGAAAATCTATTAAAATAGTATCAACTAATAAATATTTTGAAGGAGTTTAATGATGAATTAAACAAGTGAAAACGATAAAGGAGATCAAGTATATGAGAATTGGAATAACCACTCAGAAAAGTAATAAGAATGTTGCTAGTTTTAAGATGGATGAATTTGAATTACCAGAATCCGTATTGAACATTTGTATGTTAAATGGGATTACACCGGTAATTTTACCAGAAACTAACTCTGAGGATTTAATTCAAAGTATGCTTGACATGGTTGATGGAGTTATTATTACCGGTGGCGGAGATGTTGATACACGTTTGTATGGTGAAAAACCACTTCAATATGAGAAAATTAGCTGTATGCCTGGTAAGTCGCCATTGCGCGATCAATTTGAAACTAAATTGATTCGAGCTGCTTTTAGAAGTAAAAAACCAATCCTTGGAATCTGTCGTGGCTTGCAAATCATTAATGTTGTATTTGGGGGAAGCCTTTATCAAAATTTGGCTACTCAGTATGAAAAATATTCCGATGATGCAATTGCTCATTTTCAAGTTGGTAAGTCTGAAAAAGCTACTCATGAAGTTGAAATTGCACCAAATAGTAAGTTGTATCAAGCAGTTAATTCTAATCATGTGGGTGTTAATTCATATCACCACCAAGCAATCAAACGAGTGGGGACTGGTTTGAAAGTCAGTGCTAAAGCTACAGATGGATTGATTGAGGGAATTGAAACTGCTGATGGTTCGATTCAAGCAGTGCAATGGCATCCAGAACAACTTGCATCTAAAGATGAAAAATCAATGGATATCTTTAAGAGTTTCTTCAAACGTTGCGAAAGAAATGAAAATAAAATTAAATACGCTAATAATTAAAGCCAAATGAAAAGTCGTTTGGCTTTTTTATTTGAAAGAGGGTTAACATTGAAAACACTAATTATAGTTGCTCATCCAGAAATAGAAGATTCTGGAACACAAAAATTTTTACATGATAGTCAAGTAAATTTAGCTGATGTCACTTGGCACGTTTTGAATCAAAATATGGAATTTGATGAAAAAAAAGAACAACAATTATTAATGGTGCATGATCGAATTATTTTTCAATTTCCATTATATTGGTATAGTGCGCCAGCAATTCTAAAAGAATGGGAAGACAAAGTTTTAACTAGAGCATTTACATATCCTGAAGAGGATGGTTGTTTAATGGAAAAACAGTTTGGAATTGTTACTTCGATTGGGGTGCCAGAAAAACAATATGCACCTGGCCAAAGAGAAACTTACCCTTTAAGTTCGCTATTACTTCCATTTCAAGCCCTTGCTAAGCGAGCTCAAATGATATATTTAACTCCGTTCATAGTTGATCAATTTGCTTATCAAACGCCTATTGAAAAACAACGGTTAACGGTAAGCTATCGTCAATATTTATTGACGGGGAATGCCATTGGGTTTAAAAATGCCCAAGATTTTATTTTACAAGAATTGAAAGAAATAAAATTCCCCAACGATAATGATCAAATGATCCTAAGATTAGTTGCTGATCAAATTAAGCAGAATCAAACGCACTTATCTGATTTAAAAGCGCAATTAAAATTAATAAAACGACAGGAGGATTAAAATGGTTGATAATAATGAATGGGCTATCAACGAATTAAGTCGTTTAAGTACTCAAAAAATCGGCTTCATTGAAAAAGCAACTTTAGTCCAGGCTCGTCAAATTGTTAAAGAACAACAAAAACGAATTGAACAGGCTGAAGATGAGCTTGATGGCCGAAGTTGGAGCCCTATGAAATGGTGAATTTGATTTCTAACAGTTATTTGTATTATAATTAAACAGATAATTAATAATTCTATTTATAAAGGAGTAATACATTATGCGTATCGCACATCCAAACGGTGTTCAAGGCCGTCGTCCAATTAACAAGAATAAACGTAAACAAAAACGTGATGAAGTTTCTAAGTTACAAAAATTCTTAAAGCAAAGTCCTGCTAAATAAATAAAAAGTCCAGCTAAGTGCTGGACTTTTTTATTTATTTAATTGATGGTTCCCTGCTCGGACATGTTTATGGTGAGAAATTTGTCGTAATTGATCCTTCATCATATTGATTTCCGTTTCATGTTGGACCTTCCATTGATGATATGATGAATGACTATCGGAATCATTGATTTTTAAACCGGTATCTAACCAGAACAAAGCTTCAGAAAGGCTGGCAAAATTATGTAACCATAACGTTTGACCATTGTCAGAATCAAATGCAACGTATGATTTAACTTGACGTTTTAGAAAGGTATGCCGTCTGATTTTAAAAGCTTCTCTTTTACGGGTTAATTTGTGATCAGCTAAGATATATTTACCTTGCATTTCAAGATTGGGGAACCGTTCATTACGTTGTGCTTTTTTATCTTTTAACATTGCCCATGCTTGTTTGACAGTGATTAATTTTACGTTTAGTTTTGCCATGTTAGTCTTCCCCTTTTTATTTTTATTTTCGCATATTAAGGGAATTAATAAAAGCAATGTTACTATATTTTAAGGAGTGTTTTAACAATCACTAAATATTACGCAGTTAAAAAGGGTCGAAAAACGGGAATTTTCAACACTTGGGATGAGGCGAAAGAACAGGTTCAGTCTTTTCAAGGTGCTAAATTCAAAAGCTTTTCAATAAAAAAAGACGCAGAAGCCTATTTAAACGGAGAATCTTCAACTAATACGGTTCAACAGTTAGATTTTTTCAATGAAATGAATGGAATTATTGTTTATACCGATGGTGGATCTCGGAATACGGGGAATAAGAAAAACCAACATGTCCATAAGAATGATAAAGCTGCTTGGGCTTATTTGATTATCAGGAATGGTCAAGAAACAAGTAATTCAGGAAGTGAATGGGGAGCAACCAATAATCGAATGGAAATTATGGCGTTATTATCAGCTCTTCAATCATTACTGGACGATCAATTGAATCGTGAAAAAATTACTGTGATAAGTGATTCTCATTATGTTTTAGATTCAATTAGTAAAAAATGGCTTTTTGGTTGGCAAAAACGTGGTTGGAAAACTAGTAGTGGTGGGGATGTTAAAAACGTTGAACTGTGGCAAGACATAATTCACCTACTGCCTCAATTTACTAACATTCATTGGAAATGGACGAAAGGTCATGCTGATAATAAAGGAAATGTCTTTGTTGATGAACTATTGAACAAAGAAATGGATCAAATGAAATCTGGGCAAAAAAAAACGACTTCTAGGGTAACTTCAAACAGTGAAATTAAAAAAGAACCACCTTTGAAGAAAACTACTCAACAGGAATCATCAGATAGCTTAAAAAAGAAATCAATCTTGGATGTTGCTCCAGAATTTAGAAGCTCAGTTAGATCAATTGCAAATGGATTAAAGAAATTGCATTACGATGTTAAACTAAATATGAATGAAAAGGAGAATGATTAAAATGGCAACTGAACGTGAAAAAATGACGGCTGGAGAAAATTATCAACAATTTGATCCAGAATTACAAGAAAGACGTCGTTTAGTCAGAGATGGATTAGGAGAACTTCATCAAATTACTGATAATAAAGTTTTTAACCAAGAGTTAGCTAAATGGTTTGGTGATGCAGGCAAACGATTATTTGTGGAGAACGGGATTAACTTTGATTATGGTTATAATATCCATGTTGGTGATGATTTTTATGCGAACTATAATTTAACGTTATTGGATACTTGTCCAATTACGATTGGGAACCACTGTTATTTTGGTCCGGATGTTGGATTGTATACACCAATTCATCCATTATCAGCTAAACAACGGGCTCAAGATGTTGAATATGGGGCTCCAATTAAGGTTGGAAATGACTGTTGGTTTGGTGGTCACGTTACAATTTTACCAGGAGTAACCTTAGGGAATAATGTTGTTGTAGGTGCGGGGTCCGTTGTCACAAAATCATTTGGTGATAATGTAGTGTTAGTTGGAAATCCAGCAAAAGTTTTAAAAGAACTCCCCGAAGAATAGTTTGTTGGAATTTAAGAAAAATTTAGTATAATAAAAATGAGTGCCATTTAGGTGCTAAGACTCATGATAAAAAATAACAGATCATGATGAAATGGCTTAGGATAGCCGCATAAACACTTTTGAGTGTTCTGTAGGATCTTTTGATCCGATTTCAAATCTTCTGAGGAGGATTTACCATTTTTAAACGTAATCGAATTGATAAGGTAGTTTTCATTCCTACCGTTGTATTGTTTTTTGTTGTTTCTATCCTATTAATGATTGGTGGTTCATCGTTACGGGGATTTCTAGCTTACATATTAAAGACCGTCAGCGGGAGCATGGGATGGGCATATTTATGGATTTATGTCATTAACTTTGTTTTCTTTATGTATATTTTATTTAGTCGTTTTGGGCGAATTAAACTGGGAGATCGAGATGAAAAACCAGCTTACAGTAATTTTGCATGGGGAAGCATGGTCTTTGCAACTGCGATTGATGCCAGTATTTTAATGTTAAGTTTAACTGATCCTATTTCTTATATTCAACAACCGCCATTTGGGGTGAAACCATATAGTAACCAGGCTTACAATATGGCCCATATGTTGGATCAATTTAATTGGGGACCAATGGCATGGATTATGTTTGCAGCTCCCACGATTGCAATTGCCTATATTTTGTATGTAAAAAAAGGAAAAATACAATCATTGAGTGATGCGATCGTTGCATTCAATGGTGATAAACTTTGGCAAAAAATAGGATCGAACATTGTTAACATCTTAGTTGTTTTTGGAATTATGGGAGGAGTTGGAGCTTCCGTTAGTTTGGAAATTCCAATTACCTCAAATGTTTTAAGTCGTTTGACGGGAATTCCTGATAATATGATGCTTAGAACGGCGTTATTTGCAATCTTGTTCGTTATCTTTGCTTTAACTGTTTTCAAGGGATTAAATGGTGGAATTGATAAACTAAGTAGTGCTCATATTTGGACGGCCGTTATTTTACTATTGATCGTTTTATTAGTTGGGCCCACTGTTTATATCTTAAATTCCGAAACCAACAGTGTTGGTTTGTTAATTCAAAAATTTATTCCCCTGGCTACCGATACGGTCCCAAATGGAAAACCGGACTTAACCCAACAAAACATTATTTTTTATTGGGGATGGTGGCTATCATACATGCCATTCATGGGATTGTTCATTGCACGGATTTCACGTGGAAGAACGATTCGTCAAGTTGTTGGTGGAATGTTACTTTACGGTTGTGGTGGCTGTGTTGCTTTTTGTGCCATCTTTGGTGGCTATTCACTTTGGTTGCAAAAAACCGGTCGTTTGAACTTAGTTCATATTCTAAGTACGCCCGGATTAGGGCAACCAGCTGTCATTTCATCTGTTATTTCGACATTACCATTTAAATATGTAATGTTCTTTATCTATTGTGTTTCTTGTTTTGTCTTTTTAGCAACCACTGTCTCTTCATCGACTTTTGTGTTATCATCTTTTACAAGCTTACCACTTGCTAGAAAAGAACAACCAAGCCGATTTACTAGAATGACGTGGGTCGTTATTTTTATGATTTTTTCATATAGTTTAGTTCTAGTTGGTGGTTATAGTACCGTTCAAACTTTTTGTACATTAGCCGGATTTCCTTTAATGTTCGTAGTGCCATTGATTATGTATACATTAGTTAAAATGATGCGTAGTGATGAATCAGCAAAGACATTACGGGTTCAATCTGCAGATTTAAAAGAAGCTAAGCGTGTTATGCGAAAACAGAAAAAAGAGCTTAATTCTGATCGAGAAAGAATTAAACGAGAGGCACGAATTGAACGAAAGAAGTTAAAGAAGGAACGTCAATATAGAACAAAACGAAATAGAAAGCGAGCTGAAAAACATGAAAAAAATAATCGTCCATCCGAAAGCGATTAATTATATTAAAGATAAAATTATTGCAAAGGGTTACGAACCAGTTGTAATGGGAGACCAAAGTGCTGAAAACATTTTGAAGGTTTGTCCTGATGCTTATGGAATCGTAATGATGGTAGACCAATTTCCAAATGACCTTTATGATAAGATGCCTAATTTAAAAATTATTGCCCGTTTTGGGGTTGGTTATAACAACATTGATGCAGATTTTGCTGCTAAAAAAGGAGTTTGGGTAACCAACACTCCTGGTGGAAATGAAAACTCAGTTGCTGAAAGTACGGTTGCTGACATCTTGATTCTATCCAAACATCTTTACACTACTAGTAAGAAGATGCGTGAAGGTGATAATGATTATCCTAATCATAATCCTTCGCATGAAATTAGTGGAAAGACTTTTGGAATTGTTGGTTACGGTCATATCGGTAAGAAGGTTGAACAAATGCTTTCCGGTTTTGACGGGAACATCTTAATTTATAATCGGACTCCTCGTGAAACTAAGTATGGTAAGATGGTCGATTGGGATACCTTGTTTAAGGAATCTGATTACATCAGTCTTCATTTACCAGCAACTAATGGTACGATTGGTGCCGTTGGTGAAAAAGAATTTGAAATGATGAAGGATAGTGCTTATCTAATTAACGTTGCTCGAGGTCCAGTTGTCGATGAACCAGCGATGATCAAAGCTTTGAAGGATCATAAGATTGCCGGTGCTGGTCTCGATGTCTTTGATAAGGAGCCACTTCCAATGGATAGTGAACTTCGGAAATTAGATAACGTCTTTATGACGCCACATAGTTCTGGTGATTCTGTTGAATCTCAACACGTTATTTCAAATCAAGCAATCGATAATATCTTTGCAGTGTTGGATGGTAAGAATCCACTAACCCCTGTAAATGAAGTTAAATAACATTATAAAACCTCGTTAATTTTTAATTAACGAGGTTTCTTTTTGTAAAATTTCAGCAAAGAAACGTTGTTATATCAACGTACAATGAAACTTTGTTTGTTTTTATTGATTAATAATAGTAATAATGGATACATATTTAAAGGAGGAAACTATGAGATTTGGTGAAAGATTAAAACAGCAAAGAAATGAACATAATTTAACCCAAGGACAGATTGCAAAGAAGCTTTCGATTACCCAACAAACAGTTTCTAGTTGGGAAAATGAAAAAAGCTATCCTGATATAAATAGCTTAATTAAAATTAGTGATTTTTATGGAATTTCATTGGATACATTATTAAAGGAGGATACGGGAATGAGAGAATACATGGAGAAAAATAACGTTCAACAAGGATTAAAGCCAATCAAAAAGGGGTTATTGATTATTGATGCATTGTTAATAATGTTTTATTTTGGTGATAGATTTACTATCCAAACAGGTGGGGCTTTGATTAACCTCGTTTTGATTATCGTCATGTGGTTAAATGCATATTTAATTTTGAAATTAAGTAATTTTGAACAAAGTAATGCTTTATCAATTAAGGTTTATGGACAACGACTTTTCGCTATGATTAGTTCTTTAAAATATTTGTTCGTTCTTTTAATTTTTATTGTAATTGCTGGAATTATTTTCATATCACTTTTTAATTTTTCCCCTGCATTCTTTTTCCGATTAGGATATGAAACGGGAACTTTATTATCGCTAGTTGTGGTTTTATCTTTACCAGTAACAGCTCTTTTTAAAGGTATATCATCTAATAAAAACTAATTAAGTATCATAATTAAATTAAATTTCATTCATAAATTAATTGAGACACAAAACGACCCGTTAACATCAAATTAAATGTTAGTGGGTCGTTTTTTAATTTATTTTTCGTCTGGTAATAAGTATTTCTTATCTGCTTCATGGCCTTGTGAAGTTAGAATCTTTGGACCATTTAGTGATCTTTTTTATATTAAAACAGTTCATTACCCAGTTATCAAATGAACACCTAGTGAGTTGGGTTTTGCTTATTGTTATGATTATAAACGCTTTTTCTATATTTGCATTGACTAACTTTGAAGTTTTAAATTTTATGAAACGCCCATCACGTCTGCAAAAATTTATATTAGGGACGGACATGGTTAAAATCGCTTTTTTGATTCCAATTACTTTTTTAATAGTAGCTATTGTTTCACTGATACTAGGATATTTAGATTTTGCAATGTTTATGTTTGGGATGTTTGTTTCTTTATTAGTGCTTCCACTTCTTGCATTTTTACTTCGTAAAATAAAATGATAATTAAACATTTGTTTATTATATAAACGTTATTATATCAACACGCAATGATTCTTTGCTTGTTTTTAATCCTTAAGATAAGTAATAATTAAAGTATCTTAGGAGGTTATTACAATGAGATTTGGAGAACGATTAAAACAACAAAGAACAAAACATGGATTAACTCAGGATCAAGTGGCAGACAAATTTTTGATTACAAGGCAAACGGTTTCCAGTTGGGAGAATGAGAAGAGTTATCCGGATATTGCAAGTCTAATTAAAATTAGTGACTTTTATGGGGTTTCATTAGATACATTACTAAAGGAGGATACTGGAATGCGAGAATATATGGAAAAGAAAAATGTAAAAAATGGATTGAAGTCAGTTAAAATGAGTTTATTTATTATTGATGTTTTATTAGTGATTTTCTTTTTTACAAAAGAAATTTTTCCTGTCATTTCAAATTCAGCTTTTGAATCGTTTATTTTATTTATGATAATGATGATAAATGTTGTTTCAATGAGTTCACTCGATAAATTCGATAAAGATAATTCTTTGAAAATGAAATTTAATTGGCAATACTTCTTATTAAATAAAATTAACATGAAGATGGCAATTTTAATTTCATTATTCTTTTTTATTCTTTTTATAATTGTTTTATTAGTTAATAAAAATAATTATGAATTTGCGTTAGGTATGTTCATTGGTAGTTTAATTTTACCGGTTTCAGTTTTGAAGAGAAAATCATAGGTAAATAAGCCTGTTAACATTTTCGTATTAAATGTTAACAGGCTTATTTATTTAGTATTAATCTTCATCTGGTAATAAGTATTTCTTATCTGCTTCATGGTCTTGTGAAGTTAAAATCTTTGGACCGTCCTTTGTAATAGCAAAGGTATGTTCATATTGAGCAGCAGGAGTACCATCAGCAGAAACGTAGTAAGTCCAATCGTCTTTCTTGTCGTAACGATCCTTGATCTTCCAGGTTCCACCAAGGATAACCATTGGTTCAACAGTAATGGTCATTCCTTCACGTAATCGGAGTCCATGACCAGCTTCACCGTAGTTAGGAACATTTGGTTGTTCGTGGATGGATGGTTGGATACCATGGCCAATCAATTCTTTGACATCACCCATGTGATTTTCATCTTCTACATAATGTTGAATTGCAGCCCCAATGTCACCAATTCGGTTACCAATGACTGCTTGATCAATCCCTAAGTATAGTGCTTTTTTAGTAACTTCCATTAACTTCTTAACTTCAGGAGAAACTTTACCAACAGCATATGACCAACAAGAATCACTTTCAAAACCATCCTTGTTAACACACATATCAACTTTAACGATGTCGCCATCTTTTAACTTTAGTCCCTTTCGGGGAATTCCATGGGCAACTTCATCGTTAATTGAGATACAAGTAGCAAACTTATAACCATCGAATCCTTTTTCAGAAGGATATGCATTGTGTTCCTTGATGAACTTGTCAGCAAATTCCTCGATTTCCCAAGTATCAACTCCTGGTTTAATGATTTTACGTAAAGCTTTGTGGGTAGCAGCTAAAACTGCTCCAGATTTTTCCATCATTCTAATTTCGCGTGGTGATTTTAAAGTAATCAAAATATCGACTCCTTTTTATTTATTCTCTTCTAATTTACTCCTTTTTGAACGCTTTGGCTAATGATAACGTTGGTTTAGTTTTTATTTTTTTTGAAGTAATGTTAAAATTATAAAAGTTTATAAACGTGAATTTGGGGGAACAGTCTTGAAAAGAAGAGATAAGGTTACGACGGTACTGATTTTATTAGTGGTAATTCTACTAGGGTGTGCATTTTATTTGGCCCGGGGTAGTCAATCAACTAATACAACAAGTAATAAGAAAAATAATAAGGATCTACCAACATTATATTTACATGGAATTCACGGAACTGGAAAAGATTTAAATGGGCTGATAACAGTTGCTAAACGTAATGGTGGTAATGGGTATTTAAAAGTTATTATTAGTAAAAATGGGACGATTACTTATCATGGAAAGTTACATTCAGATGATAATCAACCGTTGATTCAAATTGAAATGGCAAATAGTGAAGCGCCTATGAATCAACAAGCAAGTTGGGTCAATCAAATTCTAAAACACCTACATCAAAAATATAACTATCGTCATTACAATACGGTCGGTTTATCAAGCGGAGCAGTTGTATTTTTTATCGCGGCTTCAAATAATACTAAGTGTAAATCAATGCCACAACCAAAACGAATGGTAACAATTGCGGCACCATTCAATGGGATTTTACACATGGATGATAAGCCGAACGCTAATAAAATCTATTCCAATGGGAAACCATTGATTATGCGTGAGGCTAATCCATTTTATCCTGGGTACCGATCTTTACTAAGTGATGCTAAAAAAATGCCCAATGGAGTTGGCTTTTTAAACATTTACGGTAATCTAAAGAACAAGACGAATTCAGATGGAATTGTAACTACTAATTCTGCAGAATCATTAAAATACCTTGTTAGTAAAAAATCGAATGGCTATTATCAACATTTAGAAGTAACAGGCCATGATGCTGCTCATCGTCAATTACCAAACAATCAAATCGTTGACAGAGAAGCAACTAGATATCTTTTTGATAACTATTAATTTACTTTTTTGAAAATTAGTTATAAAATTAAATCGACTATTAATTTATAATGATTACAAAAAAGGAATGATTAATTTGAGTAATGATACCGAAAATAAGCATGTCAGTTACGATTTACATGGGAAACCATATAATCGAACTTGGTTCATCTTCATTTTATTACTAGGTAGTTTTACGATGTCAATCAGTCAATCTTCGTTATCGACTGTTTATCCAACGTTTATGCGTTATTTCCATATTTCAGCGACAACGGTTCAATGGTTAACAACTGCATTTATGTTAGTAATGTGTATCATGATGCCAATTAGTCCTTGGTTATTGAAGAACATGAGTTTTAAGACGTTGTTCATCATGGTGGTAGCTTTATTTGATATTGGATCGATCATAATTTTATTTTCGCCATCGTTTCCAATTATGATGTTTGGACGGATTTTAAAGGCGATTGCTGTTGGAATCTTGTTCCCATCATATCAATCAGTTCTGCTCTATATTACGCCTAAAAAAGATCGTGGTAGTGTAATGGGGAAAGCTGGTTTGGTAATGGGTTCTGCACTTGCCTTTGGTCCAATTATCTCTGGAATTGTCTTAAAGTGGACAGACTGGCACGGACTCTTTGTGTTCTTTATTGTTACAGCAACGATTATCTTGATTTTAAGTTTCTTTGCAATCAAAGATGTTATGCCTAATGAACCAGCTAAGTTAGATTATGTTTCAACATTCTTATTAGTCGGCTTTATTGGATTGCTTTATGTTGTGAACATGATTGGGAAGAAGAACGTTAACTGGACGATGGGAACGATTATTTTAATCGTTAGTTTACTTTTTATTGCCATTTTCGTAATTCGTCAATTCAATTTAAAACAACCATTGCTTCAATTACGGGTATTGAAGGTCTTTAACTATGATTTATCTGTTCTTTTAACTGGAATTTCATACGTTGCTTTAATTGTAACCACGATTGTTTTTCCACTATATTATCAAGACGTTTTAGGGGTGTCACCATTCATTTCTGGAATGGCGTTAGTTCCTGGAGCAGCCTTTTTAAGTATTTTAAATCCCTGGACTGGAAAATTAGCTGATAAGATTGGTTTTAAGAAGACATTATTAACAGGGATGTCAATGATTGTTCTTGGGTGGCTAGTTCTATCATTTACTAGTAACTTGAGTTTACCAATCATGATTTTATTAGCGATGCTGATCGAAGGTGGAAATGCCTTTGTTATGATGCCTGCTGTGACAATGGGAGCTAATTCATTGCCAAAAGATATCATTTCAGATGGAACTGCTGTTACAACGACTGTTCGTCAAATCCTTGGTTCTGCTGGAGTTTCAGTTGCCGCATTGTTATTAACAAATATCTTTGACGGTGAAAGAAGCAGTGGCATTTCGATTGCATTAGCTCATCAAAACAGTTATCATGTTGTATTTGTGACCTTCTTAATTCTTCAGATCATCGGATTGATCATGTCATTGATGATTAAGAATACAAAATCAAACGACTAAGGACGGGGTTTAAATGTGTTGTAAGTCAAGAATTATTTCTTCACTATTTTTGATTTTATACATCGTTATGGCTTATTTCTTATTTTGTACTGATTTAATGAATATGAATAACATGGCGATTGCAATGAAAATCATGGGTGGTGGAATGGTGATTGAAGCCGGAATTAACGTTTATACTAATTTCCGTGATCATCATCGAATGAAAAATAATAAAGATGAACATTGTGATATGTAAAAAACAGCTTGGCGTTAATTCGCCAAGCTGTTTTTATTTTGTAGAACTGAATTACCAAATCTTAACTCTTGATTCAGGAGCGAGGTACATACCATCGCCATCTTTAATATTGAAAGTAGTGAAGAAATCGTCTAAATTCTTAACTTGCACATTAGCTCTTAATTCAGCAGGGGCATGAACATCAATTGATAGTAACAATTGTTTGATTTGTTCAGTTGATTTTGTCCGCCAAATTGTGGCCCAATTGATAAAGAATGCTTCTAGATCAACATCATTTTCACCCTTAGCAGCTTCTTCAGCACAACTAAGTCCACCATCATCAGCAATGTTTTCAGATACAGTCAGTTTACCATTAACTTTTCCACCGGCAAATGGGATGCCATCAAATTCATTGATCATATCTTGAGCTAGTTCTTTAAAATGCTTATGGTCTTCTTCAGTCCACCAGTTATGAAGATTACCAAATTCATCGAATTGGGCTCCATTATTATCAAAAGCATGGGAAATTTCATGAGCGATAACGGCGCCAATCCCACCATAATTTTGACTAGAAGATTGCTTTAAACTATAGAATGGAGCTTGTAAAATAGCGGCAGGAAAGACAATGATATTTTTGAAGGGATGGTAATAAGCATTAACAGTATCTGCACTCATTTCCCATTCTGGGTTAGCAGTAGATTGATTCCATTTACTAAATTCATGTTGAATCGAGATTTTAGTGAACCGCATTAAGTTATTAACGATTGTTCCACCATCATCTTCAGTTACAACTTTAAATTTCTTGAAGAGGGGGTTGATCTGATCAGGATAACCAACGTGGATTTTTAATGCATCCAATTTTACGATGGCTTTTTGGCGGGTGGCTTCGCTTAACCAAGTATTAGTTCTTAAACGTTTTTTATAGACATTGATCATATTAACGACCATTTGTCGAACATCAGCTTTAGCCTTTTCACCAAAGTATTTACGACCGTAATAATCACCAACGACTTGGCTGAAGGTTCCGGTTGCTAAATAGTAAGCAGCTTTTTCTTTGCTAGAAGCTTCTTTTTTTCCGGAAATAGCGCGACTGTAAATGTTACCGGTTTGGCGAAAGTCCTCAGATAAGACCCCACTAAAACCATTAACAACTTTTACTAACATCCAATCTTTCATGTTCTCAAAAGTATCGGGATTAACGATTTCATTAATAGCTGCATAATAAGCAGGTTCTGTAACAATTATTTGTTCAGGCTGTTGGCCAATTAAATCGGTTATTTCTTTAGCTAAATCTAGATATTGACTATGTTCAACGAAGACCTTGAATTCTTGAGGATTATACATTTTGACAGTATCAGCAGCTTCTTCTGAAGACTTAACGTGAGGAGCAATTGACTTATCAAACAACTTTGCCTTTTCAACAATATCTTCAGCATCACTTGCGGAATAGCCACTCATGACCAATAGATCCTGACTCATTTTAGTAAAGACAGGCATTAGTTTTTTAGCAGCTTGATTTCCCTTTTCATAGTAAGTCTTATCTGGTAAGAATAAGCCAGCACTATCCGCAAAGAGAGCATATCTTTTCGCATTTTTCATGTCAACTTCAGTATCTAAGCCAAATGGAAGTGGAAGCCCAGTTAAGGACCAATCACTGATCTGTTCATTTAAATCAGCAAATGATTTTAACTTTTCAATTCGGTTCAAAATTGGTTTGAGTGGTTCTCCACCATCAGCTTCTCGTTTCTTAAAGTTATGAGTCATTTGATAGAATTTCTTGAATTCTTTCATTTCATCATTTTGGGGTTTCATTTTCCCATCACTAAGTTCTTTAAAATCATGCCGGAGTTGTTTTTCAATTGAATCCACTAAATCCATGAATCCTCCAGTTGATGAATGGTCAGCAGGAATTTTTGCGGTTTTGAGCCATTCACCATTAACGGCTTCGTAAAGATTATCTTTAATTAATTCATGATTAACTGAATCTTTGGACATAAAACGACCTCCTAAATATAGTTACCATAAAGTGTACCAAAAAATAGCGATAATGTAACGCTAAGTGTTAAAATATTAGTAAATTTGTGAAATCGAGATGAAATGAATGAAGCGAATCATTGATCGAATCCCTTGGAAGTTATTAATTGGGTTAATCGCCTTTAGTTTATTGGTAATTTGGGGAACAACGCATGATGAACGGTTATATCAACAGCCAATTATGAAAATTACAGCAGTTCAAAATAGTTCACCTAAAAAACAAACTGATGATTTTCATAATGTTGATTATCAAACTAATCAAAAATTGACTGGTAAGATAATGAATGGGAAGGAACGCGGTAAACAGATTACGGTAATGAACCAATCAACGCTTTCTGGAGCTATGGACCATCGTTATCGAGTTGGACAAGAAGCTTTTATTATTCTGCATCAAAAGAGTCCAGCCACAATTAAGGACTATAAACGAGATGTGCCAATTGTAACGTTGATTTTAACGGCAATCGTATTAATGTTAGTCTTTTTGAAATGGAGTGGCTTAACAGCAATATTAAGTATTATTATAAATAGTTTGATCTTTGGAGTTGCTATTATGATTAATAATAGCACCCATGGGGATCAAGTCTTATTGCTGTTTTCGATTCTAGTTGCTGTTTTTTCAACGGTAACTTTGATTTTGATCCTTGGGTTCACTCGTCAAATGTTAGCAACGCTATTTTCCACTTTGTTGGGGACGGGAGTGGCAATTACTGTAGCCTTGATTGTCTTTATGTTCACCCATGAAAGAGGAGTTTACTATGAGTCAATGCAGTATGTAACCCAATTACCCCGGCCACTCTTTTTAGCAGAAACGATGATTGGATCATTAGGAGCCGTGATGGATGAATCAACTGATATTATTTCATCATTATTTACACTCAAGAAAGAACGTCCTCAAATTAGTCGGATGCAGATTTTCTTATCTGGAAGACAAATTGGCCGAACCATAATGGGCCCATTAATTAACGTTCTTTTCTTTATTTTTATGGGAGAAACGTTATCAATGGCATTATTATTCTTAAGAAATGGAAACAGCTGGGCATACTCATTTTCAATGAACATGTCATTAGGAATGGTTCAAAGTCTGATCAGCGGCATTGGAATTGTCTTAGCAGTCCCACTATCAGGATTAATGGCTAGCTTATTGATTAAAAAGGAGGTCCGCTCATGAGTACCATTATGGGATTAGGATTAGTATTACTGGTTTTAATGGCCATTGTTGGTGGTAAACAAGGGGTGCAATCCTTTTTCAGTTTAGTTTTGAACTTTGGATTCTTATTTGCTGCACTGGTTTTAATAGCATTCCAGCTTTCTCCGTTAATTGTTACGTTAATTGCGGGTATAATTATTCTGGCAATTACGATCTTTTTAAGCGGTAGTGACGATCAGACTAGTATTATTGCTTTTATCGCTTCGTTATGTGTTTTATTGGTTTTGATCGTTGGAATCATCCCATTAATTCATTGGGCTCAAGTTCAAGGCTTTGGCTTGGAAGACAGTGATGATTTGGAAGGAATGTCATTATTAATTGGAATCCCATTTGTGAAAATTGCGATCAGTACCACGATTCTAAGTACCTTAGGAGCAATCGCCGAGGCAACGATGGCCATTGCTTCAGGGCTGGCTGAAATTATAGAACAACACCCACAAATTGAATCGAAACGGCTTTTATATGATGGAATTAGTATTGGTAAACAAATTATTGGAACCACTTTAAATACGCTATTTTTTGGCTTGTTTGGGGGTTCATTATCATTGTTTATTTGGTTCTCAGGGCTACATTATTCGATTGGGACGATTTTTAATGATAAAATATTAGCAGCACAATTAATTGCAATTTTATTTTCGTTAATTGGTGTGATTATTACGATTCCCATTACTTCATTTGTAATGGCCACGCAGTTTGAACATCGTAAACATCAAAAGGAGGAATAGGGATGCAAGGAGTTAAAGTAGAAGATCTATTTAAATTAAAATCGATTACACAACCTTTTACGTTTCAAAACCAAGTCTTTTTTGTTCAAAATGGAGTCAACGAAGAAAGTAACGACTACACAGCAGATATTTTAAGTATTGATGACCAAAAACAAGTTCATCAATGGACAGATGGTGGAACGAATTTATCACCATTGGTATGTCAGAATAAACTATATTATCTTCATCAGGATGATGAGGGCCGTTTTCAATTGATGGAAATGCCAATCGAAGGTGGAGTTGCTAAACAATTAACTAATGGTGATTCCATTAGTCAATTACACTTGACCAATGATCAAAATAACTTAGTGTTTAAAACTGTTCATACCCCAACTGCAACCAAGTATACGACCAGTGATCGTCCAAAAATAAGACACATTATGAAGTTACAAAACCGAGCCGATGGAATTGGTTGGTTACCGAATGATTGTAGATATACACTATCATTATTTGATTTAAAAACTCATCAAACGATTGAACTATTCACCAATCGAAATGATTTTAGTTTTCAATCGATCAGTCCCGACCAAACTAAGATTTTGTACATTGCTAGTACCCATCCTGATTGGAAGACGGATTTTGATGATACGAAGGGTGTCTATTTATTCAATGTTGATAATCAAACCTCCACTTTTATTACGGCATTAATTCCAGAAGGCCAATTCAGTGATGCCATTTTTTCTAAGGATGGTCGTAAAATTGCCTTTATTGGAAATACTCAAGAGTATGCTAGTGCTACCGCTAATAATTTATATATGTACGATATTGAAAATGGCAATTTTACGAATGTTACCGAAAAGTATGATGATATTGACGTTGGATATTCTCAAACGTTAGCATCTGATTTTGTTCAACACCAAGGAGCAGTTAGCGGATATTGGACAACTGATGGTAGATTTATTTTTGCTACTTATAGTCATGCTCACAGTGAACTTTATCTTTGGGATGGCGAAGACATTGAGGTCCTAACCGATGGTGAACGAGAAATCATTGATTTTACATTAATTGATGATGATCATGCGGTACTTTGTTCATCTACGCCAGAAGAACCTAGTTTATTAAATGAATTAGAATTAGAAACTGGAGAAGAAACGACACTTTACAATCCTAATGCTGAATACGAAAAAGACCATCAATATGCTCAAGTTGAAAAGTTCGAATACCCATCAAAAGATGAACAAGTTACCATAGATGGATGGGTAATGCATGGGATTAGTGATAAGGAAAAGAGACCCGTGATTTTATATGTTCATGGTGGCCCACATTCTGCATATGGAGAAACATTCTTCCATGAATTTCAAGCTTTGGCAAACAATGGTTTTAGTATTGTATATGTGAACCCAAGAGGCTCCACCACTTATGGACAGGATTTTGAAAAAGCAGTCTTAACTCATTATGGGGAATGTGACTATGATGATGTTATGGCAGGTTTCGATTATGCTTTGGCTCATTTTGATGATTTAGATCCTAATCATGTCTTTATTGCTGGTGGTTCTTATGGTGGATTTATGTCTGCATGGACGATTGGCCATAATAATCGTTTTAATGCAGCGATAGTTCAACGCCCAATAATTGATTGGCAGTCATTATATGGTACTAGTGATATCGGAGTTCGATATGCTAATGCTGAATTAGGCTGTGATCTGTTTGGGGATGCTCAAGCTCATGATATTTATTGGAAAAAGTCACCTTTGGCTTATGCTGATCGAGTGAAAACTCCCGTTCGTATTCAACATGGTGAATATGATATGCGGTGTCCAGTTAACCAAAGTGAAGCTTTCTACACGGCTGTTAAGAGAACCGGAACTGATTGTGATTACATCCGGTATCCACAATCATATCATGGCTTTTCAAGAACCGGTTTGCCTAACCTAAGGATTCAAAGAATTCATGATATTATGGAATGGTTCAATCGTTATAAAGCTTAATTTTATAAACAAAAAATGCGTAATAATTTAAAATTATTACGCATTTTTATTTTGGATTAAATTCGCATTTAGAGTGGAATTAGAATTGGTTCATGATTTTACCGATCGAATAGTGAATGATCATCGTTAAAATTCCCACGATAATATTTCTAATGATGGCGGTCTTAACAAGTCCATTTCCTAACTTTGCACTCATAAAACCGGTTATAGCAACGGAAATGATAACAGCAATGATGGTTCCTGGCCATTTAAGCCCCATTGGTAAGAGGGTCATTGCTGATAGTGGTAAGATCCCACCTAAGGAAGCTGAGAAAAGGGATGAAAATGCAGCATTCCAAGGGTTCATATAATGTCCTAGTGTAATGTTGTATTTAATACTAACAACCGTTTCTAATGGCTTTTTATGCAATAAGTCCTTGGCGATTGCTAAAGCAGTATTTTCTGAAATTCCTTTTTCCATGTAAAAATTTTTAACAGTTTGGATTTCTTCTTTTAACTTCGTTTTTAACATCCCGCGTTCAGTTTCAACAACAGAACTCTCAGCGTCTCGTTGTGAACTAACAGAAGCGTATTCACCAGATGCCATTGAAAAAGCACATGCCAGTAAATCTGATAGCCCCGCAATGAAAATTGTGAATTGATTAGTAGTCGCAATTGCAACTGAAAACAGGACTCCAACGACAGTAAGAATTCCATCATTAGAACCTAATACTCCAGCCCGTAAAGTGTTTAATTTTTCACTCATCGTTTGTTTTGATTTCTTTTTTGCCATTTTTAACTCCTCCTAACTAACCTAATAGTGATCCAATAATGTATGTAACGATCATGGTCAACATTCCCGAAATAATATTTCGAATTGAAGATTTAAGCCGGTTGGCTTTACTTAAAATTGCGGCAATGTATCCCGTAATTGCTAAAGCGATAACAACTGCGACGAAAGTCATAATAATTCTGGCATCAGTTGGAAATAGAGAAATGGCAGCTAATGGTAAGATTGAACCGGTTGGAAATGAAATCATTGAAGCGATTGCAGCAGCATATGGACTAGTGAATTCATTAACGTTAAAACCAAATCGTTCACGAACAGTCGTAACTAAAGAATCTTTTTTCATCATTTCTTGGGTTGCTTGATCAGCAAGTTCTGGTTTGATTCCAGTTTTTAAGTATTTATTTCTTACATAGTTAAATTCTTGATCATAATTATCTTTTAAGGCTTCTTTTTGTCTTTGGATGGCCCGGCGTTGTGAATCTTTTTCGGTACTTACTGAAACCCATTCTCCCATTGCCATTGAAACGGTTCCGGCAATCATTCCGGCAATTCCTGAAATTAAGATGGCAAATGTATTACTGGAAGCCCCAGCCACCCCAATAACGATTCCGGCAACGGATAGAATTCCATCATTAGCTCCCATGACACTAGCTCGAATGATATTAATTCGTTGTGCTAAAGTTTGTTTCTTCATAAATCAATGCTCCCTTTTGTTTATAATCATTATTATTTGATATTAATTATAAATCAGTGAACAAGATTTGTAAATGATTATGATCAATTTTTTGGAGACGCTAAAAAAAGACCAATGATTATTAAAATCATTGATCTTTTATCTAGGCGTTTTCACGTTTCATTTTGGTTTGACACTCACTACAAATTCCAAAAATTTCAATTTTGGAACTTGTTATTTTAAAATTAGCTTGTTTTTCAGCTAATTGACCTAACTTAGCATTTAACTCGTCATATTTACTGTATTCAATATCAAATATTTTCCCACAGTTCTCGCAGATAGCATGAAAATGAGGAGTTCCATAAAAATCATATCGAACACCGCCATCGTTGTTGGGTAATTCAATAATGATTCCGAATTTTTCAAATAAGTTAAGGTTGTTGTAGATTGTTGCAACACTTAGATTGGAAAATTCTTCAGCTAAATCCTTGTATATGGTTTCAACTGATGGATGATTATGATGTGTAATGAGATATTTTAAAATAATTTGTCGTTGTGGAGTAATCCGAACGTGGTTTTTTTTAAGTGTATCGATAGCTTTGTTATATCGATCTGAATTAGCCATTCTAATCCCTTCTTCTTATTTATAATTATTATCATCTAGTATTTAATATAATTCTTTACTTTAAAATAAGCAAGTAGAAGTATTTATAATTTTAATTTGTAATCCTTTTGTAATTTTAAGTAGTTTGGATTCGATTTCACTTTTGATTTGTGGAACCTCATTTGTAGACAAAAGTGAAAAAATAAGGCTCGCCGTTACATTATTTAATCGTTGAATTGTTACCCATCCAGCTAATTTATCTTGGCTGGCAATAATGATCCAAGATATTTTTTGACTGCTCATCGTTAATCGCATTGTTTTACTAACGAACTGAATAGTGTCTTGAATGGTTTCATTTGGTAACATCTTAACCCGTAGGTGATGAACTTTTTTTAATGAAGGAGCAGTGAACCAATCAAGCTTATAGTTGGGGGTGTTAATGGGGTGATATGCTTCCATGTTGATCATTTTAATTGATTCCTTTGAAATGGTTTAAGATTTATTGTACCTGAAATGATAAAAATAATAAAATTTTATGGATCCAATCGACTTTTTCATTTTGATTTAAAGCTAAATATGTAATAATAGAGGTGCTTTGAATAAAGAAAGGAAGATTAAAATGACTGAAAAATTTTTAATTGGAACTTATACATCAAAAGCTAGTGAAGGAATCTATGAATTAAGCTTAGATTCTGATGCGCAAAAATTTACAGATTTAAAATTGGTTGCAAAGGCAACTAATCCAACATACGTTGTAAAGTCTAAGAAGGGTATTGTTTATTCCGTAGATAAGGTCCTTGGTAAGACTGATGCTGATACTAAGGGTGGCGTTTTAGTATTAGATGGGAACGTTCCTGCTAATGAAATTGAAACTGACTTCGATAAGGGAACTAATCCAGCCTACATTACAGTTGATGAAAAACGTCAATTAGTATTTACTGCTAATTATCATACTGGTTTTGTGAACGTTTACAAGATTGCTGATGATGGAACTTTGACTAAGACTGATTTTGTTCAAGATAAGGGTGAAATTGGTCCTCGTCCAGAACAAGCTGATGGAGCTCATCCTCATTTTGCTGATTTAACTCCAGATGGTCGATTAGTCGTTGTTGATTTAGGTCAAGATCGGGTTTATCTATACGATGTTAGTGACGAGGGTAAGTTAAGCCCAGTTAGCCAATTACAAATGCCTGCTGGTTATGGTCCTAGACACATTGTCTTTGATGATAACAAGGGTGTTGCATATTTAGTTGGTGAATTAAGTAGTAATGTTGCAGTGTTAAATTATGACC
The DNA here is from genome assembly GCF_058107265.1 of Nicoliella sp. ESL1149. Classification (NCBI taxonomy): domain Bacteria; kingdom Bacillati; phylum Bacillota; class Bacilli; order Lactobacillales; family Lactobacillaceae; genus Nicoliella; species Nicoliella sp. ESL1149. Next base: position 452,759 of record NZ_JBYLUE010000002.1, on the reverse strand, counting down.
ATGATGATAAAACTGCTAAATTCACTTTAGATAAAATTTATTCTACGATTCCAGACGATTGGACTGCCCACAATGGTTGTGCTGCTATTCGAGTTTCTAAGGATGGCAAATTCGTTTATGTTTCTAATCGTGGAAATAACACGATTGCTGTTTTTGAATCAGATGCAAAAGGAAATTTAACCTTTGTCCAACGTGCTTCTGTTGAAGGTGATTTTCCTCGTGATTTCAACTTTAATGCAGATGAATCATTAGTTATCGTTGTTAACCAAGAAAGTGATAATGCTACATTATACACTCGTGATGCTATTACTGGTAAGTTAACGGTCGTTGAAAAAGATTTCACAGTTCCCCAAGGTGTTTGTGTCGCTAAAGACTAATCTTTAATAAAAAAGCTCCGCATTAGCGGGGCTTTTTCTTTTGCCAGAATTTATTGATAATTAAACTTAATTGATTAACATTATGAACTTGAATTGGATACCAGTTATTCGGATAGAGATTTTGGTAACGATTTTGAGAAAAACGGGTATCCATTAGAGTAACGACTCCCACGTCTTGAGGGGTCCGAATTAAACGACCCACAGCTTGAACAACATGATTCCATCCCGGTAATTGATAAGCATATTCAAAACCATGATGGTTGATTTGATTGAAATAATCAACGATTAAATTCGTTTCTGGATTGATTTTAGGGAGTCCAACACTAATGATCCCAACGCCAATTAATTGCTGTTCTTTAAGGTCAATGCCTTCACTAAATAATCCCCCCAAAATGGCAAAACCAACTAAGTTATCTTGATAATTAGATTTAAAAGCAGTGATAAACCTTTGCCGTTCTTCACCATTCATATGATTTTTTTGCACGACGATTTTAATCTTAGGGTATTGTTTGATAAATTGTTCAGCAACTTGTTGTAAATAAACAAAAGATGGGAAAAAGAAGATGTAGTGTCCCTTTTTGGCATTGAGCATCGTTACGATGTTTTGGATGATTGGGTCAATGCTACTTTTTCGTTGACGATAAGTGGTGTGAATATAAGGGGTTTCGATCAAACATTGATTTTCAGGAGGGAAGGGAGAAGGAATTCTGTATTTTAATAAATCATCATCATCACCGAGGACTCGTTGATAATAATTCATCGGTGAGAGAGTAGCTGAAAATAGAATTGTACTTCCACCAGTATCCATCGTTTCTTTTAATCTGCTACTTGGATCGATACAAAATTGTTTGACGGTGAAATTGGACGGGGTTTGGATTAATCTGGTTCGGTATGTCTCATCGTAAAGATCATTGATTCTGATCCATTTTATCATCCCAAAGTAAATTGTTAATAGATTTTCGTTCAATTCGTTTTCTTCATCATGTTTGCTGAACCACTTATGCAATTGACGGGCGGTTTTATTTACCGATTGATTGAACGGTTTGAACGGTTCGATCTGACTAATTTGATTATCTTTTGGTTTTTGTTCAATTAGAAATTGTTTTAAATCTTTAAATTCGTGACTTAATTGTTCTAGCTGTTTTAAAAGGCGTTTCTTACCAGTCGGTTGTTTTTTGATGGTAGCGATAATTTGGATTAAAAGTTCATCATTTAAACTAGTTGAATACATATCCCTGGATCGATCGACAAGATTATGAGCCTCATCAACTAAATAACATTTTTCAGTGCTACTAAGTTTAAAAAAGCGTTCGAGTTGAATCAATGGGTCAAATAAATAATTGTAATCGCAAATAATAACGGAGCAAAATTCGCTTAGATCTAGAGTAAGAGCAAACGGATCTAATTTATATTTTTGAGCATATTTTTCAATGACATCACGAGTAAATGCATTTTCGTGAGTTAATGCTTCTTTTAACGCTGGTTTGATTCGATCATAATAACCAATCATGTAAGGATTATTTTCAGGTGCTAGTTCAGCCTCCTCAGCAAAGGTAATTTGTTCTTTTGCGGTGATCGTAATTGATTTAATTTTAAGTCCTTTTTGCATCATTAAGGAGATTGCATTTTCTGCAACATGCCGCGTGCTTTGTTTAGCTGTTAGGTAAAAACACTGACTAATGATTTTTTCCCCAAGCGCTTTTATTGTTGGAAATAGGGTCGACATCGTTTTTCCAGTTCCAGTAGGGGCTTCAAGCATTAAGTTACGATGCGCATAAATTGTTTTATAAACGACCTGAGCTAATTTTTGTTGATGAGGACGGTAAGTTTTAAAGGGAAATGTCAGTTTATGAGCGGATAAGACTGTTTCAGTGTTGATTTGAGCTCGTAAAGCAAGCCATTCCTGATATTCCTTTAAACGAGCGTTTAAAAAACGAATCGCATTTTCACGAGTGATGGTTATTTTTTCGTTTGAACTAATTTGATCAGGAGTTTGAACATATGTTAATTTTAAATTGATTTTTTGAATCTTCTTATTTTCCAGAAATAATAAAGCGGCGTACGTCTTAACTTGGCCCCAATAAAGAGTTTTAACGTTATTTGGTAATGCATTCCATTCAATATCAGAGGTTTTAATTTCTTCGATTTCTGGAACTTTTTTTAATATAATTCCATCAGCACGACCATGGACTAATAAAGAATATTCTTCAATATTAAATAAATGTTGGAGTTGATATTCAGCGTGATAATTTTGGGGACGTTGTTTTTGAATTCTCCTGTGGATTCTGGCTCCCTGTTTAACGGTGTTATCACTATTCAATCGGGCATTTAAATCACCGCTTCTCAGAGTAAATTCAATTAGTTGGCGGACGCCAATCTTGAATGCAGCCATCATGAATCTCCCTTCTGAATTTATAGTTTGCATTTTTTAGTTAAGTTAATTTAAAATGAGTCTATGTATATTGATGTGATATTCAAACATCAAAGGAGGAAATAAATTGATTAAAATCGTAACAGATTCAACTTCATTAATTTCTGAAGAAGAAGCCCAAAAAAGAAATATTACTGTTATTCCACTAAATGTCGTAATTGGCAATCAAGTCTATAAAGATGGTGAAACAATTAATGGTAAAAAGTTAAATGATTATATTGTAAACAATCCTGATAAGGCCTTCCCAACTACTAGTCAACCTGCAATTGGTGACTTTATTCAAGTCTATGATGAACTTGGAAAAGATGGAAGTGACGTTATTTCTATTCATATGACTGATCTGCTAAGTGGAACTGAACAGACGGCGGTTCAAGCATCACGAATTACGAACACGAATGTTACCGTGGTCAATTCTCATACCATTGATCAAGGTTTACAACGAGAAGTTTATGCAGCAGCTGAAATGGCCAGTAGTGGTGATTTTTCAGTTGATGATATTGTAGCCAAATTAAATGATTTAATGGAAAAACAAAGTTTATATATTGGAGTTAGTACTCTTCAAAATTTAGTTCGTGGTGGTCGAATCAGTAGTGTGACCGGAATGGTTTCTAAATTATTCAATCTACATGTTGCACTTCAATTAACGAATACTGAACTAAAAACGATCGTTAAGGGGCGCGGAATGAAGACACTGAAAAAGTGGGCTCGAGAATTAATGGGATCCCTAAAAGATGAAAATATTGCTTACATTGGTCTAAGTTACACGGGAAATAATGATTATCCTGATTTTATTCGTGATTTAATCGAAGAAAATTGTCCTGAAGCAGAAGTTAAAATAACACACACTGGTTCAGTTGTAACTACTCACGTTGGTAATGATGCTTGCGGAATCATTATCTTTAAAAAATAGCCTCTAATATCCATTTGATAATCATGACGATCAAACCACCTGCAATTGGGCCAAACATTGGCACAAACCAATAGTTCCATTGTGAAGCAGCACTTCCAAATTTATGACTGAAAAATGCTCGGGGAACTAAATCACGGGTAGGATTGTAAGCGGCACCAGTAATTGGAGAAGCCATACTGATTGCAAAGGTCAATACGAACCACGTAATTGTGGTTTTAATGAACCAATTTCCCATAAAGCCACTCGTGAATAATCCTAGAACTTGAGAATTAACAGCAATGATTCCAGTTCCGAGTGCTTCCCAACCAAGGTTGTACCAGTTTCGGCCTTGATATCGAGGAACAGTGGCAAAGAAGTTCAAGTTGACGGGAAGGGTGTAGAGATAACGATCCCAAATATACCAAGTCGTGTAGGCTGCTAGCCAGGCACTAATGATTTGAACGAAGAATTCACCTAACATTACCCACCAACTGATTTGACCGTTTAAAAACTGAATTCCAGAGAAGATGGGACTAAAATTAGCGGTATTGAAAAACTTGGTACAAAAAAGAGAAGGAATGTAAATACTAATTCCCCAATAAAAACCACTAATATAGCGAGTCTGTAATTTTGGATACAAAAAATAGTTAATAATTTCACTAGTTACAAATCCAAAAGTTAACATTAAATAGGTTCCGATAAATTCGCCGATAATTGGTAACATTGTTTTTCCGTCCTTATAAAATAATCTATGACATCATTATAATGAATTTATTAAATAAATTAAAGATAAGTGCCATGATGGAATTGGTGAAATAAATAAAAATGGACTAACTTCAATCAAGTTAGTCCATTTTTATTATGCTTGTTGATTAGTTAGCAACCCAAGCGTTAAAGTCAGCAAGGTGCTTTCCTAAGTAATCCATAGCCTCATCACAGAGAATATCAGCTTCAGTTTGAGCTTGTTCTGTATCGTAATCGTAAAGATTTCGGGCACAGCCTTCTGCAATATCGTGATATTTAACTAGGCGGCCGACACCACTGTCGTTGAATAAATAGTCAAGACCCTTAAGATCTTCACTTCCGGCATCATAGATTTTACCAGCAAGGTTATCAGTATCATGACCGAGTACTTGCATTGCATAAATGATTAAGAAGTCGTTCATATCAATGATGAACTTGCGACGTTCTTCTCGTTCGAACTTTCTTTTCAAAATATCACCTCATATGAAGTCTATCTTAACTGATTATGAAAGGAACTGCAAACCTAATGTCGAGTTGAACGTAAACTACTGTTGCCGTTGATTTTAACGTTATGACGTTTAAATTCGGGCCGACTATTATTGGGTTCAAATTTAAAATGATGCATCCGGCCGTCAAAAGATTTTCCATTCATTTTAATCTGGAACCACCGTTTCATAATATCGATCATGGAAGTAGCAGCTTCAATTCTGTTTTTAATATTCTCTTGTTTAGCAACTGGTAAAACTTGGGTTTGCATTTGATCTAATAATTTTTGGTGATAGTCAGCTAATTCTTGTGTTAAAGGAGCATCTTTATATTGATTAAATAGTTTTTCAATTTGACGCATGGCGTCTTTTGAGTTTTGGGGTTGATAGTAACGATCCATTATTCATCCGCCTTTGCGTTTTTAGTTTTAAATCCTAAAATATTGAATAAGATGTTTAAGACGACCGCTGTGATACTAGTGACCACAATTCCGTTATCTAAGATGATCTTGATCGAGTCGGGAAGTGAGTTCAGGATTTGAGGATAAACGGTAACTCCTAAACCAAGAGCTACTGAAACGGCGACGATTAACAATTGATTGTTATCTTTGAAATCTACTTGTTGTAAAATTCTAATTCCTTGAACTCCGACCATCCCGAACATAGCGATCATTGCTCCACCCAAAACATAGTCTGGCATAATTAATGCTAATGCTGCTACTTTAGGCATTATTCCTAATAACATCAAAAAGAAAGCGGCATAATAAATTGGCCGACGGGTTTTGATTCCAGAAATTTGAACTAAACCAACGTTTTCTGAGAAGGTGGAGTAAGGAAAGGTATTAAAAATCCCACCGATAATGGCAGCTAAACCTTCAGAACGATAACCACGTTTTAAATCATCGCTATCAATTTTAGTACCAACGATATCTCCTAAAGCAAAGAAAACACCTGTTGATTCAACCATGGTTGTTAAGGCAACTAAAATTAAAGTAATGATTGATGATACTTGAAAATGTGGCATCCCAAAGTAAAATGGTTGTGGTAATCTGAACCATTGAGCCTGTCCAACAGCACTGAGTGAAATTAATCCCATTGCTCCAGCTAATGCGGTTCCACAAAGCATTCCCATTAAGACGGCAATTGCTTTCATAAAACCACTTGCAAACATATTCAATAAGATAATAACTAATAATGTTACTAATCCAATCAGTAACTTTTTACCGTCACCAAAATTAGCAGCAGTGGGTTGACCGCCTCCTAAATCTTGGACAGCAACTGGAACTAAAGAAAAACCGATCACGGTAATTAAAGAACCAGTGACAACGGGAGGAAATAGTTTTTTGATCTTGGAAAAAAGTCCAGCAATCAAAAAGATGAAGATTCCCGCACCAATGATTGCTCCATACATGGTTCCAACGTCGTATTGATTACCGATTTGTTTTAAAGGCGCAACGTATTGGATTGCACATCCTAAAACAACTGGTAATCCGACCCCGGTCAATGGAGTTTTTCTTAGTTGAAGTAGTGTTGCCACCCCACACATAAAAATATCAGTGGCAATTAAGTATGTCATTGCACTGGTACTAAAATGAAGGGCCGTTCCGATTAAAATCGGGACGATTACATCTCCTGAGTACATTGTTAACAAATGTTGAAAACCTAAAATAGCAGCTTTTAAGTGCTTTTGAACCAAACCAGATTCTTGCAATATTACATCTCCTAATGATTGCCAATAAAAAAGGCCCCTTGACGATATCAAAGGGCGTTATTGTCCATAGATTCTGCTTTACGGGCAGAAGTAGAAACGGTCAACCGTATTATGACCTTATATCGGCAAATCGTATTTGTTTAACTAAATTTTAGCATTCTTTTGAATTGAAAACAAACCGCATAATGATAGTGATATAATGGACAATAAAACATTTTAAAGACGGATGGGAGAATATCATGAAGAAAATTTTAGCGTTACACACCGGCGGGACAATTTCGATGTCACAAGATGAAAATGGTGGTGTTTCTACTAATGATAAAAATCCAATCGCTAATCAAAACATTAGCCTTGGTGGAACGGTTGATTTGACTAATGAATCCATTTTTAATGTACCTTCCCCCCACATGAATCCAGAAAGAATGCTAAAACTAAGTAAACGAATTCAAAAAGCGCAAACTGAGGGTTACGATGGCGTTGTAATTACTCACGGGACGGATAGTCTAGAAGAAACAGCCTATTTCTTAGATTTAACGTTACCAACTGATTATCCGGTCGTTTTAACTGGGGCAATGCGTTCTTCAAATGAGATTGGCTCCGATGGTTTGTATAATTTTGAAACGTCTATCGAAGTCGCAAGTTCAGATCAAGCAAAGGGGAAGGGAGTCCTCGTTGTCATGAATGACGAAATTCATTCTGCCCGTTACGTTACAAAAACCCATACAACGAACGTTGCTACTTTTAAGACCCCAACGTTTGGGCCATTAGGAATCATTAGTAAACATATTCCATATTTTTACCAAGAGCCACTGCATAGTGAAACGTTATCCGTAGAGCATGTTACGAACAATGTTTTCTTATTAAAAGCTTTTGCTGGAATGGATGGAACGTTGTTCGATGCCTTGGATAACGATAGAACAAACGGGTTAGTGATTGAAGGAATGGGTTCTGGAAACTTGCCGCCAGAAACTTTATCCGCACTTCAACGGATTTTAAATCGTAAAATTCCCGTGATATTAGTCTCTCGTTGTTATAATGGTTTTGCTCAGGATATTTATGATTACCAAGGCGGCGGAATTGAACTTGAAAAAATGGGAGTTCAACTTTGTCGTGGTTTAAACGGTCAAAAAGCGCGAATCAAACTAATTGTTGCCCTTAGTAGTGGTAAGAAGGGAAAGGAACTAGACCGCTTAATGAGCAACGCAATTTCTTAGGAGGTATTTATGAACGAAATTGTTTCTGATTTACAAATTGCAAAAAAGAAACAGTTATTAATTAATGTTTATCGTATTGATGATCAAATTTTTTACACTGGATACGTTGAGTATCTTGATAACCAAGAAGTTGTTTTAAGGACTTTTGATTATTTAGGACTTGTTGATGGTATGAGTCTTTTGAAGTTGGATTGTATAAGCGAAATTGAACTAGAGAGCGAAGATATCGATTTAATGCGTGAACGAATTCAACTGAGTGAGAAGTTAAATTTAATTAGTGTTGCAACGAACTTTCAAATGTACTTAAAGCAATCACATCATTGGATCAAAGAAATTCTTGGCAGATCATATGTTGAGCAACAAGTCGTAATGCTGATTGTCTTTGATGATAATAATCATTTTACAAATATTGAGGGAATGGTTCAGAAATTAGGGACTGAATATTTTAGTTTTATGGTTTTGAATAAGAACCATTTTGATAGACGCAAAATTGTTCAATTTCGTTATGTAGATATTGGAGTAGTCGAGTTTTTAGGAGAAGACTTGACGCAAATGACTCGGCATCAAGAATTATTATTGGCGACTCCTCATATCGAACGGGAACCGATTCGTGAAAAGGATGCTGTAGATAATGCCCTTCAAAAGTCTATTGATAATCAATCTCTGGTTGAAATTGAATCGAACCTAACGAATCGTTATTTTTATGTTGGAACCGTTAAGGCATTTAATAATGATCAATATGTATTGAAATTGGTTGATATGAACGGCCAATTTGGTGGCTATTCCATTTTGCGACGGGATAGTATTAAAACGCTATGGCAGTCAGATGATTATTTAACATATATGAAAGCTTGTATTCAAAATAATCGAGAACATCAACGCTATCTCCAACCAGTTTTAAATGATGAGCGTGAATTTGATAGCAAAACGAACATGATGAAAAGTGTGTTGGAATTAGATGTTAGAATGAAACGTTTTTTACGATTACAAACAACTGATGACAGTCAGCGAACCAAAGTTGGTGTAATCATTCGACTAGATGATCAAAAAATCGAATTTGAACACTTTGATGATTTGATTTTTGAGATGCTTCCTAATAACCCAATTCCGTGGCGTAAGTTAGGAGAAGTTGCTTTTGGATATTTAGATGTAATTTTATCTCAGACCCAATTTATCAACCGCCAAAATAAAAGACGATAAGCATTTTGCTTATCGTCTCTTTTTTATAATTTATTATGTTCAACGAAGTGATCGATGTTATCGATTTCTTCATTGGTAGGAGCTTTTTCCATTGATTTAATATCATGGAGGCGTTCAACACTCATATGAAGGTTGAAAGCAAATTGAGTATCAGGAATTGAACTTTCCTTTTGGAAGTTAATGATTTCCATCGCAACGCGACTAAAGTTTTCTGCCATTGGTAGTATCCTCCTCAAAAGATTCTAACTCTATTATAACCAATAATTAAAAAAATGACTAATATAGAACTAATAATGTGATGGGAATAATAAATTTAATTTTAGAATTCAAATATTAAACTGAAGTTACCAGTTGATTACAAATTGGTGAAATGATTGTTCCCAGTGGCTAATCATGCTAAGTTAAGGATGAGATATATTTGAGGAGGAAGTCGAATTGAAAAAGAGTTTTAAAACTGCCATTTTAACATTAGTGGCAATGATGGGATTGACAACGGCGGGGAGTATGACTCAATCGCTTAACGTTCAAGCTGAAAGTGTGAAGTTGAGTTCAAAGAATGCCAATAATACCTACCAAGCAATGGATGAAACTGATGATGCATCTAATTCTGATAGTAATTATGATTTAATTACTACTCCATATAAGGTCAAACATGCTTCAGCAGCTGCTGCAATGGATGAAACGACCGGGAAAATTATTTACACTCAAAATGGATTAACAAATCGAAAGATTGCTTCTTTGAGTAAGTTAATGAGTTTATACCTCGTTGTTAAGAAAGCACAAGCAACTAATGGTTGGAATAAAATCGTGAAGACGAATAGTTCGGGACTTAGAAGAATGGGAAATAGTGCCAGTGTCGGTGGTTTTAAATTTAAACCAGGTCATTCTTATACTGTTCGTGAGTTATACAAAGCAGCATTAATTCAATCATCGAATAATGCTACAATTGCATTAGGCCAATGGGTTGCAGGATCCAATAAGAAGTTTATTGCAATGATGAACAAACAAGCTGAAAATTGGGACATGGATGCGTCATTTGTTTCTGCATCTGGATTAGACAACAACGATTTAAAACCTTATGGTTTTTACGTTAAGGGTGGTTACTATGCTGGAAACAAAGTCTGTGCTGAAGATTTGTTGACGATTGCTAAGAATTTGATTGATGAATACCCAGCAATTGTAAACGATTCGAAGAAATCAGTAGCTTACGTTGATGGTCAAAAATTAACGAACGAAAATCGATTATTAAAGGGAAACACATTCTATACAAAGAGTTTATATGTAGATGGTCTTAAAACCGGTTATACTCCAGGAGCTGGCCTTTGTTTAGTTGCAACGAGTCAAAAGCCGGGACAACATCGTTTATTAACGGTTGTATTGAACGATAGCGCTGAATTTACTGATACTCGTGATTTCATGAAGTTTATTTATAATAACGCGTCTTTGAAGTAAAAGTGGATTTCAGATCAAATGAAACATGATATAATTTAATATAGAAATTAAACTCACGATTTTATCGTGAGTTTTTTAATGCGGAGGAATTTAAATGATCAAGTTAATTACAATTGATTTAGAACGAGCTTTTTTTGCTAACGATGACGAATTTGATAAAGAACGATTCCAAAAACAGCTTAACTTAATGCAAGAAAAAGGGATTGAACTAGCATTGACTAGTGATTCACCTTATTCCAGATTCTTACGTTATTTTGCTGATTTTAAGGGACCATTGAATTTTGTTGGCGAAAATGGTTCCGTAGTGAGCGAACATGGTGTTATTTCTGATGAAGCTTATTTAGACCATCAATTTTGTAATAAAGTGATCGAATGGTTACTTCAACAAAAGAGTATTAGTGGATTGAACATTACCCTTTCTGGAAAGATGAATGCCTATGGGATGGTCAATGAGTTGAGTCCCTTTTATAATAAAATCAACCAAATTTATCAAGGAATCTATCCATCTAAAAATCTAAGTTTAGTTATTGATAAGATTTATCAAATTAGGATCGATTTTGTTGATGGGAATGCAGCTGCTTTAATGCAAGAAATTAATCACCAGTTTAGAGGCGAAGTGGCCGCTGAAATTGGGGGTGCCCACACTGTTTTTGTAATGGACCCTGAAATTAATCGAGCACGTGGCGTTAGTAAGCTAAAAAAAGATTTTAAAATAAAAGACGATCAGGTAGCTTCTATTGGAGCTGATTTAAATGATTTAATCATCCTTAAACATGCTGCTAAACCGTTTGCTATTAACAATGCTGTGCCAGAAATGCATCAAATTGCCCAACCTTTGATAAATAATTCGGTTGCTGATACGATCGATAGCTTAATTAAAGCATAGTTTGTCAATCCTGTTAAAATAAGTTACAATTAAATTCACGCCGATTACTAAAGGAGAGTTTCTATGAAAATCGCCTGGAATTGGATTGGAATAGCGGCATGGATCCTAATTGGATTATATTTTTGTTGGATTGTAATTTATCTACACTACTCTAGTCGTAAGTTCTTAAAAAAAGATGGTAAACGGACAAGTATAGTTAAATATGTGGTATCAATTGCTTTAAGAATAATATTGTTGGTGGCTTTAATTTCGGGGATGCTGTTTTTACATTTCCATCGTGATAACAGTAGCCAAAACGTTTTGATCAAAAAGTATTATGAACCAATGGTTTTAGATACGAACGGTGAACATTCTTATTATGTTAACGTTCAAGATCGACGAAACCCTTTAAATCCACAACTATATTCATATTTAACTAATGGTCATCGGGAATATGTTCCAAGCTCTAAAGCTGTTATTTATGCAGATAAAGTTGGTAAATTGCCTTTAGTATATGAAACTAGTACGGCAAAGGTCAAAAAATTGGATCTTAGATATCAAAAAGCTTGGACAATTCGAATTACTGTAAAATATAAGCATAACTGGCTTAATGGTCTATCGTTACGTTCTGGATCAGTTGCAAGTCGTTCGATATTAATTCGGGTGCCTAATAATACGTTTATTCATAATCAAAAATAAAACCATTTCGTTAATTACGAAATGGTTTTATTTTTTTAGATTAAATTCGCAATTTCAATCGCAGCTTGTCGACTTAGATCATCACCAACCCGTGGACAAATGTTAGTTGTCCAATGTTGTCCTTCTGTTAATTGGCCAAAAATAAACAAGTTTGGGATTGGTTTATTTTGATTGATAACGGCTTGATAAAGATGGTTGGTATTTACGCAGGTTAATTGCATAAGCTGATTGTTGATTTTAATTTGGGGATTATCTAAAAGTTTATTTTGACGACCACTTTGTAATAGTCTGTTGGTAGTCGTAAATAAATTAGTTTTAGGCATTCTAGCTTCAATTAAAGTGGTAGTTTTGAATCTTTCTTTTTGATAGAACATCGAAAGGGCAACGAAAGATTGATTGGCTCCAATAACTCTCATTTGCGGTGGAATAATCTCAACAATCTTTGCTCTGATCAATGCTGCTAACTGTTCCAAACGAAAACATGGAGCCCCAGAAGTTAAAAAAGTATTTGTAGGGACAAATTCAGTAATAAACTTTTTAAGGAAAACGGGGTCATCCTGTTTTGCAGCTAAAATTCGTTTGATTTGATTTCTTAATTGGCGACTAGCGTTTAAAGCGGACCCAATCAAGCTATCTTGAGTTCCTTTTTTTGCATCAGAAGTGACTTTTTCTAACCAACTAGTAATTTTTGATTGATAGTCACTAACAGTGGTAATTGCTACTCCAGCAACCGGATTTTGGATATGATCCCAATCAAACAATTCCGCTGGTTTAAACATGGTCATGTCAGGAAGAGCTTCGTTTGCAATGAAGGTAGCTTGAAATTCTTGTAAATCAATTTCTGGTTTTTGTTGTTGGATCAAGTTTGAATAATATCGATATTCAATTTCTAAACTTAACATATCCTGGAAAGCTTGATAGAAATCACAATGGTCATTAATGTGTTGGTTGATTTTGGGAATTGTTAAAAAGATGGGTTTTCTTTCGATATCAGCACCGTCTTGATCGATTGGTTTAGGGTAAGGAGGAACTCCCCGTAGTGAACCAGCAATGACATGAGGCTCTTTTCCAGATGGTTGGTATTGTAATTGATCATTTTGATCACGGTAATACTTACCACCACGTCCTTGAGTTAATTCACTGATTATATCGGTAAAGGTAAGTCCCAGTCCACGAATTAAAATATCTTGATGGGGTTTGAATGAATCAAAATCAATCATTGAAATATTATTGATTGGTTCAACATAAGTTAAATTATTTTGTTTTGCATATTGCGCTAAAGCATTTTCGTCCCGATTTAATTGATTCTTACCGTTATTGATCGTTAAAATAACGTCATTAAAGGTCTCTAGTTTACCATCGAAACTTATCGTAATTTCATCGTCATGTTTGTCCATTGAATTAACGGTAGTTTGATGGAAAATTATTTTTTCATGACTACTCAAATTTTTAAAACAAGCTTTTAAGTAAGCTCCGTATAATCTTCGCGGAGCATAGCTTTGAGGAGCAATGTTTTGAGCATCATTGATGAGGTCATCACTTATATTGTCGTTTTTATGAATAAATGTCGTTGCAAGATCGTGACACCATCTGTCAAAAGGCAAAGCTGTTTTGAACAGTTGAATCTGTTGCGCAGGAGTATTCATAACTAAATTATGTGATTGATCAACTTGCCAATTAGCGCCGCCAATTCCGAACGGATCAAATAAATGAATTTCTGGCAGTGGAATTTTTTTTAATAGTTGTTCGGCAATGAGAAGGCCTCTTGGACCAGCTCCAATAATTGCAATTTTCATATGAAGTCCTCCTGAATAGTATTTACTAATATCTTCTAATGATAATAAGTGAAATGCAAGTTTCAAAGTCTAATATGGTAAAATTAAGCATTAAGGAGTTGATTATTGATGAGTGAAATGATTCCAGAAAACATGAGAGAGATTCGGTTGAAAATGATGGATCTAAACGATCAAGGTGAAAAAGTAAACGAGGATGATTTGATTGCCAAAACAGTTGTTGATATCTTTCAAAGTTATATTGATAGTGCTGAAGAGGGTCATTATGACACTTGTAAATTAATTGATGATTTTACTTTTCAGATTATAGATATTTTAGGACATCCTGGACAAAAATATCAAAGTGGAGCCATGCCATTTGTTGAACAATTTAAACAAAATCCGCAAACATTATTATTAAAATTGGAAGACTGGGCTTCTAAAGTTGCAATTGACTAAAAAATCACCTTTTAATAAAGGTGATTTTTATTTATTATGCTTTTACTGGTAAATCTATTTTAGCAGTTGTTATTGTGTGGCCCTTAGCTTGGTCAATCATTTCGTTCAACCAATAACCATCATGTAATTCTAGTTTTTTATCAAGGGCGAAGACCGTTAATGTATAATTATGAACACCAAATGGTGGTCTTGGTCCCGTATAACGATGGCTAGTTTTAAGTGGATTGACTTGGTGAGGGATATCGGTACTATTGTTTCCTTGAACCATATCGATTTTACCAGATTGACTTACATTTTCCGGAACAGAAGTTATATCAGCTGGTAAATTTGCTCCGCTCCAGTGAATCCAAGCATATCCACAAACTGGAATTGAATCGTAATCAATTAAACTGAAAGCAATTGATTTCGTCCTTTCTGGAACATCTTTGATTTGAAATGGAAATGAAATCATGGGATTTCCATGGTCCATTTCAGAAGCTTCTGCATGTTTTGTGTATTTATCAGGCAAAAAGCCATTATCTAATTGAACATTTACTTTCATGATCAAACCCCATTTCATTTAAATTTAATAAAAAACAACTTACTAATTAATATTATATATAAGAAAAGTACTAATATGAAATAAAAAGTTGTTACTTTATACTGTTTAAATAAGAAAATTTATTATATAATAAATTCGTGTCATTAAGAAAATAAGCGTTATTAAGGTAGGTAATTTTATGAACTTTTTTATGAACTCAAGCTTTAACGCTAAGAATTCAGGGATTGAACATGCTCAATTAAAGCGTGCCTTTCTTTTCCGTAAAAACAAGGAAGCCTATAAGTTGGTCTTCCGTGAATGGAATCCATTATTACATTTTCATTTGAATAATGTTGGAATCCATGACGATGAAATTCTTAACATGTTTGATTACTTTCAAGAAGCAGAAGATGTAAAGACTAATACTTTACATCCGGAAGATATTGATTTTGGTGTTGACAACTTAACTTACCAAAATGATGACAAGAACCACCGTGTAATTGTCTTCAAAGATAAGTTGATTATTGCCAGAATTAACTGTTTCGGTGATGATATTACCGATGATAAGGTTGTTCAATCTGTTGAATTATTTGATGGATTTGCTAACTTATATCGAGTTGATTTCTACGATATTCGTGGATTCAAGTCAATGGTTCAATGGTATACTCCAGATAACAAGATTGCTACTGAAACATGGTATACTCCTTCTGGTCGTCCAGTTGTTGAAGACTTTTACCGTTTGAATGCTAAAGGTAAAATGGCTAAGTCTGGTTGGAAGACAATCGATAAGAAGGGTACTGTTCGTGTATACAACACAATTGACGGTGTTTTATTACAATTCTTAAACGAAAACAACGAAAAGTACTTAAGCAAAGAACATCCTAATATCTTTATTATGGACCGTTCTGACTTATATGAAGAATTATTACCAGAATTACGTCAACCATCATACAACGTATTGCATTTGCACAACTCACATGCCGGTGATGCTCAAGAACCAAACACTTCGATTATGAATAATAATTACGAATACAGTTTGACTGATGCAAACCGTTATGATGCAATCATTTCAGCTACTAACAAGCAAACTCGTGATGTTAAAAAGCGGTTTGCACCAAAGGCTGCAATGTTCACTATTCCTGTTGGGGTTATTCCTGACAAGCATTTTGATGAACCACGGATTCCAATGAAGGATCGTCGTCCTGGTAGTGTTATTGCTACTGCTCGTATCGCTCCTGAAAAACGTTTGGACCAAGTTATTCGTGCTGTTGGTATTGCTCAAAAGAAGGTTAAGACTAAGTTAACTGTTGATTTATATGGTTATATTGACCGTTCTAACGATAATATTGCTATGAAACGAATCAACAAGGAAATTGATGAATTCGGCATGAAAGATGTTGTTAACATTCACAGTTATGTTAACAATGTTTCCGTTGTTCAACAACAAGCTCAAGTTTATGGACTTGCATCTGTCATGGAAGGATTTAACCTTGCTATGATGGAAGCTCAATCCGAAGGTGACGTAGGTATCACATATGATGTTAACTACGGTCCTAACGAATTGGTTCAAGATGACAAGAATGGTTACGTGGTTCCTTATGGTGACACTGATGCCATGGCTGACCGGATGGTTAAATTATTTAATGATCCTGAATTATTACAAAAGTTCTCTGATGAAGCTTACGAACTATCCAAACGTTACTCTGAAACTAATGTATGGAAAGCTTGGAAGAAGTTATTGGACGATGCCGACAAGGTATGGAAGAAGAAGTGGGCATTATACCGTCCAGACATTCAAAAGGGTCTTGGAAAATTAGATTAAGGGAGCGTTAAATAACTATGGAAAAGACATTTTTATTTGTAAATGAAAATATTTTTACCTTTAACTCAGGTACAGAATTTTCAGCAATGAACCGACAAAAGTTATTTAAAGATGCCGGTGTAAAATCAAAAATTGTAACTCGTAACTACAACCAAGGGTTACATCAAGAAATTGAAAAATATGGTTTAGATAGTAGCGATATTATTAATATGTATGATTACTTCCAAAACACGACAGACGTAAAGCATGAACATGCGTTCTTACGTTACTCTGATATGGTTGATAAGCAAGAATACAAGATTGATGGTGTTGATAACAACCATTCCTTAATTGAACGTAAGGGTCAAGTAGTAGCACGAGTTAACATTTTCCCATTAACTGTTGGTGAAATTGGAACTGTTGAATACTACGATCAATTTGGTAACGTAAGTAGTCGTGATGTTTGGGATGGACGTGGATTCCGTTCTAAGACTCAATACTTACATCCAGATGGTAAAGTTGGCCATGAAATTCTCTTTGATACGACTGGTGAACCAGTTATGGAAATCACTCACATGAATATTAATGGTGAAGTTCATCCAACTATGTACAAGTTATTGAATTACAAGGGTCGTAACCACCGTTTCAATACTGAAGATGATTTATTTGAATTCTTCTTAAATGAAATTGGTGATAAGAACTCTACTGTATTAATCAATGACCGTCCTACATTAACTAACGTTGTTGCTAAGGTTGAAAACGTTGCTGCTAGATACCAATGCTTACACAACGAACAAACTACTGATGCTAGTTTAGCTGGTAGTCCTAAGGGTAAGTTATACCCAATCTTAGAAGACTTATTCCACAAACAATTAGACAAGTATGATGGTTTAATTGTTTCTACTGAAGAACAAAAGAAGGACTTAAACAAGCTCTTCCCAGAAGTAAATACTTACGCTATTTACGATACTGCTTTGTTCAACAAGAAAGTGGAAGAAATCAGAAAACAAATTCCTAATAGAACTGAACCAAATGCGGTTTATGCTGGTCGTATTTTCTCAGACAAGCATATTGATCAATTAATTCAAATCATCAGTTTCGCTAAGAACAAGGTTCCAAACATTCATTTGGATGTAATTGGTTACTTTGAATCTAACGAATACCGTGACAAATTATTTGCTCAAGTTAACAAGTTAGGCTTGAAGGACAATGTTGACTTCAAGGGTTACTTAGTTGGCGAAGACAAAGAAAAGGTCTTATCCAAAGCTAAGGTTATGATTCAAACTTCATTCGGTGAAGGTTTGAGTATGTCATTAGTTAATGGTTTGGAATATGGTATTCCAGAAGTTGCTTATGATGTTAACTATGGTCCTAAGGATATTATTGATAATGAAGGTAATGGGTACTTAGTAGCTCCTGGTAATATCAGAAATGCTGCTAACGATGTTGCTTCAATCTTATCAAATGATAATATCTTTAAGAAGTTAAGTAACGGTTCATTAGTTAAGGCTCAACAATTTGATTCCAAGACTGTTGCAAAACAATGGGAACAAATTACTAAATAATTAATTTAAACCAATAAAAAAGACTCAATTCTTTTAAAGAATTGAGTCTTTTTTTAACGCGTAAATTTTAAAACATAGTAACCTTGACCATCAGAAGAAATGGTGTAGTTATTATAACCAGCATTTAACCAACTTTGTTGAGTAGCTTTTGCCCAAGCTTGGGCATCTTGGACAGAACCGAATTGGCGACTATTGGAAAAATCATCATTACTTTTAGCAGTAGCAGGTTGAGCTTTTGATTGTTGAACCTTTTGTTTTCCCTTAGGTTGTTCAATTTTTTTACTAACTTTTGTTGATTTATTTTTCTTTGATGTCGCATTCATTTTTCTACTCATTGTAGCAGGATTGGTTGGGCTTGTATGGGCATAGTTCAACCACTTAATTCCACCAACTAACACAGCAACAATTATAATTAGTAGAACGATCCAAGGCCATACCCGAAATTGCTTTGTTTTCAGGGCGTCTTGGTTTAAATTATCTTGATTAAAGTCATATCGTCTTACTCGAGATTCTGGTTCTTGATTGTTCAAAAAATAATCCCTCCAGACCTAGTTCACAAAGAACAATAGTTATATTATAACAAAAATAAAGAGAATCTGCTGCTTTTTGCGGATTCTCTTTATTTATTAATCTAAATCATCAAACAAGTTGTAAACCTGATCTAGCGTTAACTTTTCTTTTTCTTCTTGGTTAAAGTCATGGATAATTTTTCCATGACTAAGCATTACCAATCGATTTCCGTATTGAAGAGCATCTTTTAAATCATGAGTAATCATTAAGCATGTTAAATGGTCACGAGTAATGGTTTCATTTGTCATTTTCATTAATTGGCGCGAAGTTTGGGGGTCTAATGCCGCCGTGTGTTCATCCAATAATAATAATTCTGGTTGGGTAATGGTTGCCATTAGAAAACTTAAGGTTTGTCTTTGACCACCAGATAAATTTCCAGTTGGAGTATCTAAACGATTGTCCAAATTATTGTTCATTTGGGCGGTAAGTTTTCGGTAGTAGTCGATTCTTCTTTTAAGTCGGCGTGGAACTAAGCCACGGCTTTTACCACGTTTTTCAGCTAGTAATAAATTTTCGGCAACGGTCATTCGAGGAGCAGTTCCCATTTTCGGATCTTGAAAAACACGCCCGAGAAAACGGGTTCTTTTAACCACCGATTCGTTAGTAATGTTTTTTCCCTTTAATTTAACTTCACCTGAAGTCGGGGTTAAATTTCCACTAATTGAATTGAAAAGGGTTGATTTACCAGCCCCATTAGTCCCCAGAATTGTGATGAAATCACCGGAATAAACTTTTAAATTGATGTGATTTAAAATGTTGATTGGTTTATTTGAATTAACCGTTTTAACAATGTTATTTAATTCTAAAATTGGTTTATTCATTAGTCTTTAACCCCCTTTTGAAAGTATGAAGTAAATTGAATTTATCTTTGAAAGCAGGTAAGCCCATGCAGAGAGCAAGAATAATTGACGAAATCAAGTTCAAATCATTAGGATTTAAGCCTAGTTGGAGAACAACGAGTAAAACAAGTCGATAGATGATACTACCTAAAACGATGGCAATCAAACGGGCGTTCATCGTTAATTCACCAAAAACAACTTCTCCAATGATGATTGATGCAAGTGCAACTACGATAATTCCAATTCCCATGTTAACGTCAGCATATCCATTATTTTGAGCAATTAGTGCGCCACCCATGGCAATAATTCCGTTTGAAACACTTACGCCCATAATTTTCATTCGGTCAGTATTGATTCCGATAGAACGAGCCATAAACTCATTATCACCAGTAACGATGAACGCTTGTCCTAAATCAGTTTGGAGAAAGTAAACTAGCAATCCAATGATGATAATAATGACGATCATTCCAAGTGCAACGCTGTTAAAGTAAGCGGGAAGTCCACTGAAAATTTTAGCATTTAATAAATTTGGTTTTCCAAGTAATGATATATTAGCTTGGCCCATAATTCTTAAATTAATTGAATAGGCAGCAGTCATAACTAAAATCCCAGCTAGAAGAGCAGGAATCTTTGCTTTTGTGAATAAAAGGCCAGTGATAGCACCAGCAATGCAGCCAACAACAAATGCGAGAAGTGTGGCAACGATTGGTGAATAACCGTGAGCAATTGCAGCAACACCTGTTGCAGCGCCCATTGGGAAAGTTCCTTCGACAGTCATATCAGGAAAATCTAAAATTCGAAATGTTAAGAACAAGCCAATTCCCAAAACAGCCCATAAGAGCCCTTGACCAATTGCAGAGACAATAACACTCATTAATAAACAACTCCTTTACTTCTTGCTTCTTTCATTAATTTAGCAGGAATTTTAATTCCAAGTTTCTTTGCTTCTGCTCGATTAATGATTACTTTACCAGCTTGGTAACGGTCAACAGCAGTTTTAGATGGATCAGCTTTACCAGAAATGACATCGGCTGTCATCTTTCCAATTGCAACTCCCATTCCAAATTGGTCAACTCCATAGGTTGCTAGGCCTCCAGCTTTGACCATTAGATCAACAGCAGGAAATACAGGAATCTTTGCCTTATTTGTGTTTGCAATCAATGTTGGCATTGCACTAGCAATTGTATTGTCGTTAGTAACAATGACAGCTTGAACTTTACCATCCATTGATTCAGAAACTTGATTTAAATCATTTGAATTAGCAATTGTGAAAGCTTTCAAAGTGATACCCTCTTTTTTACACATCGCTTTAACCATTTTAGCTTGAGCAGTTGCGGAAGGATCACTAGATGTATAGATGATTCCTAATTTTTTAAGATGGGGCATGATTGCTTTCATAACATCAAATTGTTTTTGAATTGGGAACCCATTTTGAACCCCAGTTACGTTGTTGCCTGGATGATTCAAGTTCTTAACTAAACCAGCACCAACTGGATCACTAATTGCTCCCATGATAACGGGACGTTTGTTAATCGTATTAGCTAATGCCTGAGCAGAAGGGGTTGCGATTCCAATCGAAGCATCTAAATTTTCATTCGCAAAGCGACTACTCATGGTTTTTAAATTTCCTTGGTCATTTTGCGCATTTTGATAATCGATCTTAAGGTTCTTACCAACGGTGTATCCCTTATCTTTTAATCCAGCTATGATTCCATGATGAATGGCATCTAGAGAAGGATGGGACATCAATTGGAGGATTCCAACGGTTTTGACCTTGCTATTATCTGAAAATGAGTTACTTGATTGATTTTCTTTAACGTAGGCAAAGCCTAGAAAAACAAGGATAATCGCAATTGCTGCGTACAATCTTTTCATATTCTAAAACTCCTTAATAAATAATTAACTTGAACAAAGCAATAAAAAAAGCGCCATACTTAGTTCTAAGCATGACACTTGTTTGTTATGCCCGGAACGGAGTTTGTTATCCAAACGGGCGCTTTTTGCATGAGAAAGGAGCCGGTTTAGATACGCTTAAACTTGCGTAAGTTCAAGTCGTATCTAAATTGATTACGACTTGATCACCGGTTTTGCCAACGAACATTCATTTTAATATCATAATTGTTCATTAGTCCTTTCTCCTTTCTTCGTTTTAAGATTGTATTAATGATAATATAAGGTTTTTCAATTGTCAAGATAAAAAGGATCCTCAAATTGAGAATCCTTTTGGTTAGATATTATTTGTTTTCTGTATTGTCTTGTCCCATATTAATATCAACTGTATTATTAACTTCTTCAGCTTTTTCAAGGTCTTCGTCGGTTTGGAAACTGTAACTTGAAATTCCCCAGAAGTAGAAAATTAATGCAGCAATAATAATTACGATAAAGTCGAATGGATAAGGAATGGCGTTGATTCCACCAAAACTAGAACTACCAAGATAAGAAATGACTGATAAGAAGATTAAGTAAACGATCATCCATAAACTACTAATGAATTGTTTCTTAGTTTCCTTCCAGTGAGCTTTCCATTCAAAGTAGAAGAAGAATGGTAATCCTAATAGAATAACTCCAATAACCTTAACGGTCGTAGGCCACATTGCCCAGTAAGTAGCTAAACTAGCTAATACGAAAGCAAATGGAGCCATGAATTGTAGCATCTTCAAACGAATTGGTCGTTTGAAATTAGGAGCAATTCTTCTTAAAGTGGTAACCGTAACTGGACCCGTAAGATAAGCGATTAAAGTTGAAGTAGAAATAACACTAGCTAAAGTACCCCAACTTCTAAATGCAGCAACTAGGGCCACACTAACGAATAAGTTAACGATCATAGCAACCCGAGGTACACCCCAACGTTTGTTGATCTTACCTAAGAACTTAGGCATATGTTCGTTAGATACCATCGCAGCTAAAGTTCTACCAGTTTGGGCAACGAATGAAACTCCAGTCCCAAATGGTGAGATGAATGCATCCATGTATAGCAATACTGATAACCATGAAACATTTAATAAAATGGCTAAATCAGCAAATGGGGATTCAAAGTTAACTCCATGCCAGCCATTAACCAATTTGTTATCAGGAATAACACCGATAAATGTGAATTGTAAAAGAATGTAAATTACAGCACTAATTGATAATGAAATAATAATTCCACGTGCAATGTTTTTCTTTGGGTTTTGGATTTCTCGTCCCATATTAATAACAACTTGGAAAGCGTTATATGAGAAGATAATCCCGGAAGAAGTAGTGGCAGCAAAGATAGCAGCACTACCATATGGCATAAATCCACCAATGTGTTCACCAACTAAGTTCCCAGCGTTGAATCCAGACATTAGTAATAAGATAATCGTTAATAACGGAATTACTAACTTAAAGATGGAAATAACACTTGTGAACTTAGCTAATAAATTAACAGACCAATAGTTTAATAAAGTAAAGACAAGAATGAATAAAAAGACAATCAGTAAACCTTCATTGGAAATTTCACCATTACTTAAGAATCCTTTTGTCCAATTAGCCCATGACCATGGCCAGCTACTCATGTATTGAACAGCAGCAACAGCTTCAATTGGAATTAACGTAACCAATGAAACCCAATTAGCCCAAGCGGCAATGAAACCTAATAATGAACCGTGAGAGTACTGAGCATATTTACTCATTCCCCCACTTTCTGGAAACATGGTTCCTAATTCAATGTAGTTAAATGCAATCGATCCAATAACGACCGCTCCAATGATCCAGGAAAGAATGGCGGCAGGGCCGGCAACTTTAGAAGCCTCCCAAGAACCGAACAACCAACCAGAACCAATAATGGAACTAAGCCCTAACATCACGATTTCAAACAAACCTATTTTTTTACTTTTATTTTTACTCATAGTTCTCCTTTCAAATATCTATGAATTATATGTTATCAAATATATTTAGAGTTGTAAAAAAATAATCGGGTAAAATATGATTATAAAAAGCCCATCTGGCGGGAAGATGGGCTTAATAATAGGCATTACAAGATGGCAAATAAATTATTAAAAATATGAATTCCAATACTATAACGAATATCACGAAAATGAAGATAGCAGCATCCAAGAACTAATCCGCCTAGCGAATATAAAAGCATCGTGGGGTCAAAACTTAGTTCGTGGGCATAACCAAATAATAATGAACTAACGATCAAACCAATGATTTGATTCAGCCGAGTGAAATTGTGAATAAAGTAATTGAAAAACAACCCTCGGAAAATCAATTCTTCAAAGATAGGGGCAATAACGATTGAATCAAGTTGATTCCAAAATGGAGACAACCGGTATTGCTGATCAATGATTTGTTGATTATTAGGAGTATTAAGGAATTGGTGTTGGATCAGTAATTCCCAACCGATTTGAATTCCCATGATAATGATTCCAAAGATTATAATGGTCCAAAATTGTTTAAAGTTAAATGGTTTTGAGTTCCAATATTTTATTTTGGTTAGTTGTTTATGGTAACTAAATATCAATCCTGCTAATGAAATAAGGGTATAGATGACAAAAAGAATCAATAATTTATCTTGTTGGATTCCAGGCTTAATTGCTACTGCTGCAATTAGGATCAGAGAATCGATTCCATAAATTATTAGCCAGCATATAAATCGAAGAATATTGATTGGATATACCAACCAACTAGGAAATTTTTTAACGAACATATTCGCACACTTCAATAACGTTGCCATCGGGATCATTTACAAAAACAGCATTCATCATTCCATTTGCGCCACGAGTTTCAATAGGTCCCTTCACGATTTCAACACCATAATTGGCAAGATGATTGGTAACATCCTTCAAAGAATCCTTGGTAATAATACAAAAATTGGCAGAACCAGCAATGTTATTTTTAGGATTCACAGGGGCCTGTTTGGTAAAAATTAATTTTTGATGGCCGAGTTGAAGTTCTAAGACTTCATCAGATTCTTTAATGACTGGAAGATCGAAGACTTCATGGTAAAAACGCATCATTTGATTTAAGTCGTTTGCGATAATTGTTAAATGATCAATATCTTTAATTTTCATTTAAAACATCCTTTCTTCGATGAATATTATAGCATAAGCTAGTCAAAACCCCTTTTTAAGGTTACAATTAAAACATTGATTAAAAATAGAGGAGGATTACAGTGGCGCTCTTAGAAGTTAGTGATTTAAGTATGAGTTTTGCTGATAAGACCTTATATGAAGATGCCAGTTTTCAATTGAACAAGGGTGATCATATGGGAATTGTTGGTCAAAACGGGGTAGGAAAAAGTACCTTAATAAAAATTATCACCGGAACCGAGTTACCCTTGACCGGGAAAATTAATTGGCAAAATAATGTTTCAATTGGATATCTAGACCAATATGCTGATATTCCAGAAGGGATGACTTTGATTCAATTCCTTCACACGGCTTATCAAAATCTCTATGATATGGAAGCCCATATGTCAAAATTGTATGAAGATTATGCAACGACAATGGATGATAAGTTGCTTGAGCAAGCTGGTCGAATTCAAGAAGACTTAGAAGCCAATCATTTTTATGATATTGATACTAAAATCAATCAGGTTATGAGTGGTTTAGGCTTAGATTCAATGGGCAATGATCACCGTGTTGATGAAATGAGTGGTGGACAACGTTCCAAGGTGATTTTGGCAAAATTAATTTTGGAACATCCAGACGTAATTCTGTTAGATGAACCAACCAATTATTTGGATGTGGCCCACATTGCTTGGCTAGTGGATTTCTTAAATTCATTTGATGGAACGTTTATGGTCGTTTCTCATGATTACGGATTCTTAGATCAAGTTACGAACTGTATTTTAAATGTTGCCTTTGGCCAAATCAATATGTATCGCGGCAGCTTTAAACAAGCAATGCGTCAAAAAGATGAACGCGAAAAAGCTCAAAAGAAAGCTTACGATAAGCAACAGATTGAAATCGAAAAGGACAAGAACTTTATTCGAAAGAATAAGGCTGGGTCTCGTTCCAAGATGGCTAAGTCTCGGGAAAAGAAATTAGCGCGAATGGATCAAATTGATCCACCTTCAAGTAATGTGCATGCCCATTTTGATTTTCCATATATTGATACTGGTTCGCAAAATGCACTACGGGTAGAGAACTTATCAGTTGGATATGACAAACCGTTACTTAAGCCAATTACTTTCTCAGTAACGACCGATGAAAAAATCGGCTTGAAAGGTTTTAATGGGGTTGGTAAATCAACCTTGATTAAGAGTATTTTGGGAATTATTAAACCATTAGGTGGAAAGGCGACATTCTCGCCATCTGCCAAAGTGAACTATTTTAGTCAAGATTTAGTTTGGTCAAATGGAATGGAAACACCAATCCAAATCGTTCAAAATAAAAATGATCAATTATCACCAAAAGATATTCGAACAAAATTAGCTAAATGTGGATTAACTTCTGATAATGCCATGAAGCCTATTAAAGAACTTTCTGGTGGGGAACAAATGAAGGTTAAGTTAACGTTAGCTGAATTTGTGCCAAGTAACTTTTTGATCATGGATGAACCAACGAATCACTTGGATGATGAAACTAAGGAGTCATTAAAACAAGCAATTGATCGTTTCCCTGGAAACGTGATTATTGTTAGTCACGAAACTGATTTTTATGATAATTTAGTCAACAAGATCTTGAATATTGAAAAACTAAGTTTAAAGGATCGTCCGGAATAAACAAAAACGTCAACGATAATTGTCGTTGGCGTTTTTACTTGAATTGTTTTAATAAATTCAATACATCTTGCTTATTAATGAGACGGTGATGTTGATAATTAAAAAACATTGGTTGGTTAAGGTCAATTAAATTTAAATCATGTTTATTATGAAATGAATTAGCAATGTCGCAAGCATCTCCGATTCCATCTAACTTTGGAAATTTTAATTCATTCATGATGCTGCCCAAAACAGCATCTGGTGATTCATGTTCTAGAGCGGCTTTGTATTTTTCAATATCTAACAAATGATCACTCCTTTTATGCTGAATTATAACATTAAATTGATCGGAAGCGAGGTAAAATGATGTTAAAAGACATTCATGATAATATCAAGAAACACTATCAAAATGGTGATTATAATAATCAATATTCAAATTACGAACAAAAGTTTAATCCAAACGCTGGTAAAGATTTTGAACAAGGTTACTCACAAGCAGAAAAAGATTTTAAAGCTGAGAAAAGATTTAAACTTTATCCGATTAAATTTTGGCAATTTTTGAACAAACTGCTTAGAGGACGTTTGAATGAAATCGTAGCTTTTATGAATGGGTATAATCAATTTAAAAAACAACATTAAAAAAACGCTTCGTCAAATGTGACGGAGCGTTTTTTGATTATAAGATTACTTGTTAAAAGTGCCGGCTTCAACTTCACGGATATAATCTGCGAGATGTTTATAGTAAACAGGTGCATTATCGATCATATGATGATGACCACCATTAGGTGTTGAAACGAACTTAGCGTTTGGAATCATTTTAGCCATTCGTTTTCCAGTTTCAATGGGCATGGATTCATGTTCACCAAAAGTGACAAGAGTGGGAACTTTGATATCCTTTAATTTATCAGTATTATGCCATTCACCCAGTTTACCAGTGATAACAAATTCATTATCACCTTGGAAGGCATTGTAAATTGTAGTATTAGAAATATCTCTAAGATGGGAAATCGCAGCAGGTTGTTTACGATCAATGTAACCTCGGTTTAACTTATCCACATCCTGTTGATAACGTTTATTATCGTAAGTGTTTTCTTTTTCACATTTTTGCATGAATGCTAATTCGTCTGGAGAGAATTCTTTTTCGCGAATTTGATTTAAATGTTTAGTGTAATCATCAATATCATCGACCATTGATGAAATAATGGCACCTTTAAGGTGTTCACCAAAATTTTCAGCATAGAGTTGTACTAACAATCCACCCCATGATTGGCCAATTAAGTAGAATTTATCGATTCCTAATTTTTGGCGAACTTCTTCAACTTCGTTCAAGAAATAATCATAAGTTAAGACATCTTTTTTTACTTTTGGATCATCAAAATCAGGATTATCAGAGTACCATGAACCCAATTGATCGTACATATGAACTTGAACATCTAATCCTTGTTTTTTTAATTGTGCAGCAGTATCTTCCCAATATTCATGACAACCACCAGGACCACCATGAAGAGCTAACAAGTGAATTGGGCCTTTCCCATCAGTGTGTGTCCATAAGTGATAGCCATTATCTAGAGTAATAATTTTAGAACCTTGTTTCATTTTGATGACCTCATTTCAAAGTTAAATTACATTAATCGTAACACTATTATGAATATTTCGACAATTACTTTTGCTTAAATGGAACTTGTAAACAGCTTGTGGATAACTCAATTTGGTAATTTATCGGTTCAAGATCACGAATCGTAGTTGTTAAATCAGTTCCGCAAATAACTAATCCTAATTGGCGCCCCTTTGGCAAGTGATAAAATGTTGGTTGAAAGTTGAATTGACAATGATATGCATGGTTGGGGATGACTTCATTGACTTTATCAGCACCATTGATATTTTGTAAATTTAAATGAGCTTCACTGATTTTTTTGAATGGAGTGGAGTGGTCTTGAAGTTTAAAGTCTCTTAAAGTATCCTTTCGCCAATGATAACCAAGATTAATATTTCCAATCCCAATGTTTTGTGGAGTGATGGTAAAGCGCTTAGCATCACCATAATCAATCAAAAAAGCAGATACAAGACCAATTTGATGGTCTGATTTAATTGTTAATTTTAACGTGACAGTTCCATCTATCCACATATCTGTGGATAACGGTTTGGTTTTAAATAATAATCGTTGGTTTGTAAGTGGCGATTCTGAATTGAACAAATCATTGATCCATTTTGTATAGTCGCCGTTCTTTTGGTTGATAGTATAGGCTATCAATTGATTTTGAGTTAGTGAATCCTGGTATTTTAATAATTTTTGAGGACTTTTGGTCCTAGTTAGTTGTCCACTTGCCTGTGGATAAAGTTCTTGTTTTTCTGAATGGTCCCAATTGGAATAACTCGTCCATGTTTGGGGTAACACATTATCTTGAATCATGACATTTGGTAAGTGTGTTTCTACTTGGTTATCGACGTTAAGCAAATGCTTTGTCATCCATAAGTTAGCAATTTCTGAAAAATCAATCGATTGAAAATTGTTGATATAAATATGTTCACCTTGATGGAGAATAATTTTATGCTTACCATCGAGTTGGTTAATTTTTTTCCACAGATGATTTGAGTTTCGTGGTTTTACGTTCCAATCATTTAAACCATGAACAATTAACATGCCAGCATTGATTTGATTAATTCTTTTGATGTAGTTGGCATTGTCCCAGAATTGATTATAATTACCACTATCCCGGTCTTGACCCTTCGCAATCGATTGAAGTTGGGTTTGCCATTTTTGGTGAATTTGCCAATAGTCACCAGCTGTTTGTTGGCGACTGAACGTTTCTTCGGCTAAAACATCAGCATCTTCACCTTGAAAACCACCAGGGGCTGCAACCAGTCCATTTTCCCGGTAATAATCGTACCAACTTGAGATGGCAGCTTCCGGAATGCAAGCCTTTAATCCACTAACGTTAGTGGCAGCTGCCGCAATTTGGAGTGTTCCTAAATAAGACCGTCCCGTCATTCCAATGTTATGATTTGACCACCACGCTTTGATGGCCTGATTATCGGTTTTGTTCGTGAAAGCAACTCGGTTTCCAGTTA
This sequence comes from Nicoliella sp. ESL1149, assembly GCF_058107265.1. Classification (NCBI taxonomy): domain Bacteria; kingdom Bacillati; phylum Bacillota; class Bacilli; order Lactobacillales; family Lactobacillaceae; genus Nicoliella; species Nicoliella sp. ESL1149. The sequence continues at coordinate 423,427 of NZ_JBYLUE010000002.1, read as the reverse complement.
ACCATTCGATGACGGCGGTAGTTGAAATCGTTTCTAATTGGTCACCCGTTGTTCTGAAACCATCAGAATATTTGGTACCGATTCCAGATGAATATGCAACTGCGAATCCGCGGGCTAAGAAATAATCATTTAAAGTATACGTCCAATCATCTTCAAAGGTTTCGGTTGTTGAATCAGTTTCACTTTTAATTTTTCTTTTCTCAGGAATGGCGGTATTGTCAGGGCGTTCAGTTGTTTTGATTGTTTCAACACCAGGTCGTTTATGTTTTAATGGAGTGTTAACATTATGGGTCATTTTTAAACCATCTTCATCATTTGTCCCTTGATTATAAGGACTGGCAGTAAAAATAACGGGAACTTTTAGGCCTTGGTTAGTTTCACTAGGGCGAGTAATTTCAACTCTTAATAGATCACGTTTACCATCATGATCAGTATCGAGAGGAGCTTCGACGTAAACGACTTCACGAATTAACTTGTCAGTATCGAAGACCGCTTGGGATTTACCGTTGAACACTAACGGATGTGGTAAATCAGAGAATGCTTTAAAATAGCCCTGACTTGCCAAAACGTCTAGGAACGGTTGGCCATTTTTACCGCGAGTGTTCAATAATAAGTACCAAGCTTGAATCAAATCTTGATTATCCCAATTCTCGTGATTACTTTGATATATGGGGAGGTTCATTTTTTGCATTGCATCGATTGAATGATCGATTTTAAAGTCGGTTTCGACTAAAAAGCCAAGGAGTTGAAGAGCAACGTTATAAAAATTAGTGGCATTTACTTGGGAACAGGTGCTAATTTGACTACCATTGTGTTGATCATCCAACAGAAGATTATGGAGCATCGCTTCTTTTTGGGATGTAGTTGACTGATTGACTTGAGTCTTAACTAATAACTTTGAAAATAACGTGGTAGTCGACAGTTGTTTCCATTCATCTGACTCAAGAAAATGAATCGTTTTTAATTCACTTACTTCTTGGTCAAAGTCAGTTGGTATTAGAGCAAATTGATGGTCTTTCATACTGAACCCCTCCTATAATTTGTTATAATGAATTATAAGCTGTCACATAATAAAAAACAAAGAGGAGTCTTTAAAATGGTTACAGAACAAGATGGTGGCGTTATTATTTATCGAATTGAAAATGATCAAATCGAATATCTTTTATTAAGAAGTGCAACTAGTGATTTCTGGGGTTTTCCAAAGGGACATAATGAAAATAATGAAAATTATCTTCAAGCAGGAATTCGAGAAGCAAAAGAAGAAACTAATTTGGATGTTCATCCTGATACTAAGTTCAATACGGAACTAGAATATGATATGCCCAATGGTCATCATAAGAAGGTTGTTTTCTATACGGCTAAAGTTGATAGTGATGCAATCGTAACCCGCCAAAAAGAAGAAATCAGTAACTACGGTTGGTTTGATTATCAAAAGGGGTTAGAACAGTTAACTTATGATAATTTAAAGCCTGTTTTAGAAGCTGTTAATAAGTATTTAGAAAAATAGGAGTTTTGATAATGAAAAAAACGCTGTTTATTATTACTGGAGCAGCGGGGACAGGGAAAACAACGGTTTGTCATTATCTTTGTCAGCATTACCCTGTTACTCGGGTAATTACACATACAACTCGAGCGCCTCGTGTTGGTGAAAAAAACGGGGTTGATTATTATTTTGAAACTCCCGTTAGTTTTAAAAAGCATCATTATTTTGAAGCTGTCCACTATTCAAATGCGGAGTATGGTTCCTCTAAAGAGGGACTCCAAAGTGCATGGCAAAAGACACCCCTTGCTTGTATTGTTTTAGATACAACTGGAGCGTGCTCTTATCTAGAAAAAACGAATGATCGAATTATTGTTTTATTTTTAACGGTTGGCAATAAAAATCCTAATATCCTTAAATTAAGGATGGAAAAACGTGGGGATTCTGAACAACAAATCCAGAAACGATTAGCTAGTAAGACGAATCAACGCGATTACGATGTCCCAGAATCACTGAAGGGACATGCAATCGTTGTCCAAAATGATAATTGGACGCATTGCCAAAAACAATTGGATAAAATTATTAAAAAAGTAATTAATTCTTAAATCAAAGTTAATTAAAAGTTGCTATTTTAAAGTAAATAATACGTATGACAGGGATGAATAAACATGGATCATCGAACACCACCGTTACTGACTCCTTTTGCAATTTTATCAATTTCACTTGCGATTGGAGCAGCTAACGTTGTGAATAATAAAATTACCCACTCCGTAGAAGGAGCTCCGGAAACGAGTCAGCCAACTCGTTCACCTTTTAACCAACCTCGGTCAAATAAAAAAATGAACAATAAGAATAGCAGCAGTGACGATAGTAAAGAAAGTCGTGATAGCAGTTCCAACTCGAGCTCTAGTTCCAATCACGATGATAATAAGGATAATTCTAGTAGTGAAAGTTCTTCTGACCATTCTAAATCAGATAATTCGTCAGCTCAGAGTTCTAGTGATAATAAGAGTAGTGAAAGCAGTAATAGTTCCAGTTCATCAACCAAATCGAATCAAAATGAACAGAATGATCAAAATAACCAAACCAAGCAAAATGATACTCAAACCAGCAACAGTAACGATAATGAACAGTAGGTGAAAAAATGTTTAGTCTTTTAGATCTAATCAATCAGTATTTGGGTTACATCAACATGAATACGAAGATAAAGAATCGTGTATATAATATTGCCGGAACACTAGGTGTTTTTTATCTATTTTATATTTCATTTCGTTTTTTAGCGAACCAATACTATTTACGTGGGGGACTAATTTTATTAGTAGCCCTTATTTTTGGATATTATTTATATTTGAATTACTATTATTTCTTTTCTAAATATCAAGCGCCGTTCGATATTTCGGCTAAATTAGCAAAAATTTTGCATATTAAACCAAAAGAAGATGTTGAAGAAACTCCTCATCGAGTGATGTCGAATGAAAATGGAATTCAAAATGCATATCATGATGATTTGAATGGCCATTTTCCAGCCCAACACGTTCTACCAGCAAAGCTAGTAGTAGATGAACAAGATACCCAAATGATCAATCGAGTTGCTGAAGATATGCGTCAAAAAGGTTTATTACAAACTAACTATAATGGCCAAAGTCAAAAGCAACTGTTCCAACAACTACGTCGAAATGGCAACTTACCACTTTATGCAATTGGTAAAGGAGCGTTAATCCCTTACTTTGATATTCGATGGGAAAATCAACAGTATGTTGTTTATGCAGGATTAAATATGGCTCATTGTTATCGTGTCGGCATTTTACAAAGTGTTGGATTACAATCTGTTACCTCTTTAAATACCCAACAAGTTCACCTATATCCGGCTTCATTGGTTCTTGTGGGCGGAAACTATGTTACCATGGGCAGAAATGAACCAATGAGTAATTATGGAGACTATGCCGTTCGAGCACGAATCGCTTTTAAAAAATAAAAATATTGACGATTGATTATAATTTAGATATAATCATTAAAAAAGAATAAAGATGTTGATCAGGAATGGAATTTATTTAATTCTTCAGAAAGCTTATGATGATGGGATATAGGCAAATTAAGTTATTCTTCACACCTGTGAGTCGATATTTTTGAATTCTAGTAGAAAATTTCCGGTTAAACGCGTTATTGTTGAAGTTTAGTAAATAAACTCATTGAGTTTCATTGTGTGAACAATGAAAAAATTTGAGGTGGAACCGCGATTCACTCGTCCTCTTAGGCTTTTTTGCCTAAGGGGATTTTTTATTTATTGAACTCACAGAGATAGTTCATGTGAATGAACTATGAACTGAGGTGGCACCACGTTAATTAACGTCCTCTTAGATTAATTTCTAAGTGGGCGTTTTTATTTTAGAGAGGGGTTTTAAAATGTTCAATTATATTACTGAGATTTTACCTTCATTATTGTCAGGGGTAAAAGTTACTTTACAGATTTTCTTTTTCACCTTAATTTGTTCAATTCCATTAGGAATTATTGCTGGGGTTGGTTTAACATCGAAGTTTAAACCATTGGCAGATGTATTAAAATTTTATGTTTGGATCATGCGGGGAACACCATTACTATTACAATTGATTTTTGTTTTTTACGGGTTGCCAATGTTACCAGGAGTGCAAATTGTTTTTCCAAGATTTGATGCGGCATTATTTGCCTTCATTTTAAATTACACGGCCTATTTTGCTGAAATTTTCCGTGGCGGGCTTCAATCAATTCCAAAGGGACAATACGAAAGTGCTAAGGTATTACGATTGAGCTATTGGCAAACTTTTAGAAAAATTATTGTTCCTCAAGTAATTAAAATCGTAATCCCGTCAATTGGAAATGAAGTTATTAACTTAGTTAAAGATTCATCTTTAGTCTATGTAATTGGAATTGGGGATCTATTAAGAGCTGGAAATGTGGCTTCTGCTCGGGATGTAACTTTGATTCCATTAGTATTGGTAGCAGTTATCTATTTATTATTAACAGCAATTTTAACTTTCTGTTTACGAAAAGTAGAAGGTCGTTTTGGAAATTGGAAATAAAAGGGGGAAACTAAGATGCTTGAACTAAAAAATATTACAAAACGGTTCGGTGATAAAACGATTATTGATAAATTGAACGCTAAGATTCCAGATAATCAAATTACTTGTATTGTGGGACCATCTGGAGCTGGTAAAACAACGTTATTAAGATGTATCAGTGGTCTTGAAGCCGTTAATACCGGTCAATTTATTTTAGATGGGAAACCGTTTGATCCAATGGCTAAGGATAATAACGTGATTGGAGTTGTTTTTCAAGATTTTCAATTGTTTCCGAATTTAACAGTTATGCAAAACATAACTTTAGCCCCAACGTTAGTATTAAAAAAATCAAAGGCGGATGCTGAACAAGTCGGTCAAGAACTTTTGAATAAGTTAAATTTGAATGGAAAAGAAAATCTTTATCCATATCAATTATCTGGTGGGCAAAAGCAACGGGTGGCAATTGTGCGTGCGTTAGCAATGAATCCCAAAATTATTTGTTACGATGAACCAACCTCGGCATTGGATCCTAATTTAAGAAATGAAGTTGCTAAGATTATTTTAGAATTAAAGAAAACCCAAGTAACTCAAATTGTGGTTACTCATGACATGGAATTTGCTAAAAAGATTGCAGATAACATGTTAACAGTAACGCCTTTTAATTAAGGAGGAAATGGGATGAAAAAAGGATTTAAATGGTTAGCCATTGCATTATTACTGATAACTGTGATTCCACTTAGTGGATGTCAGTCAGTAGTGCAACGATCTGAAACTGAAAATACTTGGGATAAGATTAAAGCCAAAAAAGAAATCGTCGTTGGGTTGGATGATAGTTTTGTTCCCTTTGGGTTTGAAACGAAGGGTGGTAAGATTACCGGATACGATGTTGATCTTGCTAAAGAAGTCTTTAAACGTTATGGAATTAAAGTTTCCTTTCAACCGATTGATTGGTCGATGAACGTCACTGAATTACGAAATGGAACGATTGATTTGATTTGGAACGGATTTACGATTACGCCAGAACGAAAGAAACAGATTGCTTTTTCTGAACCTTATTTGTACAACGATGAGGAATTAGTAACCTTAAAACAATCTAAGATTCGTAAATTATCAGATATGAAAAACAAGGTAATTGGAACCCAAAATGGATCTGCAGATTTAATTAATTTTGATGCTCAACCAAAGTTACTCAAAAATAAAGTTAAAAATAAGTCAGCTATTTTATATGATTCGTTCACAGATGCCTTTATTGATTTAAATGCGAAACGAATTCAAGGCCTATTGATTGATAGTACTTATGCTGGTTATTATATTCGCCACCAATCAAACGCCAAGAAATATTATACCTTTAATGGTCCATTTGCTCGATCTGAATTTGCGGTCGGGATGCGAAAAGGAGACGTAACTCTACGTCAAAAAATTAATCGGTCCTTAAATCAAATGGCAAAAGACGGTGAATTAAAGAAAATTACTCAAAAGTGGTTTGGTAAAGAATATGATTCGCCTTTGATTAAAAATAATCAAAAATAAAAAAGTTATCTGATTAGGATAACTTTTTTATTTTGTCAGATATTTATTATATTTAGCAACATCACGTTCAGGTAATTCCACAGTCAAACGAGTTCCATCGTCTTGGTATGCAGTTTTTAAAACGTTACTTTCTTGATTCAATTGATTAACAATTTGGCCCTTATCAAAGGGAATCAAGAAATCTTTTGTGACGTAGTTATGAAAGACCTGTTCTTTTATCATCGCAATTAATTCATCGATCGATTTTTCATCCTTAGCAGAAATGATGATGTTATTTCCTTCTCGGAATGGATAATGATCATCCGTTAAATCTGCTTTATTATAAACGGTGATCATTGGAACATCAGTGACGCCAATTTGATTTAAAGTATCGTTAGTGGTCTCGATCATTACCTGGCGATCAGGATCAGAGCTGTCAACAACTTGAACTAATAAGTCAGCATTTTTGGCAGCTGCTAAAGTGGAACGAAAGGCATTTACTAATTGATGGGGTAAACGACTGACGAATCCAACCGTATCACTAAGAGTTAGTTGCTTGTTATCAGGAAAAATCAATTTCCGAACGCTGGTATCTAGCGTAGCAAAGAGCATGTTTTTAGTCATGACAGTTTTATCAGTTTTCATTCCATAACGAGTTACTAATTCATTCATAATCGTTGATTTACCAGCATTCGTATACCCAACTAGTCCAACGGATGGAAATGGTTGTTTTTCACGACGCTGGGTTTTAGTTTTATCAGCAACCGCAATGGCTTTTAATTCATTTTTAATATGGGTAATGTGATTTTGAATCGTTCGGCGATTCATTTCCAATTTGGATTCACCAGCTCCACGACTGGTAAATCCACCTCCACCAGCCCCAGTTTGTTGATCTAATCGTTGACTAGCACTAGTGTGAAGGCGCGGAAGTTGGTATTGTAAACGAGCTAATTGAACTTGGAGTTTTGCTTCATGGGTTTGCGCCCGATTAGAAAAAATTTCAAGAATGAGTCCAGTTCGATCGATTATTTTGGCTTCCGTTCGATTTTCTAAATTTCGAATTTGACTAGGACTTAGTTCATCGTTCGCAACGACAGTGTCAACGCCATGAACTTTCACCATTTCAGCAATTTGTTCAACTTTTCCCTTTCCAAAATAAGTTCCAGAATCAATATGATCTGCTTTTTGAGTGATGGTATCTACAACTTCCATGTTATTAGCGACGGCTAAATTGTTTAGTTCTTGCATTGAATAATCAAAATGATCATCTTTAACGTTTAAGCCGATGGTAATGATGGGTGTTTTATGGTCTAAATCAATTTCTTGCATTTTGTTCTCCTTAATTTTTTACTTGTTTTTGTGGTGTTCAACAGGTTCATTCATTGTCTAGTGTACAATTTAATGCTAGAATTACTATACTATCAACCTATTATAAGTGATTTACATAATATTACCAACAAGGAGGAATTGAGATGAAGTTGAGTGCTGTTTTTGCCATTGGAACTGTGATTTTACTTTCCGCTGTTGGATTAACTGCTTGTGGGCAAAATTATAATAGTGATCAAGGAAAACAATTAAAAACCATTAATTGGGCAACAAGTGCGAATCTCCCTACCCTAGATCCATCTAAAGCAACCAATCAAATCAGTGCAACTACCCTCCAAAATAGTAATCAAGGATTATTAGTTAATGGGAATCAAAATAGATTAACAATGGGATTAGCCAAAGATTATCATGTTAGTCAGAATGGAAAAACATATACATTTCATTTAAGAAAAACGAAGTGGAGTAATGGGAAGCAGCTAACTGCACGTGATTTTGTTTATGGGGTCCAAAGAACTGTTGATCCCAAAACTAATTCTCAGGGATCATCATTGTTGAATCATCTCAAGAATTATGAAAAAGTGATAACAAAGCGACTCCCAATTCAAGCACTAGGAGTTAAAGCAGATGGTAAATATACCGTGGTCTATCAGCTGTCGAAACCACAACCAGATTTTAAATATATCTTAGCGCTTGCTCCATTGGGACCGCAAAGTAAAACGATCGTTCAAAAATATGGTAGTAAATATGGTACGCAGAGCAATAAGATGATTTATAGCGGTCCATTTAAGGTTACGAATTGGAAACATGATAGTACTAGTTGGAATTTGGTTCGGAATAAAAATTATTATGCAAATAATGAAACTAAATTAGAGCGAATTAGAATTAATCTTGTCAAAAATGGTAATACTGGCTTGAACGAGTATCAAAGTGGGATTTTAGATGAAATGATTTTGAATGAATCAGACCGGGTGGCTAAGTTCAAGGATGATTCTGAGTTACATTTTCGATATCCAGCAGCAACGGTTTATTTAGCTTTTAATTATAGAAAAAATCCAGCTTTACGAAATATTCATATCCGAAAAGCCATCTCGATGGCAATAGACCGCGAAAAACTAACATCTTCTGCTTTAGGTGACGATTCAATTCCAATTACTAACAATATTCCTCATAATTTAGGGTCTTTAAATGGAACTAGTTTTTACAAGGCTTCCACGATTAAGGGATTAAATGGTTATAATTTTTCTGCAGCTCAGAAACAATTCCGTCTCGGATTATCAGAACTAGGGAAAAAGAGCTTGAACCTAGAGATGTTATCTGATGATACGCCGACTGGTAAATCAACGCTTAATTTTGTTAAATCAGAATTAAATAAGTTACCAGGATTAAATGTTAACAAAAAACACTACTCTTTTAGGACACAACTTATCCATAGTCAAAAAGGACAATTTGATATTTTAGTAACGAGTTGGTTTGCGAATTATCCAGATCCAATTGATTTCTTACAATTGAATTCGAAAAATAGTCCTTATAATTATGGTAAATGGAATGATGCCGAATTCGAGAAGAATTACGAACTAGCTGAGAATAAAGATGCTGAACATCCGCAAAAAAGATGGCAGGATATGATTAAAGCTGATCAAATCTTACAAAGAAAAGTTGCAATTGTTCCGTTATATCAAAAAGTTCAACCACAAGTGATTAAATCAAGAGTGAAGGGACTCGGCGTTTCTCAGACTGGAGGGCAATGGGACTTTCGTTTTATGAGTGTGGAATAATAAAGCAGGTTAAATTAAAATTCTTAATCGAACTAGATTCTGGATATCAATTTAATCGGGTATAATATAAATTATTAAATATTTAGTAAGGAGTGAATGTTAGATGGCCAAATATTTAGCCAAAAGAATTTTTTATCTGGTCTTAACGTTATTTATTGTAACAACGGTGACGTTCTTTTTGATGAAGATCATGCCAGGGACACCATTAACGAACCAAGATAAATTAAGTCATAGCGAAATTCATTTAATTTATAAACAATACGGTTTAGATAAACCGTTATGGCAACAATATATTAATTATTTGGTCAATGCGGTTCACGGTAATTTCGGAACATCCTTTCAATTTAGTGACCAACCAGTATCCTATTTGATCAAGAGCCGAATTGGGGTTTCTCTTCAATTAGGAGCTCAAGCAATGATTATTGGAATTCTATTAGGAATAGTGGTTGGTTCTGCTGGAGCAATTAAACACAATACATGGATCGATACTATTGCAACGATCGTTGCAGTATTGGGAGTTTCTGTCCCATCATTCGTACTCGCGATCGTTCTTCAGAATTGGTTCGGATTAAGACTACGATTATTTCCGTTAGCAGGTTGGAATGGTTGGATGTCAACGGTCTTACCAACGTTAGCCTTAGCAGCGTTACCATTTGCAGAGTCAGCACGGTTCGTTCGAACGGAAATGATTGATGTTTTAAATTCTGATTATATTGAGTTGGCAAAAGCCAAGGGCTTGAAACAAGTTGGAATTATTTATCACCATGCGTTACGAAACAGCTTAATTTCTTTAATTACGGTTATTGGACCATTAGCAGTCAATATTATGACTGGTTCAATGGTTGTTGAAAATGTTTTCTCGATTCCAGGAATCGGAGAACAATTTGTTAAATCCGTATTAACGAACGACTATCCTACAATAATGGGATTGACGATTGTTTATAGCTTTATGTTATGTGTCATATTATTGATCACCGATGTGATTTATGGAATCGTTGATCCCCGAATTCGAATTAAAGGAAAGGAGTAAAAAATGTCAGATAAGCAAAAATTACCAACAGATGCGTTTACTCCACTAACTGATCAAGAGCGGAGTCATATCGATCGCGAAAAGATAACCGCTCCTTCATTGACCTTTATGCAAGACTCGTGGCGCCGACTAAAACATAATCGAGCTGCGATGATTTCCTTGTGGCTCTTGATTATTTTATTTGTGGTTGCATTTGGCTCGCTTCTTTGGACTCCTGCTAATCCTAATACGGTGCATCCTAACTATGCCAATTTACCACCTAAATTGCCCTGGATCGACATTCCTGGTTTGAATGGGACCATCGTTCAAGGGGGACAACGAGTTGATGCGTATGCACAAGCGCATGTTGCTAAAAATGTCTATTATCTTTTAGGAAGCGACTATTTAGGTCGGGACTTACTTTCTCGAATCCTTTATGGAACGCGAATTTCTTTGACGATTGCGGTTGTTGCGACTTTCTTTGATTTAACAATTGGGGTCGTTTATGGTTTAGTCTCTGGCTGGATCGGCGGTAAAGTCGATATTGTAATGCAACGGTTTATTGAAATTTTGCTTTCAATCCCTAATTTGGTAATTATGATTTTATTAATTTTAATTTTAAAACCAGGAATGTTATCAATCATCTTAGCAATTGCGATTACCAGTTGGATCAACATGGCACGTTTAGTTCGGGCTCAAACTTTAGAGCTGAAGAATCGTGAATTCGTTTTAGCTTCCCGAACCCTCGGAGAATCGCCAGTTAAAATTGCAATCAAGCACTTACTACCGAACACTTTAAGTGTCATTATTATCAATACGATGTTTACGATCCCCAATGCCATTTTCTTTGAAGCTTTCCTATCGTATATTGGGATCGGAATCAAAACCCCAGGGGCTTCATTGGGAACGTTGATCAGTAATGGGCAGAGTAATTTTCAGTTCCTACCATATCAAATGTGGGAACCCGCAATTGTATTATCTGTATTGATGATTGCCTTTAACGTTCTAGGAGATGGAATGCGCGATGCATTTGATCCAAAGTCTAGAGAGTAGGAGGAAAGTTAGATGCCAAAAGAAGACAACATTTTAGAGGTACGTAATCTGGAAGTTAACTTTAAAACCTACGCTGGAAAGGTCCAAGCAATTCGTAATGTTAGTTTTGATCTTAAAAGGGGAGAAACATTAGCAATTGTTGGTGAATCTGGTTCCGGAAAAACAGTGGCAACGCGTTCCATTTTAAGATTGATGGATAATAATGCTGAGATTGCAGCTGGTCAGATTATGTTTCATGGCAAAGATCTATTAAAGATTAGTAATCAAGAAATGAGTTCGATTCGGGGAAATAAGATTGCTGAAATTTTCCAAGATCCAATGACATCATTAGATCCCACCATGAAAGTTGGCAAGCAGATTGCTGAACCACTAATTATTCATCAACATCTAAGTCGTAAAGATGCAATGGCAAAAGCGTTACGAATGATGGAACAAGTAGGGATTGAAAATGCGAAGAATCGAATTAATGATTATCCGCATCAATTTTCTGGTGGGATGCGACAAAGAATTGTGATCGCAATTGCATTGATCAATGCTCCAGAAATTATTATTGCAGATGAACCAACAACAGCTTTGGATGTAACGATTCAAGCTAAGATTATTGAATTGATGAAAAAATTACAAAAAGAAGTTAATACTTCAATCATTTTTATTACCCATGATTTAGGAGTAGTTGCTGGAATTGCTGATCGAGTTGAAGTTATGTATGCTGGTAAAATTGTTGAATATGGAACGGTTGATGAAATTTTTTATGACCCTAAACATCCTTATACTTGGGGGTTATTAAGCTCAATGCCAACATTGAATACTAATAGTGATGTTTTACCATCAATTCCAGGAACGCCACCAGATTTATTAGATCCACCAACTGGGGATGCATTTGCTGCGCGAAATAAATATGCTTTAAAAATCGATACTATTGAACAGCCGCCATTTTTCAAGGTCAGCGATACTCATTATGCAGCAACATGGTTATTAGATAACAGAGCCCCAAAGGTAACCCCGCCGGATGTAATTGTTGAACGGCAACATAAATTTGCACGAAATGGTGGTGAATTAAATGCTGAATAAAGATGCGAAAAAAATTTTAGAAGTTTCTAATTTGAAGCAGTATTTTGATCAAGGGAAAAAAGACGAAGTTAGAGCTGTTGACGATTTGAGTATGCATATTTATGAAGGGGAAACGTTTGGATTAGTTGGTGAATCTGGTTCTGGAAAAACAACAACGGGCCGAGCCATTATTCATTTGTATGACCCAACTGCCGGTAAAATTGTGTTCGAGGGACAAGATGTCTCAAAATTAAAAAGTAAAGCTGATAAGCAAAAATTTCATCAAGATATTCAAATGATTTTTCAAGACCCGTATGCTTCCTTGAATCCACGAATGAAGGTTCGTGACATCATTGCCGAAGGAATTGACATTAACCATTTAGCCAAAGACAATGAGGAACGAAACCAAATGGTCAATGATCTTTTAGAAACAGTTGGATTGAATAAGGAACATACTACTAGATATCCGCATGAGTTTTCTGGAGGGCAACGTCAGCGGATTGGAATTGCTCGTGCTTTAGCTGTTAATCCTAAGTTTATTATTGCCGATGAACCAATCTCAGCTTTGGATGTTTCGATTCAAGCTCAAGTCGTGAATTTAATGAAGCGGCTTCAAAGAGATAAGGGACTTACTTATCTATTTATTGCTCACGATTTATCGATGGTTAAATATATCAGTGATCGAATTGGCGTGATGCATCAAGGAAAGCTCTTAGAAGTTGCTGATTCAGACGATCTATATGATCATCCGTTGCATGACTATACAAGAAGTCTATTATCTGCTGTTCCAGTTCCTGATCCGGAAGAAGAACGCCATCGTCATATTATTGATTATGACGATAGTAAAGAAAATGATGGTCAAGAAAGAACATTAGTTGAAATTGCACCGCGTCACTTTGTACGAGCAACTTCAAGTGAAGTTGAATTTTATAAAAATCGATATCAAAACAAATAAAAAAGATGGCTTTGGGAGTGTATCCCAAAAGTCATCTTTTTTGTGAGTTAATTTAAAACCATTTTATTAAACCATTTCTAATCAACTTTGTTATATGAAACGACCTTAATATCTGAACCGCGAACTTCCATTTTAGTAACACTACCATTTTTGGGTCCAATAGCGACATCAATTGATGGATTGTATTTACTAGTGATCCAACGAATGATACTGCCATGAGCAGCAACTAAAACGTCATCACCATCTTTGGCATTATCAATTACTCGCTTAAGCCCAGGTTCGAACCGTTTTTTAATGTCGGCATCACTTTCAGCATCTCCATAAGGATCTGCTTTAGCAATCATATCCACGGCTCCCCCCATCGTAAGTTTAGCAATCATTTCATTATAGGTATCAAATCCCTTAGCTCCACCAATGATGTGCCATGCTAATCCAGAATCACTTCCTTCAAAATACCCAAAATTTTCTTCTCGAAAGGCAGTGTCAACAACTGGTTCTTCGATATCATTTGGATTGGCTTTTAGGATATATTTAGCAGTTTGAATTGCTCTTGGAGCATCACTAGAGTAAGCTGCAGCAAAGTTGATCGAACTAAGTCTTTTACCAGCATTAATAGCATCTTGAATGCCACTTTCAGTCAAGGGAGCATTGATGATTCCTTGAATTCGATTATAGTGATTTAAGAACGTTTGTCCATGGCGAACAAAGTAAATATTGATGTTTTTAGGCATTAAAGCTCCTCCTTAAAATTATATTTACCTATATTTTATCATATTCAATTAGATTGATTGTTTTGTTTTGTCATTAAATTGTGATAACATATTATACTAACTTTTTATTTTATGGGGGTTTATTATGGCCGATCAAATTAAGATTGCTGAACAAAATCATTTAGATGACGTTGAGATTAAATTAAGAACCGCAAAAGCGAAGTATCAAAAAAAAATCAACGTTGCTCAAAATGATGAAGCAGCGATTCAAAAAAATTATTACAATGATGTTCGTTTGAACACTGAAACTTATAGCGGAATGATGGAAACATCAGTTTCAATTCAACAACAACAACAAATGTTAGCAGAACGCCGAATTAGCTTTAATTCAGCGTCGCATCGTTTAAAACAGATTCAAAAATTAGAAAAACGGCCTTATTTTGCTCGCTTAGATATCCAAGAAGATGGCGAAAGTGACGTTGAGAAAATATACATTGGGCTAGCCTCTTTTACGGATCGACCAGGTCATTATTTAATTTATGATTGGCGAGCACCCATTTCTAGTGTTTATTATGAAAATAAATTAGGTGATGTAACTTATCAAGCTCCAGATGGGCTTCAAACGGTTAACGTCAAGTTAAAGCGACAATTCCAAATTAAAGATGGTCAGATTGAAACGATCTATGATACTGAAGCAGCGGTTGGTGATCAATTACTCCTAAGTAATTTAAGTAATAATTCCAGTACTAAAATGAAAAGTATCGTTGCTACGATCCAAAGTACCCAAAATCAAATCATTCGTGATACTAAAAGTGAGCTCCTATTCGTTCAAGGAGCTGCTGGTTCTGGTAAAACTGCAGCCGTTCTGCAACGAATTGCGTATTTACTCTACCGTTATCGAGGTAATTTAAATTCTGGACAAGTGTTATTATTTTCACCCAATCAATTGTTCAACGACTATATTAATGAAGTGCTTCCTGAATTAGGGGAACAAAATATGGTTCAGATGACCTTTTATCAATATGCTAGTCATCGATTACCATTATTTAAAGTCGAAACGTTGGCAGAACTTTTTAAACAGGATAATGAAATCAAAGGAACTGCTAAAAAGGTTCATGATTTAAAGGGAAGTTTGGCATACTTTAAGGCTGTTGATAGTTTTATTAAGGGTTTGAATCAACAAGGAATGCAATTTAAGAACATTAAATTCCAAGATCAAATCTTATTCAGCAAAGATCAAATTGCAGAAATTTACTATAGCTTTAATGACAACTATAATCTCCGAAATCGAATTGATTACACCAAAGAAGCGCTCTTAAAACGATTAAATCGTAAAATGAAAAAAGAGATGAAATCTAAATGGGTCGAATCTGCAATTCAAAATATGAATGATGAGCAGTTAAAAACGGTTCGAATGAGTCATCCTGAAGATTTTCAAAATCCAGATACTGAATATCAATTCTTAGCTAAGCACATTGTAATTGGTGCATTTCGGACGATCAAGAATCAGATTAAACGAAATCGATTCATTGCAATCAATCGTCAATTTGTGAAAATGTTAAAGGCAATTCCTGAAATAATTGATTTAAAGCAAGTTGGTTTAAATCGTGAGGATTGGCAATTAGGAATCAAAAAAACGGTTAGTCAGATGAAGTCTGGAGTAATTTCGATGGCCGACGTCTCACCATATCTCTTTTTGTATGATCGAATTACTGGAAAGCATGGTAATAGAGATATTCGTTATTTCTTCATTGATGAAGTTCAAGACTACACTTCTTTTCAACTTGCCTTTTTGAAATGTAGTTTTCCAAATGCTCGCTTTACTTTACTTGGTGATTTAAATCAGGCAATTTTCACCCATGATAATAGTAACAATTTAGTTCACGATATGGCGACATTCTTTGATCCTGAAAAAGTCCGCGTGATTAAACTGAATCAATCCTATCGTTCAACTGCTGAAATTACTAACTATAGTAGCGCTATCTTGGGACCTAATAGTGATATCGAGCCGTTCGATCGTCATGGACCCAAACCACAATTGATGGTAACTTCAGATTTTCAATCGTCATTAGTGACGTTAAAAAATTATCTGAAAACTAGAAAAGATGAAACAATTGCAATTATCGGGAAAACCTTAACTCAGTGTCAGAAATTAGCCACTCAATTGAAAGCTGATAATGTTAAGGCAACGCTACTCCAAACTGAAAACCAACGGCTAGCAAAGGGAATCATCATTGTCCCATCTTATTTAGCTAAAGGATTAGAGTTTGATACTGTTGTGATGTGGGATGCAAATGATAAAACGTATCCAGGTGAAGATGATCGTAAACTGGTTTATACCATTTGTACCCGTTCCATGCACGAATTAGCAATCATTACCAATGGGGAATTGACCCCGATTCTTAAAGATATCAATAAATCGTTATATGATCTGCACACGGAGGCTTAAGATGCATCCACTAATTAATTACTACGCTTATAGTAAGGAAAGTTGGCGTGAGCTATATAAAGAATCAACGGTTCCACTAACACAAAAAAGTTTAAAAAAGATTAAGGCGTTTAACGATGAAATTTCAATCCAGGATGTGGAAGACGTTTATATCCCATTAGTGCGGCTTTTACACTTATTGATTGATCATTTTGACCATTGGCAGAATACCAAAGCGAATTTTTTACAACAGGAACAACGGAAAGTTCCTTTTATCATTGGAATTTCTGGGAGTGTTGCGGTTGGAAAATCCACAACGGCTCGTTTGTTAGAAGTGTTATTAAAACATTATTTCAATGGGAAAAAAATTCAATTGATTACGACGGATGGCTTTTTATATTCCACATCAGAATTGAAACGACGGAATTTAATGGAACGAAAGGGTTTTCCAGAAAGCTATGATATGAATCGGTTGATTTCATTTTTGGATCGCGTTAAAGATGGTGAGCCAGAAGTGAAAGCGCCTGTTTATTCTCATCAAACTTACGATATTATTAAAGACCGTTATGATATCATTGATCGACCAGATGTTTTAATTATTGAAGGAATTAATACTTTGCAATTACCTAGTAATCAACAGATTTACGTAAGTGATTTTACTGATTTTTCGATTTATATTGATGCGCAAGCGGATTTAATTGAAAAATGGTATCTAGAACGATTTGGTAAGTTGATGGATACAGCATTTCAAAATCCCACCAATTATTATTACGATTATGCAACTGGTGATCGCAAAAAAGCTTTTCAAATCGCAAAGGATGTTTGGAATCAAATTGATCTACCTAATCTGCGAGATAACATTCTACCGACCCGAAGTCGAGCAGATATGATAATTCATAAAACTAACAATCATCGAATCGATGGAATCTACTTGCGAAAGTACTAATTTTATTTGCTTTTATCAGCATTTATCGCTATTATTAAATTAAATAAAACTAAAGGAGTGGGCAAGATTGGCGAACATTGATTTATCATCATTTGATAAAATCTTAGTACTGGATTTTGGTAGTCAGTACAATCAATTAATTACCCGACGGATTCGTGACTTTGGTGTGTATTCGGAATTGAAACCACACGATATGTCTGCGGAAGAAATCAAAAAATGGGGTCCCAAGGGAATTGTATTCTCTGGTGGTCCTAATAGTGTGTATGATAAGGATGCCCTCAAAGTTGACCCCAAGGTTTTTGAATTGGGAATCCCAATTTTAGGAATCTGTTATGGAATGCAATTAATGGCCTACACTTTAGGTGGCGGTGATGTTGAATCTAGTAACGGTCAATATGGTCGTGCTGATATTGATGTTACTGCTAATGATGCGAAGTTGTTTGCTGGTCTTCCTAAAAAACAACCTGTATGGATGAGTCATGGCGATTTAGTTAAGAAAGTTCCTGATGGTTTTGAATCAGTTGCAACAAGTGAAGATTGTCCAATCACAGCAATGCAAGATACTGCAAAGAATTTTTATGGAATTCAATTCCATGCTGAGGTTCGGAACACTAAATATGGAATTGATTTATTAAAGAAATTTGCATTTGACATTTGTGGCGCTAAACCAAATTGGTCCATGGATGACTTTATTGATTTACAAATTGATAGTATCAGAAAAGAAGTTGGGGATAAGAAAGTTATCTTAGCTCTTTCTGGTGGGGTTGATTCTAGTGTAGTTGCCGTATTATTACACAAAGCAATTGGAAGCCAATTAACTTGTATTTTTGTTGATCATGGTCTTCTTCGAAAGAATGAAGCGGAATCAGTAATGAAGAACCTAAAGGATGGTTTAGGAGTTAACATCATTAAAGTTGATGCTCAAAAACGATTCTTGGATAAGTTAAAGGGTGTTACTGATCCAGAAAAGAAACGTAAGATTATTGGAAAAGAATTCATTGAAGTCTTTAATGAAGAAGCTAAAAAGTTAAAGGATGTTTCCTTCTTAGCTCAAGGAACTATCTATACTGATGTAATTGAAAGTGGTACTAATACTGCTCAAACCATTAAGTCTCACCATAACGTTGGGGGACTACCAAAAGATATGAAACTTAAATTGATTGAACCACTTCGTTCATTATTTAAGGATGAAACGCGGGTTCTTGGTGAAAAATTAGGAATTCCTTCAGAGTTAGTATGGCGTCAACCATTTCCTGGCCCAGGTCTAGGAATTCGGGTCATTGGTGAAATTACCGAAGATAAATTAAGGATTGTTCGTGATAGTGATGCGATTTTAAGAAAAGCAATCGCTGATGCTGGGCTTAAGGACGACATTTGGCAATACTTTACTGTTTTACCTGGTTTCCGAAGTGTCGGAGTTATGGGTGATGAAAGAACTTATGAATATACGATTGCCATTCGAGCAATTAAATCCATTGATGGGATGACAGCTGATTTTGCACATATTCCTTGGGACCTAATGTCCAAGATTTCAACCGAAATTGTAAACGGCGTTAAGGGAATTAACCGAGTAGTCTATGATGTTACGAGTAAACCACCTGCAACTATTGAATGGGAATAAATTAAAAAGGAAATGGCTGTTTAGTCATCTCCTTTTTTATTTGATAAGAGGTTAATAATGCAATTTCAATGGACTTTTAAAGCAACTGAACCAATTCATTTAAAGAATTTTTTACGTCAACGTGGAGTTAGTCATCGTTTATTTTTAAAATTAAGAAATAATAATAATGTTAAAGTTAATCAAAAGATTCAACGCACGAATGTGCTCTTGAAATATAATGATTTAGTAGGGATTGATTTACCACCAGAAGATAGTGATCCAACTGTTTTAATTAGTAACGGACCAATTGATGTTGCTTATGAGGATAGTAATTGGTTGATCGTTAACAAACCAGCAGGACTGACATCTGTCCCTGGACCTAGTAATCGTGAAGATACGTTAGTGAATCGGGTCAAGGGATATTTAATCAATCATGGTTCTGAAAACATAAAGCCTCATCTTATTTCAAGATTAGATCGATATACTAGTGGCTTATTATTGATTGCTAAAAATCAATTAGCTAATAGTATTGCTGTTCAAATGAATCAGGAAAGAAAAATTCATAAACGCTATTTAGCGGTTGTTTCTGGAATTATTAATGATGATCAGGGAATTATTGATCGACCAATTGGTCGAGTTGATAATCAGATTCAGCGCCAAATATTAGAAGATGGACAATCAGCAATAACTGAGTTCAAGGTTTTAAAACGTTTGGATGATCGGACATTGGTCGAATTAACTTTGCGAACTGGACGAACGCACCAAATTAGAGTTCATTTAGCATCAATTGGGCATCCATTGATTGGTGATCAATTATATGATGGACCAATTATTGATGGGGTAGATCATCAAGCTTTAGATGCACATCAACTAACGTTCGTTGATCCATTTTATGATAAAGAGGTTATGCTTAAAACAAGGATACCAGCTGAAATTGTAAAATTAATTCAATAACGGGGTGAAAATGATTGAAGATGTAAAGATGCGTCATTGTATTGTGGATGAACAAGTGTGTCCACAAAATGAGGGGAAAACATTAGTTGAATTGGATGGTAGTTTAAGAAATTTGATTAAACATCAATTTCCTAAAGCTGATGATAATGCATTTGTTTGCAATCATCATCTCTTGAGTTTTAGACTTCAACAGGTGAAAAAATTGATTAATACAGATCAATCCAGAAATAAAAAAATAAACCGGAAACTAACCAGAACGTTATCAAATGATGATTATCAAGTTACTGACGTTAACGAAACTTTAAATCAACATTTAACTTTTGGTCAACGAGTTTCAGATAATGTTGCTCGTTTTGGTGGTAGCTGGGGATTTATTTTTTTCTTTGTGTCTTTTCTAATTGGGTGGATGATAATCAATGTTTTTCATCTAATGGGAGCTCATTTTGATCCATACCCATTTATTTTATTAAATTTAGCTTTAAGTTGCATTTCTGCGATTCAGGCCCCCATTATCATGATGAGCCAAAATCGGACAGCTGAACATGATCGGCTTAATTCTGAGAACGATTATCATGTTAACTTAAAATCAGAACATGAATTGCGGATTTTACATGCTAAGTTAGATCATTTGAACCAGAATCAAATGCCTCATAGTCTGGAAATTGAAAAAATTGAATTAGAAATGTTGGGTGAAATACGAATTGAACTGAATCATCTACGTGATGAAAGACAGTTAATCATTGATGAAAAGAAAGCTTTGATTAAACAAAAACAAGAATTAGAGAGGAACTAGTAAAATGGAAGATAATATTAAAATTGGTGATCCAGTATTCGATAACATGTTATTTACTTTAAAAGAACCAATTACTAAGGCTAATCATAAGGATTATCGATATTTAAACGAAGAGATGCAAGAAATTGCTGATGATATTTGGGCCATGCCTGCATACATGAAGGCTGATGATAATTACAGTATCTTTTTTATTTTTACTAAAATTGAAACTGGTCAAACGGTAATTGCATTTTCCGAAGGACAATTTAACAATGGTGACTTTAGTCTTGGAGAACCAATGACGACTGGAAAGGGACTAAATCAATTAGTAAAGCATAATAAAGACCGTGCTGCTCATGTCTTAAAGTTCATTAATTTAATTTCACGAGCTAATGAGGGTGATTGGCGAATGGTTGAAGAATAATGATTATAGTAGAAGGAAATAAAAATGAATAATTCTTTAAAAAATAAGTTTCAAGTGCTTTACCCATATTTAATCATTACATTATTGGCTTTCGTTACGATTATTCCACAGTGGCACGCGCAAGCTGCATTTATTGGTATAGATTCACTTTTTCATATGAATCGTTTTTACGATGCAATGATGCAAATTAAAACAGGTAATTATAATTATTTTCCAACTTTTTTTGGTTTTAATCAATCTGGTAGAATTGTTAATGCTGTTTATGGTCCTGCTTTTGCTTATGTCAATGGCGCAATATTATTAATTGCTAAAAATTGGGTCAATTATCAGATTATAACAACATTCTTAATTTTATTTTTATCGGGAATCCTCATGTATCATTTGTGTATTGCTAATAATGTTAAAAAAATTTTAGGGATGTTAATAGCAGTTACCTATATGTTTTCAATGCCAATTTTGTATTGGATTAATGGTCAAAGATTTACAGCTTGGGGTGCAGCATTCTTCCCATTAATCATGTTAATGGGAACTAATATGATGCGTGAACATAAAATTCATTGGATAAAATTAGCGTTAGCTATGACTCTGATGTTACAAGTTCATAATGTTACAACTGCCATTTGTGTAATTACTTTGATTCCGTTTTTTATGGTCGGATTAATGTTATCTAGTAATAAGAAAAAAATGATACTAGATTTATTAAAAGCAATTGCTTTAACATTAATTTTAGCGGCAAATGTTTGGGGAGGCTTACTCGAGGTTTCCCTATCTAATAATTTATTACCGACAGTTCCTGAATATCCAATTGCCAGTTCATCAATTCATTTGTTAGGTGGAGGTACAAGAGTACCCCATAGCACACTTATTTTATTTATAATTGTTTTATTGTATTTGTTATTCCGTTGGAAACATATTTCAATTTATGTAAAAACAATTTCATTAACTGGTTTTTTTGTTTTCTGGATTTCGACTCATTATTTTCCATGGGCAACTTTGGAACATTATTTTCCATTAATTGATTCAGTTTTACAAGATCCAGTTCGACTATTCGTTGTCCCTTGTGTTTTATTATTATTATCAGTTGGAATTTGTTTATCTGATGAATCAATCAAATGGTCACGATATATAGCGATTGGTCTGTCTGTATTGGTAGTTATTTTATTGGTAAGAAAAGATTTACAAAATGTTGATTATAAAATATCAGTTTTTAATGGTCCAAAAGTAATTAATAAAACTAATTTGTACTATGTAACGAATAAAAATCCCAAACATCTTAGAAATGCTCTTCGCTCTAGCAATACGAAAAAGATTCTAAGCCTGGTCTACAAACCAACGCCGGATTACGTTCCACTAAAGCATAAAATGATTATTACTGATTATCATAAATTAGGACCATATGGTGAATATAAACGGCAAATTATTGAAAGAACGGAGCATCCAACTAATACCGTTAAGGATGGTGAAATGCTTGTAAGACTAAATAATCGTACTGATCATACTAAGACAATAAAAACATCCATCTTTAAATATGCACATACTAGTTTGACGCTTAATGGGAAGCCTTTAAAAAATTTTGTTACCAGTGATATTGGCGTGTTAAAAATTCCGATTAAACCTGGAATAAGTACTTTAAAAGTATCCTATCATCCAGCAATGTGGTTCTTGGTTTTAATGGGAATTTCCATTCTTGCTTGGCTAATTTTGATTATCCTAGGAATTATCAGATTATTTTAGTTTAAAATCACTTACTTTTTACCATATTTACATTTCAAAAAAATGCTACGATAATGTAAATATGAGGAGGTGATTAGATGCACGAACATGATCTATCAGGAAGACGCTTCTTCTTTGTAACGGTTTTAAATGTTGTAATTACCGTCATCGAATTTTTAGGCGGCTTCCTATCAGGAAGTTTATCATTGATTTCTGATGCAGTGCATAATCTAGGAGACTCTGGTTCAATCGTAATGAGTTATTGGGCTCATCGGGTTAGTTTAAGGCCTCAAACACAACAGAATACATTTGGTTTTAAAAGAGCTCAAATTATTTCGGCTTTTTTAAACTCAATTTTTCTATTGGTACTTTCTTTTTTCTTGTTTGTTGAAGCTATTCAAAAAATTTTTCATCCAGAAAAAATTGATGGTGGATTGATGTTTTGGGTTGCCGTAGTTGGAGTTGTTGCAAACGTGATTTCAGCTGGAATGCTTAGTCATGGATCAAAACACAATTTAAATATTCGGGCAACATATCTTCACTTGTTGAGTGATTCACTCTCTTCATTTGGAATTATTATTGCTGGAATTTTGATTCAATGTTTTGGTTGGACGATTGCTGACCCGATTGTTACTATTTTAGTTGCCGTTTACATTTCATTTGAAACTTGGCGAGTAATTAAAGAAACTTCCAAGATTTTAATGCAAGGATCAGCTAATTTAGATTATCCCCAAATCAAGCATGACTTAATGTTAATTGATGGGGTGATTGGTGTTCATCATGTTCATAGTTGGATGATTGATGAAAATAGTATTATCTTTTCTGCTCACATTAATGTAGATGATATGTTAGTTAGTGAAGCTGAGAAAATATATGTTCCAATTAACGAATTGATGAAGACAAAGTACCATGTTGATCACGTTACGATTCAAATTGAGGTCAATCGTGGTCGAACGGCACAATTCTTTAATAAGGGTTAATCAAAATAGTAAAAAAATAACGTGAATTTTAATTAGCAATTAATTAAAACTCACGTTATTTATTTTATAGATTAAAGCCCACGGGCAATTTTTTGGTACTTTGCAGCATACCATTTTGGCCATTCAAGTTCAGGATTTCCGTTTTCAAAAAACTTTTGATCAATGTTTTCTAAAAGCATCCCGTACTTGTTAGAGCGGTCTGAAACAGAATCCTTAATGATGTTATTAATCGTGTTGTATTGATTGGTGAATAAATCTCGATTAATATCTTGAACGATCCCGTTCTTATCATATGAAGTGATAAGTTCCATATCGTTTTTTCTAACTAATTCAATGTAAAACTTAGCAAAATCAGTGATGGCATTTTGCTTAGCATCATCACTTAATTCACTAAAATCAACTAAGTCCTTACTCATGTTGAAAACTCCTTTTTGCTTACTTTTGTTAGCTGTTACTAAATGGGTTATAATCTAATTATATCTTTTTAGAGCGATTTCGTAAAACATAAATTCAATGATGGATAAATAGAAGTGAGGATGTTTAAAAAATGGAAAAAATTAGTCCAATGAAAGAAGACTACCTAAAAGTTATTTTTGAACTTGGTGGAACAAAGAACCAAGTTTCTAATAAAAGAATTTCATTGGCGTTGGGAGTGGCTCCAGGTTCAGTAACTGAAATGATTAAAAAATTAGTTGATCAAAAACTAGCCAAACACGTTCCATACGCTGGGGTAACTTTAACTGATGAAGGAATGAAAATTGCTGAACATTTAGTTCGAAATCATCGAATTTGGGAAGTGTATTTGGTCCAAGAACTCGGTTATAGTGCTGCCGATGTTAATAATGAAGCTGAGGTTTTAGAACATGATTCCAGCCCACGTTTAATGAAGGCATTATATGAAAAATTAAATCATCCATCAAGATGTCCCCATGGTGGTGCAATTCCTGATATGCAAGGGCATTATATCGAAGATTCACATACACTTTTAAATGATACTCAAGATGGTGAAATTGTCAGAGTTCAACGTTTTATTGATAATCATGACCTTTTAACTTATTTAGGGGATATTAAATTAGACGTTGGAGATAAGTTACAAGTAATTAAACATTCACCTTTTGAGGGCCCTATTACAGTCGTTAATTTAACTGACAATAAAGAAATTGAAGTTAGCTATAAAGCTTCTCACCATATATTTGTCGAACCAGCTAATAAATAAAAGATGGAGTTGATAGAATGGCAAAGGTAAGCAAGGACGTTTTGATTATCGATACATGTTTGCTCGCTGGTAAAATTATGATTGAAAATGGCTCCGAAATGAGCCGAGTTACCGATACGATTTATCGAATTGCGGAAAATGCCCATGCCTATCGTGCTCGAGCATATGTGACGGTGACTGGGATAATTATGTCTGCTAGTAGTCGGGTTGGGGCGCAGGTAACCGTGATTCAAAAACGGAGTTTTAACTTAGAAAAAGTAGCAACGGTCAATGATTATTCACGTCAATTTGCGGAAAAGAAGATTTCATTACGACAATTTTATATGAAATTACTTCATATCGATAAACAAACTAATGATTTTCCATTTTGGATGCAATGTATTTCAGCTGCATTGATTAGTGGAACATTGGAAGTTGTTTTTCGAAATGATCCAACAGATTTTTTAGCAGCATCATTAGTTGGGTTAATGGGCTGGATTACCTATTATTTACTTTCTGAAAGAATTCATGTGCAATTTATGAGTGAATTTTTTGCAGCATTTGTCGTTGGCGGGTTGTCAATTTTAGCCATTAGCTTACATTTAGGAAATAGTATGGATGATTTAGTGATTGGTGGAATCATGCCGCTAGTTCCAGGGGTACCAATTACAAATGCGGTTCGGGATGCTTTAGCGGGAAACTTATTAAGCGGGCCTGCTAGAGGATTGGAAGCGTTACTGATTGCTTGTTCATTAGGGTGTGGAGTTGCATTTGCATTAACTGTTTTTTAGGAGGGATTGCTGTTTGTCATTGTCATTTTCGCAATTTTTAATTGATATCTTTTTTGTTTACGTGGCAACGATTGGATTTGGAATTATTGTTAATTCGCCACGCCGCAGTTTGAATTTTGCAGGTATAGTTGGAGTTATTGCTTGGGTCATTTATTATCTATACATCACTTTCATTGGTGGCTACATTGGAGCTAATTTTTGGGGGACTTTTGCAATTGGGGTATTTAGTATGATAGCGGCTAGACGGCAGCATTTGCCCGTTATTATTTATAATATTCCAGCATTATTGCCATTAGTTCCTGGTGGACAAGCTTATCAAGTTATGCGTTCATTGGCGATGACTCAGTATAGTGTCGCCAAAGCGAATATGATTCAAGTTATTTTTATTGCTGGCTCGATAGCTGCTGGTTTTCTAGCCTCGGAACTATTCAATCAAGAAATTTTTAAAGCTCGTCATTATCGTTCACCGCGACATTATCATATCTTACGATTAAGACGGCGGGCTAAAAATAAAAAACCGTTATGAATAAACTTCATAACGGTTTTTATTATTTAATGGCCCCAATACAGAAACTAATAATTAGAATTAATAGGACGAATGAGGTGATGTAGACATACATCATATCGTGTTCCTTATAGAAGGAATAAATAGACACAACGACTCGTAAAACAGGTGTTAAAATCAAACAAAAAACGCCAAACATCATAATTGCATATGGTTTTAAATGAATGATTCCTGGTAAGATGACTTTAAAAGACGTTGGCACAACGTGAGCAGGATAACCACTTTTTCCGCTGATGGCAAATAAAAGATAACCAATAATCATAATAGTTGCTGAAATCAGAACTCCAATTCGGAGGATCTTTCCAATGATCAACTCGATATCATTCATTTCAGAGGTTAAATTAGTCTTTTTTGGTGTCTTCATTATAACTTCACCCCAAATCCTTGTGAAAGCATATTAATTCCAATGTAAGCTAAAATTGGAATAAAAACAATTCGAATTAGTTTGACGGGGAGAATTTGCATAACTCTAGAACCAATCGTGGCACCCACTAAAATTCCTAATGCTAGTGGAACCGCAATATTAGGAAGAATTGAACCATTAAAGAAATAGACAGTTGCACTTGCTGCGGCTGTGACTCCCATCATTAGATTACTGGTCGCACTAGATGGTTTTAACGGCATTTTCATGAACGTATCCATTGCAATCACTTTAAAAGCTCCAGAACCAATCCCTAACAAGCCACTCGCTAATCCAGCCCCAAACATTACTGATAGACCACCAGGAATGTTGGTAACTTGGTATTTGATCGTTTTTTTAGATTGTTTATCGAAGTATTGGCCATTCAATTGTAATTTTGCAGCGAATTTATCATCACTATAAATTCCAGTATCATCATCTTTACTTCGTAATTTGCGAATCATGTTGAATGCAGAAAATACTAACAACAATCCAAATAAAAGATAAAGATATTTTGGATTTAGAATGCCGGTCAATAATGATCCAGCAACGGCTCCAATTGTGGTAGCAATTTCTAAGAACATAGCGACTCTTAAGTTCAAAACGGAATCTTTTAAATAAGCAATTGTAGATCCAGAACTAGTCGCAATAACAACAATAATACTAGCCCCAATAGCATATTTAATGTCTAAACCAAACATTAAAGTTAAAATGGGGGTAACAATAATTCCCCCACCTAATCCAAGGATTGCACCCCCAATTCCTGCAAAGACACCAACCATGATCATCAATAAAGCAGAGCTTAACATAGACAATTCAACTCCCTTAGTCTATTAGTAGAATACTTTAATTATAGTACATTTCATTGAAATAAATGAATTATTTATTGTGGTATAATTAAGGTAATTAATTATTTCGAGGAGGATTTAATGCTAATTGAAAGGGATTCGAACCGAGGCTTTCGGTTTATAATTACTTTGCTCGCATCTTTATTTGTTACCATTTCAGTAGCTTTTAATTCAGCATTTTTAAATTTTTTGGATTCAACGATTGCTTCAATCGTTCAAGGTCGTCAAAGTGGAGTAAAAGAATTTTTCTATACTTTTATCTCCGCTATTGCCAGTCCTAAAATGGATCTTTTATGGGTCTTCATAACAGCGTTTCTTTTATGGGGATTTAAGTATAAAATACCTGCATTATGGGCGTTATTCACAATAATCGGTGGTGACGTGATTGGAACGATCATTAAACATTTGATCCAAAGACCACGACCAATGATGCATATGGCAAGTGATACGGGTTTTAGTTATCCAAGTGGACATGTCATGGGAAGTTTTTTGGTATTATCTATTATTTGGGTTTTAGTTGTGCCCCTTTTCAAGAAACAAAGTACCCAAGTTATTTTAAGAACGTTGTGTATTATAATTGTATTTCTTGTTATGTTATCACGGGTATATCTAAATGCTCATTATCCAACAGATACAATTGGAGCGGCGTTATTAGCATATGGTTGGTTAGAAGCCTCAGAGTGGTTATATATAAGAGTGGCTCCGTGGTTACGTCAATTTAGATTTGTTAGAAATTCTAAATATTAAAAAGAAAAGAGTGATGATTAATTTCATCACTCTTTATTTATTTAAAATATCATTCAACCATTCTAAAGCAAGTGGGAACCACTGGGCAACATGTGGATCGCTGGATTTAGAGTTCCAAGCCGTAAGGTCGTTTGCCATCCCCATCCCATGGGGACCATGATGGAAAAGATGTAATTCATTATCAATATGATGAGCATTAAGAGCTTCAGCATATTTTAATGAATTGATGCTTGGAACGAATGGATCATCAACAGTGTGCCAAATAAAAGTGGGAACGTTGTTATCATTGACACCATCTTCAGCTCTAATTTGATAATCAGCATTGACCCAATTTGAAATGGTTTCTTCTTTTTTGGGGAAACCCATTTTAAGGTCAATCACTGGATAGGAGAGAATCGTTGCAGCTGGCTTAAGTGATTCCTTAGAATGAGTTTGGGCCAAGAATTTCGGATTTTGATAAAGGTTATTGAAGAGGCTAACGATGTGACCACCGATTGAAAAACCAATAATTACGATTTGGTCTGGATCGATATTCCATTTCGAAGCGTTTTGTTTCAATAACTCAACTGATTTGGCTAATTCTAGTAAGGGCCAAGGCATTAGTGGATGTTTCTCCATATCAAAACTATAGCGAAGATAAAAACTTTGGTATCCTTGAGCTGTAAAAGACAATGCAAAACTTTCAGCTTGTTGAGGTGAAATGTGGTTATATGAACCACCTGGAACGATAATGACGGCTGGGTATTTGTAATGTTGTGATTCAACATCTGATGGCCGGACGTACCCTTGTAAATAAGCATTTGAATTTTCCAATAACTTTTTTTTAATTATTTGCATGTTCGGAACTCCTATTGAAATTTAATTAATTAAAATCATTGTATAATGAATCCACTAAAATTAAAGGAGTTCTTAAATTCTTAATTGCATTTTAAAATAAATTAGTATATAGTTAAAAATAAATTAAATACCTTAATTTCTTATAAGAGGTGCAGGGTTAAATAGTAGTCAAAAGGGAGCTAATTAAGTAGCTACGATCTTTTGTGAAAGGGAACCTTGCCGAAGGATGACAGTGCTTTTTCATTGTTAGACTGGGCCTAATGATAATATCGTTAGGACTGTCGCCAATTTGGCGGAGTGCTTCTAAGACTTCGAACGATTGTTAAGCGGCCTCTTATTGTAAGAGGTTTTTTTATTGTTATAATTCACGATTGTTGGAGGAAAAAAATGAGTGAAAAAAAAGGAACTAACTCTGTTAAAAGAGAGTTAAAGACCCGTCATGTTTCGATGATTGCCCTTGGGGGATGTATTGGAACCGGGTTGTTCGTTGCTAGTGGATCTACAATTAGTCAAGCTGGTCCAGGAGGAAGTTTAGTTGCTTATCTATTAATGGGAGCAATGGTGTACTTTTTAATGACCAGTTTAGGAGAAATGGCTACTAACATGCCAATTTCTGGCTCATTTGCGGCTTATTCTGCAAAATACGTTGATCCAGCATTAGGATTTGCCATGGGATGGAATTATTGGTTCAACTGGGCCATTACGGTTGCCGTTGATATCAGTACGGCTGCCCTTGTTATGGGATATTGGTTACCAGGTGTCCCTAGCTGGATTTGGAGTTTAATCGTTTTAATTTTGATTTTAGCGATTAACGCAATTTCAGTTGGTGCTTTCGGTGAAATCGAATTTTGGATGTCTTTGATCAAGATTGTAACGGTTATCATTTTCTTGGTAGTTGGGGTTTTAACGATTATCGGGATTATGGGTGGCGGTCACGCAATCGGGATGAGAAACTTCACTTATAAACAAGCTCCATTTGTTGGTGGAATTCCAGCGATTTTAGGAGTATTCGTTGTTGCCGGGTTCTCTTTCCAAGGAACTGAATTAGTTGGAATTACAGCTGGAGAATCTGATGATCCTCGTCACAGTGTTCCAAAGGCGATTCATTCTGTTTTCTGGAGAATTATTTTATTCTACATCTTTACAATTTTTATCATTGGAGCAATTATTCCATACACTAGTCATGACCTATTAGGTTCTAGTGCGTCTGATATTGCCATCAGTCCATTTACGTTAGTATTCAAACGGGCTGGACTTGCTGCGGCAGCAAGTATTATGAATGCCGTTATTTTAATTTCAGTAATTTCTTCTGCTAACTCCGGAATGTATGCTTCTACTCGGATGCTTTATTCAATGGCGGACGATAAATATGCTCCTAAGATTTTCAGTAAGGTTAACAAACGAGGAGTCCCAATGGCTGCTTTAGTAGTAACAACGTTTATTTCGTTAGCAACCTTTATTTCTAGTATTGCTGGTCCAAAGATTTATCTTTGGTTAGTGGCTGCATCTGGATTAACTGGATTTATTGCATGGTTGGGAATTGCAATTTCACACTTTAGATTTAGAAGAGCCTTTATTAAACAAGGACATAAGTTAAGTGAATTAAAATATCATGCAACATGGTTCCCGTTAGGACCAATCTTGTCATTGATCTTATGTATCTTAGTTATTGTTGGTCAAAACTTACAAGCTTTTGCTGATTTTGATTGGGAACAAATTGGGATTACTTATATCAGTGTGCCATTAGTATTGATTCTATACGTTGTTTATAAGATCAAGAATAAGACGCATTTGATTCCATTAGATAAAGTTGATGTAAGTCCAACTAATTTAAAGGATGAAAAACAAAAGAGCTAAAATGCTTGTTGTTTTAAGATTTTTGTAATACTATTAGAGTATAAATAAATCGAAATTAATGTGTATTTATAAGTAGATAATACAGAGAAGTAATGGTGCTGAGAATTACTAATCGAAAAGTCCGATACACAAAAATGGTAGTCAATCCTACACGGTCAGTGCCGTTATCACTTTTGAGGGTCTATTAATTTAGAAACTTGGGTGGTACCGCGGAAAAGAAAGCTTTCGTCCCTGTGACGGAGGCTTTCTTTTTATTTTGGGGAGGATATAAAAATGTTAGATTTAAAAATGATTCGAAATAAAGAAGACTGGGTAAAAGATAAACTTGCTACCCGAGGAATTAAACCAGAAGCAATCGATGAACTTTTAAAATACGATAAGCAACGTCGTGATTTAATCTTAGAAAGTGAACAGTTAAAAGCACAAAGAAATACTGTTTCTGATCAAATTGCAACTATGAAACGGAACAAGGAAGATGCTAGTTCTGCAATTGATGAAATGAAACAAGTTGGGAAACGGGTTAAAGAATTAGATGCCCAACTTGCTCAAGTTAAGGAAGACGAAAAGAATTTAGCAGCTCACTTACCAAACATTCCCGCTGATGGGGTGCCAATTAGTTTAACTGAAGATGGTTCTAAAGAATTACGTCGAGTTGGCGATATTCCAAAATTCAGTTTTACACCAAAGCATCATTGGGATATTGCTGAAAAATTAGGAATTTTGAACTTTGAAAGAAGTGCCAAAGTTGCTGGAAGTCGTTTTGTATACTACATTGGTGCTGGTTCATTATTAGAACGTGCGATTTATAACTTTTTCTTAGATCAAAATACTTCTGTAGGTTATAAGGAAATTATCCCACCATACATGGTTAATTCAGCATCAATGTACGGAACTGGTCAATTCCCTAAATTTTTGGAAAAGAAGGCTGGATTTGAAATTGCAGATAGTGATTTAACTATGATTCCAACTGCTGAAGTTCCATTGGTTAATTACTATCGGGATGAAGTTTTACCAGCTGATCAACTTCCAATTAAATTCACTGCATTAACTCCTGCTTTCCGTTCTGAAGCCGGAAGTGCTGGACGTGACACGCGTGGTTTAATTCGGATGCACCAATTCAACAAGGTTGAAATGGTGCAATTTACTAAACCTGATGAATCATGGCAAGCATTGGAAGAAATTACTAATGAAGCTGAAAGACTATTGAAGTTACTCAAGATTCCATACCATGTAATTACATTAACTACTAGTGACATGAGTTTCACTGCTGCAATGACTCATGATTTGGAAGTTTGGATGCCTGCCCAAAATTGTTACCGTGAAATTTCAAGTTGTTCAAATACGACTGATTTCCAAGCTCGTCGTGCCCACATTCAATATCGTGATGAAAAGGGTCGTTTACAATACGTAAATACTCTTAATGGTTCAGGGCTTGCTGTTGGTAGAACTGTTGCTGCTATTTTGGAAAACTTCCAAAATGAAGATGGAACTGTTAATGTTCCAGAAGTTCTTCAACCTTATATGCATGGAATGAAGAAAATTACTAAGGAAACACAATTTTAAAATTTTAAAAAATTGGAATTCAAAATGAATTCCAATTTTTTTATTTTTTGGGTGGACAATTAAAAATGTATCATGTATAATTAATTTCTGTTGTCAAGATATATCAACTTGATGACAAAGTAATAATAAAAAGTAGTTGACAGTTAATTAACGAAATGTTATTATTAAATAGTTGTCTTGCTTATCGGAGCAAGGCGTTAACACATGAAAGATGGATTATGGAGGATTAGCTCAGTTGGGAGAGCATCTGCCTTACAAGCAGGAGGTCACAGGTTCGAGCCCTGTATCCTCCATCTTTCGAGCCGTTAGCTCAGCCGGTAGAGCATCTGACTTTTAATCAGAGGGTCGGGAGTTCGAACCTCCCACGGCTCATTGCCAGAAAAATTTAATATTGCATGTATGCGGGCGTGGCGGAACTGGCAGACGCGCTAGATTTAGGTTCTAGTGTCTTAATTGACATGGGGGTTCGAGTCCCTTCGCCCGCACTTAAATCCCATGCCGACTTAGCTCAGTTGGTTAGAGCGCATCACTAGTAATGATGAGGTCGGGCGTTCGAATCGTCTAGTCGGCATAAATGCGGAAGTAGTTCAGTGGTAGAACGCCACCTTGCCATGGTGGAGGTCGCGGGTTCGAGTCCCGTCTTCCGCTTTTTAATCTACTGCCGGGGTGGCGGAATTGGCAGACGCACAGGACTTAAAATCCTGCGGTTAGTGATAACCGTACCGGTTCGATCCCGGTCCTCGGCATTTTTAATATTAATATAATGCACCCATAGCGCAACTGGATAGAGTGTCTGACTA
Source organism: Nicoliella sp. ESL1149 (assembly GCF_058107265.1). Lineage (NCBI taxonomy): Bacteria > Bacillati > Bacillota > Bacilli > Lactobacillales > Lactobacillaceae > Nicoliella > Nicoliella sp. ESL1149. The sequence continues at coordinate 390,104 of NZ_JBYLUE010000002.1, read as the reverse complement.
CGAATCAGAAGGTTGTAGGTTCGACTCCTACTGGGTGCATTTTTTATTTTCGGGAAGTGGCTCAGCTTGGTAGAGCACCTGGTTTGGGACCAGGGGGTCGCAGGTTCGAATCCTGTCTTCCCGATTCGAAAAACTGAATATAAAAAGAAACATCGGGAAATAGCTCAGCTTGGTAGAGCGCTGCGTTCGGGACGCAGAGGTCGCAAGTTCGAATCTTGTTTTCCCGATTTTTTATTTTATTTAAAATCAAAATACTTTTAATTTCGTAAATATATTCGTATAATGAAAGTCAATATTAGTCAAAGTTAGGTGGACATTATGCATGGTAAAAATATTTCTGATATGATTGAAAAATATCTAAAGCAAGTTCTATCTAACGATGCAGAAATAGAAATTCGCCGATCAGAAATCGCAAATCAGTTTCATGTTGTTCCATCGCAAATTAATTACGTTATAAAGACTCGCTTTACTATAGAAAATGGATATGTCGTAGAAAGTAAACGAGGTGGTGGAGGATACATTAAAATTGAAAAAGTTCGTTTGCTAGATAACTTAGAGATTTTGGACTCTTTAATTGAAATGATTGGTGATGAAATATCTCTGCGCAATGGGAATTCAGTTATTCATTCGTTATATCGAGATGGTTTAATTTCAAAGCGGGAAAGTGTATTATTGCTAACTACGATTAGTCATAATGCACTTAACTGTAAGGATTCTAAAAATGAAAAACGACTACGAGCAAGGATTCTTATCTCAATTCTAAATCGTTTGAGATATGATAGCTAAAGTTTAAAAGTAGGAGGCTCGTTATGGAAAATTTATTTACACCAAGCGCAAGAAATGTATTAGTAATTGCTCAAGAACAAGCACGCCAATTTAAACATCAAGCTGTTGGAACAGAACATTTATTGCTAGCTTTATCGATGGAGCCTAGCGGAATTGCTTATAAAACGATGGAGCAATTAGCAATCAATGAAGATGACCTAAGAGGAGAAATTGAACATTTGACTGGTTTTGGAAACTTAACCGGAATTGATGAAAATACCTACTTACCATACTCACCTAAAGCAAAGGATGTTTTATCAACTGCAGGCGCAATTGCCCGCCAGTACGGAGCAACTAAAGTAGGAACGGAACATCTTTTGTTAGCGTTGATTAGCAGTGATGAAATTTTATCAGCACGGGTATTGATCAACCTTGGATTTAATATTAACTCCGTTCGAAAGGTTACGCTTAGAAAAATGGGTGTTAGCGGTGTTTCTACTAAACAGGCAAAATTGAATGCTAATCGAAATTCTCAACCAAAGGGACCAACGCCTACATTGGATTCTTTAGCAACTGATTTAACGGAAGAAGCTCGTGAAAATCGCTTAGATCCAATTATTGGACGTAAAAAAGAAGTTAAACGAGTAATTCAAATCTTAAGTCGGAGAACTAAGAATAACCCAGTTCTAATTGGAGAACCTGGGGTTGGTAAAACTGCTGTAGCAGAGGGAATTGCCGAAAAAATTGTTGAAGGTGAAGTTCCTGCTGACATGATGAATAAACGATTAATGATGTTAGATATGGGATCATTAGTCGCAGGTACAAAGTATCGTGGAGAGTTTGAAAGTCGTCTAAAGAAAGTAATCGACGAAATGAAAGCTGCAAAGAACATTATTCTTTTCATTGACGAACTTCATACTTTAATTGGAGCTGGAGGAGCAGAAGGAGCAATCGATGCTTCTAATATTTTGAAACCCTCATTAGCTCGAGGAACGATTCAAGTGATGGGTTCAACAACGCTTGATGAATACCAAAAACACATTGAGTCTGATTCAGCATTAGAACGTCGTTTTGCAACGGTTCAAGTTGATGAGCCAACGAAAGAACAAGCCGTCAAAATTTTATCTGGATTGCGGCCTAAATATGAAGAATATCATCACGTTAATATTAGTGACGATGCAATCAAAGCAGCCGTGAGCCTATCAAGTCGTTATATTCAAGATCGTTTCTTACCAGATAAAGCCATTGATTTGGTTGATGAAGCTGCAGCAAAGGTTAGAATTGATAACCAATCCAGTCATTTATCTAAAGAAGAAAATGAAGTTCGGAAATTAGATCAAGCAAAAGAAAAGGCGATTGAAGAACAAGATTTCGAAAAAGCAGCTAAGCTAAGAAAAGAAGCTCAAATTGCTCAAGATAAACTAGATAAATTAGATGCGGAACAACAAAAGAAAAATGATCATGAATATAAACTAAAGGTAACTCCTGAAGATATTGCTCAAATCGTTTCTGAATGGACTAAGATTCCTGTTACTCAAATGACAAAACAAGATGCTGATAAATTAGTTCATCTTGAAGATATCTTGCATAAGAGAGTGATTGGTCAAGATGAGGCGGTTTCAGCAGTTGCTAGAGCGGTTCGACGGGCTAGAAGTGGATTAAAGGATCCTAAACGGCCAATTGGATCATTTATTTTTCTTGGACCTACTGGAGTTGGAAAAACTCAATTAGCCAAGTCACTTGCTTCTGCAATGTTTGGATCCGAAAAAGATTTAATCAGAGTGGACATGAGTGAGTATATGGAAAAATACTCCATTAGTCGTTTGATTGGTTCTGCACCTGGATATGTTGGTTATGACGAAGGGGGTCAATTGACCGAAAAAGTTCGTCAACATCCATATTCAGTTGTTTTATTAGATGAAGTTGAAAAAGCTCATCCAGACGTTTTTAATTTATTACTTCAAGTTTTGGATGATGGGTATTTAACCGATTCCAAAGGGCGTCGAGTGGACTTTAGGAATACAATTATCATCATGACTTCTAATTTAGGAGCCGCAACTTTACGTGATAAAAAGACGGTTGGTTTTGGTGCCGAAAAAGCTAATGCTGATAGCTATAAAGAGATGGCTGCTACAATTCGCCATCAATTGAAAGAATACTTTAAACCAGAATTCCTAAATCGAATTGATGAAGTTGTTATTTTCCATCAACTTAATAAGAAACAATTACATCAAATTGTAAAATTAATGTTGCATACTTTGATTGATAGAATTGAAAAGCAAAATGTTAAGATTAAGGTTACGCCATCTGCAATTGATATTGTTGCAAAGGATGGGTTTGATCCTGAATATGGTGCTCGCCCAATTCAACGAGCAATTCAAAATCAATTAGAAGATCCGATTAGTGAATTATTATTATCTGGAAAGGTAGCTAGTGGTGATCAAATTACAATTGGTTCTCATTCAGGTAAGTTAACTTTTAAAGTAAATGACAAAAGCGCAAAAGTTTTGAATAGCTAAGTTAATGTTGACTTTTTATATTAATTTGGGTATGATAATAGTTGTATGTTTGCGAATTGAAATGAATTACTGCGATATATTGTCCGTATGTAGTTCTCATAAGACCCAAAAGTAGGATGAGAAATCTTATTTTGGGCTTTTTTTTGCTCAAAATACGGTCAAAATATCAAAAAATATGTTTTGTAACATAAATGTAATATTTCAATTAGCGTAAAATTTAGAGAGGTGAATGATTTGGCAGGACATTTAGTTAAATATGGAAAACACCGTATCCGTAGAAGTTATTCTCGAATCAAGGAAGTTCTTGATTTACCTAACTTGATTGAGATTCAAACTAATTCTTATCAATGGTTCTTAGATAAAGGCCTAAAGGAAATGTTTAATGACATTATGCCAATCCAAGATTTCCAAGGTAAGTTATCTTTGGAATACGTTGATTATAAGTTATTAGATCCTAAGTATACGGTAGAAGAAGCAAGAGCACATGAAGCTAACTACTCAGCTCCTCTTCACATTACTTTGAAGTTGACTAACCATGAAACTGGTGAAATCAAAACCCAAGATGTTTTCTTTGGTGATTTCCCACTTATGACTGAACAAGGAACCTTCATTATTAATGGTGCGGAACGTGTTATTGTTTCTCAATTAGTTCGTTCTCCAGGTGTCTTTTTCCATAAAGAAGAAAGCAAGAGTGGTCGAATTTCATACGGAACTACTGTTATTCCTAACCGTGGTGCTTGGATGGAATTTGAAACTGATGCTAAGAACCTATCTTATGTTCGTATTGATAGAACGCGTAAATTACCTATTACTGAATTAGTTCGGGCTTTAGGTTTCGGTTCTGATAGCGAAATTACTGATATCTTAGGTAGTAATGATAGTTTAGCATTAACTCTTGAAAAAGATGTTCACAAGAATAGTGATGATTCCCGTGTTGAAGAATCATTAAAGGACATCTATGAACGTCTACGTCCAGGTGAACCTAAGACTGCTGAATCAGCTAGAAACTTGTTAACTACTCGTTTCTTTGATCCTAAACGTTATGACATGGCTCCAGTTGGTCGTTTCAAGACAAATAACAAGTTAAGCTTAAAGAACCGTTTAGTTGGCTTAACATTAGCTGAAACATTAGCTGATCCTGATACTGGTGAAATTATTGCTAAGAAGGATTCTTTGATTGATCGGAAGTTGATGCAAAAATTAGCTTCTTATCTTGATCGGAATGATTTTAAAGCTTACACTTTCCAACCATCTGAAGAATCAGTTGTTACAACTCCAATGACTGTTCAAATTATTAAGGTTTATTCCAAGAATAATCCTGATCATGTTGTTCCTGTTATTGGTAACGACAATATTCCTCTTGATTTTAAGCACATTACGACAGCCGATATCATTTCTGCTATTAACTATTTCTTCAACATGCAAGAAGGAATTGGGGAAGCTGATGATATTGATCATTTGGGTAATCGTCGGATTCGTTCGGTTGGTGAATTATTACAAAATCAATTTAGAATTGGGTTAGCACGAATGGAACGTGTTGTTCGTGAAAGAATGTCAATTCAAGACATTTCAACTGTAACTCCACAACAATTAATTAACATTCGTCCAGTTGTTGCCTCAATCAAGGAATTCTTTGGTTCTTCACAACTTTCTCAATTCATGGATCAAACCAATCCATTAGGTGAATTAACTCATAAACGTCGTCTTTCTGCTTTAGGACCTGGTGGTTTGACTCGTGATCGTGCTGGATATGAAGTGCGGGACGTTCACTATACTCATTATGGTCGAATTTGTCCGATTGAAACACCAGAAGGTCCTAATATTGGATTGATCAATAGTTTATCCACTTATTCCAAGATTAATCAATATGGTTTTGTTGAAACTCCATATCGTCGTGTTTCTTGGAAGAACCATAAAGTTACTAACAAGATTGATTATTTAAGTGCGGATGAAGAAGATAAGTATGTTGTTGCTCAAGCGAACTCACCATTAAATGATGATGGTTCATTTGAAAACCCAACTGTTTTGGCTCGTCACCGTTCTGATAACATTGTTGCTAAGATTGAAGACGTTGACTACATGGACGTTTCACCTAAGCAAGTTGTTTCCGTTGCCAGTGCATGTATTCCTTTCTTGGAAAATGATGACTCCAACCGAGCTTTGATGGGGGCTAATATGCAACGTCAAGCTGTTCCATTGGTTAACCCACATGCTCCATTAGTTGCAACTGGGATTGAATACCGTGCTGCTCATGACTCCGGAGTTGCTTTGATCTGTAAGCATGAAGGAACTGTTGAATACGTTGATTCACGTGAAGTACGTGTTCGTCGTGATGATGGGGCCTTAGATACTTACAAGTTAATGAAATTTCAACGTTCTAATGGTGGTAAGAACTACAACCAACATCCTATCGTTAAGATTGGCGACCATGTAGATGGCAATGAAATCTTAGCTGATGGTCCATCAATGGAAAATGGTGAATTAGCATTAGGTCAAAACCCATTAGTTGCCTTCATGACTTGGCAAGGTTATAACTTTGAAGATGCCATCGCCATTAACGAACGGCTAGTTAAGGAAGATGTATATACTTCAATTCATATTGAAGAATACGAATCCGAATCCCGTGATACTAAGTTAGGACCTGAAGAAATTACTCGTGAAATTCCTAATGTTGGTGACGATGCACTTAAAAACTTGGACGAAAGCGGAATTGTTCGTGTTGGTGCTGAAGTTCATGATGGTGATATTTTAGTTGGTAAGGTTACCCCTAAGGGTGTGACTGAATTATCAGCCGAAGAAAGATTACTTCATGCTATTTTTGGTGAAAAAGCACGTGAAGTTCGTGATACTTCCTTAAAGGTACCTCATGGTGCTGGTGGAATAGTTCAAGACATCAAGATTTTCACCCGTGAAAACGGTGATGAATTAGCTCCTGGTGTTAATGAAATGGTTCGTGTTTACATTGCTCAAAAACGTAAGATTCAAGTTGGAGATAAGATGTCAGGTCGTCATGGTAACAAGGGTACTGTTTCTATTGTTATTCCTGAAGAAGACATGCCATACTTACCTGATGGTACCCCAGTTGATATTATGTTAAGTCCAATGGGTGTGCCTTCCCGGATGAACATTGGTCAATTATTGGAATTGCATTTGGGAATGGCAGCTAGAAAACTTGGAATTCATGTTTCAACTCCTGTTTTCGATGGTGCTCGTGATGAAGATATTGACGATGCATTACAAGAAGCTAGTGTTGCACCTGATACTAAGACAATCTTATATGATGGACGGACTGGTGAACCATTTGACAAGCGAGTTGCCGTTGGAGTTATGCATTATCTTAAGTTGGCCCACATGGTTGATGATAAGATTCATGCTCGTGCTATTGGACCATACTCGTTAGTTACTCAACAACCACTTGGTGGTAAAGCACAATTTGGGGGCCAACGTTTTGGTGAAATGGAAGTTTGGGCTCTTGAAGCTTATGGGGCTGCCTATGCCTTACAAGAAATTTTGACTTATAAGTCTGATGATGTTGTAGGACGTGTTAAGACCTATGAAGCAATTGTTAAGGGTGAACCAATTCCTAAACCAGGTGTTCCTGAATCATTCCGTGTTCTTATTAAAGAACTTCAAGCATTAGGTCTTGATATGCAAGTTCTTGATAAAGATCACAAACCAGTTGAACTTCGTGATATGGAAAGTGAAGATGAAGATGTTGTTAACGTTGATGCATTGACGAAGTTAGCTAAAGATCAAGAACAAAAAGCTCAAGAAAAAACAAATGAGAAAAAAGAATCTTCAGATGACAAAGAAGAACATGAAACGAACACTAAGAAATAATTAAGGAGGCCGATCAATTGGTTGATGTTAATAAGTTTGAAAGTATGCAAATTGGCCTAGCATCTTCTGACAAGATTCGAAGTTGGTCTTATGGTGAAGTTTTAAAACCAGAAACCATTAACTACAGAACCTTAAAGCCAGAAAAAGAAGGACTTTTTGACGAACGGATTTTCGGACCTAGTAAAGACTGGGAATGTGCCTGTGGGAAATACAAACGAATTCGTTACCGTGGGGTAATCTGTGATCGTTGTGGAGTTGAAGTTACGCGTTCTAAAGTTCGTCGTGAACGAATGGGACACATCGAATTAGCTGCTCCTGTTACTCATATTTGGTACTTCAAGGGTATTCCTAGCCGAATGGGACTTGTTTTGGATATGAGTCCACGTGCGCTTGAAGAAATTATTTACTTTGCATCATATGTTGTTACTGATCGTGGAGAAACTCCACTTGAAAATAAGCAACTCTTATCTGAACGGGAATATCGTGAAGATCAAGAAAAATATGGTGACAAATTTAAGGCTGGAATTGGTGCTGAAGCTATCCGGACTTTGCTCGAAAATGTTGATGTTGAAAAGGAAACTCAAGAATTAAAAGCTGAATTAAAGAAAGCAACCGGTCAAAAACGGACCCGTGCCGTTCGTCGTTTGGATATTCTTGAATCTTTCCTTCAATCCGATAATAAATTATCATGGATGGTAATGGAAGCTGTTCCAGTTATTCCACCTGATCTTCGTCCAATGGTTCAACTTGAAGGTGGCCGTTTTGCTACTTCTGATTTGAATGATTTATACCGTCGGGTTATTAACCGTAATAATCGTTTGAAACGTCTTCTTGAATTAAATGCTCCTGGAATCATTGTTCAAAATGAAAAACGGATGCTTCAAGAAGCTGTTGATGCATTGATTGATAATGGTCGTCGTGGTCGTCCTGTTGCTGGTCCTGGTAACCGTCCACTGAAGTCCTTATCGCATATGCTTAAGGGTAAGCAAGGTCGCTTCAGACAAAACTTACTTGGAAAACGTGTTGATTATTCTGGTCGTTCAGTTATTGATGTTGGTCCATTCTTACACTTTAATCAAATGGGATTACCTATTCCAATGGCAATGGAATTATTCAAGCCATTCATTATGCGTGAATTGGTTAAACGTGGAATTGCTTCTAACATTAAGAATGCTAAACGTCAAATTGAACGTAAAGAAGATGCTGTTTATGATGTCTTAGAAGATGTTATTAAGGAACATCCAGTTTTATTGAACCGTGCTCCTACTCTTCACCGTTTGGGAATTCAAGCTTTTGAACCAATTTTGGTAAGTGGTAAATCCATGCGTCTTCATCCATTAGCCTGTGAAGCTTATAATGCCGATTTTGATGGGGATCAAATGGCTATTCATTTACCTCTATCTGATGAAGCTCAAGCTGAAGCACGAATTTTAATGCTTGCTGCTAGTCATATTCTTGCACCTCGTGACGGAAGCCCAATTGTTACGCCATCTCAAGATATGGTTATTGGTAATTATTATCTTACCCTAGAAGAAAATAATACTGATGGTGAAGGAGCAATCTTTAACGATTACAATGAAGCTGTGTTAGCTTATCAAAATGGTCAAGTTAACTGGCATAGTCGTGTCGGAATTAGAGTTTCTTCAATGCCTGAAAAGCCATTTACTGATGATCAAAGAGATAAAATCTTAGTTACTAGTGTAGGTAAAATTTTCTTCAATCACATTTTACCTAAAGGATTTGTTTACTTAAATGAATCCACTGATACTAATTTGAACGGTTTTGTTCCTGATAAGTACTTCTTAAAACCTGGTGAAAACATTCATGACTATTTGAAGAATGCACCATTGATTCCACCATTTAAGAAGGGTGATCTTAGTGACGTTATTGCTCAAGTTTATAAGCAATATAAGGTTACGGTAACTTCTAAGTTATTGGATCGAATTAAGGATATTGGTTATGATAAATCAACTAAATCAGGATTAACTGTTGGAATTACCGACGTTACTGATTTAAAGCAAAAACCTAAGATTATTAAAGAAGCTCACGACAAAGTTGATGCAATTACTAAAAACTTCCGTCATGGTTTAATTACCAACCAAGAACGTTACGAAAGAGTTGTTCAAGTGTGGAGTGATGCTAAAGATGTAATTCAAGATGATTTATCTCATAACTTTGATGCTCAAAATCCAATCTTTATGATGATGAATTCTGGAGCTCGTGGTAATATTTCTAACTTTACTCAATTAGCTGGTATGCGTGGGTTAATGGCTGCTCCTAATGGTGAAATTATGGAATTACCAATTACTTCGAACTTCCGTGAAGGATTATCAGTCTTGGAAATGTTCATTTCTACCCATGGTGCTCGTAAAGGTATGACTGATACTGCGTTGAAGACTGCTAACTCTGGTTATTTAACCCGTCGTTTGGTTGATGTGGCTCAAGATGTCATTGTCCGTGAAGATGATTGTGGTACCGATCGTGGTTTAATTGTGCATGCGCTATACAATGGTGATCAAATTGTTGAACCATTGCATGATCGAATTGTTGGTCGAAATGCAATGAAGACTGTTCGTGATCCTCGGACGAATGAAGTAATTGTTGCTAAGAATCATATGATCAATGATGATATCGCTGATAAGATTAAAAATGCTGGAATTAAAGAAGTTGAAATTCGTTCGGCATTTACTTGTAACAGTGTTCACGGAGTTTGTGCTAAATGTTATGGTCGTAACCTTTCAACCGGTGATCCAGTTGAAGTTGGTGAAGCTGTTGGTACAGTTGCTGCTCAATCAATTGGTGAACCCGGTACTCAATTAACCATGCGTAACTTCCATACCGGTGGTGTTGCCGGGAATTCAGATATTACCCAAGGACTTCCTCGTATTCAAGAAATTTTTGAAGCACGGAACCCTAAAGGTAAAGCTGAAATCACAGAAGTTACTGGTGAGGTTACCTTAATTGAAGAAAATCCTGCTGATCGAACACGTGAAATCACAATTAAGGGTGATACTGATACTAGAAAGTACAGTGTTCCTATTAATGCTAAGTTAACCGTTAAAGAGGGCGAAACTGTTCGTCGTGGTGATCAATTGAATGAAGGTTCTGTTGATCCTAAGGAATTGATTAAAGTTCGTGATACAATTTCTACTGAAATGTATCTATTAGGTGAAGTTCAAAAAGTTTACCGTATGCAAGGGGTGGACTTGTCTGATAAGCATGCGGAAATCATGGTTCGTCAAATGCTACAAAAAGTTAGAATCATGGATCCGGGTGATACTGACTTGCTACCTGGTAAGTTAATGGATATTCATGACTTTATGACAAGTAATGCTAATACAGTTATTGCCGGTAAAATTCCTGCAACTGCACGTCCAGTTCTACTTGGAATTACTAAAGCAGCTCTTGAAACTAATAGTTTCTTATCTGCTGCCTCATTCCAAGAAACTACCCGTGTATTAACTGATGCTGCAATTCGTGGTAAGAATGATCCATTAGTTGGTCTTAAAGAAAATGTTATTATTGGTAAGTTAATTCCTGCTGGTACTGGTATGAATACTTACAATGATTTTGAAACCAAAGAAGAAGGTAAATCTAATACCGATGGTGTTTATTCAATTAGTGAATTAGAACAAAAAATGAAAGAAGAAGACACTAAAAATTAGTTAATGTAATACCCACCATTATTTATAATGGTGGGTATTTTTATACATAAATAAAAATGAACGCAATGCTAATGAATGGAATAAATGGAATTGTTTTTTGAGTTTTATATTTAATAGTAATAAGATAGTAAGCTAAACCTAATAAACTGCCTAGTAATATTACATTGATAATTATATTTATATTTGTAAGGAAAAGAATAATGAATAGTAAGTCAATATCACCATTGCCAATAATTTTTAATTTATAATTAATGAATAGAGTAATAAGATAGATAAAAAGAATGATTACACATTCTAAGATATTTAACCGATAATTTATAATTTTTTCGATAATTGTCAGTACTAGAAGAAAAAATAATCCCCAAGTCGGGATAAACAAAGTTTGATAATCACAAACTGACAATAAAAAAAGTAACCAAATGAAAAACATAATTAGAATGGTGTTAACTCGAAAATAAATAATAAGTGATAAGATAAATGAGCTTATTTCAATTATTAATAAAGAAATTGGAATTTTATTATGACAATAGCGACACCTTCCTTTTAATATTAAATAACTAAAAATTGGAATTAAATCATAAAATTTTAATGGGTGTTGGCAAGCTGAACATTTAGAGTTGGGATAAACAATTGATTCACTATTTTGGATTCTATCAGCAACAAGGGCAGTGAAAGATCCCCACACTAAACTAAAAAGACAATTAAAAACAAACATATATTAAAACCTCCCAATATTAAATACGTTAAATCTGTTGTTGACAGTTAATTTCCATAGTGATATCATTATTAATTGTTTGATACAGTTCAGATAGTAAAAAGGGTTCTCTTACTAAAAAAGAAACACCTGGTTGTGTGGACTTAAAATTGATAATTATATGAAAGGAGGAATTTTTAGATGCCTACTATTAACCAATTAGTTCGTAAAGGTCGTAAATCTAGAAGTTCTAAATCAAAGTCACCTGCTTTAAATTTCGGATACAATAGTTATAAGAAACACAATACTCGTTATCCATCACCTCAAAAACGTGGAGTTGCTACCCGTGTTGGTACCATGACTCCTAAGAAACCTAACTCAGCATTACGTAAGTATGCCCGTGTTAGATTGTCTAACTTAATTGAAGTTACTGCTTATATCCCAGGTATTGGTCATAACCTTCAAGAACATAGTGTTGTTTTAATTCGTGGTGGTCGTGTTAAGGATTTACCAGGGGTTCGTTACCACATCGTTCGTGGTACTCTTGATACTGCTGGTGTTACTGACCGTCGTCAAAGCCGTTCTAAGTACGGTACTAAGAAACCAAAAGAATAATATCTTAATATACGAATAAAAGGAGGATAATTCTATGCCAAGAAAGGGACATGTACAGGTACGAGAAGTTTTACCTGACCCAATTTACAATTCTAAATTAGTTACCCGTTTAATCAATCATTTAATGATTGGTGGTAAGCGTGGTACTGCTACTAATATTCTTTACGGAGCATTCAAGATGATCAAAGACGAAACTGGTAACGAACCAGTTGACGTATTTGAAGAAGCAATGAAGAACGTTATGCCAGTTCTTGAAGTTAAGGCTCGTCGTATTGGTGGTGCTAACTACCAAGTTCCAATCGAAGTTCGTCCTGGTCGTCGTACCACTTTAGGTCTTCGTTGGATCACTGCTTACTCACGTTTACGTGGTGAACACACTATGACTGAACGTTTAGCTCGTGAAATCATCGATGCTTCTAACAATACGGGTGCTTCCGTTAAGAAACGTGAAGATACTCACCGTATGGCTGAAGCTAACCGTGCTTTCGCTCACTATCGTTGGTAATCTGAGATTACCGAAAATAATATTTGGTAATCGATACTTATGTGGCTAATTAAAAATTATTAGCCACTTTTATTTGAAACAAAACATTTGTTTTGAGAAAGGAAACATTTATACATGGCTAACAAACGAGAATTCGCGCTTGAAAAGACACGTAACATTGGTATTACTGCCCATATTGATGCTGGTAAGACTACTGCTACTGAACGTATCTTGTACTATACTGGTTTGATCCATAAGATTGGTGAAACTCATGATGGAGCTTCACAAATGGACTGGATGGAACAAGAACAAGAACGTGGTATTACTATTACTTCTGCTGCTACTACTGCACAATGGAAGGATTACCGTATCAATATTATCGATACCCCAGGACACGTGGACTTCACTGCCGAAGTTGAACGTTCATTACGTGTTCTTGATGGTTCGATTACTGTTCTTGATGCTGCTGCCGGTGTTGAACCTCAAACTGAAACTGTTTGGCGTCAAGCATCAGACTACAACGTTCCACGGATCGTTTTTGCTAACAAGATGGATAAATTAGGTGCTGACTTTGATGCATCTGTTCAATCATTACATGATCGTTTGGATGCAAATGCTCATGCTATCCAAATGCCAATTGGTGCTGAAGATAGTTTCATTGGTATCATTGATTTGATCGAAATGAAAGCTGATATCTATGACGAAGATAAACTTGGTTCAGAATGGGATACTGTTGATATTCCTGATGATTACAAGGAAGAAGCTCAAAAGCGTCATGATGCATTAATTGAATCTGTTGCTGATGTTGATGATGATATCATGAACAAGTACCTTGAAGGTGAAGAAATCACCAAGGATGAACTTAAGGCTGCTATTCGTAAGGCTACTTTAAATCTTGAATACTTCCCAGTTTTAGCTGGTTCAGCATTTAAGAATAAGGGTATCCAAATGATGTTAGATGCCGTTCTTGATTACTTACCATCACCATTAGATGTTCGTCCTTACCAAGCTACTGATCCTGACACTGGTGATACTGTTGAATTAAAGGCTAACGACGACAAGCCATTTGCTGCCTTAGCATTTAAGATTGCTACTGATCCATTCGTTGGTCGTTTAACTTACATTCGTGTATATCAAGGTACTTTACAATCCGGTTCTTACGTACTTAATGCTACTAAGGACAAACGTGAACGTGTTGGTCGTTTATTACAAATGCACTCTAACCACCGTAAAGAAATTCCTGAAGTATTCTCTGGTGATATCGCTGCTGCGATTGGTTTAAAGAATACCACTACTGGTGATTCCTTAACTGATCCTGATCATCCATTACATCTTGAATCCATGGTATTCCCTGATCCAGTTATTAGTGTTTCTGTTGAACCTAAGACTAAGGCTGACCAAGACAAGATGGATAACGCTTTACAAAAGCTTGCTGAAGAAGATCCTACTTTCAAGGCTGAAACTAACCCTGAAACTGGTGAAACTATTATCTCTGGTATGGGTGAACTTCACTTGAATATCATTGTTGATCGTATGAAACGTGAATTTAACGTTGAAGCTAACATTGGTGCTCCTCAAGTTGCTTACCGTGAAGCATTTACTAAAGCTACTAAGGCTCAAGGTAAATTCGTTCGTCAATCTGGTGGTAAAGGTCAATATGGTGATGTTTGGATTGAATTTACTCCAAATGAACCAGGTAAAGGTTTCGAATTCGAAGATGCCATTGTTGGTGGAGTTGTTCCTCGTGAATTTATTCCATCCGTTGAACAAGGTTTGAAAGAATCTATGGCTAATGGTGTTCTTGCTGGATACCCATTGATTGATGTTAAAGCTAAGTTATATGATGGTAGTTACCATGATGTCGATTCTAGTGAAGCTGCATTTAAGGTTGCTGCATCAATTGCTTTGAAGAATGCTGCTAAAACTGCTGGTCCAGTTATTCTTGAACCAATCATGAAGGTTGATATCGTTGTTCCTGAAGACAACATGGGTGATGTTATGGGTCAAGTTACTGCTCGTCGTGGTAACGTTGAAGGAATGGAATCCCGTTCTAAGGCTCAATTAATTCATGCCTTTGTTCCATTATCAGAAATGTTCGGTTACGCAACCACTTTACGTTCAGCTACTCAAGGTCGTGGTACATTCTCCATGACATTTGATCACTACTCAGCTGTTCCAAAAGCTATTCAAGAAGACATCATTAAGAAAAATGGTGGAAACGCTGAATAATTAAAAATATTTTTAAGCATTGAAGACTTTTTCTTCAATGCTTTTTTATTTCAAAAATTAAAATAACCCCTAGAAAAACTTGCATTGGTATGGCTTTTCTAGTAATATATAAGAGTACTTGTTTTTGAGGGGTTGCTATGCCCTAAACACAAGACTGAATATTAGCGATGATGTGAAAGGTTGCGACACACCCGGGAGCATTGCCATACGGGAATGTCGGTAATTTCCACGGAGTTAGTCTTATTTTGAAAATAGACGAAGGAGGGAATACAATGGCAAAACAAAAAATTCGGATTCGTTTAAAGTCATATGAACACCGTACTTTAGACCAATCAGCAGAAA
This sequence comes from Nicoliella sp. ESL1149, assembly GCF_058107265.1. Classification (NCBI taxonomy): domain Bacteria; kingdom Bacillati; phylum Bacillota; class Bacilli; order Lactobacillales; family Lactobacillaceae; genus Nicoliella; species Nicoliella sp. ESL1149. The sequence goes on along the minus strand of NZ_JBYLUE010000002.1, from coordinate 374,951 downwards.
AGATCGTTGCTACTGCTTTCAGAACTGGTGCAAAGGTTTCAGGTCCAGTTCCACTACCAACTGATCGTACAATCTATACTGTCTTAGCTTCACCACATAAGTTTAAGAAGTCTAGAGAACAATTCGAAATGTTAACACACAAGCGTTTAATCGACATCTTGAATCCTACACCAAAAACTGTAGATTCATTAATGAAACTTGATTTACCAAGTGGTGTTGATATTGAAATCAAATTATAATTTTTAAATAAAACAAATATATCGGAGGTGTACTCATGACCAAAAAAGGAATCTTAGGTAAAAAAATTGGAATGACTCAAGTTTTTGATGAAAACGGTGAGTTAGTTCCTGTAACAGTAGTTGATGTTACTCCTAACGTTGTTTTACAAAAGAAAACCATGGAAAATGATGGCTACGAAGCTATCCAACTTGGTTTTGATGACAAACGTGAAGTATTGAGTAACAAACCTGAACAAGGTCATGTAGCAAAAGCAAAAACTACTCCTAAGCGCTTCATTCACGAAATTCGCAATGTTGAGCTAGGAGATTATAATGTCGCAGATGAAATCAAGGCAGATATCTTCCAAGCTGGAGATGTTGTCGATGTAACTGGAACAACCAAAGGTCATGGATACCAAGGTAATGTCCACAAAGATGGTCAATCACGTGGACCAGAAACTCATGGTTCTAGATATCACCGTCGTCCAGGTTCTTTAGGCCCTATTATTAACCGTGTTGTTAAGGGTATGAAGTTACCAGGTCGTATGGGTAACAAACAAGTTACTATTCAAAACCTTGAAATTGTTAAAGCAGATACTGATAATAATGTATTATTGATCAAGGGTAATGTCCCTGGTGCTAATAAGTCATTCTTATTCGTACGTACTGCTGCTAAAACTACTAAATAAGAAAGGAGGAACCATAAATGACAAGCGTAGCATTATACAAACAAGATGGTAGTGAAAATGGTACTGTTGATTTAAACGATGCAATTTTCAACATCGAACCTAATGAAAATGTAGTATTTGATACTATCATGATGCAAAGAGCTTCCCAACGCCAAGGAACACATGCTGTAAAGAACAGAAGTGCTGTTCGTGGTGGTGGTAAGAAGCCATGGCGCCAAAAGGGTACTGGTCGTGCTCGTCAAGGCTCCATTCGTTCACCACAATGGCGTGGTGGTGGTGTCGTATTCGGCCCTACTCCTCGTTCATATGCTTATCACTTACCTAAGAAAGTTACTCGTTTAGCTGTTAAGTCAGCACTTTCCGATAAGGTTAAGAATGATAAGTTAGTCGTTGTTGATTCCTTAAGTTTTGACACTCCTAAGACAAAAGAATTTAAGCAAGTTTTAACTAACGTTAAAGCTGATGTTAAAGTTTTAGTTGTTTTAGAAGACAAACATGATAAAGTTGCTTTATCAGCTCGGAATCTTCCAAATGTTACTGTAATTGATGCTAAGAGTGTTAATACTTTAGATCTCGTTAATAGTGATAAAGTATTATTCACAAAAGCCGCTCTTTCTCAAGTAGAGGAGGTGCTTGCATAATGCAATCTCGTGATGTAATTTTACGTCCTGTTATTACTGAAGCTTCCACTGCTTTAATGGATAACAAGATTTATACTTTTGATGTTGATACACGAGCTACTAAAACGCAAGTTAAGAAGGCCGTTGAAGACATCTTTAACGTTAAAGTTGTAAAAGTTAATATTATGAACTTAAAGGGTAAAATGAAACGCCAAGGTGCATTCTCAGGTTATACTAAGAAGCGTCGTAAAGCGATTGTTACTTTATCCTCTGATTCTAAAGAAATCAAGCTTTTCAGCGAAGAATAATATAGGAGGGAAAAACAATGGCGATTAAAACATACAAACCAATCACCAATGGTACTCGTAATATGACTACCCTTGATTATGGCAACGTCATTACCACTGCTAAGCCAGAAAAAACGTTATTAGCTTCAAAGAAGCAACGTGCTGGTAGAAATAGCCATGGTAAAATGACTGTTCGTCACCGTGGTGGTGGTAACAAACGTCAATACCGTATCATTGATTTTAAACGTAACAAAGATGATATTCCTGCTACTGTTAAGTCAATTGAATATGATCCTAACCGTACTGCTAACATTGCATTGATTGTATATGTTGATGGTATTAAGTCATACATCCTTGCTCCTAAAGGATTAAAGGTTGGAGACAAAGTTGAATCAGGTTCAAATGCAGATATCAAGACTGGTAATACTTTACCATTGAAGAATATTCCAGTTGGTACTATCATTCATAACATTGAATTAAAGCCTGGAAAAGGTGGTCAATTAGTTCGTTCTGCTGGTAATTCAGCCCAATTACTTGGTAAGGAAGATAAATATGTATTAGTAAAATTACCTTCTGGTGAAGTAAGAATGATTTTATCTGTTAACCGTGCTACTATTGGTAGTCTTGGTAACGAAGAACATGAATTAATTAATGTTGGTAAAGCTGGTAAGACTAGATATAAAGGTCAACGTCCTCATGTTCGTGGTTCTGTAATGAACCCTAACGATCACCCTCATGGTGGTGGGGAAGGTAAAGCACCAGTTGGTTATCCATCTCCATTATCTCCATGGCACAAGAAGACTGTTGGTAAGAAGACTCGTTCTAAGAAGGCTCGTTCCAACAAGTTTATTGTACGTCGTCGCAAGGCTAGAAAATAGTCATTCAATAATAGCGTAGAAGGAGGTTAACTATGAGTCGTAGTTTAAAAAAGGGACCTTTTGCTGATCAATCATTATTAAAAAAGATTGATGCTCAAAAGGATTCAGATAAGAAAAGCGTAATCAAGACATGGTCACGTAGATCTACCATTTTCCCAAGCTTCATTGGGTATACTATTGCTGTTTACAACGGTCGTAAGAACGTTCCTGTATACATTCAAGAAGATATGGTTGGTCATAAATTAGGTGAATTCGTTCCTACCCGTACTTTCCATGGTCACGGTAGTAGCGATGATAAGAAAACCGTCTAAGACAAGGAGGATAACAAATGCCTGAACAAGTTACATCAGCTAAAGCAACTGCAAGAACTGTTCGCATTGCCGCTCGTAAGGTTCGCCTTGTTGTTGACCTTATCAGAGGTAAGAATGTAGCAGAAGCAACTGCCATTTTGAAGTTCACTCCAAGAGGAGCTTCCCCAGTTGTTGCTAAAGTTCTTAAATCAGCTGTAGCAAACGCAGAAAATAATTTTGACTTAGATCGTGAAGATTTGTTCGTAAGCAAAGCAATTGTTAACGAAGGACCAACATTAAAACGTTTCCGTCCTCGTGCAAAGGGTTCTGCTTCACCAATTAATAAGAGAACAAGTCACATCATAATCGAAGTATCAGAAAAATAGGAGGTATAACGCGTGGGTCAAAAAATTAATCCAAATGGATTACGTATTGGTATCGTCCGCGATTGGGAAGCAAAATGGTATGCTGATAAGGCAGATTTTGCTGGCAATTTAGCAGAAGATTTAAAGATTCGTAAATTCATCTCAAAAAGACTTGCCGATGCTTCTGTCTCAACCGTAGAAATTGAACGTGCTGCTAAGCGAGTTAACGTTTCAATTCATACTGGGAAGCCTGGTATGGTTATCGGTAAAGGCGGTTCTGAAGTAGAAAGTCTTAGAAAAGAATTAAATGCTTTAACTGGTAAGAGAGTACATGTAAACATCATTGAAATTAAGAAGCCTGATTTAGATGCTATCTTAGTTGGTGACAGCATTGCTCGTCAATTAGAAGGTCGTGTAGCTTTCCGTCGTGCTTTACGTCAAGCTATGCAAAGAAGTATGCGTTCTGGTGCTAAAGGTATCAAGGTACAAGCAACTGGACGTTTGAACGGAGCAGATATGGCTCGTTGTGAATCTTACTCTGATGGTAAAGTTCCATTGCATACTTTACGTGCCGACATCGATTATGCATGGGTTGAAGCTCATACTACTTACGGTGCTATCGGTGTTAAAGTTTGGATCTATCGTGGTGAAGTTTTACCAACAAAGCCATCTCTTGCTAACGATCCCGATCGTCGTTCAAAGAAGAACAGTAGCAAAGGAGGCAAATAAACATGTTAGTTCCTAAACGTGTTAAATTCCGTCGTCAACACCGTGGTAAGTTACGTGGCCATGCTAAGGGTGGTAAAGAAGTAGCTTTTGGTGATTACGGTTTGAAAGCATTAGAATCACATTGGATTACTAACCGCCAAATTGAAGCTTGTCGTGTTGCTATTACTCGTTATATGCAACGTGGTGGTAAAGTTTGGATCAAAATTTTCCCTCAAAAATCATACACTGAAAAAGGTGTTGGTGTTCGTATGGGTAATGGTAAAGGTACTCCAGCTGGTTGGGTTGCTCCTGTTAAACGTGATAAGATTTTATTCGAAGTTGGTGGAGCTTCCGACGAAGTTGCAAAACATGCGTTGAAATTAGCATCTGCTAAACTTCCAATTCGCACTAAGATTGTTAAAAAGGAAGTAGGTGGCGAATAAGATGAAGGCAAAAGAAATTAGTCAATTAACCACTCAACAAATGCACGAAAAAGAACAAAGTTATAAAGAAGAACTTTTTAACCTTCGTTTTCAATTAGCTACTGGTCAATTAGAAAACACTGCAAGATTAAAACAAGTTCGTAAGAACATTGCTCGAATTAAGACTGCATTGCGTCAAGAAGAGTTAAACAAATAAGAATACGATAAAAAGGAGGATTATTAATGAGCGTAGAACGTAATAATCGTAAAGTATTACGCGGACGTGTTGTTTCTGACAAGATGGATAAGACTATTTCCGTTGTTGTTGAAACTTATAAAAAACATCCCGCATATGGTAAACGAGTTAAATACTCTAAGAAGTACAAAGCTCATGATCAAAATAATGAAGCTAAAACTGGTGACGTTGTTGAAATCATGGAAACTCGTCCATTATCAGCTACTAAACGTTTCCGTTTAGTTAAAATCATTGAAAAAGCTGTTATTATTTAATTTAATACATTTTATCGTATTCTGATTAAACCATGAAGGGAGGATCCCAACTGTGATTCAACAAGAGAGTCGTTTAAAAGTTGCTGATAATTCTGGTGCTAGACAAATCCTTACTATTAAGGTTTTAGGTGGATCCACTAGAAGATATGCAGGAATTGGTGACGTTATTGTTGCTACTGTTAAAGAAGCAACACCAGGTAGCGTTGTTAAAAAAGGTGACGTTGTAAAAGCTGTTGTTGTTAGAACTAAGTCAGTTGCTCGTCGTAGTGATGGTTCATACATCCGTTTTGACGAAAATGCTGCTGTTATTATTAACGATGATAAAAGTCCTAAAGGTACTCGTATCTTTGGACCGGTTGCTCGTGAATTACGTGATAGTAATTTTATGAAGATTGTTTCATTAGCACCCGAAGTACTTTAATATCATCTTTATACGTCAAGGAGGTGCCATAGAATGTTCATTAAAACTGGCGACAAAGTTCGCGTAATCAGCGGTAAAGATAAGGGTAAAGAAGGAAATGTTACTAAAATCTTTTCTTCCAAAAACCGCGTTGTTGTTGAAGGTGTAAATATTGTTAAGAAGCATCAAAAAGCTTCACAAGGTAATGCAGGTGGAATCAACGATGTTGAAGCACCTATCGATGCATCAAATGTTATGATCATTGATCCTTCAAACAATGAACCTACTAAAATCAAGTTTGGTTTCAACGATGGAAAGAAAGTTCGTATTTCCAAGAAGACTAACCAACCAATCGACTAATTAAAGAAAGGGGGATAATATTTTTATGCCAAGTCGCTTACAAGACAAATATTCTAATGAAATTGTTAAATCATTAGTTGATAAATTTAACTATTCATCAGTAATGCAAGCTCCTAAGCTTGATAAGATCGTTTTAAACATGGGTGTTGGTGACGCTACATCAAATTCAAAGAATTTAGATGAAGCTGTTTCCGAATTAGCTTTAATTGCTGGACAAAAACCATTAATTACTAAAGCTAAGAAATCTATTGCCGGTTTCCGTTTACGTGAAGGTATGGCAATTGGTGCTAAGGTTACTTTACGTGGTCAAAGAATGTATGAATTCTTAGACAAGTTAATTTCCGTTTCTTTACCACGTGTTCGTGATTTCCATGGTGTAAACAACAGATCATTTGATGGTCGTGGTAATTACACTTTAGGTGTTCGTGAACAATTAATTTTCCCTGAAATTAATTACGATAACGTTAACCGTGTTAGAGGTTTAGATATCGTTATTGTTACTACTGCAAATACAGATGAAGAATCAAAAGAATTGTTAACTCAATTTGGTATGCCATTCGCTAAATAATTCATCTGTTACTGAATTTACTTATTAGGAGGCTTTATATTGGCTAGAAAAGCATTAGTTGTTAAGTCAAAGAGACCCGCTAAGTTCTCAACTCGTAACTATACTCGTTGTGAACGTTGTGGTCGTCCACATTCAGTTTATCAAAAATTTCATTTATGCCGCATTTGTCTTCGTCAATTAGCTCATGATGGCAAAATCCCTGGTATGAAGAAAGCTAGTTGGTAAAATATTTAACCAAAAGGAGGGTTTACTTTAATGGCTATGACAGATCCGATTGCAGATTTATTAACTCGAATTCGTAACGCGAACATGGTTCGTCACGAATCAGTTGAAGTACCTGCATCTAATATTAAACGTGCAATTGCTGAAATCTTAAAACGTGAAGGTTTTGTACGCGATGTAGAATATGTTGACGATGACAAACAAGGTGTTATCCGCGTATTCTTAAAATACGGTAAGAACAATGAACGTGTTATTACTGGGTTAAAACGTATTTCTAAACCTGGTTTACGTTCATATGTTGGTTCAAATGATGTTCCTAAGGTTTTAAACGGTTTAGGAATTGCTATTCTTTCTACTTCTGACGGTGTTATCACTGACAAAGAAGCTCGCGCAAAAGACGTGGGTGGAGAAGTATTAGCTTACATTTGGTAAAATTTTAATTCGTTAGGAGGTGTAACAATGAGTCGTATTGGTTATAAGAAAATTACTTTACCAGAAGGCGTTGAAGTAAGTGATAACAACAATGTTATTACTGTTAAGGGTCCTAAAGGATCATTATCAACTCATATTGCCGATTCAATCAAAATGAATTCTAATGACAATGTCTTAGATTTCGAACCTGTTGTTCGTTACAGCGATAAGGTTCGTGCAGCCCATGGTGCAGCACGTGCTAACGTGAACAACATGGTAACAGGTGTTACTAAGGGTTTTGCTAAAACTTTGAAGTTAGTCGGTGTTGGATATAGAGCACAAATGAAGGGTAAGACACTTGTTCTTAATGTTGGATACTCCAACCCTGTTGAAATGCCTATTCCAGAAGACTTAGAAGTTAAGGTTCCAGATAATACTACTATTGAAATTTCTGGAATTAACAATATCCATCTTGGTGATTTTGCTGCACGTGTTCGTGCTGTTCGTTCACCAGAACCTTACAAGGCTAAAGGTATTCGCTACGAAGGCGAACACATTCGTCGTAAGGAAGGTAAGACTGGTAAGTAATATTAAAATATTACTTGTATTAAAAAATTTAGAGGTGACTATAAATGATTTCAAAACCAGATAAAAACAAGACACGTCAACGTCGTCATTTTCGTGTCCGTGCCAAGATCTCTGGTACTGCTGAGTGCCCACGCTTGAATGTTTACCGTTCTAATAAAAACATCTACGCTCAAGTTATTGATGATGTAGAGGGTGTAACGCTTGCTAGTGCCTCTTCTCTTGATACTAGCGACGGTTCTAACAAAACTGAACAAGCTCAAGCTGTTGGTAAGTTAGTAGCTGAACGCGCAAACAAGAAAAATATTAAAAAGGTTGTATTTGATCGTGGAGGATATTTATACCATGGTCGTGTTCAAGCCTTAGCTGATGCAGCCCGTGAAAACGGACTCGAATTCTAATAAAAAAGGAGGAATAATCTACACATGACTAAAAAAATTAGACCTAATCAAATTAACCCTGATAAGTTAGATTTAGACGATACTGTTGTTGCAATTCGTCGTATTACCAAGGTTGTTAAAGGTGGTCGTCGTTTACGTTTTGCTGCTTTAGTTGTTGTTGGAGATCACAAGGGTCACGTTGGTTTCGGTACTGGTAAAGCCCAAGAAGTTCCAGATGCTATTCGTAAAGCTGTAGAAGATGGTCATCGTCATTTGATTAAAGTTCCTATTGTTGGTACCACGATTCCTCATGAAGTTACTGGTATTTTTGATGGTGGTAAGATTATGCTTAAGCCAGCTGTTGAAGGTTCCGGAGTTACTGCTGGTGGAGCTGTTCGTGCCGTTATGGAATTGGCAGGTATTTCTGATGTTACAAGTAAGCGTTTAGGATCAGATAACCCAATTAATTCTGTTCGTGCTACTTTTGCTGGCTTAACTTCATTAAAGAGTGCTGAAGAAGTTTCTTCTTTACGTGGTGTTTCTGCTCAACATTTAGCAGAGTAAGGAGGGGTTAGAAGATGGCTCAATTAAAAGTTACTTTAACACATAGTGTTACGCATCGTCACCCTAAGCAACGTCAAATCGTTCAAGCATTAGGTTTACATCGCGTAAATAGTACTGTTGTTAGAGATGATACTGAAGCTGTTCGTGGTGCATTATTTAAAATTGCACATCTAATTAAAGTAGAACAAGTTAAATAATTAAATAAGGAGGTGCGATTTTAATGAATTTAAATGAATTAAAATTTGCTGAAGGATCACGTTCTTCTCGTACTCGTATTGGTCGTGGACGTGGAAGTAAAGGTAAAACTTCTGGCCGTGGACAAAAAGGTCAAAAAGCACGTGGCAAGACTCGTTTAGGTTTTGAAGGGGGTCAAATGCCTCTTTATCGTAGAATGCCAAAACGTGGTTTTGTTAACATCAATCGTAAAGAATTTGCTGTTGTTAATTTAGATGCACTTAATCAATTTGATGATGGTGCAGAAGTTACTCCAGTTGCTTTACGTGATGCAGGAATCGTAAAGAGCTTCAAGAGTGGAGTTAAGATTCTTGGTAATGGTAAGGTTTCAAAGAAACTTACTGTTAAAGCTAATAAATTTTCAAAGGCAGCTAAAGATGCTATTGAAAATGCTGGCGGTAAAACTGAGGTGATTTAATGCTAACAACCTTGATAAACGCTTTTAAAGTAAAAGATATTCGTAAGAAAATTTTATTTACTTTAGGAGTTTTGATCGTATTTAGATTAGGTTCATTTATTACTGTTCCTGGTATCAATGCAAAGGCTCTAGAAAGCGTTTCCTCTTCTGGCTTAGTTAGTATTTTAAACACCTTTAGTGGTGGTGGATTAACTAATTATTCCATCTTTGCTATGGGTGTTTCTCCATATATTACTGCACAAATTGTTGTTCAATTGCTTCAAATGGATATTGTTCCAAAGTTTGTGGAATGGAGTAAGCAAGGGGAAGTTGGACGACGCAAGTTAAATCAAGTAACACGATTTTTAACAGTTTTCTTAGCATTTATCCAATCCGTTGGGATTACTGCTGGTTTTAATAGTTTAAGTAGTTTGCATTTAGTTAAAAATCCTAGTATTGGAACTTATGTTACTTTAGGACTTATTTTAACCGGTGGTTCTATGCTGACAACATGGATGGGTGACATGATCACTGATCGTGGAATTGGCCAAGGTGTATCAATGATTATCTTTGCCGGTATAATTGCTAGAATTCCTACTGGAATTAGACAATTGTATACTGATTATATTGTCGGTGAAAGTGGTTCAGCTCTATGGAGTGGGGTTGCTTTTATTGCTGCAATTTTTGTAATTGTGTTGGTGATTGTAACTTTTGTTACCTGGGTTCAACAGGCCGAAAGAAGAATTCCAATTCAATATACAAAGCGTGTTACTGGAGCTTCCAATAACAGTTATTTACCACTTAAAGTTAATGTGGCTGGTGTTATTCCAGTTATTTTTGCGAGTTCTTTCGTTTCAACTCCGCAAACTATATTAATTTACTTTGCTAATAACCATGCTAATGATGGTTGGTACAAGATCATGTCTAATATTTTTAATATGCAGACATTGAGTGGAGCAATTTTATACACATTATTGATTGTTGTGTTCACATTCTTCTATGCATTTGTTCAGGTTAATCCTGAAAAATTAGCCGAGAATTTGACTAAGCAAGGTAGTTACATTCCTGGTGTTTGGCCAGGTCGTGCTACACAAGATTATGTATCCAGACTATTGATGCGATTAAGTACTGTTGGTTCACTTTTCCTTGGAATTGTAGCTATCATTCCTTTGATTGCACAAGATGTATGGAATCTTGATGAATCAATTGGTTTAGGTGGTACTAGTTTGCTTATCGTTGTTGGAGTTGCAATTGAAACCATTCGTCAAATTAAGGGATTAATGATGAAGCGTGAATATGTTGGATTCATTAAAACCCCTAGACCAAGTAATTTATAATTTTTTGTTTTTTACGGAGGTCTTTTAAATGTCAATGAATTTAATTTTAATGGGCTTGCCTGGTGCAGGTAAGGGAACGCAGTGTGAACTTCTTATAAAGGAATATGATATTCCTCATATTTCAACTGGTGACATTTTTAGAGAAGCTATGAAAAATGAAACCCAAATGGGTTTAGAGGCTAAAAAGTTTATTGATAAAGGTGAACTTGTTCCTGATGATGTTACATCCGGAATCGTTAAAGATCGTTTAGCTGAGGATGATACGAAAAAAGGATTCATTTTAGATGGTTTTCCTAGAACTCTAAGTCAGGCCGAACAATTAGAAAAAATTGCTGATGAATTGAACCGCAAAATTGATGCTGTCATTTATATTGATGCTGATCCGAATGCATTAGTTAAAAGACTATCTGGTCGATTCATTTGTAAAAATTGTGGAGCTAGTTACCATAAGGAGTTCCATCTTCCTAAAGTAAAAAATACTTGTGATATATGTGGCGGTCATGAATTTTTTCAACGAAATGATGATAAACCTGAAACAGTTAAGAACCGCTTATCAGTTAACGGAAAGATGAATGCTCCATTACTTGATTTTTATGGAAAGCGTAACTTGCTTTATAAAATTAATGATAGACAGAGTAATGACTTTGAAACAAATGTCAAAGATGTTAATCAAGATATTTGTAAGGTAATTGATAGTTTACAATAATTTGTTTATTTAGTGTGAACTATGATATTATTATAGTTATTATGATTTGTTCTAAATGTAGATGGAGGTACTTCTTTGTCAAAAGATAATGTAATTGAAGTTGAAGGCAAAATTAAAGAAACAATGCCAAATGCAATGTTTCGTGTTGAATTAGAAAATGGTCATGAAATTTTGGCTCATATTTCGGGTAAAATTAGAATGCATTACATTAGAATTTTACCTGGTGATAAAGTCACTGTTGAAATGTCACCATACGATTTAAGCAAGGGTCGTATTACTTATCGTTTTAAATAATGATTAGTATTTGATCGACATTTGCTTGGGAGGTAAAAAAATGAAGGTACGCGCATCTGTTAAGAAAATGTGTGAAAACTGTAAAATTATCAGACGTAAGGGTCGTGTAATGGTTATTTGTTCTAACCCTAAGCACAAACAACGTCAAGGTTAAAAATAAATTATTTAAATGGAGGTGGAATAAATGGCTCGTATAGCTGGAATTGATTTACCACGTGATAAGCGTATTGTTATTGGTTTAACTTATATTTTTGGTATTGGTAGTTCTCGTGCACAAGAAATTCTTTCTAAAGCAAAGGTTTCTGAAGATGTTCGTGTTCGTGATTTAACACCTGATCAAGAAGATAAGATTCGTGAAGTTGTTGATAACTATGAAATCGAAGGTGACTTACGTCGTAAGGTTCGTATGAACATTAAGCTTCTTCAAGAAATTGGTTCATATCGTGGAATGCGTCATCGTCGTGGATTACCTGTTCGTGGACAACGTACTAAGAACAATGCTCGTACTCGTAAGGGTAAGAAGAACGCAAAAAAATAATTAAATAAAGGAGGTTATTATTTACCATGGCAAAAAAGCAAAATAGTCGCAAGCGTCGAGTAAAAAAGAATGTTGAAAATGGTGTAGCACATATTCATTCAACATTTAATAATACTTTAGTTATGATTACTGACAAACAAGGTAACGCAATCTCATGGTCATCTGCTGGATCATTAGGTTTCAAGGGTAGTCGTAAATCAACACCATTCGCTGCTCAAATGGCTGCAGAAGCAGCTGCTAAAGTTTCAATGGAACACGGTATGAAGACTGTTGAAGTTGCAGTTAAGGGTCCAGGTTCTGGTCGTGAATCTGCAATTCGTGCATTACAATCAACTGGTCTTGAAGTATCTGCAATTCGTGATGTTACTCCAGTTCCTCATAATGGTTCTCGTCCTCCAAAACGTCGTCGTGTATAGTTTTTTAAAGGATGAAAATTATTATAAATAGTTTTCAATCTTTATTTTACTATGGTATTTTCTTACGTTTTGAAAGGGGTAGAAATTAAACATGATTGAATTTGAAAAACCAGATATTCATAAAATTGATGAAACTGATAACTATGGTGAAGTCATTGTTGAACCATTAGAACGTGGTTATGGAACAACAATTGGTAATTCTTTACGTAGAATTTTACTTTCATCTCTACCAGGTGCTGCTATTACCAGCGTCCAAATTGATAATGTTTTGCATGAATTTTCTACTATCAAAGGGGTAGTAGAAGATGTAACGCAAATCATTTTAAATGTTAAAAAGATCAACTTAAAAATTGATGGTCCTGAAGATGTAGAAAAAGCTTATGAAATCAATGTTACAGGTCCTGCTAATGTTACTGCTGGTGACATACAAGTTGATGGTGATAGTAAGATTCTCAATAAAGATCTTCACATCGCTACTGTTTCCGAAGGAACTACTTTCCATATGCGTCTTACTGCAAATCGTGGTCGTGGATATGTTTCTGCTGATGAAAATAAGCAACGTAAAGAGGGAATGCCAATTGGTGTTTTACCAATTGATTCCATTTATACCCCAATTGAACGTGTAAACTATCAAGTAGAAAATGCACGTGTTGGTCATCGAGCTGATTATGACAAACTTACTTTAGATGTTTGGACTAACGGTTCAATTACACCTAGTGAAGCAGTTAGTCTTTCAGCTAAGATTTTAACTGATCATCTTAAAATGTTTGTTGATCTTACTGATGAAGCCAAGAATACGAAAGTAATGGTTGAAAAGGAAGAAACACACAAAGAAAAGATGCTAGAAATGAGCATTGAGGAGCTTGATTTATCTGTTCGTTCATACAATTGTTTGAAACGTGCTGGAATCAATACTGTTCAAGAGTTAACTAGTAAGTCTGAACCAGACATGATGAAAGTTCGTAATTTAGGACGTAAATCATTAGATGAAGTTAAACTTAAACTAGAAAACCTAGGCTTATCTCTTAGAAAAGAAGATTAAAAGGAGGATATCAAAATGGGTTACCGTAAATTACAAAGAACTAGCGCTCATCGTCGTTCATTGTTAAGAAATTTAACCACTGACTTAATTGTTAATGGTAAGATTGAAACAACTGAAGCACGTGCTAAAGAAGTTCGTTCTACCACTGATAAAATGATTTCATTAGCTAAACGTGGCGATTTAAGTGCACGTCGTAAAGCTGCTGCATTTTTACAAAATGTTGTTGCTGACGTTAAAGAAAATGATGACAGCGTTGAAATTCAAACTGCTTTACAAAAGCTTTTTGCTGACGTTGCACCTAAGTACAAAGATCGTAATGGTGGTTACACTCGTATGTACAAGTTAATGCCACGTCGTGGTGACGGTGCTGCTATGGTTATTTTACAATTGGTTGACTAATTATAGTTTGTCATTTTAATATTTTACGGAATCACTAGAATTAACAATATAAAGCGTTATGATGATGGATTTTCCGAGTCTAGCTTGAATGTAGGTATTATATATCTATGCATTGTTAATTTATTAGTGATTTTTTAATACATAAATTTATTAAAGTAGAGGTTTCCATGAGAAAATTGATAGAAGTGCAGAATTTAAATTATAAGTATGATAATCAAGAAAATTATGCTTTGAAAAATGTTTCTTTTTCTATAAATCAAGGTGAATGGGTTTCAATTATAGGGAGAAATGGAAGCGGAAAATCTACTTTGATAAAATTAATTGATGGATTAATTGATTCTACAGAAGGATCAATTTTTATAGATCAATTAAAATTAAATAACGAAAATTTATTTTTAATTAGGAAAATGATTGGAATCGTTTTTCAAAACCCTGATAATCAATTTGTTGGAAGTACAGTTGAAGATGATATTGCCTTTGGAATGGAAAATCGTCAGTATTCCCCTCTTAAAATGAAAGAAATTATCAATAATGTTTTGCCAATGGTTGGTATGGAAAATAACAATAAACGATCACCATATGAATTGTCTGGGGGCCAAAAACAAAGAGTTGCATTGGCTGGAATTATAGCTTTAAAGCCTAAAATATTAATTTTAGATGAAGCTACTAGTATGTTGGATCCATTAAGTCGTCAAAAAATAATGAATCTTGTTAAAAAATTAAAGCAAAAATATCATATGACAATTATTTCTGTTACTCATGATTCTAAAGAACTTAGTTATGCAGATAGAATTTTGATAATGAATAATGGTAAAATTATTAAAGAAAAACCTGTTTCAGAAATTTTAAGTAATATTGACGAAATTAGGAGGCTAGGGCTTTCGATTCCGTTTAGTGAACGACTTCGTCAAGATTTAATCACTTCAGGTATTAATAATGTACCAGATCAATATCTAAAAAATGAGGAGTTTATCAATTGGATTATGAAGTTAGTTTCCAAAAAGTAAATCATTTATATAAAGATGGCATTGATAATGAGTTTTACGGTTTAAAAAATATTAATTTAAATATCAAATCTGGATCTTTTAATGCTATTATTGGAAAAACCGGAAGTGGGAAAACTACTTTGATCAAACATATTAATGGTTTGTTAAAGCCATCTAGTGGATATGTTAATATTAATGGTTGTCATATAACTTCCAACACAAAAGAAAAAGAATTATATCCAATTCGAAAACAAATTGGAATTGTATTTCAATTTCCAGAAAAACAGCTATTTGGTGAAACAGTTTTAAAAGATATTGAATTTGGTCCCAGTAATTATTTTGATGATAAAGAAAAAATAAAGTCTTTATCCTTAGATGCCGTTAAAAGTGTTGGATTACCAATTGATATTTTAAATAAATCGCCGTTCGATTTATCAGGTGGACAACAAAGAAAGGTTGCAATAGCAGGAGTTTTGGCTTGTAAACCAAGGATTTTAATATTAGATGAACCTACTGTTGGACTTGACGATCAATCCAAAAAGAAATTTTTAGATTTAATTCAAAAACTTCATCAAGTTAAAAGATTGACAATTATTCTCATTACCCATCAAATGGATATTGTTTCTGAGTATGCTGATAATGTCATTGTAATGAAGAATGGAGAGATTAATTCTCTTTGTACACCGAGAGAATTTTTTTTAAATTCGAATCTTGTTGAATCATCCGGAGTCGACTTACCAGAAGTTGTTAAATTTGCTAAAGAGTTAGAATCTCATGGATTTGAATTTGAAAAAATACCGATAAAAAAAAGTGAACTGATTAAAATTTTAAAGCAGAGAATGGAAGATTAAATTTATGGATAATTTTGTATTTGGACGATATATACCAGGGAATTCATTTGCTCATAGGTTAAATCCAGTAACTAAGTTATTAGTTAGTTTTATCTTTGTATTAGTTGTTGTTTTTGCAAATAATCCATTATCTTATTTGTCTTTAATTCTTTTAATGATTGTTTCGATTATATGTTGTCGCACTAAATTAAGATTTATTATTCAAGGAATAAAACCACTGTTGTGGGTGATATTATTTACTGTAATTATTCAACTGTTATTTACAAATAGTGGAAACGTTTATTTTCAAGTTGGTTGGTTGAGTATAACTAGTAACGGAGTTGAAATTGCTTTTTTTATCGCAATGCGTTTCTTTTTAATAATTATAGTATCCACGTTATTTACTTTAACTACTTCTCCATTAGAGATTTCTTATGCAATTGAAAGGGTCTTAACACCATTAAAAAAGTTAAATGTTCCAGTAGATACCTTGGGGATGATGATTTCGATTGCACTAAGGTTTGTACCAACGTTGACGGATGATATGAATACAATTATTAACGCGCAAAAGTCGCGAGGAATGGATTTTAATAGCGGGAACATTTTTAGAAGAGTCAAAAAATTTATTCCAATTTTAATTCCATTATTCATTAGTTCTTTTAAACATGCTGAAGATTTAGCAATGGCAATGGAAGCCCGTGGATATCAAAATGGTGTAAAAAGAACTCGTTATCGTCAATATCACTTTTCTAAGTCTGATTGGATGACGATTATAATATTTATGTTAGTAGCTTTTGCAGTCTTATTATTAAGAAGCAGGTGATTAAATGCCAAGATATAAAATAACATTTGCATACGATGGAACTAATTTTTTTGGATTCCAACAGCAACCTAATAAGAGAACAATTGAGGGAGAATTAAAAAAGGTCGTTAATAGAATGGGAAAACGTCCAAATCCTGAGATTAAAGTATATGGATCTGGAAGAACTGATGCTGGAGTACATGCACTAGCTCAAGTGGCTCATTTTGATTTTCCTTATGACATTAGCGAAGATGCAATGTTAAAAGGAATAAATAGTTCATTACCATTAGACATTGAAGTTAATAAAGTTGAAAAAATGGCTGATGATTTTCATGCTCGATATGATGTTTCCGGAAAGAGATATCAGTATCGTTTAGATCTGAGTCCATTTCGCAATCCATTTAAACGACTTTATACAGGCCATTGGCGGTCTCAACTTGATTTAAATAAGATTGAACAGGCTTTACCTGATTTAATTGGGGAACATGATTTTACTAGTTTTGTCGCTTCTGGATCAAGTGCTAGAAGCAATATAAGAACAATTTATGATGCTACTTGTAAATTTGATCCAACTCAAAATGAATTAATTTTTGAATTTTATGGGAACGGTTTTTTATATAATATGGTAAGAATTATTGTCGGTGTGTTGGTTGAAATTGGGGCTGACAAGAGACCAGTACATGATATCAAACGTCTTTATGAAGTTAAAGATAGAACTCAAGCACGAAGAACTGCATCAGCAAGTGGATTATACTTAAAACGGGTTTATTATGAAGGCGAAGATCCACTTCACCCAACAAAATTACCACCACATCAAAGATAGAATAAGTATTGACTTTAGTGTTAATTATTTGTATCATTGTAGTTGGTATTGTTTGCCCCACGAAGCCCCGGAAACTTTAGTTGGTGTCGAACAAACACAGAAACATGGAGGAAATAAAATGCGTACAACATATATTGCAAAACCAGGCGAAGTAGAAAGTAAATGGTATGTTATTGACGCTGATGGTATCGAATTAGGTCGTTTATCAACAGTCGTTGCTTCTATTGTAAGAGGAAAGAACAAACCTACTTATACTCCACATGTAGATACTGGTGATCACGTTATCGTTATTAATGCTTCCAAAGTCGCATTAAGTGGCCGTAAGGCTTCTAAGAAAGTTTATTACCATCACAGTGGATTTGTTGGTGGAATTAAACAAATTACTGCCGGTGAATTACGCGAAACTAAACCCGAACGTTTAATCGAAATTTCCGTTAAGGGAATGCTTCCACATAACACTTTAGGACGTAAACAAGGACTTAAGTTACATGTTTACGCTGGTGCAGAACATGATAATGCTGCTCAAAAACCAGAAGTATTAGACATTAAGGATTTAATTTAGGAGGGAATTCAATTGGCACAAGTACAATATAACGGCACTGGCCGTCGTAAAGATTCAGTTGCTCGAGTACGTTTAGTACCAGGAACTGGTAAAGTTGTTATTAACGATAAAGCTGCTGAAGATTACATTCCTTTTGCTAGCTTACGTGAAGTTATCATGCAACCATTCAATGTTACTGAAACTTTAGGTAACTATGATGCATTGGTTAACGTTCATGGTGGCGGGTACTCTGGTCAATCAGGTGCTATTCGTCATGGTATTTCAAGAGCCTTACTTGAAGTTGATCCAGACTTCCGTGCTTCTTTAAAGAGTGCAGGTCTATTAACTCGTGACCCAAGAATGAAAGAACGTAAGAAACCTGGTTTGAAGAAAGCCCGTAAAGCAGGTCAATTCTCCAAGCGTTAAAATTGGTTTACTTATTACAATTTTAAAAAGTCCCACTTTTTTAAGTGGAACTTTTTTTATTTATGGAGGTAAAATTGAATACGCATCGTTTAAGTATTTTATCGTTATTGATTGCAATATTATTTATTCAAACAGTAGTACCAGGAATTGGTTATTTACCAATTGGTCCATTAAGTTTAACCATTATTCCAGTCACAATAATGTTTGCAAGTATAGTTATTGACACAAAAGCAGGAACTTTACTTGGTCTTATTTGGGGAGTAATTGTATTTACTAGAGCCTTTTTTGCACCAACTAGTCCATTAGCATTAGTTTTAACGAACCCGGTTATTTCAATAGTTCCTAGAGTGATGATTGGGCTTTTAGTGGGGATAGTTTATCATCGATTTGTGATTTCTAAAGTTAAAGTTTGGAAGTTAAGTTTATTAGGGATGTTAGGATCATTAATAAACACGATTCTTTTTTTAGGCCTAATGATATTATTTTTTAAAAATAATTATCAACCAATTTATCAAATTAATAAAGAGGCGATGATCCCGTATGCCATAATTACTTTCTTTACTAATGGAATTCCAGAAATGATTATTGATGCGATTCTTCTTCCCCTTGTTGTTAATCCAATTTTAAAAAGGAATAAATAAAGCCAACCTTTAAAGGTTGGCTTTATTTATTTGTCTTTTTTGCTGGAACTTTTTTTATCTTTTTCAGTAGTCTTTTTTTCTTCATCAGAATCTTTTTCTTTAGATTCTTTTTCGCGTGGAACCTTTTTGATTATTTTTAAATGTTTATTGTTAATAATTACTTTATTATGGTACTTATCAATAATTGCTGGGTCTTTAGATTCGAATGTAACTAAGAAAGAATTAGTGTATCCCTTCTCAATTGTTCCAGTGTAGTCTTTTTTTTCTAATTTAAACTTAACGACGTCACCAACACGGAACTTTGCTTGTTGTGGACTTGGTTCGTTATTCTTTACCAAAATCATCATCTCCAAAATTTGTTCATCTTATGCAATATAACGAATATTATAATACTTGTCAATGTATTTGTTTTTATTCTTATTTCAATTTAAAATAATACATATATACTTTGAGGGGTGTTGCGAATTATGAAAGAGCTTGAAGAAAGAATTAATCGGGATGGACGTGTCCTTTCTGATGATATTTTAAAAGTCGATCAATTCTTAAATCATCAAATCGATCCACAATTAATGAATCATATCGGAGAAGAATTTGCCAAACATTTTAAATCTAGTGGAGTTACTAAAATTGTAACTGTAGAATCATCTGGAATTGCTCCAGCTTTGATGACAGGGTTTCATTTAAATGTACCAGTTATTTTTGCAAGAAAACATAAGAGTGTAACTCTAAATGATGATTTGTATACAGCGGATGTTTATTCTTATACCAAGAAAGTTAATAATCAGATTAGTATTGCTAAGCGTTTCATTGATCGAAATGATAATTTATTGTTCATTGATGATTTTCTTGCTAATGGTCAAGCGGCTGAGGGAATGATCGATATTGTTAATTCTGCTAACGCTAACCTTGCGGGAATTGGAATTGTAATTGAAAAAAGCTTCCAAAAAGGACGAAAATTATTAAATGCTCAAGGAATTGATGTTTATTCATTAGCACGTGTTGCATCATTGCATGATGGAAAAGTTCAATTCTTAAATTGATAATTTAAAAATTAAGAGAAAGTAGTGGCTATTTTGAAGAAAAGAGTATTTTATCCAGGAGCTACCATTGGATTCGTTGGGAGCGGCGTTAATTTAATTAATGCAATTAATACCGCAATCGATTCTGGATTTAAGGTGGGAGTATTAACTACAGATTCAAAATTACCATTGAAATCGGTAACAGATTATTATTATTCAACAAAAAATTTGAACCATGAAGTCGTTCAAGCTTTCGCTGAAAAAAGTGATTTCGTGATTTATGTCAATGATCTTTTAGACTCAGATACAGTTAAGTGGATGAGCAATTATACTTTTGTACCTCAAGGTAGTGAAGCGCTCGAAATAAGGGATGATCGTTTAATTGAAAGAACCTTTTTGGAACAATTGAACATTAACATTTTGCCATATACTACCGTTCTGGAATTAAAAGATATATATGAAGCCGCAATATCGTTAGGTTTTCCAGCAATTTTAAAACCGATTCAACGGGGACTGAATAATGATAAACAAGTTATAATTGATGATGAAGCTAATGTTGCTAAAGCAGCTTTGTTACTAGAAAGTGGCACATATATTTTAGAAAGTTATTTAACTGATAAAAAAGAAGCAGAGATCCTGGTAACTCATGATTTATTAGGTAATATACAAATTACACCACCTATCCAATGTCAGTATAAAAATGGAGAATTGCAAGCATCCCTAATTCCCGCTAAAATTAACTCCTCAGTAAGTGAAGAACTAGCATCACTTGCAAATAAGATTGGTAATAATATTGATTATGCAGGGATAATTCGGGTTAATTTCATTCTTTCAGATGATAACATTTACGTAAAGAGTGTTAGCCCATTTTTAAACTCTGGCGGATTAGTATTGAATGAATCTGGGTTTAATCAGTATGAACAGTTGATTAAAGCTATTGCGGGAGTTACTACCACTGAAATTACAAATATTAATCCGTGTGTAATTCATACGTTTGATTATAGCCAACTTCAACGCATTAAATTACAATGGGCTTTGAAAGCAAAGTGGCAATTTCATTTTTATAGTGATTCAGATTCAAATATTGCAGGTTATATTAACATTGCAACTGATTCTATTGATGAAACTTTAAATCAGCTAGAAGATACTGAGATTTGGAATGATTAACGCAATTTAATAATGATATAATGAAATAATAACTTTTTTAGAGAGGCGGAGTTTGGTTGACTGAAGAAAGTCTAATTAAAGGAATGAATGATAAGCAAAGCGAAGCTGTTTTACACACAGAAGGTCCGCTATTGATCATGGCAGGTGCTGGAAGTGGAAAAACAAGAGTTTTAACTCATCGGATTGCTTATTTAATTGAAGAAAAACATGTTGCACCATGGAATATTTTAGCGATTACGTTTACGAATAAAGCCGCTCGTGAAATGAAGGAACGGGTTGAAAAATTACTTGGTGGCTCTGCCAATCAAGTTTGGATTTCGACGTTTCATGCCCTTTGTGTGCGGATATTAAGAAGAAATGTTGAACAAATTGGGTATAGTAATTCCTTTACCATTGCGGGAACTAGTGAGCAAAGAACATTGATTAAAAACGTAATGAAGGATTTGAATATTGATCCGAAAAAATTTAATCCTCGTTCGATTTTATCAATGATTTCCAATGCTAAAAATGATTTATTAGATCCGGATGCCTATTTAGAAAAACATGCTAGTGATAATAACCCATTGACTGACGTTGTAGGTAAAATTTATAAGACATATCAAAAGGCTTTACATCAAAATGAATCAGTTGACTTTGATGATTTGATTATGTTAACGATTCAATTATTTGAAAAAGTACCTTCTGTTTTGGAACATTATCAAAATCAATTTAAGTATATTCATGTTGATGAATATCAAGATACTAATGAAGCACAATATAAATTGGTCCACATGCTGGGTGATAAATATAAAAATGTTTGTGTTGTTGGGGATGCTGATCAAAGTATTTATGGTTGGCGTGGTGCTAACATGAATAATATTTTAGATTTTCAAGATGATTATCCCGATGCTCACGTTACGCTCTTGGAACAGAATTATCGTTCAACTAAGATGATTTTGGATGCGGCCAATGATGTGATCCAAAATAATGTTGAGAGAAAGCCTAAAAAATTATGGACCGAAAATTCAACGGGAGATAAGATTACTTACTATCGAGCTCAAAGTGAATTCGATGAAACTAGATTTGTTGTTGCTCAAATTAAAGAGTTAATGACTAAAGATCCAAAATTGTCTTACGGTGATTTTGCGGTTCTTTATCGAACTAATGCCCAATCTCGGGTAATTGAAGAAACGCTTTTAAAATCTAATATTCCTTATAATATTGTTGGAGGTCATAAGTTCTATGACCGAAAAGAAATTCAGGATATTTTGGCATATTTAACTTTAATTGCTAATCCAAGTGATTCAATGAGTTTGACTCGGATTATTAATGTTCCTAAACGTGGAATTGGAAACACAAGTATTGAGCACCTAACCCAATTTGCAAATGATAATAATTGGAGTTTGTTGGAAGCAGCTCAAAACGTTGAATTAGCTAATAATATTAGCGGACGGGCAAGAACCTCAATTGGAAACTTCGGGAATTTAATTGCGGATTTAAGAAAACAATTTAAATCATTATCAGTGACTGAGTTAACTGAAGCCATTTTAGATCAAAGTGGTTATCGAAAAACACTTCAAGCCGAAAATAACTTAGAAGCTCAATCTCGATTAGAAAATATTGATGAATTTTTATCCGTTACGAAACAATTTGATGATAATAACTCTGATATGGATGAAAATGAACGGCTCGTTAATTTTCTTTCTGATCTATCATTGGTTTCTGATCAAGATGATGTTGATGAAGAAACTGCCCAAGTGACCTTAATGACTTTGCATGCAGCTAAGGGACTTGAGTTCCCGGTCGTTTTCTTGATTGGGATGGAAGAAGGAATCTTTCCATTAGCACGTTCAATTCAAGAACCATCTGAATTAGAAGAAGAGCGTCGATTAGCTTATGTTGGAATTACACGTGCTCAAAAGAAACTATATTTAACAAATAGTTTTTCTAGAATGCTTTATGGTCGCCGTCAATCAAACCCTCAATCCGAGTTTATTGGTGAAATAAACGAAAATTTAATTGATCAAATCGATTCTAATGGTAATAATTCTGGAACTTTAAAAGTGCCATTTTCTAATTCGTATAATAATAATCGAAATCAAAAAGCATTTTCACAACCATATCGAAGAACTAAATTTGTTGATAAACCTAAAGAAACTGGTGCTAATAAAACATCTTGGACGATTGGAGACCGAGTAGCTCATAAATCATGGGGAATTGGAACGGTTGTAAAAATCGAAGGTAATGGTGATGATATGGAATTAGATATTGCCTTTCCTGAACAAGGAGTTAAGCGTTTATTAGCAGCTTTTGCCCCAATTCAACATGCAAAATAGTATAAGCGATGGAGATGATTACCTGTGGCCTTAACTCATTCTGAAGCCCAGAAACAAGCGGCGGAATTAAGAAAAAAGTTAAATCAGTGGAGTAAAGAATACTATGTTAATGATAAACCAAGTGTCGAGGATCACATTTATGATGAGAACTATCAAAAGTTAGTCCAACTTGAAAAAGATTTTCCTGATTTGATTTCTTCAGACTCACCTACTCAAAAAGTAGGGGGCAAAGTATTAGATGAATTTCAAAAGGTTCCCCATCAGATTCCATTATTATCTTTAGGAGACGTTTTTTCTTCTGAAGAACTTGCAGATTTTATTGAACGCTTAAAGGAAAATTATCCTCAAGATACTGAATATAATTGTGAATTAAAGATTGATGGGCTTTCAATTTCATTGCGATATGAAAACGGCATTTTAGTCCAAGGATCTACTCGGGGAAACGGAAGAATTGGTGAAGATATTACACAAAATCTAATGACAATTCCTTCAATTCCACACAAGTTGAAACGGCCCGTTAATATTGAAGCTCGGGGTGAATGTTATATGCCGAAACGTTCATTTGTGACCTTAAATGAGGAACGCGAAAAACAAGGACAAGCACCATTTGCTAATCCTAGAAACGCCGCTGCAGGAAGTTTAAGACAGTTGGACTCTAGAATAACTGCTCATCGTCATTTAAGTACATTCATGTATAATGTTGCTGATTATGGTGATTTAAAAACAAATACCCAAAGCGGACTACTTGAAGAGTTAGCAGATTTAGGTTTTACCATTAATCATGATTATCAGGTCGCTAAAAGTATGGATGATGTTGATGCCTATATTGAAAAGTATCAACAAAAGCGGGCTGATTTACCATATGGCATTGACGGAATCGTTGTTAAAACCAATCGATTAGATCTTCAAATGGAAATTGGGGCGACAGTTAAGGTTCCTAAATGGGCAATTGCATATAAATTCCCGCCAGAAGAAGTAACAACAAAAGTTTTAGATATTGAATGGACAGTTGGAAGAACTGGTGTAGTCACGCCAACTGCTGTGATGGAACCGGTAAAACTTGCTGGATCGATTGTTTCTAGAGCATCATTGCATAATCCAGATTATTTGGAAGATAAAGATATTCGAATTGGTGATGTTGTTAGCTTGCATAAGGCTGGCGATATTATTCCTGAAATTGCCAATTACGTTAAAGATAAACGTTCCCCAGATAGTAAACCATATCAAATTCCAGAAAATTGTCCTTCTTGTCATGCCAAACTAGTTCACTTAGATGATGAAGTTGCTTTAAGATGTATTAATCCTAAGTGTCCAGCACAACTTACGGAACAGATTAATCATTTTGCTTCACGGAATGCAATGAGTATTGATGGGTTAGGTCCTCGAATTGTTCAACAGTTGTTTGACAATCATCTATTAGATGATGTTGCAAGCCTGTATGGGCTTTCCAGGGAAGACTTATTAAAATTAGATCGTTTTGGTGAAAAATCAACTGATAATTTATTAGCATCCATCAATGCAAGTCGTGATAATTCGTTAGAAAGATTAATCTTTGCCTTAGGAATAAGACATGTTGGAGCCAAAAACGCTCAAATTATTGCAGCTCATTTTAAAACAATGGATAATTTGATAAAGGCTAGCTCTGATGAGATTGCTGAAATTAATTCAATGGGAAAAGTAATTGCTGACAGTATTGCGACTTATTTAGCTAGTGGCCCTGCCGAACAATTAATTCAAGAATTAAAACATGCTCGTGTTAATATGGAATATCATGGTCGTGATTTAACTGAAACAGCTCAAATTGATTCGTTTTTTAATGGAAAACGTGTTGTGTTAACAGGTAAATTAGAACAAATGACCCGTTCAAAAGCTTCAGAATGGCTAGCAGATCATGGAGCTGATGTTACAAGTAGTGTTTCCAAAAAAACTGACCTTGTAATTGCCGGAAAAGATGCTGGAAGTAAGTTAACAAAAGCTGAGTCCCTTAATATTGATGTTTGGGATGAACAACATTTTATAAATGAAATGAAGTAAGAGGAGGAAACGTTTTGAAACGTTTATGTACAGTATTAACAGTTGCTGCTTCATCGTTGTTATTAGCAGCCTGTGGGGGTAGTATTAATAATTCTACCAGTAGTACCAAGTCTGGAAATGCAACGCAATTGACTGGGCAACCAAATGGAAGTAATTACCAAGGGGTAATTAAGAATGGCCATTATTTAACTAGTAAGTCTAGGGGAGTGAACGTTCAACAAGATTCAAATCAATTTAATTTGAAGAGTTTTGAAAATGAATTGTTGAACCTTTCTAAAACCCAATTTTCCACTAAGAATTATATTTTTCAAGAAGGTCAATATATTTCTACCAGTACAACAGAAGATTGGTTGGGACGAAAAAGTAAGAGTAATCCCAATGGTTTAAATCCAAAGGGAAATAGCAAAACGCCAATATATCTTCAACAAATGGATGAACAAGATTTCTTAACTCAAGATGGTAATTCATTAAAGATGAGTGGGATGACCGTTGGATTAGGCCTGAATTCTGTTTTTTACTATCAAAAGCAAAAGTATGGCAATACTTATGATAAGAATCTTGATACTAACGTTGTTAAAACTCAAGGAAAGGCAATGGCAAATGAGATTTTAGCTCGTTTGAGAAAACAAAAATCCCTTCGAAATATTCCAATCGTAATTGCCTTATATCGTCAAGCATCTAATGATAGTTTAGTCGGTGGGAATATGTTTGCCTATTCTGTTAATAAACCTGGTACTAGGTCTGTTTCATCTTGGACTAAAATCAATGAAAAGAACTATGTTTTCCCAATTCCATCTGGGAGTAAAGGCCCTAACAGTAATGATGAAAATGATTTTGATA
This sequence comes from Nicoliella sp. ESL1149, assembly GCF_058107265.1. Classification (NCBI taxonomy): domain Bacteria; kingdom Bacillati; phylum Bacillota; class Bacilli; order Lactobacillales; family Lactobacillaceae; genus Nicoliella; species Nicoliella sp. ESL1149. Next base: position 348,687 of record NZ_JBYLUE010000002.1, on the reverse strand, counting down.
ACTTTAAGGCTCAAATTCAAAACTTTTTCCCTAATTTAAGTGGTGTTACTGCCCAAGCTCATTATACTAATGGTTCCCTATCAGGAATGCATGTTAACATTACGACTCAATTCTATAGTCAAACGGAAATTATTAGCTTTACTCAATATCTTCAATCTGCAGCTAATAAGTATCTTCCAACAGGGATTCCAATCGATATTAAAGTGAGTTCCACAACTGGGATGCAAAGTTATCTTTCAAGGAATTCAGATTCTAAGAACTTTTCTTCTCATGTTTTCAATAGTTATTAATTTAGTATGTTAAAATAAAAGATGAGTTTAGTTTGTAATTTAATAAAAGGGGAGAATCTTAATGGCTACTAATATAGATAAGCAACAAGTTGAACATGTTGCTGAACTAGCAAAGTTACATTTTGATGATCAAAAGTTAGCATATTTCACTAAAGAATTAGGAAATATCATGAACCTATTTGATCAATTGGACGAAGTCGACACTGATAATGTTGAACCAACTTTTAGTGTTACTGATCAATTGAACGTAATGCGTGAAGACGTTGCGGATAACTGGGGACAAAAAGATGCATTACTTCATAATGCTCCAGAAACTGCAGACGGTCTAATTCGGGTTCCAACTATTATTGATGAAAGTGAGGACTAAGCATGAACTATTTTGATACTGATATTAATAGTCTCCATCAAGATTTAGTTTCAGGAAAAATTACCTCTGAACAATTAACTCAACAAACTATTGATGCGATTAAAGAAACTGATTCTAACATTAATGCATTCATTAATTTAGATGAAGAGGGAGCTTTAAAAGCTGCTAAAGAAATTGATCAAAAAGGAATTGATCCAGATAAAATTTTGGCTGGAATTCCGGTTGCGATTAAAGATAACATTTTAACCAAGAATATTGCAACGACAGCTGCTTCTAAAATGTTAGAAAACTTTGTGCCAATTTTTGATGCAACGGTTGTAAAAAAATTAGTTGCCGCTGGTTCAATTCCAGTTGGTAAAACGAACATGGATGAATTTGCAATGGGTGGGTCTACTGAACACTCTGCATTCAAGATTACTCATAATCCTTGGAACACTTCCAAGGTTCCTGGTGGTTCCTCAGGTGGTTCTGCCGCTGCCGTTGCTGCTGGAGAAATCTTATTTGCATTAGGTTCTGATACTGGTGGTTCAATTCGTCAACCTTCCGCATTTAACGGAATCGTTGGAATGAAACCAACATATGGACGAGTTTCAAGATGGGGCTTGATTGCCTTCGGATCTAGTTTTGACCAAGTCGGTCCATTAACTAGAAATGTAATGGATAATGCACAAGTTTTAAATATTATCTCTGGTCATGACAAACACGATTTAACTAGTTCCGATAAGAAAGTTCCTGACTACACTACTACTATTAAAGATGGAGTTAAAGGCCTTAAGATTGGGCTACCTAAAGAATACCTTGGAGAAGGTGTTGATGAAGGAGTTAAAAAAGCGATTAATGAAGCAGTTGAAACTTACCGAAAATTAGGAGCAACTGTGGAAGAAGTTTCCTTACCACATACTAAGTATGGAATTGCTGCTTACTACGTTTTAGCTTCATCTGAAGCTTCGTCAAACTTACAAAGATTTGATGGAATACGTTATGGATACCGTGATCCAGAAGCTAAGAATTTGGAAGAAGTTTATGTTGGTAGTCGTTCCAAGGGATTCGGTGATGAAGTTAAACGTCGAATTATGTTAGGAACGTTCTCATTGTCATCTGGTTTTTATGATGCTTATTTTAACAAAGCTGCTAAAGTTAGAACTTTAATGATCAATGATTTCAAGAACATCTTTAAGGACTATGATTTGATCTTAGCTCCAACTGCACCTACACCAGCATTTAATATCGGATCAGAATCTGATCCAGTTACGATGTACTTGAATGATGCAATGACAATTCCAGTTAATATGGCTGGATTACCTGCAATGTCGATTCCTGCTGGTTTTGAAGATGAAATGCCTATCGGAATGCAATTGATTGGAAAACCATTCGATGAAGCTACAATCTACAAGGCTGGATATGCATTTGAACAAAATACTGATTTCCATAAGAAATTACCAAAAATGGGAGGGGCAAAATAATGAATTTTGAAACTAACGTTGGACTTGAAGTCCATTTCGAATTAAAGACAAATTCCAAGATTTTTAGTCCTTCACCTGTTGATTATGGTGATGAACCAAATGAAAACACTAACGTTATTGATTGGGGATATCCAGGTGTTTTACCTACTACTAACAAGGGAGTTGTTGCTGACGGATTAAAGGCAGCAATTGCATTGCATGCCGAAATTGAAAAGCATCCTTTCTTTGACCGAAAGAACTATTTCTACCCTGATAATCCTAAGGCGTACCAAATTACTCAATACAACCGTCCTGATGCTCATGATGGATACGTTGAAATTGAAGTTGATGGTAAAAAGAAAAAGATTGGTATCCACGAAATGCATATTGAAGAAGATGCTGGTAAGAATAGTCACGGTCGTAACTATTCTTATGTTGATTTGAACCGTCAAGGTACTCCTTTGATCGAAGTTGTTTCTGAACCAAATATTTCATCAGCTGAAGAAGCAATTGCCTATCTTGAAACGTTGCGTCAACGAATTCAATTTACTGGTATTTCTGACGTTAAGATGGAAGAAGGTTCCATGCGGGCTGATGTTAACGTTTCTATTCGTCCTGAAGGTTCAGATAAAATGGGAACGAAAGTTGAAATGAAGAATATGAACTCATTCAACTTTATTCGGACTGCAATTAAGTATGAACAACAACGTCAACAACAAATGATCATGTCTGGAGAAAAAATCGTTCAAGAAACCCGTCGTTATGATGAAAAGAATGGAACGACTGTTTCAATGCGTTCTAAGGAAGGGGCAAACGACTATCGTTACTTCCCAGAACCCGATTTACCAGCTTTAAGTATTTCTGATGAATGGATTAATGAAATCAAATCAGCAATGCCTGAAATGCCAGATGTTCGTAAGAAGCGTTACATTGATGAATATGGTTTAACTGATTACGATACAATGGTTTTGACCCAAACTAAACAAATGGCTGACTTCTTTGATGAAACCGTTAAGTTGGGTGCTGATCCTAAGATGGCTTCTAACTACTTACAAGGAAGCGTTAACGAATACTTGAATGATGAACAAGTTGATTTGGATCAAACTAAGATTACTCCTCAACATTTAGCTGATATGATCAAGTTAATTTCTGATGGAACTATCTCTACTAAGATGGCTAAGAAAGTCTTTAAAGCAATCACTGAAGATAAGGATCCTAAGAAATTTGTTGAAGAAAAAGGCATGGTTCAATTATCAGATCCAGCTAAGTTACAACCAATTATCGATGAGATCTTAGCTGATAACCCTCAATCAATTGAAGACTTTAAGAACGGTAAAGATCGTGCTAAGGGCTTCTTGGTTGGTCAAATTATGAAACAAACTCGTGGAAAAGCTAATCCACAAGTTGTTAACGAATTGTTAACTAAATCACTAACAAAATAATAGGAGCGTTGTTGAAATATGCGTAAGCGAGCACGAATAATTTATAATCCAACTTCAGGCCATGAGGTATTGAAGGGAAAAATGATTGACATTTTAAATATCATTGAAAAAGCTGGATTTGAAACGAGTGCTTTTCCAACTACTCCAGAACCTAATTCTGCTCAACATGAGGCCACCCGTTCTGCCCTTAATGGGATTGACTTAATTGTTGCAGCTGGGGGTGATGGAACGATCAATGAAGTTTTGAATGGGATTGCAGGACTTCCCAAACGACCCCAAATGGCAATTATTCCGGCTGGAACGACTAATGATTTTGCTCGTGCTTTGCATATTCCACGTGAGGATCCTGTTGATGCTGCAAAAATTATTTTAAAACATCAAACTCTTAAAATTGACATTGGGCAAGCTAATGATAAATATTTCATTAATATTGCTGGTGGAGGGCTATTGACTGAATTAACTTATGATGTACCTTCCGAATTAAAAACCATATTTGGTTATTTAGCCTATCTTGTTCGGGGGGCGGAATTGTTACCCCGGATTAAGCCCATCAAGATGGATTTAAAATATGATGGTGGTCATTATCAAGGAAAAGCTTCAATGTTCTTGTTAGCAATGACGAATTCAATTGGTGGTCTGGAACAAATTGTTCCTGATGCTTCTTTGGATGATGGTCAATTTACAATGATCATTGTAAAAGCATGTAATGTTTTTCAAATTATGCACTTACTTTCGAAGGTAATAAATGGTGGAAAACATATTGATGATCCAAGAATTATTTATAAAAAGACTAGTACATTAGTTGCCAAACCAGTGGAAACAGCGATGCAGATCAATCTTGATGGTGAATATGGTGGGGATGCACCAATGACCTTTAAGAATTTAAAGCAACATATTGAGATGTATGCAAATATTGATAAGATTCCCGATAGTGCAATGAATGATTATAATGTTGCTAAAGCTGAAAAAGAATTTGTCAAAAAAGTTGATAAGTTACCTAAAAAATAAGAATTTTGTCGTTTTGCGGCAAAATTCTTTATTATTATTATGGAGATGTAAAATATGTCAAAAAAACCGTTACCAGTTCAAGTAAATCAACAATATGAAGGAAACGTCATTGATCTAACTTATCAAGGACTTGGAGTTGTTAAAATTGATGATTTTCCAATTTTTGTTGAAAATGCTTTACCGGGGGAAGAAATAACTTTTAAAGTTAATAAAACTTATAGTAAATATGCTTTCGGTAAATTGGTTGAACTCAAAAAAGTTAGTCCAGATCGGAACGATGATGCTAAAAAAGTTTTTCTTCAAACTGGAATTGCACCCCTTAGTCATTTAAAATACCCTGCTCAATTGAAGTTTAAGCAGCATCAAGTTCAAACTTTATTCGAAAAGGCCCACATGGATGTGGATGTTTTACCAACGATTGGAATGGAAGAACCATATCATTATCGAAACAAAGCTCAAATTCCGGTTAGAATGGTAAAAGGCAAAATGACGACCGGTTTTTATCGTCGTAACTCTCACGATTTAGTTCCAATTGAGGATTTTTATATTCAACAACCTGAAATTGATAAAGCAATTACAGTCGTTAGAGATATTTTAGCTAAATTTCATATCGAACCATACAATGAAAAGAGTCATCGAGGAGTCATCAGAAACATTATGGTTCGACGGGGATACTATACTCATCAAATGATGATTGGTTTGATTACAAGAACTAAGAAAATTCATAATATTGAACCAATTGTTCAAGAAATTGCTAAGAAATTACCTGAAGTAAAAAGTATTGTTCAAAATATTAATCTGCAAGATAACAATGTTTTATTAGGTTCCGAAAGTAAATTAATCTGGGGAAAGAAATATATCCAAGATAAATTATTAGGACTGACTTTTGATATCTCCTTAAATTCGTTTTATCAGGTTAATCCAGTTCAAACTGAAAAATTATACTCACTTGCAGTGAAAAACGCTGAAATTGATAAAAATGACATCGTAATTGATGCTTATTGTGGGATTGGAACTATTTCATTAGCAATGGCAGAACATGCTAAAAAAGTTTATGGGGTGGAATTGATTCCAGAAGCAATCAAAGATGCTAAAAGAAACGCAAAGTTAAATAATATTGCCAATGTTCAATTTGTAGTTAACGACGCTGGAAAACAAATGTTAAAGTGGGCAGATGAAGGATTAAAGCCAGATGTTGTAATGGTTGATCCCCCAAGAAAAGGACTTTCGAGCGAATTTATCGATCAAATTGCCGTTTTGAACCCGCGGAAAGTTGTTTATGTTTCATGTAATCCATCAACTCTAGTCCGAGATGCTGGATTGTTAAAAGGCCATGGGTATCATATTGATCAACCTGTCCAACCAGTCGACCAATTCCCTCAAACAGTTCATGTTGAAACCGTAACGGTTTTCAATCAAAAATAGTTGGTGATCGAATATGGATGAACAAGTAAAGAAAACGTATTGGGAAAAATTTATTAATGATACCGACGTTCGAGATGCTCATTTAAGTTCGACTTATGCTTTTGGCAATAGTAAAGAAATGGCTGATAATTTAGCTGAATTAGTGAATAGTGGAATAAAAACCGCAACTAGTTCTGCGTTTGGATTATATAATGATCATGAATATTTACCACAAGTTGGAGATTATAATCTTATTTTAGACGGTTCTGATAGACCTGTTTGCATTACCCAAACGGTAGTATCTGAAGTCGTTCCTTTTGATGAGGTAAGTCATGAACATGCTTATCATGAAGGTGAAGGTAATCGTTCATACGATTATTGGCGAAAAGTTCATTTAGCTTTTTTCAAACAAGAATATCAAAAAGAACATCTTTTATTCAATGAAAAAATCCCTTGTTTATGCGAGGTTTTTAAAGTAGTTTATCGGTTTTAAATAAAAAAGTAATCACAAGGTGTGATTACTTTTTTTATTTATTTAATCATTTTTTGATGAAGATAGTAAATTGGAATTCCAATTGCAGTTATTAAAACAGCGGCAATCACTAATCCAGTTTGAGTAAAAATCGTGATAATTAATACAAATAATGCTCCCAGAAGAGCAATAATAGGAATAACTGGATATCCAGGAACTTTATAGGGACGTTGTAAATCAGGACGTTTTTTTCTTAACATAATTACTTCTACAAATAGTAAGCAGAAAAATGACCATACAATAAACATCGACATATCGGTTAAAATATCAAAACTGCCTGACATCATCATTAACACAGCAATACATAGTTGGAAGATGATGGCAATGTAAGGAGCGCCATTCTTAGTAACTTTTGCAAAAGATCTACTGAATGGAATCATGTTCTCACTTCCGAGAACCCGTGGAATTTGAATTCCAGTTAGTGTATATCCATTAATAGCTCCGTAAACGGAAACTAAAATTCCGATGGTAACTAGCTTTCCTCCGTATGCTCCAAAAAGCGTAGTTGCAACTTCAGCAGCGGTATTTTGATTTCCGGCAATTGAAGAAATAGGCATGTTCTTTAAGAAAACAAAATTGATCAACGTATAGATGATTGTAATAGCACTTAAACCAATTATAATTGCTTTTGGTAAATCCTTTCTAGGATTCTTTAGTTCCCCAGCAATGTTACTAATCCCAATCCAACCATCATATGCGAACATCGTTGCCAATAATCCTTGACCAAAAGCTGTCCATATATTGGCATGATTAATAGGTGTCATAGGCCATAATTGAACATGAACTTGTCCTGGAATAAAAAGGCCAATTAAAGCAATGATTAAAATGGGGATTAGTTTAACAATTAAAGCAACTGACTGGAAACGGCCGGAAAACTTTGCCCCCATTAAATTAATACCAGTAATACTTAAAATACAAATTACAGCAATTAGAAAACTAGTTTTAATTGAAAGATGGAAAAGAGTAACGAATTGTGTCCCAAAAACTAAACATAATCCAGCAACGTTAGCAGGGGTATATATTAATGATTGAGCCCAACCAAACAAAAAACCAGTTAATTTACCATAACCATATTCTAAAAATTTAACAGGACCACCAGTTTCTGGAAGAGCTGCCGCTAATTCAGAAACTGTTAGACCAGCACAGATCGTTAATAATCCTGAAACGATCCAAACCAATAATGTTAATCCAAAGGAGTAGGTATTAGCAACAACACTGGCAGTCTTAAAGAAGACTCCGCCTCCAATTACGGTTCCCATTACAGTAGCAAAGGCAGAAAACGGTCCAATGCTATTGTTATTTTTTTTATTCATTTTTGATTCCTCCAAAGTTGTTATCAAACCAGTTAATTTTAACATTTTTTGAACTAAAAAACAGTTCTACATAAATGTGTAGAACTGTTTTTCCTAATTAATTGTCCAAGTCAACGTCATGAGCACGTTGAAAATCGGCAATGTTTTTGTATTCTTTTCCTAATGATCTAGATAAACGAATGAAAATTGGAATTAATTCTCGATATACTTCGTAATTATCAGGATTAGGGTGTAATGAGTCAGTTTTACCAATGAATTTAGAGACATCACTAAAATGATCGATCATTCCAAGACTCTTCATTCCTAAAGTAGCGGCACCTAAGGCTGTTCCTTCAAATGCTTCTGGGATATTAACGTCAGATTCAAAAATATCTGCTAACATTTGACGCCATAGTCCAGAACGGGCAAAACCACCAGTTGCTTGAATTTTAACGGGTTTACCGACTACTTCTTCCAAAGCTAGACTAACGGTATATAAATTGTAAACGATTCCCTCTAAAGCAGCTCTAATCATATGAGCACGAGTATGGATTCTGGTTAATCCAAAGAAAGAACCTCTGGCATTTGCGTTCCAAATAGGAGCTCTTTCACCACCTAAATAAGGGTGGAAAATTAAGCCATCTGAACCTGCATTGATCGTAGAAGCAATTTTGGTTAGTAAGTCATAAGGGCTAATTTTTAATTGTTCAGCAGTAACTTTTTCAGGGGCACAAAGTTGATCACAGACCCACTTAAAGACGCTCCCTCCGTTATTGACAGGACCTCCAACAACCCACATGTCTTTGGCAAGGTAATAACAGAAAACCCGCGCTTTAGGATCAATCTTTGGCTTATTAGTGACCACCCGCACAGCACCAGATGTTCCAATTGTAACAGCTTCAACGCCAGAATTGATGGCATCCACTCCTAAATTAGCAAGGGGTCCATCGGATGAACCAATTATAAATGGTGTTTGAGGATCAATTCCCATAATTTTTGCAAGAACTTTTTTCATTCCCTTAATTTGGAAATCTGTATCAACTAGTTCAGGAAGTTGTTTTCTTTTAACGCCAGTTAGTTCAAGTGCTTGGTCGTCCCAATCCATTTTAAAGATGTTGAACATTCCAGTAGCGTTAGCAATTGAATAGTCTTCCTTTAAAACGCCGAACAATTTATAAAAGACGTATTCCTTAATTCCAATGAACCATCGGGTCTTAGCATAAAGATCTTTTTTCTCGTTTTTGATCCAAAGAATTTTAGTTAAGGGAGTCATAGGGTGTGTTGGAGTCCCAGTTTTTTTGAAAAGTTCCATCCCAATTCCGTTTTCTCTTAATTGATCAGCATACTTAACAGCACGGTTATCACCCCAAGTAATCGCGTTGGTTAATAATTCATGGTCTTTATCCAATAGAATTAAACTATGCATGGCACAAGAGAATGAAACCCCTCTTAATGTATTTGTAGTTAGATCAACTTTACGGACCACGTTTCTAATTCCGTAAACGACTTGGTGTAGTATTTTTTCGGGATCTTCTTCCGCCATATCTGGGGTATCTTGAATTAGTGGGTAGCCATTATTTTCATAGCCACAAACTTTTCCATTTTCATCGTATAAAACGACTTTTGTACTAGTAGTTCCAATATCAACTCCGATAATGTAATTCATATTTTGTCTCCTTCGTTTAAATGCATTATGGTTTAATTATATGGAAATCTTCATTTTGCTTCAAGTTAAACGGAAATTCATTGTATAATGTTAATATCAATTAATTGGGATGATTAAAAATGAATTCGCCAAAGCGAACTCAAGCGAAATCGATTGGTCGAAACCGAATTAAACTTATGATCAGTCTTTTAATTATAATTATTTTTATTTGTGGTGGAATGTTTTTATTTCAACAATATCAAAAATATCAAATGAATCGGTTTGATGGGTATTCTATTCGAGGGGTAAGTATTGGACAACAAGATGGGTATGTTGATTTTGTTGCTTTAAAAAATGCTGGACAGAATTTTGTTTATCTGAGAGCGACACAAGGAGCCATTTATTCTGACGATAACTTTAATGGTAATTACCAACGGAGTATTGGTTCCGGAATAAATGTTGGTATTTACCACGTCTTTAGCTTTGATAGTCAATCCAAGCAACAATTTAAAAATTTTGTGACGACGGTAAGTGATAATACAGGAAATCTCCCCATTGCAATTCAGGTTTCTACTGGTAAGCTATCTAAAGCGCAAATTAATGTTGTTAAACATTTTTTAAATGAAATTAGTGAATATTACCCAAAGAAAAAAATAATGATATGGTCAATTCCAACGGTTTATGAACAACTTAGGGATTCTAAGCTGTTATTTTGGAACTTACAACCTGAAAAGTATCGTGATTGCTTAGTTAGTGTTAACAATAAACAACCGATTCAATTAGATGGGCAAAAACAACTTTTCCATCAAGTTGTTTTTGATGGGAATAAAAAGAAGTGGCAAAGGGATTTATTAAATTAATGGAGTGATATTGTGAAAACAGAAATTTTAGAATTGTTTCATTCTTTTGGGTATCAAGATATGACACCCATTCAAGAACAAGTTTATGAACCAATAATAACGGGAAAAGATGTTGTTGGTCTTTCACCAACTGGATCTGGAAAGACGGTTGCTTTTGCAATGCCAGCAGTTGCTAAATTAGAAAAAGCCGTTGTTGGAATGCAAGTCTTAATTTTAGAACCATCCCAAGAATTAGCAATGCAGACGACTAATGTACTTCGACAATGGGCTAAACCATTTGATCAAAAAGTTTTAGCCTTAACTGGTGGTGCGAATATAAAGCGCCAAATCGAAAAATTAAAAGAGAAACCAGCTATCATTATTGGAACTCCAGGGCGAATTTTAAATTTAATTAATGAAAAGAAATTAAAATGTGATCAGTTAAAATTAGCAATCATTGATGAAGCTGATGAATTATTGCAAGGGGAAACTTTAGAGACAGTTCGTTCAATTATGCAGGCAGTGCCTTCACAAACTCAATTAACTTATTTTTCAGCTACTGATACGGCCATTTTACATGAATTACATAAATGGTTTGGTCGAGAAGCAGAACGAATTGACGTTCGGAAAATAGACAAGTCTGCAGGTGAAGTTAAACATCGTTGGTTAGATGTATCACAGCGAAAACGTAATCAAATGCTAAAACGATTGTTACACATCGATGGATTTAAAGCATTGGTCTTTTTTAAACAAGTTTCAGATTTGAATCAAGCGTTTAGTTTCTTTTATCATGCTCACTTTACTCAAGTTGCCAGTCTAACAAGTAATCAAAACCAAATTCAACGTCAAAAAGCGTTAAAAGATTTTCGAACTGGAAAAGTGAAGTTACTTTTAACTACTGATGTTGCTGCCCGAGGGTTAGATATTCAACAATTGCCTGCAGTTATTAATTATGATTTACCAACAACTAAGAATGATTACATTCATCGAACTGGGAGAACTGGAAGAATGGGTGAAAAGGGTTTGGTTATTAATTTTGGTGATGACCATGATATCCGTGATTTGAAAAAATTACTTCGGGATTCTGAAGTTACAATTAAACCCGTTTATTTTGCTGAAAACGAATTGACAGAAATTAAGCCTAAAAAAGTTAGACCTGAAAAAAAGACTGAAACATCAAAAAATGAATCTAAAAAAGAAACGACTAAGGATAAAATAACAAGTCGTAACGTCAGCAAGAAACCTGTCAAAGAAGAGCCACAAAGGATTACCAAAAAACAACTGAAACATCGGAAGAAAAAACATTCTAAAAATAAAGGAATGCGAAAGAAATGGCGAGATCGTGATACGAAGAATTCTAAATAATCTTTACTTTAAAATCATTTCATGAGAAAATAAAGCCATCGTGGCCTCATAGCACAACTGGATAGGGCGACCGCCTCCTAAGCGGCTGATCCCGGTTCGAGTCCGGGTGGGGTCATAATAAAAAGGAGTGAATCTTAGATTCACTCCTTTTTATTATATCTAGTTTAAAATTAAAGCCTGGTTGTAACAGCAGCCGCAATTACGATTAATGCTAAACCAATAATGGTAACAATCAATTCTTTTTTAGTTTTATCTTCATGAAGCATAAAAATACCACTTAAAGTAGCTAACACAACGGAAGTTTGTGATAATAAGAATCCAGTTGCTAAGCCATTAACAGATGGTTGAGCTGAAATTAAGTATGTTAATGCTGCAAAAGCAAAGAAAAATCCAGCAATGATTTGTTTATAAGAAACACTTTCTTTGAAAATATTTTCTTTCTTTAATCTCATTAAGCCATAAATGATGGCTCCCAATAGCATTCCGATTGCTTGAGGTAAAAAGGCAATTTCACCGTTTACATGGGCAGCTTGTGGGGCAGCTGAGTAAGCCCAGTATCCAATTGTTCCAATCAATAATAGGACAACCGCTTTTGAAAGATTTTTTGATTTAGCAATTTCTTTATTTTCAGACCATGAAGTCATTGCAGCTCCAATGACAATGATGAATAAAGCTGCGAAACCGATGTACATTGCATTTCCTTCATGCCAGTTGCCAAGTGCAAATACGCCCCAAAGAGAAGTAGCAATCAATTGAAAAGCAGTAGTAATGGGCATTACACGTGACGAACCAATTAATTGATAAGATTTAAAAGCCATAATTTGCCCAAAATCCCATCCTAATCCAGAAATGATTCCCAATAATAAGGGCATTCCAGTTGGTAATTCACGTGGGCCAAATATAAAGAAGACAATTCCAAAAATTAACGTTCCAATTGTTGTTCCTAATAATTGATTGGATGGTTTCCCACCAATCTTAGAAGCAATCGTTGGGAAAAATCCCCACCCAATAAGTGGTCCAAGACCGATTAAAAGATCAAATAAACTCATTGTATAAATCCTTTCTATTTAAATACCATTAATTTAGACCAAAAGTAATTAAAAATAACAACAAAAATTTCACCAATCACTTTAACAATAATAAAGTTAAATCCTAATAAAGAAATCCCGATATATAAAATAATATTTTCAAGGATTAGAGAGCCTAAACGACCACCTAGCATAAATGATGCCATTTCGCGAAAGTAATTCTTTAATCCAACACTATTGGAATGAAAGACGTATTTACGATTTGTAAAGTAAGCAAATAAGGCACTGATTATCCAGGCAATGACATTGTTGATTTGGTAGTTGATGCTTGTTGTTAGATTTAAAACAGTGTATATAACAATATTGATAACAGTGGTTAAAACACCCCAAAATAAATAACTATATACTTCTGCATGTTTTTGATAAAGGTTAATTAATTTTTTTAACATTATTTCTTTTCCTTAATAATATAGAGGGGACGATGTTTTGACTCAAGATAAATTTTGCCAATATAATTTCCAGCAATTCCTAAGCAGAATAGTTGAATTCCGCCAATCAATAATATAATTGATACTAAGGAAGGCCATCCAGATACTGATCCACCAAAAAAAGCAGCCCTTGCAACAATGAAAAGAATGGCAATTACAGATAGAACACATGAGAAGAAACCAATAAATGTTGCAATTTTTAATGGAGCATCAGAAAAATCAATAATTCCCTCAACAGAGTACTGCATTAATTGATATAGTGACCATGAACTTTTACCGGCAGCTCGTGGTTGACCCTTATATTTTAGATACTTGGTATTAAAACCAACCCAACTAAAGATGCCCTTTGTGAAACGATTGTATTCTGTTAATTGGAGAACGCTATCAACAAATTGGCGACTCATTAGTCGATAATCACGGACATTTTGTTCAATTGGGACTTCTGAGATAAGATTGATGACCTTATAGAATTGACTTGATAGGAATGCTCTAACAGCTCCCTGTCGTCTTGTTTCTTGAATACAACCGACACAATCATAATCTTCTGTATTTATAATATGTAGCATTTTAATTAATAAAGAAGGTGGATCTTGTAGATCAACATCCATAACAGCAACATATTCACCAGTGGAATTTCGTAGCCCAGCAGCCATCGCAGCTTCTTTACCAAAATTTCTTGAAAATGAAATGTAGTGAACGTCTTGGGGATGTTCTTGTTGAAGTTTTTTAAGAACATTTAAAGTATTATCTTTTGAACCATCATTAATGAAGATGTATTCAAATTCATATTTATCTTGATTTTGGTTTAATTCTTGATGAATTTTTTCTGTCGTATCATAAAATAATTGGATTGATTCTTCTTCGTTAAAACAAGGAACGATTATGCTAATTTTTTCCATGGAACAAACTCCTTTAAGCGTACAAAAATAAAAGCACTTATAATTTTAACATAAATCTTTCCACGATAATTTTCTTTTAAGATAAAATCAGCAAATCGTTAAATATTTGTTATAATGAAAATAATATTATTTTGGAGGATAGACGATTAAATGAATTCACCAATAAAAGTGATGTCAATATTTGGCACTCGACCAGAAGCCATTAAAATGGCTCCAATAATCTTAAGAATGCAACAACGACCCGAATCTTTTCAACCAATTACGGTTGTTACTGCTCAGCATCGTGAAATGTTAGATCAGGTCTTGAATGTGTTTAAAATTCAACCTGATTATGATTTGAACGTGATGAAGAAAAATCAAACCCTAAGTCAAATTACAACGACTGTTATTACGAAATTAGATCCAATCATTGAGGAAGCAAAACCTGATATTATTTTGGTTCATGGGGATACGACAACGACATTTGCTGCATCGATCAGTAGTTTTTACCATCAAGTTCCACTCGGTCACGTTGAAGCTGGGTTAAGAACTTGGGACAAATACTCACCATTTCCAGAAGAAATGAATCGTCAACTAACGGATATTTTAGCAGACTTGTATTTTGCCCCAACAGAATTAAGTAAAGCCAATTTATTAAAACAAAATCATGATCCTAAACACATTTTTGTGACTGGTAATACGGCGATTGATGCCTTAGAACAAACCGTGAGTGATGATTATCATCACTCCGTATTGAATGATATCGATAGTCATCATCGAATTGTTCTTTTAACAATGCATCGTCGTGAGAATCATGGTGAACCCATGCGAAGAACATTTGAAGCAATTAAAAAAGAACTATTAAAGCATCCGGATGTAGAAGTAGTGTATCCAGTTCATTTGAGTCCGGCAGTTCAATCTGTTGCCCATGAATGTTTTGATGGCATTGATAGAGTTCACTTAATTGAACCGCTTGGGGTCGTAGACTTTCATAATATGGCTGCTAAAAGTTACTTTATAATGACTGATTCAGGTGGGGTTCAGGAAGAAGCACCTTCTTTAGGGAAACCAGTTTTGGTTTTACGAGAAGAAACTGAACGACCAGAAGGGGTTACAGCTGGAACTTTGAAATTAGTTGGAACTGACCCTATTAAGATAACGCAAAGTATGGAAACGTTATTAGATTCAAAAATAGAATATCAAAAAATGGCCCAAGCAAAGAATCCATACGGAGATGGTCATGCTAGTGAAAGAATCTTAAAAGCAATTAAAGATACGATTGGAGGCATTCACAATTAGTAATGACGTTAGTAAGGCTAAACGTTTTTTAATAGTATTCAACAAACATTATCAGATGACCAATTTGTCTGATGGGGCCGTCGTTTTAGCATTTTATTTGTTGCTATCTCTTTTTCCAATCCTAATTATTATTGGAAATTTGTTTAGGTTATTTGACGTTAATGCAGTTGAGCTATTTCAACAAAATCATTTCCTATTACCTAGTTCAATCAAAAATAGTTTAGGACCACTTATTATTTCAACTTTAAAGGGTAGTAGTAATGGACAACTTTCTTTTGGAATTATTATGGCAGTTTGGTCTGCTAGTCAAGCAATTGCTGCATTTCAAAGGACAGTTAATTTAGCATATGGATATGTTAAACGCCCAAATGCCTTTTTAAGTCGATTAACTTCTTTTGCATGGCTTCTGCTATTAGTAATATTAATCGTTGTTGTTATGGCAGTTTTTACAATTGGAAACTTTGTTCTTAAATACGTTGGTCATAATTTGAATTTTGATCCTCATTTTTTGATTTTCTTTCAATCATTGAGTTGGATAATCTCATTGGTTGTTATTTTCTTGTTAATGAACCTACTGTTTTATTTTGTACCAAATGTTAAAACTAAATTTCGTTATACGTGGCAAGGATCTGCAATTACCACGATTGGATTATTATTATTGTCTCAATTTTTCTCACTTTACATTCATTACTTTATGAAAAGTGTTAACACCTATCAAACACTAAGTACGTTTATTATTTTAATGTTTTGGCTTTATTTTATCGGAATGATTCTCCTATTTAGTGCTGTTTTGAATGCAACGATTCAAGAATATAGAACTGGAACAATCAAGCATCAAGATATGGACAAAGAGTTAGCTAATCAAATAAAAAAACACCGTAAGAAATAACGATGTTTGTAATTTTATTTTTGTACTTTTTGAACTAGCTCAGCTGAAAATTGATCTAGTTTTTCAATGTCATCTTCATCGGGTTCTAAGTTAATTTTAACGTTATTGCTTCCTTTAGTGGCACCAGTTTGTTGAAAAGCTTGATCAAATTTATCAACGGAAACATTATATGATTCCTCATAATAAACGTCTCCAGAACCAGCAACGCCATATACTTTCCCATTTAAATCAATTTTAGGTAAATCTTCATAGAAATCTAATCCTTCTTCTGGTAAATGACCACCGTCATAAGTATAAGCGCAAATTACACAGATATCTGCATCTTTAAATTCTTTTGGATCAGTTTGAGAAATTTCAGTTTCTGTCACTTCAACACCTAAATCTTCCAGACCTTCCGTAACAATATCTGCAATGTCTTCATTGTTACCAGTAATTGTGGCAAAAACAACGTGTGCTTTTATCATATTAATCTTCCTTTATTGTTTATTAGTTCATTAAGTATATCAAAAAAAATTTAAATTGTTAATTTCTAAGGAGGGTTCCATATCGCTGAGATTACTAAAATTATGGCTCAAAAAAGACGGGGTCGTTATAATGTTTACATTGATAATCAGTATGCTTTTCCAGTTAGTGAAAATGTTCTGATTAAATACCAGTTGTTAAAAGGCATGCCAATTGATGATCAATTGCGTAGCCAGTTGGTTCATGCTGAACAATTAGATCATTACTATCAAATTGCAATTAATTACTTAGCTCACCGACTACGGACCCAAAAAGAAGTCATTGAACGATTAACAAAAGAAGAAGCTAGTGAAGAAGCAATTAATGCTATTTTAAAGCGTTTAAAAGTTAATCATCTCTTAAGTGATCAAAATTATGCAAATAGTTACGTGCGAAGTGAAGTTCGCATGAGAGATAAAGGTCCTCAACAGATAAAGCAATATTTGTTTAAAAGGGGGATTGATGCGAATAAAACTCAACAAGCATTAGCTGAATTTTATCCAGAAGAAGAAGTCATTAATAATTGTTCATTTCAGGCCCAAAAATTGTTTAAGCATTATCAACGAGATGCTTATCAAAAAACAATTCAAAAGACAAAAACAGCGCTAGTTAGAAAGGGATATCCTTTCGATGTAATTTCACATGTTTTTAGTACGATTGAATTACCCATCGATGAAGAACGCGAAAATGATCTATTGAATCAACAATTTACTAAAGTTTGGCATCGAAATCGAAATGAAAGTTTTTTAAAAAGATGTCAAAAGACAAAACAAACTTTGTATCGGAAGGGTTTTTCAATTGATGCAATCAATCATCTGATTGATGAAGCCCATAATGAATAGGAGAATAAAATGTTCAGAGAAGGAAAGAAGGGCAATCTTTTATTTTGGTCTCTAGAAATACTGATTGTCTGTTGTATCGTTTTTGTTTGTAAAGAAATTAGTTTTGTGTTCAGCCCAATTGGAATTTTTATTTCGGTTGTATTTGTTCCAGTTTTGTTAGCTGGAGCTCTTTTTTACATGTTAAATCCAATTGTTAACCTACTAAGAAAGATAAAAATTGGAAATTGGAATGTTTCCCGAACATTAGCAGTTTCGATCATCTTTATCTTTTTCTTGGGAATCCTTATTTATTTGGGGATTTCCTTTGTGCCAAAGTTGTTTTCCCAATTAAGTAATTTGTTCAATCATTTGTCTTCGATAACGGATAGTACCAAAAGTACATTGAATCAATTGTTGAATCACTTTGGGTTAAAAAACGTGAACGTTAACCATTATGCTGACAGTATTCAAAAATCACTTCAAAAATATTCCCAAAATGTGATTGGAAGTTTAACTAGAAGTGTAGGTAGCTTAATTTCAATGGCTACTAGTGTTGTTGTAACACTGATTACAACGCCAGTGATTTTATTCTACATGTTAAAAGATGGTCATCGTTTAATGCCAACGATTGCCAAAATGTTACCCGATAAAAGACGTGATAAGACAATTGAATTATTAAAGAAAATGAATCAAACAATTGCACGTTATATTGGCGGTCAAATGATCGAATGTTTATTTGTTGGTGTGTTTACATCAATTGGCTACATTTTAATTGGTCAAAAATACGCATTACCATTAGGTGTTTTTGCGGGAATTTGTAACATTATTCCATATGTAGGTCCATATATTGGAATTGTTCCTTCATTATTAGTAGCACTATCTAGCAATATTAGCGAATTGATATATGTTGTAATTGTTGTATTGATTGTTCAACAATTGGATGGAAATTTAGTTTATCCAAACGTGATTGGTAAATCACTTCAAATTCACCCATTAACAATTATTGTTATTTTATTGGCAGCTGGAAATATTGCTGGATTATTGGGAATGATTCTTGCAATCCCATTATATGCGGTTGTAAAAGTTATTGTTCAACATGTTTATAATATTTGGTTACTTCAAAAAAATGAAGAGTGATTTTGGTTAGTAACTTAATTTTGCGAATTAGATATTTATGATATAGAATAGATACTTATTAATAATTAAATTAACTTAATTAAAAAGGAATGTAAAAAATGAAAAAAATTATTACTTATGGGACTTTTGACCTTTTGCATAAGGGACATGTTCGTCTCTTGAAACGTGCTAAGGAAATGGGTGATTACCTTATTGTTGGTTTGTCAACTGATGAATTCAATGCTGAAAAGGGGAAAAAGGCATATACTTCATATGCTGATCGTAAATATGTCTTAGAAGCCATTCGTTATGTTGATGAAGTGATTCCTGAAAAGGGTTGGAATCAAAAGACGACGGATGTAAAAGATCACGATATTGATACTTTCGTTATGGGTGATGATTGGACTGGTAAATTTGATTTCTTGAAGGATCAATGTAAGGTCGTTTACCTTCCCAGAACCGAAGGAATTTCTACTACTAAAATTAAACATGATCTTGGAATTCAAGATGATGAAGATTGGAAAACAGAAAAATAGATGATGAAATGTTTCGGAAGTTCCGAAGCATTTTTATTTTGGAAACATTAAGTGGTGGCTGTCCTAAAAAATTGATTATGTTACAATAATATGTATTAATACGCAAATGAGAGGATCATATAATGACTGAAAATAAATTAGATGCAATGGTCGATCAAAGACGGACTTTTGCAATTATTTCTCACCCTGATGCTGGGAAAACCACAATTACTGAACAATTATTACTTTATGGAGGTATTGTCAGACAAGCAGGAACGGTTAAAGGGAAAAAAACTGGTAATTTTGCTAAATCCGATTGGATGGATATTGAAAAGAAACGTGGAATTTCAGTTACCAGTTCTGTAATGCAGTTCGATTATCACGGGAAAAGAATTAATATCTTGGATACCCCAGGACATGAGGACTTTTCAGAAGATACTTATCGGACATTGATGGCCGTGGATTCCGCAGTCATGGTTATTGATGCTGCTAAGGGAATCGAAGCTCAAACCAAAAAACTTTTTAAGATTTGTAAAATGCGGGGAATCCCAATCTTTACCTTTATGAATAAGTTAGATCGAGATAGTCGTGATCCAATGGAATTAATCAGTCAATTGGAGGATGTTCTTGGGATTGAAGGGTACCCAATGAATTGGCCAATTGGTTCTGGTAAGATTTTAAAGGGATTATATGATCGTTATAATAAACGAGTAGCTTTATACCGTCCAAAGGATAAAAATAAAAAGTATTTACCATTAAATGATGATGGTGATGTTGATGATCCCCAATTATTGGATAATGAGCTCTATCAAGACGCTAAAGAAAATATTGAACTTATGGAAGAAGCTGGAAATCAGTTTAGCCGTGAAAAGATAATGAATGGTGAACAAACACCAGTCTTCTTTGGGTCTGCATTAGCCAATTTTGGAGTTGAAACTTTTCTTAATTCTTATTTAGATTTTGCTCCTAAACCAGCAGCTCATATTACTCAAGAGGGTACTAAGATAGAACCTGATGATAAGAACTTTTCCGGGTTCGTTTTTAAGATTCAAGCAAATATGAATCCTCGTCATCGAGACCGAATTGCTTTTGTGCGGATTTGTTCCGGTGAGTTTGAACGAGGGATGGATGTGACGTTAGAAAGAACGCAAAAGAAAATGCGTTTGTCGAACGTGACTGAATTTTTGGCAAATACCAGAGAAAATGTTCAAACTGCTGTTGCAGGTGATATTATTGGATTATATGATACTGGTAATTTTCAAATTGGGGATACGATTTATACTGGGAATCAAGATATTAAATTTCAAAAATTGCCTCAATTTACGCCTGAATTATTTGTTAGGGTTCAAGCAAAGAACGTAATGAAACAAAAATCATTTCATAAGGGAATTAATCAATTGGTTCAGGAAGGTGCTGTGCAATTATACACAACTTATTCTACTAATGATTATATTTTAGGTGCAGTTGGACAACTTCAATTTGAAGTTTTCCAATTTAGAATGAAAAATGAATATAATTCTGAAGTTGAAATGGAACCAATGGGCCATAAGATTGCTCGTTGGATTGATCCTGAACAATTGGATGAAAAAATGTCTTCTTCAAGAAATATTTTAGTTCGTGACACAAATGATGAGCCATTATTCTTATTTGAAAATGCATTTGCCGAAAGATGGTTCCATGATAAGTATCCAGATGTGAAATTAACTGCTAAATTATAGGAGTGATCTGAAATGAACAAACATTTATCAGCATGTACGAGTGTTTTAGTTGGAAAAGATGCATCAATTGATGGATCAACAATGATTGCCAGAAATGATGATACATTCTTGCCATTGACCCCTCAAAGATTGTATGTAGAACCCGCTTATCATGATGAATATCGAACTTGGGTATCAACTCAAAATGGGTTTAAGATGGATTTACCTCGTGATGGGTATCGTTATACATTAACTCCAAATGTAGAAGAAGAAACTAAAGGTTTTTACGCTGAAAGTGGAATTAATGAAAAAAACGTTGCCATTAGTGCAACAGAAAGTGTTTATGGGAATCCCAAGGCACTTTCTTATGATCCACTAGTAAGGGATGGAGTGGCTGAAGATTCACTTCCATCAGTTGTTTTACCATATATTGATAGTGCTCGTGATGGGGTCAAACGTTTGGGAAAATTAATTTCTAAATATGGCTCACCAGAAGGGAACGGCGTCTTATTTAGTGATGCTAATGAAGTATGGTACATGGAAATAGTTACCGGTCATCATTGGGTCGCTCAACGAATTCCAGATGATGCTTATGCTGTTTGTGCAAATCAAGTTGCCATTCAGCAAGTTGATTTTGATGACCCTGATAATTTTATGTATTCAGAAAACATTCGTGAGTTTGTTGATCAATATCATTTGAATCCGGATTTTGATGGTTTTAATTTCCGTCATATTTTTGGAACGAACAATGCCAAAGATCGTTTTTATAATTTGCCTAGAGTTTGGTATGGACAACGCTATTTAACGCCGGACCATGTTCAAATGATCGATTCAAGTGAAATGCCTTTTATTTGCCATGCTAACCGTAAGATCAGTGTTGAAGATATCGAAACCATTCTTAGTTCCCATTATAATGAAACTCCATATGATCCAATGGGGAAATCAAAGGACGAAGATAAATTACATTATCGTCCAATCTCATTGAACCGAACTCAGAATTCTCATGTTCTACAAATTAGAAATGATGTTCCAAGTAGTATGAGTGCAATCATGTGGGTTTGTTTCGGTATTCCAACTTATTCACCATATGTTCCATTCTTTACGAATGCAGATGATATTGATTCAACATATAAAAACACGCCTCTTCATATGGATGATGAAAGTGCATATTGGATGTATCGTAAATTATCAGTAATTGTTGAAGCATATTACGCTCATTTGATTCAAGCGGATATTGATTTTAATGATGATAATAATCAACTCTTTAGAAAACACGTTGAAGATACAATTATCCATGCTAAAATGATAGATTCAGAATTAGTTAGACCATACTTAACTTATCAAAATCATTTTATAACCCAGAAAATGAGAAAAAGAACTCATCATTTTATGAATCATTTATTAGAAACTTCTTTAAACTATTCAAAATTAACTTATGATATGGATGAAAATCTTTAAAATAAAAGACACCGTCAATTTAAATTGACGGTGTCTTTTATTTTAATATTTATTTTGCTTTAATAACGATTTGCTTTTTATTATTGAGTTCAACGTTCAAATTATTTACTTGTTGATGATCTAAATAATAATCAGCAACTTTATCTTCAATGTTTTCTTGAATGACTCTTCTTAATGGACGTGCACCCATAGCTGGATTATATCCTAAATCAACTAGTTTGTTTTTAGCGCCGTCAGTAACATTAAGATGAATGTTCTGTTGAGCTAACATATCATTAACATTATCAATCATTAAACTAACAATCTTTTTAAGATTATCTTTTGTTAATGGTTTGAATTCAACAATGTCATCAAAACGGTTTAAAAATTCTGGTTTGAAATAGTTTTGAAGTCTATCCATGATTTTGTGAGTATTACCATTAGCAGCTGCTCCAAAACCAACGTTAGCTTCAGTATCACCAGTACCAGCATTACTGGTCATGATGATAACAGTATCCTTAAATGAAACTGTTCGTCCTTGTGAATCAGTTAGTCGACCATCATCTAAGATTTGTAAGAAAGCATGTAAAACATCTGGATTAGCTTTTTCAATTTCATCGAATAGAAGTAAGCTATAAGGATTACGACGAACCTTTTCAGTTAATTGTCCGGCATCTTCGTAGCCAACATAACCAGGAGCGGAACCGATCAATTTAGCAATGGATTGTGGTTCGCGATATTCTGACATATCAAAACGAATCATTGAATCTTTAGAACCAAATAGTTGATAAGCTAATTGTTTAGCTAATTCCGTTTTACCAATTCCAGTGGAACCTACAAATAAGAAAGAACCAATTGGTCTTCCAGAACCATTGAAACCAATTCGATTTCGTTTAATTGCTCTGGCAACTTGGTCGACAGCATTGTCTTGGCCAATAACTTGTTCTTTAAGTTTTGGAGCGAGATCCTTAAGTTGTTTTTGTTCATTGGCTTGTAATTCTCCAACTGGAATGTTTGTCATTTCTTCAACGATTTTTTCCATATCATGAACAGTTACTTCAGGACTCTTTTCACCTTCAATATTATGATTTTCCTTAATGTGTTTTAATTTACTGATTTGATCACGATAATAAGCTGCTTTTTCATAATCTTCTTTTTGCAAAGCAGCATTTTTTTGTTTATCAGCATTTTGAAGCCGTTCATCAATTACTTCTGGATTAATTGTATTTAATGTTAAATTCTTTCTAGAACCAGCTTCATCAAGTAAATCAATTGCTTTATCAGGAAGGAATCGTTCTTGAATGTAACGATCAGATAATTTTACAGCAGCTTTAATTGCTCCAGGACTATATTTAACATGATGATAATCCTCATAATGACCTTGAATTCCCTTAAGAATTTTAATGGCCTGTTCTGGAGTTGGTTCTTGAACAGTTACCTTTTGGAAACGACGTGCAAGAGCAGAATCTTTTTCAATATGTCTGTATTCCTTTAATGTGGTTGCTCCAATTAATTGAAATTCACCACGTGCTAAAGCTGGCTTTAAGACATTTCCAGCATCCATACCACCATCAGCATTACCAGCACCCATGATTTCATGAATTTCATCGATAAATAGAATGATGTTTGGATCTTTTTGAACTTCTTTAATTAGTGCTTGCATCCGTTTTTCAAATTGACCTCTGATTCCAGTTCCTTGAACTAATGAAACCACATCTAAACGAATAATTTTTTTATTCATTAATTTTTCAGGAACATCACCATTAGCAATTCTTAATGCTAATCCCTCAACAACTGCTGTCTTACCAACCCCAGCTTCACCAATTAGAACGGGATTGTTTTTTGTCCGACGATTTAAAATTTCGATTACTCGTGAAGTTTCCTTATCTCGACCGATAACAGGATCAATTTTACCCTGTTTGGCTAACTCAGTCATATTGATTCCATATTGACCAAGAACGGTTGGTGTTGTATTTTGTTGTTGATTAGGTTGATTATTTTGTGGATTATTGCCACCTTGCATGGCCTTAAACATATCATCTAAGCTATTAAATCCAAATGGATCTTGTGCCATATCAGAACCTCCATTATTTTCTTGATTTTGTTGATTTAGAAGTTGGTAACATTGTTGACAAAGATCAATTCTTTGTCTTTGACCATTACGATTAACATATAAATGAATTGTAGCTTCATTTTTATGACATTTTTGACATAACATTTTACCACTCTTTCTAAAATTTATATTTTGTATTTGTATTAAAAAGGACATTTGACCTTTACTGACTATTTATTAAATTATACAACTTACTAAAATTGGTTCAAGAAATTTGTTTGAAAATAGCTTTTCCCAACAGAAAAGTTTATTATAATAGTTATTTGAGGTGATATTATGACAGTGAACGAATATCAGTCATTACTAATGAAATTAAAAAATAAAGAAATTACTAATTTAGAAGTGGAACCAAAAGACTTTATGGCCTTTCAAAAAGCATTAAGTGATTTTGACAGCCGGAAAAAAGTTGTTGGGAAAGCCCATCTTGGTGGAAAAGTAACTTACACTTATCTTTTTAACGCATAGCATGGCAAAATGTTAAAATATGATATACTAGCAACAGTTTAAACAATTGTTAATTATAAGGAGCATTATTAATATTATGGAGAAACGTAATTTTAGAATTGTTTTAGAAACTGGAATTCACGCTCGACCTGCAACGATGCTTGTTCAAGCTGCCAGTGTTTTTTCATCGGACATTAGTTTAGAGTATGATGGGAAATCTGTTAACTTAAAATCTATTATGGGAGTAATGTCACTTGGTGTCGGTCAAAATGCCGAGATTACGATTACAGCAAATGGGTCGGATGAAAAACAAGCAATTGATGCAATTGCAAATACTTTAAAACAAGAAGCTCTAATTTAACTGTAATGATTATAAATATTTTTGAAGGGAAGTTGATGAGTAATTAATATAGGAATTTTTACGGATACCTATTTTCCCCAGGTCAGTGGAGTGGCAACTTCGATAAAAACATTAACTAACCGGTTAACAAAAGATGGTCATCAGGTATATATATTCACTACTACAGATCCAAAGGTAACGCGAGGAGATTATGAAAATAATATCTTTCGGTTTTCAAGTATTCCTTTCGTTTCTTTTTCTGATCGTCGAATTGCTATTAGAGGCCTGTTCCAAGCTTATATGATTGCTAAAAGATTGAATTTAGATGTTGTCCATACCCAAACAGAGTTTTCAATGGGCTTGATCGGCAAATTTGTTGCAAAGAATTTAAAAATTCCTTGTTTACACACTTATCATACGATGTATGAAGATTATCTCCATTATGTTGCGAATGGAAAAATCATCAAACCAATTCATGTTAAAGAAGGAACCCTTGCTTTTTGTCACAACATGAATGGAGTAGTTGCTCCAAGTAAGCGTGTTTTAGATACTTTAACTGGTTATGGTGTAAAAAGTCCGATGCGAGTGATTCCTACTGGAATTAATATTGATAAGTATAATCAAAAGAACTATCAAGATTTAAGAAAAAAATACAATATTAGTAAGGATACGCCAGTCCTTCTATCAGTTAGTCGCTTATCATATGAAAAAAACATTCATGAAATGTTAGATGCCTTTCCTCAAATTTTAAAAGCAATCCCCAATGCATTATTGATGATTGTTGGAGGTGGACCTTATAGAGATGAATTGGAAAAACAAGTAAGTGAATTAAAATTAAACCAGCACGTCATTTTTGCTGGTGAGATTAGTAATGATGATGTTAATCAGTATTATCATATGGCTAATTTATTTGTCTCAACTTCTAATTCTGAATCGCAGGGATTAACTTATATTGAGGCTCTTGCAAGTGGTCTAAAAGTAGTTGTTGCTAAAAGCCCATATACAGATGATCTATTAAATTACCGTTCTTTAGGAATGACCTTTGCGACTGAAAAAGAATTTATTGATGATGTAATCGATTATCTAAAATATCCTGCAAAAGAAGGGCAACCAAGCATTGAACTTCGGAAAGAAAAACTTAATAGTATTTCTGATACTTATTTTGCCAAACAAATTATTGAGTTTTACAGAAGTGCTCAACTGGAGTTAGAAAACGCAGTTCAAGGAAAAACAAGAATTGATTATTGAGGAGCTTGAGATGTTAAAAATAAACATGTTTTCAACTGCTGACAAGGTTAAAGGTCAAGGAGTTGGGAGTGCATATGATGAATTGATTGCAATGCTAAGAAGAAAATTCAAAGGTGAATTTAAAATTCAGATTAATAAATATGATCGTAGTGACATTAGTCATTACCATACGATTAATTTTCCTTTTTATTTATCTACTTTTTCTAAAAAACGTGGTCAAAAAATTGGTTATGTTCATTTTCTACCTGAAACTCTAGAAGGTAGCTTAAAAATGCCATGGGTATTCAAAAGATTATTTTATTGGTACGTAATTGCATTTTATAAACGAATGGATCACATTGTCGTCGTTAATCCAACATTTATTGATAAATTAGTTGCTTATGGAATTCCGAGGGATAAGGTTACATATATTCCTAATTTTGTTGATAAAAAAGAGTTTTATCCAGTTGATAACAAAGTAAAAAAACAACTCCGTCAAAAATATAATTACGATGCTGATAAATTTACGATAATTGGAACGGGTCAAATTCAAACCAGAAAAGGAATTTTTGATTTTGTTAAATTAGCACAAAGCAATCCTGAAATTCAATTCATTTGGGCAGGAGGATTTTCTTTTGGGCATATTACTGATGGTTATGATAAATTGAAAAAAATTGTTGATAATCCGCCAGCTAATTTATCTTTTCCTGGAATTGTTGATCGAAAAAAATTAGTTGATTATTATAATCTCTCAGATTTATTTTTATTACCATCTTTTAATGAATTATTCCCAATGTCAGTATTGGAAGCTTTTTCTTGTGGAAAACCGGTTGTTTTACGTGATTTAATTCTATATCAAGAAATTATTGGGGGATATTATGAAAAATTCACTGATTTTGACGGATTAAATTCATTGATTAGAAAATTGGTAAATGATAAACCAAAATTAGATGAAATGCATAAACAATCTTTAAAAGCATCTGATCGATATTCAGAGGACCACTTAGCCAAAATATGGCATCGATTTTATTTATCACAAGCTAGGAAGGATTAAGTATGAGTAAACGAAATTTATTTTCATTTCTCGGAATGTGTTTGGTTGGTATTTGCATCTTTGCTTACTTTTTAAGGGATATTAATTTATCAGTTTTAGTTAAAGAATTTTTGAACATCAATTGGAATTGGTTACTGGTGGCCATCTTATGTATGTTACTTTATTTTGGATTTGAAAGTATTGTCGTTAAGACATTGGTAAGTGAGCAGATAAAGCAACCTTTTAGTGTTAAAGATGCGATTCGGGTCCCATTAGTAGAACAATTCTTTAATGGGATTACACCGTTTTCATCTGGAGGCCAACCAGGACAATTGTTTGTAATGATTCAAAGCGGAATTGATGGTGGAAGAGCAAGTTCGATTCTTTTAATGAAATTTGTTGTTTTTCAAGCAATGATCGTAGTAACGTTCGTGTTAAGTTTAGTAATTGGATTTAATTACTTAATTGATAAAATGCATTATTTAGCCTGGCTCGTATTATTCGGCTTTTTAATTCATTTATTTGTTATTGTTGGTCTATTATTGATTATGTACTGGTATTCATTTACTAAAAAAATGTTGAGATTAGTAATATTACCACTAAAGTTATTTATGAGTGAAAAGCGCTACTTGAAATTAGCAACTACACTAGATGAAAAAATTGTAAATTTTCATACAGAAAGTTTGCGAATTGCTCATAAATGGCGTTTAATAATTAAGATTGCTATTATTACCTTATTTCAATTGTTATTTTATTATTTAGTTCCATATTTTATTATGCTATCTCTAGGGTATGAAAAAGTTAATATAGTGATGATTCTATGTTTGCATACTTTAATCTTTATGATCATTTCACTATTTCCAATTCCTGGTGGATCTGGCGGTGCCGAATATAGTTTCAAAACGTTATTTGCTAGTTTTATTACTAGTAACAGTAAATTGATTTTAGCTTTGATTTTATGGCGAATTTTGACATACTACCTAGGAATGATTCTGGGTGGAATTGCCATATTCATAAAGCCAACTAAGATAGAGAATAAAAATGAATCTAAACACATGGGGGCAGAGTAATGTCTAAAAAGACAAATAAATTTGGAAGTTTTATCAATACTAGAATGGGCTTTTTTCTGCTGGTATTGATTTTGTTTTGGATTAAAACATATATTGCGTATCGAACTGATTTTACTTTAGGAGTAAATGATGGTGTTCAACAATTTTTACTTGTCGTTAATCCGATTCCAACAGCTTTATTATTATTTGGAATTGCATTGTATTTTAGGGGTCGTTGGTCATATTGGTTAATGCTGTTAATTGATTTAATTCAATCAATTTGGATTTTTGCGAATATTATTTATTATCGTGAATTTTCAGACTTTCTATCCTTGGGAATTATTAAGGGTTCGGGGGATGTTCAAAATAATTTAGGGAAAAGTATCTCTCAAATCATTCATCCAACAGATTTTATTGTTTTTATTGATATTGTTGTATTGATTCTTTTATTGATTTTCAAAGTGATTAAAATTGATAAGCGGAAGTATAAGATTAGATATGCATTTTTATTATCGATCGTATCTTGTGCTTTGATTTTTGGTGAATACAAAATTGCAAACGCTGATCGTTCAGGATTGATTACTAGAACGTTCGATAATAATTATATTGTTAAGTATCTTGGATTAAATGAATATGCGGCATTGAACTACTATCAAACGCAAAAAGAAAGTGCTACAAGATCCAATGCCAAAGCGAGTGATATAGATAGTGTTCTAAATTATTTAAAACATAATCGTTCTGGTGAAAATATTCATTATTTTGGTAAAGCTAAGGGAAAGAATGTTTTCATTATTCATTTGGAGAGTTTCCAACAATTCCTTATTGATTATAAGGTAGATGGGAAGCTTGTTACCCCTAATATAGATAAGTTCTATCATGGTAAACATACGATTTCCTTTGATAATTTCTATCATCAGGTTGCACAAGGAAAGACCTCTGATGCTGAAATGATGTTAGAAAATTCCTTATTTGGACTACCACAAGGATCAGCGATGACTACCTATGGAACTCAAAATACTTATGAGGCAGCTCCAGCAATTTTAGATCAACATGGGTATACGACTGCTGCTTTTCATGGGGATGTTCCAAGTTTTTGGAATAGAGATAATACCTATAAGTCGTGGGGATACCAATACTTCTTTGATTCCAACTTTTATAAAGAAAAGCCAGCATATAATGTTGGATACGGATTGAAGGATAAGATTTTCTTTAAGGATGCTTCTAAATATATTCAAAAACTACCCCAACCATTCTATGCTAAGTTAATTACGTTAACCAATCACTATCCATATGAATTAGATAAACAAAATCGTGATTTTCCTGCTACTAAAACCGGCGATAATACTGTTGATCCTTATGTTCAAACTGCCCATTATTTAGATCAAGCATTTGGTGAATTTATGCGCTACTTGAAGCAAACTGGTTTAGATAAGAAGAGTATGGTTGTTTTATATGGTGATCATTATGGAATCTCTAATAATCATCGTCCTGCAATCTCACAGTTATTGCACAAAAAGAACATTAATAGTTATGATTTAGCACAATTCCAAAAAGTACCATTTATGATTAGCTATCCAGGTGCTAAGGGCTTTGTTGATCATACTTATGGTGGAGAAATTGATGTTTTACCAACATTACTTCATTTATTAGGAATCAAAGATAAAGGTAGTGTTCAATTTGGAAATGATTTGTTATCTAAAGATCGTAATCAAACGGTTGCGTTTAGAGATGGTAGTTTTGTCACTCCTAAATATACAGTCATGGGGAGTACTGTTTATTTAACTAAGACAGGTAAACAAATTAAGCCAAATTCTAAACAACAAAAACAAATTAACAAGATTCAAAATCATGTTACGACCGAATTGAGTCTTTCTGACAAGGTTATTTGGGGAGATCTTTTAAGATTTTATAAACCAGATTGGTTTACCAAAGTAAACAAGGGAGCTTATAATTATCGACCTTCAAATTCATTGCCAGAATTAAGAAAAGCTGATCAAAAGCATAAAACAGATTTAGAAAATAAAGTTAAAAATAAGTCTAAGTTAGTCTATAAGACAGATGCACCCGAACTAAAATAATAAGAAAAGAGCAATTCATAAAAGAATTGCTCTTTTTTATTTGAAATTACTCTTGTCAAAGTGGTTTTGATTTGATATTATATTAAATGTTGATTTTTGTTATATGAATTCAACAAAAAGTTGTTGACATTGTTTTTCAACTTTGATATTATTATAAACATCGCTGGTTACTACAAGTTGATGATAATTTTAAATTAAGAATTAATTTAAAAAGTTGTTGACAATCATATGTAGTTGTGGCATAATTAAGAAGTTGCGTTAAAATAGCAATTTTTCTTATAAGTAGATCTTTGAAAACTGAATAAGATATGACAATAAATGTGTAAGGACATTTTACATTAGTAAAATGAATTAAAACATTTGCGAATGTCAATTCGTAAAAAAGAAACAATATTTGAAGAGCTAAATTAAGCTATTCATATTTATAATATGAGAGTTTGATCCTGGCTCAGGATGAACGCTGGCGGCATGCCTAATACATGCAAGTCGAACGAGCTTCCGTTAATGATAGTTGGTGCTTGCATCAACTTGACTTAACATCGAAGCGAGTGGCGAACTGGTGAGTAACACGTAAGGAACTTGCCCTAGAGTAGGGGATACCACTTGGAAACAAGTGCTAATACCGTATAACAACGAAGACCACATGGTCTTCGTTTAAAAGGTGCGTTTGCATCGCTTTAGGATAGTCTTGCGGCGTATTAGCTAGTTGGTGAGGTAATGGCTCACCAAGGCAATGATACGTAGCCGACCTGAGAGGGTAATCGGCCACAATGGGACTGAGACACGGCCCATACTCCTACGGGAGGCAGCAGTAGGGAATCTTCCACAATGGACGAAAGTCTGATGGAGCAATGCCGCGTGAGTGAAGAAGGGTTTCGGCTCGTAAAACTCTGTTGTTAAAGAAGAACGAGTATGATAGGAAATGATCATTCCGTGACGGTATTTAACCAGAAAGTCACGGCTAACTACGTGCCAGCAGCCGCGGTAATACGTAGGTGGCAAGCGTTATCCGGATTTATTGGGCGTAAAGCGAGCGCAGGCGGTTCCTTAAGTCTGATGTGAAAGCCTTCGGCTTAACTGAAGAAGTGCATCGGAAACTGGGGAACTTGAGTGCAGAAGAGGATAGTGGAACTCCATGTGTAGCGGTGAAATGCGTAGATATATGGAAGAACACCAGTGGCGAAGGCGGCTGTCTGGTCTGCAACTGACGCTGAGGCTCGAAAGCATGGGTAGCAAACAGGATTAGATACCCTGATAGTCCATGCCGTAAACGATGGATACTAGGTGTTAGAGGGTTTCCGCCCTTTAGTGCCGCAGCTAACGCATTAAGTATCCCGCCTGGGGAGTACGACCGCAAGGTTGAAACTCAAAGGAATTGACGGGGACCCGCACAAGCGGTGGAGCATGTGGTTTAATTCGATGCTACGCGAAGAACCTTACCAGGTCTTGACATCTTCTGCTAACCTAAGAAATTAGGCGTTCCCTTCGGGGACGGAATGACAGGTGGTGCATGGTTGTCGTCAGCTCGTGTCGTGAGATGTTGGGTTAAGTCCCGCAACGAGCGCAACCCCTGTTACTAGTTGCCAGCATTTAGTTGGGCACTCTAGTGAGACTGCCGGTGACAAACCGGAGGAAGGTGGGGATGACGTCAAATCATCATGCCCCTTATGACCTGGGCTACACACGTGCTACAATGGGCGATACAAAGAGTTGCGATACCGCGAGGTGGAGCTAATCTCCTAAAGTCGTTCTCAGTTCGGATTGCAGGCTGCAACTCGCCTGCATGAAGTTGGAATCGCTAGTAATCGTGAATCAGCAATGTCACGGTGAATACGTTCTCGGGTCTTGTACACACCGCCCGTCACACCATGAGAGTTAGTAATACCCAAAGCCGGTGCAACAACCTCTTTTGAGGAGTAAGCCGTCTAAGGTAGGACTGATGATTAGGGTGAAGTCGTAACAAGGTAGCCGTAGGAGAACCTGCGGCTGGATCACCTCCTTTCTAAGGAATAATACGGAACCTTACGCATGTCAATCTTATTCAGTTTTGAGAGGTCTACCTCTCTTAACTTGGTTCTTTGAAAACTAGATAATATTAATTTTTTCAAATTTGATTTTATATTTTATATAATTTCAACCGAGAACACCGCGTTATTTTGAGTTTTTTAATATAGTTCAATTCGTATTTACTCAATTAACCAAATCAACCACGCAGTGGTTAGATAGGTTAAGTTATTAAGAGCGCATGGTGGATGCCTTGGCACTAGAAGCCGATGAAGGACGGGACTAACACCGATATGCTTCGGGGAGCTGTACGTAAGCTTTGATCCGGAGATTTCCGAATGGGGAAACCCAATGATCTTAATCGATCATTATCAACTGACTAATACATACTCAGTTGAAGGTAGACGTGGGGAACTGAAACATCTCAGTACCCACAGGAAGAGAAAGAAATTTCGATTCCCTTAGTAGCGGCGAGCGAACGGGGAACAGCCCAAACCAATGAGCTTGCTCATTGGGGTTGTAGGACTGAACATTTGAGTTACCAAAGTATTCGATAGTCAAAAGATCTGGAAAGTTCTGCGAGACAAGGTGATAGCCCTGTAGACGAAATCGAATACCCTCAGTTCAGGATCCTGAGTACGGCGGAGCACGTGAAATTCCGTCGGAATCTGGGAGGACCATCTCCCAAGGCTAAATACTCTCTAGTGACCGATAGTGAACCAGTACCGTGAGGGAAAGGTGAAAAGCACCCCGGAAGGGGAGTGAAATAGTTCCTGAAACCATGTGCTTACAAGCAGTCAGAGTCCGTTAATGGATGATGGCGTGCCTCTTGCAGAATGAACCGGCGAGTTATGATTGCATGCCAGGTTAAGACGAAAAATCGGAGCCGTAGCGAAAGCGAGTCTGAAATGGGCGTTTTAGTATGTAATGATAGACCCGAAACCAGGTGATCTACCCTTGAGCAGGTTGAAAGTGTGGTAAAACACACCGGAGGACCGAACTCGTGTACGTTGAAAAGTGCTGGGATGACTTGAGGGTAGCGGTGAAATTCCAAACGAACTTGGAGATAGCTGGTTCTCTCCGAAATAGCTTTAGGGCTAGCCTTGGAGTAAAGAATCTTGACGGTAGAGCACTGTTTGGATAAAGGGTCCGTCTTGGATTACTGAGTTCAGATAAACTCCGAATGTCAATGATTTATATCCAGGAGTCAGACAATGAGTGATAAGATCCATTGTCGAAAGGGGAACAGCCCAGACCACCAATTAAGGTCCCTAAATATATGCTGAGTGGAAAAGGATGTGGAGTTGCATAAACAACTAGGATGTTGGCTCAGAAGCAGCCACCATTTAAAGAGTGCGTAATAGCTCACTAGTCGAGTGATTCTGCGCCGAAAATTTACCGGGGCTAAGCATATTACCGAGATTGTGGACGCAACTACGTTGCGTGATAGGAGAGCGTTCTAAGGGCGTTGAAGTCAGACCGTAAGGACTGGTGGAGCGCTTAGAAGTGAGAATGCCGGTATGAGTAGCGAAAGACCAGTGAGAATCTGGTCCACCACATGACTAAGGTTTCCTGGGGAAGGCTCGTCCTCCCAGGGTTAGTCGGGACCTAAGCCCAGGCTGAGAAGCGTAGGCGATGGATAACAGGTTGATATTCCTGTACTAGTTAATTATGTTCGAACGATGGAAGGACGCAGAAGGCTAAACGATGCATACTGTTGGATATGTATGTTCAAGCAACAAGTCAGGTGATGAGTCAAATGCTTATCACCGGGTTGACAAGTTGTTACGAGGACCGAAATTTAGTAGGGAAGTCGTCGATGTCACGCTGCCGAGAAAAGTTTCTAGTTAGTAATTAACTACCCGTACCGCAAACCGACACAGGTAGTCGAGGAGAGTATCCTAAGGTGAGCGAGTGAACTCTCGTTAAGGAACTCGGCAAATTGACCCCGTAACTTCGGAAGAAGGGGTGCTGCACTAACGTGCAGCCGCAGTGAAGAAGCTCAGGCGACTGTTTATCAAAAACACAGGTTTCTGCAAAATCGTAAGATGAAGTATAGGGGCTGACGCCTGCCCGGTGCTGGAAGGTTAAGTGAAAGAGTTAGCTTCGGCGAAGCTCAGAAACGAAGCCCCAGTAAACGGCGGCCGTAACTATAACGGTCCTAAGGTAGCGAAATTCCTTGTCGGGTAAGTTCCGACCCGCACGAAAGGCGTAACGATCTGAGCACTGTCTCAACGAGAGACTCGGTGAAATTGAGATACCTGTGAAGAAGCAGGTTACCCGCGACAGGACGGAAAGACCCCATGGAGCTTTACTGTAATTTGATATTGGGTGTTGACATGACTTGTACAGGATAGGTAGGAGCCGTAGATATCGGGACGCTAGTCTCGATGGAGGCGTTGTTGGGATACTACCCTCGTTGTGTGAACACTCTAACCTTCACCACTAAGCGTGGTGAGAGACAGTGTCTGATTGGCAGTTTGACTGGGGCGGTCGCCTCCTAAACAGTAACGGAGGCGCCCAAAGGTTCCCTCAGAATGGTTGGAAATCATTCGCTGAGTGTAAAGGCACAAGGGAGCTTGACTGCGAGACTGACTAGTCGAGCAGGGACGAAAGTCGGGCTTAGTGATCCGGTGGTACCGTATGGAAGGGCCATCGCTCAACGGATAAAAGCTACCCTGGGGATAACAGGCTTATCTCCCCCAAGAGTTCACATCGACGGGGAGGTTTGGCACCTCGATGTCGGCTCATCGCATCCTGGGGCTGTAGTTGGTCCCAAGGGTTGGGCTGTTCGCCCATTAAAGCGGTACGCGAGCTGGGTTCAGAACGTCGTGAGACAGTTCGGTCCCTATCCGTCGCGGGCGTAGGAAATTTGAGAGGAGCTGCCCTTAGTACGAGAGGACCGGGGTGGACATACCGCTGGTGTATCAGTTGTGCCGCCAGGCGCATCGCTGAGTAGCTATGTATGGATTGGATAAACGCTGAAAGCATCTAAGTGTGAAGCCAACCTCGAGATGAGATTTCCCATTTCCTTGTGAAAGTAAGACCCCTGAGAGATGATCAGGTTGATAGGATGGAAGTGGCAGCATAGTGATATGTGAAGCGGACCATTACTAATCGGTCGAGGACTTAACCAAGTAAGGTGTTCTCACCAGAAAGAATTAATATTAGCTAGTTTTGAGAGAACGAAGTTCTCATCATACAATTGTGTGGTGGCGATAGCCGGAAGGATACACCTGTTCCCATGCCGAACACAGAAGTTAAGCTTCCGCACGCCAAGAGTAGTTAGGGGATCGCCCCTCGCGAGGGTAGGACGTTGCCACGCAATATTTGGAGGATTAGCTCAGTTGGGAGAGCATCTGCCTTACAAGCAGGAGGTCACAGGTTCGAGCCCTGTATCCTCCATTATCATTTATTTAATGATATTGGAATAATAGTTACGGAGAATTACTCAAGTGGTTGAAGAGGTGCCCTTGCTAAGGGTATAGGCCGCGTTATAGCGACGCGAGAGTTCGAATCTCTCATTCTCCACTATGTGACCATTAATATAATATTTTCTTGTCATATTATGCCGACTTAGCTCAGTTGGCAGAGCATCTGTCTTGTAAACAGGAGGTCGGAAGTTCGAATCTTCTAGTCGGCATATTATGCGGAAGTAGTTCAGTGGTAGAACATCACCTTGCCATGGTGGGGGTCGCGGGTTCGAATCCCGTCTTCCGCTTTTGTAACGCATATTGCCGGGGTGGCGGAATTGGCAGACGCACAGGACTTAAAATCCTGCGGTTAGTGATAACCGTACCGGTTCGATCCCGGTCCTCGGCATTTATGCACCCATAGCGCAACTGGATAGAGTGTCTGACTACGAATCAGAAGGTTGTAGGTTCGACTCCTACTGGGTGCATTACATCGGGAAGTGGCTCAGCTTGGTAGAGCACCTGGTTTGGGACCAGGGGGTCGCAGGTTCGAATCCTGTCTTCCCGATTGAGTTATATATTATTTTAGTTTTAATCGCGGTGTAGCTCAGCTGGCTAGAGCGTTCGGTTCATACCCGAGAGGTCGGGGGTTCGATTCCCTCCGCCGCGATTGGCCTCGGACCTTTAGCTCAGTTGGTTAGAGCAAACGGCTCATAACCGTTCGGTCGTAGGTTCGAGTCCTACAAGGTCCATTAACCTTGTTTTTGTTATTATGGAGAATTACTCAAGTGGCTGAAGAGGGCGGTCTTGAAAACCGCTAGGTGGGTTCTGCCCACGCGAGAGTTCGAATCTCTCATTCTCCTTTTATTATCGCGGGATGGAGCAGTTCGGTAGCTCGTTGGGCTCATAACCCAAAGGTCGTTGGTTCAAATCCAGCTCCCGCAATTATGGTCCGTTGGTCTAGTTGGTTTAGGACGCCTGCCTGTCACGCAGGAGATCACGAGTTCGAGTCTCGTACGGACCGTTATTATGGCTCGGTAGCTCAGTCGGTAGAGCAATGGATTGAAGCTCCATGTGTCGGCAGTTCGATTCTGTCCCGCGCCATTTAAAATTAAATATTCATTATGCGGGTATAGTTTAGTGGTAAAACCACAGCCTTCCAAGCTGTTGTCGCGAGTTCGATTCTCGTTACCCGCTTTATGGGCCTATAGCTCAGTTGGTGAGAGCGCACGCCTGATAAGCGTGAGGTCGATGGTTCGAGTCCATTTAGGCCCATTGATGGAGAATTACTCAAGTGGTTGAAGAGGTGCCCTTGCTAAGGGTATAGGCCGCGTTATAGCGACGCGAGAGTTCGAATCTCTCATTCTCCATTTTGTTTGACCCGTTGGTCAAGTGGTTTAAGACACTGCCCTTTCACGGCAGTAACATGGGTTCGAATCCCGTACGGGTCATAATATAATCATTTTAATTTAATAATATTATCGCGGGATGGAGCAGTTCGGTAGCTCGTTGGGCTCATAACCCAAAGGTCGTTGGTTCAAATCCAGCTCCCGCAATTATGGTCCGTTGGTCTAGTTGGTTTAGGACGCCTGCCTGTCACGCAGGAGATCACGAGTTCGAGTCTCGTACGGACCGTCATGATATAATCACTTTTAAGTGATTTTTTTTTATATTATAATAAAAACAGTGATTAATACGTGATTAGTCACTGTTTTTTATTTAATTAATGTTTAAATAATTGGTAGATAGGTAATCATTATCAGTTGATTTATATTTTGTTATGAAGTCACTATCTTTATTTTTAAACCAAGTATTTGCTTCACTAATATCATTCCAATAACTGGTAATATTTATTCTATCCTCATTCTTCATTTCTTTTGATATAATAATACTATTCATTGGATGATTTGAATTATTAAAAAGAGTTTTTAAATCATTAATTAAAATCACTAATTCATCATGATTAATGGTTATCCAAGTTACATTTTTATCAAGCTTAACGTTTAGTTGTCCAAAAACGTTAATGATGTTATATTTAATTGGAATTTTGAAAATTGATTCATTAGAATCATAATCAACAAGTTCATAATCATTGTTTCCTTCATATAATGATAAATTATGATTAGGAAATTTCTTTATCATGTTAGTTAGAATGTTTTTACTACCAAAAGTTATATAAATACTTTTCAAAATGATCAGTCCTTTCTCATAAATTATAATACACAATCTTGGAGATGACACAAATGAAAATTACAATCTTAGGATATTATGGCGGTTATCCAGATAACGGAATTGGAACAAGTAGTTATTTGGTTCAAACGAATAATTTTAATTTATTAGTTGACTGCGGAAGTGGAGCCTTATTGGAACTAGAAAAACATCTTGACCCCATGAAGCTTGATGCTGTAATTTTATCTCATTATCATCATGATCATACAGCTGATGTTGGTGTCTTACAATATTATTGGCAGTTGCATGAAAAAAATCATAAATTATCAATATATGGGAATACAGAAGATCCTTTAAATTTTTCTGGATTAAATTGGGACTCAGCAACAATGGCTAAGCCTTATTCGGTATTAGAACCCTTGGATTTAGGACCATTTACAATTAGTTTTATGAGAACTCATCATCCTGTACCAGCATTTGCAATGAGAATAGTTGAGAAAACAAGTCAAAAGATATTAGCATATACTGCTGATACTAATTATTTTGATCAGTTAATAGGCATTGCTAAAAATGCTGATTTGTTAATTACGGATACGAATTATTTTGCTGATAATGATAAAAAAATTCGTTGGCATATGACATCTACTGAATCTGGAATGTTGGCTAAAAAATCAATGGTCAAATATCTTTTAATTTCACATTTGCCACAACAAG
The DNA here is from genome assembly GCF_058107265.1 of Nicoliella sp. ESL1149. Taxonomy (NCBI): domain Bacteria; kingdom Bacillati; phylum Bacillota; class Bacilli; order Lactobacillales; family Lactobacillaceae; genus Nicoliella; species Nicoliella sp. ESL1149. Next base: position 309,808 of record NZ_JBYLUE010000002.1, on the reverse strand, counting down.
GCAACTTAAATACATTATTAAAACAAAGTCAAAAAGTTGCAGGTAATAATGTAAAATGTTTAATTGCCAAGAAAGACTTGTCAATTACATTATAGTAATAAGGGGGGGAATAACTTGGAGATTGAAAGAATTAATAAAGATACCTTAAAAGTCGTTGTCGATAAAGAAGATTTGAATCGACATGGATTAACTTTTTTGGATTTATTAGGTGATCATGATCAAATTGAAAAGTTCTTTATGGATATTTTAGAAGAAGCTGACTCATTAAATGAGTTCCGTGGAGATGAAGAAGCACTCACTTTTCAAGTCTTACCAAGTAATAATGGATTAGAAATTTTTATTAAAAAATCTGATTTAGATGACTTACCAATGGATGGGAGCCAAAATAATGATATTATTGATCCTTCAAAACCAATTGGAAATATCGAAAAAGTCACTAAAGAATTAGAACAATATTCAACGAATAGTAGTAATAATGCAATGGAAAGAGTGATTGAATATAAATCATTTGAAGATTTGATTGCAGTTGCTAATTTGTTAGATTTTCATAATGGAGCTTCTAATTTATATTTATATAATCATCGTTATTATTTGGATCTAATTTTCTTTTTAAATGTTGATGGAAGTACAGAATCATATTCAGATAATAATTTAGCAATTGCTTATGAATTTGGTGAACCGACGACCATATCTGTAAGTGAATTAAATAAGAATGCAAAAAAAGTAATGGATACCAGTGCCATTGAGTTAATTCGTTATTATTTTAAATAAAAAGAGAGAAGAAATTCTCTCTTTTTTCGTACATATTTATAGGTGATGTAATTTGTTATTTGGAATTAATAAAAAATTCGAGCTCATTAATGCCGAGATGGCCTTGAAGGGCGAAGAATACAATTGTCCAGATTGTAAAGAACTATTGATTTTAAAAAGAGGTAATTTTATGATGCCTCATTTTGCTCATCATAAACAGTCAAAATGTGTCTCTTTTAGTGAACCTGAGTCTAGGTCACATTTAACTGGAAAAAAACAATTAATGATCTTCTTTAAGAATCAATATTTAGATATTCAATTAGAAAAATATTTAGTTGAGATAAATCAGCGTCCTGATATTTGGTTAGATACAGGTAAAGTAGTCGAGTATCAATGTAGTCCAATAACTACTAAAAGATTGAAAGAACGATTAACAGGATATAAATCTTTAGATATCCAAAGTCAATGGATACTAGGGAAAAAATATTATTTAAAAAATTTTAATTCAAAAATGTATATGCAATTTTTGCAGTATCATAAAAATGTTGGTTTTTACATGTTATTTTGGTTAGAAGAAATAAATAAATTAATTATTAGGTATCATATTTGCGATTTAAATGGGAAAATAACTTATATTGAAAAAAAGGTGAACACATACGCGGAATTAAAAAACATTTTTAAATTAAAAAAATATAAATTTAAATATAAACGCAAGTTACTACTTCAAGAAACTCAAAAAATTCAACGTAAATTATATTTAAAACAAAAGAATGTTATCTTATTCCAGAATATATGTTATCGATTGGGCAAGAATATTGCTGGATGTCCATTTATTTGTCATTACCCTGAAATTAATTATCCCTTTTTTGTTAATCAAGGAATTGAACTTAATGCATTAATTCTAATTGAAATTGAAAGATCAAAGAAAATTAATTTAAATTGTTTGTTACTGAATTTAAAAAGAAAATTGAATTTAAATCAAACTTTTTGCATTTTAAAAATTAATTTGTTTGATAAACGAGTAATGAAATTTATTAAATTACTTTTTAAATATCGTTATATTAATATTTATAATGATAATTTAATTCAAATTAAGTCTTTTAAGTGGTATGAAACAAGTAATCAAAAAATTGAAGATATAAAAAAACTCTGAAAAGATATATTATATATCCTTTCAGAGATTAATTTCATATTATAAATTTAGCTTAATATTTGATAGGTTTGGAATACGATACCCACCTAAACCATTTTTAAACATTTTATCATTTGAAAAGTTCTGGCAAGCATTATATAAATCATGATAATTAAAGCTTTCAAAACGAATTCCATCATTATCAGAGTTACAATCAAAAATTACAGCAGATGAGGTTTTCTTGATATTCATCTCATGAACTAGATTTTGATCATGTTCAAAACTACGCTTAGCTAAATCAGAGCGGCGATCTTCCTCAAACATATCTAAATCCAATCCAATGTTTTTTGCAATATCTAGGACTAAAGTATCACTATAATTTTCTTTTAAAAGTCGTTTTTGAAGTACTAACAAAAACTTACGACCAATTCTTTTCCCTTGAAAAAGAGCAGCATAATAATCCAATACTGCATAATAGTTTAAACGAAACTCTTGAGCTTCCGTTAAATTATTAGCTTTATAATACTCATTATCATGATGTTGCATTTGAATGCTTAGTACTGGAATGAACTGATAAAGAAATTTATTATTCAAATTCTTAGCTAATTTTAAAAAATCTTTTTCTGAACGAATACAATGGTTGCATAAAGGATCAATAAATAAATATGCCTCTAACATTATAAACTCCTCCATAAAATCATTCGTTAACATTACTATATGCATACTCTAGAATACCAAAAAAAAACAAAAATGAAAAATTTTTTGCTTAAAATATGTTAATTTCACTTGACATGTATGTAGGATAAATTTTTTATGTTAAAATAAATTATTAAAGATAAAGGAGGGAATTAAATGATTGAAGATTGGTCAAAACTGTTAATTCCCTATCAACAAGCAGTTGACGAGTTAAAAGTAAAATTACGTGGAATTAGAAAAGAATATCAAAAAATGAATCAACGTTCACCAATTGAATTTGTTACGGGTCGAGTAAAACCTGTTGATAGTATTAAAGAAAAGATGAATCGTCGTCATATTAATGAGGAACGTTTGACCCAGGATATGGAAGATATTGCTGGTTTGAGGATTATGTGTCCTTTTATTGAAGATATTTATACGACCGTAAATGTTTTACGTTTGAGATCTGATATGAATATTTTAGAAGAACGTGATTATGTCCATAATGAAAAGGCCAGCGGATATAGATCTTATCACATTGTATTTGAATATAATATTCAAACTGTTCATGGTAGTCAAAAATTACTTGCTGAAATTCAAATTAGGACTTTAGCAATGAACTTCTGGGCTACTGTAGAACATTCGTTAAATTATAAACATCAAGGAGTTTATCCAGAAGGAATTGAAGATAGACTTCAAGAAGTAGCAGAAATGACATTTAGATTGGATGAAGAGATGTCAAAGATTCGATCTGAATTAAAAGAATTTAAAGATAATGAAGGAATAAATAAATGAAAGTTGCAATTTTTAGTAATAATGGAAGTACATCAAATCAAGTTGCTTCAGAATTAAAGAATAAGATTGTTCAATCTAAAACATTAACGTTAGATGGATTGAATCCCGATATTGTTATTTCTGTTGGTGGAGATGGAACATTATTATCAGCTTTTCACCATTATAATGATGCCCTGGCTCATATTAGATTTGTTGGAATTCATACTGGTCATTTAGGTTTTTATACTGACTGGCGTGATTACGAGGTAGATCAGTTAGTTGCGGGATTAGAAAAAGATAATCGTCAGAGTGTCAGTTATCCGTTATTATCAATCAAAGTTGAATATTGCGATGGTGGGGCATTTGATAAAATGCTTGCTTTAAATGAATCAACTTTTAAAAGGGTTAGTAGTACGATGGTAACTGATATTTATATTAAGGATGAATTTTTCGAAAAGTTTAGAGGAGACGGTCTTTGTATTTCAACGCCAACTGGTTCAACAGCCTATAATAAGGCTGTCGGAGGTGCGATTATTAGCCCACAGTTGAATGCGATTCAGGTTTCAGAAATGGCTTCAATAAATAATCGAGTTTTTAGAACAATGGGATCTCCAATGATTATTCCACCAGAAGAATGGATTACATTGGTTCCTGATAATCCCAATGACAATATTTTGACCTGTGATCAATTATTAATTAAAGACCGGCCAATAAAATCGATTTCGTATCGAATTTCTAAGAAAAGAATTTCATTTGCTCAATATAGACATACTCATTTCTGGCGTAGAGTAAGTAATTCCTTTATTGGAGTATCTGATAATGACTAGTTTTAAGTGGGTTTATAATAAAGATGCTCATGAAAAATTGAGAACATTTTTATTATTACATGGGATGTCGAGAACCCTTTTGAAAAAAGTTAAGTTTCATGGTGGAGAATTATATGTTGATGGAATTCAACGACGGGCAAACTATATTTTAAAAAAAAATGAAAAAATTAGATTAGTATTACCTGCTGAACCAGCTAATGATAGCGTTGTTATTTCTAATTTGCCGATTAATATTATATATGAGGATGATAACTTTCTGGTTTTAAATAAACCAGCTAAAGTTGCTTCAGTTCCAGCTCATGGATATTCTAATGATACTTTGATTAATCGAGTTAGTGGATATTATCACCGGATGAATTATGAAAATAAAACGGTGCATATTGTTACTAGATTAGATCGTGATACAAGTGGTCTAGTTTTATTTGCTAAGAATCATTTAGCAAGTTCAATTTTGGATAAACAATTAAAACGACATCAAATAAAAAAGGAATATTTAACGTTAGTAAATGGAACTTTTTCTTACCAGCATGGGGATGTTTATTTACCAATTGGACGTGAAGACCATTCTTTTGTTAAAAGAATGGTAAGAATGGATGGGAAACCTTCAAGAACTGAGTTTTGGGTTGAACAAACTAATGGGAATATTTCATTACTTAAGGTTCGACTGCACACTGGACGAACACATCAAATTAGAGTCCATCTTACTAGAATTGGGCACCCATTACTTGGTGATTGGCTTTATAATCCAATTGATCATCGAATGAAACGTCAAGCTCTTCATTGTTATCGGCTTTCGTTTTACAATCAGTTTGATGATAAAATGATTAATTGCGAAGCTCCAATTCCAGATGATATTCAACAAACAATTAATAATAAGTTATAAGGGAATGTTAAAATTGACAAATCATATTGTACTTTTTGAACCATTGATGCCAGCTAATACTGGTAATATTGCAAGAACATGTGCAGGAACGGACACCACTTTAGACTTAATTGAGCCTTTAGGTTTTTCGGTTGATGATAAACATTTAAAAAGAGCAGGGCTTGACTACTGGGATAAGGTAAATATTAATTATCATGAAAATTTACCAGCTTTTATGAACAGTGTTAAAAATGGTTCTCATGTTTTTTTAGTTTCTAAATTTGCAAATCAAGATTATACTGACCCAGACTATAATGAATCAATTGATGGGGATGTTTATTTTATTTTTGGAAAAGAAACTACTGGATTACCAGAACCATTTATGAGAAAACATCCAGAGTGGGCGATTCGAATTCCACAAGATGATTCTCACATTAGAGCATTAAATTTATCTAATACTTGTGCAATTGTTATTTATGAAGCGTTGCGTCAACAATCATTTAATGGATTGGAACGCATACATCATTATGATCATGATAAATTAAAATAAAAAAGAACCCTTTTAAAGGGTTCTTTTAACTATTAAATACCAGTTAATTGAGTAACACTACCAAGAATGACACCAAATAGTGTTGATAAAATCATGATCCAAATGAAGACCATTGTTATTTTTTGAAAGGTACTTTTTTTCTTCTTAGCCAAAATATATCCTCGCTTTCTAAAAGCTATATCTATTTTTATAGTTTACATTTAGAAAGATGAGTTTGCAAACTTTATGGAAAGCGGGTCTCATTATGGGAAAAATTTTTCTTCAAATTTTAATCTTATTGTTATTGAGTATTATTTTTAAAGTAATTATTAAATTGCTGCACGTTAATAAAAGTGTAAAAGTATTAGATTGTCTACTTCCTTTCATGTTATTTATGATTTATAAATTATGTATTTTTAATGCAACTTTTTATTTTTTGCCATATATTTTGTTACCATGGTTAATATTTTGTTTCATTAGTTTGTTCTTTTTTTATTTTAAAAATAATGAATTCATTGTTAGTAAGTACTTCTTATTTAATTTAAGAATTGCTGATTTATATTTTTTGGTAATTTGGATACTATTACTAATTATTAATTTATTGTAAGAAATGATTTTAAAATCTTTGAAAGTGGTAGTTTTAAAGCTATTAAAGTGTTAAAATTCTATTATGTAGTATTGTGAAGAAATGTTTATTAAGGGGAATTGGCAATGAATTATAATCATACAACTGTTTTATTAAACGAAGCGGTTAAGGGATTAAATATAAAGCCGAATGGAATCTACGTAGATTGTACGTTAGGTGGCGGTGGACATAGTTCTAAAATCCTTGCTAGTCTTGATGAAAATGGACACCTTTATTCTTTTGATCAGGATCAAACAGCAATTGATTATAATCAAAAGCACTTGGCAAATTTTTTAAAAGATAAACAATTAACATTTATCCATGATAATTTTGAAAATTTAAAAAAAGATTTGAATGATTTTTCAATAAATACAGTTGATGGAATTGTTTACGATTTAGGAGTTTCTTCACCACAATTTGATGATAGCAAAAGGGGCTTTAGTTATAATTATGATGCTCGCTTGGATATGCGAATGGATCAAAGACAATCATTAGATGCGTGGAAAATAGTTAATGAATGGTCTTATAGTCAATTAGTTAAAATTCTTTTTCGTTACGGCGAAGAAAAGTTTGCCAAGTCAATTGCACGAAGAATTGAAACGAGAAGAAGGGAACATCCAATTGATACAACATTTGAATTGGTTGAAGTTATAAAAGAAGCAATTCCTGCTGCGGCTCGTCGTCATGGTGGGCATCCTGCTAAAAAAACTTTTCAAGCAATTAGAATAGCAGTTAATAATGAACTCGGTGCATTAGAAACATCGTTAGAAGCATCTTTAAGAATGTTGTCCGTTGGTGGGAGAATTAGTGTAATTACTTTTCAATCATTGGAAGATCGTTTAGTAAAAACAATATTTAAAGAGGTTACATCAATTAAGGATGTCCCTGTTGATTTACCAATTATTCCAGATGAATTTAAGCCTAAATTCAAACTTATCAATCGAAAGCCAATTTTACCTTCTGAAAACGAGCTTAAATTAAATCATCGTTCCCATAGTGCAAAATTAAGAATTATCGAGAAAATTAAAAATTAAAGGAGATATTGTTATGTTACTGAGTAATGTAACGCAACAGAACCATTCTGAATTACATACTACTTTTGACAAGAATCAAAATACGCATAGTAATAATTCTTCTAAAAAAATTGTTGAAAAAAAGTGGTATAACTTTTCTAAGTTCGAATGGTTGGAAATTGGAATAATCATAATCACAGGAATAGTTTTATCACTAGTATTGTTATCATTGAAAATGGATTTAGGTAATTCGCAACAAGAATTACAAAATACTAATTCTAAAATTATTTCGCTTCACAATAGCAATAATAATTTGAAACAAGAAATCGTTGAATTACAAAGTGATGGTAGATTAAAGAAAATTGCCCAAAAACAACACTTGTCATTAAATAATAAAAATATAAGGAATGTTGGAAAATGAGAAAACAATCGACTTTGCAAAAAGTCAAAAGAAGCCGGAAAACATATGGTTTATTCTTGATTGCTGTCGTTTTCCTTCTTTTTTTAATTTCAATTTTTAGAATTTCATATGTTGGAATTTTTAAACGAATCAGTAATGTTGATTTAAGTAAACAAACTCAAAATTTATATACGCAATCTAGAGTGTTAAAAGCCAAAAGAGGAACAATTTATGATGCTAATGGACAACCAATTGCAGAGGATACAAGTACTTATAAATTAGTTGCGATTCTAGATAAGCATCAATTTGGGTTGAATCACAAGCCACTATTTGTTACAAATAAGGAAAAAACAGCTCGTGTTATTTCTAAAAATTTGCCCATTTCTTATAAACAAGCTTTAAAAACTTTAAATCCAAAAACAAGTGCTAAACATCCTGCATTTCAAGTTGAATTTGGAAGTGCAGGTCAAAACATATCATTAACGACTAAACAAAAAATTCAACAATCTAAGGTTGGGGGATTGAGTTTTGTTCAACAGCAATCACGTTTATATCCAAATGGGATTTTTGCGTCTCATTTAATTGGACTAGCTTCACCACAAGTTAATCCTAAAACAGGAACAACTAATTTGGTTGGTGAAATTGGGATTGAGAAGGCTTTTAATAATTATTTAAGAGGAACTAATGGATTTCGTCGTTCTCAAAGAAATACCTATGGATATCAATTAAAAGGAATTGAGGACAAAAACAAACCAGTAAAAAATGGTGATAATATTTATACCACCATTGATTATCGTCTTCAAACGTTATTAGAAGCTGAAATGAGTGCTGTTTATGATCAGGTTCACCCTAATAATATGAATGCAATTTTAATGAATGCAAAAACGGGTCGTATTCTTGCTGCAACACAGAGGCCAACATTTAATGCCACAACAAAATTAGGATTAAATAGCATTTGGCGAAATACTTTGATTCAAGATCAATATGAACCTGGTTCAACAATGAAAGTCTTTACAATTGCCGCTGCAATTAACAATCACACTTATAATGGAAATGCTTACTATAATTCAGGTAAATATAACATTGATGGCAACATTGTACCCGATTGGAATCCTAGTGGGTGGGGAGAAATAACTTATAATAAAGGTTTTGCACTCTCTAGTAATGTGGCAATGGCCCACATTGAACAACAAATGGGTCCCAAGACATGGTATCGTTACATCCAACGATTTAAATTCTTACAGAATGTAAATACTGGTTTTCCAAATGAAAGTAATGGTTCGATTCAATTTAATTATCCAATCGAACAGGCTAATACCGCCTTTGGTCAAGGAATTCAAGTTACTGCAATGCAAATAATGAGAGCATTATCTGCTGTTTCGAATAATGGAGCAATGCTTCAACCAACTTTTATTAAAAAAATCGTAAATCCTGATACAAATAAAGTGGTAAGAAATTATCCAGTCAAGGTTGTGGGTCATCCTATAACTGCTGATACTGCAAAAAAAGTTCGTCAACATATGGAAGATGTTGTTTATAAACCTTATGGAATTGGTTCTGATTATAAGATTCCAGGATATCGAGTTGCGGTTAAAACAGGAACAGCTCAAGTAAGTAATGGTCAGCGATATGCTTCTGGAGATGATAGTTATCTATATTCAGTTGCTGGGATGGCACCTGCTAATAATCCTAAATATGTAATGTATGTAACAATGAAGCAACCTACATTGGGGTCTAAATCAGCAACACAACTGTTGGCTCAAGTATTTAATCCAGTTTTGAAAAGAGCACTTCAAGAAGATCAAAATTACAAGAATACGAAAGTTTCAGTTCCTAATGTAATTGGTAATTCGCTTTCCACTGCTCAAAAGAAATTAAAAGCAGTTGGCCTTAACTGTAAAATTGTTGGAAATGGGAATCGAATCGTTAAACAATCGATTAATAATCGTGACTATGTCAATAAAAATCAAACCGTTGTTCTTCTTACGGATGGGGTTACAAGAGTTCCTAATTTAAAGGGATGGACACGGAATGAAGTTCAATCGTTTGCTGATGTGGCTAACATTAAAATTAATGTAAACAGTTCAGGAAATAAAGTAATAGAACAAAATATCCCAAGTGGAAATGAAGTTAAAGAATCACAAACATTATCTGTAAAATTTAAATAGAATGGAATGACAATTAAATGATTTTATTTTCAATTATTCTTAGTTTCATAATTACATTTTTAGGAATGCCTAGTTTAATAAAATATTTTAGATCTAAACATGAAGGCCAAACAATTAGAGAAGAAGGACCTAGTTGGCATGAAAAGAAGTCTGGAACTCCTACAATGGGTGGATTGCTTTTTATCATTTCAATTATTATTTCTTCTTTAGTTGTTGGGGCAGTTTATGGGATTATGAATGCCCCTTTACTAATATTATTATTTATTCTTTTAATGTATGGACTACTTGGAATGTGGGATGATAGCATTAAAATTTTTGAACGTCAAAATGAAGGCTTAACGGTTCTTCAAAAATTTAGTGGTCAAATTATTGGTGCTTTAATATTTGCTTTTGTTTTTAGTCGTATTTTTCCCTTGGCATTGGAAGTGCCAGGACTAGGTGATATTAATCTTGGTTGGTTATATATTATATTTATTATCTTTTGGTTAATTGGATTCTCCAATGCCGTTAATTTAACTGATGGTCTGGATGGATTAGTAACCGGATTATCATTTATTGCTTTCACAGCTTATGGAATTATTGCTTATGCACAAAAACAATTTGACGTTTTAATTTTTTGTATGACTGTTGTAGGTTCTATGATCGCTTTCTTTAAGTACAACCATAAACCAGCAAAAATTTTCATGGGTGATATGGGATCACTTGCTTTAGGTGGGTCATTAGCTGCTGTATCAATATTACTGCATCATGAATTGTCTTTATTATGGATAGGATTAGTATTTGTTTTAGAAACAGCAAGCGTTATTATTCAAGTTACTTCATTTAAATTAACTGGTAAAAGAGTTTTTAAAATGACACCTATTCATCATCATTTTGAAATGTTGGGATGGAGCGAATGGAAAGTTGATACTGTATTTTGGTGCATTGGGTTATTTACTGCAATTACAGGATTACTAGTCATTCTTTAACGGAGGAATTTTAATGAAAAAAATTACTAATTATCTGAATAAAAAAGTGTTGGTATTAGGTGCTGGTAAAAGTGGAATTAACGCAGCAATTTTATTAAATAAATTGGGAGCGAAAGTTTCACTTAGTGATTCACAATCAGCGGATAAGCTAGATAGTATAGATCAGTTAAGAAAAAATAATGTTAAGTTGATACTTGGTAAACAATCACCTGATATTCTTGATAATAACTATGATTTAATGGTTAAAAATCCAGGAATTAATTATGAAAATTCAGTTGTTAAAAAAGCTGAGGAAATGAATTTACCAATTATTACTGAAGTTGAATTAGCTAGTGAAATTAATCCTGGTGAATTGATTTGTGTGACTGGAAGTAATGGTAAGACTACAACTACAACATTAATCACAAAAATGTTAAATCAGTTATCTGAATCCGGAAAAGCATATGCTGCTGGGAACATTGGAATTCCAGCTTCTCAAGTTGCTGAAAAGATGAATGATAGTGATACAATGGTAATGGAAATATCTAGTTTCATGTTACTAGGAATTACTTCATTGCATCCTCACATTGCGGTCCTAACAAATATTTTTTCTAATCATTTAGATTATCATAAAACTCGTGAAAATTATGTTAAAGCTAAGATGAGAATTACAATGAACCAAACTAAAAATGATTATTTTGTTGTTAATTTTGATTCTGAAGAATGGCGTGAATTAAGTAAACAGAGTAGGGCTACAATAGTTCCATTTTCAAGAACATGTCAATCTAAGGAAGGCTCTTATCAAGAAAATGGTAAATTGTATTTTAAGGATGAATACATAATGGATGCGGATGACATTAGGATTCCTGGAGAACAAAACGTTGAAAATGCGCTTGCTGCAATTGCAGTTGCCAAACTTCAGGGGGTTAGTAATGAAGCGATTAAGAAAGTATTGGTCTCGTTTGGTGGAGTTAGACATCGTAATCAGTATTTTATGACTGCTAATGGTAGACGTTTTTATAATGATTCTAAGGCAACTGATATCGAAGCAACGCAAATGGCACTTCGTGGTTTTAAAAGACCAATCGTTTTGTTAGCGGGAGGATTGGATCGAGGATATACTTTTGATAAATTGGTTCCAGATTTAAAAAAGCATGTTAAAGCAATTGTTTTGTTTGGAGAAACGGCTAATTTACTTAAAGATGCTGCTGAAAAAGCTGGAATTAAAGAGATTAAACTAGTTGATAATATCGATCAAGCAGTTCCAGTGGCATACAATTTTAGTTCAGATGGCGATATTGTTTTACTCTCTCCAGCTAATGCTAGTTGGGATCAGTTTAAAACATTTGAAGAACGTGGAGATCGATTTATAAAAGATGTGGAAAAATTAACTGGAAAGCAGGAGGAGAAATAATGCGTTTAATCGTTTCTGGTGGTGGTACTGGTGGTCATATCTATCCAGCATTAGCGTTAATTGAAGAAGTTTTAAAAAAAGAACCAAATTCAAAGATTTTGTATATTGGTTCATCAAGAGGATTGGAGAAAAAAATTGTTCCTGAAAAAGGAATTGATTTTAAAGAATTGAAAATCCAAGGATTTAAACGCTCATTGTCATTAGATAATTTAAAAACAGTAGCGTTATTTTTAAGAAGCGTTCATCAGTCAAAAAAGATTATAAAAGACTTTAAACCTGATATTGTAATTGGAACTGGTGGATATGTTTCAGGAGCAGTTGTATATGCAGCTGCTAAGATGCATGTTAAAACAATGATTCATGAACAAAATAGTATGGTTGGCTTAACTAATCGATTTTTAAGCCATTATGTTGATAAAATTGGAATTGCGTTTCATCATGCAGCTACTCAGTTTCCAGAAAATAAAGTAGTTTTTACTGGAAATCCAAGAGCTCAACAGGCTGCAAATATAAAAAGTAATTTTAAATGGTCTGAATATGGGTTATCAGATGATGTTCCAACGGTTTTAATTTTCGGTGGAAGTCAAGGAGCACTAAAAATAAATTCAGCTACAGTTGCAGCAATTGAAGATTTTAATACTAGAAACTATCAAGTCGTTTTTGTGACTGGTCAGAAGAGATATGAACATATCAAAGAAGCAATTAATGATTTAAATGTAAATAGTAACATTGTTGTAAAACCTTATATTTCAAATATGCCAGAGGTTTTACCGAAAGTTGATTTAATTGTTGGAAGAGCAGGAGCAACCAGTTTGGCTGAAATTACAGCGATTGGAATCCCAGCTATTTTAATTCCAAGTCCATATGTAACTGCTGATCATCAGACCAAGAATGCTAAGAGTCTTGTTAATGAAGGAGCAGCTTTAATGATTACTGAAGAAGATTTGAATCATAGGTCTTTGGTAGAAAATATTGATAAGTTAATGCATAATCAAGATGAAAGAACTGAAATGGCAAATAAGTCCCAAAAAATGGGCGTTCAGGACGCTGCTATTAAATTGTATAATGTAATGGCTGATTTAATTAAAGAATAGTTTAGAGGTGATATCATGGATAAATTTAATATTTTTAATAATAAAAAGGATAATTCTGAACTTACCCCTTGGGAAAAATATCAAAATGAATCTCAAAAAAATTTAAAAGTATCATTTATCCGTGATAAGAAAATAATTAAATTAAACCGACTGAATGTAAAAGAAAATAAAAAATTAATCGAATTTTTAACGATATTATTTTTTTTGAGTATCTTTTTAATAATTAATATTTATTTTGTTTCTCCATTCAGTAAAATTGCTGATGTAAAAATAAACGGGAATGATATTGTTAGCGAAACAACAATCAAAAAACGTTTTAAATTAAACAAACATCAGTTTATTTTACATATTTATCACCATGATAAAAAAATTGAACGTAAAATCAAACATGCTTATCCTCAATTTAAAAAAGTTAAATTAAGCATTCATCATTTTAATCATGTTAATTTAACTTTAAGTAAATATAGAACAGCCGGTTATTTACAAACGAACGGCGGTGAGTATGAACCAATCTTAAGTAATGGGATTATCCTTCATAAAAGTATTAATAATTTAAAGACAGGAATTCCAGTTTTAAAATTATTCAATAAAAAAAATAAGCTAAAGATGATGCTACAACAATATAAGGAATTACCAATTAACACGCAAAACATGATTTCTTATATTACATTTGAACCAACAAGTATTAATTATAATCGAATTCATTTATACATGAACGATGGTAATCAAGTATATGCATCAATTCCGTCACTTGCTGATAAAATGCAATACTATAACTCAATTAGTAGTAAGAGTAAAAAGCCCCAAGTCATTAATTTTGAATTAGGAGCCTACTCATATCAATTAAATGAATCAAAGAAAAGTGTAAAGAACAAAGTTAAAAAATCAAATCCTAAAAAAGTTATAAAAGAGCGTAAATCAAGTGAACGTTGAAAAATGGACTTTTGAAACATTGTTTATTATGTTAGAATTATATTGATTTAAACTCAAATTTATCAAAAGGTACTTAAAAAGCAAAAATTACTATAAATAACATAGGAGGTACCTGCTATTATGGATAATTCAGGGATGTACGTTGGTCTGGATATTGGAACTACCTCGATAAAAGTTATCGTAGCAGAACAAGTTAAGGGACAAATAAGTGTTCTTGGTGTGGGGAATGCACCATCTAAGGGTGTTGATAGAGGCATCATTATTGACATCGATAAAGCTGCTGAATCAATTAAAAACGCAATAAGCCAAGCAGAAGAAAAAGCTAGTATAAAAATAAATAATGTTGTAGTTGGTGTACCAGCTAATTTAATGAAAATTGATCCATGTAGTGGGATGGTAGCAATATCGGATCAATCTAGAGAAATTACAAGTGAAGATGTTCAACAAGTTACGTTGTCAGCAATGGTACAAAATTTACCACCTGAAAGACAAATCATTGATGCAATTCCAGAGGAATTTGTTGTTGATGGATTTGATGGAATTAAAGATCCTAGAGGAATGGTTGGAGTGCGTCTTGAGATGAAGGGACGTATGATAACTGGCCCTAAAACAATTATTCATAATATAAAAAAAGCTGTTGAAACAGCAGGTTTGAACGTGGAATCCACTATTATTAGTCCATTAGCACAAGGTAACTATTTATTAGATGATGGAGAAAAAGATTTTGGAACCGTTTTAATTGATTTAGGTGGTGGACAATCAACTGCATCAGTCATTCATGACCAACAATTAAAATACTCTGTTGTTGATAAAGAGGGAGGATATTACATAACAAAGGATATTTCCGTTGTTTTGAATACCTCAATGGCAAGTGCAGAAAAAATAAAGCGTGATTATGGTTTTGCTGATTCTGTAGAGGCATCTGAAGATAATGAATTTCCAATTGATGTTGTGGGTCAAAGTCAGCCATCTCAAGTATCTGAAAAATTATTATCCGAAATTATTCAAGCTCGATTGGAACAAATTTTTGAAAGATTAGGTAAACAATTAAGTCGAGTTTCGGCCTTGTCATTACCTGGTGGAATCGTTTTAACTGGTGGTGTAGCTGCTTTACCTGGAATCGCTAATTTAGCAGCTGATAGATTTAACACTAACGTTAAAATTTATATTCCTGACCAAATGGGATTGAGACATCCTTCGTTTTCTTTAGCATTATCACTGGTGAACTATCGTGCAAATATGAGTGAGATTGAATTACTTGTTCGTTCAGCTTTAGATGAACAAATGAGTGCTCACTTTAATGAGGTTAATGACGTAGATACTGATGACGGGAATGCCATGGAATCAGGTTTTGCTCAACAAGATACAAAACGTTCCAATAAAACAAAGCCAAAGACTAAAAAAATGCCTGGTGGTTTTACGAAATTTATTAAGGATTTCTTTGATTAGCAATATTGACTGGAGGAAAGAAAATGGATTTTTCATTAGATTCATCTGAACAAAAAGGAGCAAAACTTAAGGTTATTGGAATCGGCGGCGGTGGTGGAAATGCTGTTAACCGAATGATTTCTGATGATGTTAAAGGAATTGAATTTATTGTAGCTAATACTGATGTTCAAGCATTAGACACCTCACGTGCTGAAACAAAGATTCAATTAGGCCCTAAATTAACGAGAGGATTAGGAGCAGGTTCTAATCCAGAAGTTGGAAGCAAGGCTGCTGAAGAAAGTGAAGAGAGTATTGCTGAATCCCTTGAGGGTGCAGATATGGTATTTGTCACAGCTGGAATGGGCGGAGGAACTGGTAACGGTGCTGCGCCAATTGTTGCTAAAATTGCTAAGGATCAAGGAGCATTGACTGTCGGAGTAGTTACTAAGCCTTTTACTTTTGAGGGACCTAAGCGTTCTAAATATGCAGAAGAAGGTGTGGCAGCATTAAAAGAAAATGTTGACACTTTGATTGTAATTGAAAATGATCGTTTACTAGAAATGGTTGATAAGAAAACACCAATGATGGAAGCTTTCCGTGAAGCAGATAATGTTTTACGCCAAGGTGTTCAAGGAATATCTGATTTAATTACTAATCCAGGTTATGTTAACTTGGATTTTGCGGATGTCAAAACCATCATGCAAAATCAAGGTTCTGCACTTATGGGAGTTGGTTCTGCAACTGGTGAAAACAGAACTAGCGAAGCTACTAAGAAGGCTATTTCTTCACCATTACTAGAAGCATCAATTGATGGAGCTCAACAAGTATTGTTAAACATTACTGGTGGTCCTGACTTATCATTATTTGAAGCGCAAGCTGCCTCTGATATTGTTTCACAATCTACAAGTAGTGACGTTAACATTATTTTTGGTACTTCAATAGATGAAGATTTAGGTGATGAAGTTCGAGTTACCGTAATTGCGACTGGAATTGATGGAAAATCTGAGGATTCAAATACTAATGCAGTACCGAAGATGAGTCAATCTAGTAATAATAATGTTGCCATGCCTCGACATGATAATAATAAAAATGTAGCTCAACCTCGAAGGAACAATAATGAGGATCCTTTAAAGAACTGGGATATTAGAAATCGCCCTAATAAGGATAATGAAGTTAATGATGAACGCTTTGCCTCTACTAAAAAGCCAAAGTTCGATCCTTTTGATGCTAATACCGTTGAAAGCAATGAAACAAAAAATAATGATGATTCTAGTGACAATTTACCACCATTTTTCAAGTATCGTAAGCGAAACGATAAATAAATGTTTTTTCTTCAAAAGGATGTGAATCATTATGGCTAAATTTAGTTTCAGTAATTTTTTTGGTAATGAGGAAGAAGAAATAGATAAAGAAGAATTACCCAAGCAACCTAAAAGTGAACAGAGCAATAAAGTAATTTCGATGCAACACCAGAAACGGTTGAACAAAAGTGAAATCTCACTTTTTGAACCACATGTTTATTCTGATTCAAAAAATATTGCTAAGAAACTAATTGATAATAATGCTATTATTGTTAACTTTGAAAATGCTGATAATAATTCAATTAAGAGAATTATTGATTTCTTAAATGGAACCATTTTTACTATTAATGGGAATATTGAAAGAATATCTGAAAAAGTATTTTTATTTACACCTAATAACTACTCAATTTCTGGTGATGTAAATTCAGAAGTGAATCATCGATATGAATAAGGGAGAATGAAAATGTTAAACTTTATTTTCTATGCTTTAAATCGGTTAATTTGGATTTATACTCTAGCCATTGTTGTTTACGTTTTATTATCCTGGTTTCCTGGAGCTCAAGATTCCAAAATTGGCCGATGGTTAGGGCAAATCGTTGAACCATTCTTGTCGTTATTTAATTTCGCAACAATTGGTTCAATTGGGTTTGGACCAGTTATAGCTATCATAATTTTGGATGTTATTCAAAACTTAATAAATCAATTAGCACTAATTTTAGGTGCATAATCATTATGATAAGTGATAATGTAAAGCAACATTTTAGAACAGACGAAATCCCATTTTTAAATGAATGTGAAGATTTAATTAGTAAAGCTCAACTGGAGTATAGTCCAGTATTAACTTATTTTTTAAATCCACGTCAACAATATTTATTAACTGTAATGGTCAACAGTGATACCAACATTAAATTAAGTTTTAATGGTGGATATTTAAATTCTGAAATGAAGCGCGGGTTAATTTATCCTGAATATTACATTCCTAATGAAGACGATTTTAAAATTGATTTGATTAAAGTAAAATATCCAATAAAATTTGTTTCAATACATCATAGCCAAATTTTAGGAACTTTACTAGGAACTGGAATTAAAAGGGACGTTTTAGGTGATATTCTAACTGATGGTAAAGAATGGCAATTTTTGATTGCTAAGCAAATGTCATCATTTGTGATTAACAACGTGAATAGAATTGGTCGAAATAAGGTAGAACTAGTTAAAGAGCATCTTGATGATATTGTAGTTCCGATTAATGAGTGGCAAAATACTTTCCAAACTGTTTCGTCCATGAGACTTGATATTATTATCGCTAACGGGTTTAATTTATCGAGACATCAATCAAAAGAACTAGTTCAAAATGAAAAAGTCCGTTTAAACTGGCGTACTTTTACTCGTCCCGATTATGAACTTGATCTTCATGATGTCGTTTCAGTTAGAGGATTTGGTCGTGTTATGGTTAATGAAATTGAGGGACGTTCTAAACGTGGAAAGTTAAAAATTAAATTATCAGTTTTAAAAAAATAAGTTAGGAGCTAAAAAAATGGTTTTAAGTCCGCAAGATATACATGATAAAGAATTCACTGTTAAAATGCGTGGATATAATATTGATGAAGTTAACGACTTCTTAGATCAAATTGTGAAGGATTATCAAATCACTATGAAGCAAAATAATGATTTAAAATCTGCTTTGAATTATACACAATCACAATTAAAACATTATGATGGGATGAAGGATTCATTAAATCAATCTATTTTAGTTGCCCAAAATGCTGCTGATAAAGTTAAACGTGAGTCCGAAGTTCAATGTGCTCAAATTGTTGATGAAGCAAATAAAAAGGCATATAAGATTCTTAATTATGCACAAAGTAAAGCTGAAAAACAAGCGAATGAATATAACTCAAAAATCAGTAAGTTATTAGTGGAATCACAATCATTACAAAAGAGAACGGAAGAATTCCGTGAAAAAATTCAAACGTTAATTGAAGCTCAACTTGAATTTACAAAGAATTCAACTTGGGATAAGTTACTTAAAAGTAATGAAGAAGATACTAAACAATTCCAAGCTGAATATAACGATCAACCAATTGAACAACCACAAAATCATCAAGGAAATGAACAAAGCGAATCAAAAAATCTTGACAATCAACAACATTCAAGAGTAGAATCTAAAGGTAATTATTCGAATGATTTAGATAGTGTTGTTGTATTCTATCCAGATGGTTCTAGTAAAAAGTTAAATATTTAATTGACAGAGAATAGAAAACTTTAATTTATTATTTTTAGCGAACTGATGATGGTGAAAGATCAGTAATCCAATGATTAAAGTAGATCAGCTCAATTAAGTCAATTTTTAAAGTGAAAGTTATTAAATAACTTTAATTTGGGTGGTACCGCGGAAGACTTCGTCCCTTTGGATGTAGTCTTTTTATTTTCAAAAAATTTTGAAGGAGTGAGACAGTATGCGAGTAAAAGATACTTTAAATTTAGGTAAGACCAAGTTTAAGATGCGTGGAAATTTACCTGTTAAGGAAGTTGAACGTCAAAAAGCCTGGGAAGAAAATGATGTTTATCAATTACGTCAAAAATTGAATCAAGGGAAACCAGCATTTATTCTTCATGATGGACCTCCATATGCAAATGGTGATATTCATATGGGACATGCTATGAACAAGATTTCCAAAGATATTATTGTTCGTTACAAATCAATGAACGGATTTCGTTCACCATACGTTCCTGGATGGGATACTCATGGACTTCCAATTGAACAAAAATTAACTCAAGCCGGTTATGACCGTAAAAAGATGTCTACGAATGATTTTCGTAAATTATGTCATGATTATGCTTTAAAGCAAGTTGAACGTCAAAAGGCAGAATTTAAGAGACTTGGAGTAGCTGGTGAATGGGATAATCCATATCTTACTTTAGCTCCTGAATTTGAATCACAAGAAATTAAAGTTTTTGGTAAAATGGCTAAACGAGGCATGATTTATCGTGGTAAAAAACCGGTTATCTGGTCATGGTCATCTGAATCGGCTCTTGCCGAAGCTGAAATTTACTATGAAGATGTTACATCTCCTTCAATCTTCTTTGCTGAAAAGGTTCTAGATGGGAAGGGAGTTCTAGATGATAACACCTATATGGCTGTTTGGACCACTACTCCATGGACTTTGCCTGCTTCACAAGGGATTACAGTAAACGCTAATTTTGATTATTCAGTTGTTAAACCAGCTGATGATGATCGTAAATTTGTTGTTGCTACCGAACTATTAAAGGAAACAGCTGAATACTTTGGTTGGGATAATTATGAAACTGTTAAACACGTTGCAGGACGTGATTTAGAGGGTGTTACTGCCCAACATCCATTTATGGATCGAACTCTTTTAACTATGTTAGGGGACTTCGTCACTCTTGATGCTGGTACTGGATTAGTTCATACAGCACCTGGTTTTGGGGAAGATGACTTTAACGTTGGTAAGAAATATGGTTTAGATGTCTTTGTTGATGTTGATGAAACAGGTCATTTGATGGCTAATGCAGGGAAAGATTTTGAAGGTGTTTTTTATGAAGATGCCAACCAAATCTCAATTGATAAATTAAAAGAAAAGAATTTATTACTTCATTACATGCCAATTAAGCATAGTTATCCATTCGATTGGCGTACCAAGAAACCAGTTATTTATCGAGCAACTGAACAATGGTTTGCTTCTGTTGATAAGATTAAAGATGAAATCTTAGCCCAAATTGAAACCGTTAAGTTTAAACCTGATTGGGGTAAGAAACGTCTTCATAATATGATTGAAAATCGTGGCGATTGGGTTATCTCCAGACAACGTGTTTGGGGGGTTCCACTACCAATTTTCTATGCTGAAGATGGAACACCAATCTTAGATCAAGAAACCATTAATCACGTTGCAGACTTGTTTGCTAAATATGGTTCAGATATCTGGTTCGAAAGAGAAGCTAAGGATCTTCTTCCTGATGGTTATACTAATGAGCATTCTCCTCATGGTAAGTTCACTAAGGAAAATGATATCATGGACGTTTGGTTTGACTCAGGAAGTTCTCATCAAGGAGTTTTAGCAGAAAGAGATTATTTGAACTATCCTGCTGATATGTACCTTGAAGGATCGGATCAATATCGTGGTTGGTTTAATTCTAGTATTATTACAAGTGTTGCATTTTCTGGGAAAGCTCCATATAAGCAATTAGTATCACAAGGATTTACTCTTGATGGTAAGGGTCACAAAATGAGTAAGTCACTAGGGAATACCATTGCCCCTTCAGATATTATTGACAAGATGGGTGCGGATATCGTTCGTTTGTGGGTAACATCTGTTGATACTTCTGCTGATGTTCGAGTATCTACTGAAAACTTTGTTAAAATTTCCGATAGCTACAAGAAAATTCGGAATACATTTCGTTATATGTTAGCAAATACTAGTGATTTTGATCCCAAAGAGAATGCTGTTTCTTATGATCAATTAGCATCATTAGATAAGTATATGCTTGTTAAATACAATAAATTAGTTGCGGATTTAAAGAACGATTATGATAAGTATGACTTTTTACCAATCTTTAGAGAAGTATTAAAGTTCATCAATAATGATTTATCCGCATTTTATTTAGATGTTGCAAAGGATATTTTATATATCGATGCTAAAGATAGTTTAAGTCGTCGTTCAATGCAAACTGTTATTTATGATATTTTAGTTGGTTTGACTAAGTTATTAACTCCAATTATTCCGCACACTACTGAAGAAGTATGGGGATTCTTGAAGGAAAAAGAAGACTTTGTTCAACTTTCTGAAATGCCAGAAGTTAAACATTTTGATGATGAAGATGAATTATTAAAGAACTGGAATCAATTTATGTCAGTTCGTGAATACGTTCTTAAAGCGCTTGAAGAAGCTCGTGATCAAAAACTTATTGGGAAAACTTCAGAAGCTAAGTTAAATCTTTACCTTAGTGAAGGGACTCAAAATGTGTTTGATAGTCTCAATACTGATGTTCGTCAAGTGTTATTAGCATCTCAAATGTCAGTGGGTAAGTTATCGGATGCACCAAGTGATGCTCAAAACTTTAAAGATGAAATTGCAATTAAGGTTACACCTGCTGAAGGTAAAACTTGTCAACGTTGTCGTTTAATTAAGACTGATGTTGGTAGTGATTCAGATTATCCTGATTTCTGTGCTCGTTGTGCAAAAATCGTTAGAACTGAATTCCCAGAAACAGTTGGTCAAGATTTTGATAAATAAAAAAATAAAAGACTGGGATAATTCCCAGTCTTTTATTAGGAGGAAGCTAAAAACATGTTAATTGGGACAGTCAAAGATTATGATACAAAAAAGGGCTTTGGATACATTAAAGAAGAGAATGGAAATGATTTATTTGTTCATTATAGTGCTATTTTAGGGGGCGGTTTTAAAACTCTCGAGAATGGTCAAAAAGTAACGTATGTAGTTGCTTATGGTAAAAAAGGACCAATTGCTGCTAAAGTAAGTCCAATTGTAATAGAGTAATTGCAAATAATTAAATTCAACGATAAAATAAATTATTAGGTGATTATAATGAAATTAGAAGAAAAAGTAATAAAAAATGAACCAAAATATAATGGAGAAATTATCAATGTTGAACAGCAAACGGTTCGTTTAGCCGATGGTCAAGAGGCTCATCGTGATGTTGTACATCATGCCAAAGCAGTTGCTGCATTAATGATTACAAAAGATAATAAAATGCTTCTTGAAAAGCAGTGGCGAGCTCCTGTAGAAGAAGCAGTTTTAGAAATTCCAGCTGGTAAATTAGATAATCGGGATTCAGGATCGTCAAAAGATGCATTGAACCGCGAATTAAATGAGGAGACTCGTTATCATGCCAACAGAGTTGAACATCTAACTGGTTTTTATTCATCTCCTGGATTTACTGATGAATATTTAGACTTATACCTTGCTACTGATTTAGTTCCAGTAAAAGTTGATTTACCCCGTGATAAGGGAGAATTTTTAGAAATTACTGAACATACTTTACAAGAAGCTTTAGAATTACTAAACTCTGGTAAAATTAAAGACGCAAAAACAACTATGGCAATTTTATATTGGCAGACAATGCAAAATTGAGGTGAATAATTATCGATAATTTTGATTCAGATGAACCATTTGTTAGTCGAAAAGCATATCGAAAACGACAAAATAATTTCAATGAAAGTAATTCATTTCATGAAAATGATACGGATGATAATTCAAATTCAAATGATTTCAATACAGATGATTTTAGTTCCAATAATTTAAATTCTGCTCAAGAAAAATCAGCTCGACTTGCTCATCGTCTGGATCAAATTATTATCATTTTAATTATTCTAATTGTGATAACGTATTTGATTTTATATTTTGTCAATTAAGGAGAAAAAAATGATATTTGGAATTTTGTGTGCAATGGATGAAGAAATTAAGGATCTAAAGTCTGAACTTAATGATGCCCATACGACTGATATTAAAGGGTTAGAGTTTTTTATTGGAACAATTAAGGGACAAAAAGTGGTTTTAGTTCGTTCTGGAATTGGAAAAGTAGAAGCTGGAATTGCAACTGCATTATTAATTACTAGTTTTGATGTAGATGTTGTTATTAACACTGGTTCTGCTGGTGGGATTGGAAAGGGACTTTCAGTCGGCGATATTGTTGTGTCAACTGAAACAGCATATCACGATGCAGATGCGACTGCATTTGGTTATGAATATGGACAATTACCTCAACAACCAGCCCGTTTTAAAGCTTCTGATAAATGGGTAAAGCAGATCATTAATGCATCTAAAGAAGTCGGATTAAATGCACATACCGGGTTAATTGTTTCTGGAGATCAATTTGTTGCTAGTAAAGAAGCAACAGATAAAATATTAGAACATTTTCCTGATGCCCTATCATGTGAAATGGAGAGTGCTGCCGTTGGTCAAGTCGCAAACCAGTTTAAGGTTCCATATGTTGTAATTCGAGCAATGTCAGATACTGCTGATGAAAATGCTGATCAAAGTTTTGATGAATTTGTGATTGAAGCAGGTCATCGGTCTGCAAAAATGATGTTGAATTTACTAGCTAATCAAAAATAATTTGGAGGTATCGATTTGATTTATTTAGATAATGCTGCTACTACGCCAGTTTCTGCTGAAGTTCTTTCTGACATGATGGATAAATTCAAAAATTTATATGGCAATGCATCCACTCTGTATAAATTAGGTCGTCAATCTAAACATGTAATGGAAGAGAGCCGTCACGTTATTGCTAACAGTATTAATTCTGACGATAACGAAATTGTCTTTACTAGTGGGGGAACTGAAAGCGATAACACAGCAATTATGCAAACAGCAATCGCTAGGAAATCATTAGGTAAGCATATTATAACAACCGCAGTCGAACATGAAGCGGTATTAAAACCCCTTCAATACTTGGAAAAGAATGGCTATCGTGTGACTTATTTACCAGTTAATGAGGATGGTAATATTAATCTTGCTGATTTTAAAGCAGCTTTAGATGATGAAACAATTTTAGTTACTATTATGATGGGAAATAACGAAGTTGGTAGTATCATGCCTATTCATGAAATTGGGGAAGTTTTAAAAGACCATCAAGCATGGTTCCATACAGATGCAGTTCAAGCATACGGATTATTAGATATTGATGTTAAAAAAGATCATATTGATATGTTATCAACCTCTGCTCATAAAATTAATGGGCCTAAGATGATGGGATTCTTATATCGAAATAAAGATATTAGTTTTCCTAGTTTTATTAAGGGTGGAGAACAAGAAGATAAAAGACGCGCTGGAACTGAAAATGTTCCTGCAATTTCTGGAATGGCAACTGCAGTTGAACAGTTAGATAAAGATGAGAAGGTTAAATTACAAAAGCGATACTTTGATTTTAAACAATTAATCATAAAAAATTTAAATAATGGCGACATTGATTTTGAAATTAATGGGAACTTAAGTCAGAAACGTCTTCATCATGTTTTTAATTTATGGATAAAAGGAGTTCCAACAGAAGTTTTGCAAGCTAATCTAGACTTGGCAGGAATTGAAGTTTCTGGTGGCTCAGCTTGTACAGCTGGAAGTATTTCACCATCCCATGTTTTAACAGCGATGTATGGGGATAATAGTCCTCGAATTAAGGAATCTATTCGGGTTAGTTTTGGCAGATACACTACTGAAAATGATATCAATACTTTTACGACAGAATTGATCAAAATTGTTAATCGATTGAAAAAAAGGAATGATTAGAAATGGCATTTGCAAAACAAATTCAATTAATGGGAGATCAAACTAAATATGAATTAAGTCCAGAGCTAAAACGTTACACGCTAATTGACTTAGGATTTAATAAAAAGAACAATGGTGACATGGAACTTAGACAACCACTAACTGTTTTAGGAGAGTCAAAGGTAGTAAAGGCCCAATTAAAACTAGTGGTTAATGCAAAATTAGATGGTTTTAAAATGGAGACCTTAGATGGAAAAGGACTTCGTAAAATCAATTTATTTAAGGGAACAATGTATCAAGCAGAGAAAAAACAACTTGAATTTGTTCTTCAAAATTTAATTACTAGAAAAGTATTACAAATTGCCAAATGATTTGCAAAAGTTGCATATCGTCGTTATTATTTATTAGTACTAGAAATGCGACCTTCAATCGTAGATTCTAAACAATCTAAAGAAATGATGGTGATATTTTAATGACAGATAATAGTAAAACTCGTGTCGTTGTTGGATTAAGTGGAGGAGTTGACTCTTCGGTTACGGCTTACCTCTTGAAACAACAAGGATATGATGTTGTTGGTGTCTTCATGAAAAATTGGGATGATACTGATAAAAATGGTGTTTGTACTGCAACTGAGGATTACAAGGATGTTGCTAAAGTAGCAAATCAGATTGGGATTCCTTACTATTCAGTGAACTTTGAAAAAGAGTATTGGGACCGCGTGTTTAAATACTTTTTAGCTGAATATAAAAAAGGGCGGACTCCTGATCCAGATGTTGTATGTAATAAAGAAATTAAATTTAAAGCATTTTTAGACTATGCCTTACAATTGGGTGCTGATTATATTGCAACTGGTCATTATGCTCAATTAAGACGTGATGAAAATGGTCATAATCATTTGATTCGTGCAACAGATGGTAATAAGGATCAAACATACTTTTTAAGTCAATTATCAGCTGAACAATTAGACAAGGTAATGTTTCCGCTAGGTGGTTTAATTAAACCTCAAGTTAGAAAAATTGCTCGAGATGCTAAACTAGCTGTTGCTAATAAAAAGGATTCTGTTGGAATTTGTTTTATTGGTGAAAAGAATTTTCGAAACTTCTTAAGCCAATATTTACCAGCTAAGTCTGGAAAAATGATGACTGTTGATGGCGAAGTAAAGGGTCAACATGCTGGGTTGATGTATTACACAATTGGTCAACGTAAGGGCCTTGGTATTGGTGGCGACGGAAAAGATAATCGCCCTTGGTTCGTTGTTGGTAAGGATTTGTCTAAGAATATTTTATATGTTGGAAAGGGATTTGAAAATCCAAATCTTTACGCTGATTATTTAATAGCTTCAGACATCTTTTGGGTCAATGATGTTGTTACTAAATATGGTCAAGATTTTAAATGTACAGCTAAGTTTAGATATCGTCAAAAAGATGTTGGAGTAACAGTTCATGTTGCTGACGATGGCAAATCAATGAAAGTAACTTTTGATGAACCTGCCAGAGCAGTGACTCCAGGTCAAGCAGTCGTTCTTTATGATGGGGATGAATGTTTAGGTTCTGGAATTATTGATGCTGCATATCAAAAAGATAATGAGTTACAATATATTTAAAGAATAAGGGATCCAGTTTAATGGGTTCCTTATTTTACTAATTAGAAGTAGATAGGATGAATAAGAATGAAATTATACTTTGTTCGTCATGGAAAAACAGAATGGAACTTGGAAAGTCGTTATCAAGGAGCAGGAGGTGATTCACCTTTACTTCCACAGAGTTTTAAAGAAATGAAACAACTTGCTAATTTTTTTCGCAAAGTTAGGTTTAGAAGAATATATGCTAGTCCGATTAAAAGAGCTCGAATCACTGCTGCTAAAATTAACGAGGGGTTGGATCATCAGACAGGATTAAGTTTATGGAGTCGCTTAGAAGAATTCAATCTAGGGAAGATGGAAGGACAACGTTTTTCAGATGTTAAAAAAGCATTTCCAGAGGAATACGATGATTTTATCAATCATCCCGAAAAATACGACGGACATTTAATTGGTGGTGAAACTTTTCAAGATGTTATTAATCGAATGACGCCCGCAATTAAAACAATCGCAAAAGTATATCCTAATCCAGATGATAATATTATGGTCGTTAGTCATGGGGCTGCGTTAAATGCATTGATTAATTCACTATTAGGAGTTTCAATTGCAAATACTAGAAAACGTGGTGGACTTACGAACACAAGTACCACAATTTTAGAAACTAATGATTTAGGAAGAAGTTTTCAGTTAATAAAGTGGAATGATACTGAATATCTAACTCGGAAAATAGACGCAACTGATACAATTTAAAAGTGGTGAACAACATGGATAAAGAAGATTTCAAACAAAAACAAAATCAAAAACATCAAGAAAAAGTCAGTAAATTAAGAGAAAAAAAGCAGGCGGAAGCTGCTGATACACTTCATAAATTAGTTAAGGATATTGATGATCATCCACATGATTATCGTACTTATTATGATTTGGGAACTTTCTTAGTTCAATTAAAAAATTATACGCAGGCAGAAGAACTTATGTTAAAAGCGTTGGGAATGTTTGCCGACCGGAGTCAAAAAGCTAAAAATGTTTTAACTTACGGTCTTGGAAACGTTTATTATTCTGCTGGAGATTATGATAAGGCAATCAAAAAATTTAATGAAGTAAAAGATGAAAAACTAAAGACAGATGCGTATGTTATGTTAGCGCAAAGTTACATGGCGCAAAAAAATTATAAAAAAGCAATTGTGTTTGCGCTAACTGCTCAAGGATTTAGACGACAGGATCCTGAAATAAACCAGTTGTTAGGAGACAATTTATTAGCCTTAGGTAATTTTAAAGAAGCGGCTCAATTCTATGACACAACCATTAAAGGACAACCCGAAAATGCTCGAGCAATTTTTAATCGCGGATTAGTTGCAA
This sequence comes from Nicoliella sp. ESL1149, assembly GCF_058107265.1. NCBI lineage: Bacteria > Bacillati > Bacillota > Bacilli > Lactobacillales > Lactobacillaceae > Nicoliella > Nicoliella sp. ESL1149. Next base: position 281,764 of record NZ_JBYLUE010000002.1, on the reverse strand, counting down.
TGGTATTGGGTGAACATTATGCTGATTATTTTGCAAAAGCAAAGCAATTAGATCTAAAGACTTTTGAAGAAGGTCAAAAAAAGTTGAAGGATGTTGAACAGTTCATAAAATTCCAAAGAAAAAATAATAAAAAATAATTGAAGGAGTGTCAATATGGCAGGATCCTTATCAAATGGTGAATTAACTTTAAAAGGAACTATTATTACAACTTTTTTTCAGAGTAATGATAGTTTTTATAAAGTATTATTAGTTAATGTTAAAGAAGCTAATTTTGATTGGAAAGATACCGAAATCGTTGTGATTGGCGACTTTGCTGATATTGCGCCAGAAACTGATTATATCTTTTATGGAGAATTAGTTGATCATCCAAAGTATGGAAAACAATTCCGGGCAAATAATTATGAAACCGATAAACCAACATCAAAAGTTGGCTTGGTTGCTTATTTATCTGGTAATGAATTTCCTGGAATTGGAAAAAAAACAGCTGAAAAAGTTGTTGATGATTTGGGTGATAATCTAATTGCAGATATTATTAGTAATCCAGATATCATTAAGTCAACTGGGATAAATAATAAACAGGCTGATACGATTGTTAAGGGAATTCAATCTACAAATGGAGCAGAACAAATTATTATTGGATTGAATAATTATGGCTTTGGAAGTCAGTTAGCATCAAAAATATATAATCGTTATCATGAAGAGACTCTAAAAGTAATTAAAAAGAATCCTTATCAGTTAGTTGAAGATGTTAGAGGAATTAGCTTTAAAAAAGCTGATAATGTAGCTCGTCAAATGGGATTCAAAGCAGATTCAGCTGGAAGAATTAGGGCTGGAGTAATGACAGCGTTAAAAGATTTATCAATTAAGGAGGGTGGAACGTATACTTCTTTGAAACAATTGATCAATGAAACGTTTAACCTGTTAAATTCTAGTAGTGATGTAATGATTAAGATGCAATATATTGCTGATCAAATTATGGAATTAGCTACTGATGGTAAGATTATTGGTGATGGAGATAGCGTGTATTTAACTTCTTTGTATGAAGATGAACTTAATATTGCTGAGAATATTAAACGTCTACAAGATGCGGGTGATGACACTCAAGAAATTGCTGAAAACAAAATTGATAAAACTATTGATAGTGTTTCGAATTATCTAAAAATTAAATATGATGATTCACAAGTTCATGCATTAAAAATGGCAATGAAGTCTTCATTCTTCTTATTAACCGGTGGTCCTGGGACTGGTAAAACAACCATTATTAAGGGAATAATCATGTTATATGCTAAATTGCATCATTTATCAATGCGAATCGATGACTATGATGATTCGTTCCCATTTTTATTAGCAGCTCCGACTGGGAGAGCAGCTAAAAGAATGAAAGAAACTACTGGTGTTGAAGCTAGTACGATTCATAGATTATTAGGATTAAATGGCAGGGATGATAATGAAACTGTTGATATGGATCAAACCATTGATGGGAAATTATTGATAATTGATGAAATGTCAATGGTGGATACCCAACTATTTAATTTGCTCTTGAATGCAATTCCAGACAATATGAAAGTAATTTTAGTTGGGGATAAAGATCAATTACCTTCAGTTGGTCCTGGACAAGTTTTTCATGATTTGATTGATTCAAATGTTATTCCTAAAATTGAATTGAATAAGATTCATCGTCAAGGCAAGAATTCAACGATTGTTGAACTAGCTCATGCAATTCGAAAGGGTCATTTGCCTGATGACTTTATAAGTAAGGAACCTGATCGCTCGTTCATAAGATGTAATTCAAGTCAAGTCGATTCTGCAATTGGACAAATTGTTGAAAAAGCTCACGCAAAGAAGTTTGATTCAATGGATATGCAAGTACTTGCACCAATGTATCGTGGTGAAGTTGGAATCAATAACTTAAATCAAGTGATTCAGAATATTTTAAATCCTAAAAAATCTGCTCAACAAAAAGAAGTTAGTGATCGTAATTTTACGTATCGGATTGGCGATAAAGTCTTACAATTAGTTAATGATTCTGAGAATAATGTTTTTAATGGTGATATTGGAAAAATTGTTGGGATTGACATTAATCCTAAAAACAAAAGTAATGATAAGTTGATTATTGCTTTTGATGAGATAGAAGTCACTTATAGTCGAAAAGATTGGGATCAAATTACGTTAGCATATTGTACATCTATTCATAAAGCCCAAGGCTGTGAATTTAAAATGGTCATTTTACCTATGGTTCCTCAATATTCAAGAATGTTACAAAGAAATCTTTTATATACAGCAATTACTAGAGCGAGTGATGTATTAGTTTTACTTGGTGATTATGATTCATTTAAGAGATGTGTAGAGTCTCAAGGAATAAATCGTTCGACTGGTTTGGAAATACGTTTAAAAGCTATTTTTGAACATAGTGATTCTAATAAAGAGATTGATAAAGAAACTGATGATTTAAAAAAAGAAGAATCATTACTAGGTCCAAAGATACTTACAAATACTTTAATTAGAGAGCATAAGATTAACCCACTTATTGGAATGGATGGGGTAACTCCTCAGGATTATAATTCTTGATAATTAGATTTAGTTATCATAAACTAAAATTAGTATATTGGAAAGGATTGATTTGATGTATAAAGCTAGTGACCAACGTTATGATGATGTAGTAGTTCGTAGAGCTGGAAATTCTGGATTACAATTACCAGCAATTTCGTTTGGAATGTGGCATAGTTATGGTGACGATGCTAATTTTAAAGACAGTCAAAAAGCAATGCTACATGCATTTGACAAGGGAATTTTTAGCTATGATTTAGCCAATAATTACGGGCCTGGATCAGGTGCTGCTGAACGCATGTTCGGTCAAGTGTATCGAGCTAACTTAAAACCATACCGTGACGAATTAATTATTACGACTAAGGCTGGTTATCATATGTGGCCAGGTGTATATGGATCATTTTCTTCTAGAAAGACACTTATCGCCGCTTTAGATCGTAGTTTAAAACGGATGGGATTAGATTATGTTGATATTTATTATAGTCATCGATTTGATCCTAATACTGATTTAGCTGAAACAGCTGAAGCATTGGATTCCACGGTTCGATCTGGAAAGGCACTTTATGTAGGAATTTCTAATTACTATAGTAAAGAATCACAAGAAATTATTAATTACTTTAAGGAACTTCATACACCATTTGTCGTTAATCAAATGTCTTATAATTTATTGAATCGTAAGATTGAAGATGATGGTACGATTGATGTTATGAAGAATAACAATAAGGGGATTGTTGCTTATGGTCCATTATCTGAGGGATTGTTAACGGACAAATATTTGAAGGGCATTCCAGATGATATTAAACTTCATTTTACAAATGACTTCGTCTTAAAGAATGGAACGGATAAAGTTGTTAAAAAGTTGAATGAATTAAATGATATTGCTAAAAACAGAAATCAATCATTAGCTCAAATGGGATTAGCATGGTTATTAAACAATCCTGTTGTTACAAGTGTTGTTACTGGAGCTTCTAATCCTAAACACCTTGATGATAATTTAGCTGCTTTGGATAATACTACTTTTTCTAAAGATGAATTAGATGCAATTGATAAAATTTATCGAAATTAATTTATTCGAACAAGGTCAAAAGACCTTGCCGTACATAAAAATCAAAAAAATGTTAACATTTTACAAAAAAAGTGTTATATTTTGAATACGGTTTAATAATAAATTCTTTAAAAACTTTTAAAAATGGTGGTAATTTTTGGGAATTTATTTATGAATTTATTATTACACTACTCTGATATTATTTTTAATGGGGGAGTTGGTTCAATATGAGTAATCGATTTGAGATTATGGTTGAGTATCGACAGGCTTTTAATGAGCTTAATCGGTTAAAACAAAAAGAAGCTGATACAGCAAGAGTTAATAATGATCGAACTGTTAAGATTGAACCGGTATTCGGTGCAAAAATGATGGCACTTACGAAAAAATGCAATACATTAAGTATGATTTTAGATGCAATGGATGCATCCGAAGATTAAAAAAAGCCCAAATTAATTTGGGCTTTTTTATATCCAAAATGGAAATTTAATAATATTACAATTGATATCAAAAAATTTGCTACCAATGACATTTCCATCTATATTTCCGTATTTTAGAACAGAATCATTTATTGATAGCTCTGAGACATAAAAATTATGAAATGATTTTGTTTTAATTTTTTTACCTCTTAATAAATAGTAAATATGAACTAACATTAAAAAGAAGTTTTTCTTTTCTAAAATTAGAATTCTTAATTTATCACTTGGAATATTTTCTTGATTAATTAATTTACGATTATTATCCCATAATGGATTATTCTGAATGATTAAATCAGCAGTATCTGAGAAATTTTCATAATGATTATGAATTCTAAGATATAGATTAAAGGTATCTAAATTGTAGAGTGTTGAGAAAATTGATATAATTCTCTTGAAAAATTTGATAAATTTAAAACGGGAAGAAGTATTTTGAGCTTCATTCAATAAATCACTTCCAATGCCAATTTCTAAATTATTTAAGAAATAGGAATCATTATGACTATTATTATCGTAAAAATGACCAATTGATAAATTTTTCGCAGATTTACAATTAATGATTTGATTCAAGGCATCTTCCCATTTTAATGGGATTTTTTGGACAGTTGCAAAGTTGTTGTTTTTTCCAGCAGGAATAATTCCAACCGGGATTAAGGGATGATCATCATTGGTAGTATTATTAATACTACTGATAACTTCATTAACAGTTCCATCACCACCGATTACAACAATTACGAAGTGGTAAGTTGATTGATTAAAACTATTTTTGACTAATTGTTCAGTAATTTGTTCAGTATTTCCAGCATACTTAGAAGCACGATGTTCAAAAGGAATATTTCTAGATTTTAATGTGGATATTACTTGTTCTCCAATTTGTTTAGCTTTTCCACCGTTCGCAGTCGGATTAATAACTACTAAAAATTTTGATCGCAATTAGATTCCCTCCTTGTATATTATTGAAATTTATATTTAGGTAGTATAGAGTTATGCCCAAATAAAAAGCGAATTCAAAAATGAATTCGCTTTTTGATTTTCAATGCGTTTATTTATTGTTCATAATTAACATTGGTAAAATCAGTGGATGGCGTTCAGTTTTGTTAAATAAGAATTTTTGTAAATCATTAACAATTGCACTTTGCAATGAAGCTTCATTTATTTTTTTATTATGCATTGTTCTAACAATACTATTAAATACAAGGCGACGACCTTCATCTAATAATTTACCAGATTCACGCATGTAAACAAAACCACGAGATAATAAGTCTGGACCTGCTTGAACTTCATGGCGTTTTAGATTGATTGTTGCAACAACAATTACTAAACCTTCTTCTGCTAAAATTTGCCGATCATGAAGAACAACATTTCCAACGCTACTTGTTCCGTTACCATCAATGTAAACATCACCAGCGCCGAAATGTCCGGCAATTCTAGCATTATCTTTTGATAATGCTAGAACATCACCGTTTTCCATAATGAAGCTATGATCTAGTGGAACACCACATTGACGGGCTAGTTCAGTATGAATTTTTAACATCCGGTATTCACCGTGGATAGGCATAAAGTATTTAGGCCTCATTAATCTTAACATTAATTTTTGTTCTTCTTGACCACCATGACCAGATGTATGGATATTATTTACCTTACCGTGAATAACTCTAGCACCGGCTTCTTCAAGTTCATTGATAACTTTATTAACACTAATTGTGTTACCAGGAATTGGGTTACTAGAGAAGACAACTGTATCGTTAGGTTGGATAGAAATTTGTCGATGAGTACCATTAGCAATTCGAGAAAGAGCAGCCATTGGTTCACCTTGAGATCCAGTACACAAAATCAACGTTTTGTTTGCAGGTAATGATGATAACTCAGAAGGTTCAACGAAGATATCTTCTGGTACAGTTAAATAACCTAATTCTCGACCATTAACAACGGCTGCTTCCATACTTCGTCCAAACACAGCAATTTTGCGACCATGCTTAACAGCAGCTTCACAAGCAGTTTGGATTCTAGAAATATTAGAAGCGAAAGTTGCAAAAATAATTCGGCCATCAACAGAATTAAAGATATGGCGAACAGATTTTCCGACCCACCGTTCAGATTTACTCCATTCAGGTCGTTCAGCATTAGTACTATCTGACATTAAGCAAAGAACACCTTCCTTGCTTAAATCTGTCATTGCTGCAAAACCAGGTGATTGATTTGTAACTGGTGTAAGATCCATCTTGAAATCACCAGTTTCTACAATTACTCCGTTAGGGGTATGAACGGCAACACCAAGAGTATCTGGAATTGAGTGAGTAGTTCTAAAGAAAGAAACACTCATTTTACCAAATTTTAGTTTAGTTTTTTCATCGATTTCATGTAATTCAGCTTCACGAGCTAAACCGCGTTCTTCAAGTTTACTTTTAATTAACGCTAGTGCAAGAGGACCACCATAAATCGGAACGTTTAAGTCCTTCAATAAATATGGCACACCTCCAATATGGTCTTCATGACCATGGGTGATAACTAAAGCTTTGATTTTATCTCTATTCTTAATTAAATAGTGATAATCAGGAATAACGTAGTTAACACCGAGTAGGCTATCTTCTGGGAATTTAATTCCAGCATCGATTAAGATGATTTCATCTTGAAATTGAACACCATAGGTGTTTTTACCAATTTCGCCTAATCCACCAACGCCATAAATAGCTACTTCATTATTTTTGACGTTTAATTTATTCATAATTATTTAAACTCCATTATTTTAAAATCAGGTTGTTTCTTTTCATATTCTAAGTGATTACCTTCTAAAGGTTCAATATATTCAATATCATGATTAGTGTTATTTTGAACTTTAATTCGGGCATCTACTTCTGAATCAGCTTCAACGTAGAGACTCTTTGTATTTTCACGACGTAAAGTCGTCTTAATATCATCAAGATATAGTACTTTAAAAATCAATTTTATTAACTCCTTTATTTTTTATTTATTGATTTATGTATTTTTAATTATCGATAGAAAACCTTTTATAAGTTTATCATAATATCATTAATAAGTATAGCTTATCACTTTAGAATAAAGCGTGTTAAAATGAATGATAAAAATAGATTATGTTAGTGGTGATTAAAATGTTTATGGAAATATTTTGGGGATTTATAGTGGCTGTAATTATTTATAATTTTATTCATCATTTCATCGTTATTAATGGTTCTAAAAAATATCAATTAGAATATAAAAACTTTACAAATCTGATTGTCAAAAAAATTATTACTGAAATGAAAGATGAGAGTTCCTTTAACTATCCGATTCAAAAGAAGAATGCCAGTGTTTTGAGTGATGTTTGGGGACGTCAAGTTTTAGTGTTTGAATACGATTTTAAATTTAAGACTGGAATTGAAGGAAATGAAGAACCATTTTTAACTAATTTTAAACAACTTTTGAATAATTATTGTGTCAATAATCATATCTTATATCGAAATAAACCAAAACTAGTTATCACTGATTCTTGGAATTATGATGAAATTTTGCACGTTGATGTCGCCTGTTTGAGTAACGATTCAACATTAGAATACATTAATGATTTAAATCGATTAAAATAAAAGCTCTACTAAAATGATAGATTAGTAAAGCTTTTATTGATTTATTAACTTAGAAAAATTTCATCATCTGAACGAGAAAAAGGATCTTTTTTATCAATATGATCGTAGAACAATGTTCCATGAAGATGATCGATTTCATGTTGGCAAACGATAGCAGGATAGTTCTTAAGTCTTAGTTGATGGGTTTCACCATTAACATCCTGATAACGAAGAGTAATTCTGGCAGCTCTTGGAACATATCCAGGAACATCTTCATCAACAGACAAACAACCTTCTCCTTCGTCTAATGCTGCTCGTTGAACAGAGTTAGATAGAATAACAGGGTTGATAATAACATCTTTAAATAATGGTTCCCCATGGTTTTCTGATGGGACCATAACTGAAGCCATCATTTTACTCTCACCTACTTGAGGAGCTGCTAAACCAACTCCCGCCCTTAGTTTATATTTTTTACAGAGTTTAGGATTTTGGCTTACCTCTAAGTACTCCATTAATTTTTTAGCGAGAATTTTATTTTCTTCACTCAAAGGGAATTCAACCTTTTTGGCTTGTTTTCTTAGAACAGGATCCCCATCTCTAACAATATCTTTCATTAAAAACATTATATTCACTCCATATTTAATAATACTTATATTTTATCACATTTTAGAAGACGTTGAGAAAGAAGGAATATTTATGAATAATAATTACTTTTATCCAATTTTTCAAGATTGGTCAGAAGATGAGCTTCGTCAAGTTTGTAAATTATATATGTTAGTAGAGAATTCATATGAAAATGACAAGGGAGCTCCAAAGAAAGATCTTTTATCTGCGTTTGCTGCCTTTCAAAAAATTAATCCAGCTAAAGGAGAACAAAAACAATTAGAACGTCAATTTCAAAAAAGTTCTGGATATGATATTTACCGAACAATTCAAGAAGCAAAAAAAACATTCGGCAACATGGTTAAAATGTAGAACTATTTTGACTGATCTATTACTTTAATGATAAAATTTTAAAATAATGTGTAAATTAAAGTTCGTTTTGAGAAATTATTAAGTTTGTACTATAATGTATAAATGTATATTTATGCTATTTAATAGCACTTAATTCGAGAAAGCTTAATTAATGAAGGGAAGAAATACTTTTGAAAACAAGAGACGATATTAGAAATATTGCCATTATTGCCCACGTTGACCATGGTAAAACTACTTTGGTTAATGAACTATTAAAACAATCTGATACTTTAGACGGTCATACTGAAATTCAAGACCGAGCTTTAGATAGTAATGCAATTGAACGTGAACGTGGTATTACGATTTTATCAAAGAATACCGCTGTTAAGTACGATGGTAAACAAATTAACATTCTTGATACTCCAGGACATGCTGACTTTGGTGGAGAAGTTGAACGTATTATGCGAATGGTTGATGGTGTGTTATTAGTTGTTGATGCTTTTGAAGGAACTATGCCTCAAACTCGTTTCGTTTTAAAGAAAGCCTTAGAACAACACTTAACTCCAATCGTTGTTATTAACAAGGTTGACCGTCCAGGTGCTCGTCCAGCTGAAGTTGTTGATGAAGTTCTTGATTTATTTATTGAATTAGGTGCTGATGAAGACCAACTTGAATTCCCAGTTATCTATGCTTCTGCTATGAATGGTACTTCAAGTTTTGATCCTGATCTTTCAACTCAAGAGCATACCATGAAGCCTATTTTTGATACTATCTTAAAAGATATTCCTGCTCCAATTGACAACGAAGATGAACCTCTTCAATTCCAAGTTGCCATGTTAGACTATGATGACTTTTTGGGTCGTATCGGTATTGGTCGTGTTTTCAGAGGTAAGATTAAGGTTGGAGACAATGTTACTGTTATGAAATTAGATGGTAGCACTCAAAACTTCCGTGTAAGTAAATTAATGGGATTCATTGGTTTACAAAAAGTTGATATTCAAGAAGGTCGCCCTGGTGATTTAATTTGTGTATCTGGAATGGAAGATATTAACGTCGGTGAAACTGTTGTTGATCCTAACGATAAGGAACCACTTCCAGTATTACGGATTGATGAACCAACCCTTCAAATGACATTTGGTACTAATACTTCACCATTTGTTGGTAAGGAAGGTAAGTTCGTTACTGCTCGTCAACTTGAAGAACGTTTGAAACATGAATTACACACTGATGTTTCTCTTCGTGTTGAAGATACTGGTGAACCTGGTTCATGGACTGTTTCTGGTCGTGGTGAATTACATTTATCTATCTTAATTGAAACTCTTCGTCGTGAAGGATTTGAATTACAAGTTTCACGTCCTAAAGTTATTATTCGTGAAATTGATGGTGAAAAGTGTGAACCATTCGAATCAGTTCAAATTGATACCCCAGAAGAATACTCTGGTTCAATTATCGATACTTTATCTCAACGTAAAGGAACCATGGAAAACATGGAAAACACTGGGAATGGTCAACAACGTTTGACTTTCTTAGTTCCTTCACGTGGATTAATCGGTTATTCAAGTGATTTCTTATCATTAACTCGTGGTTACGGAATTATGAACCATAGTTTTGAAAAGTATATGCCAGTAATCAAAAAGTGGCAACCAGGTCGTAAGAATGGTGCGCTTGTTTCTATGAACCAAGGTAAGAGTACTACTTACGCTACTATGGGTATTGAAAGTCGTGGTACGATTTTCATTAATCCTGGAACTGAAGTATATGAAGGAATGATCGTTGGTAAGAATAGTCGTGAAAACGATATTTCCGTTAACATTACCAAAGGTAAGAAGTTAACCAACGTTCGTGCTGCTGGTTCAGATGATATGGCTAAGATCAAGGAACCTGAACATTTGACTCTTGAAGAATCATTGGAATTCTTAAATGAAGATGAACTTTGTGAAGTTACTCCAGAAAGTGTTCGTTTAAGAAAGAGAATTCTAAACACTAATGAACGTGAGAAAGCTGCTAAGCGTGCTCGTCACAACTAATTAAATATTTTGAAAGGCAAAGAAATTAAAATTTCTTTGCCTTTTTTCTTTGTCTTTTTGGAATATGGTATAATTATTTATAATTATTATTTAAAGAAGGATTATTAATGAATAGGTTTACCGATGATAATAAAATCAATTTTAAAAATTTAGACTACTACATATTAGGACCGTTTATCGTTCTAGTTATTATAGGAATTATAATGGTCTATTCTGCTAGTTCTAATATTGCAATTCAAAATGGTGGATCTCCAATTGCTTATTTATTTAAGCAAAGCTTTTTTGTTTTATTAGGAATATTTTCAATGTGGTTTATATTTAAAAAAATTGATAAACCTTTCTTGCATAAATATTTTTCTTCTCTTAGTTTTTTATTTTTTACTGATGTTTTAATAGCTCTCTTATTAATGGGTCTACTTGTTGTTGGTAAAACTGTAAACGGTTCAGCTGGATGGATTAATTTAGGTCCTTTAAAATTACAACCTGCTGAATTTATAAAGTTTTTTTATATTATGTATTATGCAACTTATGCCCAAAAAAATGCTAAGAGTATTTATGAGCACCCATTTCTAAAAAATTTAAAATACTTTTCGTATCTAGAAGCTATTCCATTAGGTTTAGTTCTGTTACAACCTGACTTGGGAGGAACAGCAATTAATCTATTTATTATTTTAATGATGGTGTTATCAATTAAAAAAAATAAGTTTAGATCAATTGGTTATGGTACAGCAATTATTTTAGGAATTTGGTTTCTATTAATGAAAGTTTTCGTTCCAATTTTTAGTAATGGATTTATGAAGAATAATTATCAAGTTCAAAGAATTATTGCTTTTTCTAATCCGTTTATCCATGCTCAAGGATCTGGACAACAATTAGTAAATTCTTATTATGCATTTAGTAATGGGGGATTGTTCGGAGTGGGTTTAGGAAATAGTATTCAAAAGACCGGTTATTTGCCTGAACCAAATACGGATTTTATTATGGCTATTATTTCAGAGGAATTAGGTGCTTTTACAGTAATTCTAATCATATTAATTTTGATGTTACTCATAATGAGAATTGTTAAAATTGGGATGGACACTAATACAATAAGAGATATGATGATTTGTTATGGGACTGCATCTTTTATACTAATTGAGGCTTTCTTTAATATTGGAGGAGTAATTGGTTTATTACCAATTACTGGGGTTACATTTCCATTTATAAGTTATGGAGGTTCAAGTATGGTAACTTTATGTTTGTGTTTAGGAGTCGTTTTAAAAATTAGTTATAAGCAAAAAATAAGTTCTAAAGAAGGGTAATTAATATGTTTCCTAAGAAAGTTAAATTGATTATAATGGTTGCTTCTTTTCGAAATATTAATATGATTAAAAAAATGGGCTTTATTGTTTATTCATCGAAATCCAATCGTTACATTGTAATCTATGTAAATACTGATGATTATGACATAATAATTAACAAATTAAAAAAGATTGGTTCAGTAAAACGAGTTAGTATCTCACCTTTAAATGATTTAGTTAAGACTTTTTCACAGACTCAAGATGTTGAAGACGAAGATGATGATGAAATTTAGAAAGTAGGCCTATTTTGCGAATTATTTCAGGAAATTATGGAGGCAGAAGATTAAAATCTGTCCCAACAAATTTAACTAGACCAACCACTGATAAAGTCAAAGAATCGTTGTTCAATATGATTGGGCCTTATTTTGATGGCGGAAAAATTTTAGATCTTTTTGCTGGTTCTGGAAATGTTGGAATTGAAGCTATTTCTCGTGGGATGGATTATGCAGTTTTAATAGATCGTCAATTTGCAGCAATTAAAACTATTAAAGAAAATATTGAAATTACAAAAGAACCAGAAAAATTCATGGCATTGAAAATGAATGCCAATGCTGCGTTAAAAAAATTAAATCAAGAAGAAATAAAATTCAATTACGTTTTTTTAGATCCGCCATATAAAAAACAACAAATGGTAAAAGATATGGGGAAATTAATTGATTTAAATCTGTTAAAACCTAATGCTGTTATCATATGTGAAACTGATGATAAAACTTTGATGGAAAATAATATAAATAATTTTAAGATGGTTGAACAAAAACACTATGGAATTACACAATTGACTATTTACTCATATCAGGGGGAATAAGAATGGTGAAAGCAATTTTTCCAGGAAGTTTTGATCCATTTACAAATGGTCACTTAGATATTGCCACCAGAGCAAGTCTTCTTTTTGATAGTTTAACGATTGTAATTGGAAATAATACTAGTAAAAACTCTTTATTTTCGCCGATTGAAAGAAAGAAAATGATTGAATCTACAATTTCAAATCTTCAAAACGTTGATGTGAGAATTGTTGATGGCTTAATAATTGATTATGCTCAAAAAAACGGTGTGTCTGTGATAGTAAGGGGAATTAGAAATTCAACTGACTTTGATTATGAACATGCAATTGCAACTTTAAATAAGAATTTAGATTCTAAAATAGAAACTGTTTGTTTAATTACCGATTCAAAATACGAAGCAATTTCCTCAACAATGATAAAAGAGATATTTAAATTTAACGGGAATGTCAGTTCTTACCTTCCTAAAAATGTCTTAAAAGCAATGAAAATAAAGAAGGAATAATAATGAAAAAGGTTCATAAACATAAATATAAATTAATTATTGGAATAATTTCTTTGATGGTTTTAATTTTAGGATTCTTTAATTTTCCTCTTCCTAAATTAGTAGAAGGTCCAGGAGAAGCTGTTAATTTAAAAACTATGGTTTCAATAAAGGGACATCCCGATAATAATCGAGGAAAGTTATTATTGACATCTGTCGGGATTTCTCAAGCCACTCCATATTCCTATGTTCAAAGTTTATTTTATCCTTATTATAATTTAGAGAATATTAATGATGTTACTCAAGGGGAGAATGAGGCAACATATAATAATGTTCAAAAGTTTTATATGCAAAGTGCAATTAATAGTGCAATTTATGTAGGAAGTCGAGCAGCTCATGCAAAAGTAAAATTACATAATGAGGGAATTTATGTTTTAAGTAAGTTGAAACAATCTACTTTCAATAAATTACACGTTGGAGATATTATTTTAAAAGTTAATGGTAAGAAATATGCTAATGCTTCTGGGTATCAAAAATATATTAAGCATCATCGGATTGGTAGTAAAATAAGGATTCAGTATTTAAGAGGGAAGCATTATTATAATGAAACTGGTAAGTTGATTAAATTACCTGAAACGAACAATTCGGGAATTGGGATTACATTAACAGATAATTTAAAAGTTAAGTCCAAATTACCAACTACAATTAATCCTGGAGCAATTGGTGGTCCTTCAGCAGGTTTGATGTTTTCTTTACAGGTTTATAGTCAATTAGCCAATCATAATTTAAAACGTGGACGAATTATTGCTGGTACTGGAACCATTTCACCATCTGGTCAAGTTGGTGAAATTGGAGGAATTGATAAAAAGGTTATTACGGCTAAGAAGCAAGGAGCAACAATTTTTTTAGCCCCTTATATTAAACCAAGTAAAGCTATTTTATCTATTGAACCAGATCATGTAACTAATTATCAACTGGCTAAACAAACTGCTAAGAAGTATGCTCCTAATATGAAAGTAATTCCAATAAAAACATTTAACGATGCTTTAAAATATTTGAATAAATAAATTGGAAGAGCTAATTAATTTAGCTCTTTTTTTCGTATTTTATTAATGGAGAAAGGAGAATAAGGATGGAACGAATAAAGATGCTTTTTGATCAGTATCGAAATCAAATTATGATAGGAATGGCTGCTTTAATTGTGTTATTGTTAATATTGCTGAGTGTTTTATTTATTAATAAACCAAATGCTTCAACATCTAAAAATAATCTAACAAGTAATTCAGAAATTTCAAGTTTATCACATAGTGAAGTTGAAAGTAGAGCATCTGTTCAAGAAAATAAAGAAGAAGTAACAGAAATTTATGTTGATATTAAAGGAGCCGTAAAAAATCCAGGAGTATATCGTTTAAAATCTAATTTACGTTGCTCTAATGTAATTGACATGGCAGGTGGATTAACTAAAAAAGCTAATGTAAAAAAGATAAATTTAGCTCAAAAAGTTAATGATCAACAGGTATTATATATTCCTCAAAAAGGAGAAAAGGTGCCTGATTCAAATGTTAATGATTCAACGAGTCAGGTAAATAATTCTTCAAGTTCTACTTCTGAAGTAGGAAATAAAATTAATATAAACACTGCAGATGTTACTCAACTTCAGCAAATCACGGGAATTGGTGAAAAAAGAGCAGAACAAATTATAAATTATCGAAAAGAACATGGCGAGTTTAAAAAAATAGAAGATTTAAAACAAGTTAGTGGTATTGGTGATAAAATGTTGGAAAATATGAAAGACTCAATTTCAATATGATATACTCTATTTAAAGAAGAGGGAGTATTAGCTATGACAAAAAGAAGAATTCCGTGGGATGAATATTTTATGTTGCAAGCAATTTTAATTTCAACCAGAAGTACGTGTAACCGACTTTCTGTTGGAGCAACTTTGGTAAGAGATCGAAGAATCATTGCTGGTGGTTATAACGGTTCTGTATCAGGAGATGAACATTGCATAGACGCGGGTTGTTACATGGTTGACGGACATTGTTTACGTACTATTCATGCAGAGATGAATGCTGTTCTTCAATGTGCAAAATTTGGAGAACCAACTGATGGTGCTGAAATATATGTAACTGATTTTCCCTGTTTACAATGTACAAAAATGTTGTTACAAGCAGGAATTGTGAAGATTAATTATCTTAGAAATTACCATAATGACCCTTATGCAATGCATCTTTTGAAATTAAAGCATGTCGAATTAAGACAAGTGAAAATTCCTAAATCCACAATTGAAAATTTACCATTTGATTCGCTTCCTTCTGATGAATAATTAAAAACAATGTAATTTTAATATGTTCGTTTCTATTAACTAGTATTACGATAATTTTTTGGGGTAGTTTATGGCTTGGACTATTGATTTGTTTTTGGTCGATAATAAAATTAATTTATTTTCGATCAATAAAAACTATTTTGGTGTCTATCATTTTATCGTTTTTGATGATAATATTTTGTTTTCATGAAAATAGATTGATTAAGAATCAAAGATTAAATCAAGAAATCACTGCTGAAATGACCATTAATGCAGATGACTTTAAAATTAATGATGGTTTTATAAGTGGTAAAGCCAATCTTTTAGGTATAAAACAACAGAAAATATCCTTTTTTGGTAGGATTAATAATAATAACATTAAACAGCTTAATCTTCTTAAGAATAAGACACTTTATATTAAAGGAAATGCTTCCGTTGAAGATTTCCCAGAGGCAACTAACTTTAATCAGTTTGATTTGAGACGTTATTATAGGACTCAGAGAATTACGAATGCTCTAAAATTAGAAAACATTGTAACTATTGATGAGTGTAAAAAGCCAACATTTTCCCAATTAATTCATCAATTTCGTGCAAAATGGATAACATATTCAGAAAAACTGCCCCATCCATTAGGGGTTTATTTCTCTAGTTTGATATTAGGAATAATGGATCAAGAATTAATGGAAGAAATTGAAGGACTTCGTCAATTAGGTCTAATTCATTTGTTCAGTATTTCTGGATTTCATGTTTATTTTTTAATTAATTTAATTGAATCTTTTTTGGTACGATTACGTTTAAAAAGAGAAAATATTCAAATTTTAATTCTATTAGTTCTACCAATATATTTTATATTTGCTGGTTCTTCAGTGGGGTTATTGCGTGCTGTATTGACGAGTGGCTTAAGAATAATATTTAATTTAAAAAACATTAATTTTAATGGTGTCGATTTATGGGGATTAGTATTAATAATAAATTTATTATTTTATCCACAAGTCTTGTTTCAAATGGGATGCCAATTAAGTTATATTCTTTCATTTGGACTCTTATTTACAAATAAAATGTCACTTTTAAAACAAACATTTATAATGAATTTAATTGGGGTACCAATTATTATTTATTATCTTTATGAATGGCATGTATTATCGTTACTAGCAAATATCCTATTATTACCATTGTTTTCAGTTTTAATAATGCCAGCTGTAATTATTGGCGGATTAACTTATCCTGTAATACCAATTATTGGGACTACTTGTGCTGGAATTATAAGTATATTTGATAATTTTGCAATGTTGATAAGTAAACTACCGGGGAATATTTTAGTTGGGAAACCACATTACAGCATTATTTTTATTTTACTAATAGTAACAGCTACCCTGTTTGATTCAATTACAGTCAAAAAAATAATTATATTGTTAAGTATCTATATGGGTGTGTTTTTATGGATTCATTTTCCCGTCAAAGGAGAAGTGAGTTATTTTGATGTAGGACAGGGAGATAGTTTCTTGATTAGGGAACCTTTGAATCAAAGTGTGACCATAATTGATACAGGGGGACGTTTAATATTTGGTAAACAGAAGGATCCTAATAAGTATAAAGCAGAACAAACATCAATTAATTATTTGAAAAGTATTGGAATTCGTAAAATCAATAATATTTGTATTAGTCATCAAGATGCAGATCATTGTGGAGATTTACCAGCATTTCTTAAATTGATGGACGTAGATAAAATTTATATTCCTGATGGGATGCAAAATAATCCTTCATTTATGAAAAAAGTTCAATTAAATAGCAATTCTACTAAATTAATTCCTGTAAAGGCAGGAAATCATATTTTGGACACTCCATTAAATGTGTACCACCCCTTTAATTCCGGGATGGGTAAAAATGAAGATTCAATGGTATTAAGTTGTGAAATAGGTGGTTTAAAGTGGTTGTTCACCGGGGACTTAGATCGAAAGGGAGAATTAGAGACGATAAATCATTATCCGTTTTTAAGGACTGATGTGTTAAAATTAGGACACCATGGTAGTAAAACATCATCTGATCCAGAATTTTTGGATAGATTGAATCCTAAAATTGCCGTTATTTCTGCTGGAAGAAACAATCGATATAATCACCCGAATGAAGAAACTATTGAAAATGTAATGAAACGTAAAATGAAAATTTATAATACACAGATTGATGGGATGATAAGATATCGATATTCTAAGAATGACGGGTATTTTGAAACAAAGTTAAGAAGGTAATTTTAAATGAATTTCACCACTATTTTACATGATTTAAATTATGAAAATTTAAAACCTGTTTATTTAATTCAGGGAGAACAAGATTATCTGATTGAACGTTTAAAAAATAAATTTATAAGTTTAATTCCTAAAGAAGAGCGTGAAATGAATTATGCAAATTATGATATGGATGTGACTGCTATCAATGATGCTATCAATGATGCCTTATCTGCTCCTTTTTTTGGTGAACGTAGAATTGTAATGATCTCTAATCCTATTTTTTTAACAGGAAATACTAAGTCGAAAGTAAAACAAGACGTTGATGTTTTGCTCAATTACTTGAAAACGCCAATGGAAACTACAACGTTAGTTATTATTGCACCATATGATAAATTAGATAATCGAAAAAAAGTTAATAAATTATTAAATAAGAAATCTGTAAAAATTGATTTGAGTAATTTTTCAGAATTTCAAATGAGAAAGTATGTAAAATCAATTATCAGTAAAAAAGGATACCAAATTGATAGAAATGCAATGGAACTATTGATTACTAAAACGGGTGGAAGTTTATCATTAATTATGAATGAACTACCCAAAATTTTATTGTTTTGTCAAAAGAATAAAAAAATTGATGCAAAAGCAGTAGACGAATTAATTACTAATTCATTAGTTCAAAATGTTTTTGATTTAATCAATTTAGTTCTAAGTCTAAAAAGTACAGATGCAATTGACTTATATCATAATCTTTTAATATCTGGTCAAGCTGCATTACAAATAAATGCAATTCTATTAGGTCAATTTCGCTTATTGATTCAAGTTATGATTTTGTTTAATCAGGGATATACACAGGGGAGTTTAGCAACTAGTTTAAAAGTACATCCATATCGAATTAAACTAGCGATTCAAACTATTAGAGGATTTAAAATCGATCAATTACAGTTAGCTTATTTAGAATTATTTAATGTTGAGTCTAAGTTAAAATCTGCAACGACTTCTCCAGAATTACTATTTGAGATGTTTATGATTAAATTTGCTAATTATATTAAAAAGGGATAACTTATTTAATAAGTTATCCCTTTTTAAATTTTGTAAAATAAAAAAGCCCAAAATAATATGAGCTTTTTTGTTTACTTATTGAATAAACGAGTCAAACGTGCTTTATCACGACTAGCCTTGTTAGGTTTGATTAAGCCTTTTGACTTAGTACGATCAATTTTACTAAGGGCATTGTGGAAAGCTTCTTCGACGTTACTTTCGTTGTTAGCCTTAGCTTTTTCAAAAGTACGAATTGCACTACGCATTAAGCTTAAGCGACTAGCGTTACGCTTGTTAGCAGTTTCATTAGTTTTTACACGTTTAATAGCTGATTTAATAACTGGCATGTAATTCACCTCCAGATGTATATTCATAATTGCAACATTCGTTATTATACAATAGATAACGAAATGAATGCAACATTGTTTAGTTATTTTGAAATTATTCTTGCTGTTTCGAATCTTTTCTAGTATCATAGTTAATTGTACGACCATTGCTTAGTTATTTTCGCTTCTCACTGACGGATGACTCAGTAATTGGTTTATATAAAAATTGAAAGGTGGGATTTTTTATGGCACTTACACAAGGTCGTAAAAATGAAATTATGAAAAAGTATGCACGTCACGAAGGAGATACTGGTTCTGTTGAAGTTCAAGTAGCTGTTTTGACTGCAGACATTAATGAAATTAACAATCACATGAAAGAAAATCGTAAAGATTACCATTCACAACGTGGATTAATGAAGAAGATTGGACATCGTCGTAACCTTCTTGCATATTTACGTAACAATGACGTACAACGTTACCGTGAATTAATTAAGAGCTTAGGCTTACGTCGTTAATATTTTTAAAGGTGAAGCTTCGTTATATATGAAGCTTCACCTTTTTTGTACATAGATTTGTTTGTTTTTCCCCGTTAATTTATAAAGTATGATAAAATAGACTTAATTTGTAAGATCGAGTATAGCCTAGTTTGGGTTTTTAAATAAATTTTGAGGTGAATTATGAAAACAAATATTAAAATCATTCCATTAGGTGGAGTGCGCCAAGATGGCGAAAATTTATATGCAGTACAAATAAATGATGGAATATATGTATTAGATTGTGGTTTAAAATATCCGGAAAATGAAATGTTAGGAATTGATTTTGTTATTCCAGATTTCACTTATCTTGAAGAAAATAGAGATAAAATTGTTGGAGTTTTTCTTACCCATGGTCACTATGATGCTATTGGTGCTTTACCATATTTTCTTAAAGAGTTTGACGTTCCAGTGTTTGGTTCTGAATTAACGATTGCTTTGGCTAAGTTGGTTGTTAATGATTATAAGGAAACCCGTTCTTATAATCAATTTAATGTGATTGATGAAAAAAGAGAAATTGTCTTTGATGATGTAACGGTTTCTTTCTTTAATACGACCCACTCAATTCCAGAATCAATGGGTGTGGTTCTCTCAACTGACGTTGGGAGAATTGTATATACTGGTGACTTTAAGTTTGATCAGACTGCTCAAGATGGATATAAAACTGATTTAGCAGCATTAGCTCAACTTGGTCAAAAAGGTGTTTTAGCATTACTTAGTGATTCAAGAAATGCTGAAAATTACAAGACAAGTGTAAACGAGTATAAAGTTGAAGGATACATTAATGATGTATTTCAAAACTATCAGAATCGTAGAATTATTGTTGCTAGTGCGGCTCATAATCTATTGAGAATTCAGCAAATTCTCAATGTTGCTCATCAAAATGAACGGAAGGTATTTTTAGCGAACCGTAGTTTACAAAGAATTATTACTACTGCAATCAAGCTAAACAAATTGAATGTTCCTGCTGATGATATGATCATATCTTCATATAAAGAATTGGATAAATTAGATCCAGAAGACACGGTTATTTTACAAACTGGAAAAACTGGTGAACCAATAAAAGCAATTCAAAGAATGGCTAACCAAAGAGAAAAGATTAATATTAATAAAGGAGATGTTGTATTAATTGCAACGACTCCTGCTCCTGCAATGGAAACCAACGTTGCTAAAACTAGGGATATGATTTATCGTGCTGATGGAGAAGTAGCGATGATTTCTGATGATTTAGCTTCTTCTGGTGATGCAAGTCGAAGTGATTTACAATTAATGCTTAATCTTTTAAAACCTAAATATCTTTTTCCAATTCAAGGTGAATATCGGATGCTTTATGCACATGCTCAATTGGCGGCAGAAGTTGGGATTAAACCAGAAAACATTTTCTTAACATCTAAAGGTGATGTTTATGAATATGAAAACGGTAAGATGTTAAGAGGTAACAGCGTCCAGGGTGGCGATGTTATGATCGATGGAATTGGTGTTGGAGATATTGGGAATATCGTTTTGCGTGATAGAAAGATTCTATCTGAGGATGGTATTTTTGTTGCGGTTGTAACAATTAATCGAAAGAACAAGACGATTGTTTCAACTCCTAAAATTACTTCACGTGGTTTCATATATGTCAAAGCTAATAAAGATTTGATTAGTAATTGTGCAAAGTTAATTGTTAAAACTGTTCAAAATAATTTAAACAATAAAGAATTTGATTGGAGTCATCTTAAACAGGACGTTCGAGAAAGTTTGAATTCATACCTATATGAACAAACAAAGTGTCATCCAGTTATTTTGCCTGTTATTATGGAAGTTAACCAACATCGCCGTCATAAGAATACTAAGAAACATGCTAAGAAATCCGAAAAGAAAAATGGATAAGGAATTCGAATTAGCCCAACGTTCTTTTGACAAACAAAAATATTCAAAAACAATCAAAATTTTAACTAAATTGAATAGGAATGGTTCATCTGTAAAGGTGAACCATTTGTTAGTTAAAGCACTTTATTTCAATAATCAATTCAAAGAAGCAAGTAAATATTTATTTGAAAAAATTAATACTTATGAAAATATTGATGATTTTAAATTAATGGTGAACATTCTTTTACAAAATAATTTATTTATAAAGGCTAGGATTAGCATTAATACCATTAACGATAAAGTGATGCAATTATCACTATTTAAAATGGTTGAACAAAAGGAAAAATGGTTCAAAGAATATAAAGAAAATGACATTTTAGAAATTAAAAGAAAATGTATTGACTTAAGTAGAGCAACACTATCTCAACAAAAATATCTTTTGGAACTAGCAGAGAAGTTACCGATTGATGATTTTATTTCGACTTCTGAATATAACTTAATGAATCCATTTATTAACCCGATTGTAAGATGTGAACTTTTGAATGATTTAAAGAATTTAGGATTATCTAAGAAAATTAAAGTTTATTGTATTGATGATCAAGTTCATATAGTCGATATTTCAACACTTGTTCCTTTAACAAAAAGTAAGAGTTATGTTACTGGAATTGAAGATATTATTGAACGGTTTTCATCAATTGATCATTTTAAAACCAGATATTTGCAAAGTACTTACAATTTGTACATGATGTACTTGTATCCTTTAAATGATGAAATTGTTAGTTGCGAATCTAAGTGGATAGATGTTTTAAATATTCATTTAGATGGAGAAAATATAACCGATGCAAATGATTCAATCAAAGAAATTGAAAAATGGCAACAAAAATTAAACAAAATTACAGCAGATATGAGTTTCAAATAATAAAATAAAAAAATTGTTCAATAGATGTTTACAAATAAATTACTAACTAATATAATATTAAAGGTGCAATACTAAAACCTTGAAGAAATGCTGAATATAGTTTTGTATTTCTATTGAGATGTAGTATAATAATACTAAAAGATGTGTGGAATTTCCCATACAAATCTTTCGAAAAATAACAGGAGGTTTTCATTAATGGCAAAAGAACATTATGAAAGAACAAAACCCCATGTAAATATTGGTACTATTGGCCATATTGATCATGGTAAGACTACTTTAACTGCAGCCATCACAAAGGTATTATCCGAAAAAGGTTTAGCTAAGGCTGAAGACTACGCTAATATCGATGCTGCTCCAGAAGAACGTGAACGTGGTATTACGATCAACACTGCGCACGTTGAATACGAAACTGAAAAGCGTCACTATGCCCACGTTGATGCTCCAGGACATGCTGATTACATCAAGAACATGATTACTGGTGCTGCTCAAATGGATGGTGCTATCTTAGTTGTTGCCGCAACTGATGGTCCTATGCCACAAACTCGTGAACATATTCTTTTAGCTAAGCAAGTTGGTGTTAACTACATCGTTGTCTTCTTAAACAAGACTGATTTAGTTGATGATGACGAATTAGTTGACTTAGTTGAAATGGAAGTTCGTGAATTACTTTCAGAATACGATTACCCTGGTGATGATATTCCAGTTGTTCGTGGTTCAGCTCTTAAAGCCCTTGAAGGTGACAAAGATGCCGAAGCTAAGATCATGGAATTAATGGATGTTGTTGATGAATACATCCCAACTCCAGAACGTGATGACAGTAAGCCATTCTTAATGCCAATTGAAGATGTCTTCTCCATTACTGGTCGTGGTACTGTTGCATCTGGTCGTATTGATCGTGGTGTTATCAAGGTCGGTGAAGAAGTTGAAATCGTTGGTTTAGTTGAAGATGTTATCAAGACTACTGTTACTGGTCTTGAAATGTTCCGTAAGACTCTTGACGAAGGTGAAGCCGGAGATAACGTTGGTATTTTACTTCGTGGTGTTGACCGTACTCAAGTTGTTCGTGGACAAGTTCTTGCTGCTCCAGGTTCAATCAAGACTCACAAGAAGTTCTCTGGTGAAGTTTACATCTTAACTAAAGAAGAAGGTGGACGTCATACTCCATTCTTCTCAAACTACCGTCCACAATTCTACTTCCATACCACTGATGTTACCGGTGTTGTTGAACTAGAAGACGGTGTTGAAATGGTTATGCCTGGTGATAACGTTACATTCAACGTTGAATTAACTAAGCCAGTTGCCATTGAGAAAGGTACTAAGTTCACTATTCGTGAAGGTGGTCACACCGTTGGTGCCGGAATCGTTTCTAAGATTGAAGACTAATTTTAGATTCTAAAAAAAGACTAGTTGAACTAGTCTTTTTTTGTACATAAAAATAAGGATAATTGATACAACATGAGTTAGATGGTATAATTCCATATGTAGTGGAAATAAAGCTTGTTAAGCTTATTTTCGTAAATCAGAATAAAATATTTCATTTCGGAGGGAATATAATGGCTGCAAAATGGGAAAAGAAAGGTACCAACGATGGTGTATTAACCTTTGAAATTGGTACAGATAAGATTAAAGAAGGTTTAGAAAAGGCTTTCAATAAGAATAAAAAGAATATTAATATCCCTGGTTTTCGTAAGGGTAAGGTAACACGTCAAGTATTTAACGAAATGTATGGTGAAGAAGCTCTATATCAAGATGCCTTGAACTTCTTATTACCTGAAGCATATTCAAATGCTGTTAAAGAAACTAAGATTGAACCAGTGGCTCAACCAGAAGTTGCTGTTAAGTCCTTAGAAAAGGGTAAACCTTGGGTGTTAACTGCTAAGGTTAGTGTTAAACCAACTGTTAAGTTAGGTAAGTACAAGGGTGTTGAAGTTGCAAAACAAGATACTACTGTTACTTCCAAAGATGTTGATGCTGCAATTGAAAAGAAACGTCAATCACAAGCAGAATTAGTATTAGTTGATCGTGCTGCTAAGAAGGGTGATACAGTAACCATTGATTTTGATGGTTATGTTGATGGTAAGCCTTTTGATGGTGGTAAAGCTACTAACTACTCCTTAGAATTAGGATCACATTCATTTATTGATAACTTCGAAGATCAAATTGAAGGTCATAAACCTGGTGATGAATTTGACGTTGATGTAACATTCCCTAAGGACTATCAAGCTAAAGAACTTGAAGGTAAAAAGGCAACATTTAAGGTTAAGTTACACGAAGTTAAGGAACAACAATTACCTAAATTAAATGATGACTTTGCCAAAGATGTTGATGAAAATGTTGATAATATGAAAGAACTTGAAGATAAAACAAGAAAAGATCTTCAAGAACAAAAAGACAATCAAGCTGCAAGTACTACTGAAGATGAAGCAATTAATGCTGCAGTAGATAATTCTGAAATTAAAGATATTCCAGAAGCTATGATTGATGAAGATACTCAACGTCAAACTGATCAATATATGGCTAATATGCAACAACAAGGTATCAATGCTCAAACTTACTTTAAGATCACTGGTACTAAGCCAGAAGATTTGAAGAAACAATTTGCTGATGGCGCTGAACAACGTGTTAAAACTAATTTAGTTTTAGAAGCAATTGTTAAAGCTGAAAAGATTGAACCTAACGAAGATGATATCAAAGCTGAAGTTGCTGATTTAGCTAAACAATATGGCATGAAAGAAGATGCAGTTCGTAGTGCATTGACTGATGACATGTTGAAGCATGATATTGCTATTCAAAAAGCTGTTAAAGTTATTACTGACAACGCTAAAGAAGTTGAAAAGACTAGTAAAGATAGCGATAAAAAATAATTAATGAGTTAATGAAGGGAGGTCCATTTTTTAGCATTTGCTGATTGATGGGCTTCTTTTAGTTATGCAAATCACTTTTTAATTTTTAGATATTATGATATAGTTGAAAAAATGTGATGAAAAATAAAAGGAGGGGTTAAACATTGTTTGATGATGATGTTAAGGGTCCGGTTACATGTTCTTTTTGTGGTAAAACAGAAGATCAAGTAAAGAAAATTATTGCGGGACCAGGTGTATACATTTGTAATGAATGTATTGATCTATGTAAAGAAATATTAGATGAAGAATTATCTAATAATGATAAAGAACAAACTGATTTTAAATCTTTAACTCCTAAAGATATTGTTGATAAATTAAATGAATATGTTATTGGTCAAAAAGAAGCTAAGAAGACATTAGCTGTCGCTGTTTACAATCATTATAAGCGAGTTCAAGCAATGGCTCATGCTAAAGCCGGTGACACTGAACTTCAAAAGAGTAATATTGCTTTAATTGGTCCTACTGGTTCTGGAAAGACCTATCTTGCCCAAACCTTAGCACGAATTTTAAATGTTCCGTTTGCAATTGCAGATGCAACTAGTATTACTCAAGCTGGCTACGTTGGTGAAGATGTAGAAAATATCCTTTTGAAATTACTTCAAGATGCCGACTTCGATGTTGAACGAGCAGAAAAGGGAATTGTTTATATTGATGAAATTGATAAAATCGCCAAAAAAGGTGAGAATGTGTCAATCACACGAGATGTATCTGGTGAAGGGGTTCAACAATCTCTATTGAAAATTCTTGAAGGAACAGTTGCTAACGTTCCGCCTCAGGGAGGACGAAAGAATCCCCAACAAAAATTCATTCAAATCGATACTACTAATATTTTATTTATTATTGGTGGTGCGTTTGATGGAATTCAAGATATCATTAAAGATCGTTTAGGTGATAAAACAATTGGTTTTGGAACCGACTCAAAAGAGTTATCTGACTTAGATGAGGATACGATTATGCAACACGTTACAACAGAAGATTTGTTAACGTTTGGAATGATTCCAGAATTTATTGGTCGGATTCCAATCATTACTGCTTTAAATAAGTTGAATGAAAAAGACTTGATTAGAGTATTGACTGAACCTAAGAATTCATTAACTAAACAGTATGAAAAATTACTTTCTTTAGATGGTGTAGAATTAGAATTTCAAAAGACAGCTTTAAAAGCCATGGCTAAAAAAGCAATTGAACGAAAGACGGGTGCGCGTGGCCTTAGATCCATTATTGAGGATGTAATGGAAGATGTTATGTATGAAGTTCCTAGTGAACCTGATATTGAAAAAGTAGTTGTTACTGCTTCATCAGTAAACAAACATACAAAACCACGTGAAATTAAGAAGAAATAACAATAAATAAAAGGACTGGCGTTTGCCCAGTCCTTTTTTAAGGGTGATGACTATGAAAGTTGATAATGTTGAATTAGAAATTAGCGCCGTGGAACCAAAACAATATCCCAGACAAAAACAGCCAGAAATTGCAATGGTGGGAAGATCGAACGTTGGTAAGTCTTCTTTAACAAACGTGTTGATTGATAGAAGAAGTTATGCTAGGACATCAAGCCAACCTGGTAAAACACAAACTTTGAATTTTTATCACGTTAATGACATTTTATATTTTGTTGATATTCCTGGTTATGGTTTTGCACGTGTTTCCAAAAAAGAGCGTGAAAAATGGGCTAATATGATTGAAACCTATTTAACCCAAAGAAAAGAGTTAAGAGGGGTAATTCAATTAATTGATGGTCGTCACGAACCAACAAAAGATGATTTACAAATGGCAGAGTGGCTTTCATATTTTAAAATTCCATGTTTATTAGTGGTTACTAAAATGGATAAAGTTGCTCGTGGAAAATGGAATAAAACTTTATCAATCGTAAAGAAAGCGATGCCTCAATTTTCAGATATCATTCTATTTTCAGCTGCAACTAAAGATGGAAAAAATGATGTGTGGGATTGGATAGAAAACACAATAAAATAAAAAAGCCCTTTAAAGGGCTTTTTAGTATTATTTGGTTTCGTCTTGCTTTAAAATTCTATTCTTACGTTGCTTTTCCTTTTCTTTGGATTTATCTTTTAAGAAATCATCACGTTTATTATCATTAGGATTTAATTGAGCGAATTTACCAAATAATTTATCTAAATCATCTTTACGATTTATTTTAATACCCAACTGTATCATCTCCTTATTTAAGGATATGATACCAAAGATAACTTGTTTTGTCATTTGCTTTAATAATTATGTTAAAAAAGGAGGGATAATTAGTGGCTTCCCAACATATTGAGAATAAACTAAAATTATTACCAGATCTTCCTGGATGCTATCAAATGCGGGATAAAAATGAACACATTATATATATCGGAAAAGCAAAAAATTTAAAAAATCGGGTTCGTTCTTATTTTAAAAGTAGTCATACAGGGAAAACTGCTAAATTAGTGTCAAATATTGCTGATTTTACTTATATAACTACTTCTACTGATAAAGAGGCATTCTTGTTAGAAATAACCCTTATCCAAAAGCATCGTCCTTATTTTAACATTCAATTAAAGCAAGGAAATGGTGGTTATCCTTACATTAAGATTACTAACGAACGAGATCCGCAAATTAAAATTGTTAATTATGTCAAAAAAGATGGGGCATCCTATTTTGGCCCATATCCAAATGTATATGCTGCTGATGAAACAGTTAATTTTCTTCAAAAAGTTTATCCTTTGAGACGATGTAATGGTTTTCAACATCGACCTTGTTTGTATTATCATATGGGGCAATGTTTAGGAGCATGTTTTAAGACTGTTCCTAAATCTACTTATGATAAACAAATTAAACATATCAAATCCTTTTTAAATGGGGATGTGACGATTGCTAAAGAGATGTTGACCAAGAGAATGAGAAAAGCGGCTGATAAGTTAGAATTTGAACGAGCTGCAGAAATTCGTGATCAGTTAAAATATATTGAAATCACCGTTCAAAAGCAAAAAATTATTTCTCAGGATCAAACACCTCGTGATATTTTTAATTATTATGTTGATAAGGGATGGATGTCGATTGAAGTTTTCTGTATTCGGCAAGCTCGCCTAATGACGAGAATTAAACGATTATATCCAATCATTAATGATCCAAAAGAAGAAATGGTTAGTTTTATTGTTCAATTCTATCAAAAACGTCATCAACCATTGCCAAAAGAAATATTAATTCCAAAGAACTTACCTGCAGATATTATTAAAGAAGTCTTGGATGTTCCAGTTAGAACGCCTCAACGAGGACAAAAACGTTCATTACTGGACATGGCAGGAAAAAATGCCAAGATAGTTCTAGAGGAGAAATTTCGCTTGTTAGAGTTGAATTATCAAAAGACTGATGGGGCAATGAACGAATTGATGGATGATTTGGGATTACCACATGGTCATCGAATTGATGCTTTTGATCATTCGCATATTCAAGGAGCTGATCTAGTATCAGCGATGGTCGTATTTAAAGATGGTCGCCCAATGCGTAAATTGTATCGTAAATATAAGTTAGAAACGGTTGATCATGCTGACGAAGCAGCTAGCACACGTGAAGTAATTCGCCGACGATATTCAAGAGTGTTAAAAGAACATGCTGAAGATGAATTACCAGATCTCATTCTAATGGATGGTGGCCAAATTCAAATGAATGCAGTTAAGGATGTTTTAGTGAACGAATTGAATTTGAATATTCCAGTTGCTGGAATGGTAAAAAATGATAAACATAAGACTGCCGATTTATTGTTTGGTCATTCTGATACGCCATTAAATTTAAATCCAAAATCTCAAGCATTTTATTTAGTTCAGCGAATTCAAGATGAAGTCCACCGTTTTGTAATTACGTTCCATCGTCAATTACATGCTAAAAATTCAATGAGTTCAAGATTAGATAACATTAAAGGTGTCGGACCGAAAACAAGAAATAAATTATTAAGACATTTTGGAGCTATAAAAAATATAGCTAGTGCTTCGATCGATGATATTACTTCATTAGGAATTTCAAACACAGTTGCCCAAACGATAAAGCTCAGTTTAAATGAACATGCAAAAACGGAAAAGCAAATATAGTATAATATAAAATAATAAAGAAGACGAAGGAGCGATTATTTTGTTCGTAGATCAAGTAAAAATACAGCTTCAAGCCGGTAAGGGTGGTAATGGAACCGTTGCTTTTAGAAGGGAAAAATTCGTTCCTAATGGTGGCCCTGCTGGAGGAGATGGAGGACACGGTGGAAATATTGTGTTCAAAGTTGATTCAGGGATGAGTACGTTAATGGATTTTAATTATAATGGAAAATTTAAAGCTTCCAATGGAGCTGATGGCGGAAATAAGAAAATGACGGGACGCAGTGCTGATGATAGAATTATTAAAGTCCCTGAAGGAACTTCTATTTATAATGATGATACTAATGAGTTAATTTGTGATTTAATCCATGATGGTGATCAATTTACAGTTGCTCATGGTGGTCGTGGTGGTCGCGGAAATACTCATTTTATGAGTTCACGAAATCAAGCTCCTGAAATTGCAGAAAATGGGAATCCAGGAGAGACCTTAAATGTTCGATTAGAATTAAAAGTATTAGCTGATGTTGGATTAGTTGGATTTCCATCAGTTGGTAAATCTACTTTGTTATCAACGATTACCAAATCTAAGCCTAAAATAGCCGGATATCATTTTACAACTTTGGTACCTAATTTAGGAATGGTACAATTGGATGATGGAAGAGATTTTGTTATTGCTGATTTACCAGGTTTGATTGAAGGTGCATCTACTGGAGTTGGATTAGGATTTGAGTTTCTAAGACATGTTGAAAGAACGCGAGTAATTTTACATTTAGTTGATATGAGTGGAACTGAAGGTCGTGATCCTTATGATGATTACCAAAAAATAAATAAAGAATTAGCTCAATATGATTCTAAATTATTAGATCGTCCTCAAATTATCGTTGCTTCAAAGATGGATATGCCAGATTCTGAAGCTAACTTAAAAGAATTTAAGCACCAACTTGAGAAGAGTGGAAATAAAAATTTAGTATTACCAATTTCATCAATTACGCATAAGGGATTAAAACCTCTAATTGGTAAAACAGCTGACTTGCTTGATGAAACCCCTATGTTTCCAATTACTGATGAACCTGATGTTCAAGAAGTTCTTTCGTCATCTGATGATGAACCAGCATTTAAAATTAGTCGAGATGATGATGGGACATGGGTCCTTAGTGGTAATAAAATTGAAAGCCTTTTTAAGAAAACGAATATGGAACATGAACAAAGTGTTCTTCGTTTCTCACGTCAACTTTATGGAATGGGCGTTGATGATGCATTGCGTGAAGCAGGTGCTAAGGGTGGCGACACGGTTACGATCTTAGATTTTCAATTTACGTATGAAGCATAATTTTAAAATGATTTTTAATAAGAGGGTCGGAATATTTTATTCTGGCCTTTTTGAGCTCCTTAATCAATTTATGAGCTGTGATATAATAAAAAAGATGTATTTTGGAAATTAATTGATAAAAAACGGAAGAGGAACTTGTATGCAATTAGAGTTTTTAGGGACTGGTTCAGGAGTTCCAGGGAAATTTAGAAATGTTGCTTGTACAGCATTAAGATTATTAGATGAATGTAATTCAGTTTGGTTGTTCGATGTTGGTGAAGGAACTCAGCAACAAATATTGAATTCTAATTTGAAACCAAGAAAAATTAATCGCATTTTTATAACGCATCTTCATGGGGATCATATTTTTGGCTTACCTGGATTATTGAGTAGTCGCTCTTTCCAAGGTGGTAATACTTTATTGACTATTTATGGACCAATTGGAATTAAAGAATATATTCAAACTAGTCTACGGGTATCAAAAACTAAAATTAGTTATCCTATTAAGTACGTTGAATTTGACCATGGACGTCAGTTATTTAATGAAGATGGTTTTACTGTTTTAGCTGAAGAACTGGAACATAACATTCAATGTTTTGGATATCGAGTTATTGAACATGACCATCCTGGAGAATTAAACGTTACTAAATTGCAGGAAGATAAAGTTCCTTCAGGACCACTTTATGGTAGAATCAAGGATGGTCAAACGGTTACGTTAGATGATGGAAGAGTCATTAATGGTCAAGATTATTTAGGTCCAACCCAACCAGGTCGAACTGTAGCCATTTTGGGAGATACAAGAAAAAATGGTAATTCTTTAAAACTTGCTCAAGATGCCGATGTATTAGTACACGAAAGTACTTTCGGTAAGGATGAAAGTAAACTTGCTCGAAATTATTATCATTCTACTAATATTCAAGCTGCTCAACTTGCCAAAAAAGCGGCCGTTAAGCTATTATTATTAACCCATATTTCTGCTAGATACACTGGTAGTATGGCAAAAATGTTACAAAAACAAGCTCGTGATGTATTTAAAAATACAAAGGTCGTTAATGATTTTGATGTTGTTGACATTCCATTTAAAAAAATTAAAGGAGATAATAAATAAATGAAAAAACAAATTAAAACAATTTTGGTTTTAGTCTTAGTATTATTAATCGTTATTTTTGCTATCTTAAATGTCGAATCAGTGGCTGTTAACTTTGGTTTTGGAAAGTTACAGTTACCAATGATCATCATGTTGATTCTTTGGATATTAATTGGAGCTTTGATTAGCTTCTTACTATCTTCCTCATCATATATGCATGCCCATTTTGATAGGAATAAGGAAAAGAAAGCATCTGTTAATGAAATAAAAGCATTGAAGAATAAGATCAATGGATTACAACAAAAATTAAAACAAGCAAATAATTCAGCTAAAACAACTGTAAAAGATACTAATAAGGATAATTCAAATAAACAATAAATTGAACGGAGCTTTAGATGATTTCTGCAAAATATAATTGGCATGTTAATAAATTAACAATTAGTCCTGAAATAAATGCATTAGCTGATGAATTAAAAATTACGCCAATTTTAACTGCTATATTATGGCAAAGAGGGATGAAAACTGCTAAAGAAATAACGACTTTTTTGAATCCTAGTCCCGAAAATCTTCGTGACCCATTTTTAATTCATGATATGCGTAAAGCAATCGATCGGATAAG
The DNA here is from genome assembly GCF_058107265.1 of Nicoliella sp. ESL1149. Lineage (NCBI taxonomy): Bacteria > Bacillati > Bacillota > Bacilli > Lactobacillales > Lactobacillaceae > Nicoliella > Nicoliella sp. ESL1149. The sequence goes on along the minus strand of NZ_JBYLUE010000002.1, from coordinate 249,379 downwards.
TGATGCCATCAGTAAGGGTGAACGAATCACTATTTATGGAGATTATGATGCAGATGGAATTACAAGTACATCTATCTTATATGAAACATTGTTAGAAATCGGTGCAGATGTAAATTATTATATTCCAAATCGGTTTAAGGATGGTTATGGTCCTAATAGTAGTGTTTTTCAAAAGTTGATTGAAGAAGGAACTAAGTTAATTATTACCGTTGATAATGGAATTGTTGGAAACGAAGCGGTTGATGTTGCTAATAAACTAGGGTGTGATGTTATTATCACTGACCATCATAATTTACCACCTAATTTACCGAACGCATTTGCAATTGTTCATGCACGTTTTCCTGGAGACGAATATCCGTTTGGGGACTTTTCTGGAGCTGGAGTTGCTTTCAAAGTTGCTTGTGCTCTGACTGATGATATTCCTCAAGAAGTTTTGGATCTAGTTACGATTGGGACAGTTGCGGACATGGTTTCTTTAACTGATGAAAATCGTGTTATTGCTAAATTTGGATTTGAGGCCCTTAAATTAACTCAACGGCCTGGTTTAGCAAACTTAATAAAAAATGCTGGATTAGATGGTAAAGAAATTGGCGAACATCAAATTAGTTTTCAGATTGCACCTCGTTTGAATGCACTGGGTAGAATGGGTGATGCTAATGTTGGAGTTGAATTATTGACAACTTTAGATCCTGAAAAGGGAAAAGAGTTAGCTGATTTAACTGAGAATAAAAATAAAGAACGTCAACAATTGGTTAGTGAGATTACAAAAGAGGCTGTCGAACAAGCTGAAAGCCCTAAGAATAAAAAAAGACATACTTTGGTTATTTATTCTAATGATTGGCATGAGGGTGTTTTAGGAATTGTTGCTAGTCGTTTAGTAGACAGATATCATAAGCCAACTTTGGTGTTAACCAAACAAGATTCATCTGATTCATATAAAGGTTCAGGGAGAAGTATCTCTGGATTTAATTTATTTGCATCATTAGATTCGATTCGAAATGATTTAGCTAAATTTGGTGGACATGAAATGGCTGTTGGATTAACAGTTGCTAAGAATAAAATTGAATTGTTAGAAGATAGTTTGGATGATTTTTATAATCATCATTATTCTGAAAAAAGTGAAAAAGCCATATTAGATATTACCAGTGTATTGCCAATTGAAGAAATAAATTTGAATTTATATGATGATATAAGAAAAATGGCACCATTTGGAACTGATAATGATGAACCAATTTTTGAAATCCATCCCAATCATATTAGTAACATAATGGTTATGGGAAACAATAAACAACATTTGAAATTTATGGCTAATTCCGTTAATGGTCGTGTTTCTGTAGTTGCATTTAAGAAGGGTGAATTAATTAATGATCTACGAAATGTTGGAATTAAAGTTGCAGTTGCTGGGAAAATCGATTTGAACGAGTGGCAAGGGCACAAGAATTTACAGTTATTATTAGATGATATTAAGACAGATGGAGTTTCTTTAATTGATAATCGCAGTAATCATTTAACTAAATCGATGTTTAATAATAACTATTATTATTTGTTTTTTGATTCCACATTAGCTAAAAAATTAAAACCATATATTAGTGATTCTTCTAAGATTATAATTGCAAATAATATTGACGAACCCTTAAAACTTGATAAAGTTACAATCGTCGATTGTCCGCTAACTGAAAATCAATTTACTAATGTTATTAATAATTTGAAAACACAAGAACTTAAATTTTATTTTTATTATCAGCCAGGACAGTTTAAAATGCCGAACAGAAATGATTTTGTGACAGTTTTTAATTTTATAAAGGAAAATGAACATTTTAACTTAAGAGAATCATTTGTAAAGTTACAAGAACATTTGCAACTTCCTAAAAATCTGATAATCTTTATATTGCAGGTTTTTGACGAACTTGATTTTATTGATATTCAAAATGGAATTGTTAGCATTAATCCGAATCCAACTAAGCAGAGTTTACAATCTGCAAGTATTTATCAAAAAAGGCTTCAAAAAGTGAATATAAATAAGATTTTACTGGGAAATCAGCAAAATCTATTCAATTTCATTTATAAATGTTTAAATAAATAAGAATGCAAAAGGGAGTATTATGATGACTTTAGATTTAAAAAAATATATTGCAACTTATAAGGACTTCCCAGAAAAAGGGATTTTATATCGCGATATGTCACCATTATTAGAAGATGGGACTGCTTATCACCAAGCAACTTCAGAAATTGCAGCATATGCTAGAGATCGTAAAGTAGATATGGTAGTAGGCCCTGAAGCACGTGGGTTTATTGTAGGATGTCCGATTGCGAACCAACTAGAAGTTGGTTTTTCTCCTGCTCGTAAAAAGGGCAAAATTCCTGGTGAAACAATTAGTGCAAGTTATGGTTTAGAATATGGTGAATCGACACTTTATTTAAGTAAAACTGCCGTAAAACCGGGTCAAAGAGTTTTAGTAACAGATGATTTATTGGCTACTGGTGGAACGATTAAGGCAACGATTGAACTTGTCGAAAAATTAGGTGGAATCGTTGTCGGGACTGCCTTTCTAATTGAGCTAATGGACTTGCATGGTCGTGATAAAATTAAAGATTATGATATTTTAAGTTTGATTAAATATTAATTAATTATTTTGAGGATAAGAAATCATTTACAATAATTAAGATGATTGTTATAATGTTTCTTGTGCTCTTTGTGGAGAGTTGGCAGAGCGGTAATGCACCGGACTCGAAATCCGGCGAACCGATTAATCTCGGCGGGCAGGTTCGACTCCTGTACTCTCCTTTTATAGTTAGGATGTCTAAATGGACATCCTTTTTTAGATTATAATATTCATAATTTTATTTAAAATGATATAATGGAATCAAATTATTGAGAGCAGGCATTGAAATATGAAACATAAAATACTGGTATTTTTTCTGGCTTTAATTTTAGTACTACCAATTACTTTTGTTAGTTCTGTTCAAGCAAGTACTACAAAAGTAAAATTACAGAGAGTTGGACTATGTATAGATTGCGCCCGGGTTTATTATGCCCCTTCTACGATAAAACATTATATTGATGTCTTATCTGCAAATAATGCGACGTATCTTCAATTGCACCTAACTGATAATGAAAGGTTTGGAATCGAAAGTTCATTATTGAATCAAACCACTAAAAATGCAGATTACAAAAATGGTACATATTATAATAAGACGACTAAAAAAGCGTTTTTAAGTAAGCAACAACTACAAAGTATTATTAACTATGGAGAACAACATAATGTCCAAATTGTACCAGAAATTGACGTTCCTGGTCATGATAAAGCAATGTTAAAGCTGTTGAGTGAAATTAAATCTAAGCAAAAGCTTTATAAACAAATTAAATCTGCTAGTGATGAACTAAATTATCATAAAACTGCGACGATTAATTTTGTAAAATCATTGTATGGCGAATATGTTCACATGTTACCAGCGAATGATTATTTTTCAACCGGTGGAGACGAATTTTCAATTGGTGGCAGTAGTGATGAAAAAGCCTTGGTTAATTTTGATAATTCACTTGATGATTATTTAAATTCTGTTAACTTGAAAATGCAGGTTTGGAATGATAGTATTCACAAGAAAACATTAAAGCAATATCATAAAAATATTTTAGTTAATTATTGGAGTCAAAGTGGTGAGACTGATGATCCAGATGACTACAGTTATAATGTTACTAAACGAGCGACGTTACCTGAAATTAATAATGCCGGAATGCAGACCATTAACTCTAATGAGTACTATACTTATATTATTGCTGATTCAGATAGTTTTACCAAGTCAGACATAAGTCAGTGGAAGAAAGAATTAAATTCTTGGCAACCAACCTATTGGAACGATGATACAAAAGATAAAACAACGAGTCCAAATAACATTGGAACATCTTTGTCGATTTGGAACGATGGTGATAAAACACTAACTGGATACAAAACTTATCAAAATGTTGCCCCATTGATGAACTATTTTGTGCAATATCTAAAAACTAATAAATACTTTTAAAGGATCGTGATTTTTAAATGTTACAATTAAATGTTAATCCCCACATCGCAAATCAAACAGTTGTATTATCAGATTCAACATTAGGAGAGCTATCTGGAATTAGAGTTCCTCAACCATTTCCTAAGGGACCAACGATTCAATGGACGTTTATTGATCCTGAACATGAACATGAAGGATTTGTTTATACAGGTGGTTTTAATGAAGGTCAAGTAATTAAATCAATGAACGGAAATGATGAATACAAAATTCATTTTACTGAATAAAGTTAATAGAAATGACGTTTGTTATTAATAACAAACGTTTTTTAATCGGGGGAAAAAATGAAAGTCGGAATTGATAAAATTAGTTTTTACACACCTAATCTAATGATTGATATGAAAGATTTAGCAATTGCAAGGAATCAAGATCCTAATAAATTTTTGATTGGAATTGGACAAAGTAAACAATCGGTTATTCCTAATACGCAGGATGTTGTTACTATGGCTGCAAATGCTGCATTTCCGATGATTGATAGTGATGATCTAAAAGAAATTGATTTAGTTATTTTTGGCACAGAAACTGGAATAGATAACTCTAAATCTGCTGCTATTTATTTACAGAATTTATTAGGATTGAGTCCACGGACAAGGTCTTTTGAAATTAAACAAGCATGTTACGGTGCGACAGCAGGAGTTCAAATGGCTCATGATTATATCAATAATCATCCCGATAAGAAAGCGTTAGTGATTGGAGCTGATGTGGCACGTTATGGGTTGAATACTCCTGGAGAAGTAACTCAAGGCGGTGGAGCAGTTGCAATGATCATTAGCTCTAATCCTAAAATATTGAGTATTGATCCTGTTAGTACTTTTTATTCAGAAGATGTAATGGATTTTTGGCGACCTTTAGCAAAAACTGAAGCAGTTGTCGATGGTCATTATTCAAATGATGTTTATGTTCAATTCTTTCAAAATACTTGGCAAGAATATTGTAAAAAGACAGGTTTAACAATTGATGATTTTAAAGCATTTGCGTTTCATTTACCTTATACGAAAATGGGCTTAAAAGCCTTGCGGACAATTTTGCCGGAAGCAAATCCTAATAAGCAAGATCTTTTAAAGGATAATTTTGAAGCAAGTCGTTATTATGGTCGGTTAGTTGGGAACCTGTATACTGGATCACTCTATTTAAGTCTATTATCTTTGCTAGATAATGCGACTAGCCTAAAAGGTGGAGATCGGATTGGTTTATTTAGTTATGGTTCAGGTGCTCAAGGAGAATTCTATTCAGGTAAATTGGAATCTGGATTCTTTGATGAAATGCGAAAACAAAATGATATTGCCATATTGAAAAACAGAAAACAAATTACAATTAAGGAATACGAAGATATATTCCAGAAATGGTTGCCAATTGCTGACTTTTCGATCGATCTTGATACAAGTAATGATAATGCCCAATTTGTGTTATCTGGAATTTTGAATCAAAAACGAAAATATTTAAATCAAAACAAATAAAAAGAACTCATTATGAGTTCTTTTTATTTGATGTTATTTCTATATAGACCGACCACAAGACCAATAATTTGAACATGTCGTAAAATGATTGGGTCCATTTCATCGTTTTCAGGCTGTAATCGATAGTAACCATTTTCACGATAAAAACGTTTACAAGTTACTTCGTTATCATCATTCATCGCAATGACAATGTCACCATTTTCAGCGGTTGGTTGTTGTTTAACGATTACTTGATCACCATTATAGATTCCACAATTAATCATACTATTTCCTCGAATGGTTAACATGAACATTGGAACGTTAATGCTTTTATATTCTTCAGGAATGGGGAAGTAATCAGTAGTATTTTCAATGGCTAGAATCGGACTTCCGGCAGCAACATCACCAATAACTGGCATTTCATCTTTATGAGTTTGAAATCCTAATTTTTTCAAACCAGCATCGGTAACTTCAAGAGCTCTTTGTTTACTAGGATTTTTCTTTATGTATCCCTTTTTTTCTAGTCTAGTTAAATGACCATAAACAGTTGATGTTGAAGATAAGCCCACACCATTACAAATCTCTCTAACTGTAGGGGGGAAACCTTGAACATTAATTGTTTGGCAAATAAATCTTAAAATCATCATTTGTTTTGATTCTGTAACTGCGATTGTGATCACCTCGAACTTAGATAATATTAATATTAAATTTATCATATCATATCGATAAAATCAAACTATTGTTCGTGCTAAATGATTGATAATCAATGTTAAATCATGTAATCTATATGTAAACACTTAATAAAGAAGGGATGATATTATGCCTGAAAATGATCCAATTTTAATGAAATTAATTCCAAGAATTAATGAATTAGCTCATAAAGCTAAAAAAGAAGGATTAACTAAATTAGAAGAAGCTGAGCGAAAAGAACTTAGAAATAAGTATGTTAAAAGATTTCGTGAAAACTTCCGTTCCCAAATTGAAATGACAAAGTTATTTGATAAAGAAGGAAAAGAAGTTACTCCCAAAAAAGTTAAGGATATCCAACGAAAACGTGGGTTGAGAGATTAGAACTTTAATTTTAATAACTTATTGTGTAAAATAAGTAGGTAAAGTTAAAATTAAGGAGGGATTTCTAATGGCCACTTCATTATGGATTCTAATCGTAATTGTAGCATTGCTAATTGGTTTAGCAGGTGGATTTTTTGGTGCTAGAAAGTACATGGAAAACTACCTAAAGTCTAATCCACCAATTAATGAAAACCAATTAAGTGCAATGATGCAACAAATGGGTCAAAAGCCTTCGCAAAAGAAGCTTCGTCAAATGATGAATACGATGAAAAATCATCAATAAAAAAACGTTAACGAATTTATTCGCTAACGTTTTTATTTTTTTTTGAAATATCAACATAATGGAAATTAGGGTTGATCTCATTGTCTAACTTATCAAAAGATTTTTCCATTTCATCTTCAATTTTTTTTTGATTTTCTTCATTCAATTTCATTTTACGGTCTACAATAATTGGATTGCCAAAATCAATGATCATTTTTTTTCTAGAGAATAACCTTTTAAATGATAATGGTCCTTGATAAACAGCGGGGACGATTGGAACTCCAGATAATTTAGCCATTAAAACTACACCACCCTTTAACTGTTCTGAATGACGAGTTCCAGATGGGTACATAATAATTGATAGTTCATTTTTTAAAAGCATTTTAACGGGGGTTTTAATGACTGAAGGACCTGGATTTTGTCTATCGACTTTCACAGCCCTTACTTTTGTTAAAATCCAGTTCATGATTGGATTTTGAAATAGTTCTTTTTTAGCGAGAAACGTAAATTTAGTTGGGGATGCAGCTAAGGCAAAAATAAGAGGATCGAACCATGTCCTATGAGGTCCAACTAAGATATAGTTTCCCTTCGGGATGCGGTCAGCATTTTTAACATGAACTGGACCATTCACAATCCAAAAAATAATTCGTGCAACAATTCTTAGAAATGAGTATAACAAAATGATTTCTCCCTTGATTTCGTGTTTTAAACTAAAGATAATATTATGATAAGTAGTATATTAAATGCAAGTAAATTTATAAAGTGGTGGAAAAATTGTTAAAAAAAGATGAACGAATTGATCAACTATACAGTCAGGATGTTAAGATAATTCAAAATCCAAATGTCTTTTCATTTTCATTGGATGCTGTATTGTTGGCTAATTTTGCGAAGATAAGAAAAAGTTCTAAAACTAAAATTGTAGATCTTTGTGCTGGAAATGGAGCAGTTGGCTTATTTATGGCTAGTAAAACTAATGGTCAATTTATTGAAGTTGAAATTCAACCTAAATTAGCAGATATGGCAGAAAGAAGTATTGAATTAAACCAATTTACTGATCGTTTTAAAGTTTTAAATATTGATTTGGCAAATATTAATGAATATGTAGACAAGGATTCTGTTGATACTATTGTCTGTAATCCACCTTACTTTAAAGATCTTCCAACCAGTAAAAAGAATCCTAATCACTATTTAGCAATTGCCCGTCATGAGATTACAACTAATTTAGAATCTATTTGTAACATTACCAGTGGGCTTTTAAAAACAGGGGGGAAAGTATTTTTTGTCTATCGTCCGGATAGATTGTTGACGATGTTGGATTGGTTACAAAAATTTGATTTAGCTCCTAAAAGGATTCAATTTGTATATCCTAAAGCTGATAGTGATGCCAATATCGTTTTAGTAGAAGCAATCAAAAGTGGTAGTTCAGAAGGCTTGAAAATTTTACCATCAATAATAACTTATCACAATGGGGAATACACAAATGAAATTAAGCAGGTCCTTTATGGAAAAAACTGATTATATCTACGTTTTATTGTGTGGAGATGGTTCATTATATTGTGGGTATACAAATGATTTAGAACACCGATTATTGATGCATCAATCTGGGCGAGGTGCTAAGTATACGCGTTCACATTTGCCCGTCAAAATGATTTATTATGAAAAATTTTTATCTAGGCATCTAGCATTACAAGCAGAGTATCGTTTCAAACATCAAAGTAGACAAAAAAAGTTAATTTATTTGAAACAACGTGGCGTGAATATTTAATGAAAGTTAGAATTATGATAAACTGAAATTGATTAATTACATTTTAGGAGGAATTAAGTAATGAAGATTATTGCATTTGGTGTTCGTGAAGATGAAAAAGAATATTTTGATGATTGGAAGAAAGATAATCCTGACATTGAAATTATATTATCTTCAGATTTATTAGTAGAAAAGACAATGAATCAAGCGGATGGCTTTGATGGAGTAGTTGCATTTCAACAAGCTCCATATACTGCCGAGATCGTTAACTATTTAGGACAACATGGTGTAAAAGTATTATCATTACGAAATGTTGGTGTTGATAATGTTGATTTTGATGCAGTTAAATCAAATGATATGAAGGTTACCAACGTTCCAGCATATTCTCCTGAAGCAATTGCTGAATACGCTGTTACACAAGTAATGGCTCTTTTGAGAAACAATAAAACATACGATCGTAAAGCAATGAAGGGAGATTTACGATGGGCTCCTAACATTGCCGAACAATTAGATCAATTGACTGTTGGTGTATTTGCAACAGGGAGAATTGGTCGTGCTGCGTTGAATATTTATCGTGGATTTGGGGCTAAAGTAATCGCATATGATATTTATCGTAACCCTGAATTAGAAAAACAAGGGGTTTATGTTGATACTCCTGAAGAATTATATCGTCAATCAGATGTCATTTCTCTTCATGCTCCAGCTGTTAAAGAAAATGAACACATGTTAAATGATAAAACATTTGCAATGATGAAAGATGGAGTTCGAATCGTTAATCCTGCTCGTGGTACTTTAGTTGATACTGATGCTTTGATTCGTGCTCTAGACAGTGGAAAAGTTGCAGGAGCTGCTTTGGATGTTTACGAAGATGAGGTTGGTACTTTTAATAATGATTTCGGTAGCTTTGATGCTATTCCAGATGAAAGATTAAAGAACTTAATGAAGCGTGACAATGTTATCGTTACCCCTCATGTTGCTTTCTATACAAAGGAAGCTGTTAAGAACATGGTTCGTTTCTCAATGGACGCTTGCCGCGATGTCTTAAAGACTGGTAAGTCAGATAAGTTAGTTCAACCTCGTTAAAATTAACTTGCAATATGAATTAATTTTAGATATACTATTAAACGTTACTGATTTCACACCTATTGTGATGTTTTAGCTAGTGCCCACGGGTTCCTAAAACAGTTGATCAATGGGGAGGAAAAAACTATTTTTATGGAGGAAATATCATGGCTGTTATTTCAATGAAACAATTACTAGAAGCCGGTGTACATTTTGGTCACCAAACTCGTCGCTGGAATCCTAAGATGAAGGAATACATTTTTACTGAAAGAAATGGTATTTACATCATCGATTTACAAAAGACTGTTAAATTAGTAGATGTAGCTTACAATTATGTTAAGGATGAAGCATCTAAGGGTGCTACTTTCTTATTTGTTGGTACTAAGAAACAAGCACAAACTGCAGTTGAAGAAGAAGCTACTCGTGCTGGTCAATTCTACGTTAACCATCGTTGGTTAGGTGGTACTTTGACTAACTGGGATACTATTCAAAAACGTATTCAATACTTAAAGCACTTAAAGAAGATTTCTGAAGATGGTACTTTTGATCGTCTTCCTAAGAAGGAAGTTTCCTTACTTAAGAAGAAGATGGCTAAGTTGGAATACTTCTTAGCTGGTATCGAAGATATGCCTAAGATTCCAGATGTTCTTTTTGTTGTTGATCCTAGAAAAGAACAAATTGCTATTCACGAAGCTAAGATTTTAAACATTCCTATTGTTGGTATGGTTGATACAAATACTGATCCTGATGATGTTGATGTTATCATCCCATCTAATGATGATGCTATTCGTGCAATTCGTTTGATTACTGCAACTATGGCTGATGCTATTATTGAAGGTAACCAAGGTCAACAAAACGACGTTAAAGAAAATGATTTTAAAGAAAATGCTGATGACAATGCATCAAAAGATGCTGATTCAGATAAATAATTAAAATACTTGGGCAAACTCAATCTTTTAGACCGATGAAGGCCTGAGTTGAGTTTGCTTTTTGTTTTGAAGATTTAATTAAATTTAAGGAGGCCATTAAAATGGCAAAAATTACTGCAGCGCAAGTTAAGAGCTTACGTGATAAGACTAGTGTTGGTATGATGGATGCTAAAAAAGCTTTAGTTGCATCCGATGGTGATGAAGCAAAGGCAATTGAATTCTTACGTGAAAAGGGAATTGCTAAAGCTGAAAAGAAGAGTGGCAACATTGCTGCAAATGGTTTATCTGGAATTGCTGTTAAAGGCAATAAAGCTGCCATTGTTGAAGTTAATGCAGAAACTGATTTTGTTGCAACTAATGATGATTTCAAACAATTAGTAGACTTAATTGTTAATACTATTGTTGATAACGATCCTAAAGATGTTGAAGCTGCTTTGGCTTTACCATGTAACGGTCAAACATTAAATGATGCAATTATCCATACTACTCAAATCACAGGTGAAAAGATTACACTTCGTCGTTTCACCGTATTAACTAAAGATGATAATGGACACTTTGGTTCATACCTTCACAATGGTGGATTAATTGGTGCTTTAGTATTAGTTGAGGGTGCTAATGAAGAAACAGCAAAACACGTTGCAATGCATGTTGCTGCTGCTAATCCAGAATTCTTAAGCCGAAATGATGTTCCTAAGGATCGTTTAGATCACGAACGTGAAGTTCTTAAGCAAGAAGCTTTAAATGAAGGTAAACCTGCTAATATCGTTGAAAAAATGGTTGAAGGTCGTTTAAACAAGTTCCTTTCTGGAATTAGTTTAGCTGATCAAGAATTTGTTATGGATTCTGACCAAACTGTTTCTGAATACGTTAAATCACAAAAAGGTGAATTAAAAGCCTTTGTTCGATACGAAGTTGGTGAAGGTATCGAAAAGAAAGAAAATAACTTTGTAGATGAAGTTAATAGTCAAATTAAATAATTAGGGTTTATAGGAGGGACGATACTAATTTAGTATTGTCTCTTTTTATTTACCGTAAATTAATTGGCTGTTGTTAATCCCTATATTATGATAAAATTATATATGAATATTATTTGGAGGGAATATAATGGCCGATTTAAAATATAAACGGATTGTTTTAAAATTAAGCGGTGAGGCACTTGCTGGTAAAAAAGGGTTTGGAATTAATCCACCCGTTATTAAAACGATTGCTGAAGAATTAAAATCAATACATGAATTAGGAATCCAAATTGCCATCGTTGTTGGTGGCGGAAACATGTGGCGTGGAGAAGCTGGAGCTGAAATGGGAATGGAAAGAGCTCAAGCAGATTATATTGGAATGCTAGCGACCATTATGAATGGGTTATCATTACAAGATAATTTAGAATCACAGGGTGTTCCAACTCGGGTTCAAACTTCAATTGAAATGCGTCAAATTGCTGAGCCATATATTCGCCGAAAAGCAATTCGTCATTTAGACAAAGGTCGAGTTGTAATCTTTTCCGGAGGAACAGGAAGTCCATATTTCTCCACAGATACTACCGCTGCTTTAAGAGCTGCTGAAATCAATGCTGATGCTATTTTAATGGCTAAAAATGGTGTTGATGGAATTTATTCAGCTGATCCTAATAAAGATCCCAATGCAAAGAAATTTAATCATTTAAGCTATATGGATATAATTGATAAAGGATTAAACGTAATGGATAGCACTGCTACAACATTGTCAATGGATAATGGAATCCCATTGGTTGTGTTCAATCTTAATCAACCTGGTAATATTGAAAAAGTTGTTAAAGGTGACAACTCAATTGGTACTACTGTAAGTAAGGAGAGTAAGTAAAATGGCAGAGATTAATGTAAACAATGTTTTAGACACATTAAAAACTAAGATGAAAAAGGCTCAACAGGCACTAGAACGTGAATTAGGTAACATCCGTGCAGGTCGTGCTAATGCTAGTATTTTAAATCGGGTAACAGTTGATTACTATGGAGCTCCGACCCCCGTTAATCAAGTTGCTTCAATTACGACCCCAGAACCACGTGTCATTATGATTACACCTTATGATAAGACTTCACTTGATAACATTGAAAAGGCAATCTACGAATCTGATTTAGGGTTAAATCCTGCTAATGATGGAGATGTGATTCGATTAGTTATCCCTCAATTAACTGATGAACGTCGTCAAGAATTAGCCAAACAAGTTAAGGCTGTTGGAGAAGAAAGTAAAGTTGCTGTGCGAAATGTTCGTCGTGAAGGAATGGATCAAGCCAAAAAAGCTGATAATTTAAGTGATGATGAAGTCCATGGTTTTGAAGATAAAGTTCAAAAACTAACTGATGAAGCTATCAATGGCGTTGATAACATTGTTAAAGATAAAGAAAATGAAGTTAAAAATGGATAAGGAGTGAAATAAAATGGCTGATAAAAAAGATAATGTTGAAATTCAACCTGGTTCTAAAGAATTTGAAAATATGGTTTTTAGATTAAATGGTAAAGTTGATGAAAATAATCTTCAATTATTAGATTATCAGGGGAATCGTCTTGAAAAAATTCAAGAAGGTGTTTTTGTAATGCCAGCTTATGTTGATGATAACTTTAATTTATTTTTTATTGTTTCCCAATTAATTGCGGAAGATTGGATTGTTGCTTTTTCACAAGCTAAAATTGAAAATAAGAATAAAATTACTGACTTATCAGAACCAATTACTACAGGTAAGGGATTAAACATGCTAGGGCAACGTCAACCTGAAGAAGCCAACAATTTATTGAAATACTTTAATACATTGTCAGAAACTAATCATGGTGAATGGCGATTAATCAAATAATTTATAAATATGATTAGATGGGATGAGTATTTTCTCATCCTTTCTTTTGTTTTAATGAGGTAAATATGTTTAATAAATCAAAAGAAAACCAAATCGATTTAACAAGAATTCCAAAACATGTTGCTATAATTATGGATGGTAATGGTAGATGGGCACAAAAAAGACATTTACCAAGAATTATAGGACACAAGAATGGAATGCAGACTGTTAAGAAAATTACGGTTGCTGCCAGTAAGTTGAATATTAAAGTATTAACTTTATATGCTTTTTCAACCGAAAATTGGAAACGACCAGATAAAGAAGTTAATTATTTAATGAGTCTTCCCGGAAAATTTTTTAGTACTTTTGTTCCGGAATTAATTGAAAACAATGTTCGAATAAATGTGATGGGATACTTAGATCAATTACCAGAAGCAACTCAAAAAGTAATTCAAACCGCAATTCAAGATACAAGCAAATGTGATGGAATGATTTTAAATTTTGCTTTAAATTATGGCGGTCGAGATGAAATTGTCACAGCTGCTAAGCGATTAGCTGATGATGTTAAGTTGGGTGTCATTGAACCAAATGAAATAAATAAGGATTTATTTGCCAGTCAATTAATGACTGGCCCTTTAGGCGATTTTGCTGATCCTGATTTGTTAATTAGAACAAGTGGTGAAGAAAGAATTTCTAATTTTTTGCTTTGGCAACTGGCTTATAGTGAATTTGTCTTTACTGATCAATTATGGCCCGACTTTAATTCGCAGTCATTAAAATCAGCAATTATCGAATATCAAAATCGTCATCGTCGTTTTGGCGGGTTAAATCAAAAATAAGGAAGTTTAGGAATGAAACAAAGAGTTATTACAGCAATTATTGCTATGATTATTTTTGTTCCACTTGTTATTTTAGGTGGAATTTGGACCGATTTATTAGCACTGTTTTTATCAACGGTTGCAATTATTGAAGTTCTTTTAATGAAAAAGAAATTCTTGATTTCTCCAGAAGCATTTCTTTCATTTATTGGTGTGTGGATCATCACAGTTCCAAAGCACTGGTTATCATTTTTACCAAGTTATTTAACACCAATGTTTATTTTTTACGTATTATTAATGTTGATGATGTTAAGAACAGTTATTAAAAATACGTTTACATTTGATGATGCCAGCGTTTTGACTTTAGCTATGATTTATATTGGGACCGGGTTTCACTATTTTATTTTAGCCCGAGATAGTAGTATAGCAATGGTCTTTTATGCATTATTTATTGTTTGGCTAACGGATAGTGGAGCTTATATTTTCGGACGTAAGTTTGGTAAACATAAATTAGCACCTCGGGTTAGTCCTAATAAAACCTGGGAAGGATCGATTTGTGGAAGTGTCTTAGCTACAATTATTTGTACGATTTATACTTTGATTTTTCCAATTCATAGTTTAGGTATTTTTATGACGTTATTGACAACAATTATTTTATCAATTGCCGGTCAATTTGGTGATCTGGTTGAATCATCTCTAAAACGTTTTTATCATGTTAAAGATTCTGGGAAAATATTACCTGGTCATGGGGGAATATTAGACCGCTTTGATAGTCTACTATTTGTCTTACCAATTCTTCACTTATTGAATTTAATATAGTATTTTTAGAAAGGATGAATTGATATGATAAAAACAATCATTTCTTTCATTATTGTTTTTGGAATTTTAGTAATTGCCCATGAGTTTGGGCACTTTATTGTTGCTAAAAAATCAGGAATTATGGTTCGTGAATTTGCCATTGGAATGGGGCCAAAATTATTTGCTCATCAATTTAACGGAACGACTTATACATTACGTTTATTACCCCTTGGCGGTTATGTCAGAATGGCGGGTGCATATGATGATCAAGATGATGAATTGCGTCCTGGAATGACGATTGGGATTAAACTTAATTCTAATAATGAAATTACTAGGATCAATGCTGATAAGAAGCACCATATGTTAGATAGTATTCCTTTAACGGTTACTAAATCTGATTTAGTTCATTCGCTATATATTGAGGGATATCAAAATAATGATGAAAGCACTTTGCAGAGTTATTCAGTTGATCATGATGCATCCATTATTGGTCAAGATGGCACGGAAGTATTAATTGCTCCAGAAGATGTCCAATTTCAAAATGCGCCAATTTGGAAGCGAATTTTAACTAACTTCGCAGGGATTTTTAATAATGTATTATTGGCAATTATAACCTTTATTATTTTAGCCTTTTTACAAGGTGGAGTTCCTTCTAACCAGGTCAATTTAGCAAATGATTCATCAGTTGCAAAAGATGCTGGTATTCAAAATAGTGATCGAATCATCGCAGTTAATAATCATTCGACTTCAAACTGGCAATCATTAGAAACGATAATCCAAGAAAATCCTAATAAAAAAGTTAGTTTGAAAGTTCAACGTGGATCTCAAGAAAAAAACATCTCATTAGTTCCCAAAGCTGTTAAGAATGGCGGTCAAAAGTATGGTGTTATTGGAATTACTTCTAAATTAGACACCAGTATTGGTGCTAAAATCTTATCTGGATTCACGGAAACTTGGAACATGTCTAAACAAATTTTAGGAGTTTTATGGACAATGGTAAGTGGTCATTTTAGCTTAAATAATTTAGGTGGACCAGTAGCTATTTACGCTAGTACATCTCAAGCGGCTAAATTTGGAGTCGTGGGGATAGTTAGATTACTAGCCTTTTTGTCAATTAACTTAGCAATTATGAATTTTTTACCAATCCCAGCTCTAGATGGTGGTAAAATATTATTGAACATAATTGAACTTATTCGTCGGAAACCAGTATCTGAAAAAGTTGAAACAGCGATTACAATTGCTGGATTTGCAATTATTTTATTATTAATGGTACTAGTAACCTGGAACGATATAGAAAGATACTTTATTCATTAGAACGGAGAGTGTTTAAATGAGACAATCAAAGTTATTGATTCCTACTACAAAGGAAAATCCAAGTGGAGCAGAAGCGTTAAGTCATAAATTAATGTTACGAGCTGGATATATTCATCAAGTCTCAGCTGGAGTTTATGCATATTTACCACTTGCATTTCGAGTATTATCAAAAATTGAAGGATTAATTCGTAAAGAGACCAATGCTGTTGACGGTGTTGAGATGTTAATGCCTGATATTTTACCAGCCAAATTATGGAAAGACTCTGGTCGTTATGAAACATATGGTCCAGAACTATTTAAGTTTAAGAATCGTCATGATACTGATTTCATTTTAGCACCAACTCATGAAGAAACATTCGCGGAACTAATGCATGATACCGTTGATTCGTATAAGAAGTTACCATTATTACTTTACCAAATTCAATCCAAATATCGTGATGAAGATCGCCCAAGATATGGTGTTTTACGTGGTCGTGAATTCATTATGCAAGATGTTTATTCGTTCAACATGGATAAAGATGGTCTTGATCAAATGTTTAATAAAATGGAAACGGCATATACTAAAATATTTGATCAGATGGGCTTAGATTATCGTAAGATTATTGGGGATGCTGGAGCAATGGGTGGTTCAGATTCAATTGAATTTTCAGCGCCTGCAGCAATCGGTGAAGATACAATTGTTTACGATGACAATGGTGATTATTCTGCTAACATTGAAATGGCAACGAATGCCTATAATGGTAAAAAGTCGGATGAAGCTGAAAAAGAACTTGTTAAAAAAGAAGCACCAGATACTGCTACTATTGATAAGATGACGAAATTTTATGATACTACTGCTGATAAACTTACCAAGAGTATCCTATATATTGCTGATAAAAAGCCAGTTTTAGTTATTATTCGTGGTGATCATGAAATTAATGACGTCAAGGTCAAACATTATCTTAAAGCTAGTTTCCTCGATTTAGCTTCAAAAGATCAAATCAAAGATATTTTAGGGACAGAAGCAGGATACGTTGGTCCATTGAATGTTTCTGATGATGTAACAGTTTTAGTTGATCGATATGTTAAAGACATGACTAACACCATTGTTGGAGCAAATGAAACCGGTTTTGATTTCATCAATGTTAATCCAGAACGTGATTTTAAAGATGCTCATTATGATGATTTTAGAACGGTACAACCTGGTGATTTAGCTCCTAATGGAAAAGAAAAATTAGAATTTACTAAGGGGATTGAAATTGCTCATATCTTTAAGTTAGGAACTAGGTATTCCAAAGCATTGAAGGCAGAAGTCCTTGATCAAAATGGTCGTAAGAGTCCAATTATTATGGGATGTTATGGAATTGGGGTCAGTCGTTTGTTATCCGCAATTGCGGAACAACAGGCCGATGAAAATGGTCTAGTATGGCCTAAGTCCATTGCACCATTTGATATTCATGTGATTCCAGTTAATGCTAAAAAGGCCGAACAAATGGAAATGGCTGAAAGTATCGAAAAGTCATTAACAGAAAAAGGTTATGAAGTTCTTTTAGATGATCGTAAAGAAAGAGCCGGGGTAAAATTTGCAGATGCTGATTTAATTGGAATCCCATTACGAATTACTGTTGGTAAAAAAGCGGAAGAAGGAATTGTTGAAGTTAAGATTCGTTCTACTGGCGAAACAATTGAAGTTAAAAATGATGAATTACCAAATACAATTTCTATCTTTTTAAAAGAATTAAAATAATTTTAATGTAATAAAAAGAGCTGAATTTTTGATCAGCTCTTTTTCTATCTTGATGAAAGGAGTTAACGATTTGCTAAATAAACGTGAATTATTTGAAAAGTTATTAGAACAATTGCAAATGCAGGATGAAGCTAATAGTTCAGAATTTAAAAACGTTTTAATGGATAATGTTGATGTATATACTGGAACTAAAAGATGGATTTTTCATTTAGAAACAGATCATATCTGGCCGTTCCATATTTTCAATAATTTTTATAACAGATTACAGGCTACTTTTGCTAATATGGGGTCAGTTAGTTGCGAAATTAAAGCCAAGAATGCTACTTTTGATGATAAATTGTTAAAAAGTTATTGGAATTGGATTGGTGAAAATAGTAGAATCGAAGCACCGACTCTTAAACAATTATTTGAAAGGACTGTTCCCGATTTTCGTGATGATCGGGTTAGTTTATCTGTTGATAATGAAGCATTAAAAAAATATTTTATTGATAATGCATTAGAGTCCATTGAAGAATTGTATCAAAAGGTTGGTTTTCCAAAGTTTAATTTCCATGTTTATGTAAATCAATCAGATACCCAAGCAAAGATCAAAGAATTTCAAGAAAAGAAAAAACTTGAAGATGCTAAAATGGCTCAAAAAGCAGTTGCTGCTATTCAAAAAGCTAATCAACAACGACAAAATAGTGGTTCAGCTAAAATTAGTGGTCCAGTTTTATTGGGAAAGAAAATTGCTGCTGATGCGATGAAGATGATTGATATTGAACAAGAAGAAAAGTCTGTCATTGTCCAAGGATATGTTTTTAAAAAAGAAGTTCGTAAACTTCGTTCCGGACGCCAATTGCTAACGATTGAAATGACGGATTATACTTCATCAATAAAGGTTAAAAAATTCTCTAATAATGAAAAAGATGAAGCGGCTTTTAACTCAATTAATGAAGGTGATTGGATAAAAGTCAGAGGAAGTGTTCGAGAGGATAGTTATGATCATGAGTTAACTTTAAACGCTTATGATATCAATAAAGCTCATCATGAAGAAAAAGTTGATAAAGCTCCAAATGGTGAAAAACGTGTCGAATTACATTTGCATACGACCATGAGTAAGATGGACGCAACTAATGGTATTGATGAATATGCAAAAAGAGCAAAACAGTGGGGACAAGATGCAATTGCAATTACTGATCATGCAGCAGTTCAGGGATTTCCAGCGGCGAATAAAGCAGCTAAAAAAAATGAAATTAAAATGATTTATGGAATGGAAGCTAATGTTGTTGATGATGGAATGGCGATTGGTTTTAATGATAAACATGAAAAACTATTAGGAGCAACTTACGTTGTTTTCGATGTTGAAACAACTGGACTATCAGCTATTTATGATCGAGTGATTGAATTATCTGCAGTTAAGATGGTTCATAACAACGTTGTTGAACAATTTGAGGAATTTATTGATCCAGGTTTTCATTTATCGGAACAAACGACTAATTTAACTTCAATTACTGATGAAATGGTTCATGGTTCAAAAAGTGAAGAAGAGGTATTTAAACTGTTCCGAGAATTTTGTGGTGATGCGATTGTTGTCGGCCATAACGTTACATTTGATGTTGGGTTTATGAATGCAGGTTATAAACGTCATGGAATGGGAGAAATTCAGAATCCAATTATTGATACTCTCCCATTAGCTAGATTCTTATACCCAACTCTGAAAAGTTATCGGTTGAATCGCCTTGCAAAGAAATTCGGAGTTAGTTTGGAACATCATCATAGAGCTGTGTATGATGCTGAAAGTACTGGCCATTTAAATTATCTGTTCTTAAAAGAAGCCGAAGAAAAATACGGAATTCAATATCATGATCAATTAAATGATCATATGGATGAACATGATGCATATAAACATGCCCGCCCCTTTCATGTAATCCTCTTAGCTCAAACTCAAGTTGGACTAAAGAATTTATTCAAGTTAGTATCATTATCAAACGTTAAGTATTTTTACCGGGTTCCGAGAATTCCCCGAAGTATTTTAAACCAGTATCGGGAGGGATTATTAGTTGGCTCAGCTTGTTCTGGTGGTGAAGTATTTACAGCTTTGATGCAAAAAGGTGGAGATGTAGCACGTAAAAAGGCTAAATTTTATGATTATTTAGAAGTTCAACCACTGGCTGCTTATCAACCACTACTAGATTCTGAATTAATTCATGGTAAGGATCATTTGAAGAAATTGATCAAACAGATGATTCAGATTGGTGAAGAATTAGATAAAAAGGTTATAGCGACTGGAGATACCCATTTCTTAGATAAACATGATGCAATTTATCGTAAAATATTAATTCGGTCTCAGGGAGGAGCTAACCCCCTTAATCGCCAAACTTTACCAGATTTACATTTCCTAACAACTGATGAGATGCTAGGTAACTTTAAGTTTTTAGAAGAAGATGTTGCAAAGAAAATTGTTGTTGATAATACACAAGCAATTGCTAAATCAATTGGCGATGTTAAACCAGTCAAAGATAAGTTGTACCCACCACATATTGATGGGGCTGAAGATGAAATTAAACGATTAACCTACAATAAAGCCCATGAATTATATGGTGACGATTTACCTGAACTAGTTGAACATCGTGTAAAACGGGAATTAAAGAGTATCATTGGGAATGGATTCTCAGTAATTTACTTGATTGCCCAAAAGTTAGTATTTAAGAGTAATAAAGATGGATATTTAGTTGGATCTCGTGGTTCTGTTGGATCAAGTTTAGTTGCAACATTAGCGGGAATTACTGAAATTAATCCGTTACCTCCTCACTATAGATGTCCCAAATGTAAATATTCACATTTTTATACAAAGGGTGAATATAGTTCTGGATTTGATTTGCCAATTAAAAATTGTCCGAAATGTGGGGCTAAGTTAATTGGTGATGGTCATAATATTCCATTCGAAACTTTCTTAGGTTTTAAGGGAAATAAAGTTCCCGATATTGATTTGAACTTTTCTGGGGATTATCAACCTATTGCACATAATTATATGAAAGTCTTGTTTGGTGAAAAGAATGTTTATCGAGCTGGAACGATTGGAACGGTTGCTGATAAAACTGCTTATGGTTATGTAAAGGCCTATGAACGTGATAGTGGTCAGGTTTTCCGTGGGGCCGAAGAGGATCGTTTAGCCCAGGGAAATACAGGAGTTAAACGAACTACTGGTCAACATCCTGCGGGAATTATTATTGTTCCGGATGATATGAGTATTTATGATTTTACCCCAATTCAATATCCGGCTAATGATCAAAATGCTGAATGGGAGACAACTCATTTTGATTTCCATTCTATTCATGATAATATGCTTAAAATGGATATTTTGGGTCATGATGATCCAACGATGATTCGTCGGCTACAAGATTTGTCAGGAATTAATCCAAAGTCCATTCCAATGGATGATCCTGGAGTGATGGGATTGTTCTCAGGAACGAAAACGATTGGGGTAACACCTGAATCTATTCAATCTGCAACTGGAACACTTGGAGTGCCTGAATTTGGAACTCACTTCGTTAGAGGAATGTTAGATAAAACACATCCAAAGAACTTTTCTCAACTTCTACAAATTTCTGGATTATCACATGGGACTGATGTGTGGTTAGGGAATGCTGAAGAGTTGATTCAAAATAAGACAGCAACGATTGCGAACGTGATTGGATGTCGTGATAACATTATGACCGATTTGATTAACTGGGGACTCGATTCTGAAACATCTTTCCAAATTATGGAATCAGTTCGTCACGGTCGGGGAATTCCTGAAGAATGGCAGAAGAAAATGCATGATGTTGATATTCCACAATGGTATATTGACTCCTGCTTGAAGATCAAATATATGTTTCCTCGAGCTCATGCTGCCGCTTATGTTTTGATGGCATTACGGGTAGCCTATTTCAAGGTCTATTTTCCATTGGTATACTATTCAGCTTACTTCTCGATTAGAGCGGATGATTTTGATATCGTTGCAATGTGTAAGGGGAGTGAAGCAGTTAAAGCTGCAATGGATACGCTTAAACAATCGGATAGTTCTTCAGCTAAAGATAAGAATCTTTTAACCGTGTTAGAATTATCAAATGAAATGATTCAACGAGGTTTTAAGTTTAAAATGGTCGATTTAGATAAATCTGATGCTGAAGAATGGTTGATTGATGGTGATACTTTAATTGCTCCTTTTAATTCGGTCCCCGGATTAGGCTTAAATGTTGCTAAACAGATCGTAGCTGCTAGAGCCGATAAACCATTCTTATCGAAAGAGGATTTATCTAATCGTGGTAAAGTTTCAAAAACAATTATTGAATTTATGACTGATAATGGAGTTTTGTCTGGTTTACCAGATGAGAACCAACTTAGTCTGTTCGATAGTCTATAATTTGTTTTAACTCCTTAATTATGCTATAGTTAAGGTACGTTAAATAACTCGAGTAGGGAGTGAGCAGAGATGCTCACTCTTTTTATTGGTAAAGGAGGATGGACTTTCTTTGAGCAAGGTTTTAGATACTGTAGGTGAATTGTTAGACCCTATTTTATTAGAACATCATTTTGATTTATATGATTTAGAGTTTGTTTCCGAAGGCGGTAGTTGGTATTTACGAGTATATATTGACAAACCTTCTGGAATCACTGTTGATGATTGTGCATTAATTAGTGATGAATTGGGTGAAAAGTTAGATGCTGCTGACCCAGATCCAATTCCGCAAGCGTATTATTTAGAGGTATCATCTCCAGGAGCTGAACGGCCTTTAAAGAAGGACCAAGATTTTAAATCAGCAGTTGATAAATATGTTCACGTTTCTTTATATGCCCCAATGAAGGGAAACAAAATTTATGAGGGAACATTATTGAATTATGACGGCAATGAATTAACAATTGAATATAATGATATGAGTGTCATGAGAAAAATTGTCGTTCCGAAAAAAGCAATTGCTAAGGCTCGATTAGCAATTAAGTTTTAATTGAAGGAGAATCACCATGAGTAAAGAATTAGTTGGCGCTTTGAATGCCATTGAAAAAGATAAAGGAATCAAAAAAGAAGATTTAATCGATGCTCTTGAAGCAGCTTTAGTATCTGCTTATAAAAGAAATTATGGTCAAGCTCAAAATGTTGAGGTTAACTTTGATGCTAAAAAGGGTGATATTCATGTCTATTCTGTTAAGAAAATTGTGGATGACGTTACAAATCCACAACAAGAATATGATATTAAAGATGCTATGAATATCAGTCATGGATATGAAGTTGGCGATGATATCAAAATTGAAGTTACACCCAAGAACTTTGGTCGAATTGCTGCTCAAACTGCAAAGCAAGTCATTATGCAACGGGTTCGAGAAGCTGAACGGCAAATGATTTTTGATGAATACAGCAAATATCAAGATGAATTAATTACTGGAATTGTGGAACGTGAAGACAGTAAATTCGTTTACATTAATTTGGGGAAAGTTGAAGCTGTTATGCCTCGTGGCAATAGAATGGATAGTGAAGAATACAATC
This sequence comes from Nicoliella sp. ESL1149, assembly GCF_058107265.1. NCBI lineage: Bacteria > Bacillati > Bacillota > Bacilli > Lactobacillales > Lactobacillaceae > Nicoliella > Nicoliella sp. ESL1149. The sequence goes on along the minus strand of NZ_JBYLUE010000002.1, from coordinate 225,856 downwards.
CGCAAGATAAAATTCAAGTTTATGTAACGAAAGTCGAAAATGCTTCCAAAGGGCCTCAAGTATTTGTTAGTCGAACCGCTCCTGGATTATTGAAACGATTATTTGAACAAGAAGTTCCAGAAATTTATGATGGAACTGTTGAAATTGTTTCGATTGCCAGAGAAGCTGGCGATAGAGCTAAGATTGCTGTTCGCTCAAATAATCCAGATGTTGATCCTGTTGGGACGACAGTTGGTCCTAAGGGACAACGGGTTCAAAGAATTGTTAACGAGCTGGATGGTGAGAACATGGATATTGTTCAATGGACAGATGATAAGGCTAAATACATTGCAAATGCATTGAATCCAGCTGAAGTGGAAGATGTCATTTTTGATCCAAATAATGATCAAGCATGCACTGTCATCGTGCCAGATTATCAATTGTCATTAGCAATTGGTAAACGTGGTCAAAATGCTCGTTTAGCTGCTAAATTAACTAATTTTAAGATTGATATTAAGCCAGAATCAGAAGCTGATCAAGTAAATTATTCAGCTGCCAAAGATAATGATGATTCTGACAACGATGATAATGAGGATTAATTAATAGTTAGGAGGCTTTATTCATGAAGACAAGAAAAGTCCCAATGCGTAAAGACATTGTAACTGGAAAAATGGCCCCCAAAAAAGAATTAATTCGGGTCGTAAAAGATAAAGAAAATAATGTATCAATTGATAAAACTGGTAAAAAATCTGGTCGAGGTGCTTACATTATGATGGATGTTGAAATTGCTAAACAAGCAAAACAACAACATACTTTTGAAAAAGCATTTGGAATTAAATTAGATGATCAATTTTATGATGAATTGATTAATTATACTGATCATGAACAAGCCAGAAAACAATTATTTAATAATGAAAAATAACAAACAAATTTTAAGCTTATTAGGGCTTGCAAAACGAGCTGGTAAGATAATTAGCGGTGAAAATAATCTTTTAAATGGGATTAAGAACAATCAAATTACATTTTTAGTAATTGCTAAAGATACAGGTAGCGCTAGTTATAAGAAATTTACCGACAAGGCTAATTCCTATCAAATTCCAATTTGTAAAAGATTTACTAAGGACCAAATTAGTGAGTCTATTGGTTTAAGTCGAACGATGATAGGGATTACAGATGCTGGATTCTCAAAAAAGTTCGTTGAGTTGACCCAAGATAGCTAGAAAAGGATAGTGATTACATGGGTAAGAAAAGAATTTACGAATTAGCGAGAGAACTAAACGTTACTAGTAAAAGTTTAATTAGTCGAGCCAATGAATTAGGCTTAAAAGTTAAACATAATCACATGTCAACTGTAGATGCAGGAGAAGAAAGCAAAATAAAAGCTTCATTTAATAAGGGGAAAACATCAGTTAAAAAAAGTTCTGCTAAACCTCAATCAACAAATTCTAATCATCAGAAACATAGTAACGGAACACATGCTAATCAAAATCATCAATCAAACAATAATGGTAAACAACAAATGAATAAAAGTAATGGGAAACCACGCTCAAATGATAACAACAATCATAAAAAAGTAACTTCAAATAATCATAATAGCCATTCAAATGGCAATAACCATCAAAATCATAATACTACTCAAAATAATAATAATCGTAGTAATAACAACAATAATAATAATAATTCGAACAATCGGAATAACAATACAAGCGGCCGCAATAGTCGTCCTAATAATTTTGGAAATAATCGTTTCAGTCGTCGAAATAACAAAAAGAAGGGTCGCCGAAATAACAACAGCACCTTCTATACGAAGAATCAAAGAATTAGACAAATGCATAAGCATAAGGATGCTCCAAAACGGAAGAATCGTCCATTGCCTAATACGCTAGTTTATACCGATGGAATGAATGCCCAAGAAATTGGAAAAGCATTGCATCGCGAACCAGCTGAAATTGTTAAAAAGTTATTCTTACTAGGCATTATGGTAAATCAAAATCAATCACTTGATAAAGATACGATCGAATTATTAGCTGCCGATTATGGAATTGATGCAAAAGAAAAACAAGTTGTTAATGTTTCAGATATCGATAAGTTCTTTGAAGAAGCTGAAAACAACAAAGCACATGAAGTGACAAGAGCTCCAGTTGTTACTATTATGGGACACGTTGACCATGGTAAAACGACGTTACTTGATTATCTTCGTCATTCCAATATTACTGCTGGTGAAGCAGGTGGAATCACTCAGGCAATTGGTGCCTACCAAGTTAAACATGATGGTAAGAGTATTACGTTCTTAGATACTCCAGGACATGCTGCATTTACTGCAATGCGGGCTCGTGGTGCTGATATTACCGATATCACGGTCTTAGTTGTTGCAGCTGATGATGGTGTTAAACCTCAAACCGTTGAAGCAATTAATCATGCGAAAGCTGCTAAGACCCCGATTATTGTTGCTGTTAACAAAATTGATAAGCCAGACGCTAATCCAGAACATACAATCGAAGAATTGAACCGTTACGGTTTAATTCCTGAAGATTGGGGTGGAGATACGATTTTTGTTAAGATTTCTGCTAAGAAAGGAACAAATGTTGAAGAATTATTAGACATGATTCTTCTTCAAGCAGAAGTAATGGAATTAAAGGCCAACCCTGATCAACGTGCTGCAGGTTCTGTTATTGAAGCACGTTTGGACAAAGGATTAGGACCTGTTGCTGCATTACTAGTTCAACAAGGAACACTTCATGTTGGAGATCCAATTGTTGTTGGTGATACTTTTGGTCGAGTAAGAACAATGACCAATGAAAATCATAAACCTGTTGATAATGCTAAACCTTCTGAACCTGTTGAAATTACTGGGTTAAGTGATGTTCCTGAAGCAGGAGATCGGTTCGTAGTCTTCAAAGATGAAAAAACTGCTCGAGCTGCTGGTGAAGAAAGAGCTGAGGAAGCCCAAGTTCAAGATCGTCGGAAAACTAATCGTGTTACATTGGATAACTTGTTCGATTCTTTAAAGGATCAAGAAAACAAGCAAGTTGATATCATTATCAAGGCTGATGTTCAAGGATCTGTTGAAGCTCTTTCATCAAGTCTAGAAAAAATTGATGTTGAAGGGGTTAACGTTAACATTATTCATACTGGAGTTGGAGCAATTAACGAAAGTGATGTTGCTTTAGCTGAAGCAAGTAATGCGATTATCATTGGTTTCAATGTTCGTCCAACACCACAAGCTAAATCACAAGCTGAAAGTGATAAAGTTGATATTCGTTTACACCAGGTTATTTATGATGCAATTGATGAAGTAGAATCTGCTATGAAAGGGATGCTTGCACCTAAGTACAAAGAAGAAGTTACTGGTGAAATTGAAGTTCGTCAAATTTACAAAGCTTCTAAAGTTGGAACGATTGCTGGTGGAATGGTCACTACTGGTGTTGTTAACCGTGATAGTAAAGTTCGCTTGATCCGTGATGGAGTTGTTGTTTACAATGGTGAATTAGGTAGTTTGAAGCGTTTCAAGGACGATGCTAAAGAAGTTAAGCAAGGATTTGAATGTGGTTTAACTATCGAAGACTACAATGACATTAAGCAAGGCGACGTCATTGAAGCTTATGTTATGAAAGAAGTTCCTAGAGATTAAAAAAGGAGCGTTTAATTATGGCTCAATATCGAGTTGGAAGATTACAACAAGAAATTCAAAGAGAAGTTAACGATGTCTTATTAAAGCGCATTCGTGATCCTCGCGTCCAAGGAGTAACCATTACAGGTGTTGAAGTAACTGGTGATTTACAACAAGCCACGATTTACTACAGCATTTTATCCGATCAGGAAAAGGATGAAAAACGGACTCAATCTGGATTAGATCATGCAACTGGTTTAATTCGAAGTGAGTTAGGTTCACGTTTAAGACATATTTACAAGGTTCCAACGATTCAGTTTAAATTAGATCCATCAATTCAATATGGAAGTAAGATTGATAGTTTGATCAATAAGTTGGAACGTGAAGATCGTTAAAATATTATTAATATTTAAAAATGGAGACGAAAGCAATTTCGTCTTTTTTTTATAATGAGGTGAAATTATGGATGGAATTATTCCGTTAAATAAAGATCGTGGAATGACAAGTTTTGATTGTGTAAGTAAAATCAGAAAAATTGTTCACATGAAAAAAGTGGGGCACAGTGGGACATTAGACCCGAACGTAGACGGTGTCTTACCAATATGTTTAGGTAGTGGGACGAAGGTGGTTGACTTTTTAATGATGTCTGGAAAAAAGTACCGAGGAGAAATTACATTCGGTTTTTCCACAACTACTGAAGACCTGGATGGCGAGGTTGTGGATAAACAAGAAATTAAAGAACCATTCCTTGATTCAGAGATTCAGGATAAAATGCATCAACTCGAATCACCCAAGTTAAAACAAATTCCGCCCATGTATTCAGCAGTTAAAGTTAATGGAAGAAGGCTTTATGAATATGCAAGAGCTGGTGAAAAAGTGGAACGTCCCGTCCGCTATGTTAAAGTTAATGAATTTAAAATGACTTCTAAAAGTGAATATAATTCTAAACAGAAAACACAAAAATTCTTATTTGAAGTGAGTTGTGGAAAAGGCACATACGTTAGAACTTTAGCAATAATGTTAGGTCAGTTATTAGAAGTTCCAGCGACGATGACTAGTTTAACTAGAATTGAAAGTGGTCATTTTACGTTAGATCAAACTTGTACTTTAGAGCAGCTAAAAGAGGCTGCTAAAAATAATGATTTAAATAAGTTTATATATCCGATTGACCATGCCCTTGTTGATTATCCTGTTCATAATTTATCAGAAAAAGAATGGAAAATAGTTCAAAACGGTGGTTTCTTAAATTTGAATAAAGTCGCTCAACAACCCAGTCAAGTTGTGTTAAAGTATGATAGACAAGCAAAGGCGTTATATCAAATCAAGAATGAACAATACCGACCATTAAAAATGTTTAGTAATAAGTGAGGAATTATGATGAAAATTGTTAAATTAAGACATCCAATTAATAATTATCAACCGTCAGTAAAATCAGTGATGGCAATGGGATTTTTTGATGGTGTTCATTTAGGACACCAAAATGTTATTAAATCTGCAGCTAAGATCTCAAAAGAAAAGCAGCTCCCATTATCTGTTTTAACTTATGATCATCATCCTCAATTAGTATATAAACAATTAAATATCCAAGACCGTCGATATTTAACTTTGAATGAAAAAAAGATGGAACTATTTGAAGAATTAGGTGTTGATATCGTTTATCAAGTTAGTTATACAGGAATGTTTCAAGAACAAACACCTCAAGAATTTGTTGATAACTATTTAATTCAATTAAAAGCTGACACGGTAGTAGCAGGATTTGACCATACTTATGGATCAGGTAAACTAGCAACGATGGTTCGTTTGAATGAATATACACATGGTCAGATTGATGTAGTTACTGTTCCGGAAATTAAAATCAACAATCAAAAAATTAGTTCAACTTTAATTCGTAAGTTATTAGATGAAGGTAAAGTAGAAAATGTAAATGAATTACTTACTCGATCTTTTGAAATCAAAGGGACGATTGTTCATGGATTAGCACGCGGGAGAGAACTTGGTTTTCCAACTGCTAACGTTGAAACAAGTGCATATCAATGGTTACCAAAAGAAGGGGTATACATCGTTTCGATGCAAATCGGAGAAAATTGGTATCCTGGGATGGCTCAAATCGGTCGCAACATAACGTTTGGAAATAATAATCCAGTAACGATTGAAATCAACTTATTAGATTTTAATCAAAATATTTATGGTGAAGTTGTAAATGTTAAGTGGTTGAAATGGTTACGTGGAGAAGTAAAATATACTGGTGTTAAGCCATTGATCAAACAACTTAAAATAGATGAAAATGAGACTAGAAAATATTTTAATTTAAAATGAGTCTTTTCTTTGACTTTTAAATGGGAATTTTGGTATATTATATATGTGCCTTAGCACTTGACCATTATGAGTGCTAAAAAAGGGGTGATTGATTATGTTGACCGATCGTCAAGCGATTATTTTAAAAGCGATTATTCAAGGTTATACGACCTCTGGTCAGCCAGTCGGCTCTAAAGTGTTGACTAGTCAACTACCAATTCATGTTAGTTCTGCGACTATCAGGAATGAGATGGCATATTTAGAAAAACAAGGTTTGATTACAAAAACTCATTTATCTTCTGGTCGGGTACCTTCAATCAAGGGATATCGATACTATGTGGATCATCTTAAACATGATTTAACGGTAACTCCACAGGATTTATCGTTGATTCATAAATCATTTGATGTTCATTTTGATCATATTGATGAAATTGTTAAAGAGTCTGCAAATATTCTTTCTCAGTTGACTGATTATACAACAATTACTTTTAAGCCGGAACAAATTGGTGAACGTAAGTTATCTGGTTTTAGATTAGTTCCACTTGGTAATCATCGCGTAATTGCAATTATTATTACTGATGATGGAGATGTGGAAAACCAAACATTTCAAGTTGATAAAACTGTTACGGGTGAGCAATTAGAAGCCGTTACAAAATTGATCAATGATAAATTGGTTGGAAAATCGATTTCAGATGTAATGAAGATTTTGAAGTCAGAAATCACATCCGAAATTCAGAAATACTTACATACTCCTGCTGGTTTTATTAAAACGTTTGATGAAGTATTAGCTCAATCTTTTAATGATAATTTATATGTCAGTGGTGAGTACAATTTATTGGACTTTGTTAAACATGATGATGTGAGTTATCTTAAGCCTTTATATTCATTCCTTAAAGATAGCAATGATGTTAGGGATTTTATTGGTAATTCAGATCAACCAATATCCGTTAAAATTGGTAGTGAGTCTAATAATAAGCTACTGAAGAATTATAGTTTAATTACTGGTTCTTATGATGTTGGTGCACATGGTCGTGGCGTAATCGCTGTATTAGGTCCAACACGAATGCCGTATTCTAGAATTATTGGTTTGGTTGGGGCATTTCGTAAGGAGTTGGCTGATAAGCTACTCGGTTATTACGATGAAAATAAATAAAAGGAGGAATTGACTTGGCAGATAAGAAAAAGCATTCTGAACAAAAAGATGTTCATACTAAATCTGATGAAGCTAAGGAAACCTCAAAGAAGCAAGTTAAATCTGATAAATCTAGTGATAAAGCTTTAAAGCAAGAAATTGCTGATTTGAAAGCTAAACTAGACAAAATGGAAGACAGTTACTTGCGAGCTGAAGCTGAAGTTAAGAATGTTCAACGACATGCACAACAAGATCAAGCGAACTTGTTGAAGTATGATGGACAAAAGTTAGCAACTAGTATTATTCCAGTTGTTGATAACTTAAAACGGGCTTTAGCAGTTGAAGTTAACGATGAGGCTGGTAAAAAACTTAAGTCTGGAGTTGAGATGGTTACAAAACATCTTGATAAAGCTTTGGTGGAAAACAAAGTTGAAGAAATGAAACCAAAGGGACAAAAGTTTGATCCAACATTATACCAGGCTGTTCAAACTGTACCATCAGATGATGAACATCCTGCTGATACAGTTGTTGAAGTCTTACAGAACGGTTATACATTGTCAGGACGTGTTTTACGTCCAGCAATGGTAATCGTTGCTCAATAAATAAATTTAAGAAACGAGGGATTTTATAATGGCAAGTAATAAAATTATTGGTATTGATTTAGGTACTACGAACTCCGCCGTTGGAGTTCTTGAAGGTAACGAACCAAAGATTATTCCTAATCCAGAAGGTTCAAGAACTACACCATCAGTTGTTGCATTTAAAGACGGTGAAGTCCAAGTTGGTGAAGTTGCAAAACGTCAAATGATCACTAACCCAAACACGGTTGTTTCAATCAAGAGTCACATGGGTGATAACAATTATCGTGTTGATGTTGATGGTAAGAAATACACTCCTCAACAAATTTCAGCAATGATTTTACAATACATCAAGAAGTATGCTGAAGCTTACATTGGTGATACTGTTGATAAAGCAGTTATTACTGTTCCTGCTTACTTTAATGATGCCCAACGTCAAGCAACTAAAGATGCTGGTAAAATTGCTGGATTAGACGTTAAGAGAATTATTAATGAACCTACTGCAGCTGCATTAGCTTATGGTTTAAATAAAAAAGATAAGGATCAAAAGATTCTTGTTTATGACCTTGGTGGTGGTACTTTTGATGTTTCTATCCTTGAATTAGGTGATGGAGTATTCCAAGTACTTTCTACTAATGGTGATACCCATTTAGGTGGGGATGACTTCGATAAGAGAATCATGGACTGGTTAGTAGATGGTTTCAAGAAGGAAAATGGTATTGACTTATCTAAGGATAAGATGGCTTTACAACGTCTAAAGGATGCTGCTGAAAAAGCTAAGAAGGATTTATCAGGTGTTACTGAAACTGAAATCAGCCTTCCATTTATTGCATCTGGAGACCAAGGCCCACTTCACTTGAACATGAAGTTAACTCGGACTAAGTTCAATGAATTAACATCTGACTTAGTTGATAAGACTAAGGCACCTGTTGATAACGCATTAAAGGATGCTGGTTTATCTGCATCTGATATTGATACTGTTATCTTAAATGGTGGTTCTACTCGGATTCCTGCAGTTCAAGAAGCTGTTAAGAACTGGACTGGTAAAGAACCAAACCATTCAATCAATCCTGATGAAGCTGTTGCTTTAGGTGCTGCTGTTCAAGGTGGTGTCTTGACTGGTGATGTTAAGGATGTTGTTTTACTTGATGTTACTCCATTATCCCTTGGTATTGAAACAATGGGTGGTGTCTTCACTAAGTTAATTGATCGTAATACAACCATTCCTACTTCTAAGAGTCAAACGTTCTCAACTGCTGCTGATAATCAACCAGCTGTTGATATCCATGTTCTACAAGGTGAACGTCCAATGGCTGCTGATAATAAGACCCTTGGTCAATTCCAATTAACGGATATTCCACCTGCACCTCGTGGTGTTCCTCAAATCGAAGTTACTTTCGATATTGATAAGAACGGTATCGTTAACGTATCCGCTAAGGATAAGGGTACTGGTAAGGAACAAAAGATTACTATTAAGGATTCCAATGGTCTTTCTGACGATGAAATCAATAAGATGATGAATGAAGCTAAGGAAAATGCCGATGCTGATAACAAGCGTAAAGAAGAAGTTGACTTGAAGAATGAAGTTGACCAAGCTATTTTCCAAACTGATAAGACTTTGAAAGAAGTTGAAGGTAAAGTTTCAGATGATGAAATCAAGGCTGCTAAAGATGCAGAAGATGCATTAAAGGAAGCTAAGAAGTCTGGTAATCTTGATGATATGAAGGCTAAGAAGGATGATCTTAACAAGAAAGTTCAAGAATTAGCAGTTAAATTATATCAACAACAACAAGGTCAACCAGGTCAAGGCGCACAAGGACAAGCTAATGGTGATGCTTCCGATAAGAAGGATGACGACAACACTGTTAATGGTGATTTCCACGACGTTAATGACGATAAGAAAAACGACAAATAATTAAATAGTGATTATTTGGCACAGTATAAAAAGTCAAGGTCTGCTGTTGTTAGACTTTGGCTTTTTATGTTAATTTAGTATGTTATAATCATTTTTATTAGGGGGTTAATTTATGGCTCAAGAAGATTATTATAAAGTCCTAGGTGTCGATCGAAACGCCAGTGATAGTGATATTAAGCATGCTTATCGTCGTTTAGCAGCCAAGTATCATCCTGATGTTAATAAAGCACCTGGTGCAGAAGAAAAATTCAAGCAAATTACTGAAGCGTATGAAGTATTAGGTAATAAACAAAAACGTTCTAACTATGATCAATATGGTTCTGCTGATGGCCCACAAGGTTTTGGTGGCGGCGCTGGTGGTTATGGCGGCGGTGCCGGTGGCTTTGGTGGCTTCGGTGGTGGTGCTGGTGGTTTTGATGACATCTTCAGTTCTTTCTTCGGTGGCGGAGCTGGTGGTGGTCGTCGAACCAATCCAAATCAACCTCGTCCTGGAAGAGATTTACAATACCAAATGGATTTAACATTTGCTGAAGCGGTATATGGTAAAACGACTACAATTAAGTACAGTCGTGATAGTGAATGTCTAACTTGTCATGGAACTGGGGCTAAACCGGGAACTAAGGCTAAGACATGTTCTCGTTGTCATGGTCAAGGAGTTATCATTACTGAAACCAATACCCCACTTGGTCGGATGCAAAGTCAACAAACTTGTCCAGTATGTCATGGAACTGGAAAAGAAATTCCTGATAAGTGTCCTACTTGTCATGGAACTGGTAAAACTTCTCAAACTCATGAAGTTTCTGTTTCTGTTCCAGCTGGTGTTGATGATGGTCAACAAATGCGTCTTCAGGGTGAAGGTGAAGTTGGTGATAATGGTGGACCTCATGGTGATTTGTTCATTGTCTTTTCTGTAAGAAGAAGTAAGTACTTTGAACGTGAAGGAACTACAATCATTTATAAGCAACCAATTTCATTTGCTCAAGCTGCTTTAGGAAGTGAAGTTATTGTTCATGCTTTGGACGATGATAATAAGAGCGAAGATGGTAAATTGAAGTTAACGATTCCTGCCGGAACTCAAACTGGAACTAAGTTCAAGTTACGTGGTAAAGGAATTCCTAATATTAACCGCAGTGGTCGCGGAGACGAAAAAGTTGAAGTAACTGTTGTTACCCCTAAGAGTTTGAACAAGAAACAAAGGGAAGCTCTTCAAGCATATGCTAAAGCGGGTGGCGATGACGTTAATAAGACAAATAGCTTCTTTGATAAAATGAAAGATGCTTTCGATAAGAAATAGTTAAAAAATAATTAACGAGTGTTGGATAATGTTAAACTATCTAACACTCGTTTTTATTTAAGTTAATTTGTTGTTATAATGGTAAAAGGAATAATACGAATAAAGGTAGGCAATGACATGGATTTAAATGAATTAAAAGAACGTCAAAAATACATCCGTAATTTTTCAATTGTTGCCCATATCGATCATGGAAAGTCAACATTAGCTGATCGAATTTTGGAATTAACTGATACGGTTGCTAAACGTGATATGCGAAACCAATTGTTAGATAATATGGAATTGGAACGTGAACGTGGAATTACGATTAAATTAAATGCAGTTAAATTAACGTATCATGCTAAAGATGGTCATGACTATGAGTTCCATTTAATTGATACTCCAGGCCACGTTGATTTTGCATATGAAGTGTCTAGAAGTTTAGCGGCTTGTGAAGGAGCATTGTTAGTTGTTGATGCAACTCAAGGAGTTGAAGCCCAAACGATTGCTAACGTTTATTTAGCGATTGATGATGATTTAACAATTTTACCAGTCATCAATAAGATCGATCTTCCTTCAGCTCAAGTTGATGGGACTAAAAAAGAAATTGAAGATGAAATTGGTTTAGATGCCAATGATGCTAGTTTAGTAAGTGCTAAAACAGGATTAGGAGTTTCTGACTTATTAGAACAAATTGTAAAAGTAATTCCAGCTCCTGATGGAGATCTTGATAAACCGCTTAAGGGGTTAATATTTGATTCAATTTATGATGATTATCGAGGTGTGGTTCTAAGTGTTCGTATTTATGAAGGAATCGTTAAACCTGGTGATAAGATTCATTTAATGAATGGAAATGCAGATTATGAAGTAGATGAAGTCGGGGTTAACTCACCACATCCAGTTAAAAGAGATTACTTAATGGCTGGTGATGTTGGATACATTACTGCGGCAATCAAAGATATTACTAAGACACGAGTTGGGGATACGATTACCAGTGCAGTTCATCCTGCTGATAAGGCATTACCTGGTTATCGTGAAATGAATCCAACGGTTTATGCCGGGTTATACCCAACTGATAATGCTAAGTTTGATAATTTAAGAGAAGCACTTGAAAAATTAAAGTTGAATGATGCTGCTTTAGAGTTTGAACCAGAAGTATCTAAAGCCTTAGGATTTGGATTTCGTTGTGGATTTCTAGGTCTTTTGCATATGGACGTTGTTCAAGAACGTTTAGAGCGTGAATTCAATTTAGATTTAATTACAACGGCACCGTCTGTAACTTACCATGCTTATACTACTGATGGTGAAGAACATGATGTTCATAATCCTTCTGAAATGCCAGATGCCAGTTCAATTAAAGAAATTAAAGAACCGTTCGTTAAAGCAACAGTGATGGTACCAAATGATTATGTTGGACCGGTAATGGATCTTTGTCAGAATCGTCGTGGTAAATTCGTCACAATGGATTATTTAGATGATATTCGAGTTAACGTTATTTACAAAATGCCACTTTCTGAAATCATTTTTGACTTCTTTGATAAGTTGAAATCAAGTACCCGTGGATATGCTTCTTTTGATTATGAACTAGATGGATATGTTCCTAGTGATTTAGTTAAGATTGATATCTTGCTAAATGGAGAAAAAGTGGATGCGTTAAGTTTTATTTCCCATCGTTCGTTTGCAGCTAATCGTGCCAGAGACATTGTTGGAAAGTTAAAGAACATTATTCCACGTCAAAATTTTGAAATTCCAATTCAAGCAACAATTGGTGCTAAAGTTATTGCCAGAAGCAATGTGAAAGCATATCGTAAGGATGTTACTGCTAAGTTATATGGTGGTGACAGAACTAGACGAATGAAGTTACTGGAAAAACAAAAAGCCGGTAAAAAACGAATGAAAGCTGTTGGAAAAGTTGATATTCCACAAGAAGCATTTATGGCGGTTTTAAAAACAGATGAAGATGAAAAAGGCGATAAATAGTACATTAGTACTACAATTACGGAATAGAAATTGTGGGGGTCATAATGAAATTTATAATTAATGTTTTAGTCGATGATTACTTAAATCAACATAATTTAAGTTCTTTTCTTAAAAATATTAAAGAACAAAATGGTGTTAAATATCAATTAGTTTTGAAGAAAAATAGTTCAATTAATGGTTCCATTTTAGATGAAGTAGTTAAAAAAGATTCTTTAATACAAGTGGTTAATAACTATTCAGATGTTCAATTAAATCAGAATGAAAAAACTTACTGGTTAAATTTAAGTGTTGGAGATGCACTTTTACCTAATGCAATGCTTCAATGGAAAACAATTATTCATCGTCATCCAGCAGAGTTATTGATATCTGATTATTTAAATAATCAACAAGATCTCCAATCTCAATTAGGAGATAAATTAATTTTAGTAAATGAAGTTTATATTGATACAATGAAGTCTTTATTGGGGATATCACTTAATACGGAAGTATTTGATATTCCTTTGAATTTAGAATTAAAAATGATATTAGGATTACAACAATATCAACTTAGAGATACCGTTAAACGCCATGCTTTAGCTTTTACAATGATTGATTTCTTAGGAAAAAATGTCTTATTTCATGTAAAAACAAATGATTTAGACCAAATGGACAATGGGATTACTAAGTATATGGTGGACAAACTTGTTAATATTCCATCTTGGATTCAAGTTAAAATGCCAACTTTAATTTTAAGTCCAGATGATCATCAAGAATTCATTAAAGAAATTATTAAATTATTTAATGATAAACCTATCATTATGGATGAAAATTTATTGAGTGAGTATAATTCTTTTGCTATATCTGAATTGGCAATTGCGGTTAAAATGACTAATAAATTGAATAATGTTGAATTGAAAAAAAAGCTAAAAAACATTGTTAATAATTTATCTGCTGCTGAAAAGCGCCAACTAACTTTAAAAAAGCCATTTTCGATTATTAATCAATACTTAGGAAGGGATTAATCTAATGAAATTTAGTATAATCACACCATGCAGTGAACGTGATGCTAATAAATTGACATTATTAGCTCAGAATTTGAATGATCAAACAAATTTGGACTTTGAATGGATTATTGCATCTAATAATGATAAATTAAACTTACCTAAAACTAATTTTACTACTAAAGTAGTTAAATTCACTGGGAATACAGTTGCTGATGCACGTAATAAGGCAATGAAAATCGCTAGTGGAGATTATTTTGTTTTTGTTGATGCTGATGATTTCTTAACTGAAGATGCAATCGATGCAGTTAGTAAAATATTACCTCAATCTGATGATTCAATAATCGATTTGAATTATTATTATACTTATGAAACTGAAAATGCTTATTTTAATGAGCTAAAATTAGGCAAACATGCCAATGATGTCTTGCCTGATTGGGGTGGTAAGAAGAAAGCTCGCCCTACGACTAGAAACTTTAATTATCTAAGTCAAGATGTTAATAAGATGACTGATGACCTATTGTATCAAAATTGGTTGAACAATCGTTATTGGGTATATAGCGGTAATAATCATTTTGATAGAATGTATGCAGATTTAATCGTTTCTGGAAAAGTAATTGCTAGTTCTTTAATTGAACGATTTAATTTGATATTTGATGCTGAAAATGACTTATATGCAGATTTGATGTTCATGCTTTCAGTTTTAGATTTATCCAAACAGATTATTCGACTAGCTGACTATAAATATATTTTAACTTTGCATAATGACCCAATTAATGATCCTTCGTTATCGCAAGTTAAGAGATCAGATCGTTGGATTAAAATGATTAGTTCTTGGATTATGGCTTATTCAAATTTGAAAAATGCCCAGTTAAAGTTAATGTTCGGTCAACATTCGATTAGAACACTTCATCGTTTCTTTTATAAAGCTGTAATTGAGGATTCAGATAATATTAGTAATAATGATGATAAAGAGTTTGAATTATTGCAAGAGTATTTACAATTATTAGATAGTGAAGCATTTAGTGAAATTAATCCAATTAGTCGTAGTATTATGAAATCAATTGAAAAGGGGAATTTCCCTAAGGCTAAGAAATTAATGAAATCACTTATTGCAACTCGCCAAGTTCATAAGATTGTTAAAAAGCGGGGTAAAAATCTACCACGAGCAATGTATGAAAAGATATACACCAAACGTGAAGTTAAAAATAATGTGATTTTATTCGAATCATTTTTAGGTCGAAATTATTCTGATAGTCCAAAGTATATTTATGAGTATATTCAAAAGCATTATCCAAATCGTTTTAAATGTGTTTGGATTGCTGATGAAGAACACATGGACACTGTTAAAAACGATTTAAAGGATCAACCGAATACGATTGTTGTAAAAAGATTTGGGTTTAAATATATGGAATATTTAGCAACAGCTAAGTATTTTGTATTTAATATGCGCCAACCAGAATGGTTCGTTAAACGTCCAGGAATGTATTTCTTAGAAACATGGCATGGGACACCTTTGAAACGATTGGTATTTGATATGGATAATGTTGCAAGTGCTTCTCATTTATACAAGAAAACATTCTATAATCAATCTAGACAATGGGATAATTTAGTTACTGCAAATCAATATTCGTATGATATTTTTGAACATGCATTTATGTATCCCCAATCTAAGATGCTAAAATCTGGATATCCTAGAAATGATATTTTAAATGATCCTAATCGTGATGAAATTGCTAAGCGAATTAAGCAAAAGCTAGGAATTCCACTAGATAAGAAGGTAATTTTATATGCACCTACTTGGCGTGACAACCAATTCTTCTCTCCTGGACATTATAAGTTTAGTTTAACTTTAGATATTGCTAATCTTAGAAAACATTTAAGTGATGACTATGTAATGGTTTTGAGAACTCACTACTTTATTACTAATCATCTTGATACATCTTCATTTGGTGATTTTGTTTATAATGAATCTAACTATGATGATATTGCTGAATTGTATTTAATTTCAGATGTTTTGATTACTGATTATTCTAGTGTTTTCTTTGACTATGCGATTTTGAAACGACCAATTTTGTACTATGTTTATGATTATGATCAATACGCAAGTGCTTTGCGAGGCTTTTATATTGATATGAAGACCGATTTACCAGGACCTTTATTGAAGACTAATGATGATGTTTTAAATGCTCTTCAGGGAATTGATAACGTTAAGAAAGAATATAAAGAAAAATATGAGAAGTTTAATCAAAGGTTTAACGCCTGGGATGATGGTCATGCTTCAGCAAGAGTGGTAAATAAAATGTTTAAAAATGATGAAAATAAGTAATGGAGTGAGCTAATGGAATCAATCGATTTAAGTGTAATTATAGCTTGTTATAATGTCTCTCATTTTTTGAGAGATTGTTTGGATTCAGTTCAAATGACAGCTTTTCCAAAAGATCGCTTAGAAGTTATTTTGGTTGATGATGGTTCGACAGATGGGACCAGCGATATTATTGATCAATATGCTGAAAAATATGATTATTTTCATGCATACCATAAAGAAAATGGGGGGATTAGTACCACCAGAAATTATGGGATGGAAAAAGCAACAGGAAAGTATATTGCATTTGTAGATGGTGATGATATTGTCCCAGCTGATGCATATACTAATTTAATGTATACAGCTGAAGTTAACCATGCGGATGTAGTTGCTGGATTTGTAAATCGTTTTAATTCGTTAAAACAAGACATTCCATCATACTTACATTCTTTTGCAATTAAGGATAATCGTAATCATTTAACTTTAGACCGAGCTCCAGAGTTGTTATATGATACGACAGTTTGGAACAAAGTGTACAATCGGCAATTCTTAATTGATCATCAGATTAAATTTAAAGTTGGAATTATTTATGAAGATATTCCATTTACGCTGGAGGTTCATTTAGCATCTCAAAATACATCAACCATTAAAAATGTCGTTTATCAATGGCGTTGGCGTGAGACAAGTGATTCAATTACTCAAAGTCGTAATGCCTTGAATAATTATCAAAACCGTTTGAATGCTTTGAATCAATGTAGTCAGTTATTGATTACATCAGGTTACGATGTTGATTCAAAAGTGTATAAAACTTTAGAAAAGAAAGTTCTAACTCTTGATTTAGCAATCTTTTTGGATGAAATTGGGAATGCTGAGGAAGATTATGTTTATAAGGTTCAAGAATTAACTTATTTATTTTTAAGATATTGGAATTTATGGGACTCACCCTTGATTAAAGAAGTTCCCTTAAAACAACAACTTCAATACTATGCAATCAAACACGGTGATTTTCAATTATTGACTAAGTACACCTATGTTAAAAATGTTGGTAAATTTAAACAAGGACTATTTAATCATCATCCTAAATTTTTCTTTCCAACAATGAAGCATGCAGATGTTTTAAATTCACTTTCTTATTGTGATAATATGTTCCCAAATGAACAGATTTTAAATCGTCTTAATGTTAATTTAAAATCTGAAGAAATAAACGGAAATGGAATGTTTCGGATTAGTAGACTGCCAATGACAAAAAAGATTGGCACAAATGAAAACTATAATGAAAAAATTTCCGCTAAATTGATTAATATTGAAAATAATAAAGCAATTAAGATTGATTTTGCTCGGAAAACGACACCATTATATAAAAGAGTTTTAAAACCAAATGGGTTATGGACCAATTCACGTTATCGTTTTAATTTTAATTACAAAAAGGCTGCTGATAAATTAGGAGCAGGAATTTGGATGATTAAAATGAATGGGAACATTGCAAATAAGTTTAAAGCTAGCCGATTTGTTGGAGATTTTGCTCGTCAATTAAGTGCTAAATTTGACGGTCTTCATACCGATAAATATCGAATTAAGACAGATTTTAACACTAATAATGAATTAACTTTTGGTGTATTTCCACTTAGTATCGTTGGATCAGATAATGTTAACTGGATTAATGCTCCTAAAATAAATGCTGGGCATTTAATTTTTAATGCAAATGTTCTTGATGCTAATAATATTTTACCAATTTTAAAAAATGCACAGATGTCAATAGTTGGTAATTTTCGAATTGATAAAACTCTTGATTTTGATTTATCTGAAATTGATAATGAAGAGTTATTAGATCAAAATTTAACGGTCGTTCTTCGTCATAAACCAACGAATAAAACAGTCGAGTATCTTTATGACAAAACACAAGCTCAAGAAACGTTACCAATTGATAAAAGCCAACAGTTCAATTTCATTTATAATTTGAAGGATGGAATTCATGTAATTAAAAATTACAGGCCAATTAAAATTCAACATTATAAAATGAAAAATAACGTTTTGACGTTTAATGCTAGTTTTGATTTTAACGTAGTTCCTTTAAACATTGGTGTAAATAGCTTTAAAATTGAATTAATTAATAAAAGTAAATCACGACGATACTTATTAACAACTGAAGATAATGAAATAAAATTAAATCATAATAAAATTAATTTTGTAATTAAATTAACTGATAAGAAAAAGAAACAATTGAATGTTTTAGCAGGTAATTATTTATTAACTGCTTATGCAAAGATAAATGGTCATGTGAGAGCATTATCAATTAAAATAGATAATGAACTTATTCATGGTAAAAAGGATTTAACATTTGCAGACAAGGATATTATTAAATATGCTGTCGAAAGTGATCGTAAGGGATCATTGCATTTGAAAATTCAACAACCGTTCTATGGCTTTGCTGATAAAAAGAGAAGTCGGCGAGCATTATCATTTTCATTATTGTATCCACTAATGCGTCACTTACCTTTGAAAAAAGTGGCAGTCTTTGATTCTTACTGGGCTTCACAGTTCAGTAGTAATGAAAAGGCAATTTATGAATATTTGCAAAACTATGATCCGTCAATTAAAACGGTTTGGTTCTTTAATAATCGTCAAATCCCGATTGATCATGGTGGACAACGAGTTCGAACTGGAACATTAAAGTATTGGTATTATTTAGCTACTGCTAAATATTTATTTCAAAATACTAACTTCCCAAATGAATATTTAAAACGGAAGAATCAAATTGAAGTCGAAACTTTGCATGGAACGTTTTTAAAGCATATGGGATTTGATGAACCCCACTTTAGAAACTCGCCCCGTAAAATTCAAATGGCGTTTGCTCGCCGAAACCGACGATGGGATTATTTGGTTGTTCCATCAGATTATATGGCTAAAACTGCAGCGAATGCTTTTGATTATCATCAAAAAATTATTCGCTCTGGATTCCCTAGAAATGATGAACTGTACACAAATAATAACTCAAAGTATATTGAATCTATCAAACATAAATTAAACGTTCCAGTAGATAAAAAAGTTGTATTATATGCACCTACTTATCGAAATGATGGAGGCTTTGATTTTGAATTAGATTTAGAAAAAATGAAACAGAATTTATCTGACGAATACGTTATTTTGGTTCGCCTTCATTATTTCGTTGCTCATTCCAATCATTTTTACAATCTACCTAACTTTGTTTATGATGTAAGTGATTATAACAATATTAATGATTTATATTTAATCAGTGATGTTTTAATCACAGATTATTCATCTGTAATGTTTGATTATGCACATTTACAAAGACCAATGATTTTCTTTGCATATGATAAAGATTGGTATTTAGATAATCACAATCGAGGTGTTTATCTTGATTACGAACGTCAAATGCCTGGACCAATCGTTAAAACAAATTCTGAGTTAATTAAGTGGTTATCTAATTTTGATCAGTTGACAGCTGATTATCATGATAAATTACAAAAATTCCATGACCTTTATGCTGAATATGGTAATAATGGGGATGCTACACAACAAGTAGTTGAAACCGTTATAAACACCCATAACAATGAATTAGACCAAGAAATTGAAACTAGTATTATCTTTAATAAATTTTGGCATTTATTTAAGATCAAAGACTTGCAAGCTAAAGTATTAAAATATTTAGGTAGACACCTTCCAAAACGAAAAATTGTTATTTTTGATAGTTTCTTTGGGATGCAATATTCTGATAATCCAAAAGCTATTTATCAATATATGCGGGATAACCATCCTGAATATAAATTATATTGGGATGCCAATCCTGAAAAAGTTGATTATTTTAAAGAACAGAAGCTACCTTATATTAAGAGATTTGGGTATCGGGGGATATTCAAACAAGCACAAGCTAAGTATTTTGTTACTAATGTTCGGCGACCATTTCGTTGGAAAGTGCCACAGGGTTCAAAAGTTCTTCAAACTTGGCATGGAACACCATTGAAAAAAATTGGGACAGATGTTTCATTAGTAACGATGCCAGGTAGTAATGCGATTAAGTACCATCAACAAGTGTATCGTGATGCGAAACGTTGGAATTATTTAATTGCACCTAATGAATATTCCAATCAAATTATGCAAAGAACTTTTCAAATGGATGCTAATCAGATGTTACTAACCGGTTATCCAAGAAATGATATTTTAGTTAATGCTGATCAGGAATATATTGATCGAATCAAACAACGCTTGAATATTTCTCCTAACAAAAAAGTAATTTTATATGCGCCAACTTGGCGTGATAATGAATTCATTCGAAACGATGAATTTGTTGCTAAATTACATCTAGATTTAAATAAAATTAAGCAACACTTTGGTAATAAAGTGAAGGTACTGATTAGGGCTCATTATTTAATTTCTAATCAATTGGATTTGTCTGATGATAGTGTTGCAATTGATTGTAGTGATTATCCAGATATCTCTGATTTATATTTAATTAGTGATGTTTTGATTACAGATTATTCATCAGTAATGTTTGATTACTCAATTTTAAAACGGCCAATGATATTTTTTGCTTATGACTTTGATAAGTATGCTAACAATACCCGAGGGTTCTATTTTGATTTTAGGAAAGAAGCTCCAGGTCCAATTGTTAAAACAAACGATGAAGTTATTAGTGCTTTAGATAATGTCTTTGATAATTGGCAATTAAATGAAAAATACTTATCATTTATTAATAAGTACGATCAATGGATGGATGGTCACGCAACGCAACGGGTCGTTGAACAATTATTGAATGATGATAATGTATATGCTGATACAGATGTTAACTGGAAACAATGGGGACTTGAAGATAAGGTTAAATTGCATGATGGAGCTATATTGTGGAAACGTGATAAAGACTTTACAAATTCTGATTCAGCTGGTTTCATCAAGAACTATAATGAAAAAGAAGAATGGTTCGAAGTCCTAAAGGGAATGCAAATTAGGTCGACATCATTTAATGAACCATTAGGATTAAAGTATGTTCTAGTAAGAAAAGATCATTTAATTGCCTGGGTCTATTTGAATGATATCAATAGATAATTTTAAAAAGATTAAAGATTTATTTGTTATTATTTTCACAATGATATATAATAATAGATATAAAGTTAATCATTAAAAAAAGATTGATTAAACAAAACTTCACAAAGTGAGGACGGGTGATTCATAAATGAAAAATGGTAGTACAAAGTCTACACGTACCATTTCTATGACAAGTGCAATCGTGTACTTTGTCATTTCATTAATTATTAATTCTGCTGGTAACGTTTTAACCCTTGTTTCAAGTTCAAAGGTTCATCCAGCATTCTTAGGTTCAGCTTACTGGACTGCAGCTGAAAGTAATTTAGGGCATATGATCTTTGGTATGAATAATCCAGCAGCCTTATTTTGGGCATTCTTTGGATTAGGTCTTATCATTACCTTCGTTAATATGATCTTAGTTGGTAAATTTAGTTGGAAACGCCTTATTGGAAACATTTGTTTCTTAGGACCTTTCTCTCTATTGATTCAATTCTTCTTCAATATATTTGATAGTCATTTTCCTACAGCTCATGGAATTGGAATGATAATTTTCTATATTTTCTTGAACTTCTTAGGAGTCACATTTATTGGGGTTGCAATTTCTATTTACCAACGTGTAAATATCGCATTGCATCCAGCCGATGATTTAATGCAAATTTTACGTTTTAAGTATTGTAACGGTAATGCCGTAAAAGCGATGTGGTTATCATATATTCCACCTACAATTATGGCTATTATTGCCGCATTCCAATTTGGATTAATGAACTTTGGAATTGGAACCATTTTTGCTTTCTTATTCCAAGGAGCAATTACTGGTTGGTCCGATAAGAAGATCTTCCCAAGTTTGAAACACCAAGCAATTGATGTTGGTAATGTTGGTGAAGTTACTGATGATCTTAAGAAAAAAGATTCTGAAGCAAAATAATTAACAATGAAAAGTCCTGGAGGAGTTCTTTCAGGACTTTTTATTATTATATTGAGAAGATTTGCCTTTTTTTAAAATTTCAATTATGATATTAACAACTATATTCTAAAATAAAGAGGAGGTGGATTAGATGTTAGGACAAACAAAACAATTTTTAAGAGAAAATGGTTATTACTATAAAAAAAGTTATATTAGACCAATGATGGTTCCAGATAATGTATATGTCTTTCATTTTGGTCGAAAACGGTTAAAGAACCGTCTAATTGTTAGATATGGTCATCGTTGGACAGGTCGTCAAAAAATTAATGAAATCGATTTACGCCTCCATAAACAAAAACATCCACGAGTTTTTAAAAATGAATATGAGTTATTAACTTATTTAAAGACTCATTTACTTCAACATGAACGGAAGTTGGCAAAGAAAAGAGCAAAAGCAGCCAATGAACGTGAATTGAATCAAGCTAAAGTACAGGGTGAAATGACTGAATAGGTAAAAATAGCAGAATAAGGCGCAAGTTGATATAATTAAATCAACTCGCGCCTTTTTACATAAAAGTGATGGAGGAATACTAAGCAATGAAATGGCAAGAAATAATTGTTGTAACAAGTAATGAAGCTCAAGCAGCTGTGAATAATATGTTAATGGAATTTGGAGCTAGTGGTATTCAAATCGATGATCAACAAGCACCAATTCAAATTCATGGATTTTTTCCGGAAACGGTTTCATTAGATAAGATTATTGATAAATTAAAAATGCATGTTGATTCTTTGAAACAATATGGTCTGAATCCGGCACCTGCAAAAGTTATTCCACATCAAATTACTGATAATAGTTGGCAAACGGCGTGGGAAAAATATTATCATCCAACTAGAATTACCCATTATCTAACTATTGTGCCAAAGTGGGAAAATTATAAACCAACCTCGAAAGATGAACATATTATTGAATTAGATCCAGGAATGGCGTTTGGAACCGGGACTCATCCTACAACAATTTTAACTATTCAAGCATTAGAATCGACTCTTTTAGGTGGGGAGTCAATTTATGATGTTGGAACTGGTTCTGGAGTGTTAAGTATTGCTGCGAAATGGATGGGAGCAGGCAAAATTAATGCTTTTGATGTGGATCAAGTTGCTGTTGATTCTGCCCTTTTAAATCTTAAAATGAATCCAGTTAGCCGAGACGTTGAGGTAAAAGCAAACAACTTATTAGATGGAATAACTGATAAAGTGGATGTTGTAGTTGCGAATATGCTTCCAGATGTTTTGGTTCCAATGATTCCCCAAGCGTCAAAATGTTTAGCAAAGGATAGTAAAATAATTTTAGGTGGAATTATTCAAGACAAATTACCACTTATCAAACAACATCTAAAAGATAATCATTTTAAAGTAACCCAGATTTTCTTAATGAAAGATTGGTGCTCATTGATTGCAGTTAAAGAGGAAGGATAAATTTAGATGCAACGTTATTTTCTTAATGAACCGTTATCAACTAATGAAACGATTCCAGTTCCAAATGAAATTAAACAACATTGGTTAAAAGTGATGCGTGCTCAAATTGATGATCAAGCTGAGTTTGTTGATTCTAATCACAATGTTTATATTGCAAAATTAGTTCAAAATGATGATCAACCTAAAATGAAGATCCAGAAAGAATTAAATAATAATGTAGAACTTCCAATAAAAGTAACGATTGCATGTGGATTACCTAAAAAGGATAAAGCCGAATTAATTACAATGAAAGCAACTGAACTAGGTGTTGATCAAATTATTTTTTTCCCAGCTGATTGGTCCATTGCAAAGTGGAATGGAAATCGAATCAATAAGAAATTAACCCGTTTAGAAACGATTGCAGTTAATGCAGCCCAACAGTCACATCGAACGATAGTTCCAGAAGTAAAATATTTAAAATCATTAAAGGATATTTTAGAATTACCTTTTGATCAAAGAATCGTTGCTTATGAAGAATCAGCTAAACAAGGTGAAAAAAGTGCGTTTAGACAGGTGATTGACACAATGAGAACTGGTCAATCGTTATTAGCTATTTTTGGCCCAGAGGGTGGAATTTCCCCAAATGAAATTCAAACAATGGAATTTGAAAACGTAAAAAAAGTTGGATTAGGTCCAAGAATATTAAGAACTGAAACTGCACCATTATATTTATTATCAGCAGTTTCTGCATTTAGTGAATTAAGTTAGGGGATGAGAACGTGTCAGAAACACCAGAATCAACTTCGCAGGATGTTTTAAAAATTGTTAAGGGTTATATGAATGATCAAGATTTTCAGATGGTTAAAAAAGCATATGAATTTGCCGCTGATGCACATAAAGATCAACGCCGTAAATCAGGTGAACCTTATATCGTTCATCCTATTCAAGTTGCTAAGATTTTAGCTGATTTGCATATGGATGCTGAAACCGTGAGTTCTGGTTTTTTGCACGATGTTGTTGAAGATACCCCATATACGTTAGAAGATATTCAAAAAGAGTTTGGTGAAACCGTTGCAATGATTGTTGATGGAGTAACAAAACTTGGTCAATTTAGGTATAAATCACATAAAGAGCAATTGGCAGAAAATCATCGTAAATTATTATTGGCAATGTGTAAGGATATCCGAGTGATGATTGTTAAATTAGCGGATCGTTTGAATAATATGCGAACGTTAAAATATTTGCCGCCTGAAAAACAAAAAAGAATTGCAAACGAAACAATGGAAATTTATGCCCCATTAGCTGATCGATTAGGAATTGGAGCAATCAAATGGGAATTAGAAGATCTTTCTTTGCGGTATTTAGAACCCGAGGATTATTATAAAATTGCTAAATTAATGAACACTAAGCGAAATTATCGTGTAGAGTACATTAAAGAAGCTGTTGATATTACAAAAAAAGAACTTGATAAATTAAAGATTCCATATGAAGACGTTTATGGTCGGCCTAAACACCTTTATTCTATCTATCATAAGATGCATGATAAGCACAAACAATTTAAAGAAATCTATGATTTATTTGCCATTCGGGTAATTGTAGATAGTGTGAAAGATTGTTATGCTGTTCTAGGGGCAATCCATGCTAATTGGAAGCCACTTCCTGGCCGTTTTAAAGATTATATTGCAATGCCAAAGTCAAATATGTATCAATCTCTGCATACAACAGTTATTGGCCCTGAAGGTAGACTTCTGGAAATTCAAATTCGAACTGTAAAAATGCATCAAATCGCCGAATATGGGATTGCTGCACATTGGGCTTACAAAGAAGGCGTATCCAGTGATATTGAAAGCGGTGAAGATAATAATCGTTTGAATTGGTTCAAAAAGATTATTGAACTGCAGGAAGAAAACAAAGATGCCTCTGAGTTTATGGACAGTGTTAAAGGGGAATTATTTGGTGATCATGTTTACGCCTTTACACCAATGGGTGATGTTCTAGAACTTCCTAAGGGAGCTGGCCCCTTAGATATGGCGTATACTATCCATACCGACGTTGGTAATCATACAACTGGAGCGAGGGTAAACGGTAAAATTGTTCCACTAGATTATCAAATTCAAAATGGAAATATCGTTGATATTATGACGTCTAATTCGGCAGAACCAAGTCGAGACTGGGTTAAGTTAGTTTCAACTAGTAAAGCACGGCATAAAATCAAGCAATTTTTCCGTAAACAAGATCGAGATCAAGCAATTGAACACGGGCGTCAACAACTAGAAAAAGATATTACTGAAGCTGGCTATGATTTTCATGATGTTTTAACTAGAGAAAACATTGATAAAGTCGTAAAAAAGTTGCATTGCAACAGTGAAGAACAATTATATGCTGGAATCGGTTTTAGTGATTTGCAAACTGACGGAATTATTCATCAATTGACTTCTAAGCAGCGTGAAAATGCTGAAAAAGAGCGTCAAGCCAATGAACAAAAGAATTTACTAGAAAATCATCAACGGGTTGAAAACAAGAGCAATCAAAAGGCATCGAGTGAAGGTGTGATTGTTGAAGGAGTCGACAACTTATTAGTCCATCTTAGTCACTGTTGTTCACCAATTCCTGGAGATAAAATTGTTGGATACATTACGCAGGGGCGGGGAGTATCTGTCCATCGGATTGATTGTCCTAATATTAGAAGAGCAGTTGAGACGAATGATCGGATCATTAGCGTAAAATGGGCTAATGACCATAATTTAAAGGCGGTTTATAAATCATCGTTAGAAGTCCAAGGATACAATAGAGATGGTTTTATTAACGACGTTTTACAAGCAATTAATTCTCAAGGTCGTGAAGTGATCTCAATTGAAGCTAAGACCGATCATGATGGCAAACTGGTCTTAGTTACAGTTGAAATTATGATTGCCAATGCTCAACAGGTAGAATTATTGATGAATCATTTAAAGAATATTCATAATATTTATGCAATTAAACGTCTGTTCAAATAATTAGATGGGAGACAGAAATGCGAATTATTTTACAACGAGTTAATCATGCTCAAGTTACGATTGATGGGGAACTTCATAGCCAAATTGATCGTGGTTATTTATTATTAGTGGGAATTCAAGATAGTGATGGAAAAGAGGAAATTGACTATTTAGTCCGCAAAATTTCCAATTTACGACTATTTGAAGACGAAAACGGGAAGATGAACTTATCCATTGATAAAATTAACGGAAGCATCTTATCCGTTTCTCAATTTACACTTTATGCTGATACGCGGCATGGAAACCGGCCATCCTTCACTAAGGCAGGAAAACCTGATTATGCAAAAAAAGTTTATGATGATTTTAATGCAGCTTTAGTAGCAAATGGAAATGACGTTAAAACTGGTGTTTTTGGTGCTGATATGCAGGTCGAATTAGAAAACGATGGTCCAGATACAATTATTTTTGATACAGATAATAAATAGGTGAGATTGTGAATATTATTTGGCAATTAAACGGTTTAGTTTTTAATACGGATGATTTGATTATTGATTCTTTAGAAGCGACATTAACTGATTTTGATATTGATGAATTAGAGTTTGATCCAGAATCCGAATTAAGCGTTTTAAAAAATAATTCATTATTGAGTTTATTAAAACAAATTAGTGCAAATTTTGGTTTTAATTTTTCAAAATTTGAGAAACGTTTTCAATCTAATTTAGCTGAGAATTACGATAATGTTCAATTGATGCCTGGAATGAAAAATCTTTTGCAAAAAATGAATTCCAGTGGATCGACAAATTATTTATTTGGGTTCGACGTACCACCTATTAACGAATCAATAAATGGATTGAAAAAAGATGGCTATTTCGAATTGATTACGATTAATAGTGAGTATAACAGTAATAATAACGAAAGAACGGCCTTGAATAATTTATTAACCAAAATCAAAAGTAATGATCAAGGAACTTACTTTATTGTTAGTGATGAAATTGGAGTTCAAGTCGGTCAAGAATTAAATCTTCAAACATATCTTTTTGATCCAAATGGAATGGTTAGAACTAATATTTCAAATGATGAAGTTTGTTTTTCGATCGATGATATTGAATCAAAATTAAAAAGTTAATTAGCTTGACTTTTTTTGCTAATTCAACTATTCTAAACGTGTTATATATAAAACCGTACAAAGAAGATTAGTAGGAAAAGTCAGTAGCTTAGAGAGCATCTGGTTGGTGAAAAGATGACGTTCTGATGTTTCAGAAGACACTTCTGGAGGTAGCGTTTTTTAACGCTCGTCATTTAATGACGTTATCTAGAGAACCAAAAAAGGTGGTACCGTGCTTTTTGCGCCCTTGTCAAAATATTTGACAAGGGCTTTTTTGTATAATTAGGAGGTTAGCACTATGAAATACCAACGCCCAAAGGGGACTGCGGATATTTTACCTGGTGATTCTGAAAAATGGCAATATATAGAAGATACAGCACGAATGTTATTTTCTGATTATTGTTACCATGAAATTCGAACACCAATGTTTGAAAATTATGAGGTATATTCCCGGACATCTGGGGACACTTCAGATATTGTAACAAAGGAAATGTACGATTTTAAAGATAAGGGTGATCGGCATATTGCTTTACGTCCAGAGGGAACGGCAGGAGTAGTTCGTGCTTTTATCGAAAACAAATTTTATGGACCTGATTATCCCAAGCCTGTAAAGCTATACTATATGGGTTCAATGTTTAGATATGAACGGCCTCAATCTGGTCGGCAACGTGAATTTCATCAGATCGGTGCAGAAGCCTTTGGAAGTGATGCACCAGAATTAGATGTTGAAGTGATTGCAATGGCATTAGATTTTCTTGATCAATTAGGGGTCAAAGGAATGCGTGTGGCAATCAATACTTTGGGTGATGAAGAAACTAGAAAGAATTATCGCCAAGCATTGTTAGATTATCTAGAACCACATTTTGATGAATTAAGTAAGGATTCTCAAGTTCGTCTTCACAAGAACCCGTTGCGAGTTTTGGATAGTAAAGCACCAGAAGATCAAGAATTCGTATCAAATGCCCCATCTATTTTGGACTATTTATCAGAAGATTCTAAGAAACATTTTGATAAAGTTACTTCAATGCTTGATTCGTTGGGAATTGAATATGTTGTTGATCCTGATATCGTTCGTGGATTGGATTATTATACACACACCATTTTTGAAATTATGGTTCAATCAAAAGCATTTGGTAAAGGCTATACTACAGTTTGTGCTGGGGGTCGTTACAATGGTTTAGTTCAAGAATTAGGTGGTCCAGAGATTCCGGGAGTTGGATTTGGATTGGGTGTTGAACGACTTGTTTTATTAATGGAAGCAGAGGGACTCATGTTTCCTAAATTTAATTCCCTTGATGCTTATGTTGTCGGTATTGGTGATGATACTGATGTTGTCGTTTCTAAAGTTGTACAAGCGCTTCGGCATTCTGGATTAGCCGCTGAACGTGATTATATGGCTAAAAAACCTAAAGCTCAATTTAAGATGGCTAATAAATTAGGTGCCAATTATACCTTAACGATTGGTGACCAGGAAATGGCTGATCATACTGTTCATGTTAAGTCGATGGAATCTGGTGAAGAAATCACCGTTCCCCTTGATGACGTGATGAATAACTTTAGTAGTGTTGTAGATAATAACTTTGATGAAGGATAGTGATGAAAATGGAACGTACGACTTATGCAGGATTAGTAAATGAAGACTATTTAGGAAAAGAAGTTGTTCTAGATGGTTGGGTTCAAAAACGCCGTGATTTAGGAAAATTAATTTTCGTTGATTTACGTGATCGTGAAGGAATCGTTCAATTAGTATTTAGCGAAGACACAAGTTCAGAAGCTCTTAAGGTAGCAGAAAAGTTACGGAGTGAATATGTTGTTCAAGTTCGTGGAAAAGTTGTTCCTCGTGCTAAGAACGAAGTTAACTCTGATATGAAGACTGGAAAAGTTGAAGTTGATATTACTGAAGCTAAAATTTTAAATACTGCTAAAACGCCTCCTTTTTACATTCAAGATAACATTAACGTTTCAGAAGACTTAAAGCTTAAGTATCGTTACTTAGACTTACGTCGTCCTGAAATGCAAAAGGGTTTAATGATTAGAAATCGAATCATGCAGTCTGTTCATAGTTACTTTGATAAGAATGGATTTATTGATATTGAAACTCCTGATTTAACCATTTCTACTCCTGAAGGGGCCCGTGATTACTTAGTTCCTTCTCGTTTATACAAGGGTTCATTTTATGCATTGCCACAATCACCACAATTGTTCAAGCAATTATTAATGGGGGCCGGTTTTGATCGTTACTATCAAATCGCGCGTTGTTTCCGAGATGAAGATTTACGTGGTGATCGTCAACCTGAATTTACACAAATTGATATGGAAACAACTTTCCTTTCAGCTAAACAAATCCAAGACATTACTGAAGGTTTGATTGCTAAGGTAATGAAGGATGCCATTAATGTTGATGTTAAACGTCCATTTAAGCGGATTACCTGGCAAGAATCAATGGATCGTTTCGGAACAGATCAACCAGATGTTCGTTTTGGAATGGAATTAAAAGATCTTTCTGATATTGTTAAAGATGTTGATTTCAAAGTTTTTGCTAATGCTGTTAAAAATGGCGGACAAGTTAAAGCAATTGCTGTTCCCGGCGGTGCTGACAAGTATTCACGTAAGGATATCGATAAGTACACTGAACATGTTGAACGTTTTGGTGCAAAAGGTTTAGCATGGGTTAAGGTTACAGATGATGGATTTACCGGTCCAATTGCGAAGTTCTTTAAAGACGAAAGTATTGATAAACAAATTTTAGATCGTACTGGCGCCAAAACAGGCGACTTGATCTTATTTGCAGCTGACCGTTCAAAAGTTGTTGCTGATACATTAGGTTATTTACGTTGTGCAATTGCTGAAGAACAAAATATGATTCCAAAGAATGTCTTTGATTTCTTATGGGTCGTTGATTGGCCATTATTTGAATACGATGAAGGAATTGATCGTTGGGTTCCAGCCCATCATCCATTCACCATGCCAAACGAAGGTGACGAACACTACTTAAATGATGGTGAAGACCCTCATAAGGCACATGCACAAAGTTATGATATTATCTTGAACGGTTTGGAATTAGGTGGAGGTTCTATCCGGATTCACAAACGTGACTTACAAGAAAAAATGTTTAAAGCACTTGGCTTTACAAAAGAACGGGCTGAAAAACGGTTTGGTTACTTCTTAAATGCTTTGGATTATGGTTTTCCACCTCATGGTGGTTTAGCAATCGGGTTGGATCGTTTTGCTAGATTAGTTGCTCAACGTGGGAACATTCGTGATGTGATTGCATTCCCTAAGACTTCTAAGGCTACTGAACCACTTACTGGTGCTCCTGGTCGTGTATCTAAGAAACAATTAAATGATTTAGGTTTGATCGTTCCAAATGAAGATGAATTAGACGACAAACAATAATTAAATTGATGAAAAAGACTGATCAAGTTCAGTCTTTTTTGTTTTATGTAATGCCAGTCGGGCTGTGTTATAATTATTCATGATTTTTTAATAAGGAGATATTACGAATTTATGGATGATGTACAGAAGCTGTTTAAACGCCATCAGTATTTATCACGGGCATCAATGTCTTTGATTTATGCAATCGCGGTTTCAGTAGCAATGAATTATTTTTGGACGCCAGGACATATTTATTCTTCAGGATATACTGGTTTATCACAATTGATAGAAACGGTTACCAAAAGATATTTTCCGTTCGTAATTCCTACGGCTGTAGCATTGTTTGCTGTTAATATTCCGACATTTATTTTGGCTTGGAAACAGATTGGCCATTTATTTACAATTTTCACAGTTCTTTCTGTGTTTTTGGCCAGTTTCATGATTAAAATGCTACATCCAGTTGTTTTAACTAGTGATCCTTTAATATGTGCAATTTTCGGGGGAATCGTTAATGGATATGGAACTGGATTGGCTTTAAAGAATGGAATTTCTACTGGTGGTTTAGATATCCTTGGAATTGTTGTTCGACGAAAAACAGGGAAATCAATTGGAACTGTTAACATCATTTTCAATGCTTTTATTGTTGTAGCCGCTGGAGTTATTTATGGTTGGCCATATGCTTTTTATTCCGCAATTGGTATTTTTATTAATGCAAAGGTGATTGATCTTACGTATACTCGCCAACAATTGCTTCAAGTTATGATCGTTACTGAATATCCACATATGGTAACTGATAGTGTTCAAAATCATCTCCGACGAGGGATTACAATTGTTCATGATGCTGAAGGGGCTTATAATCATAACAAAAAAACGATTTTATTTACCGTTATTTCTAGAGCAGAGATGAATGAATTTGAAACAGCAATGGCGGAGTCTGATCAACATGCTTTCGTAACAATTTCTGCAACAACTAAAGTTTTAGGTCGTTTTTATGAACCAAAGATTAAATAATGTCCCTGAAAACGCATTAATGAGTGTGTTATAATTATTTAGTAATTTTCTTAATTTAAATTTTAATGGGGAATGATTTTGAAAGTATTATATTTATGGTTAATTCGGCTTGTTTCATGCTTTTGCTTTTTTAAAAAGAAAACGAATGTTATCTATATTATGAGTTTTGGCAGTAATCTACACTTAATTAAAGAAATGGCGTCTAGTTTAAGTGATAATCGTCAAATGATTGTTTTATATGATAAGAGAATAGAAGCAGCAGCAACTGATTTAGCAGCATATGGGGTAACAACATACCCGTTTCATGATGGCTTGCATCTCGTGTTTCGTTTACTACCGATTGTATTATCAGGTAAATTAGTTTTCTGTGATAATTATTTCGCATTTTTAGGTGGGATGATTCATTCTAAAAAAATGAAAATTGTCCAACTCTGGCACGCCAATGGAGCAATAAAAGAATTTGGATGGGGAGACCCAACTACGATTCAACGTTCTAAAAGTGATAAGAAACGGTTTCAAGAAGTTTATAACTCCTTTGATGAGTACGTAGTAGCATCACATTTAATGGGAACAGTTTTTTCAAACAGTTATCACGTTAGTGAAAAGAAAATGGAATACTTAGGTTATCCACGTTCTGATCGTTTCTTTAATTCTAAATGGATCAATTCAGCACGAAAACGTGTCTATCGTGTTGCTCCAGAATTAAGGAATAAAAGGGTTATTTTATATGCACCCACTTATCGAGATGGTGATGAAGTTAATTTCAATCCACCTGATAATTTAGGTCAAGCATTAATGGCAGATCCTAATTCTGTAGTAGTTGTTAAGTTACATCCACTTTTAAATAACTTGTCGAATCATCTTCATCAAATCAGTGGTGACCGCATTTATTTTTATGAACAAATTACGACAGCAGATTTGCTAACGGTCACTGATACTTTAATAACAGATTATTCTTCTGTGGCTTTTGATTTTAGTTTATTACCGAATGCCAATTCGATGCTGTTTTACATGTATGATCTTGATGAATACCAAAAGAAACCAGGCTTACAACCCAATCTTTTAAAATGGTTACCCAATCGGCCGATAACTAAATTAAATGAGTTAAGAAAAGCGATTATAAGCGATAAAAAAACTGATTTTACAACATTTAATCAGAAATGGAACACTTATAATGATGGAAATGCTACTAAAAGAGTCATAAAACGTTATATTGATTGATAATAAGGAAGTGTAAGTTTTGAAAGACGTTATAACTTTATTAAAGGAACAAGTTGGTAACTTGGGAATTATGTTCCGAATTTCTAAGTATCAAGATAAATCAGACTACCAAAGTCATTACTTAGGTTTAGTTTGGGAATACTTATATCCATTAATTCAAATTGGTATTTACTGGTTAGTGTTCGGAATTGGATTAAAAAAGGGTGCTACAAGTGGAATTGATTATCTATCTTGGATGGTAATTGGAATCACCCCATGGTTCTTTATGAACAGTGTTACTTTGGATGCGTCAAAAAGTATCTATATGCAGGTTGGGATGGTTTCAAAAATGAAATTCCCAGTTAGCGTGTTACCTTCAATTAAGATTATTAGTAATTTAAGTTCGTTTTGGACAATGTTAATTTTCTCAATTGCAATTGGTTACTTTAAAGGTGGTATCTTACCTAATATCTATTGGATTCAATGGATATATTACTTCTTTGCAATGATTATGTGGCTAGTGGCATTTGGCATTTTTAATTCTACAATGTCCGTTCTGGTTCGTGATTGGCGGATTCTTTTACAATCAGTTATGAGAATGCTTTTTTACATGTCTGGAGTGTTATTTAATTTTGAAACTAACGCATTCCCACCTGCTTTTGTTAGAATTTTACAATTAAATCCATTCTTCTATATTGTTTCTGGTTTCCGTGAATCCATGTTCTCTCAGACATGGTTCTGGCAAAAACCATTATTGACAATTATTTTTTGGCTTTTTGTACTTTTCTTCTTATTAGTTGGATCACATCTTCACTATAAGTTTAGAGCTCGTTTTGTTGATTTAATCTAATATTAGGAGGATTAAAATGTTCAATCAATTAAAGGTACGTTTAACAAAGTTGATTAAATTTTTAATTCGCTGTGGACTCATCGTGATTAACGATGGGTTTATTTGTTTACCGATAAAAAAGAGAATTGTTATTTTTGAAAGTTTTAACGGAAAAGACATTAATGATAATCCAGCAGCGATTTACGAACAGTTGGTTCATGATTACCCATATATGAAAAAGAATTGCTATTTTAGTGTTAAACCAGCGTACTATAATAAACTTCATGCTCAATATCCAGATATTAAGCTATTGAAACGCTTCATGCCAAAGTGGGTTTGGTATGTTGCGAGGGCTGAGTTTTGGGTCTTTAATTCTCGAATGCCTAATTGGTGGTTGAAGAATCATCGAACGAAATATTTACAAACTTGGCATGGAACACCATTGAAAAAACTTGGTGTTGATATCAATAATGTCGAAATTCCAGGAACGAATACTGAAAAATACCATAAGCAGTTTGTAAAAGAAGCTAATCGTTGGGATTATTTAATTGCACCCAATCAGTATTCAAAAAATATTTTTAAAACAGCGTTTCAATTTCATAATCAATTTTTAGATTTTGGATATCCAAGAAATGATGTTTTGTATGTAGATAATAATATTGAATCAATTAATAACTTAAAGAATGAGTTATTGGGTCGTAATGATGTTAAAGTTATTTTATATGCTCCAACATGGCGTGATGATGATTATGTTAAACAGGGACAGTATAATTTCGAATTACCGTTTGATCTTGGTAAGTTTTTTGAAAATGTAGCCGACAATACGATTCTAATTTTACGACCTCATTATTTGGTTAAGGATAAAATTAATATTAAGGGATTTGAAGACCGCATTAAAATAATGGTCAATGAAGATATTAGTTCATTATATTTAATAAGTGATATGCTGATTACCGATTATTCATCAGTAATGTTTGATTTTGCAAATCTAAAACGACCAATTTTATTTTATGCTTATGATTTAAAACATTATCAAGATCAACTTCGGGGCTTCTATTTTAATTATGAAAAGGAAATTCCGGGACCACTAGCAACCGATGCTCAACATTTTTATATGTGGTTAGATAAATATAAAAAAGATGGTAATTGGTCTGAATACAGTGATAAAATGAACGCTTTTTATGATAAGTATTGTAGTTGGGAATCAGGTCATTCAGCAGAAGACATTATTAATAAATTAAGGAGTAGTGAAGAAAATGAGTAAAGAATTTTTAATTGGATCACATGTTAGTATGAAAGCCCCTAAGATGTTTTTAGGATCAGCCGAAGAAGCGGTTAGTTATAAAGAAAATGTTTTTATGACTTATACCGGTGCTCCCCAAAATAGTCGCCGAAAACCAATTAGTGAATTGAAAATTGACGAGGCTTTGCCTTATATTAAAGAACATCGATTGCATCCAGTCGTTATTCATGCTCCATATATCATTAATTTAGCAAATACTAAAAAAGCAACAAGTTTTGAATTTGCAATGGAATTTCTAAAAAAAGAAATTGAACGTTCAGAAGCGATGGGAGCTGAACAAATTGTTCTTCATCCTGGTTCACACGTTGGAGCAGGTGCAGAAGCTGGAATTGCCCAAATTGTTAAGGGGTTAAATCAAGTTATTTCACCAGATCAAAAAGCTCAAATTGCGTTAGAAACAATGGCAGGAAAGGGGACTGAAGTTGGAAGAACATTTGAAGAATTAGCATCAATTATTGATGGGGTGCAAAACAACGATAAATTGTCAGTTACTTTTGATACTTGCCATACTAGTGATGCAGGATACGATATTAAAAATGATTTTGATGGAGTCTTGAAACACTTTGATGATGTGATTGGATTAGATCGTCTTAAGGTCGTTCATTTAAATGATTCCAAGAACCCACAAGGAAGCCATAAAGACCGTCATCAGATCATTGGTTTAGGAACAATTGGTTTTGATGCATTAAATTATGTTGCTCATCATGAAGCGTTAGTGGATGTTCCTAAAATTATGGAAACACCTAGTTTGGCTGTAGAAGGGACAAAACAAAAAATTTCACCCCATGGCTATGAGGTGAAAATGTTAAGAGAACAAAAATTTGATGATAATTTAATTGAAGATATGAAGAACCACGCTCCATTTTAATTGGATGAACGATCGATATTTAGACTTTCCATGATAATGGTAGCAGTTTCCTCAATTGACTTGTTGTAAACGTTGATGCTTAAACATCCCAGTTTTTTATAAAGGTCCTTAGCATAATCCAATTCTTTTTTGATGTTGTTCGAATCCGAATAAGGTGTATCAGGATCAAGACCATAGGAAATCATTCTAGCCCTTCTGATTTTCTTTAGGGCAGTAACTGAATTAGTTAATCCAAAGATCCGTTTTTTCTCAACATCGAAAATTTCTTTTGGTAATTGAGTTTCTGGTGAAATAGGAACATTAGCAACTTTTAAATTTTTATTTGCAAGATAAAGTGATAATGGCGTTTTAGAAGTTCTTGATACTCCTAAAATAACAATATCTGCTTTTGTAAGATCTTGAGGACTTTTACCATCATCGTGTGAAACAGCAAATTCCATTGCGGATATACGATCAAAGTACGTTTCGTTTAAGTCGTGAACGAGTCCCGGAATTCGAGCTGGTTTTTCGTCCACGGCTTTTTCAATTAAATCCAATGCAGATTGTAAGCAGTCGCAACTGTACATGTTATTTTCATCAGTAAAGCGTTTGATTTGTTCACTTAAGTGGTTATCAACAAGTGTGTGGAAAATAATAGCATCTTTTTCCCGTGCCAATTTTAAAGTGCCAGCTAGAATTGATTCAGTTTGAATAAATGGGAACCGTTGATAATTTACTTTTATATTTTGAAATTGAGAGACAGAAATTCTAGCAACAGCAAGTGCCGTTTCACCGCTAGAGTCAGAAATAATAAAAACATTAATTTCTTTTTGATTTTCAGCCATTGATAATTCCTCCTTGATTAAATCTGGTTTTATTGTAGCACACAATAAATTGAGAAGATTTATTGACTCCGATTTATTATTTAGGTATAATTATGAAGTATTGTAATTTAAATGTTTTACAATACTATTTTTAAAGTCGGAGGGAGGGAATTTTCATATGTCAAAAACAGTCGTTCGTAAAAACGAATCTCTTGATGATGCTCTTCGACGTTTCAAACGTACAGTATCCAAAAGTGGTACTTTGAGAGAATACCGTAAGCGTGAATTCTACGAAAAACCAAGTGTAAAGCGTAAATTAAAATCTGAAGCAGCTAGAAAGCGTAATAGTAAAAAGCGTCGCTTCTAATTGAAAAAACGTTCCTATTTTTAGGAGCGTTTTTATTTAGATTAATTTGAAAGGATTGATTTAATTATGAGTATGAATGATAAATTAATGCAGGATTTAAAAACTGCTATGAAGGCACATGATAAAGTTGCTTTGACTGTAATTAGAATGTTAAAAGCAGACTTAATGAATGCTAAGGTCAAGGTAAATCGTGATTTGACCGAAGATGAAGAATTAGCTGTTATCGCTAAAGAAGTAAAACAACATAAAGAATCGATCGAAGATTTTAAAAAAGGTGGTCGTGATGATTTAGTTGCTGGTCAGCAAGCTGAATTAGATATTTTAAATAAGTATGCACCAGCCCAAATGTCTGAAGATGAAGTTAATAAGGTAGTTAAGGAAACAATTACTGCGACTGGAGCATCCAACATGGGTGACTTTGGTAAGGTAATGGGAGCTGTAATGGGTAAGCTTAAGGGTAAAGCCGATGGCTCACTTGTTCAAAAAGCAGTTAAGGATGCTTTAAAATAATAAAATAAAGTGCTATTCAGCACTTTTGTACATAGTTTTGCTTTTTTCTTTACGTTAATTATGCTACTATTTGAGTAGTAAATTCAGTAAAGGAGCCAATGTGGATTGACTGATAAAGAAATTGTTACCAGAAAATTAATTTTACAAAATTTAGATGATGAACCAGCGCTTTTGGGACCCCAAAATCGTTTTTTGGAGATTCTAGAAGAGGGTCTCTCAATTTCCATTAATGCTTTTGGAACAACAATTAAGATTAGTGGAGATGCCACTAATTCAGAATATGGAATCCAGATACTGAACAATATGCTCGATTTAATTCATGGTGGAATTACATTACACGATAGTGATTTTGTAAGTGCCATGAAAATGGCTAAAAATGAAACTTTAAAGTACTTTCAGGATTTATACAATCAAGTTCTTATGAAAGACTTGAAGGGGAATTCGATTCGTGTTAAAAATTTTGGACAACGTCAATATGTTCAAACGATTAAAAATAATGATATTACTTTTGGAATTGGACCAGCTGGAACTGGGAAGACATATCTTGCTGTTGTAATGGCAATTGCGGCTCTTAAAAAGGGTGAGGTTGATCGAATTGTCTTAACACGTCCAGCAGTTGAAGCTGGAGAAAGTTTAGGATTTTTACCAGGTGATTTAAAGGAAAAGGTCGATCCATATTTAAGACCAATTTACGATGCT
Organism: Nicoliella sp. ESL1149; assembly: GCF_058107265.1. Lineage (NCBI taxonomy): Bacteria > Bacillati > Bacillota > Bacilli > Lactobacillales > Lactobacillaceae > Nicoliella > Nicoliella sp. ESL1149. Next base: position 187,371 of record NZ_JBYLUE010000002.1, on the reverse strand, counting down.
TTATTTGATATTTTAGGTCGTGAGCATACTGGACGTTTGTTAGAACGTGGTGTAATTGAAATTGCACCATTAGCTTATATGCGGGGACGGACCTTAGATTCTGCTTTTGCCATTCTTGATGAGGCTCAAAATACCACTAATGCTCAAATGAAAATGTTTATTACTAGACTTGGTTTTGGATCTAAAATGATTGTAAATGGTGACATCTCGCAAATTGATTTACCTCGCCATACACAAAGTGGTTTAATTTTGGCTGAACGGATTTTAAAGGACGTTAAGAAAATTGGTTTTGTTAAATTCAATTCAGCGGACGTTGTTAGACATCCAGTTGTTGCTAGAATTATAAATGCTTATGATACTTTTGAAGCCGATGCAAAAAGCCAAGGGTCAAAAAAGCGTCAAGTGGAGGATAAGTAATGGATTTAGAGATTTATGATAAAACTAAGAATGGGGTTTCAAAAGATCATATTCAATTAATAAAAGACGTTTTACAATTTGCTGGTGAAAAGCTTAATTTAGCTGATAATACTGAAATGTCTGTGACGCTTGTTAATAATGATAAAATTAGAGAAATCAATAAAAAATACCGCGGCGTTGATCGTGCTACTGACGTTATCAGTTTTGCAATTGAGGATAATGATGATGATTTTCCTGTTCAAATGAGCGAAGAAATGAAAGAGGATATCCCTGAAAATATAGGTGATATTTTTGTTTCTGTTGATAAGGTTGGGGAACAGGCAGAATTTCTAGACCATTCATATGAAAGAGAATTAGGCTTTTTAGTAGTTCATGGATTCTTACATTTAAATGGATACGACCATATGAAACCAGAAGATGAGGCTGTTATGTTTCCACTTCAACGAAAGATAATGGACGAATATGGACTTAAGAGATAAAAAGTCCTACCAACGAAATCATCATTTTTATCAATCTTTTTTCAATGCTCTTAACGGTTTAATAGAAATTATTAAAACTGAGCGAAATTTTAGATTTCATTTATTAGCTACCCTTATAGTGATATTGTGTGGCTTTTATTTTAAGATATCTAATTTTGAATGGATTTCATTATTAATTGTAATTACATTAGTTCTTGTTACAGAAATCATTAATACAGCTTTGGAACAACTCGTTGATCGTGTTGTTGGGAAAAAATTTGACTTAATTGCTAAAAATGTTAAGGATATGGCAGCAGGAATGGTTGTTTGTACGGCTATTCTTGCGTTGATTGTTGGAGGAATTATTTTTATTCCACATTTAATGCTAATTTAAAGGAAATGATAATATGCCAAAAAATAAAGAATTTCGTTCTGGTTTTGTTGCAATTTTAGGACGTCCAAATGTTGGAAAATCAACTTTTCTAAATCGAGTCGTTGGTCAAAAGATTGCAATCATGAGTAATAAAGCCCAAACGACCAGAAATAAAATCCAAGGAGTTTACACAACTGATAGTAGTCAAATTGTATTTTTAGATACTCCAGGAATTCAAAAACCAATGAGTAAATTAGGGACTTTCATGGAAAAATCTGCACTTTCAGCATTAAAAGAAATTGATGCGGTCATTATGATGATTAGTGCAACCGAAAAAAAGGGTCCTGGGGATCAATATATTATTGATCGATTAAAGACAATTGATAAACCAATTTACTTATTGGTAAATAAGATTGATGATGTTAGTCCAAATTCATTACCAGCAATTGTGGCTCCTTATAAAAATGAACTTGATTGGGCAGGAATTGTCCCAATCTCAGCATTACAGGGAAATAATGTTGAAGAATTTTTAAATGAATTGACCCAACATTTACCAGAAGGCCCTCAGTATTATCCAGAGGATCAAATTACTGATCATCCTGAACGTTTTATTATTTCTGAATTGATTCGGGAAAAAGTATTTGAATTAACACGACAAGAGATTCCATATTCAACGGCAATTGATGTTGAAAAAATTGCTAAACGTGATAATGGGCAAGTCCACATCCAAGCTTCCATCATTGTTGATCGTGATGGTCAAAAGGGGATTGTCATTGGTAAGGGTGGTTCTATGTTGAAGAAAATTGGAACTTTAGCCCGAAAAGATATTGAAGATTTGTTAGGAAGTAAAGTTTATCTTGAATTGTGGGTCCATGTTCAAAATGGATGGCGAGATAATAATTCGCTTTTAAATGAATATGGGTATCGAAAGAATGATTATTAATGGCCGCTCATAAAGAAGCTAATTTCCACGGGATTATATTATATCGTCAAAACTATCGTGAAAAAGACATGCTTGTAAAATTTTTTACTGCTGAATTCGGTACTAAAATGTTTATCATTCGAGGAGCAAGACGCTCGAACTTTAAAATGCGTGCTGATATTCTCCCGTTCACTTATGGTCAGTATTTAGGAAGTATTTCTGATACTGGCCTTTCTTATATAAAAACACCAATTGATACCCATCACTATTTGAACATTAGTGAAGATATCATTTTAAATGCATATGCAACTTATCTAATGGGATTGATTGATGCGGCTCTTTCTGAGAATGAGCCAGAGCTAAAATGGTTCAATAAGTTATACTATGCGTTACAATTAATTGATAAAAAAATTGACCCAGCAGTTGTTACTAATATTTTCGAAATTCAATTATTACCAATTTTAGGGATAGCTCCAGAATGGAATGAATGCGTTGTTTGTCACAATGATACGTTGCCACTAGATTATTCAGAAAATTATGGTGGGATGTTGTGTAAAAAACATTGGCATTTAGATCCTCGTCGTTTTCATTTAGATAAAAAAACTGTCTACTACTTACAATTATTTGCAAAAGTTGACTTAAAAAGGATTCATACGATTGATATTAATCCCACGACTAAAGCTAGATTACGCCAACTGCTAGATGTTATCTATGAAGACGGTGTTGGGTTACACTTGAAGAGTAAGGAATTTTTAAAACAAATTAATCGTTTGTCTTAAATAATTGACAATTAAGGTGAATTAAATTATTATTAAGCTAAATTAATCGATAGTGAAAAAAGAGGGCTGCTTTTAATTGTATCCAGCGAGATCAGGTTAGTGAAAGCTGATCAATAATTAAATTCAGTTGGCACTTTTGGAATCGAAACCTAAATTAAGTTGCTAATCCATATGATTAGAATTAGGGTGGAACCGCGGTTTTATCGTCCCTATGTGAGCAATCTAAGATTGTTTACATTGGGGCTTTTTTATTTTATTTTGGGAGGAACTAATAATGGCCAAAAAATTATCAATGCAAGAAATTATTTTAACGCTTCAAGAATATTGGGCCAAGCAAGGTTGTTTATTAATGCAAGCTTACGATACCGAAAAGGGAGCTGGAACAATGAGTCCATACACGTTCTTACGTGCAATCGGACCAGAACCTTGGCATGCAGCATACGTGGAACCATCACGTCGACCTGCTGATGGTCGGTATGGTGAAAACCCTAACCGTTTGTATCAACACCATCAATTTCAAGTATTGATGAAACCTTCACCAGAAAACATTCAAGAACTATATTTGGATAGTTTGAAGGCACTAGGAATTGATCCATTGGAACATGATATTCGATTCGTTGAAGATAACTGGGCAAATCCTTCCATGGGTTGTGCAGGTGTTGGTTGGGAAATTTGGCTTGATGGAATGGAAGTTACGCAATTTACTTACTTCCAAGTTGTCGGTGGGCAAGAAATGGATCCAGTTGCCTCCGAAATTACCTATGGACTTGAAAGATTAGCCTCGTACATTCAAGACGTTAATAACGTCTTTGATTTGGAATGGGGTTACGGCGTTAAATACGGGGACATTTTTAAGGAACCAGAATATGAACATTCCAAGTATTCATTTGAAGAAAGTAATCAAGACATGCTGATGAAACTCTTTGATACTTATGAAGAAGAAGCTAAAAAACAAATTGCCAATGGTCTTGTTCATCCTGCCTATGATTATATTTTGAAATGTAGCCATACCTTTAACTTATTGGATGCGCGTGGAGCAGTTTCTGTTACTGAAAGAGCTGGCTACTTAGCACGAATTAGAAATATGGCTCGAGCAGTTTCTAAAGCATTCATTGCTGAAAGAAAGAAGCTCGGTTTCCCATTGATCAAAGATGAAAAAAAACGTGCAGAATTATTAAAAGATGACAAGGAGGATAAATAAAATGACACATACTTATTTATTTGAAATTGGATTAGAAGAAATGCCTGCCCATGTGGTAACTCCTAGTATTAAGCAATTAGTAAAAAGAACGAAAGACTTTTTAAAAGAAGAACGTTTAAATTATGATGAAATTATTAATTACTCCACTCCTCGTCGTTTAACAATTCAAATCAATGGATTAGCTGATAAACAAACAGATATCGATGAATCTGTTAAGGGACCAGCTAAAAAAATTGCTCAAGATGCCGATGGCAATTGGACAAAAGCAGCCATTGGATTCTCTCGCGGTCAAGGAATGACTCCTGATGATATTGAATTTAAAGAAGTAAAGGGTACTGAATACGTATTTTTGAATAAGCACGTTGCTGGTAAAACAGCTGCTGAAGTTTTACCACAAATTAAAGACGTTATTTTAAGTATGACTTTTCCTACCCGGATGAAGTGGAATGTTTACAACTTGGAATACATTCGTCCAATTCGATGGTTAGTTTCATTGCTTGATGATGAAGTTGTGCCATTCCAAATTTTGGATGTTAAAGCTGATCGTAAGACTCGTGGACATCGTTTCTTAGGTAAGACAATCAGTATTGCTAGTGCTAAGGATTATAAGAAAGATCTTTATGATCAATTTGTAATTGTTGATGCAAAAGAAAGAAAAGCGTTAATTCAAAAACAAGTTGCCAAGATTGCTAAGGATAATGATTGGGTTGTTAAGGTTGATGCTAATTTATTAGAAGAAGTTAACAACTTAGTTGAATGGCCAACTGCTTTTGCGGGTAACTTTGATAAGACATTCCTATCATTACCAGCGGAGGTTTTAATTACTTCCATGCGTGATAATCAACGATTCTTTTATGTTGAAGATGAATTAGGGAATTTATTACCACACTTCGTATCGGTAAGAAATGGGAATGATTACAAATTAGACAATGTTATTCGTGGAAATGAGAAGGTATTAACCGCTCGTTTGGATGATGCTAAGTTCTTCTATGAAGAAGATAGTAAACATTCAATCGATTACTTTGTCAACCGTTTGAAGAAGGTTAGCTTCCATGATAAGATTTCGACTGAATACGAAAAAATGCAACGAGTTCAATTGATTACTCAAATTATCGGGAAACAAGTTGGATTAAGCGAAACAGAATTAGCTGATGTAAAAAGAGCAGCTGAGATTTATAAATTTGATTTAGTGACTGAAATGGTCGGCGAATTTGCAGAACTTCAAGGGGTAATGGGTGAAAAGTACGCCTTGTTGAAAGGAGAAAAACCTGATGTAGCAACAGCTATCCGTGAACACTACATGCCAACGACTTCTGATGGTGAACTTCCTGGTTCGATAATTGGGGCTGTTCTTTCGTTAGCTGATAAGTTCGATAGTGTAATGACGTTCTTTGCTGCTGGTATGATTCCTAGTGGTTCTAATGATCCATATGCGTTGCGTAGACAAGCAATCGGTATCGTTAGAATTTTGGCAGCCCGTAATTGGAGTCTCCCACTTAAATCATCAATGGAAACGATGGTTAAGGATGAGGACCAAAATAATGTTGCTCCTAAGGTTGATCAAAATAAAGTTATTTCTAAAGTAACTGACTTTATTAAGGATAGAATCTCTACAGAACTTCAAGCTGAAAAAATTGATCACGATATTATTGATACGATGATTGCTTCTAAGAACAATAATGTTACTTTCATTATTGATGGAGCAAAGACATTAATTAATGAAAAGAAGCAACCTAATTTTAAGGAAGCTGTTGAAGAATTAACTCGAGTCATGAGAATTTCTGAAAAAGCTGATTTTAAGTCAGACGACTTAGATGTGAATGTTAAGTTATTTGAAAATGGATCTGAAAGAAAGTTGTTTGATGCGGTTGCTGATATCACACCTGCTTATTATGAACAACCAGCTAAAGAAACTCTTCGACGATTATTAACTCTTCAAGAACCAATTGCCAAGTATTTTGATGCTACGATGGTAATGGCTAAGGATGAAGCTGTTCGTGATAACCATCTTCGTCAAATGGTGACGATTTCTAATATGATTCACTGGTTCGGTGATTTAGATCAATTAATCGTTAAATAATTAAATATCTTTGATAAATAATTAGCTTGTGTTAAGATAAGTAATAGTTATTTGAATCGAAAATTAAAAGTCGCACTTCTCTTTTGGAAAAGTGCGACTTTTACAAGTTAATGAAGAAGGTGATTGAGATGGTAATGATTCCAGAGTCGGTCATTGATGATATTAGACAAAAAGTTAATATTGTTGATGTTATTGCTCAGTATGTTCAATTAAAAAAAGAGGGAAAAAACCTATTTGGAAAATGTCCATTTCAATCTGAAAAAACACCATCTTTTTCAGTATCAGAAGATAAACAAATTTTTCATTGTTTTAGTTGTGGGCGTGGTGGCAATGTTTTTAAATTTTTAATGGATTTAAAGGGAATTTCATTTCCAGAAGCAGTAAAAGAAGTTGCAAAGGAACAGGACATTAAAATTCCCAAGCAATATACTGCTGAAAGAGTTGCCAGTCCTCAACAGGTAGAGAAAAATAATTTAATTAATTTGTACGATAAAGTCTCCAAACTTTATCATCATATTTTGATAAATACTCAAGTTGGTGAAAAGGCACTTGATTATCTACATGAACGTGGTTTAACTGATGAAATAATTGAAACTTTTAATTTAGGATATGCACCATCAGGAGTTCTGATTCCATTTCTAAAACAGCAGAACGTTGACTATCAAAAGATTCGTCATTCTGGTTTAGTAGCTGAAAAAAAGGATGGGGATTTAACAGATCGCTTTTTTGATCGGATTATGTATCCAATAAGAAATAAAAGTGGTCATACAATTGCATTCTCAGGAAGAGTTTTAACAAAGAAAAAAGTTCAAGCTAAATATTTAAATAGTCCAGAAACTTTGATTTTTAATAAAGGAAAAACGATTTTTAACTATGATTTAGCCCGTAAAGCAATTAACGAGACTGGAAATGTCATTCTTTTTGAAGGCTTTATGGATGTAATATCAGCTTATCAATCTGGAGTTAAAAATGGAATTGCTTCGATGGGAACTAGTTTAACGGATGGCCAAATATATGATATTGAGCGAATTACAAAACAATTATATGTTTGTTATGACGGTGATGAACCAGGCCAAAATGCGATTGATAGAGCTTTAAAACTATTATCTCAAAATAGTCGACTTAATTTAGGGGTTATTCAGATGCCGGATGGAACGGATCCGGATGAATATCGTCAGAAAAATGGTGAAGAAAAATTCCGCTTAGTAATCCAGAATGCTAAGGAGAGTGCCGTTAGTTTTCAATTAAACTTTTTACAAAAGAGTTTTAATTTAAACAATGAAGAAGAGCGGTTAGCTTATATTGATGCTGCCCTAAAAGTAATCGCAACGATTAACTCGCCAGTTGAAAGGGATGTTTATTTAAAACGATTATCGAAACAATTTGACGTTGATGTTGCTAGTTTAAATTCTCAGCTATCTACATTTGTTAATCAGCATAATTATCATCAAAAAAGAAGAGCTCCTCGGATTAACATCACTTTAAAAGAACAGGCTCCTCAAAAGCCAAAATATACACAAATTCAATGTGCAGAAAGATATTTACTTTATCGAATGTTACACAATCGTGATATCTGGATAAAAGTCACTGGAATAAAGAATTTTCATTTTTGTGATGTTGAATATCAAACCTTATATATGTTTGCTGAGGAATATTTTAAGACCCATGATAGTTATAAAGTTGCTGGGTTTATTGATTTTTTAAAGAAAGATAAGTATCAAAAGTGGGCAATGTCTTTAGAAAACATCGATATTCCAGTTCAAAGTTCTGACGAAGAACTGGCTGATTATGTTAAAATAGTAATGTATGTTGCTCCATTGAAACAAAAAATTAAAGCAATGGAACATGATCTTCAAGTAGCTACTCACATTGGAGATATTGAAAGACAAGTCCAATTAGGAATGGATTTAATTAAATCTAGAAATGAATTAGATAAACAGAAAAATATGGTGTTAAAGATTTAATTTAATAGGGGGACTTTAAATGACAAAAAAAGAACAAAATGCTGAAATTAAGGCTTCAGTAAAGGCTTTAATTAAAAAATACAAAAAAACGGGACACGTTTTGTATGATGAAATAAATGATAGTGTCATTATTCCACTGAAATTAAATGAAACTAAAACGGATGATTTATTAGAAAAAATTGAAGATTCGGGAATTAGTGTTGTTGATAAAAATGGTGATCCTGATCCTAGAGCCTTAAAGGCAGCAAAGAAAGTTACTAAGAAGGAACTTAGTAATACTGCTTCTGCTCCTACCGGGGTTAAAATTAATGATCCTGTTCGGATGTACTTAAAGGAAATTGGACGAGTTCCTTTATTGACTGCTGATCAAGAAGTTGATTTAGCGTTAAGAATCGAAAAGGGCGATGAACGAGCTAAACAAGAATTGGCAGAAGCTAATTTACGTTTGGTTGTTTCAATTGCTAAAAGATATGTTGGTCGTGGAATGCAATTTCTTGATTTAATCCAAGAAGGAAACATGGGATTAATGAAGGCTGTTGAAAAATTTGATTACCGTAAGGGATTTAAATTTTCTACCTATGCTACTTGGTGGATTCGTCAAGCTATCACGCGTGCTATTGCTGACCAAGCCCGAACAATTCGGATTCCAGTTCATATGGTTGAAACAATTAACAAATTGATTCGAATTCAACGTCAATTGCTTCAAGATTTAGGACGAGAACCTTTACCTGAAGAAATTGGGGCAGAAATGGATATGCCTACTGCCAAAGTTCGTAGTATCTTAAAGATTTCTCAAGAACCCGTTTCTTTGGAAACACCTATTGGTGAAGAGGACGATTCCCATCTTGGTGATTTCATTAAGGATCAAGATGCAACTAGTCCTGCTGATCACGCGGCTTATGAGTTATTGAAGGAACAATTAGAAGGGGTATTAGATACCTTAACTGATCGTGAAGAAAATGTTTTACGGCTTCGTTTTGGATTAGATGATGGAAGAACCCGGACTTTAGAAGAAGTCGGGAAAGTCTTTGGGGTTACCCGTGAAAGAATTCGTCAAATCGAAGCAAAAGCATTACGAAAACTTCGTCATCCCTCAAGAAGTAAACAATTAAAGGATTTCTTATAATCTAAATATGTTCATTTAAGAGCGGTAAGACGCTCTTTTCTTTTATATTAATATGAGTAGGAGTTTAAATCTTGAATATAAATCATTTGTCAAAACGTTTGATGGCAGTTGCGAAACAAGTCCCTGTTAATAGTCGGCTTGCAGATATTGGTTCTGATCATGCATATCTACCAATTTATTTGGCTGAAAATAAGCAAATTCAATATGGGGTTGTTGGAGAAGTTGCTGCTGGTCCATTAGATAATGCAAAAGAGGATATTTTAAATGCTAATTTGGATAATGTATTAATGCCTAGACTGGCGGATGGACTAGCTGCAATTAAGAAAACCGATGCTGTTGATGTGATTACAATTGCTGGAATGGGTGGAACATTGATTACTTCTATTTTAGAAAACGGTCAAGAAAAGTTAGTTCATCGTCCCCGTTTAATTTTGCAACCAAATGTAAATGCTAAATCAATTCGTAGTTGGTTAATTCATCATCATTATCAACTTAGTAATGAATTTATCTTGGAAGAAGACGGTCATATTTATGAAATTCTAGTTGCTGACGGCGTTGATGTTCCTAAAAAATATAGTGAAGAAGAATTAACTTTTGGACCATTCCTACTAAAAAAACATTCAGCAACCTTCGTAGCTAAATGGGAAGATAAATTACGACGTTTGAACAAGGTTTTGGTTCAAATGAATAAGGCTGCTGATGTTCCAGAAGCTAATGTTAATAAAATTAAAGTGCAGATTGATACAATCAAAGGAGTGTTAAATCAATGATTGGAAAAGATTTAGTTGAACGATTCGAGCAATTTGCTCCACAAGATATAAAGGTGGGAAATGACCCAGTTGGATTACAAATTGGTGATTTATCTAGACCGGTGAAAAAAGTCATGACAACTTTAGATGTACGTCCTGAAGTGGTTGATGAAGCAATTGATAATAATGTTGATTTTATTTTTGCACATCATCCAGTTATGTTTCGACCAGCTAAAAATTTAGATTTAAGTAATCCTCAGAACAGAATGTATGCTAAAATAATTGAACATCATATTACCGTCTATGCTGCCCATACTAATCTTGATAACGCAGATGGTGGTATGAATGATTGGTTCGTTGAACAAATGGACTTATTAAATCCTGAAGGGTTAGTGCCATTTGGTGTTTATAATAATAATCCTTATTCGATGGGGCGAGTGGGAGACTTACCCAATCCAATTACTGTTAAACAATTTGCAGAGCAATGTAAGTTATGGTTTCATGTTAAAGGGTTACGATTGGTTTCTCATCAACCAGATAAAATTGTGCATAGAGTAGCAATTTTAGGTGGTGATGGAGGAAAATTCTACCATGAAGCAATTAAGCATCATGCCGATGTTTATGTTACGGGTGATGTTTATTATCATACTGGTCATGATATGCTTGCTGATGGGTTGAGTGTTGTAGACCCTGGACATAATATTGAAAAAATTTGTATTCCTCACTTACATCAACTATTTGATAAATGGGCCCAAGAAAATAACTGGAAAATTGAAGTAATCGAATCAAAAGTTAATACAGATCCATTTACTTTTATCTAAATAATACTTAGATTGATAATTAATGGTCAATAAAGGTCAAAATGTTTTAAATTTGTAATATTTTCTGCTATTATACTTAGTAATTAATAAATTAATTACTAAGTATTTTTTATAAAAGAGAGTGAAATTATGAATCCAGAAAACTTAACTGATGCTGTTAGTCAGGCTTTGGCTGAAGCACAAAAAGTATGTGTAAATCGAAAGATTCAATCAATCGATATTCCACAGTTATTTAAATTCTTAATTCAACCAGGTGAATTAGCTCGTCAAATCTATTCTAGTCTGGGATTAAATATTGATGATTTAGAACATGAAATTGATAATGAAATTGATAGTTTACCAACTGTCGAAGGAAATGTTCAATATGGTCAAGGAGTAAGTAATGATTTATATCAATTACTCCAAAATGCTGACCAAATTAAAACAAAGTTAGGTGACCAATTCGTTGCAATTGATACACTTACTTTAGCGTTAATGAAAATTGATACTAAATTAACTGATTATTTAAAACAACATGATATTACAGAACAAAAAGTCATGAACGAAGTTGAAAAAATTCGTGGAGGTGAAAAAGTGACATCTAAAAATCAAGAAGATAATTTTCAAGCATTAAAGAAGTATGGTACTGACTTAGTTGCAGCAGCAAGAAGTGGTAAATTAGGACCAGTTATCGGCCGTGATAATGAAATTTTGAGTGTTATTCGAATCTTATCTCGCATGACCAAGAATAATCCAATTTTAATTGGTGATCCTGGAGTTGGAAAAACTGCTATTGTTGAGGGATTAGCTAAACGAATTGCGGTTGACGATGTTCCTGATAATTTAAAGAACAAGACTATCTTTGAATTGGATATGAGTTCGTTAATTGCGGGAGCTAAGTATCGTGGAGAATTTGAAGAACGTCTAAAAGCGGTTCTTAAAGAGGTTCAAAAATCAAATGGTGATATCATCATGTTTATTGATGAAATCCATACAATCGTTGGAGCTGGAAAGACTGAAGGTAGTATGGATGCTGGAAACATCTTGAAACCAATGCTAGCTCGTGGAGATTTACATTTAATCGGAGCTACGACCCGGGATGAATATCGGAAGTATTTGGAAAAGGATAAAGCTTTAGAAAGACGTTTCCAAAGAGTATCCGTTAATGAACCATCTGTTGACGATACAATTACGATTCTACGGGGATTAAAGGAACGTTTGGAAATTCATCATGGTGTGCGGATTCATGATAATGCCCTAGTAGCTGCAGCAAAATTATCCGATCGCTATATTACTGATCGTTTCTTACCTGATAAAGCAATTGATTTAGTTGATGAAGCATCTTCTACGATTGAAGTTGAAATGAATTCTAGTCCAACAGAATTAGACCAAAGTAAACGTCAATTACTTCGTCAAGAAGTAGAATTAAAAGCTTTAAAGAATGAAACAGATGCAGCATCTAAGAAGCGGTTAACTGATTTGCAGCCTGAAATTGCTGAAACAAAAGAAAAGGTCAATAATTTAACAGCTCGTTGGCAACGTGAAAAAGACGCGATTAAAACCGTTGGTGATAAGAAACGTCAATTGAACCAAGCCAAGAATGATCTTCAACAAGCTGAAAGTAAAAGTGATTACGATAAAGTTGGTGAACTTCAAAATGGAGTTATTCCAAAGTTAAAGAAGGAATTAGCTGATTTGGAATCACAAGATAATTCTAAAGATTGGTTAGTTGAGGAATCTGTTACTAGTAATGAAATCGCTGAGGTCGTTAGCCGTCATACTGGAATCCCAGTTACTAAACTAGTGAAGGGTGAACGAGAAAAATTACTTCATTTAGCGGATAATCTCCACAAACGAGTAATTGGTCAAGACCAAGCTGTCAACGCTGTTGCTGATGCAGTTATTCGTTCGCGGGCTGGATTACAAGATCCTAGTCGGCCATTAGGTTCATTCTTATTCTTAGGACCAACTGGAGTTGGTAAAACAGAATTAGCAAAAGCATTAGCCGATGATTTATTTGATTCAGAGAATCATATGGTAAGAATTGATATGTCTGAATATATGGAAAAAGAATCTGTCTCTCGATTAGTTGGAGCAGCTCCTGGATATGTTGGTTATGAAGAAGGTGGCCAATTAACAGAAGCAGTTCGTCGAAATCCTTATACAATCGTGTTATTTGATGAAATTGAAAAAGCTCATCCTGATGTCTTTAATATTTTATTACAAGTATTAGATGATGGTCGTTTAACTGATAGCCAGGGCAGAACGGTTGACTTTAAAAATACCATTTTAATTATGACTTCTAATTTAGGTTCTGATATTTTATTGAAGGGCACAAATGATAAGGGCCAGATTAGTCCTGAGGCAAAAGAACAGGTTAATAAACTATTAACGACAAGGTTTAAACCAGAATTCTTAAACCGAATTGATGATAAAATCTTGTTCACACCATTAACACTTAAAGATGTTGAACAAATTGTCGTTAAATTGATCAAACAAGTCGAAAGTCGTCTTAATGATCAAGCAATTCAAGTTAAAATTGATTCTGATGCAACTAATTGGATTGCCAAGAATGGTTATGAACCTGAGTATGGAGCTCGTCCATTACAAAGATTTGTCACTAATTATGTAGAAACACCATTAGCAAAATTAATTGTTGGGGATAAATTAAAACCACATTCTACAGTTAAGATTCAATTAGTCGATAATAAGTTACAGTTTAATGTTGAATAAAAATAAAAAGCAATCAACCAAACGGTTGATTGCTTTTATATTCAATAATTTAATTATGAGTTTTTGCTAATTAATCTAGTACCAAAAATAGCAATAAATGAAACGATAATTCCCATGCAACCCATGGTCATTACATTATAGCTTTGGCCTAATAGTTGATTACCAATGTAGCCGATGACAACTCCAAGTAGGAATGCCCAAACAGCAGCTACAATAATTGAAGTAATAGAACGCATCATATCCACCTCACTTAAGTATGCTTAAATTCTATCACAAATATTAAAAAATACAATTGAATGAGTTAGTTTTAAAATAAATCAAATTAAGAAAAACTCTGTTATAATAACATTCAAGGAAGGATGATAAAATTGAAATATGTACCGTTTCAGATTATGAGTTCGTATAGTTTATTACACAGCACCATTTCAATCTATGATTTGATACGAATCGCTAGGGATAGAGGTTATGAATCCCTTGCTTTGACCGATCGGAATGTGATGTATGGAACTGTCGAATTTTATAATCAGTGCATACAAAATGGTATTCATCCAATTATCGGTTTAACGTTAACTTTACAGGGCTTAGTAATTGATACTCGTGATTTTGATTTGATTTTAATTGCTCAGAATCAAACTGGTTATCATAATCTGCTTAAACTTTCAACGTTAAAAATGAAAAAAGAAGATCGCCCTTTAATTTGGGATGAAATTAAAAACACTTTAGCTGGTTTAAGTATTATAACACCCCTAGATGGTGAAATTAGAGAGTTAATACAACTTAACAATAATTCTGAATTAATTCAATATTGTAATATCATGGCTTCCGCAAACTTTGATTCACAATTTTTTGGAATCAGTGCCCATGAAAACGATAATGTATTATCGAAATTAAAAGAATTAATTACGCGGACTGGGAATCAATTAATTGCTCTTGATCCGATTAAGTATTTGAATCCAGAAGATGAATTTGTTTGCAAAGTAATGGAATCAATTGAAAGCGGAAGTAAAATCGTTAGTCCGATTGAAGAAAGTCGTCATGTTGGACCACAATGGCTTAAACCAATTGATAAGATAATAAGTGATTTTTCAAGAAATGGGTTGGATAAAGCACTCCAATCAACAGTTACATTGAGTGAAAATTGCCAAGTCAAGATTGAAAAACGTCCAACGCAGTTGCCACATTTTGAAAACAAAGAAAAAATTTCTTCAAAAGATTATTTGATTCAATTGTGTCAAAATGGTTTAAAACAAAGAATTGCTGCTCATCAAATCAATAATCAAGCTTTTGATAAATATCAAGAAAGATTGATGCATGAATTGAAAATCATTGATGAAATGGGGTTCAATGATTATTTCTTGATCGTTTGGGACATTATTAATTATGCCCATCAAGTAGGGATAATGACTGGTCCGGGAAGAGGTTCAGCTGCTGGGTCATTAGTATCCTATACTTTATTCATTACTGATGTTGATCCGATTCATTATGATTTACTTTTTGAAAGATTTTTAAATCCTGAAAGAGCCCAAATGCCTGATATTGATTTAGATATTCCAGATGATAAAAGAGACGTTATTTTAAAATATGTTCATGATAAATATGGTGATGACCGAGTTGCACAAATTATAACCTTTGGAACATTTGGTGCTAAACAAGGTCTCCGTGATGTGGGACGAGTTTTTGGGATGAACCCACAACAAATTAATAAAATTAGTAAAACTGTCCCAAGTGAGCTGAACATCACATTAAAGTCAGCATATCAAAAGTCAAAACCCTTGCAAAATATAATTGAAGATGAAAAACTAAATCAATTAATTTTTAAGGTTGCCCTTAAGTTAGAAGGATTACCACGTCATTTTGGTACCCATGCTGCAGGATTGATTTTAAGTGCAGTTCCATTAGTTGAAATGACCCCTTTACAGCCAGGAAATGATAATATGTTAATGACCCAGTATTCAAAAAATTATGCCGAGGAAGTGGGACTATTAAAAATTGATTTTCTTGGTCTTCGTAATCTGTCAACTCTTGCTAATATTGTTAAAATCGTTAATCAAGACCAACCTGATTTTAAGATTAGTGATATTGATTTGAACGACCCACAAACACTAGAACTATTTCAAAATGGCGATACAAACGGTGTTTTCCAATTCGAATCAAGCGGAATTAAACGCGTTTTACGAGAATTACATCCCGATAATTTTGGTTTAGTGGCAGCTGTTGATGCTCTTTATCGTCCTGGACCAATGCATAATATTGATACATTCATTAAACGAAAAAAAGGAGAGGAACGGGTAACTTATCCAGCTCCAGAATTAAAACCAATTTTAGCTTCAACTTTTGGAATTATTGTCTACCAAGAGCAAGTAATGCAGGTTGCTTCTGTTATGGGTGGTTTTAGCTTAGGGCAGGCCGATATTTTACGACGGGCAATGAGTAAAAAGAAACATGCTGTCATGGATGCAATGGGTGATAAATTTATGGCGGGAGCTGAAAAACGTGGATTTAGTAGCCAAGTTGCCCACCAGACCTTTGATTATATTGATCAATTTGCTAGTTACGGTTTTAATAAATCCCATGCAGTTGCTTATAGTAAAATGGCTTTCGAGTTAGCTTATTTAAAAACTCATTATAGTATGCCTTTCTATACTGAAATTCTAAACGGAGTTTTAGGAAATGATAATAAACTTCGAATTTATATTCAAGAAATTAAGAAACGAAAAATTTCTATTTTATCACCAAATATTAATTGTAGTTTAAAGGATTTTTCTATATATAAACATCAATTATTGTTTGGCTTTAACAGTATTCGTGGCCTAAGAAGTGATTTTATAACTGAAATTATTACAATAAGAAAAGCCAATGGTGAATTTAAGTCATTTGATAATTTTCTTCAAAGAATTGATGGTAAATTTAGAAAGAGTAAGCTAATTCAACCATTAATTGATTCAGGGGCTCTAGATTGTTTTGGGGCACATCGTTCGGAGTTATCTGCTGCTCTTGATGACTATATTGAATATATTAATCTAAGCGGGAATTCTATTGAACTTTTTCAAGCTCTTCGTCCACGGGTTAAAAAAATGGCGGAATGGTCAATTGGAAAAATCCTTGAAAAAGAAAAAGCCGTTTTAGGTGTTTATTTGTCTAAATATCCAATTCAGGAATTTGATGATGTTAAGATGAGGACCAACGCAATTGATACAAGTCAATTGACTGGGGTTGTTGGTAATTTTAATATTTTATTGTATGTTAATAAGATTAAAAAGATTACTACTAAGAAGGGTGATGCCATGGCCTTTGTCAGTGGTAGTGATGAAAATGGTGAGATAGATTTAGTTTTATTTCCTCAGGTTTTTCGACAAGTGGAACAATGGTTGCATTCTCAAATGGTAATATTAGTTTACGGGAAGTTTGATTCTAGCCGTGGAGTTCAAATTATTGCTAATAAAGTTCAATCTGCAACAAGTGTTCAAGCTAAAATGGATAATCAAAACCTGCAACGTTGTTATTTAAGACTTGATACAGATCATTCCAATTTAGAAACTAAAAGATATCTTTTTAGGTTGATTAGAGAAAATAAGGGGAATACACAAATATTAATTTTTGATTCTGATAATGACAGTAAGCAAATCTTGAGCAATGAATACAGAATTAAAAATACAACAGATGTAATTAATAAATTGAAATTATTGTTAGGAGCAGGGAATGTGATTCTTAAATAAATCCAATTTATTTTTATCGCTAAATCTTTGTTAAAAAAGAATATAAATAGCAGACAAGCTTTTTTAAAAGTGATACAATACAAGTGGAATTTAAAAAAGTGAGGTTATTCTGCCCTTGAATAACTTCACAAAATCAAAGGAGAGAGTTTAACTTATGAAGAAAACAAAAATCGTAAGTACTTTAGGTCCTGCTAGTAATGATCTTGATACTATCAAAGGTTTAATGAAAGCTGGAGCTAACGTTTTCCGTTTTAACTTTTCACATGGTGACCACCCAGAACATCTTGGTCGTATGAAGATGGTTCATCAAGCAGAAAAGGAATTAGGAATGACTATGGGTATTGATTTAGATACCAAAGGTGCTGAAATCAGAACTACTGCTCAAAAAGATGGTAAGGCTGAATATCACACTGGTGACGAATTCCGTATTTCTATGGATGGCGATATCGATAGTACTCATGACAAGGTAGCAGTTAGTTACCCTGGTTTATTTGATGATGTACATGTTGGTACTCACATCTTATTTGATGATGGTATTTTAGATGCTGTTGTTGAAGAAAAAGATGAAGCTAATAAAGAATTAGTTGTTAAATCACAAAACAATGCTGTATTAGGTTCACGTAAGACTTGTGATGTTCCTGGTGTATCTATTAACTTACCAGGTATCACTGAAAAAGATACTGATGACATTCGTTTTGGTTGCCAACACGGTATCACTCTTATTTCTGCTTCCTTCGTTCGTAAGCCACAAGATGTCTTAGACATCCGTAAGTTACTTGAAGAAGAACATGCAGAAAGTGTTCAAATCTTCCCTAAGATCGAATCTCAAGAAGGTATTGACAACTTTGAAGACATCATGAAGGTTTCTGATGGTTTAATGATTGCTCGTGGTGACATGGCCGTTGAAATCCCTTATGAAAATGTTCCTGTTGTTCAAAAATACTTGATTCAAAGATGTAATGAAATGGGTAAGCCAGTTATCACTACTACTCAAATGCTTGATTCAATGATCGAAAACCCACGTCCTACACGTGCTGAAATGACCGATGTTGAAAACGCTGTTTGGGATGGTACTGATGCTACTATGCTTTCTGGTGAAAGTGCTAATGGTGACTACCCTGTAGAAGCTGTTAAGGCTATGAACAAGCTTAACATCAAGGCTGAACATGCATTTGAATTATACGGTCGTCCTCGTGTTCAATTTGACAAGGGTGATGTTACTGAATCAATCGCTGATTCTGTACAACGTATGGTTCAAGATTTAGGAATCAAGACTGTTGTTGCAGTTACTGATAGTGGTTACACTGCTCGTATGATTTCTAAGTACCATCCAGATGCTGACATTTTAGCTCTTACTTTTGATGATACTACTCGTCGTGGATTAACTATCAACTGGGGTGTACACCCAATGGTTGTTAATAAGCCAACAAGTACTGATGCAATGTTCGAAATGGCAGCTAACAAAGCTGTTGAATCTGGCTTAGCTAAGGAAGGCGACTTAGTATTGATCGTTGCTGGAGTTCCAGTTGGCGATAAAGGTACTACTAACTTAATGAAGGTTCAATTAATTGGATCTAAGTTAACTCAAGGTCAAGGTATCGGTGATAAGACTGTTATCGGTAAGGCCGTAGTTGCTAATAGTGCTGATGAAGCTAACAAGAAGGCTACTGAAGGTAGTATTCTTGTTGCTAAGAGCACTAACAAGGATTACTTACCTGCTATTAAGAAGGCAAGTGCAATCGTTGTTGAAGAAGGTGGCTTAACTTCACACGCTGCTGTAGTTGGTATTTCTATGGGAATTCCAGTTGTTGTTAGTGCTGATAAAGCTACTGAAAAAGTTTCAGACGGTGAAGTTATTACTGTTGATGCTCGTCGTGGTATTGTTTACAATGGTGCTTCAAGCGCAATGTAATCTTCATTAAAAACTAGTTTGTAATTTTAAAAGATACGTCTTCCTGCAGGGGCGTATCTTTTTTTTATCTTTTATTTAGCGTATAATTAGTAATACTAAAAGGGAGGACTAACTATTGAATAATATTATTGGTCGAATTGTAAAGGGAAAGGTAACTGATGAAAACGAACACAGTTATTTTGTTCAAATTGACGGAATTACTTTTACTTTAGATAAAAGTGAAATCAAGAGCCCCCTCCATCTTGGTAGTCAATTTAAGGGCTTTACTTATGAAAATGAAAATCATGATTTACAAATTACGCGAAATGCTCCTAGTGTTCAGATAGATCATTATGATTGGGGAACTGTTGTCAATAGTAAATTCGGTTTAGGAGTATTCGTTGATATTGGCTTACCTAATAAAGATATTGCCGTATCAATTGATGATTTACCTAAAATGACGTCTTTATGGCCTCAACGTGGTGATAAATTAATGATAGCATTGAAGGTAGATAAAAAGGGTCGTCTTTGGGGTGAACTAGCCGATTCAGACATTTTTACAGCAATTCAAGTTCCAGCTGCTAAAAGAATGAAGAATTACGATATGAAAGCAACTGTAATTCAAAACAAATTAGCAGGAACAAAGGTTATTACTGATGAATACTATTTAGGATTTATTCATCCAAGTGAACGAGATCAAGAACCGAGACTAGGTCAACATGTTAAAGTTAGGGTGATTGATGTTCATCCTGATAATACTTTGAATCTATCAATGCGTTTAAGAGGATATGAAGCAATTTCTCCAGACGCTAAGATGATTTTGGAAGTATTAAAACATACTAGTGATGGAAAAATTCCTTATAATGATAAGAGTAACCCAGTTGATATTAAAACCTACTTTGGAATTAGTAAGGGGCAATTTAAACGGGCGCTTGGTCATTTAATGAAGGAAAGATTGATTGTTCAAGACTCTAGTGGTGTTCAATTGGTCAATAAATCCCAGGATAAAGATTAATGATTGGTGGATTTTAAATGCTTTTTAAATATCGTGATGAATATCAAAAAATTGCTTTAGATATGTTGTCGTTATTACCCAGCATGGATAGAATGGACCGCCTTAAAGCTGAGTTTCAATGGTATCAAAATGATGATAGTCGAGAACTATACTTATGGCGAAATAATGGTGAAAATTGGACTGGTTTGATTGGGGTAGAAGAAGATGCAAAAAATGTCGTTGTTAGACTGATGGTCTTAACTCCTGGTTCCGCTTCAAAGGCTAATTATTGTGCAATGCTAGATCAACTCGCTAATAATTATAATGATAAGCGAATCGTTAGTTCCCTGGAAACGGTTCATTTCTTTAGAGAGTGGCAAGAGGAAAATAATGAACAATCATGATGAAACGTTCGAATTACATTTAAGTGAATTTAATGGTCCACTATCATTACTATATGAATTGATAAAAAAATCTGAAATGAACATTTATGATATTAAAATAACTCAAATTACTGATCAATATTTAAGTTATTTGGAGCATTTAAAAAAATTAAATTTTGAATTAGCTGGGGAGTATTTTGTTTTGGCAGCTGATTTAATGGCCATTAAGTCTAAAATGTTATTACCACAACCAGAAATAATTGATGATGAAGAAGATGCTGATGATCCTAGAGCTGATTTAGTGCATCGTCTTCTAGTTTATCAACAGTATCAAGATACAGCTCAAAACTTGAATCAAAGATTATTAGAACGTCAACAGGTGCATAGTAGAAGTATTATCATTCCTACTAAAGAAAATCATGACTATCAAAATATTCAAATGAGTGTTAAGTTGTTAAAAACTGCTTTTCATCGAGTAATAGAAAAAAATAATTTTGAAGAGCCAACTGTAAATATTCATAAATGGGAATTTTCAATTCAAGATCAAATTGAAATTGTTAAGCAAACATTGATTTCAGAACCTGAATTGAATTTGATTAGTTTTTTGGAACAGCATGCCCAAATTGAAGAATTAATAACAACGTTTTTAGCAATTTTAGAAATGGCTAAACAAGGTGAACTTAAGATTATTGAAGTTAAAAATCAAATTATTTTAAAAAGTAATGGGTGATATAATGCTGAATAATTTAGCCAAAATTGAGGGTTTGATTTATGTTACGGGAGATCAAGGGATAAGTAAGCAAGAATTAGCTGATGTTTTATCCATGAATGAAGAAGCAGTTGCAAAAATTGTTACTAAGTTAAAGAATAATTATGATAATAATGATGATTCAGCTTTTCAAATTGTTGAATATGGTGATAAATATCGCTTGGCAACCAAAAATGAACTAAATAAAGACATTGATATATTATTTAGTGATAATAAAGATAAGTTGTTAACTGCAGCAGCACTAGAAACCGTCACTATTATTGCCTATAATCAACCAGTGACTAGAATTGAAGTGGATGATATTCGAGGAGTTAACAGCTCTTCAATCATTCAAAAATTAGTTAAACAAGATTTAATTAAAACCAATGGTCGAAAGAAAGTTCCAGGAGATCCATATTTATACGTAACGACGGATAATTTCTTAGACTTATTTGGCTTAAAAGATCTTAAAGAGTTACCACCAATTGAAGAATTGAAGGATGAAGGTGAAGATATTGAGTGAGCGATTACAAAAAGTGATGGCTAAAGCAGGAGTTGCATCTCGACGAGCTTCAGAAAAAATTATTACACAAGGCCGAGTAAAGGTTAATGGAGTCGTCGTTAAAGAATTAGGGACGAAGGTCAACGTGAGTGATCAAGTTGAAGTTGATGGGGTGCCAATCAGTAAGGAACAACTAGTTTATTATTTATTCTATAAACCAAGAGGAGTAATTTCGACTGTTAATGATGATAAGGGCAGAACGACAGTCCTAGATTATTTTCCAGATGTTAGCGAAAGAATTTATCCTGTTGGACGTCTAGATTATGATACTTCTGGATTATTAATAATGACAAATGATGGTGACTTTGATAATTCCCTAACTCACCCTAAATATGAAATTAACAAGGTATATGTGGCAAAAGTTACGGGAGTTTTGGATAATAAAGATTTTCAAAGGATTCGGCATGGAATTATAATTGATGGCAAAAAGACTGCTCCGGCAAAAACAAAAGTTCTTGAGGTTCCAAGTGAAAAGAATCGTCTAAAGAATTCTGTGATTGAAATTACAATTCATGAAGGACGAAATCACGAAGTAAAGAATTTATTTAAAGCAGTTGGTCATCCAGTTCAGAAATTACAACGGATAGCATACAGTTTTTTGAATTTAGGAAGGTTAAAGCCAGGGGAATATCGACCATTAAAGAAATTTGAAATTGAAAAATTAAAAAACATCTCTGAAAAATAATGTTCATTTTTTAGAATGATTATGATATAATAATTTTATAATAAGTCTTCGGGGCAGGGTGTAATTCCCAACCGGTGGTACAGCCCACGACCCATCATTTGATGGTTGATTTGGTTAAATTCCAAAGCCGACAGTAAAGTCTGGTATAAAGAAGACATAGTGCGAATGCCCCTACTGAATATATTCAGTAGGGGTTTTGTTTTTGATGCCCAAAGCCTTATTAAATAATTTTTAAGGGTTGGTTTTTTATTATGAAACAAAAGTTTCGAGTTGTTCAATTAGTTCAGTTATCACTTTTAGCTGCGGTATCTTATGTGTTGATGTTCTTTTCTTTTCCGATTTTACCCTTTGCTCCATTTTTGAAGTTGGATTTTAGTGATCTCCCAATTCTAATTGGAACCATTTTATTTGGACCAATTGGTGGGGTAATTATTGCACTTATCAAAGTACTCCTCTATTGGGTAACTTTTGGAGCTTCTTTACCAAGTTTAATTGGTGTATTTGCATCATTTGCAGCTTCGATTTCGATGCTATATCCAATCTATTTTGGATTAAAGAAACGTGGTCATAATACTGGTATTGCTCGGAAGATTATGATTGTCATCATTGAGACGATTACTTTGGTAATTGTCTTGGGAATTCTAAATTTATTTTTAATTACACCATTGTACATTAATTTAATTGGGTTGAAAATTGGAATGCCTGTTAGTAAATACGTGTTATCATTTATCGTGCCTTTTAATGTGATTAAGGGAATTGTAATTGGTGGAGTTTTCATGCTAATTAATGGACGGTTGATCAAACGCTTAAAATAATTAATTGGAGCGATTAAATTGTCAGAACGACCTTTGTTATTATTCTTTAATGGTCAACAAAATCGAAGAATCCGAGTAATTCAAAATTTACTCATTGGGAAACGAACCGTTTCAACTCTTTTTTGGGGAATGAGATATGATCTACTTAGTGTTTTCCATACTTTTAAAGAACTCCCTAATCTTTTTAATGGTGATTCATTAAATGAATTAGTAAATGATAAGTTACTCATTCCTAGTGATAAAGACCAATTTAGATTAACTAACAATGGACAAAGTCAATTTACTGTTTTAAATAGGTTCTATAATTTGGACTTTAATTATAATGCAAATCAATTTTATGACGTTAATAAATTTATAGAGCGCTTTTCTTTAGCTAATCAAGTAATTTCGGAATATAGTTATCATCAAAATAATTATTATCCGTTAAACGTTGATTGGCAGGAAAGCGCTTTTGTTAAACGCTGGTTTCACGAAAATAAGCATGATCAAATTGTTTCGCAGTGGTATGAGGGGTTACATACATTTTTGAATCAACTGCCAGCAAACAATTTGGCAGATCAATTTGTTGATGAAATGGTTGGGCATAATCAAATTGGTGCTACTTTAGTTCAACAATCTGAAAAATTAAATCTTCCTGTGGAAATTTTAAAATTAAGACAACGATTATTAATGAATCAATTAATTAGTTTTATTGATTCATCAGACCTATCGATTTTTAGTTTATTACTTCACGGAATTCAAAAGTCATTATTAAGTCAAAGTGCCCATAAAACAATGGTAAGTTTGATGAATGGAAAAGACTTTAATACGATTATGAGACAACGGCATTTAAAAATTTCTACGGTTAAGGAACATATTCTAGAAGCAGCCATTTTAATGCCACAGTTGAATATTAACTATCAACAATTTATTGAAAGAGATCATTTTGAACAATTTCAAAAATTACTTCCTGATAATAAAATAGATCAATGGCAGTATGCAAAGCTAAAAGAAAAAATTAATGGACTTACCTTCTTTGAATTTAGGCTGTACCAGATAATAAGGAGTAATAGTAATGATTGATGATGGTAAATTATATCAAGCATTAAAACGATATTTTAATTTTGATGAATTTCGTCCTGGGCAAAAAAAAGTCATGAAAAGTTTATTTCAAAATCAAAATACATTTGCAATCATGCCAACTGGATCAGGAAAAACTTTACTGTATCAGTTGTATGGATTAATGGTTCGACAACCAATTTTGGTTGTCTCTCCTTTATTAGCATTGATGTCTGATCAAGTATCAAGGATGCAATATCTTGGTTTTAAAAATGTAGCTGCAATAAATTCATTAGTATCGAATGAAGAACGTTATCATATTTTAAGAAATCTAAATCATTACCAGTTTATTTTTATCTCACCTGAAATGATATCAATGCCTAACGTGTTAAAGTACATTAAAAGAATTTATTGGGGATTATTCGTTATTGATGAGGCCCATTGCATTTCTCAATGGGGGCATGATTTTCGACCAGAATATTTAGATTTAGGTAGGATAAGAAAGTTATTGAATCAACCAAAACTATTGTTATTAACGGCAACGGCATCTATAAATACCCAAAAAGATATTTTAAGCATTTTAAATATTGTTCCAAAACAAATTAATATTATTAATTATTCAATGGATCGCAAGAATATTTTTTTAGCAGTCGAAAAAGTAAATAATGATAAAGAGAAAGATGAAAGATTATTGCAAATAGTTGCCCACTTAAAATCTCCAGGAATTATTTATTTTTCAAGTCGAAAAATTGCGAATCAAATTGCACGATTAATTTCAGAAGAATGTCATTTGAAGACCGCTGCTTTTCATTCTGGATTAAATAATGATGAAAAGTATAAGATTCAACATCAATTTATGAATGATCAATTAGATTTGATATGTGCTACTAGTGCTTTTGGAATGGGAATTGATAAGAATGATATTCGTTATGTTATTCATTATCATCTATCGTCAGATTTGGAATCATATGTTCAAGAAATGGGTAGAGCAGGTCGGGATGGTAAACAAAGTGTTGCAATTATTTTATATCGAAATGGTGATGAGATGATACCATTAAACTTAGTAGTAAATAGTTTAGCCACCCCAGAAGAAATAAAGATTGCATATCGACATCCTAATATCATGGCAAAATTGATTCACCAGGATGATGAAAAAGCAAGAATCATTAATTTTTATTGGCATCGAAAAATAAATGAAAATGAACTAATTCAAAAATTTGAACAGTTAGCAACTTTGAAACAATATAATTTAACAAGAATGAAAGAGTATGTTCAAACCAATCAGTGTCGGCGTCGTTTAGTATTAAAATATTTTAATGATCGAATGGTTGAGCATAATGAAAAATGTTGTAATGGATTGGGAACAGCTTTATCTTTATCAAAATTAAATCTTTTTGTTGATCATCATCATGTTGATCAAATTGAAAAAAACTGGGATAAAAAATTAAAACAATTATTTAATCAATAATGGAAAAAAATTGATTATTAATGTAGAATGTTTAATATGATTAAGGGGGATGCTTAATGGCAGACAAGAAAGAAAAAAATCCATGGAATCAAAAATTTGATGATGCTAAAGATAGTGATGGTCAACTTTCAAGAGTTAAGTTAAAAAAGCAAAATCACAATAATAGTTTGATTACAATGATTCTAGTCGGAGCAATTCTATTAATTGCGATTGTTGCTTTGATCATGGGAATGTCTAGCGGAAATAATAATGGAAGCAATAGTTCTTCAAAGAGTATTAGCAGTACTAAAGTTGAAAAAGCAACTTCAGAATCAACTGATAGCAAAAAAAAACCCAAACATTCGAATAAAGCAAAGAGTAGTTCCAAAGCAGCTATGATTTCTGAAAAGAATGATAGTACTGTTAAAAAGAGTCGTTCTGAAAGTAGTAGTGTTAAAAAAGATACTAGTTCCAAAGCAAAACAAAGCTCTACTAGTAGTGAAAAAACAAGTGCTTCAAATGGTAATTATACTACCGTTCAAGCTGGCCAAGGATTATATCGGGTCGCAACGAATGCTGGAATTTCTGAACAACAATTATTAAAATTGAATGGATTGACAACGGCTTCGCACCTAAAACCTGGTCAAAAGTTAAGAATAAAATAATATAGATCGTTAGGAAGATTAGAATGGAACAAATTCAAGTTGCTATTGATGGACCAGCATCTGCTGGAAAGAGCACGGTAGCTAAGATTGTAGCAAATAACTTTGGCTTTATTTATTGTGATACAGGAGCAATGTATCGTTCAATTACACTTGCTGGAATCAGAGCAAATGCTGATTTAAGTAATGAAACTGAGATGGTAGCTTTATTAAATCACACTAAAATCAGTTTTAAACCAGGAAATCCGCAAAGGGTTTTGATCAATGACCAAGATGTAACAAATGATATTAGACAAGAAGACGTCACTAATTCTGTATCAACTGTTGCAGCTTTAAAGGGAATCAGAAGTGAGTTAGTAAAGCGACAACGTGATATTGCTAATACTAACAATGTTGTGATGGATGGCCGAGATATTGGAACGACCGTTTTACCAGATGCAGAAGTAAAGATATTTTTAGTAGCGAGTGCTAAACAACGTGCAATGAGAAGATTAGCTGATAATGCAGAAAAGGGGATTCATATCCCATTAGACATCTTGCAAAAAGAAATTGAAGAACGAGATTATAAGGATTCTCATCGTTCTGTTTCACCACTAGTAAAAGCTAAAGATGCAATTGAAATTGATACCACGTATTTAGATATTGATGAAGTTGTTAAAAAAATTAGTGAAATTATAAAAAAATTTAAAAAATAGATAGTTCAATTACTAGCTTTTATTGTAAACATAAGATAGAATAGTAGTTGAATTGTTGTTGCAAGGAGGATGTATTCGAATGAGTGCAAATGATGGAAACGAAAATAAAGATTTATTAGCAGCTTTAGATAGTGTAAAACCTGTTGAAGTTGGGGATGTTGTTGAAGGTGAAATTTTAGATATTGATGATAAAGATCAAGTTATCGTTGGTATTGAAGGTTCCGGTGTTGAAGGGGTTATTCCTCGTCATGAATTATCACCACAACCTATTGACGATGTTAAATCCCAATTTAAGATTGGTGACAAGATTAAAGTTGTCGTTATTTCCAAGATTGGTGATGATAAGGAAAACGGTAGCTACTTATTATCCGTTCGTCGTCTTCAAGCTCAAAAAGTATGGGAAGAAATCAAAGAAAAGGCTGAAAAAGGCGAAACCATCGAAGTTACAGTTGAAAGAGCTGTTCGAGGCGGTTTAGTTGTAAATGCCGGTGTTCGTGGATTTATTCCAGCCTCAATGATTACTGACCATTTTGTTGACAAATTAAATCAATTTAAAGACCAAAAGATGGTATGTAAGATTGTTGAAGTTATCCCAGCAGAAAATCGTTTAATCCTTTCTCACCGTGAAGTTGTTGAAAAAGAACGTAAAGCTGCTCGTGAAGAAATTATGAGTAAGTTAAGCGTTGGTGATGTGATTGAAGGAAAAGTTGCTCGTTTGACTAACTTTGGTGCCTTCATTGAT
Source organism: Nicoliella sp. ESL1149 (assembly GCF_058107265.1). Lineage (NCBI taxonomy): Bacteria > Bacillati > Bacillota > Bacilli > Lactobacillales > Lactobacillaceae > Nicoliella > Nicoliella sp. ESL1149. The sequence continues at coordinate 159,391 of NZ_JBYLUE010000002.1, read as the reverse complement.
TTAGGTGGCATGGATGGTTTAGTTCATGTTTCTGAAATTTCATATGACCGTGTTGCTAAACCTTCTGACGTTTTAAAAGTTGGACAAGAAGTTAAAGTTAAGGTTATTAACATTGATGCTGATCGTGATCGGATTGGTTTATCAATTAAACAAACTTTACCTCAACCATGGGATGATATTGAAGAAAAAGCTCCAGAAGGCAGTGTCTTAGAAGGGACTGTTAAACGTTTAGTTGATTTTGGTGCATTTGTTGAAGTATTCCCTGGTGTTGAAGGATTAGTTCACATCTCACAAATTTCTCATAAGCACATTGATACTCCTAAGGATGTCTTAGAAGTAGGTCAACAAATTAAGGTTAAGGTTCTTTCCGTTGATCCTGAACAACATCGTTTAGCATTATCTATGAAGGCTCTTGAACCAGAACCTGCTGATAATAATAAAGGCGAAAAGAAGCCATCTCGTCGTGCTGTAAATGATCGTTCAACTCAAAACGCACCTGAAGAAGAAAGTGGTTTTACTTTAGGTGATATGGTTGGAAACGCTTTGAAGAAGGACGAAGAAGACCTTAAGAAGTAATTATTTAATTAACAAAATTTGATAAAATTATCCTTCAAGTTACTGAAGGATAATTTTTTATTTTCAAAATTTAATATAGGAGGCGAATAACATGAGTCAAGCAACAGTCGCAATTGTTGGAAGACCAAATGTTGGAAAATCGACAATTTTTAATCGAATTGCGGGAGAACGAATTTCCATCGTTGAAGATAAACCAGGTGTTACTCGTGATCGAATTTATTCTCATGGAGAATGGCTTGGGCACTTCTTTAACATTATTGATACTGGTGGAATTGATATCGGTGATGAACCGTTTTTAAAGCAAATTACTGCTCAGGCTGAGGTAGCAATTGATGAAGCTGATGTAATTATTTTTATGGTTAATGGTAAGGACAATGTTACAGCAGCTGATGAAAAAATTGCTAAAATATTATATAAATCGGATAAACCAGTTGTTTTAGCAGTAAATAAAATTGATAATTTTGAAATGAGAGCTAACATTTATGATTTTTATGCATTAGGTTTTGGTGATCCATATGCAATTTCAGGTGCTCACGGAATCGGATTAGGTGATTTACTTGATAAGGTTGTGTCTCTGTTTCCAGAAGGTGCAGAAACCGAAAAGACAGATTCAATTAATTTTAGTTTGATTGGTAGACCAAATGTTGGTAAATCATCACTTGTTAATGCTATTTTAGGAGAACATCGGGTCATTGTTTCTGACATTGCAGGAACTACTCGAGATGCAATTAATACAAGTTTCGAGTATGATGACCATGAATTTACAATGGTTGATACTGCTGGATTGCGTAAACGTGGAAAAGTGTATGAAAATACTGAGCGATATAGTGTAATGCGGGCAATGAAAGCAATTGATAATAGTGATGTTGTTTTAATGGTTCTAAATGCTGAAGAAGGAATCCGTGAACAAGATAAAAGAATTGCTGGATATGCACATGAAGCAGGTCGTGGGATTATTATTGTTGTAAATAAATGGGATACTTTGAAAAAAGATAATCAAACTCAACATCAATTTGAATTAGTAATCCGGCAAGAATTTAGATATTTACAATATGCTCCCATTATTTTTGTTTCAGCTAAAACTCATCAGAGATTAGATAAGTTGATTAATTTAGTTGAAGAAGTTGAACGAAATCATAAAATTCGCATTGGCTCTTCAGAATTGAACAATGTAATTATGAATGCAGTTGCAATGACTCCTACCCCAAGTATGAAAGGACAACGGCTTAGGATTTACTATGTTACACAGGTTACTGTAGGTCCGCCAACATTTGTTTGTTTTGTAAATGATGTTAAATTAATGCATTTTTCCTATTTACGTTATTTAGAAAACCAAATTCGTCAAAACTTTGACTTTACGGGCACACCGATTAAATTTTTGGTAAGAACTAGAAAATAATCATAAAAAGATTGCAGTTTTAAATATAATATGATAATTTTATAAGGTAATGTTTTAAGGATGTTAGTATTACAAGCATTAATCATGCTATAATGCTAATTGTCATAGTTATTAAATGACTATGACTCTTTTTCAATTTAACTGGGAGGTGAAGTTAAAATGGCAAACAAATCAGAATTAGTAAACGGTGTTGCAGAACGTACTGATTTAACTAAAAAGGATGCTACTGCTGCAGTTGATGCTGTATTCAGTACTATTCAAGAAAAGTTAGCAGACGGTGAAAAAGTTCAATTAATTGGCTTTGGTAACTTCGAAGTTCGTAACCGTGCCGCTCGTAAGGGTCGTAACCCACAAACTGGTGCTGAAATTCAAATTCCAGCAAGTAAGGTTCCTGCCTTCAAGCCAGGTAAAGCATTAAAGGATGCTGTTAAGTAATCCTAAAAATTACCAGTCCGGTTAACGGACTGGTTTTTTATTTTTGGAGGTTTTTAAAATGGCAAGCTATTCAGAACGTGCGTTAGATGAATTAGAAAATGGGAAAATTGATCAATATCATGACTTATATCAGAAAGCATTAAAAAATGATGATCCTGATATGTTATATTCATTAGCAGAGGAATTATACTCGTTAGGGTTTAATCATGATACAGAAGATATTTACCGGCAATTATTAACTAAATTTCCATCTGAGGATGAACTGAAGATTAATTTGGCGGAGGCTTTAATTAGTGATGGTGATGATGACCAAGCTTTGAACTACCTTAGCCAAGTTACAGAAACTTCACCAAACTATGTTCAATCACTAATGGTTGCTGCGGATCTTTATCAGACACAAGGATTATTGGATGTTAGTCAACAAAAATTACTATTAGCACAGAAGTTAGCTCCAGACGAAAATGTAATTACCTTTGCATTAGCAGAGTTATATTTTACGATGAATGAATTTGCCAAGGCGATTCCGTTATATCTTTCCTTAATTAAGCAGGGAATTCCTAAGTATAGTTCTGTTAATTTAGTAGAACGAATTGGTGTTGCTTACGCTAATGATGGTCGTTTTGAACATGCAATTGGATATTTAAAACAAATTAAACCATTGGACATGACTCCAGATGTAAAATTTGAAACGGCATTTACTTATTTACAATTGGCAGATTACAAAAAGGCAATTGAATTGTTCGAATCATTGCGAGAAAGCGACCATGATTACTCAACACTATATCCATATTTAGGTGAGGCCTTGATTCATGAAAATCAAAAAGAAAAAGCCCTTCGTGTATTTCAAGAAGGACTTAGTGTTGATGAATTTAACGAGAAATTATGGTTAAAAGCGGCTGATTTGTCAGCAGAATTACAACAATTTGATGATGCTGAACAAGAATATTTAAAAGCAGTTGAACTTGATCCTGATGATGTTCAAGCTTTATTAAAAGCATCTAATTATTATTTACAAAGACAACAATACGATGAAAATGTTAAATTGGTTACAAATAGTCATCAAATGGATGCTTTGGATCCACAATTAATGTGGAACCTTGCATTTTCATATGATCAATTAGATCAGATTGATTTAGCTACGAAATACTATGATGCGGCATTGCCAAACTTCTCTAATGATGGTGACTTTTTGAAAGAAGCCGGACTCTTCTTTAGAATGAGTGGGCAGTTAGAAAAAGGAATCGATTTGTTAAAGAAATATCTTAAAATCGTTCCGACCGATTCAACAATTGCTGAAATGGTAAACGAAAACTAATTTAAAAGATGTCTCTGAAGTAGACTTTGGTAGTATAAAATCGAAGCTGGCTCCAAATTTAGTTTATCTGATAGTTTACTTACACTCCAATCATTATGAGTTGTAATAAAATGAATCATATAGCTTTGTAATAACCGGGATGGACTTAAAGAAAATCCTAGAATTTCTTGATCCGGGCGAAGATACTTATGCAACCCAGGTAATGTAATATGAGGATCATTACTAAATCGTTGTTTCAAGAAAATATCAGAACTTTGTTGTTTGATTTGAACGGGTTTTAAAAACTGCATGAAGTTTTTAATGAATTCTTTTTCAAATGGTTGCCAGGAAATAGAATTAAAGACACGGTAAAAATTAGGCTGAAGAAATTCTTTTTCCCCATACCCATGACTGATCAATAGTAAAGTTAATCGCGTGTAATAGTGTAAATCTGAGTTTAATAATAGGTCGGGCAATGTGTCGAGCCACTTCGTTGTGATTGGCTTAGTAGTTGCACGGCCTTTTCCTTTTATTGATAATGTCGGTAGATTTTGATTCCAATTATTTTGGAACAAGAATTTAAAATAAACGTTCAAATGGGAGAGAACCTTATTGTAAGTTAAATCAGCAATTTCACGATTATTAACTAACATCTGTAAGTAATTTTCAATATCACGGTCAAACAATTGACTAACTCGATGGTCATTTTGATATCCTAAGTTAAAATTAGAAAGATAATTAAAAAGATCAATTAAACTAATTTGATATTCATTAATGGTGGTATCAGCTAACCCTTCCTTTTGAAGATGTTTTTCAAATGCTGATTGATATGGATATAATTGTTTCTCCATTTTCAAGGCTCCTTTGTTATGTGTTACTTTAACTATTATTATATCATAACAAAAAGCCATAAAAAATTCCTTAAAGATGTAATATTTGTTATTATTATTTTAGTAAGAAGTTGAACGGAGAGTGTAAAAATGCACATTAATAATTTACCTAAAGAATTCGAAGATGCTCGATCAGTTATGCAACAAATTGAACAAGCTGGTTTTGAAGCTTATTTTGTTGGGGGAAGTGTTCGTGATACCATTTTGGGATTACCGATTCACGATGTTGATATCGCTTCAAGTGCATACCCAGCTGAAATTAAGAGCATTTTTAACAAGACGATTGATACTGGAATTGAACATGGAACGGTAATGGTGATGGATCATAAACATAGTTATGAAATTACGACATTTCGAACTGAATCTGGTTACCAAGATTATCGTCGTCCTGATAAGGTAACGTTCGTTCGTTCATTAGAAGAAGATTTGAAACGACGCGATTTTACAATTAATGCCTTGGCAATGCGTGAAAATGGGGACGTCATTGATTTGTTTCATGGGATTGATGATTTGCATGCCAAAATTATTAAAGCTGTTGGCGATGCAAATGTTCGTTTTAATGAAGATGCCCTCCGAATGATGCGAGCAGTTCGATTTGCAAGTAAGCTAGATTTTCGAATTGAAGAAAATACTTTCAAAGCAATTAAACGACATAGTAAATTATTAGCAAAAATTGCAGTGGAACGGATTCACGAAGAATTTGTTAAAATGATGCTTGGTCAAGATCCATGCAGAGGAATCAAGGATATGATCGAAACTAATCTAACTGATTATGTTCCAATGTTTAAGGAGCATATTGATTCTTTGGAACAAATTAGTAAATTAAAACATTTGGAATTAAAAAATGAAGTTGCGGTTTGGGGATTATTATCATATCAATTTGGTTTTAATAAAAATGATATTAGCAAGTTTTTAAAAGCGTGGAAATCAGCAAATGAAATTATTAAATCAACACAATTAGTTAATGAAGCTTTGATATCGATTGAAAAAAATACTGTTGATTCAATGTTAGTTTATCGAACTGGAATTGATGATATGATGGTTGCTAACCAAATTGCCATTCAATTAGGTCATGCTGATTTAAGTCAGCAAATTAATCTTCTTAACGATCGATTAGCAATTCATTCTAAACATGATTTAAAAACTAATGGTAAAGTATTAATAAAAGCTGGGGTTGTGAAACCGGGACCTCAACTAGGACAGATTCTTAAGGAATTAGAAACCAAAGTTGTTTCAGGAAAAATCAACAATACAGAAAGTGATTTACTTGAAGCTGCGCAAAATTTAAAGAATTAAGTGTGGGGTAAAAATGCAAACATTAAAAGCTGAAAACTTAACACGTAACTATGGTGAAAAAACGATTTTTGATCATTTAACTTTCGATATTAAGGAAAAAGATCGAATTGGATTAATTGGAGTGAATGGAAGTGGAAAGACATCTCTTCTAAATACACTTGATGGAATCGGCGAATCTACCGGATCGATTGAAACACCTAAAAAGTATTCCATTGGTTATTTAAAGCAACATCCAGAGTTTAACGGAGACTTAACAATTTTAGATGCTGTTTTTTCGGGGAGTCAAGAGGTTTTTAAAATTATTCGCCATTATGAATCCGTATTAGATCGATATTCTAAAAATCCTGAAGATGAAAAAGTTCAAAATCAATATATGAAAGCAGAAGCTCAAATGAACGAAGCTGATGCTTGGAATGCTGAAAGTGATGTTAAAACTATTTTAACTCAGCTTAAAATTACTGATATGAATCAAAAAGTTGCCAGTCTTTCTGGGGGGCAAAAGAGACGGGTGGCTTTAGCTCAAGTTTTAATTCAATCACCAGATTTACTATTATTAGATGAACCAACGAATCATTTGGACTTTAGCTCTATCAATTGGTTGGAACAATACTTAGCTCAATATAAAGGGGCTCTAGTATTGGTTACCCATGATCGGTACTTCCTAGATCGGGTCGTTAATAATATTTGGGAACTTTCGTTTGGAAAGCTTTATATGTATGAAGGAAATTATCAAGACTATGTTCGTCAAAAAGCTGAACGGACTGAAATGGCTGCTCAAGAAGAACATAAACAGCAACAATTGTATAAACATGAATTAGCTTGGATGAGAACAGGAGCTAAGGCCCGTTCTACAAAACAACAGGGTCGAATCAACCGTTTTAATGAATTAAAGGGGAGCATTAATCATCTTAAAACAGAGGATGATGTTGACATTTCACTTGGTCAACAACGCCTTGGAAAAAAAGTCATTCAATTGAAAGATGCTAATTTAAAGATTGCTGATAAAACAATTCTAAAAGATTTTAATCTTTTAGTGCAAAGAAATGATCGAGTTGGGATCAGTGGTGAAAACGGGGCAGGAAAGAGTAGTTTATTGAACGTAATTGCTGGTAAATTGCCCTTGGATAGCGGTACCCTAATCATAGGAGAAACCGTTAAGATGGCATATTATACGCAACAAATGGAACCAATTCCAGAAGATAAGCGAATCATAAGTTATCTTAGTGATGTTGGACATCATGTTACTGATAAAGACGGTAACGATGTCAGTGTTACCCAACTTCTTGAAAAATTCTTATTTCCTCGATTTATGCATGGAACTCTAATTCGTAAATTATCAGGTGGAGAAAAAAGACGGTTATATTTATTAAAATTATTGATGCAGGCACCCAATGTGCTCCTATTAGATGAACCAACTAATGATTTGGACATTAGCACATTAACCGTTTTGGAAGATTATATTGATCATTTCAGTGGAACAGTTATTACGGTTTCTCATGATCGGTACTTTTTGGATAAAGTTGCTGATCACTTATTGATTTTTGATGGTGATGGTAAGATTGAAAGTCACGTTGGAAGATTTACAGACTTTTTGGAATCTGAACAAAAAAATCAGGACAAGTCGAACGCTACTAATAAAGTTAAAAAAGCTGAATCCAATAAATCAAAAGCTGAAGCACCAAAAAAGCAAAAGACTAAATTAACTTATGCGGAAAGTATGGAATGGGACAAGTTAGAAGACCAAATTGATGCGTTAGATCATCAAAAGAGTCAAATCGAAGATGAAATGGCTCAAAATAGTACAGATTATGATAAAATAAGAGAATTACAATTACAGTTGGAAAAGGTAGAAAAAGAAGCCGATGAAAAGATGAAACGGTGGGAATACCTCAGCCAATTTGTTGATGAATAAGGAGAGATTGGATTGTTAGAAGACGCATATCTAAATTTAGCAAAGTATGTTTTAGAAAATGGGCATACCAAAAGTGATCGAACGGGAACGGGAACGATTAGTACGTTTGGGTATCAAATGCGTTTTGATCTTTCAAAAGGGTTTCCGCTTTTAACTACTAAAAGTGTGCCTTTCCGGTTGATTAAAAGTGAATTGCTTTGGTTTTTACATGGTGACACTAATATTCGCTATTTATTAGAAAATAACAATCACATTTGGGATGAATGGGCATTTAAAAATTATGTTAATTCTTCTGACTACCATGGCCCTGATATGACTGATTTTGGGAATCGTCGATTGAAGGATGAAAAATTCAATCACGAATATCAAGCTCAGAAAAAGCTATTTTGTGAAAAAGTATTAGATGATGATGCTTTTGCCCAAAAATACGGTAATTTGGGAGATGTCTATGGAAGTCAGTGGCGTCATTGGAAAAAACGAGATGGTGGCTTTATTGATCAAATTAAAAATGTGATTGATAAAATTAAAACGACTCCTAATTCGAGAAGATTAATTGTTTCAGCTTGGAATCCAGAGGATATTCCTTCAATGGCTTTACCACCATGTCATACCATGTTTCAATTTTATGTTAATGATGGTAAATTAAGTTGCCAACTTTATCAAAGAAGTGGAGATATCTTTTTAGGGGTTCCTTTCAACATTGCTAGTTATTCATTACTAGTCTGCTTAATTGCAAAAGAATGTAATTTAGAACCTGGCGAATTTATCCATACTTTAGGTGATGCTCATATCTATTTGAATCATGTAGACCAAGTAAAGGAACAGTTAAAACGGAAACCAAAACCTGCTCCGAAACTTTGGTTAAATCCTGACAAAAATAGTATTTTTGATTATGATATGGATGATATTAAAATTAAAGACTATGAACATTATCCTGCAATTAAAGCACCAGTGGCTGTTTAGGAGGTATTTAAATGTTAGCATTTTTATGGGCAGAAAGTAAAAATGGTTTTATTGGTAAAAACGGTCATTTACCATGGAACCTCCCAGCCGATATGCATTATTTTAAAACAACGACCTTGAATCACATTATTGTTGCGGGAAGAACAACGTATTTATCGTTTGGAAAACCATTACCAAAACGAGTTAATTGTGTGATTACTCACCATGCTGCTGCCGAATTTCCAGCAGATGTTAATGTTTTCAATTCAATTGATCAATTTATTGATTTTTATCATCATAATGATAATAAGAAAGTATTTGTAGTTGGTGGAGCACAATTATATCAACAACTATTGCCAAATGTAGATTATTTATATCAGACTAAGATTGATGCAAACGTTGATGGTGACACTAAAATGATTCCGATTGATTATCAAAAATTTGAAATGGTCAAAGAGAATCATTTTAAGGCTGACGAAAAAAATAAATATGATTATAGTTTTCGAATCTTTAGACGTCGAGAACGTGGTTAAAGATCTTCTTTAACCTTTTTTTGTATAGGAGAATAATAATTGGAACAAAAGACATTTTACGAATATTTAATGACAGAAAGAAATCCCAAAAGTTATAGTGAACTCGCTGAATTAGCGAATAACGTCTTTTTAGATCATGGATTTCCCAAACAATCCACTGATTTTGATGAGATTTCTAACTATTTAGAGACGAATGGAAATTATGTAACTTCGATGGTCGTTTTTGACGATGCTTGGAAGAAGTACTTAGATTATCGGGATTAAAGGAGAAAATTATGGGTGTAAATATTCAATGGTTTCCTGGACACATGGCTAAAGCTATTCGCCAATTCGAGGAAAATATTCATTTAGTAGACATTGTATTTGAATTAGTTGATGCAAGATTACCATACAGCTCAATTAATCCAGAAATTAAAAAAATTGCTAGTGACAAACCTAGCCTAGTAATTTTAACTAAAAAAGACTTAGCTGATCCTAATTTAACTAATCAATGGTTAAATTATTTCAAAGAAAAGGGAAATGCCGCCATTGCGATTGATTCTAAACAAAATGTGACAACTAAACAAATTGTAAAGGCTGCTCGCACGATTTTAAAGGACAAGTTATCTGTTCAAGAAAATAAGGGTTTTTCCAACCAACAAATTAAAGCGATTTGTGTGGGGGTTCCAAACGTTGGGAAATCAACACTATTGAATCGATTAGTTAATAAACGATCAGCTCGGGTTGGGAATACTCCTGGGGTTACTAAATCCCAACAATGGCTACGAGCTAGTTCCGAATTGGAATTATTAGATACGCCAGGAATTTTATGGCCTAAATTTCAAAATCAAGAAATTGCTAATAAGTTAGCATTAGCTGACTCAATTAAAGCTGGTATTTATCATAATGATGACGTTGCTTTATTTGCTGTTGGATACTTTAGAAAATACCACTGGGATGCATTGGCTAGCCGTTATCGATTAAATGATGAGGACAAAGAACTTTCCAATGTTGATTTATTATTGAAGATAACTAAAAATGTTGGAATGCGAACAGATTATGAAAAGGGTTCAATTCGAATTATTAATGATGTAAGAAAGGGCAAATTAGGGCGTTTTACCCTAGATGATCCTAAGATTGTCCTAGGCTCTGAAGATAATGAAGATTAAAGAAATTAAAGTTGTTTTAGAGCAGGTTAATGATCCCAATGATCAATTACTGATTGATTTAAAACAAGATTCACGTAAGGGAGTGCAAAAATTAGTTGCACAAAAGCTTAGACATTTAAAGCAACATCAAGAAAAGCTAAATGATTTTGAACGACGTTTGAGTTATGAAAAACAGTACTGGCAAGGACAAATTGAAAATGTTGCTGGAGTAGATGAGGTTGGTCGAGGACCATTAGCAGGACCAGTTGTAACTTGTGCTGTCATTTTGCCCCACGATTTTTCGTTGATTGATGTTAATGATTCTAAGCAATTATCACCTCAGAAAAGAAGTAAATTATATTATCAAATTCTAGATCAAGCGGTTGCTGTCAGCATTGGTGTTTCTAGTAGTCAAAAAATTGATAAGGAGAATATTTATCATGCTACCGAATTAGCAATGGCAGATGCGGTAAAAAATTTAAAGGTAAGACCTGATAGTCTATTGGTTGATGCAATGCATATTGATACTGATATTCCTCAAACTAAATTATTTCATGGGGATGCTAAGAGTGTCACAGTTGGAGCTGCAAGTATTGTTGCAAAGGTTTATCGAGATCATTTGATGGATCAATATGCTGAAATATATCCAGAATATGATTTTAAACATAATGCCGGATATGGAACAAAAAAACATTTAGCAGCTTTAGTTAAATATGGAGCAACTCCGATCCATCGTCGAAGTTTTAATCCTGTTGCAAAATTGACATTTAAATAATTTTTAATTACGTATTTATCATAAAAGAGAGGGATACGTATGCAGAAAAAATTATTATTATTAAAACTGAGGTTATGCGATGGAATTAGTTTCAGGGGAGAAAATTTAGTCTATCAATGGCTAATTAAAAATCCGGAAATGAAGCGACCATTGTCCACTAATGATATTATTAAGATTGCTAAAATTAAATTTAATTGTCAAAAAAGATTTAAAACATCATTTAATAGTCCAGAGACGATCAATCTCATTAAATACAATATCAAGAATGTTCATTGGATAACCATATTCGATGTTGATTATCCAGCTCTCTTGCGAGAAATTAATAATCCACCATTAGTTTTATTTTATTTAGGAAATTGGGAACTAATGAAGCGAAGAAAATTGGCGGTGGTTGGTGCTCGTCAAAATACAATATATACAAATCACGTCTTAAAAGGAATTTTACCAATGGTCGTTAATAAGGGAATCTGTGTAGTGTCTGGATTAGCAAAGGGTGTGGATTATATTGCACATAAAGTTACGCTTCAAAATGGCGGTCACACTATCGCGATAATTGGAACAGGTTTAGACCAATATTATCCAAAAGAAAATCAAAAATTACAGCGGTATATTGCATCTAATCAATTGCTGATCAGTGAATATCCACTTGGTACAGGGGTTCGAAAATATCACTTTCCAGAGAGAAATAGAATCATTGCTGGCTTAGTGGAAAATGTTTTGATTACAGAAGCAAAGAAAAAATCGGGTAGTTTAATTACTGCAGACCTAGCACTTGATTTTAACCGCAATGTTTTGGCAGTTCCAGGACCAATTAATAGTTCTTTATCTGTGGGATGTAACGAGTTGATAAAAGAAGGAGCACAACCGATTTTATGTGCGCAGGATATTTTAAATCAGTTCTTTGATTTGACATTTTGATATTAATAGCCATATTATATGGTAGATTAAGATATTGAAATTGACTTATGTAATTGAGGGATAAATGAATGACAACAAAAACGAAACAAACTACTAAGTCGACAACTAAAAAACGCAGTCGGCGTAAAACGCAAAAGAAGTTGGTAATTGTTGAATCACCAACTAAAGCTCGGACGATTGAAAAATATTTAGGGCGGACTTATAAAGTAGTTGCAAGCAAGGGTCACATTCGTGATTTACCAAAAAGTAAAATGGGGGTCGATATTGAACATAATTTTGAACCCCACTACATCTCCATTCGTGGTAAGGGTGAAACGATTAAGATGTTAAGAACAGAAGCTAAAAAAGCAAAAGCAATCTATCTGGCTTCTGACCCGGATCGTGAGGGAGAATCAATTGCTTGGCATTTATCTCATCTTTTAGGATTGGATGTAAATGATAATAATCGGGTTGCTTTTCATGAAATTACAAAGGATGCCGTTAAAGAATCCTTTAAAACGCCTCGTAAAATAGACATGAATCTTGTTGATGCACAACAAGCTCGAAGAGTATTAGACCGTTTAGTTGGATACTCAATCTCACCATTATTATGGAAAAAGGTGAAAAAGGGACTTAGTGCTGGACGGGTTCAGTCAATTGCATTATGGTTGATCATTCAAAAAGAACGTGAGATTAAAAAATTTAAGCCTGAAGAATATTGGACGATTGACGTTGATTTTAATAAGTCAAGAAAATCATTTAAAGCATCATTTTATGGTTTAGATGGAAAAAAAGCGGTTTTAAGTAATAATGATGATGTGCAAAACGTTTTAAAGAAAATTGATAAAACTAAGCCGTTCACAATTCAAAGTGTTAAAAAAAGAGAACGAAAACGAATGCCGCCTCAGCCATTTACTACAAGTACGATGCAACAGGTTGCTAATAGACAATTGAATTTTAAAACTGTTAAAACAATGATGACGGCTCAACAGTTGTATGAAGGAATTAAATTGGGTAGTGCTGGTAATCAAGGGCTAATTACTTATATGCGAACTGATTCAACACGAATTGCTGCAATTGCTAAGCACGGGGCTTCTAAGTACCTTCATGAAAACTTAGGGGCTGAATATGCTGCTAACAAACCTTACACTGGTAAAATTCCAGCTGGAGCTCAAGATGCCCACGAAGCGATTCGTCCTTCTGATGTTACTAGAACCCCTGAAAGTATCAAAAAGTATTTAAATCGTGATCAATTTCGTTTATATCAATTAATTTGGTCTAGATTTATGGCGAGCCAAATGACCCCAGCAATTATGGACACCATGACTGTTGAGATTGAACAAAATGGCGTTAATTTCCGTTCAAATGGTTCTAAACTAAAGTTCCCAGGATTCCTTAAATTGTATGGAAATCGTGAGAAAGATTTAGAATTACCTGATTTAGCAGCCGATGATGAAGTGAAGCTCAAAAAAGCTAATCCAGATCAACATTTTACCCAACCACCTGCACGTTACAGTGAAGCTAATTTGATTCATACTTTAGAAACCAATGGTGTTGGACGGCCATCAACATATGCGCCAACACTTAGTACGATTCAAAAACGTTATTATGTTAAGTTAGTAGGTCGGCGTTTTGAACCTACTGAGTTAGGTGAAATTGTTAATGGAATTATTGAAGACTACTTTCCAGATATTATTAACATTGATTTTACAGCTGATTTAGAATCTGAATTAGATGAGATTGAGGTTGACAAGTTAAATTGGGTCGATGTGGTAAGCAAGTTCTATAATCCATTTTCTAAGGAAGTTAAACATGCGGAAGAGACCATGAAAAATGTCCAGATTAAAGATGAACCTGCAGGCTTTAATTGTGAAATTTGTGGTGCTCCAATGGTTATAAAGATGGGAAAGTATGGTAAATTCTATGCTTGTTCCAGATTTCCTGATTGTCGAAATACTCAAGCAATTGTCAAGAAAATTGGAGTCGAATGTCCTAAGTGTCATAAAGGCGATGTGATTGAAAGAAAATCCAAACGGAACCGGATTTTTTATGGCTGTTCAAGATATCCTGAATGTGATTTTGTTTCTTGGAATCGTCCAATTGGTCGAAATTGTCCAAAAGATGGACATTATCTTGTTGAGAAGAAAATCCGTGGTGGAGTTCAAGTTATTTGTCCAAACGGAGATTATGAAGAAGCAGTTCAAAAATAGTCAAGAGGTGGAATAAATGCCAATTAAATTTGAAGCAACAACAATTTGTGCAGTTCGTCATAATGGTCATATTGCCCTTGCTGGTGATGGTCAAGTTACTATGGGTGAAAAAGTTATTATGAAAGGGACTGCTCATAAAGTTCGAAAAATATATAATGGTCAAGTTGCAGTTGGATTTGCAGGAAGTGTAGCAGATGCTTTTACACTAGAAGAAAAATTTGAACGTCAATTAAAAGCAAATAGTGGGAATTTAAAACATGCGGCCGTTAAATTAGCTCAAGAATGGCGTGGTGATTCAGCACTTCAAAAACTTGAAGCTTTGTTGATAGTTGCTAATCATGATGATTTGTTATTAGTTTCGGGTTCAGGAGAAGTGATTGAACCTGATGATAATATTTTAGCAATAGGTTCTGGTGGTAACTTTGCATTAGCTGCAGCGACTGGAATGTTGCATCATGCCCCAGATATGAGTGCTAAAGAAATTGCTACTGCAGCAATTGATATTGCTGGAAGTATTGATATCTTTACTAATCATAATATTATTTCCGAAGAGTTATAATTACTAGGAGGAATTGAAATGGATCCGATGGATAAGACCCCTAAACAAATTGTAAAAGAACTAGATCAATATATTATTGGTCAAAATGATGCTAAAAAAGCAGTTGCAGTTGCATTAAGAAATCGTTATCGACGAATGAATCTTTCAAAAGAAATGCAAGAAGACGTTACCCCTAAGAATCTATTAATGATAGGGCCAACTGGAGTTGGAAAAACAGAAATTGCGAGAAGATTAGCAAAAATAGTTCATGCTCCATTTGTGAAAGTAGAGGCTACTAAATTTACTGAAGTTGGTTACGTTGGTGGTGATGTTGAATCAATGGTTCGAGATTTAGTTGAAAACGCTGTTCAAACTGAAAAACAACATCAATTTGAATTAGTTAGAAATGATGCGGAAAAAAATGCTAATCAACAAATTGCGAGAATGTTAGTACCTGCTAAATCTAAGCAAGAACAGCAACAACAAGAAAACGACCAGATGAAAGATTTGTTGGCAATGTGGAACGATATTAAAGTTGGAAAAACGCCTTCACAAAACATCAATCCTTTTGAAAATCAACAAGAAAACGTTAGTGAAAGTGTTAAAGAAGAACGTCGCTCAACGTTAGATAAATTAGAGAAGGGCTTCTTAGAAGATAAAGAAGTAACTATTCAAATGGATGATCCTAAGCAAATGATGACCGAACAAAATAACATGCTTGGTCAGATGGGAATCGATTTGAATGATACGCTTGGTAATTTAATGCCAAAACGTAAAGTAACACGTAAAATGTCAGTTCGAGATGCTCGTAAAATTTTGATTCAACAAGAGTCAGAGAAGTTAGTTAATGATGCTGATATTTATCAAGAAGCAATCAATAAGGCTGAAAATGCCGGAATTATTTTTATTGATGAAATTGATAAAATTACTCATTCTGCAAATAGCAATAACCAATCTAAGGGTGAGGTTTCTCGTGAAGGAGTTCAAAGAGATATTTTACCAATTGTTGAAGGTTCAAAAATTAAAACTAAATATGGTCTAGTAGATACTAGTCATATTTTATTCATTGGATCAGGAGCCTTTGCAGAGAGTAAACCAAGCGATTTAATTGCAGAATTACAGGGAAGATTTCCAATTCGAGTAGAGTTGAACGATTTAACAAGTGATGATTTTGTTAAAATTTTAACAGAGCCTAATAATGCATTAATTAAACAGTATATTGCATTAATTGGAACGGATAATATTAAAGTAACATTTACGATTGAAGCAATTAAGAAAATCTCTGAAATTGCTTATGATGTTAATCGTGACACTGAAAATATTGGTGCTAGACGTTTACACACCATTCTTGAAAAATTACTTGAAGATTTGTTATACGAAGGTCCAGATATGGAAATGGGCGATATTACAATTACCGAACAGTATGTGGAAGATAAGGTTGGTAATTTAGCTAAGGATCATAATTTATCACAGTTCATTTTATAGTTTAAAATAACTAATTCGGAGGATGATAATTTGTTATATACTTTAGCAAATCAGTTTTTAACTGTAAAAATTAATTCTAAGGGTGCTGAATTGAACAGTATTAAAGACCGTGACAACAATGAAAGATTATGGCAAGCTAATCCTGACGTGTGGGGGAGACATGCGCCGGTTCTATTTCCAATTGTTGGGAAAGTAATGAATAATAAGTACTCATTAGATGGCAAGGAATATTCACTTGGTCAACATGGTTTTGCTCGTGATATGGAATTTCATAAGGTTTTAGAAAGTGATGATCAAATAACCTTGGAACTCGATTCAAACTCTGAAACAAAAGAAAAGTATCCATATGATTTTAAATTTCAAGTTGAGTACCGAATCCTTAAAGATACTATTAGTATTAATTTAAGAGTCATTAATGATCAGAATTCTAAAATTTGGTTTTCTGTAGGAGCTCATCCTGGATTTAAGATTCCAGTTTTAGATGATGAGAATTATTCTGATTATCAATTGTCATTTTTGCCAGCTAAGAATTACGAACAAATTCCACTGGTCAATTCATATATTGATCCAAAAGATGCTCATTCAAGAGACTTAGCGAAACCGATTGACCTTAGTCATGATCTTTTTAAAGACGATGCTCAAATCTTTAAATTAAATGGACAAGCAACAACAATTTCAATTGTTAATCCATCAAATGATAAAGGAATCGAGTTATTTGTTGATAAAGCCCCATATGTGGGAGTCTGGTCTCAGTATCCTAAGACTGGGAATTTTGTATGTATAGAACCATGGTGGGGATTAGCTGATGATGTTAATTCTGATGGTAATTATAAGAGTAAAGTTGCAATTCAAGAGCTAGAACCAAAGAAAGAATTTAACGCTAGTTTCTCAATTAAAATCAAATAAAAAATCCGCCTAAGCGGATTTTTTTATTTCTTTATTTTTATCCATATCCATTTAATGATTATGATTAAAAGTGAAATGAGGGTAATAATAATTCCAAGATTAAAAAGTGGTGGCCAATAGAAAATGTGAATTTTATATTTTCCCGGATTTAATTTAGCAGCAATAAACATGTTTGCCCATTTTTGAATATGAACTTGTTTTCCGTTCGCAATAATATGCCACCCATTTTCGTAAGGAATCGTTGTAACTAATGCTCTATGTTTTTGTTTAATATTAATTGTACCGTTAAAATAGCGATTAGTGTGATTTTTAATAACCATTGGTTGCTTCAATAATTTTTCAGCAGTCCTCTTAAATTCTTGATTATTTAGTTGATAAAGAGTTAAGTTTTGTAACCACAAATTGCCCTTTAATAAACTAATGTCAATTCTAATATGTTTATTTTTAATATTACTTCCAACATTAGCAGCAACAGTATTTCTATAAACGTTATATTGGTTTAATTTTTTGCCATTGATGGTAATCAGCGCGTTTTTATCTGTAATATTACTTCCCAATGTTAAATAGTAAGAATTGTTATTTTTAGGGGTAAAATTCAAAATAATGTGAGCAGGTTTTAATAAGTTATTTTTTCTAAACATGCTTCCTGTGATAGTATTTTGATTTCCAGTATTGATAAATGCTGATGATGCGAAATTAACAGGCGTGAACATATTCTTTCGAATGGATTGTCCTGCTAATTGGTTATATAAATTAGACTGATAATGCATTGGATCAGTTGAATCATTTTTATTGAAAATATCATCACTACCAGCAAAAGCAACTGGTAAGGCATATGGATTACGATAAGTTTGAATATTATGATTTGTATTAATTAAGGCGTATTGATTTAAGTCTGGCTTATCAGTTAAAGCTTGCAGATATTGTTGAGGAGAGGCATTTTCTTGATGTAGAAAATATTTAAAACCTAATAATGAATCAGTGATCAAAGTTCCGTTTGAATATTCAATAAATCCATCTCCGTCAGGTTCACCAATTCGATCCATAAAGTTAGGGGTGTTAGCTTCGAAAGTTGATGAAAAATTTTCTCCACCATTATAGTTAGCTTCAAATGGGTCATCCTTTGTTCTATAAAATGTTTTGCCTAATCTGAAGAAACTAGAATCATGTTCATTAATGTTGTTAACGGCTCGTTTTAAGTTAAGGGTGTAATTAACATAATTTTGATTAGTAACATATGAAATATTATTAAGTGAATTGAAGGTATTAAGGCTAAATTCACCAATTATTAATAATAAAATTGTTGAAATAATGTATGAAGATGATTGTTTGAAAAATAAAAGGGTAATAACTGAAATGAATAAAATTATTATTCCAATGATGATATTACTATTCGTTAAAAAGTTAAATTGATTTTTATTGATTATAATCGTTAAAATACCGCCAAATAAAATAATGATAATTAATATTTTACTAAGTAAACTTACATTATTAAAACCAATTGATATGCTTTTAGCAGCAATAAAAATCAACCAAAAACAAAAAATAAATGAGAATCGATATGGATACCAAATCGGGAATTGCATTGCATGCCATAAAAGATCAAGCGGTTCTAACATCATTGATAAAATTAAAATAATGGTTAAAGAACCGGTCGTAATTTTAGTTTTTATATTTACTTTTGAATTAAAAAAGAATGCTAAGAAAGCAACTAAGACGATACTGCCAACAAATATATTTGGGGTTCCATTCGGCATTTGAGAAAAGTTGAACGATCCATTAAAAAATTTAGCAATAAATTTATAAGGAGCGTATTCAAATTTCCAATGATAATGGGTTATGGTGTATGCTCCCTTACTAGCTTTAAGAGCTGCAAAGGTTGGCAATAACAAGAAAGCTGCAAGTCCGCCGCTCAAAAGAGAAGCTAAACTCCATTTTTTTAAAATGTTAAAAGTTCGTTTGAAATTTTGATACTCATTAATTGCTTTATAACAGACATATAAAATAATGAATAAGCATATCATATAGGCCATGTAGTAATTAATGATTAACATTGCTGTTAGTGAAATGACGTACAATTTAGTTTGTTTTAACTTAAATAGGTTATTTACTCCTAAAATTATAAGCGGTAATAAAATCATACAATCTAGCCAAATGATATTTAATTGGTTAGCAATTATCCAACCATTAAGAGCATATGCTGTGGATAATCCAGCTATTAACCATTGATTCAAAGAAAATGACTTTTTTAATAGATAGCTAAATGAAAGTCCAGCAAAACCATACTTAAAAATTAGAATAATTAAAATAGCGCTTGGCAATGATTTAATTGGAAATAACAATAACAATAAATTAAATGGACTCATTAAATAATATGCCCAAACGCCGACCATTTCGCCGCCAAAGGCTTTGGAAAACGAATAAAAAAAGCTATTTGGATCGTTGAAAAGAGCATGTTTAAAATAAGCAAAGAAATCAATGTATTGCTGACCAAGGTCAACTGTTAAAATACTACTGTTTCCAAATGGTGCCATATTGCGATAAGCAAAATAAACTGTCATAATAGCAATAGGTAAAATAAAACTTAGCCATAAAGATAAATTGCGGCTAATATACTTCTTAAAAAACATTATTTTGTTCCCACCTTAGGTGTAATTTGGTTAAAAATTTGATAATATAGTTAATATTGTACATTGAATTAGGAATGAAATAAATAAGCTTAGTTCAATTATGTTCGTTAAAAGGGAGAGTAAGATTTTGAATAACTTCTTAAAGAAAATTTTTCATCACCAAAATGAAAATAATAATGATTATAAAATTCCATTTCGATTAAATTTAATTTTTATTATTGCTGGAGTTTTGTTCATCGTATTAATTGGACAATTAGCGTATTTACAAGTTATGCAGGGAGCTCAATTTAAAGCATTAGTAAATCGTTCTGATAATACGATTAAAACTGGCAATGTTCAAAGAGGGATGATTCTTGATTCAACTGGTAGAGTATTGGTTGGAAATAAGAATCATCGTGCCATTACTTATACTAAGGGAATTAACGTTACTAGTAATGATATGTATAATATTGCTAATCAGTTAAACAAATACATTACAGTATCAACTGACCAACTAACTAAAAAACAAGCCGCTAGTTATTATATTGCTAGTACTGAAAATTCAAAAAACATTTTACAACGTATTGGTAAGTATACTGAGGCGAATATGCAAGATAAAGAAATTGCATATGTTCTTTCCCATGTTAAGTTCACTAGCGCAATGAAAAGTGCGGCTATGATTTATACTAAGATGAATGGAGCTTATCAATTATCTACTACTTATATTAAGAACGATAATGTTTCTAATAAAGAAGTAGCTGAAGTTGGTGAACATTTATCGGAAATGAACGGAATTCAAATTGGAAGTAGCTGGTCGCGAATCTATCCTCAAGGAAATGCCATTCAAAGTATTATCGGAACGGTTTCTTCTGAAAAAACGGGATTACCTGTTGATCGAATTAATGAATTGTTATCAGAAGGATATTCCAGAAATGATAGTGTTGGACAAAGTTACTTGGAACAACAATATGAACCAACTTTAAGTGGAACTAAATCACAAACACAGGTTGAAGTTTTAAATAATACTAAAGTTCAAAAAGAAATTAAAAAGTATGGCGGTCAAAAGGGAGATAATCTTCAATTAACCATTAATAATGCTTTTCAAAATAAGCTACAAGAATTAGTTAAGGGTGCTGAAACCGGGAGCGTTGGTAATTCAACTGGAGCTTATGCTGTTGTTATGAATCCTCATACTGGAGGAATTATTGGAATGGCAGGGGTTAATAGGAATCCTAAAACAGGTAAGGTTACTCCGAACGCTTTAGGAACTATCAATAGCTCAATTACAATGGGATCCGTTGTTAAGGGAGCAACCGTTTCAGGAGCCTTGATGGACGGAGTCATTACACCAACTAATAATGTCTTAGAAGAAAAACCAATTATTGCTGGTGGAATTAAAAAGACTTCATGGTTCAATAAGAATGGTAGTGCTGATATGGCATTAAATGCTTCAACTGCATTGGAAGTATCTTCCAATACTTATATGATGCAATTAGCAATGAAAGAGGCTAAATTTAATTATGTCCAAAACGGACCTTTAAACATGAGTCCTGATGTATTCAGTAAATTAAGAGGATACTTCAATGAATTTGGGTTAGGAGTTAAGACGGGAATTGATATTCCTGGAGAAACTGCAGGGATTACCGGTGCTAGTGGAGCAAGTCAAATTGGTCACGCATTAGACCTTTCATTTGGTAACTATGATGGTTATACGACAATGCAAGTTGCTCAATATATGTCAACGATTGCTAATGGTGGTTATCGTTTACAACCGCATGTTGTTCAATCCATTCGTGGTAGTGATCCGGATGGCGGAATTGGACCTGTTAAGTATCAATTTACGCCTAATGTATTAAATGAAATTCCAATGACTCCAGCACAAAAAAATGTTGTTAAACAGGGATTGTATGATGTTGTTCATGGTTCTAATCAATATAAAACTGGAATTAATTTAAACACAATTCATCCAGAAATATCAGCTAAGACTGGTACTGCTCAAACCTTTTACAAGGGTCAACAAACTGTTACATTAAGTTTAGCGTCTTATGCACCTTCAGATGATCCTCAAGTTGTAGTTGCTTTGGCAATTCCTAATTTACCTGATAATGCTGAAGATAATAATACGAATTTGGCAAAACAAATTTATGCAGCTTATTGGAAATATGTTCAATCTTCATCTGGATATTAATAGTATTTTTTAGCTGTTAAGTAATTTTCCTTAACAATCTGATAAAAAGACTAGCAACTTTAATAAAAAAATGATAATATATTAAGAGTTAAATGGTTTATGGATTAATAAATTAAATAAAATCTTGGGGGGATAAAAATGCGCGTACACATTACATTAGAATGTACTGAATGTCACGAACGTAACTACTTATCTAGTAAGAATCGTCGGAACAACCCCGATCGTCTAGAATTAAAGAAGTACTGTCCACGTGATCGTAAAGTAACTTTACATCGTGAAACTAAATAAGGTTTGGGGAATTTCCCAAACCTTTTTTACTAAGTTGGTAATTTATCATGATTGATAAAAACAATTTTAGAAAGCAAACGTTAAATAATTTAGCAAAAATTAATCGTCAACATGTTGATTTATATCAAAGGTTATTTGACTCAGTTGAATGGAAGAATGCACAAACAGTTGCAGTAACTTTAAGTACTTCTGTTGAGTTAGATACTAAACCAATTATAAATAGAGCATGGCAAGAAAAAAAACATGTCTTGGTGCCACGGGTTTTACCAAAACGCCAGATGGAGTTTGTTGAAATTGATGATCAAAGTCAGTTTCAACTTTCTTCTTTTAAAGTTATGGAACCGGTTACAGGAAATGTTTTTGCCCCGAAAGATATTGATTTGATAATTGTTCCTGGAGTTGCTTTTAGTACACAGAATGATCGATTAGGTTTTGGTGGCGGATATTATGATCGTTATTTAAAAAAATATCCTGGAAAAACAATTGCATTAGCTATTAACGAACAACAATTTGATTATCCAATTTGGGGTGTCGATTTTTTTGATGTTAAAGTTCAAAAAATCATTTTTGAGTAAGGAGCTGATCTTTAATCAGTAAATTACAGCATAAACCTTATTTTAATTATTTAATGATTATTATAATGATTATTGTGTATTTATTAATGTCTATAAATGGTGGGGCGAATAATCCAGTCACGTTAATAAATTTTGGAGCTAAGGATAATCAATTGATTTTAGCTGGACAGTATTGGCGATTATTCACACCTGCATTTTTGCATTTAAGTTTCACTCATATCTTATTGAATGGAATTACATTGTTTTATATTGGAAATCAAATAGAAATGATTTTTGGTCACTGGCGATATTTAGTGCTGTTCATTATTTCAAGTATTGGTGGTAATTTAACTAGTTTCGCTTTTAATACTGATTTATCTGCTGGGGCAAGTACCGTTATCTTTGGACTCTTTGGAGCCTTTCTGATGATTGGTGAACAGTATTGGGAAAATCCACAGATTAAATTATTAACCAAAAATTTCCTATTATTCATTTTGTTAAATTTAGGAACAGATTTATTTACAGCTGGAATTGATATTCAAGGTCATATAGGTGGATTAGTCGCCGGTTTTTTAACTGCTTATATTATTGGAATTCCAAGTGCAAGAGGAAATAATGTTAAAAGAGGACTAGCGTTATTGACAATAATTATTTTATTAATTGTTGAAATTCATGTTGGATTTGGTTAAATTTATAAATTTATTAGTGCATTTTCTGTAAGGATGTGGGACAATGAAAACGTTATATGATGTTCAACAATTATTAAAAAGATTTGGTATTTATGTTTATGTTGGTAAGAGACTTTGGGATATTGAAGTTATGGCTTTAGAACTTGATAATCTTTATAAGTCTCATGTAATTACTAAACAGGAATTTATCAATGCTAAAGTTGTTTTGAAACATGAGCATCACATTGAAGAAGAAAAAACGAACAATAGTAGGGGGATTTAACATGTCAGGACAAGGACATAAATTAATTGGAATTGATTTAGGTGGTACTACCACTAAATTAGCTTTCTTAGATGATGAAGGTAACATTTTAGATAAATGGAGTATTGATACCGATATTAGTGATGGTGGTAAAAATATCGTTCCTAATATTATTAAGTCAATCAATGAAAATATGGAAAATGCGAACCATGTTAAAGAAGATTTCATTGGAATTGGAATGGGAACTCCAGGAACTGTTAATATTAAAGAAGGAACAGTTCATGGTGCCTACAACTTAAATTGGGTCGACACACAAAATGTAAGAGAACAAATTGAAAAGGGTGTTGGTTTACCTTTCTTATTGGATAATGATGCTAATTCTGCCGCTATGGGTGAATATTGGAAAGGTGCCGGAAGTAAAGAAAAAGACGTTGTTCTTGTTACTTTAGGTACTGGAGTTGGTGGTGGGATCATCGCTGATGGTAATTTATTACATGGTGTGAATGGAGCTGCTGGTGAAATTGGTCACATGACTGTTAAACCAGATGGTTACTTATGTACTTGTGGTAAGAAGGGTTGTTTGGAACAATACGCTTCTGCGACTGGAGTTGTTCATGTTGCTAAGGATTTAGCAGATGAATTTACAGGGACTTCTCGTTTGAAAGAACTTGAAGATGCTGGTGAAGAAGTTACTTCAAAGATGGTATTTTACTTAGCAGATAATGGTGATATTTTAGCTACTCAAGTTGTTGATCGAGTATGTTCATACCTTGGTTTAGCATTAGCAAACATTGGTAATATTTTTAACCCAGCTGATATTATTATTGGTGGTGGGGTTTCAAATGCCGGAAATACTTTATTACAACCTACAACTAGATATTTCCAAGAAAATGCATTTAAGCCAGTTCGTGATTCTACTCGTTTGAAATTAGCCCAATTAGGTAATGATGCTGGTGTTATTGGAGCTGCTTCATTAGCCCTTAAGTTTAAGAAATAATTTCAAAAAGGACTGAAATCAATGGCTTTAATAATTGCATTAGTGGTAATTTTATTAGGACTACTATGTTGGAATTTATATAATCAAATTCGGATAAAAAAAGTTGCAAAATATCTTAATAATCAAGAATTTGAAGCAGGAAAGAGAACTGCCCAAGTAATTGATGTCCGTGAAGCAAGAGACTTTGATTCAGGACATATCTTGGGAGCTCGTAATATTCCGTATTCCACGTTCAAGACGTTTTATAAACAAATTCGTAAAGATAAACCAGTTTTTCTTTATGATCAAGCTAAAGCAGTTAGTATGCGTGCTGCATTCTTTTTAAGTAAGCATGGTTATAATCAAATCTTTATTCTAAAAGATGGTTATCGAAAATGGAATGGTAAAACTAAAAAAAGAGATGCTTAATTACCAAGCATCTCTTTTTTAAATGATATTTTTTAACCCATGTGGACAGAACGACTTTTTCGAAGAGATCGTTTCCGGTTTGCTTCAAATTTGGCTTCTTGATCTTCAATTGGATCAACAACTGTTTTTTTGAAAGATAATAAAGCACCTGCTGCACATAATGAAGCTGTAACAACACCAGTGAAAAATCCCTTTCCAAATTTACTCATAAAGAAAGCCCCCTTTTTAATTCGTTATGTCTATTATGCTTGATTTATAATCATATATCCAGCCAAAAGATAAATAATTTTATTAATTTTAGGAAGTAAGCAAATGAAAGCAAAAGTAATGTTCATTGTTGGACCAACAGCAGTTGGTAAAACTAGTCTATCAATTCAGTTAGCTAAAAAATATAATGGGGAAATAATTTCCGGTGACTCAATGCAAGTGTATCGAAAATTAGATATTGGAACTGCCAAAGTTACAAAAGAAGAAATGAAGGGAATAATTCATCATTTAATCAATATAAGAGATGTTGATCAACGTTTCACAGTTGCTGATTTTTGTAATTTAGCAAATAAGCAGATTGAGGATATAACGAGACGAAACAAATTACCAATTATTGTTGGAGGGACTGGTTTTTATATTCAAGCTCTTTTATATGGCCTTAATTTAGGTGGTGACGATGATAATGATGATTCTATTCGTCAACGATTAAATCATTTTGCTGATATTAATGGGAATTATGAATTATGGAAGAAATTAAAAGACATTGATGTAAAAGCTGCTAAGAATATTCCAGTACAGAATCGCCGTCGAATTATTAGAGCAATTGAGGTGTTTAAAAAGACAGGAACGTTATTTTCAGAGCAGGATGATAAAATGATTCCTAAATTTAATGCTTTGATTATTGGATTAAATACTGATCGTTCACTACTATACGATAGAATTAATAAGCGCGTTGATAATATGATTAAAAATGGTTTACTTAATGAAGCAAGATGGTTATTCAATCAAGGTTCCATAGAATTACCAGCAGGAAAAGGGATTGGTTATCGTGAATTAGATCCTTATTTTAAAAAGCAAATTTCATTAAAACAAGCAATATCTGAAATAAAAAAAGACTCAAGACATTATGCAAAAAGACAATTAACTTGGTTTCGTAATAAACTTAATGTCAGATGGTATAACATTATTCAAAATAAAAATGAACTTAACACTATTGATATTGAAGTGGAAAAGTGGTTAAATTCATAATTATAAACTAGATGTAAAAAAACATAACATTAAAAGTTGACATTTATTCATTTCATGTTAACATATATAACATAAGCAAAAGGAGTTAGTCATTATGAGAGAAAAGGAATTACGTCGTTCTTTATCAGTGTTACCAATTGGAACAGTGATGAAGTTGACTAATTTATCAGCACGCCAAATTCGTTATTATGAGGAGCAAGAACTAGTTTCCCCTAAAAGAAATGATGGTAATCGCCGGATGTATTCTTTAAATGATGTTGATCGAATTCTAGATATAAAGGATTATTTAGATGAGGGTTTGAATATTGCTAAAATAAAAGCAGTTTACAAACATCAAAAGGAATTGGAAGCATCACAATCTTCTAAAAAGGGTCGTGTTTCTGATGATGAAGCTAGGAAATTACTTCAAGATGAATTGATGAATATGGGTGGCTTAGAAACTCCTGATGATAATAATCCCTTTTAAACTTTTTCGCAATTGTTCTTAACTTTAAGGAGGAATTCTCAATGGCAACAAGACATAACTATAGTAAAGCAGATATTCGTAAAATGGCAAAAGAAGAAAATGTTAGCTTCTTAAGACTAATGTTTACTGATTTATTTGGAACTAATAAGGATGTAGAAATTCCAATTAGTCAATTAGATGAATTATTAGATGATAAAGTTATGTTTGATGGTTCATCAATTGAAGGTTTTGTAAGAATTGAAGAAAGTGACATGTACTTATACCCAGATATTTCAACTTGGGCTGTATTACCTTGGGATACTAATCACGGTAAGGTTGCTCGTGTTATTTGTTCAGTTCATAAATCTGATGGTAGCTTATTTGAAGGAGATCCTAGAAATAACCTTATCCGTGTTGTAGAAAAAATGAAGAAAGCTGGCTTTACTTCATTTGATATTGGTCCTGAACCTGAATTCTTCCTATTTAAATTAGATGATGAAGGTAAGCCAACGTTGAAACTAAATGATAACGAAAGTTACTTTGATTTAGATTCAATGGATGAAGGTGCCGATTGTCGTCGTGACATCGTCCTTTCTCTTGAAAAAATTGGTTTCGATGTTGAAGCTGCCCATCACGAAGTTGCTCCTGGTCAACATGAAGTTGACTTTAAATATTCTGATGCAGTCAATACTGCTGATAATATTCAAACCTTTAAAATGGTTGTTAAAACAATTGCAAAGAAACATGGACTTTACGCTACATTCATGCCTAAACCATTAAGTGGAATTAATGGTTCTGGAATGCACATGAATATGTCATTATTCCATGACAAAGGGAACGCATTTTATGATGAAAACGGTAAATTGAAATTATCTAGTGATGCATATCACTTCTTAGGTGGGGTTCTAAAGCATGCTCGTGCCATTGCTGCAATTGGAAATCCAACTGTTAATTCATACAAACGTTTGGTACCAGGTTATGAAGCTCCTGTATACGTTGCTTGGTCAGCTTCAAATCGTTCGCCATTAGTTCGGATTCCTGCAATTCGTGGGGTTGCTACTCGTGTTGAATTACGTAGTGCTGATCCTACTGCTAATCCTTATCTATTAGCCGCTTCATTGTTAGAAGCTGGGTTAGATGGATTAAAGAATGAAACTGATCCTGGTGAAGAAACTACTAGAAACGTTTACCGCATGAATGATGAAGAACGTGCTGAAAATAATATTGTTAGTTTACCTGAAACCCTTCATGAAGCTTTAGATGAATTAGCTAAGGATGAAGTTATTAAATCAGCAATCGGTCCAAAACTTTACAGTAGTTTTGAAACTGCTAAACATCTTGAATATGACTCATACAAAGTTCAAGTTTCTGAATGGGAACGTAAACAATACATGTCTCGTTACTAATTAAATTTAATAATTTGTAAAAGCAATGTTTCCCGTTGGGTTCATTGCTTTTTTATTTGCTAAATGAAAGTTATTATAAGTGATTTATGATAATATAAGTAATATATAGTTATTACATAAGTACACTTTGACTGAGGATGATTTCAAAATGAATAATAAAGATAAGTCTCAAGAAAATTTAAAAAATAATGTTGAACTAAAACAACAAATTAACGATAAAATTAACTATTTAACGACTGTAAGAAATGCATTGATTGATAATGATGATTTAAAATTGTATAAGTTGATTAACTCTGAAAATTATAATCAATTTGCTAATCCAACTGTTAAAATAGCAAATTCTACCCAATTTACTTTTTTAATTTCAGATTTAAAACCGGAAATTAGTCATCATTTAAGCGACAATTTAATTAAATATCTTGGTAATAAGTATCCATTTTTCTACTACAATGAATATGAAAATGGTCGCTTTAATATTTATTTTGGAAATTGGTGGGATCATAGATTATTTGGAAACCTTGATGTATTGAATGTTAAGTTTCGTTTTAATCAAGATGAATTAGATAGTTTAAAGACATCTTTTGAATTAGAAAAAGATGATAAAAATGTTCATTCAGACAAAATTACAGAATTGTCTTCACAAATTCAGAAGTACCAAACTCTACGAGATAATCAAAGTAAGAGAGATGCTAAATTATTAGTTTTGCAGGAACAGTTGCGTGATACTAACTCAAAGGGAACTATGCCTTGGGAAAGTGGGAAATTAAAAGAAGCTAAAGAACGGCTAAAAAATCAAATTTCCGATATTGAAACAGAAAATGATGAAGCTGCCCATGCCAATGAAGAAATTGAAGATATTAAGAAAAAAATCATTAATTTAACCAAACAGGATACAATTCTTAGCTATGAAAAACAAAGCATTAGAGATACTTTTGGAACCTTTAATGATTTCTTAAATGTTCAAAATAATTTATATAATGATTATCTAACTACATTAATTCACGGTAAGGATGGCGAATCTAATGACTAATCAAAGTACTAAAGAGATGCTTTCTAGATATAATCAAGAATTAAAAAAATCCTTGAATGAGGGAATTAACTATACAGATGTTTTAGAAAAGCTCGTTCAAACTGACGATAAGGATGTTTTGCTAGAATCATCTCAAAAATTAGGTTCTTGGAAATTAAATAACCAGTACCTAACTTATCCACAACAATATAGCCAACAAGATTATTATTTATTGTTCATAAATAGATTGTTTGAACAACATAATGAAGGAGCCGAATTATCAGTTGCTAATGACGTTGAAATTAAAGGGTTATTGCAACAAATTGTTGCATTAGGTCAGAATATAGGTTTTTATTTTAAAATGAATGATAATGAAAATGGTGGTGCTTTTTATTATGCGACTCATTCAGAACAACCAATACTTTATTTAAATCTGAACAAAAAATTTTTAAGCTTTAATAGTCGCGAATTAACGCATTTGTTTTTAACTCGTTTATATGGTGACTTTGAACTAGAAGGATTGCTAAAGAGTATTAATATTTTACATCAATTTGGTGATTATTTAGTTAAGGATTATGATTTTAAGGTTGACTTTAGTTTAGTTGCAAAATCAAATTATCATTTTTATGAATTCGTTTCTAAACAAATTTCTAAAGAAGCATTAGATAAATTGTTTATTATTGCTGCTGAGCATAATTATATGCTTAAATCATATGAGGAAAATGGTGCTCAATTAACTGTAGATGACGTTACGATTGATATTTTTCAAAATAACAACGATCAATGGGGAATGAAAATTATTGATAAAAATAACGATGTTTCATTGATTGAAATGTTATTGAAGTATGATTTCCTTCGTCAATGGTATTTAAACAATTTAAATGTTTTAGAAGTTGGTATAAATGATTTAATCTTTTCGTAAGGAGATGTAAACAATGGCAATGTCAGAAATGATTTCGTTAGCTGTAAGTTATTCACGTCGAATGGAACAAAAAAATCAGATCGTCTATAAAACAGATGAACGTAGTAAGCAGTCTTTTTTGAATTTGGATTTGAGTTTAGCTAAATTAGCTAACCAAATAGGTTGGTATGATCCAAGATTAAAAAATAAAAATGATTCTGAAAAATTGATGTCAGATTATTGTTTAACTTTAAAAAATTTCTTAACTTATGCTAATTTACAAAATTATAATAAACTGATCAACATTGGTGAACTTGATATTAGTAAAATTAGTCAAACAAAGAAGGATAAGGATTTAACCACTGTTTATTTAATCATTAAAAAAATGTTATATAATGTGTATTTTAGTCACCAGCATAATGATTTTTTATATGCATTTAAATCTTTTATCAAACTCGGAATTGTTGATTTAGGATTTAAATGGGATGAAATTGTTGATCATTTTACAAAACAGATGCAGAAATAATGGTTGACTTATAATAGAAAGTTACTTATAATTAGTAAATGTTGTTGTGAATGTCGCAATAGCCCAACTGGATAGAGCAACGGTCTTCTAAACCGTAGGTTGAGGGTTCGAGTCCCTCTTGCGACATTATAATAATATTATCGGATCAGTAAGACTGATCCTTTTTTATTATCTTGACTTGGGTTAATTATTTAGATATAATTAATTTGTTGTATTTGTGGACTTCCACAGCTACAACCGCACGTCACTAAGTTCATAAGTACTTTCGAGTCACTTAGTTCGGCGAGTCTAAGCAAATTTTATAAGGAGGTGCACATAGATGTACGCAATGATTATTACAGGTGGTAAGCAATACAAGGTTACCGAAGGTGAATCCATTTACGTTGAAAAGTTGAATGGTAACGATGGTGACAAGGTTACTTTTGATAAGGTTGTTTTTGTTGGTGGGGATAACGTTAAAGTTGGTTCTCCATTAGTTGATGGTGCTTCAGTTGAAGGAACTATCGAAAAACAAGGTCGTCAAAAGAAGATTACTATCTTCCGTTACAAGCCCAAGAAGGGTGCCCAATCTAAAAAGGGTCACAGACAACCTTACACTAAGGTTAAGATTGATTCTATCAAGGCATAATAATGATTCAAGCTGTTATTCATTATCATAACGACTTAATTGATGAGTTTAAAATTACAGGACATGCTGATTCTGGGCCATATGGACAAGATATTGTTTGCGCGGCTGTTTCAGTACTCTCAATTACGACCGTTAATGCTTTAAGCCAGGTTGCTGGTTTAAAGCCAGATGTTGAACAAAATAAAACTGAAGGTGGATATTTAAAGGTTGTCATTCCATTAGATACTGATTCAGTTAAACAGTTAAAATCACAAACCTTATTGCTAAGTTTTCAAAACGGTTTAAAAGATGTTTCTGAAAACTACGCACAATTCTTAAATTTAACTATTAAGCAATAAAAAAATATATTTGGAGGTGTTCACTATGTTATCAATGAATTTACAATTCTTCTCTCACCATAAAGGTGGTGGATCTACTTCTAATGGTCGTGATTCCGCTGGTCGTCGTTTAGGTACTAAGACTGGTGATGGATCAAAGGTTACTACTGGTTCAATTCTTTACCGTCAACGCGGTACTCACATTTACCCAGGTAAGAACGTTAAGAGAGCTAACGATGATACTTTATTTGCACTTGTAGATGGTATCGTTCGTTTCGAACGTTTAGGTCGTGACCGTCGCCAAGTTTCCGTATACCCAGTATCAGAAACTGCAAGTAAGTAGGACGACTACAATTAAGGGCCTCATTTGAGGCCTTTTTTTATTATCCTGATAAATTTTATAATTATGATATAATAAAAGTAACAAATTCTTTTTGGAGGAATTATTCATGGCAACTATTTCTACTGCTCAATTTAAGAATGGCCTAACCATTGAAGTGGACAACGCTATTTGGAGAATCATTAGTTTTCAACACGTTAAACCTGGTAAAGGAAGCGCTTTTGTTAGAACTAAATTAAGAAACCTTAGAACTGATGCAGTTCAAGAAAAAACTTTCCGTTCTGGTGCTAAAATGGAACAAGCTGCAATTGATACTAAGAAGATGCAATATCTTTATTCAGATCCAACAGGTTACATTTTTATGGATATGGATACTTACGAACAAATTTCAATTCCTGCTGATCATTTAAAGCATGCAGCTAAATATCTTAAAGAAAATATGGAAGTTCAAATTGTTCAATACCAAAACGAAGTTTTAGGGGTTGATTTACCTAATACTGTTGTATTGACAGTTACTGAAACTGAACCTGGCATCAAGGGAAATACTGTTTCTGGTGGTTCTAAATCTGCTACTATGGAAACTGGTTTAGTATTACAAGTTCCTTTATTTGTTAATGAAGGCGACAAACTTGAAATTAATACTCAAGATGGTAGTTACATTTCACGAGCATAGTTTTTAGTTAAGGAAGGGTGATATTTTGGCAGATAATGGCATTTTAACTTTAAAGTCAAATGATTCTAGTCTTGGTAACATTAAGATGGCTCCCCAAGTGTTAGAAATCATTTCTAGCGTTGCTTCAGAGGAAGTTGAAGGAGTTAGTCGAATGAGTAACTCTTTTTCCACAAGCATGAATCAACTTATTGGTCGCAAGGATCTTGGAAAAGGAATTAAATTAGCCTTCGCTGATGGAAAATTAATTGTCGATATTTACGTATATTTAGATTATGGAGTTTCTGTGCCAAAGACTGCATTAGAAATCCAAGAAAAAGTCAAGCAACAATTACTCTTTATGACTGAATTAAGTGTTGGTGCAGTTAATGTTCATATTGAGGGAATTGTTCATTCTAAATAATAAGTAATTGTGAGGGTGAAATAATGGAATTAACGAGACATCGAATTCGTGAAATAGCTTTTCAAACGCTATTTGCAATGAATGCTAATAGTGAGACTGATAAAGTCGGCTTTTATCATGCTGTTACTAAAACTGATGACAGTACCGAATATCCTCAATATCTTAATCAACTTGTTGACGGTGTAACTGAACACCAATCACAACTTGATGATCAAATCAAAAAATATTTAGGAAAGACTTGGTCAATTGATCGAATTGCCAAAACGGACCTAATTATTTTAAGAATTGCTTTTTTTGAACATGACTTTGTAAATGACATTCCTGATAAGGTTGCCGTTAATGAAGCTTTGCAGTTAGCTAAGAAATACAGTGATGATCATTCTAGAAAGTTCATCAATGGTATTTTAGCAAATACAATCAATAATACTAACAAAAAGGATTAACATTTATTGTGAATCCTTTTTGTGCTATATAAGGAGATAATAAAAATGACAGCAACAATTATTGATGGCCGTAAATTGGCTAAAAAGACTAATGCAGATACTCAAAAAAGAGTTGAAAAATTAAAACAACAAGGAATTAATCCTGGAATTGCTGTTGTTTTGGTTGGTAATGATCAAGCAAGTGCTCGTTATGTTCGAAGTAAACATCGTAAAGCAGAAGAATTAGGAATGTATTCATTGGTTACTAAAATGCCTGAAGAAACTACCCAAGATGAATTAGTAGACTTAATTAAAGAATATAATCAAGATCCTTCAATTCATGGAATTCTAGTTCAATCACCACTTCCCAAGCAAATTGATGAAAGTTACATTGATTCAATTATTGATCCTAAAAAAGATGTTGACGGTTTTCATCCCATGAATATGGGGCAATTGTTTATTGATAGTAAAACTAATTATCCTGTTTCATGTACTCCTCGGGGAATTATGAACATGTTTGAAGAATATAATATTGATTTGACTGGAAAAAAAGCAGTCGTAATTGGAAGAAGTACGATTGTTGGTCGCCCAATGGCAGCATTATTGATTAATGCAAATGCTACTGTAACTGTACTAAATCATCACACGCCTTCAATTAGTGAATATACTAGAGATGCTGATATTATTATTTCAGCGGTAGGTAAATTACATGTAATTTCAGCAGATGACATTAAACCAGGAGCCATTTTAATCGATGTTGGACAAAATTTAAATGAAGCTGGTAAATTAGTTGGTGACATTGACTACGATGACGTTATCGAAAAAGCAGGGGCAATTACACCTGTTCCTGGTGGTGTTGGTCCAATGACAATTGCAACATTAATGCGTCAAACTGTTGATTTGGCGGAATGGAATGCAAAAATATAATGGAAGATAAATATCTGACAGTTACTGCTTTAAATAATTATATTCAACAAAAATTTGATCGAGATCCTTATTTAAATAAACAAGTTTTTTTAACTGGTGAAATTTCTAATTTTAGAAGAAGACCGACCCATCAGTATTTTAGTTTAAAAGATGATCATAGCAAAATTAGTGTTGTAATGTTTAAAGGAGCTTTTAATAAGATTAAATTTGAGCCTGAAGAAGGCATGAAAGTTCTTGTTTGCGGTCATGTTTCAACTTATCCAGTTTCAGGTCAATATCAAATGTATATTGACAAGATGGAACCAGATGGTGTTGGACAACTTTATCAAGCTTTAGAACAATTAAAGCAAAAACTTCAAAGAGAAGGTCTTTTTGACCAAAACCACAAAAAATTCTTACCTAAATTTCCGAAAAGAATAGCTGTCATTACTTCTCCAAGTGGGGCGGTTATTAAAGATATTATTAAAACAGTTCGTCGCCGCTATCCAATTGCCCAGGTGGTTTTATTTCCGACTGTTGTTCAAGGAGATAAAGCTGCTGATGATATCGTAAGACAAATTGAAAGAGCTACTGAAATTGGTAATTTTGATACGATGATTGTTGGCCGTGGTGGGGGCTCTATTGAAGATTTATGGCCCTTCAATGAAGAAAGAGTTGCCAAGGCTATCTATGATTGCCCTATTCCATTGATATCTTCGGTAGGTCATGGAACAGATACTACGATTGCAGATTATGTTGCAGATTATAAAGCTGTAACCCCTACTGCAGCAGCTGAATTATCAGTCCCTAAACTATCAGATGTAATTATGCAGATCAATGAACGTCAAAACGAATTAGTTCATTATTTTAATGGTATTTTGAGCTATCAAAAGCAACGTTGGTATAATTTAAGTCATTCATATGTTTTTCAAAATCCAAGTCGACTTTATGAAAATTATGTTCAAAAGGTTGATATTGCAAGTGAAAAGTTAGGTCATTTGTTAAATAATCTATTGAATCAACAAAACACAAAGTATCAACAACTTAATTATCATTTACGAGAGTTTAATCCCCATAATTTAATAACTTCTCATATTAATCAGCTTAATTTATTAGAGCAAAGATTATTGAACGTTATGAATAATAGAATGAGATTTGAAAAGGATAAATGTCATCAATTATTAGAATCTCTAAATCATTTAAGTCCACATCAAATTATGGAACGTGGATATTCATACGTTACTAAAGATGGGCATGTTATTAAAAGTGTTGATGTCTTGAATGATAAAGATGTAATTACATTAAATTTACCTGATGGTGAAGTAGACGTGATTGTTAGTAAAATTAGAAAGGATAAAAAATAATGCCAAAGAAACCTACTTTTGAAGAAAATATGGCTCAATTAGATCAAATTGTAAAAGAACTTGAACAGGGAAATATTCCACTTGAAGATGCGTTAAACAATTTTCAAAAGGGAATGAAGATTAGCAAAGAATTAAAAGCAACATTGCAAAATGCTGATACTAAATTAACTAAGATTATTGATGATAGTGGTCAAGAACAACAATTTGAACGTGATTCAGGAAATAATGATGAATAATAATCTGTTAATAATTTTTGAAAATGAAAATCGAAAGAAAATTAATGATTTCTTGTTTAATCAAGTTAATAAAGATGTCAGTCAAATTGAATTATTGCATTCAATGAGATATTCGCTTTTAGCTGGTGGAAAGAGATTAAGACCGTTACTAACAATTGCAATCCTAAAAACACTGAATGTTTCATTAAATTCTAACCGAATGAAGGCAATTTGTGCATTAGAATTACTTCATACCTATTCCTTGATTCATGATGATTTACCAGCAATGGATAATGATGATTTAAGACGTGGAATGCTAACAAATCATGTTAAATTTGGGGCTGGAATGGCAACCCTAGCAGGTGATGGATTATTGACTTTGGCTTTTCAATGGTTAACTGATAATGAATTGCCAGACTCTCAAAGGGTTAGATTAACATTATCATTATCACGAAATGCTGGACCGAGTGGAATGGTAGCTGGTCAAGCTGATGATATTCAATTTGAAAATCAAAAACTTTCCTTAAATAAGCTGCGTATTTTGCATAAGCATAAAACTGGTGATTTAATTCATTATGCGGTAAATGCTGGAATTATTTTAGCAGATCTTTCTGAAAAAGAAAGTAGTCATTTATTGATGTTTGCTGATGATTTTGGGTTAGCTTTTCAAATTTATGATGATATTTTAGATGTTGTTGGAAATGAAAAGACCCTTGGTAAACCCGTCCATCAAGATCAAAATAAAAATACTTATCCTAATTTAGTTGGATTAGATAGGTCATATCAATTGTTATCTGATGTTATTAATGACGGTAAAAAAGAATTAAAACAATTCAATAAGGAATTCGGTTTTAATATTAATTTATTGGATTCATTTTTTTCATATTTTAAAATTTAAGTGAGGCGTCTTGATCTTGGAAAAGCAACGAGTTGATGTGTTATTAGTAGCTCAAGGGTTATTTGATTCTAGAGAACGAGCCAAAAGAGCTGTAATGGCTGGTGAGGTTCTTGGTAAAAATGATGAACGCATTGATAAACCCGGAACTAAAATTCCTGTTGATACGAAGTTAAGAATCAAAGGAAAAGGATTGCGATATGTTAGTCGTGGTGGATTAAAATTAGAAAAAGCATTACGTGTATTTAACATTAGCGTGAGGGATAAGGTTGTTTTAGATATCGGTTCATCTACTGGTGGTTTCACTGATGTGATGTTACAAAATGGTGCTAAATTAAGTTATGCTTTAGATGTGGGAAGTAATCAACTCGTTTGGAAATTAAGAAATGATCCACGAGTAGTTGTTATGGAACACACTAATTTTAGATATAGCAAACCAGAAGATTTTACCAATGGAATTCCTGAATTTGCTTCAATTGATGTGTCGTTTATTTCGCTAACCTTGATTCTACCTCCTTTGAGATCAATTATTAAAGCTGGAGGAAAAGTTGTGGCATTGATTAAGCCACAATTTGAAGCAGGAAAAGAAAATGTTGGCAAAAAAGGAATTGTTCGTGATCATCAAGTTCATTTGGATGTATTAAATAAAATTATTAATTTTGCTTCGGAAAATGGATATTCAATCTTGAATCTGGACTTTTCACCAATTAAAGGTGGAGAGGGAAATATTGAATTTCTTATTGAATTAGAAGCTGATGATGATCCTAAAATCAATCCTAATGTTTCTGCGGAAGAAACCCTAAAACGTGCCGATAAGATTTTGAATGCAACTAAATAAGCATTTAAGGAAAGGTGTTTTATGCTTCAAGAATTAGATATTCAAAATTTAGCGATTATTGAAAAATTAAAAGTTAATTTCAGTAGTGGGATGACCGTCCTTACTGGTGAAACTGGAGCCGGAAAGTCTATTATCATGGATGCAGTTGGCTTATTAACCGGTGGTCGTGGTTCAAAACAATATTTACGTTCTGGAAGTGATAAATTAACTTTACAGGGCTTATTTGTTTTCCAAAAAAATAATTTAATCTATAAGAAATTAGAGGAACTTGGAATTGATCATAGTGATAAGAATGTTATCATTCAAAGAGAAATTTTATCAAATGGTCGAAACACATGTCGAGTAAATGGAATGTTAGTTAATACAAATACTCTAAAAGAATTAGGTTCGATGATGGTTGATATTGAGGGGCAACATGACCATCAAGAATTATTAAATCCAGATTCTCATATTTTTTTATTGGATCAATTTATTGGCAATAAGATTACAAGTTTAAAAGAAGATTACCAAAACGAATATTCAAAGTATTTAAAATTAAAGAGTTTAAATGATCAAAAAAATAATAATCAACAATTATGGGCTCAACGTCTTGATATGCTTAATTTTCAAGCTGATGAAATTGAAAATGCTAATTTAAAAATTGATGAAGAAGAAGAATTAAATCACGAAAGAGAACAAATTAAAAATCATCAAGAAATTGCTGAATCTTTGACTGAAAGTCTTAATGATATTAATGGTGATGGAACAATAATGCCAATTGATATGATTGGGGATGCCATGAATAAAATGCAAAATATTGAAAAGTATGGCGAAGAATTTCAGGGAATTAGTGATGGAATTCGAGATGCTTATTATAGTTTGCAAGATGCTGCTAATGAAATTTCAAATCAATTAGATGTCCAGGGATACGATGAAGAACGATTATCTGAAATTGAGAGTAGATTAAGCTTAATCTATGATTTAAAGCGTAAATATGGGAATACGATTCAAGATATTTTAGCGTACAGTCAAAAAATAAATCAAGAATTATCTGAAATGCAAGCTGATCAGGAAAACGGAAATGATTTAAAAGAACAATTAGATTCAACCATTAAGAGATTATCTACGATGGCAAATGAACTAAGCAAGATTAGACATACTTCAGCAAAAAAATTAGAAGAATTAGTTCATCAGCAATTATCAGCACTATACATGAACAAAACAAGATTCAGTGTTCATTTTAGTTCCCTGGGTCCTAATAAATTTAATAACAATGGAAATGAGTTAGTGGAGTTTTATCTCCAAACTAATCCTGGCGAAGGTTTTAATCCATTGTCGCGGATTGCTTCTGGTGGTGAGTTATCTAGAATTATGTTAGCTCTAAAAACCATTTTTGCTCATTTACAAGGTGTTGAAACAATTATTTTTGACGAAGTAGATACTGGAGTGAGTGGACGTGTTGCTCAAGCAATTGCTGAGAAAATTAGTAGCATCGCTACAGATATCCAAGTTCTATGTATCACCCATCTAGCACAAGTTGCGGCAATTGCTGATCATCATGATTTTGTTTCAAAATTAATTTCTGGTGGTCGTACTGAAACCAAAATTGAAAAATTAAACCATGAACAACAGGTAAAAGAACTAGCAAGGATGATTTCTGGACCTAAGTTAACGGATTTAACATTGGAACATGCCAGTGAAATGTTAAGAATGGCACATTCAAATCAATCAAGTTAGGAATAAAAGCTTGATAAATTTTGTTAAAAAAGTGATAATAGTAATATATTATTTATGCGAAGGGATTCTTATTGATGTCAAAAAAAGGAATGTTAATTGTTCTTTCTGGACCTTCTGGAGTAGGTAAAGGAACAGTCAGAAAAGCACTATTTG
The DNA here is from genome assembly GCF_058107265.1 of Nicoliella sp. ESL1149. NCBI lineage: Bacteria > Bacillati > Bacillota > Bacilli > Lactobacillales > Lactobacillaceae > Nicoliella > Nicoliella sp. ESL1149. The sequence goes on along the minus strand of NZ_JBYLUE010000002.1, from coordinate 119,812 downwards.
AAGATCCAGCAGTTGATTTTAAATATTCAATTTCCATGACTACCCGTAAGCCTCGTAAGGGTGAAAAAAATGGGGTTGATTATTATTTTGTTTCTAAAGAACAGTTTGAACAAAATATTGCTGATGGTGAAATGTTAGAATATGCAAAGTATGTTGATAATTATTATGGAACCCCATTAAAATATGTTAAGGAAATGTTGAATGCAGGACACGATGTTTTCTTAGAAATTGAAGTTAAGGGTGCTATGCAGGTTCGAGCTAATTGGCCAGAAGGTGTTTTTGTTTTTCTAACGCCCCCAGACTTAGTCGCTTTAAAGAAACGACTTGTTGGACGTGGAACTGACGATATGGCTGTGATTGAAAAGAGAATTAAGAAGGCTGCTACAGAAATTAAAATGATGCGTAATTATGATTATGCCGTTTTAAATGATGAAGTTCCTAATGCTGTTAAAAGAATCAAGACTATCGTTCAAAGTGAACGACTTCGAGTAAACCGCGTAATGCCCGATTATCTATCTATGTTAGGAGATGAACTTTAATGTTACTTTATCCATCAGTTGATAAATTATTAACCCATGTTAATTCTCGTTATCTTTTAGTTATGTTAGCTAGTAAGCGTGCTCATGAATTAGATGAAGGTGCTAAGCCATTATTGGATAGTTACAAATCTAAGAAATCAATTGGAAAAGCTTTTGAAGAAATTGAAGCAGGCCTTGTTAAGCCACAAAGATAACTATTTTTATAAATCAACCTTTGTGAATTTCACAAAGGCTTTTTTTATATTATTTTACTGAGGTGAAAAAATGTTAAAGGATAAGCACATCATGATATACGTGACCGGAAGCGTTGCAGCATATAAAGCCATTATGTTAATGCGTTTATTACAAAAAAAAGGGGCAATTGTTAGGGTTGCGATGACTAAATCAGCAACTACTTTTGTTGCACCTTTAACTTTTGAATCTTTATCTCATAATTTTGTTTTAACTGATGAAACAAAAGGGATGATGGATAATCAATTAACGCATATTGAAGCTGCTCAGTGGACGCAGTTAGCAATTGTTGTTCCCGCTAGTGCTAATTTTATTGCGAAAATGGTGAATGGTATTTCAGATAGTCTTCCGCTAACAACATTACTAGCTACATCGGCCCCTAAAATTGTTATTCCAGCCATGAATGATCAAATGTGGCTTAATCCAGCAACCCAAAGAAACATTCACCAATTAAAAAAAGATAATATCCGAGTATTACTGCCAACAACAGGAAAATTAGCTGAAGGATACTCTGGAATTGGTAGAATGATTGAACCAAGTGAAATTATTGAGCGTCTAGATAAAGGTACTCAAGACTTTAAAAAATTGCTAAAGGGGAAAAAGGTTCTCGTAACAGCTGGGGGAACCCGAGAGCCAATTGATCCTGTTCGTTATATTGGTAATAAGTCATCCGGTAAAATGGGATATGCAATTGCGCAAGCTGTTCAAAAATATGGAGCAGAAGTAACTTTAATTTCTGGACCTGTTAGACTACCTGCTCCACAAAATGTAAAATTGATAAATGTGGTGACCACCGAAGAAATGTTATCAGCAGTAATGAAAGAATTTCCACAAAATGATATTTTGATTATGAGTGCAGCAGTAGCAGATTTTGTCACTGATCATCCATCTAATAAAAAAATAAAAAAACAAACTGGTCAAAATGAAATTAGCTTTAAATTTAAATTTGCTCCTGATATATTAAAAGAAGTAGCTAAAATAAAGCGTCCTGATCAGTATACGGTTGGTTTCGCTGCTGAAACAAATGAACTACTTAAAAATGCTCAAACAAAACTTAAAAGTAAACACCTTAACTTATTAGTTGCTAATGATGTCAGCCGAAGTGATATTGGTTTTGGTAGTGATCAGAATCAGGTAACTTTTTTAAAACCCAATCAAACCCCAGTTAATAGTCAAATGATGACTAAAAATAAGATTGCAGAGTTATTAATAGAACAAATCCAACTTGATTTATAAAAGGAGATGCTAAATTGCAATTTGCAGAAGTTTTAGTTGATGTCCCAACAATGCAAACAGATCGCCCTTTTACCTATTTGATTCCTGATGCTTTGGAAAATCAAATTGCAATTGGAATGAGGGTAATTGTTCCATTTGGTAAGGCTGACCGAAAAGTTCAAGGAATTGTTTTAAATCTTACTGACCAAAATGACTTTGATGGAGAAATGAAATCAATTATTTCACTAATGGATTTGAGCCCTGTTTTAGATAATGAGTTGATGAATTTATCAGATTGGCTTGCTAAGAATACTTATTCTTTTAGGATCAATTGTATTTGGACGATGTTACCATCGATTATGCGTTCTAAGACTGAAAAGTATGTTGTTCCAATTGATGAAAATAATGATGACGTTAAGTCTTTATTTGGTAACCAAAGGAGAATTTCTCTGGATGATGATCATAGTCCTGAAACATTAAGAAAATTATTGAAATTAAAAAAATTGGGTTTAGTTGAAGTTGAATATAAAGTAAGTGATAATGCCAAAGAAAAGGTTGCTAAATCTATTCAAGCAGCATTAACTTCAGATAAATTAAAAGAAATTAAATCAAATATCAGTTCAAATGCAAAAAAACAACTTGAGTTATTAGACTGGTTAATTGAAAATCCTCAAACTGAAATTTTACAACGTGAATTAGTCAAAAGATTTAATATAAGTGCTTCAGTTATTAATACTGCTTCTGAAAAGGGATGGATAAAAGTTGGTAAAATGCCAATTAGACGTGATCCATATAAAAAAAAGGTCGAACGAAATTATCCGTTACAATTAAATGAAGAACAAAAGAATGCAGTAGATAAAATTGATAATGCTGTAAAGAATAGTCAAAATAAGGTGTTTTTACTTGAAGGAGTCACTGGTTCAGGAAAAACGGAAGTATATCTTCAAACGATTCAAAAAGCATTGGTCGAAAATAAAACGGCTTTAATGTTAGTTCCTGAAATTGCTTTAACCCCACAAATTGTTCAAAGAGTCAAGGGAAGATTTGGTGATTTAGTGGCGATGCTGAACAGTGGACTATCTAAAGGTGAACGGTACGATGAATGGAACAGAATTAAAAATGGAGAAGCTAAGGTTGTTGTTGGAACTCGTTCTGCCATTTTTGCACCATTAAAAAATATCGGTATAATTATCATGGACGAGGAACATGACGATAGTTATAAACAGGAAGATACGCCTCGATATAATACCAGAGAAGTAGCTAAACAACGTGGAAAGGTATTTAATTGTCCAGTTGTTTTAGGAAGTGCAACCCCATCGCTTGAATCACGTGCTCGAGCAGGAAAGATGGTTTATGAGTTGTTAAAAATGCCTTATCGAATTAATAACCAGTCATTGCCTGAAGTTAAGATTATTGATATGCGAGAAGAAATCACTAAACATGCAGAAAGCAATTTTTCCGATGAATTAATGAATGCTATTCAAGAAAGAATTAAACAAAATGAACAAATCGTCTTGATGTTAAACAGACGTGGTTATTCTTCATTTGTAATGTGTCGTGATTGTGGCTTTGTTTTAAAATGTCCAAATTGTGATATTTCATTAACGTTGCATATGGATAATCACATGATGAAATGTCATTATTGTGGGCATGAAGAACCAATCCCAAATACTTGTCCTAATTGTCATCAACACGATATTCGTTATTTTGGAACGGGAACTCAAAAAGTAGAAATGGAATTAAAACGCCGATTACCTAATGCAAGAGTTCTTAGAATGGATGTTGATACGACCCGTCGAAAGGGTGCCCATGAACGAATTCTAGATAAATTTGGTAATCATGAAGCAGACATTTTACTAGGGACGCAAATGATTGCTAAGGGACTGGATTTTCCTAATATTACTTTAGTAGGAGTTTTGAATGCTGATACGACACTTGAATTGCCCGATTTTCGTTCTAGTGAGCGGACATTTCAATTATTAACTCAGGTTAGTGGTCGAGCGGGACGTGCGGAAAAAAAGGGTGAGGTTTATGTTCAAACATTTAATCCTGATAATTACGCAATCCAGTTAGCTCAAAAACAAGATTACGAACGTTTTTATCGTCAAGAAATGCAAGTTCGTCATGCAACTAATTATCCACCATATTTTTACACGGTCCGAATAACCGCAACTTCAACTAAGGAACGTTTAGCAGCTTCCAAGATATTTGAAATAAAGAAATATTTGGAAAATAAACTATCTCAAAATGTCATTATATTAGGTCCTACGCCTGGCGCAATTGCTAGGATTAAAAATCAGTATTATTACCAAATTCTGTTAAAATATAAACATGAACCAGATTTATCCAATGCATTAGATCATATTTTAAATGAATATCAAAGTGCTAATCGATACGGTGTTTACATCTCGATAGATTCAAATCCAGTTAGTTTTATGTAAGGAGATATTATTATGCCATCAATTGTATTTATGGGAACCCCCTCTTTTAGTGTTCCAATTTTAGAAGGATTGATCGATGGTGGTTACGATGTAAAAGCGATTGTAACCCAACCAGATCGACCTTTTGGAAGGAAAAGAATTTTAAAAGCATCACCATTAAAAGAAGCAGCTCAAAAATTAAATTTAAAAATTTTCCAGCCAGAAAAAATAAGTGGTAGTGAAGAAATGGAACAAATCATTAATCTACATCCCGATTTCATTATCACTGCAGCGTTTGGTCAATTTCTACCAGAAAAGTTATTAGCAGCAGCCAAGATTGCAGCTGTAAACGTCCATGGTTCTTTATTACCTAAGTATCGTGGAGGAGCTCCAGTTCAATATTCAATTATGAATGGGGATAAAGAAACCGGTATTTCAATTATGTATATGGTAAAGAAAATGGATGCGGGGGATGTATTAGCTCAGAAAGCAATTCCAATTGGTAGTGATGATGATACTGCTTCTATGTTTAATAAATTAAGTATTGTTGGACGGGACCTTCTATTAGCAACCCTTCCTAAAATTATGAACAAAAAAGTTAAACCACAACCACAGGACCCTGCTAAGGTCGTCTTTTCACCAAACATTACAAGAGAACAAGAACAACTTGATTTTAATGCTCCAGCTGATTTGATTGATGATAAGGTTCGTGCTTTACGGCCTGATCCAGGTGCTTTTGTTTATGTCGAAGGAAAAAGAATGAGAATTTGGAAGACAACACCAACGAATGAAACTACTGATTTGAATCCTGGCACCGTTGTTGAGAAAAATAAAAAGCATTTAAAAATTGCGGCTGGCAATAAAACTGTCATTGAATTAAATGAGATCCAACCAGCAGGAAAAAAGAAACAAATGATTAGTGATTATCTCAATGGGAATGGTCAAAAATTAAAAGTGGGAGATAGGATGATTACAGATGACAAATAATGTTCGCCGTTTAGCGTTAGAAACGTTAATTAAGATTGAAAAAGGTGCCTATTCCAGCCTTGAATTAAACCATATCATAAGAGATGAAAAGATGGATCATCGAGATGCTGGATTATTAACGCAGATTGTATATGGGGTAATCCAAAATCGTCTTTTATTGAACTATCAATTAACTCCATTTTTAAAAAAGAAAGTTGAACCTTGGGTGGTAACATTGCTAGAAACTGCACTTTATCAAATGCAATTTTTAGATCGAATTCCCAATCGAGCAATTTTTAACGAGACGATTAATATTGCAAAACAAAAGGGACATGATGGAATTAGAAAAATGGTAACTGGAGTTTTGCATAATATTGATCGAAATGGGGTACGTGATCCTAAAACAATTAAAGATTCATTAGAACGTTTATCAATTCAATTCAGTATTCCAAAATGGTTAATAAAAAAGTTAAACCAAGAACTTGGAATTGATAAAACTGAGTCAATTTTAAAAAGTATTAATCAACCTGCAAAACAATCGGTTCGCGTTAATTTAAAAAAGATTACTAAAGATCAGTTGATCGCTAAATTAACTCAGGAAGGCTATCATGTAGCAGAAAGTAACTTGGTTGGTGAGGGATTAATTTTAAGTGGCTTGCCTGCAAATCACAGTAAATGTTTTAAAGATGGCTTAATGACTATTCAAGACGAAAGTGCAATGCTTCCAGTTGAATCAATGCCAATTACATCTAATCAATATATTTTGGATGCGTGTTCAGCACCAGGTGGTAAAACAACTCAAATCGCAGAACATTTAAGTGGAAACGGGAAAGTATTGGCATTAGATCTTCATGCTAAAAGATTGAAACAGGTTGCTGAAAATGCTTATCGAATGGGGGTTGCAGAATATGTTGATGCAACTGCTTTAGATGCCAGAAAAGTAACTGAAAAATTTAATGATGATACTTTTGATCAAATTTTAGTTGATGCGCCATGTTCTGGGATTGGTTTAATTCGCCGTAAACCGGAAATTAGATATGAAAAACAACCAACTGATATTGATCATTTACATCGAATTCAATTATCAATTTTAAATAGTTTAACGAATGTTCTTAAAGTTGGTGGTCAATTAACTTACAGTACCTGCACGATTTTGAATGAAGAAAATCAATCTGTTATCCAAGAATTTTTAGAACAAAATCCTAATTTTACAATTAAACCAGTTAAAACGAGCAAAATTAAAATGAATAATGGCGAACCATTATTAAAAATATATCCAGATGATTTTGAATCTGATGGATTCTTTGTATCAAATCTAATAAAGGAACGTGATTAAAATGAAGATTGCCTACCAAACGTCAGTTGGTCTGAAAAGACAAAAAAATGAGGATTATGTGGATTATTTTACTAATAATAAAAACGTGACCTTAGCAATTGTAGCAGACGGTATTGGTGGGAATCGTGGTGGTGATGTTGCCTCAAAAATGGCGGTCGTTGAGATTGGTAAATCATTTTCCGAGTCTAATTTATCTAATATAAAGAAAGCCAGTACCTGGATTTCTAAACAAATTGAAGCTGAAAATCAACAAATTATAAGTGTTGCTAAAAGAAATCCTTCCATTAATAAGATGGGCACAACTTTTGTTAGTGCAATGTTATTTAAAGATCAGTTCCTCATTAGTAATTTAGGTGATAGTCGTGCCTATTCCTTTCATGATAATGTCTTAGTTCAGTTAACAGAAGATCATTCATATATTAATGCTCTATTAAAAAATGGTGAAATAACTACTGACGAGGCTAAGACATCACCATATAAAAACGTTATTGTGAGAAGCTTGGGAATTTCTGAGGAAACCAATTTAGATAATAATCGGTACAAATGGCATTCAGGAGAGTTGATACTGTTATGTAGTGATGGTCTAACTGATTTAGTCGCGGATGATGAAATTAAATCAACTTTAATAAAATCTATTTCAATTGAAGATAAATGTAATGAACTAGTTTCATTGGCAAATCAAAATGGTGGAGACGATAATATTACTGCAATGATTATTAAACATGAAACGGAGGCGACTCCAAATGCATAATAATCAGGTATTAAATGATCGATACCAATTAATCGAAGTTCTTGGCCATGGTGGAATGGCAGATATTTATTTAGCTTGGGATAAAATTTTAAAACGGTATGCGGCAATTAAGATTTTGCGTCTTGATCTCCAAAATGATGAAGATGCTAAACGGAGATTTAAACATGAAGCGTCAGCCATTGCAGAATTGAATAGTCCATATATCGTAAAAGTTTATGATTTTGGAGAACAAGGTGACCTACAATACCTTGTAATGGAGTATGTTAAGGGAACTAATTTAAAGAGATATATTAAAGAACACTACCCATTATCCAATCGTAAAATTATAAAAATCATGGAGCAAATCACAAAAGCTGTTATGACAGCCCATCACATGGGAATTATTCATCGTGATTTAAAACCGCAAAATGTTTTGATAGATGAGCACGGGGATGCTAAAATTTCAGATTTCGGAATTTCAATAACTGCTTCTGACAAGACAATTACTCGTTCGAATTATGTTGTTGGTTCAATTCATTATCTGTCACCAGAACAGATTACTGGGCATCGAGCAACTGAAAAATCTGATATATATTCCTTAGGAATTATCATGTTTGAATTATTAACAGATACAGTTCCTTTTGATGGCGATAATGCAGTTACGATTGCTCTTGCACATACAAGAGGAATTTTGCCTAATATTACTAAATATAATTCTAAGGCTACTCAAGGATTAATAAATATCGTTACAAAAGCGACTGATAAAAATCCTAATGGACGCTATTCTTCAGTAAAAGAAATGTTGTTCGATATTGAACATAATGCTCTGAGAAATGATGTCAGACCATATGTTTTAAAAAGAAAAGATGAAGAAACTGATGGTGCGGATGAAACCAAGATTGTCGATTTAACTAGTTTAAATAAGAATGTTGAACAAAAGCATCCTAATTTATTAAAAAATTATCCTGCTCATTCAAAACATCCTTTCGTTAATTTATATTTATCAATAATTATAGTTGTTATTTACGGATTATTTGTAATTGGATATTATTTAATTATGAATACAACTGTTCCTAATGTTGATAATTTTAGTTATCATTCTGCGCTTACTAAATTAAAAAGGAACCATATTAAAGTTCATCGAGTTATTTATGAAGATAACGGAAACGTTGATCGAAAACATGTAATTAAAACAAATCCAATTAGTAAAAAGAAAGTTAATCGAATTTGGGGAGTTGACTTAGTTTTAAGTACAGGTCATGGATCTGCAAGTTTAGGTAATTTTATTGGTCAGAATGCTCATAAAGTTGCTACCAGCCTTCGAAAAAAAGGATTTAAAGTTGTTTTTAAACGGGCAAGTTCTGATTATTTTAAACGTGGTTTGATATTAAAACAGAATTTTGATCCAGAAAGAAAATATGATTCGAGAGACAAAAAGATTGTTTTAACGGAATCAATTGGATTTCATCAATTTACAATGAGAAATCTGGTAGGACAGACAAAGGAAGAGGCACAGAGTTATGTTGATCAAGTTGGGTTAAACCCAACTTATGAATATCGATATCAGTCTGATCAAAAAACTAATACAGTAATTCAACAAAATCCTAACTCAGGATTGAAAGTTTACTCTGGTGATAATATTATTATTGTGATTGCGACTAATAATGATAAAACGAATCAAAATAACAATGTTAATTTAAATCTTAACATTCCATATCTTAATAATGGGACAGGTTATAATCTGATTAACATATATATCGGTGATCGAGATCATAATATTAACCGGATTTATCGACAACTAAAGATATATCAAGATTCAAAAGTAATTTTACCATTTCATATTGATGCTAATAATAAGGGTCAATACCAAATTTTTCGAGATGGTAAAAAAATAATGGATGTTAAGAGCATTCAGTAATGGAGGAAAAGTATTGCAAGGACAAATTCATCAATCTTTAAGTGGTTTTTATGATATTGAAAGTAACGGTAAAATATATCGAACTAGAGCAAGGGGTAATTTTAGAAAAAAAGGGATTAAGCCAATTGTTGGTGATATGGTAGAATTTGAAGATGGTTATTTACTAAAGGTTTTAAAAAGGCGAAATGAAATTGTTCGTCCACCATTGGCTAATATTGATCAAGTGATTATTGTTAGTTCTGCTGTTGAACCAGAATTTAGTGAAAATCTTTTAGATCGAGAATTAGTAATGATGGCAGAAAAAAACATTGATGTTGTTATTTATCTTTCTAAAACAGATTTATTAAGTTCAGATCAATACGATCATTTAAAGAAAATTATGGATTATTATGGACAATACTATCCTGTTATTTTTCCAAAAAAGAGTTTTGATAATGAATCATTAGATAAATTAAAGGGGTTGTTTAACGATAAACTAACCGTTTTAATGGGCCAAACCGGTGCTGGGAAGTCTACTCTTCTGAATCATTTAATTCCTGGTTTAAATTTAGAAACAAATGAGATTTCTAAAACTTTAAATCGGGGGAAACACACCACTAGAAAAGTAAGTTTATTATCATTTGAGGGGGGACTAGTTGCTGACACTCCCGGATTTTCATCGTATGATTTATCTGATATTAGTATTTACCATTTAAAAGATGATTTTCTTGATTTTGATAAGTATTCAGATGAATGTAAATTTAGAGAGTGTTTACACATTAATGAACCAGGATGTAAAATTAAAGAGTTGGTAGAAAATGGTATAATTATGAAGAGTCGTTATGAAGATTATCTTCAGTTATATCAGATGATCAAAGATCAAAAGCCAGTTTATAATAAAAAGAAATGAGGAATGAATAATGATTAAAGTTGCACCTTCAATTTTAAGTGCTGATTATGTAAACTTACAAAGAGACATTGAAAAGGTTGAAAAAGGTGGGGCAGAATACCTTCATATTGATATTATGGATGGTGATTTTGTTCCAGCAATTTCATATGGACCAAATTGGGTAAAAGCAATTCGTCCAATTTCTAACATGATTTTAGATGTTCATATGATGGTTAGAAATCCTGAAAGATATATTACAACGTTTGCTAAAGCTGGAGCTGATTTAATTGGGGTTCACGTTGAAGCAACTCCTCATATTCATCGAGCTATTCAAATGATTAAAAATGAAGGGGTTAAAGCAGAAGTTGTAATCAATCCGGGGACCAGTGTTGAAGCAATTAAACCAGTGCTTTACATGGTCGATCAAGTATTAGTAATGACCGTTAATCCTGGATTTGGTGGTCAAAAGTTCATTCCTGAAATGGTTGAAAAAATTAGACAACTTCAAGCAATCAAGGATGAAAAAGGTTATACTTTTGATATTGAAATTGATGGTGGGGTTAATGACCACACTGTTGTTGATGCATATAAAGCTGGAGCAACCGTTGCTGTTGCTGGTTCTTATGTTTTTGGTGCTAAGGATCCTGCTGCCAAGGTTCAAGCGATAAAGGATGCTACAAAATAATGCTTAAAATTAATCTTTTGGCTGGTGGGCCAGTTTTTAATTGGCCCAAAACAATTTCAGAACATAAAGTGACTGGTAAATGGTTGGGAATAGATCGTGGCAATTTAAGATTATTAAAATTAGGGATAACTCCATTAGTAGCTATTGGTGATTTTGATTCAGTTAGTGATGATGAATTTAAGATATTAAAGGATAGTATTCAAGATATTCGAACTTCACCAACAAAAAAAGATTATACGGATACTGAACGTGGATTATCAATTGCATTAAATGAATATCATGCGGATCAAGTTGATATTTATGGGGGAACGGGTGGTCGAATTGATCATTTTCTGGTGAATCTTTTTATGGTTTTAAAACCACAGTTTCGTGAATTTGCTTCTCGGATAAGATTAATCGATCGTACTAATACAATCACGTTTTTTTTACCTGGTTCTCATCAAATTCAAAAAGAAATTGATAAAAAGTACTTAGCATTTATACCATTGACCCCAATGAAATTGACTTTATCAGATGAAAAATATTGTTTAAATGAACGATTAGTTCAATTTCCAGAATCATTTTCAAGCAATGAATTTATTGGTCAAAGTGCTAGTTTTAATTTTGATAATGGCGTTTTATGCGTAATTCAATCAAAAGATTAATAAATAAAAGCTCTCCGATAGTGTTGTAACTTATCGGAGAGCTTTTCTATATAAAAATAAAAAGACCGATATTAATCAGTCTTTGTTGTGTTATTGATTAAATTAAACACGGGTAACTTTACCTGACTTTAAAGTACGAGCACTAACCCATACTTTCTTTGGCTTACCGTCAACTAAAATACGAACTTTTTGCAAGTTTGGCTTCCAGCTACGACGAGATGAATTTAAAGCATGGGAACGTTTGTTACCGAAGTGAGTTCTTTTACCGTTTAAGAAATCTTTAGCCATTACTAACGCCTCCTTTAATTTGCAACTTATTTAATTTGACTTAATACACTATAATAATTTATCATATCAAGGCCTATTTTGCAATACTTTTCTTTCAAGTAATTTTACTTGACACATTATTAAACAGAACTAATATTCAAACTAAAGGTATGATATAATATGTATTGATTAATTGTAACATAAAAGAAAAAATTAATGCCTCAAAAGTTTAATATAAATGTCTTGAATATGCTAAGGAGGAATAAAATGGCAGTTAAAATTAGAACTCAATATGGATTGATCGATATTAATAATGATGTTATCGGATCAGTCGTTGGGGCTGCCGCTACCAGTAATTATGGTGTAGTTGGCATGTCAAGTAAGAATCAAATCAAGGATAATTTTAATCGGATTTTAAAACGTGATAATTATGATAAGGGAATCGTTGTTAGACAACACGATAATAAAATAATTGTTGATGTTTATATTATTGTAAACTACGGAACTAAAATTTCTGAAGTTTCAAGAAATGTACAATCGAGTGTTAAATATAATTTGGAAAGCTTGCTTGGAATCATTGCTAACTCTGTTAATATTATTGTTCAAGGAATTAAAGTCATAGACAAATAGTAGAGCGGTGATTTTTTATTTGGAGGGGATTTTTTGACAACGACAGAGTTGGATAATGAAGATTTTAGAAAAATGATTCAATTGGCCGCGAACCAACTGAATAAAAATGTTAAATTAATAAATTCTTTAAATGTTTTTCCCGTTCCTGATGGTGATACTGGAACAAATATGAGTCTTTCATTTGCTAGTGGTTGGAAATATGTAAAGGCTAATCAAAGTAATTCGATTTCGGATTCTGCCTCAGCATTAGCGAAAGGATTGTTAATGGGGGCTCGAGGAAATTCAGGAGTTATTTTGTCTCAGATTTTCCGTGGCTTTTCAAAAGGAGTTACTGGCCATGAAAGATTGAGTGTTGATGACTTGAACGTTGCACTGAAGGAAAGTTGTGATACAGCTTACGATTCTGTTATGAAGCCAACTGAAGGAACGATTTTAACAGTTATTCATGGAGCTTCAGATGCTGCTAAGAAAGCGACTGAAGATAATCAAAGTATTCCAGAGTTCTTTGATAGCGTAGCTAATGCGGCTGATGAAGCGCTTAAAACAACACCAGAACTATTGCCAATTTTAAAGAAAGTTGGCGTTGTTGATTCAGGGGGGCAGGGATTAGTAATTGTATTAAAAGCTTTTGCTGATTCGATCAATAATCGTCAATCATCTGAAACAGATGAACTTAGTTCTGGTCAAATGGATGAGATGATTAATGCTGAACATCACGAAAGTGTTCAAGGAAAAATCGATCCCGATGATATTGTTTATGGATATTGTACTCAAACTATGATTCGATTGGGGAAGGGCAAAGAAGTTGATGAACCATTTGACTATGATAAGTTTTATGACTATTTAGCTAAATTAGGTGATTCGTTATTAGTTGTAAATGATGAAGAGGTAGTTAAAGTCCATGTTCATACAGAACATCCGGGAAAAGTTTTATCTTGGGGTCAACGTTTTGGCGATTTATTAAATGTAAAAGTTGATAATATGCGTGTACAACAAGAAGATATTATTGAACAAGATGAAAGTGAAGTTGATTCAAATGATAATAATAATGCCCAACAATATGTAAATGGGAACGGGATTATTGTCGTAGCAACTGGTCATGGGATTGAAAATTTATTTCGGAGTTTAGGAGCTACTGATTTTATCAGTGGTGGGCAAACGATGAATCCTAGTACTCAAGATATTTTGGATGCTATTAATCGTTCTAAGGCTAAAAAAGTTCTAGTCCTTCCTAATAATGGAAATATTTTTCTTGCGGCTGAACAGGCAGCAAAAGTTGCTCAAAAACCAGTTGAAATCGTTCATAGTAAGACGATTGCTCAGGGAATGAGTGCAATGTTAGGATATAATCCTGATGAAAGTTTGACTGAGAATAAAGATGCAATGGAAGATAGCTTGTCTACCGTTAAGAGTGGTGAAATTACCAAAGCGGTTCGTGATACTAAGTTAGATAGTGTCCACATTAAAAAAGGTCAATACATTGGGATAGTAGATGGACAAATTACCGTTACTAGTTCTAATAAAATTGATGCAGCTACCAATATGCTTAAAATGATGTTAGATGAGGATAGTGAAGCAGTTACTATCTTGTACGGAGATGGTGCTAATGAACGTAATGCTCAAAAAATTAAGAATCAAGTTCTAGAAATTGATCCTGATTTAGAAGTTGACGTTCATGAAGGAAATCAACCTATATATCCATTTTTAATATCGGTTGAATAAGTTTATTATTTGATAGGTCGAAACTTCTAGTTTCGGTCTTTTTTGATAGGAGATGAGATTGATTAAAAAATTGAGTGATTCCGTTTCCAAATTAAGTGGAGTGGGCCCGAAACGCCAGCATGTTTTAGAACGGTTGGGAATTAGTAGCATTCATGATTTATTAACTTATTTTCCATTTCGGTATGAGGATTTCAAGGCTAAAGATATTCAATCAGCTCCTGATGCTGCTAATATTACAATTGAAGGGATTGTAGTTAATCAACCAATTATCAGTCGATTTGGTTATCGAAAAACTCGTTTGAATTTTAAATTATTGGTTAATAACGTAAGTGTTGATGTTGTTTTTTTTAACCAACCATGGTTACAAAAAAAAATTAAGCCTAATCAACGGATTAAGGTTTACGGCAGATTCAATCGAGCAAGAGTTGGAATGAGTGGGATTAAGATTCTTCAAGCTAATGATCATGATGAAATGGCAGCCGTTTATCCTTCTAGTCAGGGAATTAGACAAAAGACAATTCAAGACTTAGTTAAAAAGGCGTTTAATGAGTATAGTGATGTAATTGATGATTATGTTCCGTTATTGCTTCGAAAAAGATATAAGTTGGAAAACTTAAAGCAAGTAATCCACGACATGCATTTTCCTAATGATACTAGATCCGCTAAGAAAGCAAGAAGAACTGCTAAATATAATGAACTATTTTTATATGAAGTTCGTCTTCAGTTAATAAAAGCCAAGAATCATAAGATTGAAGTTGATCCATTTGATGTTGATCAAAAATTGATTAATAATTTTATAAATGAGTTGCCTTTTAAATTAACTGATGCTCAGCATAGAGTAATTAAAGAGATAATTACTAATTTAGAATCACCATCTCAAATGAACCGGTTGCTTCAGGGTGATGTTGGAAGTGGGAAAACAATTGTTGCGGCAATTGCAATTCTTGCAACAATATCAGCTGGATATCAAGCTGCTTTAATGGTTCCAACGGAAATTTTAGCGGAGCAACATGCTAATAAATTAGCTGATTTGTTTGCAGGAACTGATGTCCACATTGCACTTTTGACAGGTGATACTAAAGTGAAAGCCCGCAAAGAAATCCTTAGTCGATTACTTAGTGGTGAAATTAACTTAGTTATTGGGACTCATGCATTAATTCAAGAACCGGTTAAATTTGGTAACTTGGGATTGGCAATTGTTGATGAACAACATCGATTCGGAGTTAATCAACGTCGGAAGTTAAGAGAAAAAGGTGAATCGACTAATGTTTTGGCAATGACGGCAACACCAATTCCACGGACTCTTCAAGCCACTACATATGGAGAAATGGATGTTTCAATAATTGATGAACTTCCTAATGGAAGAAAGCCTATTAACACGATTTGTATTAAAAGTGCCCAGTTAAATAATATTAAGCCTAAAATTGAAAGTGAATTAAAAAAAGGACGTCAAATATACGTAATTGCACCCTTGATCGAAGAATCAGATAGCATGAATATGCAAAATGCAGTTGATACTTTTCAACAATATCAAAAGAGATTTCCGGAGTTTAAAGTTGGCTTATTACATGGTAAAATGCAAGATAGTGAAAAGAACGATATCATGGAGGCTTTTAAACAAAATCAAATTCAGATTTTAATTTCAACAACGGTGATTGAAGTTGGAGTGGATGTTTCTAATGCAACGATGATGTTGATATACAATGCTGATCATTTTGGATTGTCTCAACTCCATCAACTTCGTGGACGAGTTGGAAGAGGTGCGTTTCAGTCTTACTGTATTTTAGTTGCTGATCCTAAAAATGAGTTAGGGAAAGAACGGATGAATGTTTTAGTTGAGAGTAATGATGGTTTTGTAATTGCTCAAAAGGACCTAGAACTAAGAGGACCAGGTGATATTACAGGACGTCAACAATCTGGAATGCCAATTTTTAAAGTTGCAGACATTATTGCTGATAATGTAATGTTTCAATATATTCAAAAAGATGTTATTGAAATGTTAAGCCAACCTAATTGGATGGTCCAGGATGATAACTTAGGATTAGTAAAGTTAATTTCAAGTGATGATAATAATCAAGATTTAATTGATTAATGGAGGAAAATTATAATATGAAAATTGCAGTAGATGGTTTAGGTGGAGACTATGCTCCAATAGAAATTGTAAAGGGAATTGAAATGGCTCGTGATAAGTATCAAGATCTCACATTTCAAATTTTTGGACCATTAGATAAAATTAAACCACTGGTTCAAAATAATGATCGAATTGAATTAGTTCAAGCAGATGAATTTATTGAAATGGGTGAAGAACCAGTTCGGGCCGTTCGGAAGAAAAAACATTCCAGTTTAGTGCTTGCTGCTCAATCAGTTCATGAAGGGGATGCGGATGCATTTTTATCTGCTGGAAATACCGGAGCTATTTTAGCTGCAGGTTTATTTGTTGTTGGTAGAATTAAAGGAATTGATCGTCCTGGACTAACAACAACCTTACCAGTAATCACTGATGGGAATCATGATAGTTTTGTAATGTTGGATGTTGGAGCAAATGCCGATTCTAGACCGTTTAATTTGTATCAATATGCCTTTATGGGTAAATACTATGCTCAAAATGTAATGGGATTTGAAAATCCAACAATTGGTTTACTTAATAATGGAACCGAGGCTGATAAGGGTGATAAACTTCATAAGGCTGTTCATGAATTATTAGCTAATAATAAGGATTTAAACTTTATTGGTAATGTTGAGGCCCGTGAATTATTGAATGGAGCTGCTGATGTAGTTATCACCGATGGATTTACTGGGAACGCTGCTTTAAAGAGTACCGAAGGAACAGCCTTGTCAATGCTTAATTTAATTAAAAGTAGTATAATGAAGAGTGGTATTAGTGGTAAGTTAGGTGCTTTACTTCTTAAAAGTACTTTTAAAGACATCGCTGGCACATTAGATTATTCTAAACATGGTGGTGCTGTTTTAATGGGGGTTAAAGCTCCAGTTGTTAAGATGCATGGTAGTACTAAAGCACCTACAGTTTGCAATACAGTTGGACAAATTAGTGCAATGTTAAAGAATAATACCGTTCCTAATATTGTTGATTATTTTAGTTCCCATGCTGATGCAATGAAGGCAATTAAGGAAGATGTTAAGAACATCTAAATTTATATTTTGTGGAGTGGAGAAATGTCAAAAGAAGAAATTTATAATAAAATTGTAGATATGATTTCTGATCAATTCGATATTGATAAAAGTAAAATTAACGGTAATTTAAATTTTAAAAATGATTTAGATGCCGATTCAATTGATTTTGTAGAATTTGTTTTAGATTTAGAAACCACTTTCGATTCTGAAATTAGTGATGAAGATGCGGAAAAATTAAATACAGTTGACGAAGCAGTTGATTATATTTATTCACATTTAAAGAAATAAACGAAAAAGCGGTTACAGCAGTAATCGCTTTTATTATTAATAGGAGTGATGAAAATGGATGCAGAGTTTAATAAGCTGCTAAAAGATAATTATGGTATTGTCTTTAATGATGAATCATTGTTAGATGAAGCTTTTACACAAGCTTCTTATGTTAATGAACATCCAGGAAAAAATTTAAAATTTTATGAAAGGCTCGAATTCTTAGGGGATGCAGTATATGAATTGGTAGTTTCTGATTACATTTTTAGACGTTTTCCTAAATTACCCCAAGGTCGGTTGACTAGATTAAGAGCTGCAATGGTAAATGAACAGAGTTTTAGCGCGTTTGCTAGAGAATGCCATTTTGATAAGTATATTCGATTAGGACATGGTGAAGAAAAGGCTAATGCTCGTGATCGTGATTCTTTACTTTGTGATATTTTTGAATCGTTTATTGGAGCGGTATATTTAGATCAAGGAATGAAACCAGTGGTTAATTTCTGTCATAAGGTTATTTTTCCTAAATTAGATGAAGGTTGGTTCAATGATTTCTTTGATCATAAGACTGAACTTCAAGAATTGGCTCAAGAAAAGGGTCCAGTAAAAATTGAATACCGTCTTTTAGATGAAAAAGATGAACCAGATAATGCGGAACAATTTAAAGTAGCAGTTTTTATTAACGATAAAGAATATGGAACCGGTGTTGGACATTCTAAGAAGGATGCTGAACAACATGCTGCTTTTCAAGCATTACCACATTTTACCGAAGATTAGATAGAATGGAGAGTTGATTTTTGAAACTCAAATCATTAAAAATTGTTGGGTTTAAATCATTTGCTAATCCAACTACGATTAATTTTGAATCAGGTTTTACTGCTATCGTTGGTCCTAACGGTAGTGGAAAGAGTAATATTATTGAAGCAATTCGATGGGTTTTGGGAGAACAATCTGCCAAGAACTTGCGAGGTAATAAAATGAATGATGTTATTTTTTCTGGTTCTGACAACCATCGTTCTTTGAATAGGGCTGAAGTTAGTTTAACGTTTGATAATTCAGATCATTATTTAAATTCCAAGTATAGTGAAATAACAATTACTCGTCGTATCTTCCGTGATGGGCAGGGTGAGTATTTACTAAATCAAAATGAATGTCGTTTAAAAGATATTAATAATTTGCTTGTTGATTCAGGAATTGGGAAGGGTTCGTTTTCAATCATTTCTCAAGGTAATGTTGAAAAAATATTTAACAGTAAGCCTGAAGATCGCCGGACAATTATTGAGACCACAGCTGGAATTTATAAGTACAAGTTACAAAAAGAACAAGCAGAAAAGAAATTAACAGTGACTAATGAAAATTTAGATCGTGTTAATGACATTGTTTTTGAGTTATCTACTCAAGTAAAACGACTTAAAACACAAAGTGAAACTGCTCAAAAATACCTAGATTTAAAGAAAAAAGTTGGCCGTTTAAATGATGTTAAGTTAACTTATACGCTTTTTCATTTACAAAATAAGTTAAAAGATGATAGCCAAAAAAGACAAGCTTTACTAAACACTGAAAAAGAATCCCAAGAACAAATTAAACAACTTAGTTTTCAAAAAGAAACTGTGCAACAAAATTTACATGTTGCATTAGCTAGCAATGATAAATTACAAGAACAGTTATTAAAAACTAGTAATCAAGTTGAAAAACAAATTAGTAAAAAACAACTTGCTTCCCAGACTAATGATTTTAAAGAAGAACAATTATC
Organism: Nicoliella sp. ESL1149; assembly: GCF_058107265.1. Classification (NCBI taxonomy): domain Bacteria; kingdom Bacillati; phylum Bacillota; class Bacilli; order Lactobacillales; family Lactobacillaceae; genus Nicoliella; species Nicoliella sp. ESL1149. The sequence goes on along the minus strand of NZ_JBYLUE010000002.1, from coordinate 100,492 downwards.
AAATTTAAATTCCGAAATAAAAAGTGCAAAGCTGCAACAAAGAAAATTATTAGAACAAAAAAAATCAATTCAACAAAAATATGAAGAAGCTGAAAAGAAATTACAGGCTTTAAATCAAAACGCAGCATTAGTTAGTGACAAAAGTTTAAATCAACAGATAACTGCTGCTAATCAACGAATTTTACAACTTCACAATCAACATTTTGAAATCACACAGCAAATTAATGATTTAAATCAAGCCTTAGAACTAAAAAAACAATCACGTGAACAATCTAGACAACGTTTTGGTGAACTTCAAAAATCATTAAAAGATCATCGGACGCATTTATTAGCCTATGAAAATGATTTTAAGGCTGTAAAACAGCAGCGTCTTGAGTTACAAAATGATTTGCAGGAGCAATTGGCTCTTCAAAAAAAGTGTCAAAAAACGTTAGAATCGAAGACTTCTGAAATGAATAATTGTCAAAACCAATGGTACGATAGTTTGAAAAAAGTTCAACAACTTGAAAGTCGAGTTGATGGATTAAAACAAGCAATTGATAATCATGTTGGTTTTTATCAAGGAAGTCAGGAGTTATTGAAAGCTAAATTGAACGGAGTTATTGGTGCTGTTTCGGATTTTGTTAGAGTTGATTCTCAATACACTATGGCAATTGATACAGCTCTAGGAAATCGAGTCCAACAAGTAATTGTTGAAAATAGATCAGCAGCTCATCAAGCTTTGAACTATTTAAAACAACAACGATTAGGTAGAGCTACGGTGTTACCTAAGGATAACTTAAGTGATCATCACATCAATGATTCAATTTTAAGTAATTTGCAGCATTATGAGGGTTTTATTAACACCGGTGATCAATTAGTGATGATGCCAGAAAAATTAAAATTAGTACGAAGATACTTATTGGGAAATGTCTTGGTTGTTAAAACGCTTCATGATGCATTTACAGTTAGTGATATGGTTCAACATCGATTTAAAGTCGTAACTTTAGATGGTCAAGTTGTTAACGCTGGTGGTTCTGTAACTGGTGGGGCGAAGAAAAATAATCGAATCAGCGTTTTAGCCCAACAAACAGAGTTAGCTAAAAAAGTAGCTGCTTTTAACGAATTAAAAGAATTAAATCAGAGTTTAGAACAAAAGTTACAAGCTTTGAAGAAAACCGTTAAAACAACCCAAGATGAATTAACTAAAGTTAATCATGAACTTAACCCTCGTCAACCAGAAGTAAATCGAATCAATTCTAAATATGAAACATTGAAAAATGAAATTACTCTAATTAAGGAACAGATAGATTCAATTCAGAAATCAATCAATAAAGAAGCACCAAACCAGTTTCAATCCGTTGATGATGCTAAAAAAGAAGAATTGAATCAGAAATTGTCTGAAAATAAAAATGAAATTGCTGATTTAAATGCAAAAATTCAACAACTTACTGATGATCAATCGGTTACAAGTGAATCTGCCCAAAAATTAAATCAAGAGTTGAAACAACAGCAACAAAATTTGAATGATTTAAAAGTAGAATTGAAGAATAATCAATTTAAAATCGATCAAAATGATAATCATTTGAAGACCTTGATCCAACAAGAAGCGGATTTGAATAATAATCAGCATCAAGCTATTGATATTAATGCTTTAACAATTTCAATTCAAAAAAATCAGAAACAAATTGACGAGTGGCAGGAAAAAATTTCATCATTAAAACAACAAATCGATGAACTTCAATCCAAACAATCTCCATTGGAAAAATTAATCAGTCAACATCAAAATAATCTAATCAATATTCATCGACAATTAGACCGGCTCCAAAATCAATTGGATCAAACTAGTTCTCAAATTCAAAATTGTCAGCGAACATTAGCGGAACAACCAAGTCAATTAAAGATCAATGTTTCAGAGATCGATATTGATCAAGTTCGAAGTGATTTAAATAATCTCAATCAAGAGATAATTGGAATTGGTAGTGTTAATATTAATTCAATTGATGAATATGATTCTGTTAATGAACGTTATCAGTTCTTAAGTGGCCAAGCGGAGGATTTAAAGACAGCTCAAGAACAGCTAACAAGAACGATGGATAAGATGGATAGAACGGTTCGTGATAAGTTTAAAACGACTTTTGATAAATTACAGGTTGCATTTAAAGAAACATTTGTTCAAATCTTTGGTGGTGGGGATGCCAAGTTGCTTTTAGACGATCCGCATCATTTATTAACGACTGGAATTGAAATTATGGCGCAACCTCCTGGCAAAAAATATCGAAACATGAGTTTATTGTCTGGTGGTGAGAGAGCACTGACTGCAATTGCACTACTATTTGCAACTCTAAAGCTTACTCCAGTTCCATTTTGTATTTTGGACGAAGCTGAATCTGCTCTAGATTCAGCAAACGTAGATCGTTTTGCTAGTTATATTAGCAAGTTTAAGAATCAGACTCAATTTATAGTAATTACCCATCGAAAAGAAACGATGGTATATGCAGATCAATTATACGGAGTCACAATGCAAAATTCTGGAGTATCTCAATTGATTGATGTTAATCTTAAACAAATTCAACAAGCGGAGGACGAATAATGGGATTATTTGATATATTTAAACGCCGTTCAAAAAAGGCGAAAGAAAAAGAAAAGCAGAATGAAAATGAAGTAAAAGAACAACAATCTGTATCGTCATCAAATTCATCCAATGATTTTCAATCAGCTACTAATGATAGTATTAATGCAACTTCATCTGAATCAAAATCTGTAGTTGATTTAACAAGTGACCAAGGATCATCCGAATCATCCAATAGCCCTCAATCAGCGACTGAATCATCTACTTCTACAAATGAAAAAGAATTTAAAAGTAGTTCAATAAGTTCTTCATCTGAATCGTCAGCTAGTGAACAAGTACTTGAATCTTTAATTTCTAATTCCGATGATAATTCTGATCATAAATCCACAAGGGATATCCTAGATTCATCTACTAATGATTCTACAGCAGTTAAGAATGATCAATCTGAGGTTGAACCGAATGAACAAGTTTCAGATGAATTACAGCATCCAAATAGTGAATTATCCCTTAAAAAAGATGATGAATCTTCTAATTCAATTGTCAGTTCAGAAAGTGGTGATGTAGCTACTGAATCAGCTGTTGAATCTAATAGTACCAATTCAAAATCTGTTGAAAATGATGAAAAAGAATCGTTTGATAAAACCTCAGAAAATGAAGATGCTGAAAAATTTGAACATGGATTAGCCAAATCAAGATCTTCATTTGGACAAAAGTTGAATGCATTATTTGCTAACTTTAGAAGTGTTGATGATGATTTCTTTGATGAGTTGGAAGATACTTTAATCGAATCAGATGTTGGTTATAACATGGCGATAGAATTAACTGATCAGCTTCGTGAAGAAGTTAAATTAAAGAATGTTAAAAAAGCTAGTGAAGTTCAAAATGTTGTTGTTCAAAAATTGATTGAACTCTATGATCAAGATGGAAATAGTGATACATCAATTCATTTTGCTAAAAAAGGACCAACAGTTATCTTCTTTGTTGGAGTTAATGGGGTTGGAAAAACCACAACTGTTGGGAAAATGGCTAACCAATATAAAAAAGAGGGTAAAAAGGTTTTATTAGCTGCTGCTGATACATTTAGAGCAGGAGCAATCCAACAATTAGACGTTTGGGCTAAGCGAGCTGGTGTTGATATCGTGAAGAAGTCCGAGGGTAGTGATCCTGCTGCTGTTGTTTATGAAGCAGTAAATAAAGCTAAGAAAGAAAACTATGACGTCTTATTTGTTGATACTGCTGGACGACTTCAAAATAAAGTTAATTTAATGAATGAATTAGCCAAAATGAAGAAAGTTCTAACTCGTGAAATTCCAGATGCCCCTCACGAAGTTCTTTTGGTATTAGATGCCACGACTGGACAAAATGCTTTAAATCAGGCAAAATTGTTTAAGGAAACTACTAACGTGACCGGAATCGTCTTAACAAAATTAGATGGCTCCGCACGTGGAGGAATTATTTTAGCAATTCGGAATGAATTACACATTCCTGTAAAATTGGTTGGTTTAGGGGAACAAATTAATGATCTTAGACCATTTAATGCCAATGATTACATTTATGGATTATTCAAGGGATTGTTGAAATAATAAATAAGGGAGGCCGTTAATGTGGAGATTCAAAAAAATTATCGAATTAATTCTTTATTTGAGTTCTACTGGCCGCTTTTGACCAAAAAGCAAAACGATTATATGCAATTGTACTATGTTGATGATTATTCTTTAGGAGAGATTTCTGCTGAATTTAATATTAGTCGGCAAGCAGTTTATGATAATATTAGAAGAACAGAATCAATTTTAGAAAAATATGAAAAACAATTACACTTATATAGTGATTTTGTAACTCGTAATCAACAAATTGATGAATTGAAAGCATATGTAAAATTAAATTATAATGACGATTTCAAATTAATGGATTTGATCAATAAATTAGAAAAAACTGAAGAAGAATGAGAGTGGTGAAATAAATGGCATTTGAGGGTTTAACAGAACGCCTCCAAAACGCGTTTCGTAGTTTGCGAGGAAAGGGTAAAGTTAGTGAAGCTGATTTACGTTCTACAATGCGTGAAATCAGATTGGCCCTATTAGAAGCCGATGTTAACTTTACGGTTGTTCGAGATTTTGTTAAAAAGGTAAGAGAACGGGCTAAGGGAACCGACGTATTAGAAGGATTGAACCCAGGTCAACAAATCGTTAAAATTGTTGATGATGAACTAACAAAGATGATGGGTGAATCTGCGGTTCCATTAAATAAAGCACCTAAGATTCCAACGATTATTATGATGGTTGGACTTCAAGGGGCTGGTAAAACTACGACTGCAGGAAAATTAGCTCTAAAGTTAAAAAATGAAGATAATGCTCGACCATTAATGATTGCAGCCGATGTTTATCGTCCAGCAGCGATTGATCAATTGCAACGGGTAGGACAACAAGTTGACGTTCCAGTGTTCGAAATGGGAACTGATACTGATCCAGTTGAAATTGTTAAACAAGGATTGGAAAAAGCTAAATCAGATCATAATGATTACGTTATCATTGATACAGCTGGTCGGCTTCAAATTGATGCCAAGTTGATGGATGAGCTTAAAAATATCAAGAAGCTAGCTAAACCAAATGAAATTATGTTAGTTGTTGATGCAATGACCGGACAAAGTGCTGTCGAAACTGCAAAAGGATTCAATGATGACCTTGATATTACTGGAGTGACTTTAACTAAGTTAGATGGTGATACCCGTGGTGGAGCGGCATTATCAATTCGAGCTGTAACTGGGAAACCAATTAAGTTCGTTGGTCAAGGGGAAAAATTAACTGCGTTGGATGTTTTCCATCCTGATCGGATGGCATCTCGGATTCTTGGAATGGGTGATATTCTTTCTTTAATTGAAAAAACCCAAAAAGATGTTGATGAGAAGCATGCAGCTGAGTTAGCTGAAAAAATGCAGGCTAATACCTTTGATTTCAATGATTTCTTAGATCAATTAATGCAAATTCAAAAAATGGGTCCATTGGAAGATATTATGAAAATGATTCCAGGGATGGCAAATAACCCTGCCTTAAAGAACGTCAATATGGATCCTAAAGATTTGGAACACATAAAGGCAAGTATCTATTCAATGACGGAAGAAGAACGAACTGATCCAGATGTCTTAAACCCATCTAGAAGAAGAAGAATTGCTGCTGGTTCTGGTCGGCCAATTCATGAAGTTAACCGAATGATCAAACAGTTCAAGCAAATGAAAGATATGATGAACAAGATGACCAACGGAAATATGGCTGGTATGGAAAACATGATGAACCAAATGAGTGGTGCCGGTATTGGTGGTGGCCTTGGTGGTAAAATGTCACAAATGGCAATGAAGCGAATGGGTCGTAAATTCAAAAAGAATAAACAAAAGAAATTGAAAAAATTAAAACGGATGAAACGTAAATAAAAGAGGACAGGGTCCTCTTTTTTGCTTTTTTAAAGGAGGTTTATTGAAATGGCATTAGGATTTAATGATTTGACACTTGCCACTCAGTTAGTGATTAAAAGTGGTGGTGTTCCAAATATTGTTGGAGAAGCTGGAATTGGAAAAACGGCTTTAGTGACGCAATTAGCCCATAAAGAACATGCCAAGTTGTTCACGACGGTCGTTAGTTTAATGCAAAAGGGTGATTTAGCTTTACCAATTCCACCATTAACTGATAAATCTTTCGTTAAAATTGGTCAGTATGGACAACTAGCAGATGTTCAATTTGGATATAATCATACGTTAATTCAAATCCTGAAAGAAACGGTCACTAAACCAGAAACACCGATTTATTGGTTCTTAGATGAGTTCAATCGAGGAAGTCAGGATGTTCAAAGTGAGTTAATGAATTTAGTGTTACAAAGAAAAATCAATGATTTATCTTTACCATCACAAGTTCACATCATTATGGCTGAGAATCCAGACGACACAATGACAGGATTTGATACTAGCGATTATGGTGTATCTAGTAGTGATGACGCAATTAAAGACCGAACGGTTCGGTTAGTGATGAAGCCAGATATCAATGATTGGTTGACGTGGGCAAAGACTTTTAATTCTTCTTTAAATCGAACTAATATTCATCCAAGAGTTGTTAGATATTTAGAAGAACAACCAGCAGATTTATATGCTCCGAACGTATCTGATGATATTTTTCCAACTCCACGGGCGTGGCAGCGAGTATCGAATTGTTTATATCAATTGGAACTACTCGATTATTCACAAATAAATCAAATTCAATTGGAAGTTTTTGCTGGAAGCATTGGGGCTCAAACAGCAACTAAATTTATTCAATTCATGAGTCAAATTGAAGCTGGATTAGTTGCTAAAGAATTGTTAACAATGCCAATCGATTTATTATTAAAACGTTTTAAAGCAATGAATGAGCCACAAAAATTGGCAACCCTAAAAGCAACATTCGCGTTGCAACCAACAATTGATGATAATTTAGCAAATAGAATGATAAAGTTACTAACATTAATGAATCCAGATAATCAATATGCGTTGTTAGTGTCAATTGCCAATGACAGTCAATTACTGGACAATCTTTATCAATTAGCTCAACGAACAGAATTTGGAAAGCAATTTTACTTAAAACTAGAACAAATCAGCTTGCTAGGGTGGTAAAATGAATGAACAAGCAAACAAAAAGATTACAAAGGGAATCATTTCATTATTAAGGCAAAATCGTTTTTATGGGAATATTTTTACTCAATTACCACGAAAAATTGATACTGATTTGAAAGATGCATTCGATTTACAGTATCAAAATGGTCAGATTAACTTGTTGTATAATCCGGTAATATTGAATCAACGTTATGTAAAATCCGATCAACTATTATTGCCTTTACAACACATTGGATTACATTTGATTTTTAAACATCCCCTTCGTTTTCATAATGGGAATGTATTATCACGAATTGCAACTGATTTAACCGTTGATCAATATTTAGATCCTGCCATTAATCAGTTTCAAAAGTTTAACTATCAATTTGATTTACATTTGCCTGAATATCAGGGAGCAAAAACATATTTAAATTTATTAAAAAGTGCATTTCTGTCTAAAAAAGAAATTTCAAAAGCAAAAAAATTTTTAAATCAAGCCCCCGATAGTCATCAAAAATGGAACAGTTTTAATGAACAAAATCCAATGAATATTGATGCAACAATTGATAGGGTGATTACTGAAGCATGGCAAAATACTGATAACCATAGCCGTGGGAAAATGAATTCAACGTTAGTTGAATCAATTACACATCACGCGCCATTAACAGATATAAAATGGCAAAAATATTTGAAGAAGGGGTTCAGTCAAGAGCTATGGAAGTATCGACCAACAACGAGCCGTTTTAATCGGCGACAACCTTATCGAATGGATTTAAATGGTACGTTGCCCGATTATCTTCAATCAGTTAATATTTTTGTTGATAATTCTGGATCTATGGGTGATGAAACGATTGCAAAATTATTAGCTCAAATTGGGGGATTGTTAAAGGAGTTCCATCCATTAGTGACAATGTTTAGTTTTGATAGTCAGGTTCATGTTGAGGAGCATTATCATTTAAAACATGCAAATCAATTAAAGTATTGTCGGCATAGTGGTGGTGGAACTAATTTTCAACCAATTTTTGATTGGCTTCATCACCACTATGATCCCCAAGCATTAAATATTATTTTGACTGATGGTTATGGTGAAGAACGATTAAATTATTATCAAATTAATAATTTAATCTGGGTATTAAGTCAACCGAGGACCCAATTTTCGGTTAAAAACGTAACTGGAACTGTAATCTCAATTTGAGGAGAAGGAAATTCACAATGGAAATCATCAAACCCGAGTTACTTAAAATGTTGATAAAAAAAGATTCAATAATTAAAACAGCAGTGGCAATTTTAAAAGATGATTGCCAATCAGTGATGGATGATCGTAAATTTCAAAGTGATCGCTTAGGAATTAACGATGTTCAAATGGCAAAAAAACTGAATGCTGCAGAATTGTTCGATTCCAAAATTGATTTTAATGATTATTCATCTGTTCATGAATTTATTGTTAAAAATAGTAACTTTTTAGATCAATCAGCTCAACAATGGCTCTTAAAACCATTTGAATAAATAAATTTAAGGGTGTAAAGAAAAAAACCTTTACAACCTTCTAAATTTTTGATATATTTATAAACGTTAATAGAAATACAGGAGGTGTTTACATGTCAGTAAAAATTCGTTTAAGACGTGTAGGTTCAAAGAAACGTCCTTACTATCGTATCGTTGTGGCTGATTCAAGAAGCCCTCGTGATGGTCGTTTCATCGAAAAGGTTGGTACTTACGACCCAGTTTCAGTACCTACTAAAGTTACTTTAGAAGAAGACAGCATTATGAACTGGTTACAAAATGGTGCACAACCATCAGATACTGTTCGTAACTTGTTATCTAACGCTGGTATCATGAAGAAGCTTCATGAAGCTAAGCATGCTAAGAAATAAGTGATACAAAATGACGACTGATTTTGATAAATTAATTCAAACAATCGTTAGACCGCTAGTCGAATATCCTAACGATATTGAGATTAATCATTTTGAGACGGACCGTTTTTTTGAATATCATTTAAATACGAACCCGAAAGATGTTGGACGAATTATTGGTAAAAAGGGTCATATTGCCCAAACTATTCGGACAATTATCTATAGTGTACGGATTGATAGTAATAAGAAAATCCGGTTAATCATTGATGATGGTCATAATAAAAACTCTTAACTAACCGTATTGGTTTCTTAAGAGCTTTTTTAATATAAACGAGGTGTTTGAAATTAAATATTTAAATGTTGGACAAATTGTTAACACGCAGGGAATTCATGGTGAAGTGCGTGTTTTATCAAGAACTGATTTTCCGGATCAACGTTTTAAAAAAGGAAGTCAGCTTCATGTGTTTTTACCAAATGGTGATCATGAATTGTTAACAGTTGATAAAGCAAGAACGAAAAAGGGACTTGTCATTCTTCATTTTGCAGATCGCCCATCTATTAATGATGTAGAATATTTGAAAAAAGCAATGTTAAAAATTAGTACAGATCAACAAAAATCAACTGATTTAGCAGATGGAGAATATTTTTTTCAAGATATTGTTGGGTTATCAGTATATGATTTAGATCAAAACTATATTGGTAAAATAACAGACATAATGCAAACTGGTGCAAATGATGTCTGGGTCGTTGAAAAAGATGATGGAAGTGAAATTCTGCTTCCAAAAATTGACGATGTAATTAAAAATGTTGATTTGGATAGTCAAAAAGTAACAATTGATTTATTGGAAGGACTTGAATAATGAAAATTGATGTTTTGAGTTTATTTCCGAATATGTTTGAGGGTCCAATGAGTGAATCAATGCTTGGAAAAGCCGTTGAACGTAAATTAATTGATTTTAATATTACTGATTTTAGAAAGTATTCTACAAATAAACACAATAATGTAGATGATTACCCCTTTGGTGGTGGGGCAGGAATGCTTCTGCAGGCCCAACCAATTTTTGATGCTATTGCTGCTACCCAAGAAGCATCCCAAAAAGAAAATATTGGTAAGGGACGCATTTTATTAATGGATCCTGCTGGAAAACAATTTACCCAAAAAGAAGCTGAAAAATTAGCTCAAGAAGATCATCTGACTTTCATTTGTGGTCATTACGAGGGATATGATGAAAGAATTAAAACCTTAATTACTGATGAATACTCGCTTGGTGATTTTGTTTTAACTGGTGGAGAATTACCTGCAATGGTAATGATTGATTCTATTTCAAGACTAGTTCCAGGCGTTTTAGGAAATAGTGATTCTGCCCCAACGGATTCATTTTCAAGTGGATTATTAGAACATCCTCAATATACCCGTCCTGCAGATTTTAGAGGAATGAAGGTTCCAGATGTTCTAATGAGTGGTAATCATCAAAAAATTGCTTTATGGCGTCAAAAACAAGCTTTAAAAAAGACATACTTAAGACGTCCTGATTTAATTGATTATCATAAATTAACTGCTACTCAGAAAAAATTGTTGGCAGATATTAAAGCGGAACTTAATCCAGCCCATGATTATGATTAATTTTGCAATTTAATTTTAGCTATGATAATATAAAATATGTTTGAAATGTCACATTCAAATAATAAAACGGTATTCCGCTGCCATGGATTAGTAACACGACATGAATGCTAGTTGAAAGGAAGAAAAATAATATGCGACAAAATGCATTAATCGAAAAGATTAACAAAGATCAATTAAAGAACGATGTACCAGATTTCCGTCCTGGAGATACTGTTAAGGTTCATGTTCGAGTTGTTGAAGGAAAACGTGAACGTATCCAACTCTTTACAGGAGTTGTTATTAAACGTCATGGTTCCGGAATTCAAGCTACTTATACTGTTCGTAAAGTAGCTAGTGGTGTTGGTGTGGAAAGAATTTTCCCACTCCATTCACCTCGTGTTGCCAAGATTGAAGTTGTTCGTCAAGGCCGTGTTCGTCGTGCTAAGTTATACTACTTACGTAACTTAAATGGTAAAGCTGCTCGTATTCCAGCTGCACGTCGTAAACGTTAATTTTTTAGTTGTTTTTTTGAAAAAAATCAGTTAAAATAATATTGAATTTAATTATGTAATTCATCAAGTTAGAAAAAGCCAATCACTTATGTGATTGGCTTTTTTGTTTTTATAAATTTTGATCTTGATGATAATTTAGTTTAGAAAAATCGGTTGATGAACTAACTAACGTGCCAGTTAATTTCTCAAATTCTGAAATTGCTAATTCAGCATTCCGATTACTAATTTTTTGGGCTAATGTTTTAAGTTCATCGCTGGTAATTTTTGCTGATTGAGAATCTACTTTATTTAAATTATTTCGAAATTGAATTTGTAATTTTGTTTGAACATCACTAACAATTGAGCTTAATTCTAAGTAGTGAGGATCTAAAAGGACACCTGCTAATTTAAAAATCCAATATGCAGATTTTGGATCATAATCAATTTGACCAATATGATAAGGTTGTGGAGTTGTATCAATACTGCTATAAAATGGAACGTAAGTGCTTTGGGCACTCACTCCCATTGCCAACCAATGAATCCCCGCAATTTCTTTTGGTAAATTAGGGCGAATTTGTAAGATATGAGATTCTTGTGTCTTGGCTAGACTAATTGGTCTAAAACGATGTTTATCTTTCTCTAAGCCATTTCCGAGGGGGTCATATTGAGTATCTTGGAAATGAGAAGACAAGAAATTTTGAGCATCTAAAACCGAAAGTAATTTAGATGCCTTCCTAATCATTGGCATATTTTGTGATGTGGGATCCTGACTGATTTCAGGATTGAACATTTTTTGTCCATACCAAACCCGAGGAGTGTTGTAAATGGTATCAGCTTGACTATGAGTCCCAAAAATAATTCTAAAGTTAAAAGGTTTATTTGGCTCAGGATTAAGATGATTTTTTGTGACAAATTCTTGAATTCCATTTGACCACATGAAGTTTTGGGGATCGTTAAAATTAATTTCTTGAATAGCAGTTTGATTTGCCATAACAGCATAGCAATCATCGGGAATCCTAACTGCCACCCAATGATGACCAGAACCATTTTCAAAATACCAAGCTTCGTTATTATCAGCAAATAAAATGCCATTAGTTTCAGAAGAACCATATTCAGTAATAATTTTACCTAATCTTTTAACGCCTTCACGTGCAGAATGAATATAAGGGAGAACAACTGTAACCATTGCTTCTTCTCCAATTCCATTTTTTACCAATGGATCGCAACCAAGGACAAGTTCATTTCCATATGTACTTTCAGTTGCACTCATAGCAACATTAAGTTCATTGAACCCATCCTCTTCAAAAAGGCCAAATTTAGATGTCCATTCTGGAGTGGCAGAGTATTTCATTCTTTCCTGTGGGAGGGACATCTTAAAATTGTTATCCTGTGATACAAATTCTTGTGGAGATGTGAACTGGGCATGTGGATGAACGATGAATTTCTTTGGCCATGATGATTTAGAATCTTCGTTCCGGCCAATCATGATAGATCCATCAATACTGGCTTTTTTACCAATAATAATGCTGGTACAAGCGCTATATTTATTTTCCATTTTAAAATTCCTTTCAATGGTTATTTTAAAGATTAATTATAGATGCCTTTTTAGAGTTTGCCAATCTTTGATGCATAACTTACAATTAAAGAATAATCTATCGAAAGAACGGAGAAAAAATATGAATAATGAACAGTACATTATGTCAATTGATGCTGGAACAACCAGCGTCCGTGCCATTCTATTTAATCATAAGGGAGAAATTGTAAGTAAAAGTCAACGAGAATTTAAGCAGTATTTTCCTCACTCAGGATGGGTTGAACATAATGCAACTGAGATTTGGCATAAGGTTCAAAGCGTTATTTCAGAATCGTTGATTGAATCTCAAATTCAGCCTTACAAGGTAAGAGGAATTGGGATTACGAACCAACGGGAAACAACAGTCGTTTGGAATCGCTTAACAGGGAAACCAATTTATAACGCCATTGTTTGGCAGTCTAAACAAACTAGTGACATTGCTGATAAAATAAAAAATGATGGTTGGAGTGAAAAAATTCATCAAAAAACTGGGTTAGTAGTTGATTCATATTTTTCAGCGACCAAATTAAAATGGATTTTAGATAATGTTGAAGGCGCTCGTCAATTAGCTGAAGGTGGAGATCTCCTTTTTGGAACAATTGATACTTGGCTGCTTTGGAAAATGACTGGTGGGCATGTTCACGCAACTGATTATACTAATGCTAGTCGTACGATGATGTACAATATCCATGATTTAAAATGGGATCAAGAAATTTTAGATTATCTTGATATTCCACAAAAGATGCTCCCAGAAGTTCATCCATCATCATATCATTATGGATATACAGAAGGATACAGTTTCTTAGGTGTCCAGGTACCAATTGCAGGAATTGCAGGTGATCAACAAGCTGCGTTATTTGGTCAACGAGCTTGGGAAGCTGGCATGGTTAAAAACACCTATGGAACTGGAGCATTTATAGTTATGAACACTGGTGAACAGCCCACGATTTCAGATCAAGGATTATTAACAACAATTGCTTATGGAATAGACGGAAAAGTTAATTATGCTTTAGAGGGGAGCATTTTCGTTGCTGGTTCAGCAATTCAATGGTTAAGAGATGGAATGCGTTTGATTCAACATTCTAGTGAATCAGAGGATTTAGCTAAAAAAGCTAAAAACGGGCAAGGAATTTATGTCGTTCCGGCTTTTACTGGACTTGGGGCTCCATATTGGAATCAAAAAACGCGGGGAGCAATTTTTGGTTTAACTCGGGGAACGAGTCGAGAGGATTTTGTTTGCGCAACCTTAAATTCATTAGCTTATCAAACAAGAGATGTGTTAGATACAATGGTTAAAGATACTGGATTAAAGTTAAAAAATCTAAGTGTTGATGGTGGTGCCGCTAATAATAACTATTTAATGCAATTTCAAGCTGATATTTTAAACTTACCAATTGAGCGATCTCAAGTTTCAGAAACAACGGCCTTAGGAGTTGCCTATTTGTCCGGATTAGCTGTTGGATATTGGCATGATATGAAAGAGATTCAAAATCTGAGTCAAGTTAAAGATGACTTTGAACCAAAAATGAATCAAAAAGACCGCGATATGTATTATCGCGGTTGGCAAAATGCGGTGAAAGCGGCTCAAGTATTTCAATACTAGTTCAGTTTAAAATATTCTTCTAGGTAATTAGCGACACCGTCGTGATTATTATCAAATTTTGTAATATCATCTGCAATTTGTTTAATTTCTGGAATGGCATTTTTCATTGCAACAGCGTGACCAACACATGTTAAATTAGGTTTATCATTTAATTGATCACCAAAAGCAATCGTATCAGCAAGTGGAATTTGATAATAATTGATTAACGCTTTGATTCCAGTAGCCTTGGTGATTCCCTTTTTAGTCAGTTCAACAACGTTATGATTACCACCCCATACTGATAAAGCAACAGTTCCATTATATTGTTCTTCAACGTATTGTTTTAGTTTTTCAAATTGCGTTGGATCAAAATTAATGGCTGCTTCGATTGGGTTATTCTTTAATGTTTGCTTTGATAAAATTTGATCTGCTTTTAAATTATCGGGGAAAAAACCGACGGTGGCTTTAGCATAATCAGTAGGGGCATTTTTACTACCTAAAATGCTATTGATTCTTTCAGCTGCCATTAATTTAATGCCAAGTTCTTTTTGATGGTTCAAAAGATCAAGAACGATATCACGATTAACGGTGTATTCATAACTACCGTTCCAATTTTCATCTGGAATCATTCCGGTGCTACCATTAAAATTAATGATTGGTTTACGAATGCCAAGTTCATTATAGATATCTTTGGTTAAACGATATGGTCTACCAGTTACTATACTAATGATGTGTCCTTGCTCATCGAGGGTTCTTAAAACATGTTTAGTTTTTTCTGTGATTTTTGATTGATCGTTCAACGTAGTCCCATCTAAATCTAGGGCAATTAATTTTTGTTTCATTGAAATACCTTTTTAATCCCTTTCGAAAATATAAATAATATTTTTAATTATACAGTTAAGTTAGTAAGGAGTGCAAAATTGGAACTATTAAACAGTTTTAAAGTAAAGTATAAAAAATTATTGGGAAAAGATGCAGAGTCTTTTTTTGCTAGTTTTGATAAACCGGTTCAACATGGATTTCGAATTAACCCCTTAAAAGCCTTTGAACCAGAAAATGTAGATTTGAATGATCCAATTCCTTATTCTAAATGGGGATACTATGGCAAGGTTAACGGAAAAAGTGTTGAACATCAAAGTGGTAGTGTTTACAGTCAAGAACCTAGTGCAATGTATGTTGGAGAAGTTGCAGCTCCTCGACCAGGAATGAAAGTTCTAGATCTTTGCGCTGCTCCTGGTGGAAAAACGACTCATCTAGCTAGTTTTATGAAAAACAAAGGGTTATTGGTTACAAATGAAATTATACGTAATCGGGCTAAAATTTTAGTTGAAAATGTGGAACGATTTGGCGTTCGAAATGCTCTGATTTTAAATGAGGATCCAGACACATTAAAAAAACATTTTAAGGGCTATTTTGATCAAATTTTAGTTGATGCACCTTGTTCTGGTGAAGGAATGTTTCATAAAAATGATGATGCAATGACTTATTGGAATACAGATTATCCTAGTGAATGTGCGACACGTCAAAAACAAATTTTAAAAGCAACGATGAAAATGTTAAAACCAGGTGGGGAATTGATTTATTCTACTTGTACGTTTTCACCAGAAGAAGATGAACAGATTATTGCGTGGTTGTTAGCTAATTATGATGTTGAGACACTTCCAATTAAAAAGTATCCTGGAATGGTATCTGCTAAGCCTGAATGGGCGGATGGAAATGCTTCAATTGCCAATGCAGTTCGCCTGTTTCCTAATTTAGTCCGTGGTGAGGGGCATTTCATTGCAAAATTAAGGTTAAATGGAGAATCCAAGGAACCCAAAGTGAAAAAGCAAGCAAATCAAATTTCACGGGATGAACAAAAGCTATGGGATGAGTACCGGCAAAATAATTTAAACAATTTTGATCCACAAAATTTAATCGTTTTTGGAAATAAATTATACTCATTTGTGGATGGAATTCCAGATTTAAAAGGGTTGAAAGTAATGCGTCCTGGTTTAGAATTAGGAACATTTAAAAAGAATCGATTTGAACCAAGTTATGCATTGTCACTGGCTTTAACAACAGAAGAGACCGAGAATCATATTCAAGTTAGTGATGAAGATTGGGCTAAATACATGCATGGAGACACGATTCAAGTTGACACTAGTTTAAAAAAAGGCTGGTATCAATTAGTAAATCATAAACAACCATTTGCATTTGGAAAAGTTGTTAATGGAACGGTTAAAAACTTTTTCCCAAAGGGGCTTAGATTTAAAATTTAAAAAACTATCGATATTGGGGTGCATATCATACTTCCAATATCGATAGTTTTTTATTTGTTTAATTTTAAATGACGTTGTTTTAAATAATTTAAGAGATCAGATGATAAAATAATGGGATGATGACGCAACTCATCAATATTTTTGCAACCAAGAATGGTCATAACAGTAATAATTTCGTTTTGCCAATCTTGAATCATTTCAATTGTTTTAGCTTCACCATTTGTAATTAGAGAATTTAAAATAGTTCCGGCAACCCCAACGATTTTAGCTCCTAAGGCAATTGATTTAATGATGTCTAAAGCATTTTTAATTCCACCAGAGGCAATGATACAAACATCATTGTTAATTTGTTGTGCCTCTAAAAGGGATTCAACAGTGGTTTGTCCAAGTTCTGTTAAATCAGTAAGTTCTTTTCGTGGTCGTCTAAAATTTTCAATTTGAGCAAAACTAGTTCCACCACGTCCACTGATATTAATGTTTTTAAAACCAAGTTGCTTTAATTTTGCTAAAGTATCCTTATCCATCCCAAAACCGACTTCTTTAATGATGATGGGAATATTAATTTCAGTTAATATTTGTTTTAAATTATTAATCCAATGAAACTTTCGATCACCCTCAGGCATGATCATTTCTTGAATCACATTAATGTGAATTTCAATTGCATTTGCATTTATCATTTTAATTACTTTTTTGACATCATCAACACTATGTCCAGCACCGATATTAGCGATGACTGGTTGTGATTTTAAATTTTTGCGAATGATTTTAAATGAATCGATTGCTGATTCATCTTTTAAAGCCACACTCTGGGAACCGCATGCCATTGCTAAATTAGTTCGTTCTGCAATTCGACTTAATTGATCATTGATTTTTTTACTTTCATTATTACCACCAGTCATTGCTTCAATATAAAATGGCCAATTAAACTTAAGTTTATTATCTTCTATTGAAGTATCAGGGTTCACCTCATACATTGAAATTTCTGGCAGTGGGTTATGAACTAAACGAATAGCCTGAAATTGATGGTCATCATCTTGAAAAAATTTTTCCGCAAGTGAGACATGTTCATTTTTTCGATGAGCTTGTTGATTCATATTTAGTCTCCTATTTTTTATAAACGTTAAATCGTAAAGGTTGAATTTGGTTAGAACGCCATTGCGCTATAATTTTTTCGGCGGGAGCATTCTTGTTAATGATAACGATTCCACAATCACCGCCACCAGCACCTGATGACTTACTAGCAGCATGATTATCAACAGCAATTTGGCATAGTTTCTTTAAACAAGGAGTTTCAATTTCTAAACCAACTAAATTACCTAATTGGTTCAATAAACGACGGTTATTCGTGATTTCACCTTGGATTGCCTCTAAATCATTGTTTTGAAAATCATCTAACATATTCGAGGTACATTTAGAACTATTTTGTAAAAAAATTTGATATTCTTTACTTTTTTTGAAGTTCTTTAAAGCGACTTTATTGACCATTTTAGATGTTGAAGCAGCACTTCCTGTCCAGCCAACAAGTAATTTTAAATCATCTGGTGGAGTGAGGGAAGTAATCATTAATTTTGGCCAATCACAGTTAATGATGTCTGAAATTTGATGACTTGATAGGGCTTGTTTTAACCAATTTCGATCAAATGATGAATATGCAATCCAACCGCCATATACACTAGCTGCTACATCACCTAAAGAACCATTTCCTTGAACAGTTAAATGGGCAATAGCTGCTAATTTAAAAATAGTAAGTTTTGAAAGGGATTCACCATAGAAACTTGCAACAGCCTCAACAGTAGCAACAGTTACAGCTGCAGATGATCCTAACCCGTATTTTCGACCATCTTGACTGTCTAAATCACTGTTTATTTGGATATTAAAACTTTTTAAACTGTGATGAGTGGAAATAAATTTTTCAGTAACTTTGATTGCAGTTAATACGTAGTTAAATGAATCATTTTCTTGCAAAGGTGTTGCAACGTTGTTTTGATGATGCCATGTTACATCTTGGTGCGGATATTGTTTTGAAGTAATGGTTCCAAATGCAGTATGAGAAGCACTGATCTTAATTCTAATAAATTTATCAATGGCCACAATGATAGCGGGATGTCCCGGTTCGACAACCGCGTATTCACCAGCAATATATAATTTACCTGGAACTTTAATTTCAATCAAAACAATATCACTCCTTTAAAATTTTATATGTATTTAATTCCTGGACCAGGATGAGAAATGATCACATCACAATTAGGGAAAGTTTGCTGCAAACTAGCTTTAATGTGGCGACAATTTTCATCTTGACAAATTATCTTAACATTTGGACCAGCATCCATGGTGTAGTAGCATTCAATTCCATTTTGGCGTAAATTTTTCACTAAATTCATAACTTTGATACTATCGCCGTTTAAATATAGGAAATCGGGATCTGAACTTAAAGTTAATGCATGCATCCGCATTGCGTTAGTTTCGGCTGTTCTGCCTAATGTAGTAAAATCATCATTTCGAAGAGCTCTTTTTATAATTTTCAGGTCCTGTTCTGTAACTTGTTTCCAGGCATCATAATAAGGAGAAGTTGCTACTGAAATTGCCATTCCCTTTCGACTACTAATTTCTTTTTTAGTACTTTTTAAAACAATTGCAATCATTGCAATCTTTAAGTTTTTATTGAATGGAATTGGTTCAGCAAAAGAAGTTTGATTATTATTACCACGATGCCATTCTACAAAATTACCAAAGATAGATCTGGATGCTGAACCAGATCCGCGGCGAGCAAGTTTTGAAAGCTCGCGAAGGTTGAGGGTTAGTCCTGCAGCCTTACTTGCAGCAGCAGCTAAAGCTGCAAAAGCAGATGCTGATGAAGCTAAACCAGCGGAAGTGGGCACGTTGTTTTCAGATTTAATAGTTGCGAAATAATTAATTCCAGCTTTATTTCTAACAATATTCATAAAACTGACAACTCTTTTTGAAGAAATTTGGGTTCCATTTAAAAAGAATTCATCAGCTTTTAGTTCATTGGAGAACAGCACACTAGTATCAGTAAAAAATTGATCTAGAGTTAATGAAAGACTACTGTTTTGAGGAATTATCATTTTTTCATCAGTTTTTCCCCAATACTTAACTAAAGCAATATTAGTGTGGGCTCTTGCGGTAATTTTTTTGAATTCCAAATTCATACGTTGCTTACTCCTCACTACTCGATTTTTTCAATCCATGTTTGGACAGCGCCAGCTTTTTCTAAAGCAGAACTGATTTTATTAGCTGAAGTTAATTCATCAGTTATTGCAATGATACATCCGCCCAGACCACTGCCTGTCAACTTAGCTCCTAAGGCACCGTTATTCATTGTAACTTGAATTAATTTATCAATAGCAGGAATGCTAACCCCTAATTCATTTAAATGCTGGTGAGCTTTATGCATATATTTACCAATTGACTTAATGTCACCAGTTACGAGAGCCCTTTTGGTTTGGGATGTTAAATTTCCAAGTTGCTCAATATCGTTTTTTGCACTCGGTTCATTGTTCAATTTCTGGCGAACTGAGTTAACCGCAACATCAGTATGGCCCTTGATACCACTATCAGCAATGACTAAGTAACCATTAATATTCATTGGAATTGTTTGGTTAGTTTGATTTGGAATGAACCAAATCGGTAAATTAGCACTAACTGTAGCAGCATCAATTCCACTCGGATTTCCATGGGTTATCTTTTCTTCAATATTTGCAAATTCAAGTAATTCCTGATCATTCAACGGAGAATGAAAATAGTTGGCGAAGGCACGACTGATTGCAATAGCAGTTGCAGCTGATGAACCCATCCCGCGCTCAGAAGGAATGGCACTGTGAATTTCAATTGTAAAATGTTCGTAGTCACTTACGTCCATTTTTCTTCTTAAAGCTTGAATTAATCGTTTAACGCCTAATAATTCAGCTGGTGCATCATCTAATTCGCCATAAAAACAATACGTTTTAATTAAGTTCAATTCTGGATTAGCAGTAATATCAACCCGAATTTGAACACTTTTTAGGGGAAAAGCAATTGCAGGTTGTTTGTAAACTACGCTATGTTCACCCATTAAAATAATTTTGGCATGGCTTGTTCCAAATGCATGTTTTTTCAAAATTAATCGCTCACTTTCTAACGTTCTTAATACTATCATATTCAAAACTAAATTCGAAACTAAATTCAGCGGATTTAATTTCTTCTTAAATCTCTTCTTTATTTATCATAATTAGTATCGTTTTAAATAAAGTTATAATTGTAGTATGATAATAATTTGGGATAACTTTACAGAAAGTGGGGCGGATTTAGATGAAGACTAAATCTAAGTATGCAGTTGTTGATTTGGAAACGACTGGTAATAGCTTTGATAGTGGTGATCGAATAATCCAATTTGGTTGTACGATTATTGTTGATAATAAAATTGTCAAAAATTTTTCATCTAATATTAATCCCCAAATGGAAATATCTAAACGAATAACGCAGCTGACAGGAATTGATAATAGTGATGTTGTTAATGCACCAACCTTAGAAGAAGAAGCTCCAAAAATTTTGAAGCTCTTAAAGGGAACTATTTTTGTTGCCCATAACGTTAATTTTGATTTTCCATTTTTAAACCATGAGCTGAATAGGATTGGACTGCCTTCTTTAAATATTTTAGCCATTGATACGGTAACGCTATCTCAAATTTTATTACCAAATTTAAAGAGCTATCGGCTTCGTGATTTGACCCAATTCTTAGGAATAAAACATCAGCATCCCCATGAAGCAATTAGTGATGCTAGTGCGACAGCCCAATTATTACTATTATTATTCGAAAGAATTAACGCTCTTCCATCGTTGACTTTAAAACAAATTTTAAATTTGAACATAAAGTTACCTGGAGATACACTTAACGTTTTTGAAAAAGTTTATCGTAAGCAAAAAAGGCATCCTAAACCCTTGCCTGGTTATTTAAAATTAAAAGACGGATTAATTCTTCGGAATGATAAAAAAAGTTCATTGGGGAGACATTCTAAAACACAAGTTCATTCTAAAAGCTTAGAATGGCTAACTAATAATTTTGACCGACCATTAAAACAACAACAAAGCGTCTTGATTGAAATGGATCCAAATAAAACCAATGATTTAAAATTAATTCGTGAGATGTTGTTCATTGCCGGTCAAAAAAATAAACAGCTTATCATCAGTGTTCCAGATAAAAAAAGGCAACAACTTGTTTTGGAACAATATTTACCAACGTTGCAACGACAAGTGAATTTTACCTTTAGTAATTTTATTCCAATTGTTGAACTAATAGATTTACATCGTTTTAAAATTTCGTTATTGGAGCCAATTCAATCAAATCATTTTCAGTTTTTAAAAGCGCGCTTATTAGTATGGTTGACCATCACTAAGACAGGTGATTTGAGGGAACTTGCTATTAATCAAGCTCAATTTTTAAACGAGTTACGATACTTAAAAGAGCCCCAAGAGAATGAAAATAAGTTTGATTTTGCTAAGTTACAGATTAATAAGAGAAAAAGTAGTAATTGTATCGTTTTAGATCATCATAATTTATATCAGGAACGACAATTACTTAAACAACCGTACTTATTAATTTATAAACCATTAGCGTTGCTAAATTCTGCTAATGATGATTCTAAAATTAAGATTAGTTTTAATCGGGTCAATTCTTTGATTAGACAATTGAAAAGCAAGGTTATTAATTCACATACACTTAGTCTAAATGATTTAATAGATTCAAAAATAATCAATAAGTTGATGTTGAATCTAACCCAAATGAGTTCAGAAATGAATAAATTTCAAGAAAATTTTTCTAAATGTTTTTTGGGTAAAATTAATTACGATGAAGACAAAGGGATGCTTGATGCACAAATAGATCCCCAACAAATGCAAAATTTTCTTAGTAAAATGAAACAAAAACTGAATCATTTTCAAAGTCATTTTCAATTAACTTTAAACTTGAGCTTGAATAAAGTTAAGGATAAAATTGATCAGTTGCCATTTCAGCAGTTATACTTATTCAATTACTATTTTACGCAATTGACATTACTTGAACTCGAAATCTTAAAATATCATCAACTTCAACAACTGGTAGCAAATAATATGGGGAATTTTAAAATCAATATATTTGCAAGACAACCACACGATTTAAATACCTGTATTATTACAGCAAGTATTAATAACCTTAATCAAAGATTGAAAAATCGAATTTATCGATATTTCAAACCACCAGTAATTGTAAATTCATTTTACACAAATGGACAGGAAACAGATAGTTTATTAATTGATTTAAATTTAATCCCTCGTAAAACAATTCTGCATCAAGTGAAATCTAATCGAGACATTACTAATCTTTCTTACTTATCAGTTAATAATTTTAGTGATGAAGTGATTGAACAAATACTTCAATTAATAATTTATCATGAGCGTAATATTCTTTTGGTTTTTAACTCACCAAAATTAATTAACCGATTTTATTCATTAATGGTCGAACAACAAATTAATGAAGAGTTTAATGTTTTAGCACAAAATGTTAATACTAATCCTAATCGACTTTATAAAAATTTGATGAATAACTCTGAAGTAATTGGATTAGTTGGACAGGACTGGATAAATGATCATTCTGAAATAATTAGTAAGATGGATGCTGTTCTTTTAATTATCTCAATCAATCCAAATAATAAACAGCTGTTAAGAAAGCAATTATTATCTTACTTAAATAGTCAACAATTGGTTGGAATCATAGATACTTCTTTAAATGATAATTCTATGGTGAGTGGATATTCCAATATTAATTGGCGCCCAATTGCCATGGATAAAGATGAATTTAAGTTAACTTGGAATAATTTTTTGCAAAATCTAAAAAAATAGCCCGTTGTTTAATTATATTTGATATAATAAAATTGTTATTCAAAAAAAGGGGAAGCTAGCAATGCAAAGAAAATTTATTCGCCAACACCATCGAGAAAAATTTTTAAAATGGCTTTTGGTTTTAATATTAGTGTTACTCTTTTTGATATGGTTTATTTTATTTGAAGCTCGTTCACCAATGCGAAAAGCTCATTCTGAAGCATTTACAATTGCAGAAAAAAGTGCTCAAATTCAAAATGATCAAAAATTTTTTATGTCTGATTTAGGGCATACATATTACACCATTTTGGGGACTACAGCTAATAAGCAACAACGCTACGTAATTATTAATAAAAATAATGGTCACGCGGTGGTTGAAAATGCTAGTTCTGTAATTAGTGAAAATCGAGTTAAACAAATTGTTCAAACTAATAATCATGCAA
The DNA here is from genome assembly GCF_058107265.1 of Nicoliella sp. ESL1149. Taxonomy (NCBI): domain Bacteria; kingdom Bacillati; phylum Bacillota; class Bacilli; order Lactobacillales; family Lactobacillaceae; genus Nicoliella; species Nicoliella sp. ESL1149. The sequence continues at coordinate 76,674 of NZ_JBYLUE010000002.1, read as the reverse complement.
GCAAGATTTTAAATATTGCTCCTGGAATGAGCAACAATCAACCTGTATGGGTAGTTAGTTATTTAAATCATAGTCGTCAATTATGTTATGTGACACTAAGATTTGATAATGGAAAATCAATTCAAGTCATTACTAACATTTAGAGTTTAGTTTTCTTAGTTGGAGGGATAATGTTGGAGACAATTAACATTAAAGATGCAAAGAACCATGTAGATGAGAAGGTAAGAATTGGTGTTTGGCTAACTAACAAACGTTCCAGTGGAAAAATTGCCTTTTTACAACTTCGTGATGGGACCGCTTTTTTCCAGGGTGTTGTAATCAAAAATAAAGTGGATCCAGAAGTTTTTGAAACTGCTAAACGTGTTTATCAAGAAACCAGTATGTTAGTTACTGGAGTTATTCATGAAGATAAACGGTCTAAGTTTGGTTATGAAATTGCTATTGAAGATATTGATGTGATTTCGGAAACTGAAGGATACCCAATTACTCCTAAGGATCATGGAATTGAATTCTTATTAGATCATCGTCATTTATGGATTCGTTCAACCCGTCCATTTGCAGTTTTAAAAATCCGGGATGAAGTAATTCGGGCAACTGTTGAATTTTTTGCTAAAGAAGGATTTGTGAACTTCAATGCTCCATTATTTACTGGAAGTGCACCTGAAGGAACAACTGAATTATTTCACACCGAATACTTTGGTAAAGATGCTTATTTATCGCAAAGTGGTCAATTGTACGAAGAAGCAGGGGCTGAAGCATTTGGGAAGGTATATTCATTTGGTCCAACTTTCCGGGCTGAAGAATCAAAGACTCGTCGTCATCTAACTGAATTTTGGATGATTGAACCAGAAATGGCATTTATGCATCAAGAACAAAGCCTGGAAATTCAAGAGAAGTATATTGCTTATCTAGTTCAAAATGTAATTGATAATTGTGAATACGAATTAGGGATCCTAGGTCGTGATATTGATACCTTAAAGAAATATACTCAATTACCATATCCTCGAATTAGTTATGATGAAGCAATTGAAATGCTTCAAAAAGCAGGTCATGATATTAAATGGGGAGATGACTTTGGTTCCCCTGATGAAAGCTATTTAGCAGAACAATTTGATAAACCTGTTTTTGTTTTAAACTATCCTAAGGGCATTAAAGCATTTTATATGAAACCACATCCAACAAGAGATGATGTTGTAATCTGTGCTGACTTGTTAGCACCTGAAGGTTATGGTGAAATAATTGGTGGTTCAGAAAGAGCTACTAGTTATGAATATCTTGTTGATCAAATTAAGAAGAGTGGTCAAGATCCTAAGGATTATAGCTGGTACTTAGATTTACGTAAGTATGGTAGTGTTCCTCATTCAGGATTTGGAATGGGATTAGAAAGATTCTTAACTTGGATCACTTTAGAAGATCATGTTCGTGAAACGATTCCATTCCCAAGATTATTAAATCGTTTAAGACCATAGTAAATTGATAAATGAAAAGCCTTCCATTTTTGGAAAGCTTTTTAATTTTGAGGAGGTAATTTTATGGATGCATTTGCTAAGCGATTATTAATTTCAGGCGATACAAGTATTTCTAATTTTGTTTTAGATCATTTTACTGATTTAAGAATGACACCGGCTGAGTTAGTAATTTATTTACAAATTAAGCGTCATTCTAACCGTGAGGATCGTTTTCCTAGTGCTGATAGTATTGCTAGGGTAACTGGATATTCAGTTCCTCAAGTATATGATATTTTTCATCAATTGATCGAAAAAAAGTTGATGCAGATTAAACCTGTTAAAAATAAGCAAGGGCAAGATTATGATTCTTATGATTTTACATTAATGTATGACAAATTAGCCCAATTATCATTAGATGATGTTTCTAAAGCTAATGATGGGGAAGCGGAAACAGTTAGCCGTCCAAATCCAACGGTAAATCAACGACAAAAAGTATTTCAAAAAATTGAAGCTGAATTTGGTCGGGCGTTATCTCCAATCGAGTTAGAAACAATTGGTCAATGGTTAGATAATGATAATTATTCTGCTGATTTAATTGTGTTAGCTTTAAGAGAAGCGGTTCTTAATCAAGTATACAATTTAAAGTATATTGATCGAATTCTTATTAATTGGGATAAAAAGAATATTAGAACTCCTGAGGCAGTTGAAAAGGAATTACAAAATCGTGAATCAAGAAATTATAATTATAAAGATAATTCTAAAAAAGATGACCATGGACCTGATATTCCAATGTTTAAAATTAAATAAACTGTTTTAAGGCAAAATAATAAAAAGGTTCTGACTGGATTTTCCCAGTCAGAACCTTTTTATTTATCTAATTATTGTTATCATTATTATCATCATTATTATTATTGTTGTTGTTCTGGTTTTGATCATTGTTATCACTCGATGAAGATGATGATGACGAACTTTGATCATCAGTATTCTTACTATCATCGTCTTTTGTTACATCGACATGGCTACTAGTTTTATCCGAAGAAGATGAGGAACCGTTCTTAGAATCACTATTAGAATAGTCATTTCTTGTTGATGTTGAAGAAGAATGTGTAGAAGAATAACTACCACTGCTACTGGAATCATAGCTAGATGTATCACCACTATTAGCAGGTTGATTATAAAGATTATTATGTCCCTGAACATAATATTCAGTTTTACCATTTTTCTCGACAGACCCAACGTCAGATGGTTGAGTCCAATCAGGATTACCCTTATCTTGCATTGCATAGGACATCACGGCTTTATACATCTGTTGAACAATTGTACTTTGCTGTTCAGTGACGTAGTGACCAGTTTGGAATGGGTGGTCATACCCGCTCCATAATGATAAGACGTAGTCAGGAGTATATCCAGTGAACCAAGAATCCATGGATGACATGTCTGGAACCTGGCTTAAAAAGTTACTTGGATATTGAGTAGTACCAGTTTTACCAGCCTCATTTAATCCATCAATCTTGGCTGCTGTTCCAGAACCATCACTATCAGTTAAGACACCCTTTAGCATGTCGGTAATCATGAATGCAGTTGCAGGCGACATTGCTCTATGCCCTGTTGAATGGAAATGTTTGACATTTCCGTTCGCTTCAACGATTTTATTAATAATGTAAGGCTTATGATAAATTCCACCATTAGCAAACGCAGCATAAGCACCAGCTTCTTGAACGGTTGAAATATAACCACCAATTCCGTTTTGTAAACTAAGGGGCTTACTGAATTTCATTCCTAATTTACCCAAGAATTTAGTGGCTTGATTAACACCAACTTCTTGTAAAGTTCTGATGGCAGGAATATTTCTAGATTCGACAAGTGCTTTTCTCATGGTCATATTACCCTCATACTTATCATCAAAGTCCATTAACTTGATGTTGGTTCCGGGATAAGTGAATGGAGTATCTTGAACAGTTTGATAAGTAGGGAAGTTCAAATATTGAATTGCAGGACCATAATCCATTAATGGTTTCATAGTTGAACCACTAGAACGATTGGTTTGAACAGCACGATTCAAACCAAATGAAATCTTACTCTTTCGACTACCAATCATTGCAACAATTTTTCCATTTTTGGCATTAAGCATTGTTCCACCAACTTGGAATTGTTTGTTAGGAAAAGCAGGATTATGATTAGCAGAATTGTAAAGCTTCTTTTGAACTTTCATGTTCAAGTTCGTATAAACCTTGATTCCAGAACGAGAACCATATCCCTTTGACTTAAGTTCTTGAATGGTTTCTTTTAGATAGGAATCAATGTATTTTTCCTTTACAGAATTGAAGTTACCATTTTTATGGAATTTTGCTAATCCACTCTTAATACTGGTTTTTTTAGCCTTGTTTGCTGTTGCTTGAGTAATCTTATGATTTTCAACCATTGATTGGAGAACTTGATTACGTCGTTCTAAAGCATATTTAGGGTATTGATATGGGTTATATAGAGTAGGAGATTGTGGTAAACCAGCAAGTAGAGCATATTCTTGCAAGTTTAACTTACCTAATGATTTATGGAAATAAAATTCTGAAGCAGTCTTCATTCCATAAACGTTATTTCCCATATAAACTTTGTTAATATAAAATTCTAGAATTTTATTTTTACTGTATTTACGGTCAACCTTGATAGCTAGCCAAGCTTCTTGAGCTTTTCGTTTAAAGGTTCGATCAGAAGCAGCAGTAGAAAAAACAGATAGTTTAACTAATTGTTGAGTTAGTGTACTTCCACCTTGTAATCCTAGTGAAGAACCAGTTAAGTTACCAAATGCGGCACTTACGATTCGACTAGGATCAATTCCATGTTCTTGATAAAAATGACGATCTTCAATTGAAGTAACGGCATTTTTTAAACCGTCAGGAATTTTATCTTCTTTTACATAATCACGGTTTTGAGCTCCTAAACGAGAAATGATTTTACCGTTAGCATCATATATCTTAGTGGAATTATCACTACTAAGGGCTTGTTCAGTTATCTTAGGAGCACTGGAAGCATAATAAAAGAATAATCCGGTACCGAATACGATCATTAGAACAAAAAAGGCAATCATCCAAAGAAGAACTCTTTTGAAGATTCTCCAACGAGGATGACGTGGTTTCTTAAAATTTTTACGGGTGGTTCTAGATTCACGTGAATTTGAATTATTTGACATTCGTGTTTCTCCTTTATGAATCAATTAATTTATCTACTTGGGTAAGATACGGAATTATGGGTTGAATTGCGTAATTAATATTATAACCACGTTCAATAATGATATTCTTGGGGATCGATTTACGACCACCAAGATTCATTTTGTCCCAAAACTCAAATAAATCAGAGGCTTTAAAAATAAATAGGGAATTATCAGGAACAAATTTAATCAATGCAAAACAAATACCACCTTGACGGACACATTTACGCATGTGTTCTACTTGATGTTTATGGAAATTGTTCAATGGAAAAGCAGTTTTGTTTTGAGTCTCTTTAGCGTCAAAATCAATATACCTTCCCTTATAAACACCATTATAATCAGTAGTAGAAGCATGCGTAAAATATGCTTCTTTGATAATAGCAGCACTTCGTTTTGGATAATCAACCTTCACAATTTGAATTGGTGTCGGCTTTTTATGAATTACTGCAATATCACGACTTAAATAGTATTGATTACTTTGATTGATTTCATTTTCCAGACTCATTCCACGATCGCCAAATCGAATTGGCGATCGATTCTTTTTTATTTTATAAGCATGATTGAAACGATTATCTTGATGTTGACCACCAGGATAATTAATTTTCATATAATCACCTTAATAATGAGAATAAAAATGTGTTAAAATCAACTCATTTAATTATAACATAGTTTGGAGACGAAAAAATTTGAAGCGGTTATGGATTACTGGTTATCGAAGTTATGAATTAGGAATTTTTAAAGATGATGATCCAAAATTAAAAGTAATTAAAGCTCTTTTAAAAGAAGAAATGAAAAGAAAAATTGAAGATGGATATGAATGGTTCATAACCGGAGCACAAATGGGGATTGAACAATGGAGTGTTCAAGTTGCAAATGAATTAAAAAAAGAGTATCCAAATGAATTTAAAGTAGCAGTTATGTTACCATTTACTGAAATGGAAAAAAGATGGAACGAAACCAACCAAATGAGATACAACCAAACAATTCGGTTGGCAGATTACTCGGCACCAGTTTCAAATCATCCCTATGAAAGCCCTCAACAATTAAGAAATTATCAAGAATTTATGTTAGAGCATACAGAACAGGCCTTTTTGATATATGATATTGATAATCAAGGAAAAACAAAATATGATTATCAAGCAATTAATACCTACATGCAAAATAATGATTATGATTATCAGATTGTTAATTTTGATGATTTACAAGAATTTGCAATTGAGTACCAAGAAAATCATAGAAATGATTTGCAAAGTTAATAATGTTTGATATAATTATTCTTGTTTAAAGATTCGTGAGGTGTAAACGGATGGAAGAGAAAATTCATTTTACTCCGAAACAGATTCTCGAAAAAGCATTTCGTCAAAAAATGCGAGGATATGATCCGGATGAAGTTGATGTTTTTTTAGATAAAGTAATTAAAGATTATGGAACGTTTAGTCGTGAAATTCAAAGATTACAAGATGAAAATAATCGACTTCGTAATCGTGTTGATGAATTAAATCGTCAATTAGAAATGAGTCAAGTTAGTTCCAATGATGATACTCGTTCTAATGATAGTTTTGATACCCAACGTTCAAGTAATCATGTTAGTGCTAATAACATTGACATTCTCAAACGTTTATCGAACCTAGAACGTCGTGTTTTTGGTTCCCAAATGGGTAATAATGATAACGATTCACATCGATTCTAAATTAGTCGATAAATAAAAGGTATAGGTTTTGAGTAATTGCGGCCGGCTATTGTCGGCTGAGGAAAGTCCACTCTCGCACAAGCTGAGATGCTTGTAGTGTTCGTGCTCAGTGAAAAAATAAGCTGGGGAGCTATCTTCGATAGTTACGGCGAAGAAAATGACTAAGGTTTCGGCTATGTCAAAGTACTTCTGAAAGTGCCACAGTGACGATACAATAGTGGAAATGCTATTGGTGGAACGCGGTAAACCCCTCGAGCGGGAAACCCAAACTACGGTAGGGGAGCTTCACGTACGGTAAATGAACTAAGCGTGGGGGAGAGATTTTATCTCTCAGATAGATGATTACTACTCATTTAATGTGACCTGACATTTTAAATGAGCACAAAACATGGCTTATAGGAGCCTATACCTTCAGGAAGGACGAGAGATTTTCTCTCGTCCTTTTTTAATAATTTAATTTATGCTTATATTTAAGGAGAAACTATGAAAACATTTAATCTATTAGCTACTGCTGCTGCAGGAATTGAAGGAATTGTTGGTAAAGAGTTACGTGACTTGGGATATCAGACTAAAGTGGAAAATGGTCGAGTTCGGTTTAGTGGCACGATTGAAGATGTCATTAAAACAAATTTATGGTTAAGAACGGCTGATCGGATAAAAATAATTGTTGGTGAATTTAATGCAACAAGTTTTGAAGAACTGTTCGAAAAAACAAAAGCACTTCCATGGGATGAATTATTACCAATGGATGCTAAGTTTCCAATGGAAGGTCGTTCACATAATTCTCAATTGCACAGTGTTCCAGATGTTCAAGCAATTGCTAAAAAAGCGATTGTTAATAAATTAAATGATTTCTATCATCGAAGAACTTTTTTCCCAGAAAATGGCGCGTTATTTCCATTAGAAGTCAGTATTTTAAAAGATCACGTTATGTTAACGCTGGATACAACTGGAGATAGCTTATTTAAACGTGGTTATCGTAAGGCAAAGGGAGTGGCACCATTAAAAGAGAATATGGCAGCCGCATTGGTTTTATTAACGAACTGGAAACCTGATATGCCATTTTGTGATCCAATGTGTGGGTCAGGGACCTTACCAATTGAAGCAGCTTTGATTGCTAGAAATATAGCTCCAGGATTTAATCGGGACTTTATTTGTGAAAAGTGGAATTGGGTTGATGATGAAGTTGCTCAACAAGTTCGAGATGAGGCCGATAATCAAGCTGACTATGATACACCAATTCAGATTTTTGCTTCAGATATCGATCCAGAAATGGTTGCAGCAACAACTCAAAATGCAACCGAAGCTGGATTACAATACGATATTACAATTAAACAAGCTGACGTTAAAGATTTTCACACGGATTTAAAGAATGGAGTTATTGTTTCAAATCCCCCTTATGGAGAACGAATGAGTGATGAAAATGAAGTGAAGCATCTATATCACGTTATGGGAGAAAGATTTAAACCTTTGAAAACTTGGTCCAAGTATATCTTGACCAGTGATCTTGAGTTTGAAAAAGACTTTGGAGCTAAGGCAACTAAAAAAAGAAAACTATATAATGGTTCGTTAAGAACAGATTATTTTCAATATTGGGGTCATCCCGTTTGGAATCATTAGGAGAGTAAATGATGAAAAAAATTGCAATCATTGGAAGTGGAATTGTTGGTTCAACAATTGCTTATTATTTGAGTAAGCAGAATGATTTTCAAATTGATATTTTTGATGATGGAACTGGGCAGGCCACTAAAGCAGCAGCTGGGATTATTTCACCATGGATATCAAAACGACGCAATAAGCGTTGGTATCATTTGGCTAAAGATGGAGCTGAATTGATTCCCCAATTGGCTAAAGAGATGGATGCTACTAGCGATATGTATAAACAAAATGGAACGATTGTTACTAGAGCTGATCCTGATGATTTGGAAGCTCTTTATCAATTAGCATTGGAAAGAAAAGAAAATGCACATGCAATGGGGAAGATTTCAAAGCTCACTAGTGAACAGGTACTAGCTAAACTACCGATGCTGAAAAAAACACTGCCAGGTGTCTTTCTAAGTGGTGGTGGCCAAATGAATGGTGAGGCATTTATTAAACAACTATTAAAACAATCTCAAAATCAAAATGTTCATTTTCGAAATGAAAAAGTTTTTTTGGATGAATCAGGAAAAATAAATACTTCAACTGGAAAAGAATCATTTGATAAAATTATTATTTCTGCAGGGGCATGGTTAGGGAAAATTTTAGAACCGTTGGGAATAACAGCCGATGTCCGACCTCAAAAAGGGCAGTTGATCGAAGTTAGAACTAAAGATATATTTAACTCTGAAATGCCTGTATTAATGCCAGAAGGTGAACGTGATTTTATCCCATTGGATCATAATCACTTTATTATGGGAGCTACACATGAAAATGATAAGGGATTTGATTTAACAAAGTCGCCTGTCGTTGAAGAAGATTTATTAGCAAGTGCTCAAAGAATTTTGGGCCCATTATCTATGAAAGACGTTGATAATATTAGAGTGGGAACAAGAGCATACACTAGTGATTTTGGACCCTTTTTTGGAGAAGTTCCGCAGAAAAATAAAATTTTAGTTGCCAGTGGGCTTGGCTCGTCTGGATTAACAACGGGTCCCATGATTGGGAAATTACTAGCAAGTTACCTTATTGACGGAACTCATAATAATTGGGATACTTACACAAAAACAATTGAGACTTACTTATCTTGATGTAATGCTTGTTGAGCTAATTCATGAGCACCAGAGTTTTGCCGATCAGAGATTAAATTATGGAATACTAAGTTAAAATTAGATTCTAAGATGATAATTTTATCAACCCAATTCTGATAGTGTTTTGCATAATGTTTTTCTAAACTGTCATAAACGATTTTACTATCGGTGTATTGACTTATAATTTCATTTGCGGGATGTGGCAAGATTTCAATGAGCTTTTTTAATGCCAAATAATAAGTATTGAATTCAGCATTATGATTATCACTTGCTGGTAGGGATACTTTTATTTGTTCTTGATGATTATTTGTGACAATTAAAATTCCACCAGCACTTTTATTATCGTGATATAAAACAGCGGCATCAGTATATACTTTTATCAATATTATTCCTCCTTATTCTTTATATAGAAAGGGTTTCTTAGATGAATACAAAAAGAACGTTCCTGTATCAACCTGATATATTAACAGCAATCATTTGTTGGAGTTGGACTTTAACAACTTTATTATTAGGACTCGTGTTTTGGTTAGAGGTAACTCATTTTCAATGGATTACCATCTTTTTCTTCATTTTAGCAGGTTTTTTAATTGTAATTGAAGTATTATTTCGAAAAATTGTTTTAGATGATGGTGAATTAAAGATTGAAAAGGTTATGAATCCAAATTGGAAGCACTTTACCTTAGATAGTGTTCATGCCAAAATAATTTCTAAACATCATTTGCAAATTCAAAAAGATGAACATGTCTATAATTTTATCCTATCGGTTAATTCAGTGATTGAATTAAATGATATAATAAACTCATATCATAAATAAAAAGGGGATTATTTACTCATGAAGTCTGATGTCCAAATTTCGCAAGAAAGTCAAATTTTACCAATTACTGAAATTGCCAAAAAGTTACATTTTACTGCTAAACAATTAATTCCTTATGGTTACAATAAGGCTAAGTTACAAATCCCAATTAAGAATCAAGATACAAAGGGAAAATTAGTTTTAGTTACTTCGATTAATCCAACTGCTGCAGGAGAGGGAAAAACTACTCTTGCTATTGGGTTAGCTGATGCCCTTCAATCATTAGACTATAGAGCTGCCTTGGCACTTCGTGAACCATCTTTAGGACCTGTTATGGGACTAAAGGGTGGTGCTACTGGTGGAGGTTATTCCCAAGTAGTTCCAATGGAAGATATTAATCTTCATTTTACAGGTGATATGGCCGCATTGACTGAAGCTCATGATACGTTATCAGCATTGATTGATGCCCATATTCATCATGGTAATCAGTTAAACATTGATCCTCGACAAATCACTTGGAAACGGGTTTTGGACATAAATGATCGAGAACTTAGACATACTGTAATTGGTTTAGGTGGCCGGACTTCAGGAGTACCCCGTGAAGATGGATTTGACATTACAGTCGCAAGTGAATTAATGGCGGTCTTATGCTTAAGCCATGATTTAATGGATTTAAAGCAACGGGTAAGTAAAATTCTAATTGCATATACATTCGATCGTCAACCAGTTACGGTTGGTGATTTAGGAGCTCAAGGGGCGATTGCGCTTCTATTAAAAGACGCAATCAAGCCTAATTTAGTTCAAACGCTTGAACATACTCCTGCATTTATTCATGGAGGGCCATTTGCTAATATTGCTCATGGTTGTAATAGTATTTTGGCTACAAAAGCAGGGTTAAAATCTGCTGATTATACTGTTACAGAAGCTGGATTTGGGGCAGATTTAGGTGCGGAAAAATTCCTAGACATTGTCGTTCCTAAGTTGAAAAAGGCTCCTGATGCAATTGTCGTCGTTGCAACGATTAGAGCTTTGAAACTTAATGGTGGGGCAGATAAGAATGATCTATCAACATCTAATGTCGATGCTTTAAAGAATGGCATTGGTAATTTAGGTCGGCACGTTAAGAACATGCTTCAATATGGTAAACCAGTATTAGTAACCATTAATCATTTTGCTAGTGATAGTGAAGAAGAGATGGCTTATTTAGAAAAGTACATTCAAGATAACTTTGGCATTACTGTTACAGTAAGTGATGGTTGGGCTAAGGGAAGTAAAGGCGTTCAAGACCTTGCTAAACAAGTTGTAACTGCTTGTGATCAGGAGACAGAATTTAAACCATTGTACGATGATAGTGATGATTTGGTAGACAAAATGAATGCAGTTGTAACCAAAATTTATCGTGGTGACGGTGTTGAATTAAGCTCAAAGGCAAAAAAACAATTAGCCCAATTAAAGAAACACGGCTGGGATAAATTACCTATTTGTATGGCTAAAACACAATACTCGTTTACTGATGATGCGAAGAAGTTGGGCGCACCAACTAACTTTAAGATTCATGTACGAGAATTACAACCAAGATTAGGTGCGGGCTTTATTGTCGCATTAACTGGAAATGTTTTAACGATGCCTGGACTACCTTCCCATCCAGCAGCATTAGAAATGGACATTGATGCAAACGGAACAATTAAAGGTTTATTCTAGGAGTGACAAAATGCGTTTTCGATGGACAGCAACATTGTTAGTATTATTGGTCGTTATTGATCAAATTATTAAGGGACTTGTTTCGATAAAAATCCCGCTCCAAACTTCAATTCCATTGATCCCTCATATCTTATCAATTGCTAATATTCATAACGATGGAGCAGCTTGGAGTATTTTAGCAAACCAACAAATGTTTTTTAAAATATTAACAGCAATTGTAATTGTTGTGTTATTCTACTATTTGTTCAAATTCCGTAAATCAAGTGGTAAAACATTTACAATTATCCTATTGTTAGCGGGGGCAATTGGTAATTTAATCGATCGACTCATGCAGGGATATGTTGTTGATATGTTTCAATTAGATTTTATTAGTTTCCCCATTTTTAATTTTGCTGATGCATGTTTAACAATTGGGGTGTTATGCTTATTTATCGTGATATTAAGAGAAAAATAATTGATTTTGAAGGTGTAAAATGACAGATTATCATTATAAGATTCATGGCCAAGAAGGACGAATTGATAAAATTGCTGGTGAATTGAATAAGGATTTAAGTCGTTCTAGAGCTAAAAAATTAATTGAAGACGGTAATATTTTGATTAATGGTAAAGCTATTAAACCAAAAACAGAAGTTAGTGAAAATGACGTAATTACAATTCAGATTCCGGCACCAAAACATCTAAACTTAACTCCGGAGAATATCCCATTAGATATCGTTTATGAAGATAATGATGTGATTGTGGTTAATAAACCCCAAGGGATGGTCGTTCATCCTGCGCCAGGGCATCCAGATCATACATTAGTAAATGCTTTGTTGTACCATACGCCGTTATCTAATATCAATGGGACTTTTAGACCAGGAATTGTTCATCGAATTGATAAAGATACATCTGGATTGTTGATGATTGCTAAGAACAATAATGCTCATAAATCACTATCAGAGCAATTAAAAAATAAAACTAATTTGCGTGAATATATTGCTTTAGTGCATGGGGTTATTAAACAAAATCAAGGAACCATTGATGCTCCAATTGGTCGTTCTCCAAAGGATCGAAAAAAGCAAGCAATCGTTGCTGATGGTCGGCATGCAGTGACTCATTATCGGGTTTTAGAACGTTTTAAAAATTATACTCTTGTAGCTTGCCGATTGGAGACAGGACGAACTCATCAAATTAGGGTTCATATGAAATCAATCAATCATCCCTTAGCTGGAGATCCATTATATGGTCCTAAAAAAACGATTAAAGGTCATGGTCAATTTTTACATGCGAAAATGTTAGGATTCAGACATCCAGTAACGGGAAAATTAATGGAATTTAGTTGTCCCTTACCACCAATATTTGAAGAAACACTAGCCAAATTGAGAAAGATGAAGTAGAGGAGTTTAAAAATGGATAAATTGGTTTTAGACAAGATGGCAATGCAACGTGCCTTAACAAGAATTACTTATGAAATTATTGAAAAAAATAAGGGAATTAAAGATTTAGTTGTAATTGGTATCAAAACGCGTGGGGTTTATCTGGCTCAAAGAATTGCAAAACGTTTAGAACAATTAGAAGGTTCGGATGTGCCTGTAATTTCTTTGGATATCACAAAGTATCGTGATGATAAAAAAGAAAATTCAGCAGAAGCAGTTTCGGATTCACCAATTTCCGTTGAGGGAAAGAATGTTATTTTAGTTGATGATGTTTTATACACCGGTCGAACGATTAAAGCAGCACTAACTGCTATTTCAGAATTAGGCCGTCCAAATAATATCCGTTTGGCAGTCTTAGTTGATCGGGGTCACAGAGAGTTACCAATTCGAGCTGATTTTGTGGGTAAAAACATCCCTAGTGCTAGAAATGAAAAAATTAAGGTATCCGTAAATGAATTGGATAAGCGAGATGCAGTGGAAATAATCAATGATTAATTGAGAATGACTTAAGGAGAACGAGCTATGATTCGATATTTAATTTTAGAAGATGGCTCTTCATATCAGGGAAAGAGTTTTGGCTCATTAGCAACAACGACGGGGCAAATCATCATTAATTCCAATATGATGGGGTATCAAGAAACGATTACCAATTCTATTTATCATAATCAAATCATTGTCTTTACGACAGTTTCAATTGGAAACGTTGGGATTCGTCGAAAGGGTTATGAATCGATTACACCTAGTAGTAAGGGGGTTATCGTGAAGGAATTTGCGAATACCTCTATTAATCGTGTCAAAAAATTAAATTTAGATCGTTTTTTAAAACAACATAATATTCCAGGAATTTACGGCCTGGATACCCGTGAACTAGCTCATCATATTTATAAACATGGGACAATGAAAGCAAGTATCGTTGACGTGGATGATGAACATGCTTTTGATCAACTTCATGCAACGGTTTTAACTAATCAACAGGTATCACAGGTTGCAACTCCTAAAGCTTATCCTAATCCAGGAGACGGGAATAACATCATTGTCATTGATTTTGGGTTAAAACACGGTATTTTACGTCAATTAGCGGCCAGAAATTGTAATGTTGTTGTAGTTCCATGGCAAACGAAACCACAGGATATTTTAAATTTAGACCCTGATGGTATCATTTTATCAACAGGACCTGGAGATCCACATGATTTACCAGAAAGTGTTTTGGATATGATTAGAGAGTTACAAGCCAAGGTACCCATGTTCGCAATTGGGTTGGGACACGAATTATTTGCTATGGCCAATGGTGTTAAAATAATTCCACTTGAGGTTGAACATCATGGTAGCAATCATCCTGTTCGTCATATCATTACTAATAATGTGGAATTTGTTTCACAAGCTCAGGGATTTGCTGCAGATGTTAAAACGATTGATAGAGAAAAATTATTGGTTACCGATGTTGACTTGATCAATCATTCGGTTCAAGGTTTGCGTCATCGTGATTATCCTGTCTTTTCTGTGCAATTTTCACCTGATGGAGCGCCTGGTCCCACTAACAGTGTTGATTTATATGATGAATTTTTAGAAATGATTAACTCGTTTGGAGCGTGGTAAAATGAGTGAACAAATAATCAAAACGGTTCTGATCATTGGTGGTGGTCCTTCTAATATTGGTCGAGAGACTGAATTAGATTCTGCTGTGTACAATACGGTCATTCATTTAAAAAAATTAGGTGTGACGTCATTATTATTAGATAATAATGCCTATTCTTTATCATCAACTGAAATTCGGGCTAAAAATGTTTTTTATCGAACGATTAGTTCCCAAAATATTATTGATATTATTAAAAGCCGTCATCCAGATGCTATTTTACCTGTATTTGGTGGTTTTAGAGCAGCTCATATTTGTCAACGGTTATTAAATGATGGGATATTGGATAAGTATCATGTTTCAGTAATTGGAATTTCTCATGAAGCATTACAAATCATTGGGAATCCATTACGAATCCATCAATTAATGCATGATATTAATGAACCGTTGGTACCATCTCAAATTATTCATTCAACTGATGAAGCTTTTCCAGTTATTCGTGAAATGGGATTACCAGTAATCGTTAAGGCGGTTCTTCCTCAAGAAAAACGGAGTCATAAAGAATGTAAAGACATGGATACGCTCGAACAAATGTTGAATACGCAGATGGTAAACTCAAAAGTTGATCGATGTGTGATTGAAAAAAGTATCGTTGGAGATAAAGAACTTAGTTTAACAGCAATACGTGATAATCAAGGAACTAAGATTATTATTAATGGGATTGAAGATATCGATGCAGTCGGAATTCATTCTGGTGACTCGATTGCAATCTCACCAATTCAAACGATTAGTGATTATCAATATCAACAATTAAGGAATGCAACTTTTAAAATAATTGAAGGCTTGAACTTAAAAGGTTTTTGTGAGGTTAGCTTTGCTGTTGATCCTGTCAGTGAAGAGTATTTTATAACTAAAATTACGCCATATTACACAAGAGGGATGTCGTTAGCAGAATTAACTTCAGGATATCCATTAATGGAAGTCTTTAGTAATTTATTGGTTAAGAACTCTATTGATGAGATTAAAATTTCAGATAATTATCATCCGCTAACACCCTTAATGGAGCCAACTATCGATCGAACAATGGTAAGAATGCCAATTTGGCCATTTCAAGATATTAAAGGCCTTAGTCCGCGTTTGAGACAAAACATGAAATCAGTTGGTTCTGCGATTGGAATTGGACGAACGGTTGAAGAGGCCCTTTTAAAAGCCTTAAGGAGTTCTCAGTTTAGCCCTCGAGATGTCTTGCCAAATAAACATGAATTGACTGATGATCAATTGATTAATCAGTTGATTCATCCCCAAGCCAACAGAATTCAAGTTTTAGTTGAAGCATTACGTCGCGATTATCAAATCACAGACTTAACTGAATTGACCAAAATTGATTCCTTCTATTTAACGAAATTTCAACATTTATTATTAGCAGAGGATTTGGTCTTGGAAAATCCCAAGAGTCCAGAAACGGTTGCTGCTGCCCATCGGAATGGTTTTGGAGATGGAATGTTAGCGACAACATGGCAATTACCAATTAGTACAATTGAAAAATTTGCTCAAAAGGCTGATAGTTTGCCAACTTTTAAGATGTTAGATCCCTCTGCAGGGGAAATTATTTATAATTTAAATTCATTTTATAGTAGTTATGAAACAGAAAATGAAGCTGAACCGTTATCTGATAACACCGTTTTGGTAATTGGCCGAGGTGGCAATCATCTTGGCCCTAATACAGCGGCTGATTACTATACTTCAGAGTTATTATTGCAGATGAAAAAATTAGGTTTTAAAACGATAATTATTAATCATAATCCTAATTCAGCAACTTTAACAAATACCGTAAGTGATCGTCGATACATCGAACCGATT
This sequence comes from Nicoliella sp. ESL1149, assembly GCF_058107265.1. Lineage (NCBI taxonomy): Bacteria > Bacillati > Bacillota > Bacilli > Lactobacillales > Lactobacillaceae > Nicoliella > Nicoliella sp. ESL1149. The sequence goes on along the minus strand of NZ_JBYLUE010000002.1, from coordinate 60,260 downwards.
CAATTAGGGAATATTTTAGATATTATCAGAATTGAGCATCCAAAGTATGTTATTGTTCCAGGGAATCGCCACTATTTAGTTCGCGAAATTAAAAAAAGTGTCACCTGTCCGGTTTTTGTTTTACCTCCAGATCAAGAGACGAACGTTAAACTTCCTGATAAAGCAGATTATACTTTAAACTTCTTTGTTACTAACGATGAAGCGCTGTTCATTGATACAGTAAAAATCAATGGTTATGAACATCGTCTGAAGTTCTCGAAGGGGTTAAGCACTGATTGCGATATTCCACAATCTAAATTGAAACAATTGATCGAACAAGCTAAACCAATGATTAAAAATTATGATTGGCGTGGCTTGGTTCAAGTGATTGTTTCTTATGATAATGATGATTATCAATTAAATGGAATTAGACCCGTTAGAATTATTGAAACAATTTTTCTTAATAAAACAACTAATATTAATTGGTTAAGTGAACTCGTTAAGTTATATACTGGACAATTAGATCTAGATAATTTAAAGAAATTACTTAATAATATGAAACCACAAGAAGCAGATTTAATTGCTACTTACCCATATCGAAAACTAGGTTTAAAGGACTATCATCCAAATCCAGATTATGAAGTCGGAGGACGGCTAACGTATCGAAATAAATAAAAAGATATCGATCACATATATTGATGATCGATATCTTTTTTAGTGGATGAAACTTGTCATGACACCGCCAATTAAGACTAAGAGAACGCCAAGAACAGTATTAAGCAGTTCTCGTTTTGTCTTATGTTCCCTTAGGATGACTAGTCCGCCAAATGTGGAAACAGCAACACACATTTGAGAAAGAGTAAATCCGGTTGAAACACCATTTAAAGTAATTGAAATTAGATATCCAGTTGTTCCAGTTCCGGAATTAAGCCCAGTAAGAATATTTTTAAATGTTGCCTTCTTTAGGAAAGGTTTTTGATCACGATAATCTTTGATTATTAATGAGAAAACAATTGCAGCAAATAGCATTCCCATTGATTGGGGAGGGAATGTTGACCAACCACTAGCATTGGAAATTTTGGGAAGAACAGAACAGGCAGTGTACCCAATTCCTGAACCAGCAATTAATTCAATTAAACTCTTGGTAAATTGCTTTTTATCAACACCACTATTTTCTGGATTATCAGTCCTAGTTGTAAGATATACCCCGATTGCAACTAAAATAACAGCAGTGAAACCAATTCCCTTTGCAATTCCTGAAGCCCAGCTACCAAAGAATAAAACCCCAAGAATATTTACTCCAACAAGTTGTAAACCAGTCGTAATTGGTGTAGTCGTTGCTACACCTAATTTTTTAAAGGCATTATATTGAGTAAGTTGACCTAAAGACCAACCCATTCCACCTATGAAACACCATATGAATGTTTCAGCAGTTACTTCTGGTCGCTTAATTATCCAAATTAAAATCCCAACAATAATAGCTCCATATGTAGTTCCCAATAATTGTTGAATTGGCTTACCACCCATAAAATGAACCCATAATGGGGTAATTCCCCATAACATAGCTGGAACTAATCCAATTATTATATTCAAAATAATCCCTCCGATATTTGTGTAATATTTTTTATTATACACTTTTTAAAAACAAAAAATAAGCTGCTCAAAAAGAGCAGCTTATTCTTATGTTGAATCTAGAAGAATTAAACTTATGTTGATTCACAATTATTTTATTATATTTATTTCATATTTTAAAAGAATTTCATCACAATTTTATGGATTTAAAAATAATTTTAAACTTTAGTGGAGAAGTTAAATAACATTGCTATAACGGCTTTTATATGATTACTTTTTATTTAAAAGCAATTAATGAAATAAAATGAATAATTTTAAAATAAGAATATTAGCTAATGGACACTAACCGTTATTACGGTTAATAAACCATCTGATTATTCAGTAAAGATTTAGTTTGATTAAATATTACGATATCTATATTATAAAAATTGATTTAAAAATTGAATAAGGTTTACCTTTGTCTAAAGAGGCCGAACATCGCTAGAAAAACAAAAATAATAGCAATCCAAAAGACAAATTTTAAAGCAACAATAATTAGAGCAAATAATAATAACCACCATAACCAGCTGGTCAAAAATTTCCAAGTGAGCCATAAACCAAAGAACATTAATAATGCTAGAATGAACATTTAATTAGCCTCCATGTAACAACCAAATTATTGATAAAGTTTTTCAAATTGATTTAAACGATTTTCAAAAGTCTTAAATGCTGATTCAAGATAATCAACTTTTGTCATGTCGACACCAGCTTTTTTCATTACTTCAGTTGGATAGTCAGAGCTACCAGCTTTTAAGAAATTAATATACTTATCTAACTGATGGTCATCATTTTTAATGATCCCCTTTGAAAGTGTTGTTGCAGCAGCAAAACCAGTTGCATATTGGTAAACATAATAATTAAGATAAAAATGAGGGATGCGAGTCCACTCGAAAGCTATCTCATTGTCAGGAATAACATTTGGACCATAATACTTTTGATTTAATTGATAGTAAAAATCACTAATTGATTGTGCAGTTAATGGATTTCCGTTTTGATCCTGTTCGTGAATAAATTCTTCAAATTCAGCAAACTGGGTTTGGCGAAAAACGGTTCCTTTAAAACCGTCTAGATAATGATTTAAAACATACTTTTGAGTCTCTAAGTCATCGTTATGTTTTAATAGGTAATCGGTCAAAAGATTCTCATTTGTTGTTGAAGCAATTTCTGCAATAAAGATTGGATAATCACCATAGTGATAATCTTGGAAGTGACGAGTGTAGTAACTATGCATACTATGGCCACTTTCGTGAACAAGAGTGAATAAATCGTCTAATCCATCTTGCCAATTTAAAAGAATAAATGGGTTGGTATCATACATTCCGCCAGAATATGCTCCACTAGTTTTACCTTTATTTTCCACAACATCGATCCAACGATGACTAAATTCCTCTTTTAAATGACTAGTATAATCATTTCCCATAATTTGGAGTGCATTTAGAGCTTCTTTTTTGGCTTCCTTAAAATTATATTTTAAAGGTGGCTTTTTGACTAATGGGGTATACATATCATACATATGAAATTCATCTAGTCCTAAAATTTGTTTTTTAAGTTTCATATAACGATGAAGGAGTGGAGTGTATTTATGGACAACCTTAATCAAGTTGTCATACACAACAGTAGGGACTTCGTTTTCCTCCATTGCGGCTTGACGAGCACTTTCGTAATGGCGGACCTTAGCATTTAAATTATGAGCTTTAACTTCCCCCGATAAGGTAGTTGCGAATGTATGACGAAATTGTTTATATACTTTAAATAACTGTTGAAAGGCTGTTTTTCGAACGGCTCGCTTTTGGGATTTAATTAAAGTCCCATACAGTCCTTCGGAAAGTTGAACATCATTATCATCCTCATCTTTAATAACAGGAAATTCCAAATCAGAATTTGAAAGGGTGTCATAAGTTCTTGAAGAGGCTCCGCTAACATCACTAAACTGAGCTAATAATGACTCTTTATCAGGGCTAAGGATATGTGGTTTTTCTTTTTGAAGAGCATCAAATGAATGTTGGTATTTTCGTAAAGCAGGTTCGGCTTTAATCATTGCGCTTATTTGATCAACAGGAATTTGCAGGAATTCATATGTGAACCATGAAGATGCAGTAGCTGCCTTTGAAGCAAATTGTTCAACCTTAGCACTCATAGCTTGATAAGTGTCATTACTAGTATCTTGGTCACGTTTTAAATTAGCATAAACAAATAGTTTTTCAATTTCACGATCAAAATTATCTAGTTGTTCAATTGTTTTCAACAATTGGGAACCACTTTCATTTAAATGGTCCTTTAAATCTTTAATACCTTTTAACTGGTTTTGAACATTTTTAAAGGCATCATTAAAAGCTTCGTCGCTTGGAAAAATAGTGGTTAAATCCCACGTTAATTCAGTTGGAACGTCTTTTCTTAGTGGTCTTTGTTTTATCTCGTTCATAATAAAATCCTTTCTTAATTTATTTATATCTATTGTATTATACATTTTTCTTAAAGAAAATGGATAAAATTCTTGCCAACGGGAACATATGTTCGTATAATAAAAAACATAGAGAAAACGTAAATAAAAAGGAGCGATAGATATGACCTTGAAATATAATCGAGTAGTCAATGATGAAACAAATGAAATTCAGGCAAAACGTCGTAGTTTTAGTCGTTGGAACGATAAAAATTTGAAAAAAGACTTAATGAATAATCATCGCAGTGACCGTAGTGTTAAAATGAATAATCATTTACCTCAACAAAGTCCTATGTTGATCCGACAATTAATTAAAGAAATGATTCGTTCCAAAAAATTAGTTCAAATAAAAATGGTTGGAGTAACAATTGAAGGAATTTTTAAAAATGTTTCAAATAACCAAGTTTCAATTCTAACTAGTAACGGACTTCAATTTTATTCTCTGTTTGATATTCAGGCAATTAATTAGTTTTTTAACCTCTTATTTAGTAAAATATTGAATAAGGTGGTGTTTAACTATGGAACTAACTTTTCAAAAAGCAAATCGATCTGAATTGCCGTATATTATTGATGTTTACAATCAAAGCATTGCTGGACATCAGGCTACGGCAGACTTAAATCCTATTAGTGTTAGTGATCGAATCCTTTGGATGCGTGATCGAGATCAATCTAAGAGACCCATTTTTATAATTTTAAATGATGATGAGCGGGTAGGATGGGTCAGCTTGAACGATTTTTATGGTCGAGAAGCTTATGAACATACGGCTGAAATAAGTATCTACATTGATAGTGAATTTCAACATCAGGGAATTGCTAATCAAGTGTTAACTGACATTGAAAAAATGTGTCCAGAGTTATCAATTGATACAATCGTAGCTTATATTTTTCATCATAATACGCCTAGTATCAATCTATTTAAAAAACATTCATTCGTTGAATGGGGACATTTGCCAGCTGTTGCAGAAATCGAGCATCAAAAATATGATTTAGACATCTTAGGAAAACATGTCAATGAATAATAAAAAAGGATTACCAAACATGGTAATCCTTTTTTTTATGAATGAATTGAATCAGTAATTTGACGAGTAATGTTAACTCGATCTAACATATCCTTTTTAGTGTCAGCCATCTTAGTTTTTAAACTATCTAATACGACGACAGAATTAGGATTGAAGTCAACGGTTTTAAGAAGATGTAGGTACGCATCAATGCAATCATTTAAGTCTGTTTCTTCTTTTGACGATAACGTCTTGAGATTTTGTTTATTTAATGAATATTTTTTCTTTAAAGCAATTAACTGAGAATCACGATTCATTAATAAATAATTTTTTTGAGTATCATTTTTAATTTGTCGTTTTTTAATTAAGACTTTAAATCGTTTTAATTCATTTTTAATTCTTGTAAATTCTTTAATATTCTTTCCATTATAAACAGCATCAAAAACTGTATCTGAATATCGAATTAAGCACTTAGTTAATTCTTCTATTTGCGGATCGTTCAAATAACGTAGTTCCCTTTGCGAAAATGAGTACTCTTTTTTTAATTTAAAGTAAGCAGCTTTATCAACATTTTTAACGCCCTGATGTTCAGCCCAAACATCTAAATTTGTATGTATTAATTTATATTTTCTTTGTCTAACTCTACCTACATAGAAAAAATGCATCTTACCATAACGGATGTTGACTTCATTTTTTCTTTTATACTTTCGTTTTGAACTAAAGAAAACAGCAACTAGAATTGCAATTCCGATGATAATAATAAAAATAGGAATTAATTCCTGAAAATCTGAACTGTTTAAAGACAAAAATCTCACCACTTTCTAAACAGAATAATATCTTTATTATACAACAATTCTAAACCTGATTAAATAGCTTTAGGATAATGACGTGTTTGCTTTAGAATACATTTCATATGTCAGCTGATCGAAACAGACAAATGTAACGGATAATGAAGAATTAAATTGTTGAATACTTTTGATTGCAATTTGAGCAGCATCTTTTAGCGGATATCCATAAACACCTGTACTAATTGAAGGAAAAGCAATCGTTTTGCAACCCAATTTATTTGCTAATTTCAAACTATTTTGATAACAATTTTTTAACGATTTGGCCTCTTCGAACGAGCCGCCTTGCCAAATTGGTCCGACGGTGTGAATAATGTATTTTGCATTTAAATTAAAAGCAGAGGTTGCTTTAGCCTCACCAGTTGGACATCCATGCAATTTTTGACAAGCTGCATCTAGTTCTTGTTTTCCAGCAGCTCGGTGGATGGCACCATCAACGCCGCCACCACCAAGTAATCCACGATTTGCAGCATTGACAATGGCATCGCCATGATATTTAGTAATATCGCCGAGCGTAACTTTAATTTTATTCATAAGCATCATCCTTGTTTTTTTAAATTGATTGTATACAATGTAATTATAAAGCATAAAACTACATGGGGGTATTATTATGAACTTTGATTATTCTGACAAAACAACTTTAAATTTAGGAAATCCTAATGCTGAACACGAATTAACAATTGTTCTTAATTTGGGTTGTCCATTTTGCCGTAAATTTTATTTAGCTAATCGCAAGGCAATTAAACAAAACAGTGAAGCAGGTAGTTTGAACATTCACATTAAATTCTGGAACAAACCAAAACCAGGTTTATTAAATGGAAATGTTGCCAATGATGATGTTGACTATTCAAAGCCTAGCGAGGCATTGGAATTTATCGATAAGGCTTACGCTTCCCAAGAAATTATCGATAATCTTGATCATGATGATGTGGCTCATTATTTAGAAGAAGAATTAGGTGCTAGCCGTCATGTCAGTGATGAAGTAGCTGAGGATAATATTAAAGAATACGAAGCCAATGGATTAACATCCGTTCCTACTATTATTATGGATGGTAAAATTGTTGGTGATAGTAATTACAAATTAGCTGATTACAGTAAATAGGAAATAGGTTTTAATAATGCCAAGTATCAAGCAACGAATTCGAATGTTTGCTCAATGGGCTACAGCTATGGATATAATTTCATCAACCAATGATTTAAAATCTGTTGCACGACCTGATCATAGAAGTTGGGTTATTACGATTGAAAATTATCATGGTCGTCAGGTTGATTTTTTAATCACTGCTGTTTCCGGAAGTAAAGAATATCAGATTAAGAAGGATGCCCAAATTTTTTGGCAGGGGATTCCGACTGATACAAATTTTAACTTAGTGATGCGTTCCGTATTGAATAAAATTTAAAAACTCGATAGGAGAAATCCTACCGAGTTTTTTAGTTCATATGATTAAGTAATACTAAAACACCATAAAGGCTTATAGCATCAAAGAAGAAAGCTAATACTAAAATTCTTCTTATTATCCGAACGGCTTTAATAAAGCTATCTGGAATGATAATAATTTTAATTTCATTATCTAAATGGGTGCGACTGTATTGTTTGTAATCATCATTTTTTTGCTTAATTAAATTTGTGTTAATAAAAAAATAAAAAGAAAGTTCAAGACATAAGGTAATAATTGGAATTAAAGCTAAGTTAACATCAGCAATTAAATATCCGCCAATACTGATTCCAAGTGTAATAAGCATGATTCCATAAGTAATTAAATTCGCATAGTATTGGTATACATTTTTAATGCTAAGTTTCATCCTATAATCAAATATGTATTGATGCCGATTAATAAGATCGATCGTTGTTAAACTAGGCCAACTTTTCTTTACAAATTGTAGGTGCTTATAATTTAAAAGTCCTTCACCAATCAATCCAAAAACAATAATTAATGTTATTAAAGTGATGATGACGAATAATATGAATGCCATTAAAATTCATCTCCTTGTAATTATTATATCATTCAATTAATATTTTGGAATTCTCTTTTTGAATGTTTATTTTACCTGCTTTTCAAGTATCAAAAATATTTATGGAAAGTCAAAAAACATGATTTACAATAAATTTGAGTACAAACATCGCCTGTTATGATACTAGAAGCCATGTTGTTCTAGCATCCAGTGGTTACTACATCTGTAAGTTGGCATACCTTTACAGTATTTATTACCCTAAGGCTGATAAGGTTAAGATGGTAAGAGTTACTAAACGTTGCGGTATTCAGATTCATTATCGTCGTGAATTCAGCGATAAGGGTAAATGGTTGCCAAAGGACGTAAGTTTAAGATTGTTAAGACAATAAAACAAGGTACGATTACTACTTTCTACCTCAGCGATGGCTGTTACATCACAAGTAATAAAAAGTAGGTTAAAGCAATTTAATTAATAAACATTAAATGAGATTCTCATTTGAGAATCTCATTTTTTTAGACATTTAGACATAAACTAATGGGTAGATATTTTTAATTAATAGTATTACAATGGGATGGAAAAATGAGGGTAGTATGTGATAGCATATAGTTACTACATAAAAATACAAGAGGATTATTATAATAATTTTCTTCTTAGTTGTTATTAAATGAAAATGATTAGAATTATATTTACATAGGGGGTAAGTATGTATGATATATAATAAATTTGAATTTAAAAAAGTTAATGATAAAAAAATAATGAAAAAAGTTAAGAAACAATGGGTTGTCGTTTCTGCTTCTTTGTTTACGGTAATTGGTGGTTATGGAATATCTCACTTAGTTCAATCTGATACAACAACTGTTCATGCGGATACCAATTCCAACTATGGATCGGGATACGATAGTACTTCAAATAGTGAGATGTCTTCAGCTTCGGTTAGTGCAACGAGTACCAGTACACAGTCCGCAAGTGTGAATTCAGCTTCTGGTTATGAAACTTCCTCAGTAAGCAGTTCTGTTGATAATAAAGTTGTAGGATCTATCAGTAATGATGTTAATAGTTCAAGCGAAAAAAGCATTGCTACATCTACGAATCAAGAAAGTCAAACTGCTACTAGTCAAAATAGTAATGTTGATGATAATAGTAAGAATAGTTCTTCTAATGTAACTGTTTCACTTAGTTCAAATGATACAAAATCTAATGTGGATAGTGTAAGCACATCATCAGATAGTTCAATGAATAGCAATTCAGTCGATCAAAATGATGTTAATGTTACAACAAGTGGAATTTCCTTAACACAATCTAGCACTACTGTATCGGCTAGTTCAGTTTCATCATTCATCACGAGTAATGGGTCTAGTTCTTCTTTTGATGGTAAAACTACCACTAACAGTTCATCTGATGATGATACTAATGATGCAGTTTCTTTAGCTGACAGTGCCTTATCTTCAGCTGTGGTATCATCTTCAGAAATGAATTCACAGTACTTATCTTTAAGTTCGATAAACGATGGTCTTAAGTCAAGTTTTAGTCAATTGATATTCACTAATTCTGATACACGATCAACAGCCTCAAATGCTTTAACGACAATGGGACAATTGGTTGAAAATGCTTCTAATGTTAATCAAAATGCGAAAAGTAATGCAAACACAGTTTTAGATGCTGACTTAATGACTCATTCATATGCTAACTTAATAACTCAATCTGATTCATCTAATTCAGACTATATAAAATCAGCTTTTTCTACTGCTAATTTAGCAGTAAATGCTGCTAATCAAATTACATTAGACTCTAAACAAGTAAGTGGCTTTGCAGATAATGTTCAACAGGCTTTAAATGACTATACTAATTACACTAGTGCTGCCAACGCTAAATCATCATTAGCGGAAATTGATGATTTAGATATGGATAGAATTGGTGCAACTGAAGTTGCTAGTGGAAAATGGGGGACAGCATCTTGGACCTTGGATGATCAAGGGGCATTATTTGTTCATGACGGGACTTTAGATAAAAGTCAATCTGGTATTAATAGTGTAATTAATAAAGTAAAGTCAATTTCTTTTAATAATGCAGTTGCTCCAATTAACTCTGATGGCTTATTTGCTTATATGGATGGATTAGTTTCGTTTGATGGAAATGGATTAGATACATCGAAAGTAACTAATACTAGATATATGTTTGCGTTCGATAACGCATTAGAAAATATAAATCTAAGCAATTTTGATACATCAAAAATAACTAATATGAGCTATATGTTTTTACAAAACACTAATTTAAAAAATATAAATCTAAGTAATTTTGACACATCAAAAGTAACTAATATGAGTGGTATGTTTTCTGGAGACACTAAGTTAGAAAATATAAATCTAAGTAATTTTGATACATCAAAAGTAACTGATATGCATGATATGGTTTCAAACACTAATTTAAAAACAATTATTCTTGGGAACAAAACCACATTGGCTTCTAATTCATGGGAATCAGCTCCTACAATGTATCAAGTAGATAATGATAATCCCGTATCTGTTAATTTAGCGGATGGACAATCACATCAGGGTACCTGGGGTGTTAATGCAATTGGAAAATGGGGGACAGCCACTTACGAACTTGACTCATCAACCGGCAATTTAGCAATTTCTAATGGTGATTTAGAAACGAATGTTACTCCACAAGCAATTAAAGATGCGACAAATGCAAGTAGTATTAAAAGTATTACAATTACTAATACTAAAGCACCAGTTGATAGTTCACATTTATTTGATTTTGGATTACATTTAAACTCATTTGACGTATCTGGTTTGGATACTAGTAACACTACGAATATGAATTCAATGTTTGCAAATGTTGATAGTCCTACTATTACTGGTTTTAATACTTGGGACACTAGTAAAGTTACTAATATGGCTAGTATGTTCTTTAATGGTAGTCAGGGACAAACGAGTACACTTGCAAGTTTAGATCTTAGTCATTTTAATACTTCCAATGTTACTGATATGAGTAATATGTTTTTTTATGAAGATAAGTTAACATCTCTTAATCTAAATAACTTTGATACTTCCAATGTTACAGATTTTCATAACATGTTCCAGTCAGTAAAGGGGCTAACTAGTTTAGATCTTAGTAGTTTCAGAACTCCTAAAGCCAAGGACATTTCTAATATGTTCTTTGATATGGGACAATTAAAATCAATTGATGTTTCAAAGTTTGATACAAGTAATGTTACCACAATGGCTGGTATGTTTATGCTTGACGAATCTTTAACAAATTTGGATCTTTCTAATTTTAATACTGATAAAGTGACTACTTTTGGAGCAATGTTTGCTAGTGATCATGGTCTTCAAACTCTTAACTTTAAGAATTTAAATGTTGTTAATAATGCTAATACCGGATACATGTTTGGAGACACAAATGCTTATTGGGCATTTCAAAAAATAGATTTATCCAATGCGCATGCAGTATTTAATGGCAATAGTTTAACTGGAAATTGGTATTTAGTTGGTGATGGTGAAACCACTAATTTAGTTACCAACTCGAATGTTAAAAAGGGAGTTTACCTTAATAAATCAGTTGGTACTTGGAATGATAACGCTACTAGTGCCAGTTCTTCGTCTTCCGCAGCCGCAGATATTGCTGTTAATGCAGATGAATATTCTAAGGAAGCTTCTTCATTTGCTATTTCAACTAGTTCTGCTGATGGAAATATTATTAATGACTCTATAACTGTAAGTTCTGCATCTAGTGCGATTGCTTCAATTGCTTCTGTCGCTGTTAATTCCAGCAATTCAATTATCCAATCTGCTTCTAGTGTTGCTACGTCTGCAAGTGGTGTAGTATCTTTTGCATCTAGTGATGCGGCGATTGCTTCTGAGGATGCTGTTAGTGCTAATAGTGCTGCAAGTATTGCTGCTTCCAATACGCGTAGTTATGCTAGCAATGCATCGCTTCAATCATCAATTGCATCATCTGCTGCTTTAGAGGCAACTAGTTATTACAATGATGGGAACCAAGCTTCAGCTTCTGCAATGAGTACTGCTGCTAACGATGCTTCAAAAGCAGCTACTGATGACGTTGCAAGTGCAAAAGCTCAAGTTAATGTTGCTCAATCAGCAGCTAGTTCTGCTTCAAGTGCTTTTGTTCGAGCTGCTAGTGATCAATCAAAAGCTGATTCTGCAAGAGCATCTGTTATTGATGCTCTAGGTAGTGCTCAAAATGCCAATGCTTCAACAGCTGATAGTAATGCTGATTCTCTAGCAAGTAAAGCTGATTCTGAAATGAACGGTAGTAATGGTATTACTAGTAATCAAGTTATCGTGAGTTCCGCATTTAAATTTATTACTAGTGTTTCTTCTGATTATCCAAGTGAGTCTGTAGTGAAAAGTGCCTACAGTATTGCTTCAAATGCTTCTTTAGCTATGTCTTCAGCATATGCTGCTGGTTCGATAAATGATAGTGAAGCTCAATCAGCTAAAGTAGTTGCGGACAATGCTTTCGCTTCTGCTCATAGTTATGCTAGTGCTGTTTCTTCTTATAATAATGATGCAAGTAATAATTCATCAATGGCACTTTCTTACGCTATAGCTGGTAATCAAACAAGTGCTAGCGAATATGCCATTAAGGCTTCAAATGATATTATATCTGCTAATGCTAATATTAGTAGTATGAATGCATATGCTTCTACAGCAACAAGTGCTTATAATACTACTTCAAGTGCAGAATTAATTGTTTCAAATAATAGTAATGTTGCTTCTAGTGCAGCGTTGACTTTGACTGCAGAATCTGCCGCAGTCGATTCATTTATTGCTAGTTCCGCTAATAGTGGTGCGAATAGTAGTAGTTCACTTGCAAGTAGTGCAAGATCTGCAGCTATATTAAATTCTTCTGCTATAGCTGTATATTCTAGTGAAAATACTAATATTGATATAATTGCTAATAGTGCATATACTACGGCTACTGTATTATCACAAGTTAATTTAAATTATCAATTAATAGATAGTAGTGTTATTGATTCTGTTTTTGATGCTGTAAAGAGTGCTTCTTCGGTTGAAAGTTCTGCTAAATTAGATCTTAATAAACAATCTGCCGCTGCAAATTCAGCAGTAAGTTTAACTTTTGCTACATCATCAACAGCAAGTTTGGCTGCTTGGACGGCTAGTTCTGCTAATATCGTTGCATCCAATGCTGCTTCAACAGCTTTAAATGATTCTAATGCTGGTAATATTTCTGATGCAAGTTATCAGGGATCAATTGCTAGTTCAGCTGCTAGTGTTGCTTTATCAGCTTCAATTACTGCTAGTAATGCTGCTTCTGAAACTGTTCAATATGAAAATAATGCTTCAACTGCTGCCAGTATTGCAGCTGTGGATTCTTCAACAGCTAATTCTGCTGCGTTAGCGGCTTCTAATGAAGATCAAGTCGGAATACAAAAGTTAAAATCAGTAATAAATAGTGTGATGGTAAGTGCTAGTTCAACAATGATTTCACTTTCTGGTAAAGTCAGTGTGGCAAATAGTTCTGCTATTGTTAATTCCAATGCAGCTAGTTCTGCAAATAACAAAGTGAATGAGTATTATTCTGATGGTAGTAGTGCTACTAGCAAGATTAATAGTATTGCTTCTGATGCGGTTAATAGTAGTAATTCGATTATTTCTGCAGCTAAAAGTGCAGCAAATAGTGATATGATTTCCTTAACGTCATATCGTAATGATGCTAGTTCTGCTAACTCGGTTGCAAGTAATCAATATATCACGGCCTCTAGTGCTAATAAAGATTTTGCTACTAACAGCAAAACGTTAAACGGTTTGATAAATCAGGGTAAACAAATTAATAATAATATTGGTCCGGGTGCTATTATTGTAAGAAATGTAGTAAATTTTGTTTCTGATGCAAATAATGATTTAACTAATCTTTCTTCTGCTGAAGTTGTGATTAGTAGTGCTGCATCACAGGCAATTCTTGATGAAAATAGCGCTTCTATTGCTGATGCAAATATTCAAGCTAATTTAAAGTCAGCTGAGGATGCCAGTGCTGCTGATAGCAGTGCTTCTTTGGCAAACTCTGAAGCCAGTGCAGCAAGTAATTCAGCTACAGGATCGAACGGAGCCGGTAGTAGTTCATCTGTAGCTAGTTCTGCCGCCAATGTTGCTTCTAATGATGCCCAAGGGGCTGCTAAGAACGCCCAAAGTGCATCTGTTGATGCTGCGAGTGCTTCTGATTATGCCAGTGATGCTGCTAAGATTGCTTCCGCTAATCCAAAGAACTCAACGGTCAGTTCCGCAACGTCAGTTGCTAAGAGTGCTGCTGAACAAGCTAGTTCTGCAGCTTCTGATGCTCAATCTCAAAGCAGTATTGCATCCAGTGCGGCTAGTCGGGCAGGTTCCGATGCCACAGTTGCAAGTAGTCAAGCGGTTTTAGCTAGCTCCGCAGCTACTGATGCTAGTTCAGCTGCCATTGTTGCTAGTTCGGCTGCTTCAAAGGGTGATAGTTCGGCTGCTTCATCAGCTCAAGTAGTTGCAAGTACCGCTTCTGCTTCTGCTGAAAATGCTTCGATTGCCGCAAGTAAAGCGGCTGCCGATGCAATTGCGCAAGAAACTTCCGCTGCAAATGCCTCGAATGCGGCTGCTAACGATAGTAAGACGGCTCATGATGCCGCTTCAACAGCTAGTTCCGCCAATAGTGCGGCTTCGAGTGCCGCTACCGCAGGTAGTGGGAGTGCTGCGAACACTTCGAATGCTGCTACGAATGCCAGTGCAGCTGCCAACGAAGCTTCCAACGCTGCTAATGATGCTGATAAGTACTCTAAAGAAGCATCATCATCTGCAATCGCCACTAGTTCAGCTGATGCTCAAGTCATTACTGATTCAACGGACGTAAGTTCAGCTTCCAGTGCCATCGCCTCGATTGCTTCTGCTGCTGTTAACTCCGGTAATCCAGTCATTCAATCCGCTTCTAGTGTTGCAACTTCAGCAAGTACAGTAGCTTCCAGTGCTTTCAGTGACGCTGCCATTGCAAGTAGTGACGCTGCCAGTGCTAATAGTGCTGCAAGTAATGCTGCTAAGAATGCTCATAGTTATGCTTCTGACGCAAGTAAACAAGCTTCGATCGCCGGTAGTAATGCCGCAATCGCTAATAGTTATTATTCTGCTGGAAATCAAGCATCGGGAGATGCTTACAGTAATTCCGTTATCAATGCTTCTAAGGCTGCGGCCCAAGATGATACGAATGCTCAATCACAAGCAAGTATTGCCCAATCTGCCGCTAGTTCTGCATCGAGTGCTTCAGTTCGTGCCGCTAGTGACCAAGCTAAAGCTGATGCCGCTAAGGCATCCGTTGATGCGGCCTTAACTAGTGCTCAAGCTGCTAGTGCTGCGGACAGCAGTGCTTCTTTGGCCGGCTCTGAAGCTAGTGCAGCGAGTGCTTCGGCCACTGGCTCCAACGGAGCCGGCAGCAGCACATCTGTCGCTAGTTCTGCAGCTAGTGTCACTTCTAAAGATGCTGTCTCGGCATCTCAAAATGCTCAAAGTGCTTCCAATGAAGCTTCGAGTGCTTCTAGTTATGCTAGTGCAGCCTCCCAAGTCGCCTCTGCTAACCCAACTAATAGTACCGTTAGTTCCGCTGCTGCGACTGCTAAGAGTGCCGCAAGTACAGCTAGTTCAGCAGCTTCTGATGCTCAATCTCAAAGTAGTATTGCTTCCAGTGCAGCTCAGAGAGCAAGCTCTGATGCAACTGTTGCAAGTAATCAAGCTTCTGCAGCTTCATCAGCTGCTAAGGTAGCAAGTAGTGCTGCTAGTGTTGCCAGTTCTGCTGCTTCGCAAGGTAATAGTTCTATTGCCTCATCTGCTGAAATTGATGCAAGCACTGCTTCTGCTTCCGCCCAAAGTGCTTCGATCGCTGCAAGTAATGCCGCTGCTGATGCTAAAGGTCAGGAAAATATTGCTAGTGCCGCTAATGCTTCTGCTTCTGCTGATAATAGTACTGCTAGTGCTGCTAACAGTATGGCTTCGAGTGCTAACAATGCTGCTAACAGTGCTGCAGGTAGTGCTGCTGGTTCTTCGGCAAGTAGTCAAGCAACTAGTATCAGTGCTGCAATCGCATCAATTGCTAACTCTGCCAGTGCATCTTTAGACGCTGCTAAACAAGCATCGATTGCTGCTAGTTCCGCTGATACGAAAGTTAACAGTTACTACAGCGACGGCAGTAGTATCGCAAGTACGATCAATAGTATTTACAATGATGCGGTTAATAGTGGGAACCCAGTCATTTCAAGTGCCTCGACTGCTGTTAAGAATGATCTTACTTCATTGAGTTCATACAGTGCGGATGCTAGTTCTGCCAACTCAGTTGCAAGTGGTGAATACATTGTTGCATCTAATGCGTATGCAAGCTTTACTAGTTACAAGAGTAGTGCAGATAGTTATGCAACACAGATTAGTAATATCAATAAACAAATTGCTTCTGATGCTAGTGCTGGGAATGCAACTGCTTTAGCAAATGATGAAGCTGATGCGGCAAATGTCGTTTCGTCTGCGAACACATTACTCACAACTGCTCAAAATACTTCTGCAACTATTTCTAGTGCAACTTCCGTAGCCCAAAGCGCTGCTTCTCAAGCTATTAAAGATGAAAGTAGTGCATCTAATGTCAATGTTAATGTTCAAGCAGAATTGAAGTCTGCTGAAGATGCCAGCACTGCCGATAGCTATGCTTCTGCTGCTAAGAGTGCCGCTAGTTCCGCTTCTAGTTCTGCAACTGGTTCTAATGGAGCCGGTAGTAGTTCTTCTGAAGCTAGTTCATATGCTTCCGATGCTTCTACGGCTGCTAACTCGGCCTCTGTAAATGCTCAAAGTGCATCCAGTAACGCTACTAAGACTTCTAGTTATGCTAGTTCTGCGGCTTCCATTGCGGCTGCGAATGCAAGTAATGCAACTGTAAGCTCTGCTAACTCCGTGGCTCAAAGTGCGTCTAAAGTAGCTAGTTCCGCTGCTTCTGATGCATCCAGTCAAGCTGCTATCGCTTCATCAGCTGCTAGTCAAGCTGGTTCGGATGCCAAAGTTGCTAGTTCTCAATCTGCTATTGCAAGTCAAGCTGCTGTTAATGCTAGTTCTGCCGCTAGTGTCGCTAGTTCCGCTGCTGCTAAGGGAGATAGCTCTACGGCTTCCTCCGCTGCTGCTGTCGCAAGCAATGATTCTAACTCCGCGCAAAGTGCATCAATTGCTGCAAGTAATGCGGCAGCTGATGCCAAGAACGAAGATCAAAAAGCCAAAGACGCAAGTAATGCGGCTTCAAACGATAGTGCTGCCGCATCTAATGCTGCCGATAGTGCTAGTTCCGCTGCTTCGAAGGCGGCTAGTGCTGCGACCGCAGGTAGCAATAGTGCTTCGAATGCTAAACAAGCTGCTGCCAATGCTAGTGACGCTGCTAACCAAGCACGGACAGCTGCTAACTCTGCTGATAGTTATGCTAAGATCGCATCTGATTCTGCAATTGCCACCAGTTCTGCTGATGATCAAGTGATCGATGATTCTAATGTTGTTAATACTGCTTCCAGTGAGATTGCGGCAATTTCTAATGCTTCTGTTAATTCTGGTAACCCTGTAATTGCATCTGCTTCAAGTGTAGCTACTTCTGCTAGTTCCGTTGCATCCAGTGCTTCCAGTGACGCTGCAATCGCATCTAGTCAAGCTGCTAGTGCGAAGAGTGCCGCTAGTGAAGCTGCTTCCAGTGCTGATAGTTATGCTTCCGATGCAAGTAACAAAGCTTCCTTAGCATCCTCGAATGCTTCAATCGCTAATAGTTACTACTCTGCTGGTAACCAAGCTTCCGGAGATGCTTTCAGTAATACTGTTAATGCTGATTCACAAGCTGCTGCCCAAGACGCAACGAATGCTCAAAGTGAAGCTGTTATTGCCCAATCGAATGCTAGTTCGGCATCCAGTGCTTCAGTTCGAGCTGCTAGTGATCAAGCTGCTGCTGATGCTGCAAAGGCATCCGTTGATGCTGCTTTAACTAGTGCCCAAGCAGCCAGTGCTGCGGATAACAGTGCTTCTTTGGCTAGCTCTGAAGCTAGGGCTGCCAGTGCTTCTGCCACTGGCTCCAACGGAGCCGGCAGTAGTTCATCTGTAGCTAGTTCTGCCGCCAGTGTTGCTTCTAATGATGCCCAAGGGGCTGCTAAGAACGCCCAAAGTGCATCTGTTGATGCTGCGAGTGCTTCTGATTATGCCAGTGATGCTGCTAAGATTGCTTCCGCTAATCCAAAGAACTCAACGGTCAGTTCCGCAACGTCAGTTGCTAAGAGTGCTGCTGAACAAGCTAGTTCTGCAGCTTCTGATGCTCAATCTCAAAGCAGTATTGCATCCAGTGCGGCTAGTCGGGCAGGTTCCGATGCCACAGTTGCAAGTAGTCAAGCGGTTTTAGCTAGTTCTGCTGCTACTGATGCTAGTTCTGCAGCCATCATTGCTAGTTCTGCTGCTGCCAAGGGTGATAGTTCTGCAGCTTCATCTGCTCAAGTAGTTGCAAGTACCGCTTCTGCTTCCGCCCAAAGTGCTTCAATCGCTGCAAGTAATGCGGCTGCTGATGCAATCGCACAAGAAACTTCTGCTGCAAATGCCTCGAATGCGGCTGCTAACGATAGTAAAACGGCTCATGATGCTTCTTCTACAGCTAGTTCCGCCAATAGTGCGGCTTCCAGTGCCGCTACTGCGGGTAGTGGAAGTGCTACGAATACTTCGAACGCTGCTAATAATGCTAGTGCTGCGGCAAATGAAGCTTCGAATGCTGCTAATGATGCCGATAATTACTCTAAAGAAGCATCATCATCTGCAATCGCCACTAGTTCAGCTGATGCCCAAGTCATCACTGATTCAACGGACGTAAGTTCAGCTTCCAGTGCGATTGCATCGATTGCTTCTGATGCTGTTAATTCTGGTAATCCAGTGATTAAATCCGCTTCTAGTGTTGCAACTTCAGCAAGTGGAGTAGTTTCATTTGCTTCCAGTGATGCCGCAATTGCAAGTAGTCAGGCTGTCAGTGCTAATAGTGTGGCCAGTATTGCGGCCTCCAATGCGGATAGTTACGCTAAAGATGCTTCAAACCAAGCTTCAATTGCTGGAAGTAATGCCGCTATTGCTGACAGTTACTACTCTGCTGGTAACCAAGCATCCGGAGATGCCTACAGTAATTCAGTTATCAATGCATCTAAGGCAGCTGCTCAAGATGCCACCAATGCTCAAAGTGAAGCCACGGTAGCTCAATCAGCAGCCAGTTCTGCATCCAGTGCTTCGGTTCGAGCTGCTAGTGATCAAGCTAAAGCTGATGCTGCTAAGGCGTCTGTTGATGCTGCATTAACGAGTGCTCAAGCTGCTAGTGCAGCTGATAGCAGTGCTTCTTTGGCAAGTTCTGAAGCTAAGGCTGCGAGTGCTTCTGCCACTGGATCTAATGGAGCCGGTAGTAGTTCCTCTGAAGCTAGTTCATATGCTTCTGATGCTTCGAATGCTGCTAACTATGCTTCTGCTAATGCCCAAAGTGCATCTAGTAACTCCGCTAAGGCTTCTAGTTACGCAAGTTCTGCGGCATCCATTGCGGCTGCGAACGCAAGTAACGCTACGGTAAGCTCTGCTAACTCTGTTGCTCAATCTGCATCCAGTGTGGCTAGTTCGGCTGCTTCCGATGCATCTAGTCAAGCTGCGATCGCATCCAGTGCGGCTAGTCAAGCTGGTTCAGATGCCAAGGTTGCTAGTTCACAATCTGCCATCGCAAGTAAAGCAGCTTCCGATGCCAGTTCTGCTGCTAGTGTGGCAAGTTCCGCTGCTTCTAAGGGTGATAGCTCCACGGCTTCCTCCGCTGCTGCTGTTGCAAGTAATGATTCTAATTCTGCTCAAAGTGCTTCGATCGCCGCAAGTAATGCCGCTGCTGACGCTAAGAACGAAGACAGTAAGGCGCAAGCTGCATCTACGGCCGCTGCTAACGATAGTTCCGCTGCTTCCAATGCTGCCGATAGTGCTAGTTCGGCTGCTTCCAAGGCCGCTAGTGCTGCGACCGCAGGTAGCAATAGTGCATCTAACACTTCTAACGCGGCTGCGAATGCCAGTGACGCTGCTAACCAAGCACGGACAGCTGCTAACTCGGCTGATAGTTATGCTAAGATCGCTTCTGATTCCGCTAGTGCTACTAGTTCTGCTGATGCTGCAGTCATCAATGATTCTAATGCTATCAATACTACATCTAGTGCCATTGCTTCAATCGCTAACGATGCCGTTAACTCTGGTAACCCCGTGATTGCATCTGCATCTAGTGTTGCTACTTCAGCAAGTTCAGTTGCCTCCAGTGCTTCTAGTGACGCTGCGATCGCATCTAGTCAAGCTGCTAGTGCTAAGAGTGCGGCAAGTACTGCTGCCTCCAGTGCTGATAGTTATGCTTCCGATGCAAGTAACCAGGCATCGAACGCTTCTAGCTATGCTTCAATTGCCAATAGTTACTACAAGGCTGGTAACCAAGCTTCTGGAGATGCTTACAGTAATTCTGTAAATACTGCTTCACAAGCTGCTGCTCAAGATGCTACGAATGCACAAAGTGAAGCGGTTATTGCGCAATCGAACGCTAGTTCGGCTTCTAGTGCTTCGGTTCGTGCGGCTAGTGATCAATCAGCTGCTGATGCTGCGAAGGCCTCCGTTGATGCGGCCTTGACTAGTGCCCAAGCTGCTAGTGCCGCCGATAGTTATGCTTCCAAGGCTTCCAGTGAAGCCAGCGAAGCATCCAGTGCTGCCACTGGTTCCAATGGAGCCGGTAGTAGTTCATCGATCGCCAGTTCGGCTGCCAGTTCCGCTGCTTCTGATGCTGCTTCGGCTTCTAATAGTGCCCAAAGTGCTAGTTCTGAAGCTAGTGCAGCTTCTAGCAATGCTAGTGCCGCCGCAAGTGCGGCCTCTGCTAACCCAAGTAACAGTACGATCAGTTCCGCTGCTTCGACTGCTAAGAGTGCGGCAAGTACGGCCAGTTCCGCTGCTTCGAATGCCCAATCAGATGCATCTAAGGCTTCTAGTTATGCTAGTCAAGCTAGTTCAGATGCTAATACCGCATCCAGTGCGGCTTCTGATGCTAGTTCGGCTGCTTCACAAGCAAGTATTGCTCACAGTATCGCCAGTTCGGCTGCTTCACAAGGGGATAGTTCCGCTGCCTCATCCGCTGAACAATCCGCTAGTTCTGCTGATTCCAAGGCTAAGGCTGATTCTAGTGTAGCAAGTTCCGCTGCTAGTGCGGCTAAGAGTGCTGCAGATTCTGCTAGTGACGCATCTAATGCTGCCAGTGCCGATAATTCAACTGCCAGTTCCGCTGCCAGTCAAGCTTCGAGTGCCAACAGTGACGCCCAAAGTGGAGCCAACAGTGGGAACTCTAGTTCTGCTAATAGTATGTCAGATGCAACGAGTGCGGCTGCTTCCAGTGCCAATGCTGCTAACTCTGACGCTTCTAAGTACGCTAGTGAAGCGGTTTCTGCTGCGAACGCTACTAGTGGCTTCAACACCACAGTAAGTAACAATGCTTCGCTTGCTGCAAGTATTGCCAGTGCTAACACTAGTGATTCCGTGGTATCCAGTCAAAATAGTCTTGCTAAATCGGCATCTAATACTGCTAGTGCGGCCTTATCCGATGCGATCGTTCAATCATCCGCTGCATTAAGTTACTCCACAGAAGTATCCAGTGCGGCTAGTGTGGCAAATAGTAATAATACCACTGCTAGTTTTGCGGCTAGTCAAGTCAACTCCTTGGTATCGCAAGCAAATAGTGCCTTTGCGCAAGGTAACAATAGTTTGGGTAGTACCTTTGCTTCCCAAGCTAATACTGCCTTAGCTGGTATGAGTGGTTACCAAAGTGCTGCTACGAGTGCCGCTTCCGTTGCAAGTAGTGTGACTGCAAGTGCCTCAGTAGCTGCTTCGAAGGCCATCAGCGACCAAGCGGTCGCCAGTTCGATGGCTGATATTGCCATCAAGGCTGCTTCGAACGCAAGTAATGCCAGTGGTGGTAGTTCTGCTAGTTCCGCTATCAGTAGTATCAGTTCTAACATTGCTTCCTTAGCTAATTCCGCAAGTGGCGACATCACTGCAGCTTCGATCGCTAATTCCCAAGCAGCAAGTGCTTCTGCGGTTGTCAGTGCGGATTCAAGTCAAGGTGCTAGTTATGCTGAAACGGTCGCTAAGATGACCGATTTGAGTCCTACTAATTCTATGAACCGTTCGAACTCAGTGATCGCTAGTGCTTCAGCAGCGATCTCCAATGCTAATAGTGCACTCAATAGTTTAAGCGCTGATGCTACCAAACAAAGTTCCATTGCCAGTGGGGCTTATTCCGGTGCGCAAACTAATTACAATAGTTTGACGAGTGCCCAAAGTGTTGCTTCTAGTTATGTTGTATCTGCTAACTCGCTTGCTACGCAAATCTCTAATGACGCTGCCGCTGGAAATGCCATTGCATTGTATCAAATGATGAAAAATTAGATTCGCAAACTGCTTCCAGTGCCAACACCTTGTTCAGTAGTGCCCAAGGTTACGCTAATGGGGTCGACAGTCAAACTAAGGTTGCTCAAAGTGCAGCTAGTCAAGCTATCAATGATGAAAGTTCCGCTAACAGTATCTTAGCTACGATCAGCAATGAAGTTGCTAGTGCCCAATCTGCTAGTGCCGCTGATAGTAGTGCTCAAAAGGCAGCTACTGAAGCTAGTGGAGCTAGTGCGTCTGCTTCTGGGGCTGCAATTAGTTCATCCGTAGCTAGTTCGGCTGCTACCATTGCTTCTAATGATGCTCAAGGTACTTCTAAGAACGCCCAAAGTGCTTCTACGAATGCCAGTGCTGCGGAAAGCGACGCTAACTCTGCGGCTGCGATCGCTTCTGCAAATCCAAAGAACTCCACGGTCAGTTCAGCAACGTCAGTTGCTAAGAGTGCCGCTAGTCAAGCAAGTTCCGCTGCTTCCGATGCGCAATCACAAAGTATCATTGCCTCATCTGCTGCCAGTCGGGCTGCTTCTGATAATACTGTCGCAAGTAGTGCGGCTTCCTTAGCCAGTTCTGCTGCTAAGGATGCTAGTTCGGCTGCTAGTGTGGCTAGTTCTGTTGCTAGTCAAGGAAATAGTTCCGCTGCTTCATCGGCTGAAGCGATTGCGAGTGCGGATTCGATCATTGCATCCAGTGCATCGAGTGCGGCCGCTAGTGCGGCTTCTGACGCCCAAAGTCAAGAGAACTCCGCTAGTGCGGCAAGTAATGCGGCTGCTAACGATAGTAGTACCGCTAGTTCCGCTGCTAATACGGCCAGTTCTGCAGCCAATACGGCTTCGAATGCTGCCAGTGCCGGAAGTGGGAGTGCATCTAATACTTCCCATGCCGCTGCGAATGCAAGTAATGCTGCGAACGAAGCTTCTGCTGCTGCTACTGATGCTGATAAGTATTCTGTAGAAGCATCCAATTCCGCTAGCGCAACTAGTTCCGCTGATGCACAAGTCATCGCTGATTCCACTAACGTTAGTTCCACTTCTAGTGAGATCGCAAGTATCGCAAGTGCAGCCGTTAACTCTGGTAACCCCGTTATCAGCAATGCGGTAAGTACGGCTAACTCTGCGAGTGCCGTTGTATCCAGTGCCTCCAGTGACGCTGCGATCGCATCTAGTGACGCTGCTAGTGCTAATAGTGCCGCAAGTACTGCTGCTAAGAGTGCTGATAGTTATGCTGCTGATGCAAGTAGCAAAGCTTCGATCGCATCTAGTGCTGCTTCGACTGCTAATAGTTACTACTCCGCTGGTAACCAATCCTCTGGAGACGCATTTAGTAATTCTGTTACTGATGCAAGTAATGCTGCTGCTCAAGATGCTACGAACGCTCAATCACAAGCTTCGATTGCCCAATCTGCTGCCAGTTCCGCATCCAGTGCTTCGGTCCGGGCTGCTAGTGATCAAGCTGCTGCCGATGCTGCCAAGGCTTCCGTTGACGCTGCTTTGACTAGTGCTCAAGCTGCTAGTGCCGCTGATAGTTCTGCTTCTAAGGCTGCTAGTGAAGCCAGTGAAGCTTCCAGTGCCGCTACTGGTTCCAATGGTGCCGGTAGTAGTTCTTCTGAAGCTAGTTCCGCTGCTAGTCAAGCTAGTTCAGATGCTTCCGCTGCTTCTAACAGTGCCCAAAGTGCAAACTCTGCATCTAGTATCGCATCCAGTGCCGCTAGTGCGGCTGCCAGTGCTGCCTCTGCTAACCCAAGTAACAGTGCCATCAGTTCCGCTGCTTCGACTGCTAAGAGTGCTTCCAGTATTGCTAGTTCCGCTGCTTCTGATGCTCAATCTGATGCTTCGAAGGCCTCCAGTGCCGCTAGTCGGGCTGCTTCCGATAACAGTATTGCATCCAGTGCGGCTTCTGATGCTAGTTCTGCTGCTAGTCAAGCCAGCATCGCTCACAGTATTGCTAGTTCTGCGGCCTCAAATGGTGATAGCTCCGCAGCTTCATCGGCTGAACAATCTGCTTCATCTGCCGATTCCAAGGCTAAGGCTGATTCCAGTGCGGCTTCATCAGCTGCTACAGATGGATCCAAGGCGGCTAACGATGCTAGTTCTGCTAGTGCCGCTGCATCCAGTGCGGCAAGTACCGCCAGTTCCGCTGCTTCCACGGCATCCAGTGCCAACAGTAACGCCCAAAGTGGGGCTAATAGTGGAGCATCCAGTTCCGCTAATAGTATGTCTGATGCTACGAGTGCTCAAGCATCATCTGCCAATGCTGCTAACTCTGACGCATCCAAGTACGCTAGTGAAGCGGTTTCCGCTGCGAACGCAACTAGTGGCTTCAACACCACAGTAAGCAACAATGCTTCGCTTGCTGCAAGTATTGCGAATGCTAACCCAACTAACTCCGTGGTCAGTGGTCAGAACAGTGTGGCTAGAT
Organism: Nicoliella sp. ESL1149; assembly: GCF_058107265.1. Lineage (NCBI taxonomy): Bacteria > Bacillati > Bacillota > Bacilli > Lactobacillales > Lactobacillaceae > Nicoliella > Nicoliella sp. ESL1149. The sequence goes on along the minus strand of NZ_JBYLUE010000002.1, from coordinate 35,541 downwards.
CCGCATCTAATACCGCTAGTGCAGCCTTATCCGATGCCATCGTTGAATCTTCCGCTGCTTTGAGTTACTCCGCTACGGTATCTAGTGCTGCTAGTGTTGCTAATAGTAACAATGCCAATGCTAGTTACACTGCTAGTCAAGCTAACTCTTTGATCTCGCAAGCTAATAGTGCCTTCAGCAAGGGTGACAATAGTACTGGTAGTACCTTTGCTTCTCAAGCTAGTGCATTGATCGCTGGTATGAGTGCTTATGAAACTAGTGCTACGAGTGCGGCTTCCGTTGCCGTTAGTGTCACTACGAGTGCTTCTGTTGCTGCTTCGAAGGCCATCAGTGATCGAAACGTCGCTAGTTCCATGGCTGATATCGCCATCAAAGCTGCTTCCAATGCAAGTAATGCCAGTGGTGGTAGTTCCGCCAGTTCGGCTATCAACAGTATCAGTTCCAGCATTGCTTCCTTAGCAACTTCTGCTAGTGGCGATGTAGATGCTGCCAAAGCTGCAAGTATCGCAGCAAGTTCTGCTGCAACTGTTGTTAATGCTGATTCCGCAAAGGGATCCAGTTACGCTACGACTGTTAATAGCATCATGAACGATAACACGAACTCATCAAATGCTACTAACCCCGTTATTACGAGTGCATCTGCTGCGATCTCAAGTGCTAACGTCGTTCTTAACAGCTTGAACAACGATGCTTCTAACCAAAACCAAGCTGCCAGTGCTGCATACAGTAATGCCGTTGTTGATTACAATGGTTTAACTAGTGCTGACGCCACTGCAAAGAGTTACGTCGCTTCTGCTAACTCGCTTGCTACGCAAATTTCAAATGACGCTGCTGCTGGTGACGCCAGTGCCGTTGCGAAGGACGAAAGTTCCAATGCTGCGGTTGCTGCCAGTGCCAACACCTTGTTCAGTAGTGCCCAAAATTCTGCTAATGATATCGACAAGCAAACTAAGGCTGCTCAAAGTGCAGCTACCCAAGCCATCACCGATGAAAGTGCTGCTAACAGCGTCTTAGCTGTCATCAGTGCTCAAGCTAGTTCCGCTGCAGATGCTAGTGCTGCTGATAGTAGTGCTAAGAAAGCATCGAGTGAAGCAAGCAATGCATCGAGTGCCGCTGGTTCTAACGGTACTTCCAGTGCTTCCGCTGCAACTAGTTCAGCTTCCGCTGATACTAGTGGTGATTCTAGTGCAACTAGCTCTGCTGCTAGTCAAGCTGGTTCCCATGCTTCCGATGCCAGTTCCGCAGCTAGTGCTGCTAAGAGTGCCGCTTCTGCTAACCCAACTAACAGTTCGATCGCCTCTGATGCTTCTACGGCATCGAGTGCGGCTTCAATTGCTAGTTCCGCTGCTTCCGATGCTTCTAAGCAATCAAGTATCGCTAGTTCCGCTAACTCCATTGCCAGTTCTGCGAACTCCGATGCTAGTTCCGCTAACTCCGATGCCAGTTCTCAAGCTTCGATCGCATCTAGTGCCGCTTCTGCTGCCAGTTCGGCTGCGCAAAGTGGTAACAGTTCGGCTGCTTCCTCTGCTGAATCTGCTGCTAGTTCCGCTGCTAGTGCTGCATCCAGTGATAGCAACAAGGCTAGTTCCGCTGCCAGTGCTGCTAAGAGTGCCGCTTCTGATGCTGACAGTGCTAAGAGTGCTGCTTCAAATGATAACAGTACTGCTAGTTCCGCTGCCTCCACTGCATCATCTGCTAATAGTGCGGCTCAAAGTAGTGCCACTAGTGGTGGTTCCAGTTCTGCTAGTTCCGCCAGTTCTGCTGCATCATCCGGAAGTGCTGCCACCATTAGCTTAGCTAGTGGGGCCGATGCTAATGCTAAGGTCGCTAGCCAAGCTGCTAGTGTTGCTAGTTCTGCAACCAGTGTCGTTCACAGTTACTCCAACACTGCTGATCAAGACAGTGCCATCATGAGTGGCTATGTTGCCAATAACTCTAGTAACTCCGCTGTAAGTACTGCTAACTCCAACTTCCAAAGTGCCAGTGCTGCTTTGAGCTCGGTTGCCAAGAACGCCGATGCTGCTAACAGTTCTGCTGCTTCCGATTACAGTGTGGCAAGTACTGCTGCTAGTCTTGCTGATAGTGTTAATGCGAGTGCCGTTTCCAATGCGAACATGGCCAGTGTTTATGCTGCGCAAGCTAGTGAAGCCGTTCAAGCTGGTAATCTTTCCGATATCACCAAGTTCAATAGCTTAGCTACGAGCTACGCTGATCAAGTCGTTAGCTCCGTGGCGACGGTAAGTAGTTACGCTTCCAATGCCGCTACTGCTACGAAGGCTGCTGAAGATGCTTCTTCCGTTGCTTTGAGTGACGAAGCTCAAGCTAGTGCTTTGAACGATTCGATCGCTGCTGCGATGAGTGCTGCTTCGACTGCTAGTGGTGCTGATAGTTATGCTTCTAATGCATCTAGTGATGCAAGCATTGCTTCTAGTGCTGATGCCGGTACTAAGAAGGATTCCGCAACGGTAAGTTCCATTACTTCCGATGCTAAGAAGGCTTCTGATGCTGCTGGTTCCGATGCTAGTTCTGCCCATGCTCAAGCAAGTTCTGCTTCTAACGCTGCTAGTGAAGCTGCAAGTATCGCATCTGGGAACAGTGCTTACAGTTCCGCTGCTTCGACTGCCAAGAGTGCCGCTTCCGTTGCCAGTTCAGCTGCTTCTGATGCTGACTCCGCAAGCAAGGATGCTAGTTCCGCTGCTAGTGCCGCCGAAAGTGACAATGCAATTGCCAGTTCTGCTGCTAGTGCTACTAGTTCCGATAATTCCTTAGCATCCAGTGCTGCTTCTGATGCTAGTTCTGCTGCTCAAAAGGGTGACAGTGCGAAAGCTTCGACCGATGCAAGTATCGCATCTAGTGCCGCATCCAATGCCATCATCAACTCTAATGCTGCTTCCAGTGCTGCTAATGACGCTAAGAACCAATCCAGTGCGGCCAGTTCGGCTGCTAGTCGGGCTTCTAGCGATAACAGTACCGCTAGTTCCGCTAATAGTACGGCTTCCAGTGCGGCCAGTTCCGCATCCAGTGCTAGTTCGGCTGCTAGTTCCGGTACTTCTGGTAACTCCAGTGCTTCTGCCAGTGCTAAGAGTATTGCTGATAAGACCGCTACTTATGCTTCTGGTGCTGATAGTGATGCTGCCAAAGCAAGTACTGATGCCAGTGAAGCTAACTCTGCTGCGGCCGTAACTTCTGGTTACAACAGTGCTGCTACGAGTGAAGCTGCCGTTGCTTCTAGTTTTGCTAGTGCCAATGCTAAGAACAGTGTGGTCGCTAGTGCTAATAGTGCGGCTAGTTCTGCTGCGGCTCAAGTATCAGCCTTTAATTCAGATGCGATCGTTCAAGCAAGCATCGCAACTAGTGCTTACCAAGTTGCTAGTTCCGCTGCTAGAAGTGCCGACCAAGCTAACACGAATGCTTCGACGGCTGATTCAAACGTTAACAACTTGATCAGTCAAGCTAATAGTGCTTATGCTGCCGGTGATGTTGCTGGTGGAAGTATCTACGCTAACCAAGCTAATACGTCTGCTGCCAGCATGGCGCAATACGAAACTGATGCCTCGAACGCTTCGATCGCCGCTAGTTCGGCTCGGGTAATTGCTGATAGTGCTGCTGCAAAGGCCATCGCTGATGAAAGTTCTGCTTCTGCCTTTGCTAGTTCCGCTGCTAGTGATGCCTCGAATGCTTCGAGTGCTGCTAGTCAAGCTAGTTCCGCTAATAGTGGTTCCAGTGCCAATAGTAGTTCTGCTAACTCTGCTAAGAGTGCTGCTAACTCTGCATCAACTGGGGCTCAAACGAATGCTAACTTAGCTAGTCAATATGCTAGTGAAGCTGTTTCATACGCTAAGACTGCTAATACAGATACTGCCGATGCTCAAAAGGCATACAACAGCGTTAGTGCTTTAGCTAGTCAAAACGCATCTAACACTTCCTTAGCTAGTTATGCTACGCTTGCCAGTTCTGCTATGGCTGCCGTTAGTGCTGCTGATAGTGATGCTAACGTTCAATCTAGTATCGCGGTTAGTGCTAACAGTTCCGCTCAAACGATCAATTCCGCTAACTCCGCATTGAACGCTAGTGTAGTTGCCGCATCCAGTGCTGTAGATAATTACGACAGCTTAGCTAATTCCGCTTACTTAGCTGGTAGTACCGCTCAAGGTGATAGCTACGCTAAGGATGCTACTTCTCAAGTTGCTTCTGCTAGTTCATACGTTCAACAAATTGAAGCTAACTCCACTGCCATCCAAAGCTACACTAACATTGCAAGTAAGGCTGCTGCACAAGCATCTGCTGATGTTCAAACCGTATCCTTCAATGCTAGCGTAACTTCCAGTGCTTCGAGTGCGGCTAGTTCTGCTTCTGATAATGGTTCTAAGGGATCTAAGGCTGCTAGTTCTGCATCTAGTGCGGCTAGTTCCGCTGCTAGCGCAACTTCTAATGATGTAACTTCAGTTAGTGCTGATAAGTCAGCTGCTGATAGTTATGCTGCAGTTGCTAGTTCTGCTGCTTCAGTAGTAAGTTCTAATGCCGTCCTTAACAGTCAAACTGCTAATGAGATCAACAGCTTCTACAGTGCTAATACTACTAATTCCACGATCAAGAGTGCTTCTGCTGTTGCATCTAGTGCCATGATCGTCATCAACAGTGCTAATACTGATGCGCAAGTTCAAAAGCAAACCGCTTCTGATGCTGACTCCGCTGTAAATAGTGAAGTTGCCGTTGTAAGTTCCGCTAACACTGTTGCTCAAAGTGCTAATACCCAAGCTAATGTTTATGCTATCCAAGCTGCGAGTGCTTACAATACTGGAAGTATTTCCCTAGCTGACAACTTTACTTCATTGACCGAAAGTTATGCTTCGATCGCTGTTTCCAACGCTAACATTGCTTCTGATGCTGTAGTTGCTGCTGCTAGTTACACCAACACGGCAAGTACTGCTGCAAGCAAGGCGGTCGATGATGAAAACCACGCAAGTATTGCTGCTGCTTCCATGAACAGTGCGGCTAGTGATGCATCCAGTGCTAATAGTTCTGCTAATAGTGGGGCTAATAGTTCTGCTAGTTCCGCTAGTTCTGCTGCATCTAGCGCTAACTCCATCGTTAATAGTTACGCTAGTGCTGCCAATGCTGATGCAGCTAATGCTGAACAATACTCTATCAATGCATCCAGTGCCGATAGTGCCGTAACTAGTTATGCTAGTGATGCTACTGCTAAGAGTGCTTCTGTTGCAGCGATCATTAGTGCTAACTCCAGTAATGCAAGCAATGCGACGATCAAGTCCGCTGCTTCAACAGTCGCTAGTGCTAGTTCCGCAATCAGTGGTTTGAAGAGTGATGCTGATAATCAAAACGCAATTGCTAGTTCCGCTGCTAAGACTGCTGAATCAGCTGCAAGTCAAGCTGACAAAGATAGTCAAGCTGCTAGTTCCAATGCTAATATGGCCAGCGTCTTTGCTAGTCAAGCATCATCTGCTAATGCTGCTCACAACAATACTGATGCTGCTAAGTTCAACTCTACAGCTGCTAGTTACGCTAGTGATGCTGAAGGGGTCATCAGTGATGCTAGTTCTGCTGCTGCCGCTGCTAAGACTGCTACGGACACTGCATCAACTGCTGCTAGTTCCGCTGAAGCTGACCAAAGTAAGGCTGCTGACTTAGATAAGACGATCAGTGCTGCTGTTACATCTGCCCAAAATGCTAGTGCCGCTGATAGTTATGCATCCGGTGCTTCTAATGATGCAAGTATCGCATCTAGTGCTACTTCTGGTGCTGATGATTCATCTAAGGCTGCTGGTTCTGCTGCTACTAGTGCTGCTAGTGAAGCTAGTTCCGCTGCTAGTGATGCATCCAGTGCTGATAACTCTGCTAACAGTGCATCTGCTGATGCATCTAAGGCTGCCAGTGCTGCTTCTGCAAATCCTAAGAACAGTGCGATGAATTCTGCTGCTAGTGCTGCTAAGTCTGCTGCTAATGCTGCTAGTTCCGCTGCTAGTGATGCATCCAGTGCTGCTACCAGTGCTGCATCCGCTGCTTCCAGAGCTGCTAGTGAAAGTGGAATTGCATCTAGTGCAACTTCTGATGCTAACTCCGATAACTCTGCTGCATCCAATGCTGCATCCGCAGCCAGTGCTGCTGCTCAAAGTGGTGACAGTTCAACTGCATCTGCTCAATCGATCATTGCTAGTTCTGCAGCCAGTGCTGCTAAGAGCGCTAGTGCCATTGCTTCTAACGCTGCTAGTGCGGCTCAAAGTGATAACAGTGATGCTTCATCTGCTGCATCTAGAGCTTCGAATGATAGTTCTGCTGCAAGTTCAGCATCCAACGCTGCAAGTTCTGCTAACTCAGCTGCTTCTAGTGCTGCATCTGGTGCTAACTCCGGCTCAAGTTCCGCTAGTTCTGCCAGTTCCGCTGCTTCCAATGGTAGTGCCATCATCATTAGCTTAGCAAGTACTGCTGATGCCGATGCTAACTCCGCTAGCGTTGATGCAAGTATTGCATCCAGTGCTGCTAGTGTCGTTGCTGCTGATAGTTCAACTGCAACTTCCGATAGTGCGGTCATCAATAGTATTGCTACGCAAAACAGTGGTAACTCTGCAATGAGTAGTGCATTGAACTCCTTCAACTCCGCAAGTACTGCCGTATCCGGTTACAATACTGATGCCCAAGCTCAAAAGAGTGCTGCTAGTTCCGCTTACGTGGTTGCTAGTTCCAATGCTGCCATCGTTGATAGTATCAACACGGTTGCTAAGTCCAATGCTACAATGGCAAGCATCTATGCTAACCAAGCAAGTACTGCTGCTGTTAATGGTCAATCAGATGATCAAATCAATGCCTTGAACAGTAGTGCTGCTAGTTATGCTGCTGCTGTTGTAAATGCTGAAAGTACTGCTAGTGCTTATACATCATCCGTTGCAACTGCTACTGCTAGTGCTAAGAGTGCTGCTGATAAGGCCGTTGCTGATGAGAACAGTGCCAATGCTGAAATGGGTGTTATCAGTAATGCCATGAATTCAGCTAACGCTGCCAGTGCTGCTGATAGTTCCGCATCGAAGGCTGCTAGTGAAGCCAGTTCTGCTGCTAGTGATGCTTCTGGTAAATCTGGTGCTGGTTCTAATTCTGCTAGTGCTAGTTCTGATGCATCTGCTGCATCCAGTGCTTCTAATGATGCTAGTTCTGCTGCTTCTAAGGCAGGTAGCAATGCTAGTGATGCATCCAAGGCTGCTAGTGAAGCTTCCTCAACTGCTTCTGCTGCTTCCAATAACCCAGCTGCTAAGAGTGCTGCTAGTGATGCAAGTAAGGCCGCTTCAACTGCCAGTTCTGCTGCTAGTGACGCAAGTATTGCATCGAGTGCCGCCAGTTCTGCTAATAGTACTGCTAGTTCCGCTGCTAGTGATGCATCTAATGCATCCAGTGCTGCTAGTTCTGCTGCTTCTGCTGCATCTAGTGCTGCTAGTGATGCAAGTAAAGCTGCACAAAGTGGGGACAGTTCCGCTGCTAGTTCCGCTGAAAGTAAAGCATCCAGTGCTGCTGCTAGTGCTTCTGCTGACAGTTCGGCTGCAAGCAAGGCTGCAAGTATTGCCAGTTCTGCTGCTTCCGATGCTAAGAGTGCTGCTTCCCGTGCTGACAACGATAGCTCGATCGCTAGTTCCGCTAATAGTGCTGCTAGTTCCGCTAACTCCGCTGCTTCTAGTGCTTCCAATGCTGCTAGTTCCGGTGCTTCTGGTAACTCCAGTGCTTCTGCTTCTGCTAATAGTATTGCCAGTGCAACAGGAAGTTATGCTTCTGGTGCTGATGCCGATGCTTCTAAAGCCAGCGTCGATGCCAGTGAAGCTAACTCCGCTGCTGTCGTAACTTCTGGTTACAACAGTACTGCTACGAGTGAAGCTGCTGTTGCTTCAAGCATTGCTTCTGCTAATGCTAAGAACAGTATCGTTAATAGTGCTAACCAAGCTGCCAGTTCTGCCGCTTCATTAGTTGCTAGTTACAATGCTGATGCTTCTAACCAAGCAAGTATCGCTACAAGTGCTTACCAAGTTGCTAGTGCTGCTGCTAAGAGTGCCGACCAAGCTAATACCAATACCACAACCGGGGTATCTAACGTTAATAACTTGATCAGTCAAGCTAATAGTGCCTTTGCTGCCGGAGATACTGCTGGTGGAACTCAATTTGCTAGTCAAGCAACTTCTGCTGCTGCATCCATGGCTCATTACCAAACTGATGCATCGAATGCTTCGATCGCTGCTAGTTCTGCTCGAGTAATTGCTGATAGTGCTGCTGCTAAGGCTAAGGCTGATGAACAATCTGCTTCTGATTACGCTAAGAGTGCTACCTCCGATGCTTCAAATGCTTCAAGTGCTGCTAGTCAAGCCAGTTCGGCCGCTAGTGGTTCAAGTTCTAATAGTAGTAATGCTTCCAGTGCTAAGAGTATTGCTAACAGTGCATCTACTGGTGCTTCAACTAATGCTAAGTTAGCAAGTCAATATGCTAGTGCTGCTGTTTCCTACGCTAAGATCGCTAATAGTGATACTGCTAGTGCTCAAACTGCTTACAACAGTGTTAGTGCTTTAGCTAGTCAAAATGCTGTTAATACTTCATTAGCTAGCTACGCTAAGATTGCAAGTGCAGCAATGAGTTCTGTTAATGCTGCTGATAGTGATGCTAATGTTCAATCTGGTATTGCTACTAGCGCTAATAGCTCAGCTCAAAGTATCAATTCTACTGATGCTGCTTTAGTTGCTGCTAATAGTAGTTATGTTGATGCCGTAAGTGTTGCTGATAGTAATGCTAACTCCGCTTACTTAGCTGGAAGTACTGCTGATGGTGATAGCTATGCTAAAGCCGCTAGTGATGCTGTTTCAGCTGCTCAATCAACTGCTAACCAATTGGTTGCTAACTCCAGTGCAATTCAAAGTTACACTAACATCGCAAGTACTGCTGCTAGTCAAGCTTCCAATGATGTTCAAACCATCAGCTTGAACGCAAGTATTACTTCTAGTGCATCCAGTGCTGCTAGTTCTGCTGCTTCAGGTGGTTCTAGTGCTGCTAGTGGTAACAGCTCAGCTTCTAGTGCTGCTAGTTCTGCTGCTAGTGCGATCGTTATCGATGGTAACGTTGCTAGTGCTAATGCATCTAATGCTGCTAAGTACTCTGCAGAAGCCAGTTCTGCTGCTACAGTTGTAAGTAACACGACTTCAAGTGCTTCGAACGTTGCTAACGAGATCAATAGTTACTACAACAACAACACGACTGATTCTGTTCTTAAGAGTGCTCACGAAACTGCAACTAGTGCCATGAGTGCTATCAATAGTGCTAATAGTGATGCTCAAATTCAAAACAACACAGCATCCAGTGCTTACAGTGCGGTCGTTAGTCAAGTTAGTGTGATTGCTGCACAAAGTTCTGCAGTTGCAAGTGCTATCAGTGTTATTGCTTCTAACTCTATGAATGCTTCTGTTGCCCTTGCTGGTGGTAGTTACACTGCTGCATCTAGCTACACTGCAATTGCTGAATCCGCTGCTGCGGTTGCCAGTGATGATGCTGTAGTTGCATCTAGTGCTGCTGCTAATACGACTAGCTTAACTGGTGTTGCCAGTGTTGCTGCAAGCAAGGCAATCGATGATGAAAATACTGCTAGTTTAGCATTTAGTAAGATGAACAGTGCTGCTAGTGATGCTTCAAGTGCTAATAGTTCAGCTAATAGTAGTGCAGCTAGTTCCGCAAGTTCTGCTAGTTCTGCTGCTGCTTCTGGTAGCAAGCAAATCTTCAGTTTCGCAAGTACTGCTGATGCTGATGTAAATGCTGCAAGTATTGCTAATAGTACTGCTGCTAGTGCCGCTAGTGTTGTTGCTAGTGACAAAGCCGTTGCTGATCAAGATAGTGCGGTTATGAGTGGTTACATTGCTGCTAACTCCGGTAACTCCGCTATTGCCAGTGATGCGAAGGTATTCAGTTCTGCTAGTGCTGCTGTTTCAAATTACAATTCTGATGCTCAAGCACAAAAGAGTGCTGCCAGTTCTGCTTACAAGTGTTGCTAGTTCTGCTGGTGTAATTGTTGATAGCATCAACGTTGCCGCTAAGTCCAACGAAGCCATGGCTAGTCTCTATGCTAGTCAAGCTGCTTCCGCTGTAACTGCTGGTTCATCTGCTCAAGCTACTACTTGGAACAGTATGGCTGCTAGTTACGCTAGTGATGTTACGAATGCTATCGGTTCTGCTAGTCAATACACTGCTTCTGTTGCTACTGCTACTTCAACTGCTCAAAGTGCTGCTAAACAAGCCGTTTCTGATGAAAGTGCTGCTTCTGATGAAATGAATACGATCAATGGGGCCATGAGTGCTGCTAGTGCTGCCAGTGCTGCTGATAGTTCCGCATCGAAGGCTGCTAGTGAAGCTAGTTCTGCTGCTAGTGATGCTTCTGGTGAATCCGGTGCTACTTCAAATGCATCCAGTGCTAATGATGATAGCTCTGCTGCTAATAGTGCATCTAGTGATGCCAGTTCTGCTGCTGCTGGTGCTGGTAGTGATGCCAGTGATGCTGGTTCCGCTGCAAGTGCTGCTGCCTCAACTGCTTCTAATGCTGGTGATAACCCAGCTGCTAAGAGTGCTGCAAGTGCTGCAAGCAAGGCTGCCTCAACTGCTAGTTCCGCTGCTAGTGATGCTTCGATCGCATCTAGTGCTGCTAATAGTGCATCTAGTGCGGCTAACAGTGCTAACAGTGCTGCTAATAGTGCCAACAGTGCTGCAAGCAAGGCTGCATCTACGGCTAGTTCCGCTGCTAACGCTGCATCTAAGGCTGCCCAAAGTGGTGACAGTTCCGCTGCTAGTGCTGCTGAAAGTACGGCTTCTAATGCTGCCAACAGTGCTTCTGCTGCCAGTTCTGCTGCTAAGAGTGCTGCTAACGATGCCAGTTCTGCTGCTTCTGCTGCTAAGAGTGCTGCTAGTCGGGCTGACAATGATAACTCCATTGCTAGTTCTGCTGATAATGACGCTAAGTCTGCTAATAGTGCTGCATCCAGTGCATCCAGTGCAGCAAGTTCCGCTGCTTCTGGTAACTCTAGTGCTTCTGGTTCTGCTTCCAGTATTGCCAACGCAACTAGCGTAATTGCTAGTGGTGCCGATGCTAATGCTAATGCTGCTAGTCAATATGCTAGTGAAGCTAATAGTGCGGCTGCTAAGACTTCTGGTTACCTTAGTGATGCCAATAGTCAAGCTGCGGTTGCTTCTGGTTTTGCCTCTGCTAACGCTACGAACAGCTTAGTTCAAAGTGCTAATAAGGCTGCTAGCGATGCTGCTTCTGCGGTTGCTAGTTTGAATACTGATGCTACTAGCCAAGCATCAATCGCAACTAGTGCTTACAAGGTAGCTAGTGCCGCTGCAAATAGTGCAGATCGTGATAATGCTAATGCAAGTGCCAGTGCATCAACTGTTAATAGTTATGTAGCTGCTGCAAATAGTGCATTTAGTGCCGGTAGTATTACTAATGGTAGTATCTTTGCTAGTCAAGCCAGTGCTACTGCCAAGGATATGATCAAGTATCAAAATGATGCAGTTGCTCAATCTGATGCTGCTTCATCTGCTACGATCGTTGCCTCTAACGCTGCTGCTAAGGCAATTGCCGATGAAAGTTCAGCTTCTGCTTATGCTCAAAGTGCTGCTTCTGATGCTAGTTCTGCATCCAGTGCTGCTAGTGGAGCAAGTTCCGCTGCTAGTGGTTCCAGTTCCAACAGTAGTGCTGCTAATTCCGCAAGTGCTATTGCTTATAGTATTGCTGCTGCTGCTAATACGAATGCTAGTTTAGCTGTTTCTTATGCTGGTGATGCTGCTAAGTATGCAAGTATTGCTAATAGTGATACTAATAGTGCTCAAACTCAATTTACTAGTTTGACTAACTTAGTTAACCAAAACGAAAACAAGAATAACGCTGTCTTGAACAGTTACTACAATGTTGCTAGTTCCGCAATGGCTAGTTTAACTGCTGCTAATAGTGATGCTCAAGATCAAAAGAGTATCGCAAGTAATGCTGCCAGTGCTGCTCAATCAGTTAATGTTACTGATTCCGCATTAGTATCTGTTAATAGTGCATCAAATGCCGTTAATGTAGCTGATAGTAATGCTAACTCCGCTTACTTAGCTGGAAACTTAAGTGCTGCTAGTCAATACTCAACGGCTGCTGTCTCTGATGTCGATGCTGCTAAGAGTGCGGTTGCTTCCTTAACTGCTAACTCTAGTGCAATTCAAAGTTACACTAATATTGCTAGTGATGCTGCTGCCAAGGCATCTGCTGATGTTAACACGATTAACATCAGTGCCAGTGCTGCATCGAGTGCTGCCAGTGGTGCCAGCTCTGCTGCATCGAGTGCTTCCGGTGGTTCTAAGTCCGCTAGTTCTGCATCCAGTGCTGCTAATTCTGCATCCAGTGCAATTGCATCTGTTGTAACTAAGGTTAATGCTGATGATGCTGATGCTACTAAGTATGCATCAATTGCATCCAGTGCTGCTGCTGTTGTTAGTGGTGATGTTACTACTAATAGTAGTGTTGCTGCTCAAATCAACAGTGAATTCAATGCTAACCCAAGTGATACTGTCATCAGAAGTGCCGCTTCGGTTGCATCGAGTGCAATGAGTGTCATCAACAGTGCTAACACCGATGCACAACTTCAAAATGCTACCGCATCCAGTGCTAAGGCAGGGGTTGATAGTGATGTTGCAGTTGTAAGTTCTGCTAACCAAGCTGCTTCATTTGCTAATTCATTAGCTAACCAATTCGCTAGTCAAGCTGCTTCCTACTACAATGCTGGTCAAAACAGTGTTGCTGATGGATTTACTTCTCAAGCTGTCAGTGCTGCATCAGTTGCTGTATCCAATGCTGATCTTGCTAAGAGTACTGCTTCTAATGCTGATAGCTTAACTAGTGATGGTAGTATTGCTGCAAGCAAGGCGGTTTCTGATGAAAGTGCTGCTAATGCTGCTGCACTTTCCATGAACGCTGCATCTAGTGCCGCATCTAGTGCTAATAGTTCTGCTAATAGTGGTGGTTCTAAGTCCGCTAGTTCCGCCAGTTCTGCTGCATCTAGTGCTTCTGCTACTATTTCTGGATTTGCTAGTGCTGCTAATGCTGATGCTCAAAACGCTGAAAGTTATGCTAGTGTTGCATCCAGTGCTGATAGTGATGTTAATAGTTACTCTGCTAATGCAAATTCAGCAACTTCAACTATTAACTCCATTCAAAGTGCTAACTCCAGTAACGCAAGTAATGCCGTAATCAATAGTGCTTCTAAAGCAATTGCTAGTGACAGTGCTTCAATTGCTAGTCTTACTAGCGACGCTGACAGTCAAAAGACAATTGCCAGTTCTGCTGCTAGTGTAGCTTCAACTGCTGCCAGTCAAGCTACTAAGGACAGCTTTGCTGCTAGTTCAAATGCCGCTATGGCAAGTATCTTTGCTAGTCAAGCTGTTTCAGCTATCAATAATGATCACAACAACAACGCTGCTGCTACATTCAATTCACAAGCTGCCAGTGCTGCTAGTGCTACTGAAGCTATCATTAGTGATGCTGCTAGCCAAGCTGATAGTGCTTCATCTGCTACGATTGTAGCATCAAAGGCTGCTGCTCAAGCTCAAAGTGATGACAGTGCTGCTAAGGCATTGAATGGTTCGATCAATGATGCTATTAAGTCCGCTAACGCTGCTAGTGCTGCTGATAGTGATGCTTCTAACGCATCCAGTGCTGCTAGTGAAGCATCTAGTGCTAACTCTGGTACTGATAGTGATTCTGCTGATACTAGTTCAGCTGCTAGCCAAGCTTCATCAACTGCTAGTTCCGCTGCTAGTGATGCATCCAGTGCTTCTAGCGATGCTAAGAGTGCTGCAAGTGATGCAAGCAAGGCTGCTTCTGCTGCTTCTGCTCATCCTGGTAACAGTACGATGAGTTCTGCTGCTAGTGCTGCCAGTTCTGCTGCTTCAACTGCCAGTTCTGCTGCTTCTGATGCATCCAGTGCTGCTAGTCAAGCAAGTTCAGCTGCATCTAAGGCTGCTAGTGATAACAGTAAGGCTGCTTCTGATGCAAGCAAGGCTGCTTCTGCTAATAGCATCGCATCTAGTGCGGCATCTAATGCTAGTTCTGCTGCTCAAAGTGGTGATAGTTCAACTGCTTCTAAGGACGCTTCGATCGCAAGTTCCGCTGCTAGTGACGCTAAGTCCGCTAGTGCTGATGCTTCATCTGCTGCTAGTGATGCTAAGAGTGCCAACAGTGATGCTTCATCTGCTGCTTCGAAGGCATCCAGTGCTAACTCAACTGCTAGTTCTGCATCTAGTGATGCTAGTTCCGCTAACTCTGCTGCATCTAGTGCATCTAGTGCGGCAAGTTCCGGTGCTTCTGGTAACTCCAGTGCTTCTAGTTCTGCTAATAGTATTTCTGCTGCAACTAGCATCGCTGCTTCTGGTGCCGATGCCAGTGCTAAGGACGCAAGCAAGTACGCTAGTCAAGCATCCAGTGCTGCTGTTAAGGTGGCTAGTTACAATGCTGATGCTACTAGTCAAGCTGCAGTTACTTCCGCAATTGCTTCTGCATATCCACAAAACAGTGTCATCAATAGTGATAATGCTGCTGCCAGTTCCGCTGCTGCTGCAATCAGTAGTTTGAATGCTGATGCTGCTAACCAAGCAAGCATTGCTGCTAGTGCTTACCAAGTTGCTAGTGCTGCTGCTTCAAGTGCTGATCAAGATAACGCCAATGCCGCTTCCGGTGCTAGTGTTGTTAATGGCTTTATCAGTCAAGCCAACACGGCATTCTCCAATGGTGATAACAATGGTGGAAGTACCTTTACTAGCTTAGCTAGTTCTGCGGTTACTTCAATGGCTAAGTACGAAACTGATGCAACTGTTCAATCTAGTGCTGCTAGTGCTGCAACTGTAGTTGCTTCTAAGGCTGCTGCTCAAGCAATTGCTGATGAAAGTTCTGCTGCTGCTTATGAATCCGCTGCTTCATCTGCTGCTAGTGGAGCAAGTAAGGCATCCAGTGCTGCTAGTTCCGCTTCTAACAACTCCGGTAACAACAGTTCTGCTGCAACTTTTCTGCTTCATCAATTGCTAATAGTATTGCTGCTGCTGATGCTAACAATGCTGCCTTAGCATCTGGTTATGCTTCTGAAGCTGTATCATACGCTGTGATCGCTAATAGCAATACTGCAATTGCCAATGGTCAATACAGTAGTTTGACGAGCTTAGTAAGTCAAAACCCTGCTAATAGTTCCTTAGCAAGCTATGCTGCAATTGCTAGTTCTGCGATGGCTTCATTAACTGCTGCTGATAGTGATGCTAATGTTCAATCTGGTATTGCTACTAAGGCTGCTAGTGCTGCTGAAAGTCTTGCTTCTGGTGATACTTCCTTAGTTGCTGCCATTTCAGCTGCTTCAGTTGCTGTAGCTACTGCTGATAGTCAAGCTAACTCCGCATACAACGCTGGTAATTCTGCTAATGGTGATGTTTACTCATCAGTTGCTGCTAGCCAAGTTGCTGCTGCTGAATCCATTGCTACAGTAATGAAGAACAACTCCAGTGCAATTCAAAGTTACACTACGGTTGCTTCCAATGCTGCTACTAAGGCTTCTGAAGATGCTCAAACTGTATCCATCAATGCTAGCGTAACTTCAAGTGCTTCAAGTGCTGCTAGTTCTGCTGCATCGAATGGCTCTAAGGGCTCCAAGTCCGCAAGTTCCGCATCTAGTGCTGCTGGTTCCGCTGCTAGTGCAACTACTTCTGATGTAAGTCTTGCTAGTGGTAACCAAATTGCTGCTTCAAGTTATGCTGCCGTTGCAAGTTCCGCTGCTTCCGTTGTAAGTTCCAATGCAATTATTAATAGTAGTGAAGCTGCTATCATCAACAGTTACATGAGCGACAACCCAAGCAATGCCGATATTAGTTCCGCTGCTGTAGTTGCATCCAGTGCAATGATCGTTATCAATAGTGCTAATAGTGATGCGCAAACTCAAAAGAGTATTGCTGCTAGTGCTGATAGCGCCGTTGATTCTCAAGTTGCCATCGTAAGTTCTGCTAATAGTGTTGCTCAAAATGCTAATACCTTTGCTAACCAATATGCTAGTGAAGCTGCTAGTGCTTACAATGCTGGTCAAACCACAACTGGTGATAACTTTACTTCACAAGCTTCTAGTGCTGCATCTGTTGCGGTTGCTAATGCTTCCGCTGCCAAGATTGCTGCTGATGCTACAACAAGCTTAACTTCTGTTGGTAGTATCGCTGCAAGCAAGGCTAAGGATGATGAAAATACTGCGAATGTTGCTTCTGCTGCTATGAGTAGTGCTGCAAGTTCCGCATCATCTGCTAACAGTTCTGCTGCTAAGGGTGGTTCCAGTGCTGCAAGTTCTGCTAGTGCGGCTGGTCAAAGTGCTTCTGCACAAGTTAACAGCTACGCAAGTGCTGCTAATGCTGATGCTGCTAACGCTGTTAAATATGCTAGCGAAGCATCTAGTGCTGATAGTGCTGTAAACAGTTACTCTGCTGATGCTGATCAACAAAGTAAGGCTATGGACGCCATTGTTTCTAACAACCCAAGTAACGCTGCTATTTCCAGTGCCGCTGCTAGATTGAATAGTGATACTTCTGCAATGACCAGTGTTAAGAATGATGCTGATGTTCAAAACAGTACTGCTAGTGCCAACGCTTTAGTTGCTCAATCTGCTGCTAGTCAAGCTAATGTGGACAGTCAAGTTGCAAGTTCTGCTGCTAATATGGCTAACACTTATGCAAGTCAAGCTGCTGCTGCTATCAATGCACATCACAATTCCGATGCTGCTGCATTAACTTCACAAGCTGAAAGTGCTGCTAGTCAAGCTATCAATGTTATCAGTGATGCTAGTTCTGCTGCTGCAACTGCTAAGAGTGCAACTGACAATGCTTCAGTTGCTGCAAGTAAGGCAATTGCTGATCAAGCTGCTGCTAAGTCATTAGATACTGATATCAGTGTTGCTGTTAACTCCGCTAATGCTGCTAGTGGTGCCGATAGTGATGCATCTAAGGCATCCAGTGCTGCCAGTCAAGCTTCGAACTCCGCTAATGGTAGTTCCGCTGCTGGTTCTAACTCTTCTAATGCCGGTTCTGATAGTTCTGATGCTAGTTCTGCTGCAAGCAAGGCTGGTAGTGATGCCAGTGGTGCTTCTAGCAATGCTTCAAATGCATCCAGTGCTGCCAGTGCTGCAAGCAAGGCTGCTTCTGATGCTTCTGGTAACAGTTCCGCTGCCAGTGATGCATCTAAGGCATCCAGTGCTGCTAGTCAAGCTAGTTCCGCTGCTAGCGATGCTAGCTCAGCTGCTAGTGATGCTAGTTCCGCATCCAGTGCCGCTAGTTCCGCAAGCAAGGCTGCTAGTTCCGCTGCTAGTGATGCTAGTTCCGCTGCCAGTGATGCTTCGAAGGCTGCTAGCGATGCTAGTTCTGCTGCTCAAAGTGGTAACAGTTCTGCCGCTAGTTCCGCTGCAAGCAAGGCTGCTAGTGATGCATCCAAGGCTGCTTCTGCTAGTTCCGCTGCATCTAGTGCTGCTAGTGATGCTTCAAGTGCTGCAAGCAAGGCTAAGAGCGCTGCATCCAAGGCTTCCGCTGATAGCTCAACTGCTTCCAGTGCCGCAAGTGCTGCCAGTTCTGCTGCTAGTGATGCTTCAAGTGCTGCTAGCTCTGGTAAGTCTGGTGCTAATTCTGCAAGCAATATTCCAGGATCTGCTGCTTCAACTGCCAGTGCAACTTCAGTAACTGCCGGTAAGGTCGATGCTGATGCTACTGCCGCCCAAAGCTATGCTGTGATCGCTAGTTCCGCTGCTAGTGTAACTTCTGGTTATAACAGTGCTGCGGTTAGTGAAGCTGCGATTGCTTCTAGCTTCGCCGCTGCTAATACGCAAAACAGCCTAGTAAACAGTGCCAACTCTGCTGCTAGTTCTGCTGCTTCAGCCGTTGCCAGTTACAATGCTGATGCACAAAGTCAATCATCAATTGCTGCTAGTGCTGCTAGTGTTGCTTCCGCTGCTGCTAACAAGGCTGATAATGATAATGCCAATACTTCTAATGCCGTTATCAATATCAATAGCTTAGCTAGCGTTGCCGTAAGCTACTACAATGCTGGTAACACCGCTAATGGTGATATCTATGCTGGTCAAGCTACTGCTTCAGCTAATGCATTGAAGGGCTACGAAAGTGATGCCACTGTTCAATTGAGTGTCGCTGACGCTGCAACTTCAACTGCTAAGTCGGCTGCATCTCAAGCCGTTGCCGATGAAAAGGCTGCTGGTAGTTTGTCTATCGATGTTAAATCCGATGCTTCCAACGCTTCTAGTGCTGCTAGTCAAGCTAGTGGTAACAGTTCCGCTGCTTCTAGCAATGCTTCATCTGCTAACTCCGCTGAAACAGTTACTAACAGTGCTGCATCTGGTGCTAATGCTAATGCATCTGCTGCTAATAGTTACGCTAGTGAAGCTAGATCTTACGCCGTAGTTGCAAATAGTGATACTGCTTCTGCTGAAAAGGCTAACGACAGTGTTGCTTCACTTGCATCTGCAAACTCCGCTAATGTCATTAGCTAGTTACGCTGCTGCTGCTAGTTCTGCTATTGCTGCTATCACATCTGCTGATAGTGATGCTAATAGTCAATCTGCTATCGCAACTAACGCTGCTAGTCTTGCTAACAGCATCAACGCTTCAACTGCTGCCTTAAGTGCTGCCGTTTCAAGTGCTTCTGATGCCGTTAGTGCTAATGATGCATCTGCAAACTCTGCTTACTTAGCAGGGGATGTCACATCTGCTTCTAGTTACGCTGCTGCAGCTAAGTCAGCTGTGATCGTTGCTAGTGTTAACGCTGCCTCCATGGTTGCTAACTCCACTGCAATTCAATCACAAACTGATATTGCTAGTTCCGCTGCTGCTCAAGCTGCTAAGGATGTTCAAACCATCGCACTTCAAGCTAGTGTAACTGCTAGTGCTTCAAGTGCTGCCAGTTCCGCTGCTAACGGTGGTAAGAGTGGTGCTAGTTCTGCTAATTCAGCATCCAGTGCTGCTAGTTCCGCTGCTAGTGCAACCTCTAACGATGTTAACCTTGCTAGTGCTAATAAGAGTGTCGCTGATAGTGCAACTTCAGTTGCCATCTCTGCTGCTTCCGTTGTTAGTGCTGACACGAGTGCTGGTAGTAATACTGCTGCTAAGATCAATAGCTTAGTTACGGTTGATCCTTCCAATGCTAGTCTTGCAAGTACCGCTTCTGATGCTAACAGTCAAATGGCCATCATCAATAGTGCTAATAGTGATGCTCAAGATCAAAAGAGTATCGCCATCAGTGCTGATAGTGCCGTTAACTCACAAGTTGCTGTGATCAGTGCTGCTAACTCCGCTGCTCAAAGTGCCAACAACATGGCTAACTTTATAGCTAGTCAAGCTGCTGCTAACTACAACAACGGTAACCTTGCTAGTGCTACTGCTCAAACTGCCCAAATCGAATCTTACGCATCTATCGCTAGTCAAAATGCTACGGTTGCTGCTAGTGCAACTACCGCAACATCTAGCTTAACTAAGATCGCTGTTTCCGCTGCTAGTCAAGCGGTTGCTGATGAAAACACTGCCAAGGTTGCTTCTGCTTCCTTGAACTCTGCTTCCAATGCTGCTTCTAAGGCTGCTTCTGGTGCTAATAGTAGTGCTGCTAGTTCCGCTAATAGTGCTGCCAGTTCTGCTGCCAGTGATTCTGCTAGTGCTTCTGCATTCAACTCCGCTGCTCAAGCTGATGCTTCTGCTGCTCAAAGTTATGCTTCCGAAGCATCTAGTGCTGACAATGCCGTAACTAGTTACTCCAACGATGTTAATGCTCAAAGTGCTAACATGGCCAGCTTCGTTTCTGGTAACCCAAGCAACTCCGCAATTGCTAGTGCTGCTGCTGACTTGAACAGTGCTCAAAGTGCTATGAACAGCGTTAAGAGTGATGCTGATAGTCAAAACGCAATTGCTAGTTCCGCCGCTGCTGCTGCTAAGAACGATGCTAGTGCAACTGCTAGTGCTGCAACAGTTGCTAGTTCCGCTGCCAACATGGCCAGCTTCGTTGCTAGTCAAGCTGACTCCGCTGCTAGTGCTGGTAACACTTCCGCTGCTACCTCATTTGCTAATGCCGCTACTAGTTATGCTAATGCTGCTCACGCAGTCATCAGTGCTGCTGCATCTGCTAAGTCCGATGCTGACAGTATGACTGCCAGTGCTAAGGCTGCTGCTAGTGCTGCGATCGCTGATCAAGCTAAGGCTTCCGCTCTTGATAGCCAAGCTAAGGCTGATGTAACGAAGGCATCCATTGCTAGTGGTGCTGCTAGTCATGCATCTGATGCATCAAGCGCTGCTTCATCCGCAAGCTCCGCTAACTCTGGTGCTTCATCTGCTGCTTCTGGTGCAAGTTCTGCTAGTTCTGATGCTAGTTCCGCAAGTTCCGCTGCTAGTTCTGATTCCAGTGCTGCATCCAGTGCTGCAAGCAAGGCCAGCTCTGCTGCTAGTCAAGCTTCATCAACTGCTTCTGGTGCTTCTGGTAACTCCGCTGCTAGTTCCTGCTGCTCTAAGGCATCCAGTGCTGCAAGCAAGGCCAGTTCTGCTGCTAGTGATGCAAGTTCCGCTTCTAGCGAAGCAAGTTCCGCATCTAGTGAAGCCAGTTCCGCTGCAAGCAAGGCTAGTTCCGCTGCTAGTGATGCAAGTTCTGCTGCTAGTGAAGCATCCAGTGCTTCCAGTGCTGCTAGTTCCGCTGCTCAAAGTGGTAACAGTTCCGCTGCTAGTTCTGATGCATCTAAGGCATCTAGTGCTGCAAGTAAGGCATCTGCTGATAGCTCCGCTGCATCTAGTGCTTCATCTGCTGCATCCAGTGCTGCAAGTAAGGCATCCAGTGCTGCATCCAGAGCTTCATCTGATAACTCAACTGCCAGTTCTGCTGCTAGTGATGCTAGTTCCGCTAACTCCGCTGCATCCAGTGCTGCTAGTGCCGGTAAGTCCGGTGCAAGCAATACTAGTTCCGCTGCTAGTGATGCTAACTCCACTGCATCTGCAACTTCCGCAATTGCAGGCTCAGTTGATGCTAATGCTTCCTTAGCTGAAAGCTACGCTGCTGAAGCTAGTTCCGCTGCTAGTGTAACTGCTGGTTACAATAGTTTAGCAACTAGTCAAGCTGCCATTGCTTCAAGTTACGCTGCTGCTAATACTCAAAACAGTGCCGTAAACAGTGCTAACTCTGCTGCTAGTTCTGCTGCTTCAGCCGTTGCTAGTTACAACGCTGATGCACAAAGTCAAGCTGCTAAAGCATCTAATGCCGCAACTGCTGCCAGTGCCGCAGCTGTTAAGGCTGATAGTGATAATGCTGCTGCTTCTGCCGGAGCAGTCAATGTTACTAGCTTAGCTAGTCAAGCCGCTAGCGCTTACAATGCTGGTAACGAAACATTAGGTAGTGCTCTTAATGATCAAGCGGTTGCTTCCGCTGCTTCATTGAAGAGTTACGAAGCTAATGCGAATGCTCAATCAGTAATCGCTGCTTCTGCTACTACAGTTGCTTCGATCGCTGCTTCTAAGGCCATCGCTGATGAAAGTGCTGCTGCTAGTTATGAAGCTAGTGCATCTGCTGCTGCATCCAGTGCCGCTAATGGTGGTAACAGTGCTGCTTCAAGTGCTGCTAGTGCTGCTAGTTCCGAAGCATCAAATGCTTCTGCTCAAACATCTAAGTTTGCATCCGCTGCAAATGACGATGCTACGAAGGCAAGTATTGCTGCTAGCCAAGCATCCAGTGCTGACACGGCAGTAACTAGTTACTCTGCCGATGTTACTTCACAAAGTACTACGATGAGCAGTATCGTTGCTGGTAATCCAAGCAATGCTACGATCTCAAGTGCTGCTAGTGATTTGAACAGTGCTTCATCTGCTATGAACTCTGTTAAGAACGATGCCGATGCTCAAAACGCTGCTGCCAGTTCCGCTTACATCGTTGCTAGTTCTGCTGCTAGTGTTGCTGATAGTGCTTCCGTCGTTGCTAGTTCCAATGCTAACAATGCTTCGATCTTTATCAGTCAAGCTAACTCCGCAATGAGTGCTGGTAACATGGGCTCTGCTGCTAACTTCATCAGTCAAGCAACTAGTTACGCTAATGCTGCTAACGCCGTTATCAATGCTGCTAGTGATGCTAAGACGACTGCTGATAGTGCAACTTCAACTGCTCAAAGTGCTGCTAAGGCTGCAATCGCTGATCAAGCCAAGGCTAAGAGCTTAGATAGTCAAGTTAGTGCTGACGTAAGTTCTGCTGCTCAAGCTAGTTCCGCTGCAAGCAATGCTTCAAAGGCATCTAGCGATGCTTCATCCGCAAGTTCTGCTGCATCCAGTGCTGCTTCTAATAACAGTGGTGCTTCTAAGGCTGCATCGAGTGCTAACTCAGCATCGAGTGCAACTTCAAGTGCATCGAGTGCTGCCAGTTCTGCTGCTTCTGGAGCAAGTTCCGCTGCTAGTGATGCTTCCAAGGCTGCTTCTGGTGCTTCTGGTAACAGTGCTGCCAGTTCTGCTGCTTCGAAGGCATCCAGCGCTGCTTCAACTGCTTCATCTGCTGCTAGTCAAGCATCTAGTGATTCTAGTGCTGCTAGTTCAGATGCTAGTCAAGCATCTAGTGAATCCAGTGCTGCCAGCTCTGCTGCTAGTCAAGCTAGTTCCGCCGCAAGTCAAGCATCCAGTGATTCTAGTGCCGCAAGTTCTGCTGCTCAAAGTGGTAACAGTTCTGCTGCATCTAGTGCCGCTAGTGATGCAAGCAAGCACGCTAGTGAAGCTAGTTCCGCTGCTAGTGCTGCATCCAGTGCTGCCAGTGCTGCTAGTTCACATGCTAGCGATGCTAGTTCTGCTGCTAGTGATGCTTCTAAGGCTGCTTCAATTGCATCTAGTGCAAGTTCAACTGCTTCAAGTGCTGCTAGTGATGCTAGTCAAGCCAGTTCCGCTGCTAAGTCAGCAAGTTCTGCTGCTAGTGATGCTAGTTCCGCAAGTTCCAACAGTTCCGCTGCTAGTTCTGCAAATAGTGGTGCCAGCTCCGCTCCGCTGCTTCTGGTGCTTCAAGCAACTCCAGTGCTGCATCCAGTGCCGCAAGCAATGCCAGTTCTGCTGCTTCTGGAGCAAGTTCTGCTGCTAGTCAAGCCAGTTCTGCTGCCTCTGCTGCTTCTGGTAACAGTGCCGCCAGTTCTGCTGCTAGTCAAGCCAGTTCCGCTGCTTCGAAGGCATCCAGTGCTGCAAGCAAGGCTGCTAGTGATAACAGCGATGCTTCAAGTGCTGCCTCCGCTGCTTCAAGCGCTGCTAGTGATGCCAGTTCCGCATCCAGTGCTGCCAGCTCCGCTGCTAGTCAAGCATCGAGTGCTGCTTCTGCCGCTAGTTCTGCTGCCCAAAGTGGTGACAGTTCCGCTGCATCCAGTGCCGCTTCGATCGCATCGAGTGCAAGTTCCGCTGCATCGAGTGCTGCTTCTGCTGCATCGAGTGCTGCTTCTAAGGCATCGAGTGAAAGCTCTGCTGCCTCTAAGGCTGCTAGTGATGCAAGTTCTGCTGCTAGTGAAGTGAAGCATCCAGTGCTTCTAACGCTGCTAGTTCCGCCGCTTCTAAGGCCGCTAGCGATGCTAGTTCCGCTACAAGTGGTGCAAGCAATGCTGCTAACTCCGCTGCTAGTGATGCTTCTAAGGCTGCTAGTGATGCTTCTGGTGCTAAATCAGATGCTTCCGCTGCATCCAGAGCTGCTAGTTCTGCTGGTTCCGCATCATCTGCAACGAACTCCATTGCTTCTAAGACCGATTCAATGAGTTCCAGTGCTGCAAGCATGGCTTCTAACAACCCTGCTAACAGCGTCATCAGTAGTGCTGCTGATGTAATCAGTTCCGCTGCTTCTGATGCCGATAGTGCTAACTCAGATGCTAGTTCTGCTGCTTCAACTGCTAGTTCTGCTGCTAGTGATGCTAACTCTGCTGCTAGTGATGCTTCTAATGCTGCAAGCATTGCCAGTTCCGCTGCTAAGGCTGCTAGTTCTGCTGCTGCTCATGGAGATGCTTCTGGTGCTTCATCCGCTGCTGCAATTGCTAGTTCCGCTGATAGTAAGGCTAGTGCCGATAGTAGTACTGCTAGTGCTGATCGTTCTGCTGCTGAATCTGCTAATAGTGCTGCTCAAAGTGATAAGAGCATTGCTAGTTCCGCTGCTTCCGCTGCTAACAGCGCAAGCAAGGCAATTAGCCAAGCTGCTAAGGCTCAAACCAGTGGTGCTTCATCCGCTGCTAGTGCTTCATCTGCCGCATCCAGTGCTAATAGTGCTGATAGTGCTATCATCGATAGTGTCAACAGCATGTCTAATGATCTTAACAGTTACTCCATTGCTACTAGCGAAGCTGCTAGTGCTTCTAGAAGTTACGTCAGCTTAGCAATGAGTGCTGCTAGTCAAGCTGCTAAGGCTGCTGCAGTCAACGAAAGTGATAATGCTGTTATCGCTGGACTTGCTAGTGATGCTGAACAACAAGTCAGCTTAGCTAGTGCTGCTGATCAATTAGCTGAACAAGAATCTGCTCGGGCTAACGGTGCTTCCTTAGTTGGTAGTGTTGCTGCTAGTGCGGCTGTTCAAAATTACTTGATCGGTAGTTCTGCTGCTGATGATGCTTCCAAGTATGCTAGTGCTGAACAATCAGCTCGTGCTGAAGGTAACGTTTCATTAACTGAAACTTACGATTCATTGTTGAACAGTGCTGCTAGTGTTGTAACTAGTGCTTACAAGCTCAACTCACGCAGCGCAATGTCTACTATGACTTCCGCTGTTAAGACTGCTAGTCTTGCTGCTGCCTCTGCAAACAGTGATGAAGCCAATGCTTCAATTGCTGCTTCCAAGGCTGTGGCTGACCTCGTTAGTGCTGATAGCTTAACTTCTGCTTCTGCTAATGCCGGTAGTAGTGCTGCCAATACTCCAATTGCTAGTGCTGCTGCAATGAACGCATCTGCTAGTGCAAATGCTTCTGGTGCTCGCATGAACGCCGATGCTGCTGATAGCTACGCTAAGATGGCCAGTGTCGTTGCTAGTCAAATGGCTAGTGAAGCTGCTCAAGCACAACAAAGTGCTGCCGCAGTTCAAAGCGATGCCAACTTGTTCCCTGGTAATGCTTCCTTAGCTAGTCTTGCTTCTAATGCTTCTAACGCTGCTAATAGCGCTTCCGCATTAGCTAACCAAGCTAGTCAAGAAGCTCAAAAGACTAGTTCCAATGCTAGTCGGGCTGATCAAGCTGCTAATGATGCTGCTATCAATGCTGCTTTGGCAAGTCAAGCTGCTTCCTTAGTTGATAAGAATGCTGCTCAAGCTTCCATGGCTTACGCATTTGGTAACAACGTCTTAGGGGATGCTTACTTGAAGCAAGCTAGTTACGCTATGAATGCTTTAAGTGCTGCTGAATCACAAACAGCTGTTAACTCCGCTGTTGCTAGTGTTGCTACTGATGGTAGTCATTCTGGTGGTTCTAACGTCAACTCATTAGCTACAAGTGCTGTTAAGTTGAATACCAGAACTGCTACTGACAAGGTCAAGGCTGATCAAATCGTTAACGAGATCAACTCTGAAGTTGCTGCTGTTAACAACGTTAAGAGCGCTGCTGACAGTAAGGCTGCTGCTGGTTCATTAAGTGTTAGTGCTGCTAGTGCTTCTGCTAGTCTTGCTGGTAGTTACGCTAACCAAGCTAGTGCTGGTTATCAAAGTATGATCACCACTGCTGGTCAAGCTCAAGCTAACATCAACTTGTTGAGTGGTTTTGCTGCTAATAGTCAACAAAACGTTGTGGTTGCTAGTGCTAAAGCTGCTGCTGATAGTGCTAACGCTCGGATCAACAACTTGACGACTGCTGCTAGTTCCGCTACGGTCGTTGCTAGCCAAGCTTATGCTAGCGCATTGAACTTGGTTGCAAGTACTGTTGCTAATAACAACAGTGCTCAATCAGCTGTTACAGCTGCTAATGATGCTGCCAAAGATGCTGTTAATGCTTATCAAAGCGGTGATAACAATGCTGCTAGATTAGCTGCCAGTGTTGAAGGTGACTCTGCAAATGTTAACATGTTCACTTCCATGGCTGCTAGTGCTGCTAGTGCTACGAATGGTGAAACAGTTAAGGCTTCTGATGCTGCTAAGGCAGTTTCCGATGCTGCTGCTGGTATCGATGTTCCAATGAGCATTGTTGCTAGTGCCGCTTCCGTTGCTTCAAACAACGTTAGTGTTGCTAACTCCATCATGGCCAATACTAATTCAATCGTTAGTTCTGGAAATGACCACGCTGCTCAAGTTAGTGCCGATGCAAATAGTATCATTGCTTCATTATTTGCTGGTATTAACAATGTTACTGTTACTGATGGGGATGATTTCGACAGAATGGGTGATGACAACGATGCTCAAACAGTTTCCGCAACTCAAGGCTTCGGTGCTGTTCGGACATTCGGTGCAACTTCATCCAGTGCATCCGCTGCTAGTTCCGCTACTAACTATGATTCGATCATTGCTAGTGCTAGTGCTGCTGCTAGTTCAGAAGCTGCTAAGTTTAGTGCTGCTTCAATTGCAGCATCTAAGTACGCATCTGCTGCTGATAGAGAAGGTAATTCTGTAAAGGCACAAGCAGTTTCTAATGCAAGTGCTCAAAGTGCTATGCAATCTGCTCAATCACTTGCTAAGTCATATCAAGCTAAGGGTGAAATAGCTCAACTAGAATCTGAAAATAATGTTGCTGCTTCATACGCTGCTCAAATCAAGGATGTTTCAGCTGCTAATATTGCTATTTCAGTAGCATCATCTGCTGCTAAATCTGAAGCTTCAATTGCATCTAGTGCAGCTACTGCAGAATCAACTGCTAAATCAATTGCATCTTCTGCTTCAAGTGCATCCGCAAAGAGCTCCGCATCATCCAGTAGTTCTAGCTCTGCATCATCCAGCAGTTCCAGTTCTAGCTCCGCTTCATCTAACAGTAGTCATGCTAGTTCCGCATCATCCAGTAGCTCCAGTTCTAGTTCTGCATCATCCAACAGTAGTCACGCTAGTTCCGCATCATCCAGCAGTTCTAATTCCAGTTCTGCTTCATCGAACGGAAGCTCAGCTACTCCATCCAGTTCTAGTTCCAATGGTTCCGGTTCTGCCTCCAATGGTGGTAACTCAGGATCCAATGGTTCCGGTTCTGCTTCCAATGGTGGTAACTCAGGATCCAATGGTTCTGGCTCTACTTCAAATGGTGGTAACTCTGGTTCTAATAACGGTTCAAGTTCTGCTTCTAACGGTAGTAACTCTAGTTCCAATGGCTCCAGTGCTGCATCATCCAACAGTAGTCATGCTAGTTCAAGTGCTTCTAGCGCTTCGAATGGTGGTAACAGTAGTGCTTCTAACGGTAGTAATGCTAGTTCTGCTTCATCGAACGCAAGCTCTGCTGCAGACAAGTTAGTTCCTGTAACTAAACATCTTTACAGTACTCGTGGGGTTCAACTTTACAGTCAACCTGATCTTAAGAGTGCTAAGGGTGCTTATTACAAGGCTGAAAAACTTGCTGATGCCAAGGTATTCAGAGTTGTTGGCAAGATCACAAAGAATGGTAAGACGTTCTACAAATTAGCAAATGGTAAGTACATTCTCGCTAATGTACATCTTCACGATGTTTACTACGAAAAGGCTGATAAAGTTAGATTAGTCAAAGTTACTAAACGTGGTGGAATCCAAATCCATTCAACCAAAGACTTTAGCGATAAAGGTAAATGGGTTGCTAAGGGACGTAAGTTCAAGATCGTTAAGACGGTAAGACAAGGTACCATTACTCGTTTCTATCTTAGCGATGGACGTTACATTACCAGTAATAAGAAGTGCGTTAAATCATTACTTTAATCACTTCTGATTAATTAAAAAAGACATCTCCAAAAGGGGATGTCTTTTTTTGTGTTCTATATAGATAGTATTATAAAATGAATATAATACTTATTTACTTTAACTTATATAAAAATAAAACTAATTAAAATGTTAATAAAATTCCCTCAACAAGGAATAATTATCTTAATAGTATTATTTACTTTAATATGAATTTAGAGATGAATAGAGCGATTTTTAGCAGAAAATTAGACTATTTTTCATATTATTAGTCAATATAAAATAATTTTATCATTATTAATGAGCATGATAATTTGACCTTTAGTATATTCATAGATTTGACGGGACTCTTAAAATAAGCTACAATAATATCTTGTTAATAATGATATGGCGGTATTGGTGAAGGGGTTAACACACTGGTTTGTGGATCCAGCACGCGTGGGTTCGATTCCCACATACCGCCTAAGTAGGCATTCCTGAAAAGGGATGCTTTTTTTGTGTCATTTTACATGTATATTTATAATATTTTACTTTAACTTAAAAATAAAAAAATAAATAATAAAAAAACATTTCACATCAACTTATGTTCTTTTCTACGTATTTAATCCTATGTGCTATTAAAAGAGGTGGAGCAGGATGGATTTAAAATACATTATGGAACATGGGGATATTCGAGCGGCTTATGTGTTGGGGTGTTTGGAGGAACGGAAAGAGCAGTGCGCTTAGCTTATCGATATATGCATCCGGAAGAAGCTTTCATTACATACCCAATGGAAGAACTTAGTCATCAGTTGGAAGTATCTGTAGTTCAGTGTGTCCAGATCATGGATCGTTTAGAAGCGCAGGGGTACTTAAAACGAAAACATGATCTAGCAGGACCTGACAAATTATATTTACCACGGCTCAAATTAACTAGTTCCTAATCAAAACTAAATAATTTAAGTTAGCACTAGCTTTATGGAAAATAAAGCATCTTTTTAGACTAAATGATTGCTTTTAAATGGGAAAAGAATATATTAAGGGTAGTTCGAGAAACTAAGTTTTGATAGTCTCCCGATGATCGTGAAAAGGAGTGGAATAGAATGAAGAAAGAAATTACCGCAGCCGTCGTTGATGAACGTAACGCCGCCTTTAAGTTAGAAAAAGTAGATTTAGATGATGAATTAGATAGCAATGAAGTGCTCGTTCACATGGTCGCTTCTGGGATCTGTCATACTGATGAAACTGTCCGGAACGGAGATGTTGATGGACAAACTGGGACCTTCCCTTATCCTGCAATTGCTGGACATGAAGGGGCTGGGATCGTTGAAAAAGTTGGTAACGATGTCAAGGGTATCGAAGCCGGTGATCATGTTGTTCTAAGTTATGCTTATGATGGAACTTGTAAGAACTGTCTTGCTGGTTTTCCAGCTAGTTGTGTGAACTGGGGTAAATTGAATGCTTGTGGAGTTCGTGCAAACGGTAAACATGCTTTCTTTGCCAAAGATGGTTCACCTATTTCGAATTTCTTTGATCAATCTAGTTTTACGACTGAAACGATCGTTAACGACCGTAATATTATCAAGGTTCCTAAGGATATCGATCTTCGTAAGGTAGGACCTTTAGGTTGTGGTTTTGTTACCGGTGCTGGAACTATCTTCAACGCTTTGAAACCAGCTCCTGGTTCTTCGATCGTTATCATGGGAACTGGAGCTGTTGGTCTCGGTGCTTTAATGGCTGCTAAGATCATGGGTTGTTCTAAGATAATTGGTGTTAACCACCATGATGCCCGGTTGGAAGTTGCTAAGAAGTTAGGAGCAACCGATGTGATCAATAATGCGAAGACCGATTGGATCAAAGCGGTTCAAGATCTTACTGATGGCTTAGGTGCAGATTATGTTGTTGATACGACTGGTTTGACTAAGTTACAAGAAGAATGTGTGACAGCCTTAGCTCCTGGTGGTCATTTTGCGCCATTAGCAGTTACTCAACATAGTATGACCGTTAACCCATGGACTGATCTTGAAGCTAGTCAAAAACATATTGATGGGGTCTTAATGGGTAATGCAGTTCCTCAAATTACGATCAAGAAATTGATCGAATTCTGGCAAGCAGGGAACTTCCCATTTGATACGTTGGAAAAGACTTTTGATTTTAAAGACATTAATGAAGCCGATAAAGCTTCTAACGATGGCTCTGTTATTAAACCAATTTTGATCATCGACAAGGACTATGTTCCTGGAAAATAATTAAAAATTAAAATCGTTCAAGAGTAAAAATTTCATTTCGTAATTGGACGAAAGCAAAAAGCTTATTGGTGAATTCCAGTAAGCTTTTTTATTGTTAAAAGTTATGATTTGCAACTAAAAAAGTATCGGGATGCATACGGATAAAAAGTGTTGCTATTACGAATGGGATAAAAAGAATGGTTTGTCACTTTTTTTAAAAGTTATTTGATGAAAAAAGCTGTTCGCTCAAAAATTGTTCATAGCCATGAATAATAGGTCTAGTAACTAATTCGAACATCAAAAAATGAGATTAAAATTTGTAAATCGATGTTATTGATGGGTGACACTTTTAAAACGTTTGTACCTTAGAAGTAAAAATTGTTATTATAAAGCATGTTACTAACTGGTAGGAAAAATATTTTGAGTCCCATGATCAGTTCTGACTATGTGGGTAGGTCAGATGAAAGGATATACGATAAGTCCAATAAAGCTATTTTTATATATGGATGGAGTCTTAATTATGGGAAAGAAAATTACTAAAATATGTCTATTGGTAAGTGTCTTATTATTTTTTATAGTAGGGGGAGTATTACCTGCTAGTGCTAATACTAAAATTACTATTACGACTAGTAAGAAAACTAACAGTTCTAATAGTGGTGCCAATAATATTGTTCGATCTAATAACAATTTAAAGATCGTAGCTCAACATAAACTTGCTCATCAAACCTATAACAAGAGTTTGACTGGGATGCGATGGATCTTTGACCGGCCTAGTGGGTTAGCGAATGCCAAATTGATTTCCAATGGAGCTGATGTGAATAAGTTGATCAATCAAGGAGCTCGTTTCATGACTTATCAAGTGGCACGAACTAATGATGGGACCTTCTATTATAAGGTGGTTTCTCAACATCACAGTGTTTGGGGATGGAATGGGATCAAAGCTGCTCCAATTGTTACGAATGCTTTTATTAAAGTTAAGATCACTAATATCGTGTTGAAAGATGATCATTAAAGTGATCATAACTATAACCCACGTTTTGAATGGTAAAGCACGCGTGTTTAATAAACCTAGTGCATTGAACGGTGCCAAGATCATTTCAAATCAAGTTGATGTGAATCAATTAGCTAAACAAGGCGACTATTTAGAGTGCAAAGAATTGCTAAGACAAATGATGGCAATACCTATTATCAGATTGACTCGTTACATCATACACTTAAGGGATGGGTCGTAAGTGGCAGTCTAGTTCCATCTAATTATTAATCAAATTAGATTCAATAAAAAAACGATCAATGTAAAAATATTGGTCGTTTTTTATTTGGAAGAACTAGATTGGAATGGTAAGGAATAATAAAGGCGATAATTTTTGATTTATAATTATATAATTGTAATTAATTATATTTTACTTTAACTTTAAATAAACAAAAATAACAAAACAAATTAACTAAAAACTTGCAACAAAGTTAAAAATGATTTATTATGAAGATGCTTAAGGAATTAACAAAGTTAAAAATAATTTGAATCAGTTATGAATCAATTGGCTAAGATGTTTAGATAAGTCTCACGGGCTCAGTTACCAGGACTTATCTTTTTTTATTTTAAAAAGCAACGACTGACAAGTAATTTTACTTGTCAGCTATCAAAATTTACAATATTAATAATTAAGAACGCTCCAAATTTAATTAAAGGCTTTTTATTAAAATAATTGACTTTATTTTCTTTTGGCCTAGAATATATATTAATTAATTTCGTAATTAAACAAAATGAGCAGCAGAGTAATTCGTTCTTGGTGCCAGAAAATCGTCACTGGCTGTGAGACGATCGAAGCGGACGAATGAAGATGGGTTGTGATTTGGCATTGTCAATGAGGCAATGATGGCTTGGCACTTCATTACTAGTGCACGCGTTGTTAGACGTTAGTGAGGGATGCAGCTTGAACTGTATCTGAATTAGAATGGTACCACGGTTACCCCGTTTCTATTAATTTAGAAGCGGGGTTTTTTGTTTTTTACGAAATTAAGGTAATCAGGAATATATTCAGTGTGTTATCAATACTTATACGATCAACTTAGTTGTGATCATATTTTTAAATAACGTTGACCAAGAAAGGATGTTGAACGATGAAATACGCAATTTTAGGTGCTGGGGGCATGGGCCTTCATTTTGGAACATTATTACAAGAAGTAGGGTATCAAGTTGACTTTATCGATACTTGGGAACCTCAAGTTGAAACGATCAGGAAACAACATGGTGTTTACGTTTCTCGCCGAGGCCAAGGACGTCATTTAGTTCCGATCGACAATATTTATTATCCTGAAGAATATCATGGGCATCCTGATGTTGTGATCCCATTTACCAAACAGATCGGTCTGTCAGAAATGCTTAAACGTTGTGCTCATTTCTTCAATGATGACCAATATGCGGTCACTTTAATGAATGGGATGGGTCATATTGAAAAGATCGATCAATATTTCCCTAAACAACATGTGATCGGGGGAACTGCTTTGATCGGTAGTATCTTAACTAAACCTGGGGATGTTGATTATGTAGCGAAAAAAGGGACTGGTTCCTGTAATCTAGCTAATCAAACCGAAAAAGTTGATGCTACGACTAAAGAAATTGCTAAAGAATTTACTGAAGCAGGATTGAACGCTAGTATCCATACTAATTTCATGGGAACGTTATTGTCTAAAGTCATCTTCAATTCCGTCTTGAACAGTCTTTCCACTAGTTTCCAATGTGCCTATGGTGAATTCATCGAAGCGCCTTCAGCTAAATCGATGAGTATCGACCTGATTAATGAAGCGTTCGATGTTTGTGAACGAGCTGGGATCGAACTATTGAATACGCGTGAAGAAGAATGGCAAGTAATCTATCATACTGCCCATGACGTTAATCCAGAACATTATCCTTCAATGTACCAAGATCTGGTAACTGACCGACCAACCGAAGTTGAATACATTAATGGCTATATTTATCGCTTAGGCCTTAAGCATGGCTATATTGCACATAATCATAAGTTCGCAATTGGATTAGTTCACTTGGCAGAAAAATTGCATCAAATTCGCGGAGACCAAGCTAAATAAGTTCAAGCTAATTATGCATTTATTGAAATGTTTAGTGAGGCTTTCTCTAGGCGGCATCCTTTTGAGATGATGGTTCTAACGAATAGTTTAGCTGTTAGATTGAATTTAACGATGGGGATGCCTAATTGTGGAAACATTTAAAAAGGGCCTTGCAGAAGGAGGGAATCATTGATGGATCTAAAACAACAATTACAACATTTGAATCAAAAAGTGCAAACGATGCAATCAAATCAAATCGTTGATTTTAATATGCGAATCGCTAATATTCCAGGACTGATCTCACTTACTTATGGGGAACCAGATTTTCCGACGCCAGAACACATTAAATCAGCTGCCATCCAAGCAATCAATGATGACCAAAGTCATTATACTGATTCGCTGGGTATCGAACCATTACGGGTCAACGCTGCTAAATTTCTTCACGATAAATATGACCTTGATTATGATCCAGATGATCAGATCATTACAACGGTAGGGGTAGCAGAAGGAATCCATGATGTTTTTACGACTCTATTGAACCCCGGAGATGAAGTCATCGTTCCTACCCCAACATATCCACTCTATGCGGCTAATATCAATTTTTGCGGTGGTGAACCGATCTTTATCAATACCGCAAAAGATGACTTCATTTTGACCCCAGAGCGATTAAATACGGCCTTAAAAGACCATCCTAAAGCCAAAGCAGTGATCATTAATTATCCTAACAATCCAGTCGGCAATACCTATACTAAAGACCAGTTAACAGCGCTAGCCAATGTGATTAAAAAACATAATATCTTCTTGATCAGTGATGAGATCTATAGTGAAATGACTTACGATGAACCTCATTTTTCAATCGCTAAGATCCTGCCAGAACAAACGATTCTTTTAAATGGAGCTTCAAAAACGTTCGCAATGACTGGCTGGAGAATCGGTTTGATCTGTGGTCCGGCTCCATTGATCAAAAAAATTAATGCGGTTCATACTTTAATCACGACTCATGCAACTAATAATGCAGAATATGCGGCTAGTGAGGCATTCTTACATGGTGAAGATGATGCTGAACCAATGAAGCGAGCTTATCTTAAACGAAGAGCTTTGTTACGGGATGGTTTAACGAAAGCCGGTTTTTTAAGTCCTGAACCAACAGGGGCTTTTTACATCTTCGCAAAGATCCCTGCTAAATATGGCCATGATAGTGTCGCATTTGCATTACGGCTAGCTAAAGAAGCTAAAGTTGGTGTCATGCCGGGGGTAATCTTTGGACCTGGTGGAGAAGGTTATCTTCGTTTTAGTTATGCCGCTAGTAGTGATGATCTTAAAAAAGTAGTTGCACAGATTCAACAGTTCGTTGATAATAATTAGTTGAGATGAAAAAATAAATTAATTTACGAATGTCCTTGCATTATCTTAGTTTAAAAGAACTATTATAAAGATGCTTAAGGAATTATGAATCAGTTGAATAACTGGCTAAGGTATTTAGATAAGTCTCACGGGATTAGTTGCCCAGGACTTATCTTTTTTATGCACTAATTAAAAATATATAATGATTCATTTTTGGAGGGTATGCTTGATATTTAAATAATTAATTTAAATTAGACTTAGATTTACTTGCATTTTATAAATAAATGGACTACTATAAAGATACTTAAGGAATTATGAATCAGTTGAATAACTGGCTAAGGTATTTAGATAAGTCTAGCAGGGCTGAGTTGCCGAGGACTTATCTTTTTATTTCAAAAAGTAATTAGCTGACAAGTAAAAATACTTGTCAGCTAACGAATTAATGGTATTGTATTTTTCAACAGATGAATCTATTTATTTATTTTATATTTTATTAGGGATGTCACTTGCGTTTTCTAAATAAAAGAACTATTATGAAGATGCTTAAGGAATTATGAATCAGTTGAATAACTGGCTAGAGTTAAAGATAAATCTCACGGGATTAGATTCCCAGGATTTATCTTTTTATTTAACATTTATAAAAAAAATGTAAGTTGATATATTTTACTTTTAACTTAATAAAACAAAAAACAAATAAACTATACAACAAAACAATGAATGAGGACTCTATTTGTATCCTGAATAGTCTAAATAATGTCTTAAATGTTGTTATCACAGTAATATTAACAATAGTAAAACATCTTAATTAATCAATAATAATAATCTATTTAAAAAAATTTTGTTAATAAGTTTGTACATTATATATATAAAAACATAACCAAACGTCATTATTATTAATCATTTAACGTTATTTTTATCCTATGTCACTGTTAGTATGTAATCGTGAGATAGGAATGCCGTTGAAACAGGGATGAATGATCGTAGTTTTAAGGGATGGCACTTTCAAGATACATGACATCTCATCGAAGTCGTCTCCCTGGGGCCTTTTAAGACAATAGGGAGAGT
>NZ_JBYLUE010000001.1:0-36822 GCF_058107265.1 Nicoliella sp. ESL1149 | reverse complement strand
ATCTCCTGTTTTATAATTTTGTATTAGAATTTAAGCAAAAAAAAATCCTTGAAACATGAAAATCATGTTCCAAGGACGATCTATCGCGGTACCACCTTTGTTCGTGTCTAGCTTACACTACACACCTCATAAGTACGACTGATATAAATATCAGGTATACTCGGACTTGGTTAATGGAGTCCATCCCAATTCGATTTAACAATCTGCTCAACCGAATTCCGCTCGAAGACCATTTTCAAATCATCATTGACGCTAGCTTTCACCAAACGCTAACTCTCTAAAGACAATTCAGATTTTACTTATCTTTTCATCGCTCGTTGTTATTTAAGATTGACATAATCCTAACACCGTAAAAAAATGCTGTCAATAAATTATTTGAAAAAAATAATGCATATTAATACAATTTATTAATTCTTTTTATAGTAGAAAATTTTTATTATTTAATTAAATTTATTTTTAGAATACTAATATTATTACTTAGAAAGCTATTTATTATCTAATTTCAATTTACATATTTAGAAAAAATATTTAATAATCAATTATGTAGTAAAGTAGTAATGTAGTAACGTAGTAATTACTACTTGTAGTAAAATAGTATTGTAGTTAATACTACTTGTAGTATTATTTAATGATTTAATTAAAAAATTGTACTAACGGTTATACTGAATAACAACAGTTATACACTAAAAAATGAAATAAGTAATGTACATAAATATATGTGGTAATGTAGTAAAGTAGTGATGTAGTTTTTACTACTTGTAGTAATGTGGTATTGTAGTATGTACTATAAGAACCTCTTCTAATAAATAGAAGAGGTTCTTATTATAATGATTAAAGATTATTTTTGCGATTCAAAATTTTAAGCATCATTTTGTATTCAGTTTTTTCTGTATCATTAAGACTAAGTTCACGATTGTCCATTGCATTTCCAATCGCTTCATCAATACTACTCAATTGCAAAACTTCACTCAGCGCTTTAAGGCGATTTATATTAGTTAATGAAATTCTAAGTGTACTAGTTTTATTATTTTGAGTAGTTTTTTTCCTTGTCTTAGTCTCCTCATTATCCAAGTCCAAATTAGAACGTGAAAACATATCTTTGGGAGTTTCTTTATTTTTTTGATTATTATCAAATTGTTCTTCTAATAAATTTTTAGACATTGTTAATTCTCCTTATAAACTCATCCGTAATTTGTGAATATAAACGATTTACTTTACGGTCATGGATATCATGTTTTTGAATCTTAGGATCAACGATTCCAATAATATCATAACGTTTTAATCTTTCCATGTTTTTAACAATATTTTCAAATACATTATCTTTATCAAATTCTTCAACAGCTTTTTGCAAAATCACTTCATCAACTTGTGAACTATTCTTTAATAAAACCGGAAGTATTCCAACTATTTTATAGCTGGCATTATAGTTTTTAACAAGTTCTCTAAGATATTCTAGATATGTTTGTGCACCATCAAATGAACGTTGTTGGGTTTGTAAAACAATAACTACATACTGAGATGCCATTAAAGCAGAATCAGTGTAGACACTAATTGTTGGTGGAGTATCAATTATAATATAATCATAATCATTTTCAATTGGTCCTAAAAGTTTCTTGAAGTATGTTGCTCGATCATATTGACTGTTCCTAAATTTCTTTTCTAAGAAAAGTGGATATGACGACCAATCAGCAAAGTTAGGTAATAAATAAAGATTATCCTTAATCTTAGTTACAATTTTAGATAAACTACCTTCACTAACCGCTGTCATCATAGTAGTGTCAAAATGAACAACCTCATTCGTTAGAGCCCTTTTAGTTGCTGAAAGCATAGAAGTTGCATTTGCTTGTGGATCTAAATCCACAACTAAAGTTTTATATCCTTTTACTGCAAGTTGATTTGCAATCATACAACTATTCGTTGTTTTACCTGTACCACCTTTGAAATTTCCAAAAGTAACAATTTTAGCCATAAATAGATCTCCTGTAAAAAAATTTTTTTAAGATGATTTATGTAGTCTTTACTACTTGTAGTAATGTAGTTTTGTGGTTTTGTAGTAAATGCTACTTGTAGTAATGTAGTTCTGTGGTTTTGTAATAATTACTACATGTAGTATTGTAGTATTAACACTTTTAAGTGTCAATAAATTTATTATTATATTAGTATTCATTGATTGATATCTATCTATGTAGTATTGTGGTCTTTACTACTTGTAGTAAAGTAGTAATGTAGTTTTGTAGCATAGTAGTATTTAATGCAAGTAGTAATGTAGTAATGTAATATTTACTATATGTAGTAAAGTAGTAATGTAATATTGTAGTAATGTAGTATACAGTATTTGCTATTGACAAAAGTCAAAGATATAAGTATTCTATTGGTATAAATAAAAAGAGCACCCCACAATGCAGGATGCTCAATTCATATCAATAGGGAGTTCATTAGCAACCACACTTAACTTTGGCCGGTTAACAGTTGCTAACACTCGTAAATTTATAGTTCTATTATACCATTCAAAAATGGATATACCAAAAAACTATACATATTTAGTGAACTCTCTTATCGATATGAATCGGAAAGGGAGTTTTTATTATGCGTCAATTTGTTAAGACATATACAGACATGTTTGCTAAGGGACTTAAACCTAATGAAGTTTTGGTTTATTCATTCATCGCAGATCGGATGAAATCTTCGATGAAAGATGCTCGTTTCTATGACAAAAAACAATCAGCTTCGTTTGTCATTTTCCCTAATGCGGAACTAGCTAAGGTGATAAATGTTAGTGAGCGGACTGTTAGAAATGCAATTGCTAAATTAGTTGAAATAGGTCTTGTAGTCTCCAAGCGTCAATTCAATCGTCCTAATAAAATTTTCTTACCTGATTATGAATTGGAAGAAGTTTCTACTGAAAACGTTCCGGCAAAATCTTCCACTCCAGTCCGGCAAAATGTGCCAATTAATCAGAAAACTAAAATCATAAAACAAAATACAAATAATACAGTTAATACAGAAAAACGCGAAAAAAATAAATCTTTCGTTGTTAATCAAGAAGAATGTTGGGTCAATAGTGTTACTGAAAAAGGAATGCTTCCTAGACCTGCTGCTAATGTAATTCTTCGTTTTGTTAATCATGATTTGAATAAAGCGCATGATATCGTTGGAATTATTAATAAAGCTAAATATCGAATCGCTAAAGAGAATCATTTATTGAATAGACCTGAATCTCGTTTTGAACATAACACTAGTTTAAGTGGGAAAATTGGAGATAAATTAAATCATATCTTTAGTTATTTACAGAATAGAGCTAATTACGCTGGATACTTGTTTAATGCGTTGAAGACGTTTTTTAGGGATGCAATGGGTATTGAAAATGATGAACAAACAAGTACTACTTGTTCAACAAATAAACAATTAATTAATAATCAGGTTCCAGAGTGGATGCATGAGAATTATGACCGTGAATCGAATCGTTTAACTCCTGATATGAAAAAGAAGAATGAGCTTGCTTTGGAAAAACTAAGAAAATTGAGAGCTAACTATTCATGTTAGTAGTTTAATACTAACTTACTTTAACTTTTGAAAATAAAAACTTAAATTGACGCCTAAATACCTATTCTTTATAATTATTAATATCATTTTCCACCGATTTTAGTTCATTATCATGAAAAGGAGAATTTATATGAAAAGAATGGTAACTAAATTATTAATTGGGATTTCTTTATTAGGTGCAACATATGCTATTACTAATACAACTGTAAATGCAAAAACTACTTGGCAAAAGAACCATCCCAGTAAAAAAGCTGGATTAAAGCATTTCTGGACTAGTAATGTTAGAACTGTTAAGACGTCTAAGGCAATTAAAGCTTATGCAATCGGTAGTAAAGGTGCTGTTAAGAGTAAAATTATTCCTAAGGGAAGTATTTTAAAGGGGGCATATAGTGCCACTGTTCCTGGCGGATTCCAAATTTCTAAAGGCCCTGAAATGAGTTTATGGTCTTCAAGTGATCCATATGAATGGATTATTAATCCGTGGGTTAAGAATGTTAAACTAGGCAAGAATCCATACAATACTTATTGGATAGCAGAAGTTAAGAAGTAGTTTTTAACTTAAAATTTTGAATTATTTAATTTATAGGGTGTTTAGTGCACTCTTTTTTTATACAAATTTTTTGATGACGTATCACAAAAACAATGATAAACTAAAAAAGTTCGAAATGAATTTAGGGGGAATTATAAAGTGAAGTCTAAACATCACTTAGTTTCATTTACAGTTACGTTATTTTTAGGATTTACAATTTCAGGAAGTTTAACTGCAAATGCTTCTTTAGCTGATTGGAACTACAAGTCAGGTCATCAAGCATATGTAAATATACATAAAGGAAAGAGCACATTGAGTGCCCATGGGTGGAAGTATGATCATATTGATTATTCAAAGTTAGATCATCTTGGTCGTACTTCTGGTGGTAATACAGCTTACGTTACTAAGAAGAACTTAGCTGATGATAGTTTGCGGAAAACACAAACCATTAAACCAACTGGGTTTTATCAAAACAAAATAGACCATCATTGGACGATTCAACGTGGGCATGAAATTGCATATACCATGTCTAAAGGAATAACCCCTAGTGGTAAATATAATGCATCAAATCAAGCTGGTGACCAAAATAATGGTAAGAATTTATTTGCTCAAACTCCATTTTGCAATGTAAGTCTTCAAGAACGTTTTGAAAATAGAGTTAAAAATGCAATGCGTAAGGGTTATAAAGTTATTTACCAAGTAACACCTATTTTTAAAGGTAATAATTTGATGGCTAAAGGTGTTCATCTCCAAGCTATTTCTACTAATAAGAAGCTTAACTTTAATGTCTATGCTTACAATGTTCAACCAGGTGTGAAGTATAACTACGCTACTGGTAAGGCAAGTAGAGATAGCTCGATGAGAGTTCCTAAGCCTAAGATTAGTTGGTATTAATAAAAATAAAGAAGGAATTTATAATTATGAAAAAAGTATTACTAGGTATTGTTATTTTGTTTTCTATGTTAGTTTCAACATCTGTTGTTGCGTCCGCATCTTATTATAATTATTCTGGATATAATTCAGATGGAACGCTTAATGGCAATGAATATGGGAAAGAAGCTACACATTCTGTTATTACTACAAAGCCAGTTAAAGTATATCGTGTTAGAACTGGTAATTGTGAAGCAAATAATCATTTTCATTATTACAAAACGTTAAAAGTTGGAACTAAGTTAAAACGTTCATCATATTTAATGAGTACCGGCGGTGGTTGTATCGTTAAAAATAGTAGCATGAAAAGCAGTGCCCATATTTTCTACTTTGCCCCAGGTACTAAGTGGTATAAATAATATGTACTAAAAAAGGAAACATTTTCATTGTTTAAAGTGCAATGAATGTGTTTCCTTTTTCGTTAACCTTAGTTACCCTGAGTATATCCATGAGCCTTAGCCCACTTCAAAGTAACGATTTTCTTGTATTTGGCGTTACCAAAGTGTTGTGAATGATTCAAGAAATGGTATTTCGTACCTGATATAGGTGCAATCCAAACTTTTGCATTATCACCAGCACCACTAGTTTCAGGTCCATATTTTTGGTTTAAATTATCTGTCTTGTAAACAGCTGTGGTACTTTTTTTCTTCTTGAAAACCCGATCCTTAGCGTTTGCAGAATTAGATATTGAACCAAAACTCGTAGCAACTAAAATTGCAGAAA
Organism: Nicoliella sp. ESL1149; assembly: GCF_058107265.1. Lineage (NCBI taxonomy): Bacteria > Bacillati > Bacillota > Bacilli > Lactobacillales > Lactobacillaceae > Nicoliella > Nicoliella sp. ESL1149. The sequence goes on along the minus strand of NZ_JBYLUE010000001.1, from coordinate 31,097 downwards.
GTAATGTAATGAAGCATTGTTTCAAGTGTTTCATATATAAACAACTCCTGTATTTTTTTGTTGTGCGCACAACTTTTTAATTATACATGATATGTCAAGGTAGGCATATAACATCTTATTATGTATGATATGATAATAGTTAATATTATTATTTTTATGAATTAATGGGTTAACGAAATGGATTTAAAGAAGAAGGGCGTTTGATTTATTAATGGTAGTTTATAACGATGAACTAAAATTCGAAGATGAATTATATAATTATTTAATTAATCTTGGCAACCACTTGATGTACATACAACAGAAGAACTATGGGACAACTTTAGAAACATTGTTTATAAATTGAATTATGATCAGTTACCTAAACCTTTAACTGACCAAGAATTTGCACAAGTAAAAGCACAGTTACTTAGTCAGACAAAAACGCCGTTCGAAGCTGGTCGTTTCATTTATGGGATTAACGGTAAGGCTCAAGTTTCAATCGAAAGAGAAGATGGAAAGGTTGTTTTCTTAACATTATTTGATCAAGATGAAATTGGAGCTGGAAATACGGTATATCAAATTGCAAAGCAAATTGAAGTTCCTAATGCTATAGATGGGAATAAGACAAGAAGATTTGATACAACGTTATTAATTAATGGTTTGCCTATCATTCAAATTGAAGAAAAAAAAGACTCAGTTGATGCAAATGATGCTTTGAATCAAATGCATTTATATCAAGGTGAACATCAATATAGTGATATTTATTCAACTGTTCAAATATTAGTTGCTTTAGCCCCTCATGATGCTAAATATATGGCTAATTGTATAGCCGAAGACTTTAATCCTAACTTTGCCTTTCAATGGAAAGAAAAAGAAGAACGGTTACCTGTTGTAGATTGGAAGAAGTTTTGTGACCAATTTCTTTCAATACCAATGGCGCATCAAATGGCTGTTAACTACATGATTTTAGATAACACTCCTAATCATCAAATGCTAAAGGTTATGAGATACTATCAAGTTTATGCCACTAAAGCCGTTACTAATGCGATTAAGCATCATGACTTTGAAGTTGAAGATCAGGGGTTAGGGTATATTTGGCATACAACTGGTTCTGGTAAAACGATTTCATCATTTAAAACGGCATTCTTAGCATCTAGACTGCCAAATGTTGATAAAGTTGTTTTCTTAGTTGATAGAGTTGCTCTAACTAACCAAACAGCTGAAGAGTATCAGGCATATGATCCTAATAGAGATGAAAATAATAGTGGAATTGTCGATTCTACGGCACACGTAAGTGATTTAAGAAAAAAACTGCGTGCAAAAAGACGGAATCAAATCATCGTAACATCAATTCAAAAGATGTATAAACTGGTAAGTAGCGAAAAATTTAAAGACTCTGGTCAAAACATTGTTTTTATTGTTGATGAAGCTCATCGTTCAACTGCTGGTAACATGATGAAGAAGATTAAGAGTAGTATCAAGAACTCGGCATGGGTTGGATATACTGGTACACCTAACTTTGATCCCAAGAATGGTCCTACAACGCAATCTTTGTTTGGGGATGTTTTGCATCGCTATATCATCTCAGAAGCTATTGCTGACCATAACGTTTTGGGATTCCAGGTTGATTTTAAGACGACCTTAGATAATCAAGAATTAAAAGACAAGTACTTACCACAATTCTTATTAGAAAAGCATCCCAACTGGACGGCTAATAAAATCGAAAACAAAATTTATAATTTAAGTGATACTGACATGGATGATATGGTGGCATCAAGTGTGTACGATAACAATAGAGATCATGTTAAATTAGTTGTTCATGATATTCTAACTCATTGGAATAGTCGCTCTTCTAATGGTGAATTTAATGCTCTCTTAACTACCCACGTTGGTGGTGCAGTCTCAACACCAATGGCGATGATGTATTATGATGAGTTTTATAGACAAATGAGTGAAAATGAGAGTTTACCACAATTAAAGGTGGCAGTTACCTTCTCTGAGAAAACCAACAATGATGATAATCAGTATCAACAAAACATGGATTTAAGTCGTGTAATTAAAGAATACAGTCAACGTTTTAAAGTTAATCTAGATAATACCAAAGTTGATGAATATGTAGAAGATGTAGTTAGTCGTTTAAAAAGGACTACCCCTGATAAAAATTACTTGGATATCGTGATTGTTGTTGATCAATTATTAACTGGTTTTGATGCTCCACAATTAAATACGTTATATGTAGATAGGACGTTACGAGGAGCAAGCTTAATTCAGGCTTATTCTAGAACTAATCGTATCTTCGATGACAACAAACCATTTGGACGTGTTGTTAACTATCGTTGGCCTAAACATAATCAAAAGCTTATGAATGAGGCATTAGCTGTTTATTCTAATCCAGATTCTGCTGAGCAGGCTAAGAATATTGGAGCACCCATTCCTTCTGATGTGCTAGCTGATTCTTTTCCAAAGATAGAAAAGGATTTAAGACTAACGGTTGATCAAATCGATAAGTTAACTGATCATTATCGAAAGGTTCCGGACAGTGAAAAAGAACAACAATTACTTTATAAGACTCTACAACACTACAATCAAAAGGTTATTCAAGCTAAACAAAGTGATGATTATCAAGAGATAAGTAATGAAGAATTCTTGCAACACATTGGACTAACCGAAGATGATGAAGCTAGATTAACGGGAAGTATATCTGGAACGTTGAAAGTTAATTTGGCAAAGAAGCAACACACTGATCCAATTAACCTAACGCTAAAAATGGAGCATGTGAATGAAGTTGTCGTTAATTTTGATTACTTGCATGAATTGCTTGCTGAGTTTACCAATAAACAATATACAGCGAAGACATCTGAAGATGGTGCTCGTGTGAATAAGTTAAAAGAACAAATTTTAGGGTACTTAGATCGATTGCAAGATAAGGACCCGAGATATGTTGAGCAAATTAGGGACTTTATTAATGGGGATGTTAATAAGAGTGTAGACAAACATCCCGTATCAGCAAATGATATGAAGTCTATAATTATGCAATTATCTAGCAATAAAAAACAACAATTATTTGATACATTCGTAAATGAATATGGTCTTCAAGGATTTAATCATTTAGGAGCATTGTTAGATAAATTAAAAATGCATGAACCAGGTAAAGATGATTTGAATAATGATATTGAAGGGATTGTTGATCAATCTGTATCATATGGTCAAGAACATTATCATGATAATGGAAGCATAGCGGTTCAGCAACTAAGCCCAATTAAATACTACAACACATTTAATAAGGCAATTACTAAGCTAGCAGATGAGATAGTTAGAAGTTAGGAAGAGGTTATAAAATGGCTGTGCCAAAATTGAGATTTAAAGGTTTTGATGAAGAATGGAAATATTGTAAAATTGGCGATTTAGCAGATATAGTTAGAGGAGCATCTCCAAGGCCTATAAAAGATCCTAAATGGTTTGAAAAAAATTCAGATGTTGGTTGGCTAAGAATTGCGGATGTTACTGAACAAAATGGAAGAATACATCATATTGAACAACATATATCAAAACTTGGTGAAGAAAAAACCAGGGTATTGAGAACACCACATTTACTTCTTAGTATAGCTGCAACAGTTGGATCTCCAGTTATAAATTATGTTAACACTGGTGTTCACGATGGATTTATTATTTTTAATAATCCAAAGTTTGATAAAGAATATATGTTTCAATGGTTGTTGAGATTTAAAAACAAATGGAAAAAATATGGTCAACCGGGAAGCCAAGTTAATTTAAATTCTGAAATTGTTTCAAGTCAGACAGTTAATATTCCTAGTATTGATGAACAACAAAAGATTGGTTCATTCTTTAAAAAAATAGATCGATTAATTAATTTACAAACAAAGAAGATTGAACATCTAAAACGATTGAAGCGAGGGTATTTGCAGAAGATGTTTGTTAAACAGGCACAAAAAGAACCAGAAATAAGATTTAATGGATTTTATGATGATTGGAAAGAAGTTAAACTTGGAAAAGACTTTGAAGTAATAATGGGTCAATCTCCAAGTTCTATCAATTATACCCAGGACAATAATCAACCTATCCTGGTACAAGGAAATGCTGATATTAGGGATGGTTTAGTATATCCAAGAGTTTTTACAAAGGAAATTACAAGGAAATCAACAAAGGGTAATATTATTTTAACTGTAAGAGCTCCTGTTGGAGAAACTGCAATAAATCAATATGATAATGTTGTTATCGGTCGTGGTGTTTGTTCAATTGATGGAAATGAATTCTTGTTTTATTTACTACAAATGTTATATAAAAATAATGTATGGTCTAAATTAAGTGTAGGATCAACATTTAGTTCAGTTAGTTCTAAAGATATTAAAAATCTAATGTTTAAGATGCCATCATTAAATGAGCAACGAAAAATTGGTTCATTTTTTTCTAAGTTAGATGATTCTATTGAAACTGAAAACAAGGAATTACAACATCTTAAATTGATGAAAAAGGGATATTTACAACAAATGTTTTGCTAATTATAAATGATAGAGAGGTAAACTAGTTTATGACCGATACTAGTACAAACGCAAAATCAATCACAAATCAATTATGGGATATGGCTAATCAACTACGAGGAAATATGGATCCAGCCGATTTTCAAACTTACATTCTGGGATTTATGTTCTATCGATATTTATCTGAGCATCAGGGTAAATACTTTGTTGATCATAAGTTGTTATTTGTGTCTAAAGACGAAAGTATCAATGATGCCTATAAAAAAGCAGCTACTGGTGACGACTTAAAAAGCTATTTAGAAGCTAGTGGTAGACATAACGGATATGCGATTGAACCAGATTTAACCTGGGATTCTATTGAAGAAAAAGTAAACAATGGGACAATTGTTGCTTCTGATTTTAGTGATATGTTCGAATGTTTTAATAAAAGTACCCAGCTGAATAAAACTACAGAACAAGACTTTAGTGGAGTCTTTTCTGATATTAACTTAATGAACAGCCGCTTAGGTTCTAATGTTAATGAACGTGCAAAATCATTAAGTAAAATTGTTAGTTTGGTTAGCTCGTTTAATTACAATGATCAGAATGGACATGATATTTTAGGTGATGTTTATGAATATTTGATTGCGCAATTTGCTTCAAATTCTGGTAAAAAAGCGGGAGAATTCTATACACCACATGAAGTTTCTGAAGTTTTAGCTAAATTAGTTACTTACGGATTAAAGCCTAATGATGAACACTTTGATGTCTATGATCCTGCAATGGGTTCTGGTTCATTATTATTGACCGTTAAAGACGCACTTCCTGATGGCAACAAGAAAAATAAGGTATTTTTTCATGGACAAGAACTAAACACGACAACGTATAACTTGGCACGTATGAATTTAATGATGCACGGTGCTGATTATCATAATATGAAATTACGTAATGGAGATACACTAGGTTCAGATTGGCCTGATGGAGTGGATCCTAAAACTAATATCGACCATCCAGTAAGTGTTGATGCAGTTGTAGAGAACCCTCCCTATTCTGCACATTGGGATAACGACAAGCGCAAGCTAAAAGATCCACGTTTTAAAGATTATGGTTTAGCGCCAAAGGGTAAAGCAGACTATGCATTCTTATTGCACGGACTTTATCATCTAAAACAAGATGGTACTATGGCAATCGTACTTCCTCATGGAGTTTTGTTTAGGGGTGCTAAGGAAGGCGATATTAGAAAGGCACTAATTAAGAAACATAATATTGCTGCAGTTATCGGATTACCTGAAAAACTGTTCTATTCTACTAGTATTCCAACCGTTGTTTTAGTTTTAAAAAAACAACGTGATGATTCTGATATTTTATTTATTGATGCTAGTAAAGACTTTGAAAAGGGAAAGAATCAAAATAAGCTAACTCCTGAAAACATCAATAAGATAATTAACACGTATGCTGAACGTAAAGACGTTGATAAGTATGCACATTTAGCTTCAATAGATGAAATTGAGGAAAATGACTTTAATTTAAACATCCCACGTTATGTAGATACATTCGAACCTGAACCAGATATTGATGTTTCAGCAGAACGTGAAGCTATTAAAGACCTTAGTGCTGAATTTGATAAGGTGTATAGCGAAGTAAATGATATGTTAAAGGATACAAAAACTAATAAATAGGGAGATTTAAACATGAAATATAGAAAATTAATTACTACTTTGTCACTTTCCTGCGCATTAGCAATTGGTAGTTTGTTTGCAACTAGTAAAGTTAATGCAAGTAATGCTATTACAAATAAGAAAATTGGTATTATGCTAAATAAAAAAACTAATCCTGGTGAACTTAATAATCATTTAGCTAAATTCTCTAATTTCTATACGCATAATAGTTATCCAAAGACCTCTAAATTACATGGTGATTATGATTTATCATTAAACGGAGATGGCATTGGAGACACTTATTTTAAGGTTCATGGTAATATAGTTGTTTATCATTTAATGAAAACATACTCAGATAATGCACATGCTTTTCCTGTTACTAGATATACAACTGTTGCTTCCTTAATAAAAGGATATTACTCAACAAGTAAACAAAAAGCTAGTGTAAATCATCTTGCTAGTATTATTAAAACTAGAGGAACTTGGAAGAATTATTAACCTAATAAACATCAATACAACGATGTATGAAGGGATTATTTTAATTTAGTTTTGAAGGAGATCAATTACTAATAAATTTATATTATAATAAATAATCAATTTTAAATGATGAGAGGTGTGCATAATACGAGTAATCTAAATTTAGATGATATTAATCGAAAAATAGAAATATTATCTACGAAAATAGATACGAACAACGCTAAAAATTCTGAAAAACTAGATATAATTGCCGAAAATACAGATTCTAATAATGACGTTAGAGCAAGCTTCTTTCTATTGATTCTTATTTTACCATTTACAGCTCTTGAAATTTTATTTAAGCTTAGTAACGAAGCAATTATTACGACTGACATAGCTATAATATCAACATTTCTGTATGGATATATACAAAATTATTCGTACATTTCTAACAATAATTTGCATGGCCATTTTAAGAGTCATAGAATACTAGGTAGAATTTTTTTATTTACAGAATATATTTTATTAACGGCTCTTGTATCATTAGGAATAGCCTATACAGTTAGATATGAAAATAAACTTTCAAATAATTCTAATTATGATAAATTTTTAATTTCTTTATTTTTAATATTTATTACTATTGGTATTATTGGGGTTTTTAATCTTAATGCTTCTATAAGAAAAACTATAAACAAAAAATCTTACTTTTCATATTTTTATAATTATGTAATACAATGCTTACCACCTTTTTTCATAATGAAGATAGTTTGTCATTTCTCGATTGATAATTTTCTTTATTTTATTATTAAAATAGATTTTTGGTTGAATATAGCCTTTCTATATATAAATATTTTTATTATAATGAAATTTGATTTTAAATCAATTAGGGATCTATATATTCAATATAAGAAATACAAAAAGCTGTTACATGAAAAAGATGAATTACTAAATAAACGAAATCAATTACTAAATAAGAATGATGATTTAGTAAATGAACGAAAACAACTGCAAAGTGAGAAAGATGAATTACTAAATGAACAAAAACAACTGCAAAGTGAGAAAGATGAATTACTAAATGAACAAAAACAACTGCAAAGTGAGAATAATGATTTATTAAATGAACAAAAACAACTACAAAGCGAGAAAGATGATTTAGTAAAGAAATTCCAAAAAATGTCTACAAATATTAAAAATTTATCTGACAAAAATGAAAGTAATAGTAGATCAAATGCGAGTTAAAATTATATAATATCATTGTTTTGAAATAGGTATGATATAAAAATACTCTAATAACAGTAATCATTTTTAAAATGAAAAGAGGGAACGTAAAGATTAATTCTTTACGCTCCCTCTTTTGTTTTCATCATAGAGTTTTGATAATTTCATGATACTTCTATACGCCATATTGTATGGATCAATAGTTCCATGTTTCAAACGGGAAAGGCTGTTACTGGGGATGCCAGTTTCCTTACTAATTTTGTATAGTGACCAACCTCCGTTAATGACAAATTCCTTTGATTTTTGAGCATCATCCATTATGATTACCTCTTTTTAACGATGTAAAGAAGTATATCCATGGAACCAATCACCAATCGATACTTTATTGATATTGCTGTATATAATATTGAATGGCTGTGAATAGTTATTAGGCTTTAACTTCCAAGTATTTTTTCCAACTTTTTTAAGAGCAATTTTATGTCCATGTAAGACGATTTTCTTTGAGCTCCCACCGTAAATGTAAATATGATAACCTGATCCATTCCAACTTCCATTAACAGATGCTGCGTTAGCAATTGTTGGAGCAGCTGTACCCAATGATGCAGCGAATAAAATACTTAAAAAAGTGATTTTTAATTGCTTCATTAATATCTTCCTCCAATATTTATCTTTTAGTATTATATCATAATGGTATTTTAGTATTTCTTTGTAAATCGTTTCATTTGAGTACACTTTATTGATATATTACTAGATTGTCCTTATTTCTAATCATTAGTGGTGTTAATAGCTTATTTAAATAATATTTGGATTGTGTTAACGATACAAAAAGCCACTTCACATTAGTGAAGTGGCTCTAATTATGATGAGCGGTCTTTTGATAGACCAACCAGCTTTTCCTAAGTGATGACGCCTAAATCATCATATAGGGATGATACATGATTATAACTAAAACTAGCTTTATCTCGTTTACAATTACATATTATCACAAGAAGATATTTATTGAAAGAATTGCTACTAATAATTTGAGAATAATCTACTAATAAGTGAGTACTAATAATGTTAATTATAATGTTATACTATTGTAGTGATGTTGCCTAAGACACCACGACCTCTTAAAAAGAGAGGAGGGATGATATATGATTAAACTAGCGGTAATTCTCGTTTACAGTTTATTACTAGCTATTTGTTCAATTACATCCAATGTGATTGCGAAAATTGTCCATAAGGATAATGATCGTAAAGACAAATAATTAACAAGAGAGCACTCGATTTTAATTGAGTGCTTTTTTGTTAAATTATACCCATAGTAAAACAAAAATTATTCCAACTGATCTTTCTTACTAGTGACGCATACTTAATAATAATTGGCATATCTTTAAAGTGAATAACTAGCAATACTTTTAATGTGTCATATATTTATGTTAAAAATAACACAACCTAGTCTTAGACTAGATGTGAAACATGATTAGATAATATTAATGATTATCATGATGGTCATTAAAATAGTGATTTGCCCATGCTGCAATAAGTGGTACACTTACTGTAACAATGACGAATCTAAGGAAATCAATCAAAGTAAAACATCTAAATCAATTGTTGGGGAACAGTTGATCACAATTAGGGCACTCAATGAGTGCTCTTTTTTTGTTTCATTTGAGTATCTTAACACGCCAATTATGATAATATGTACATCAAATTGTAAGTGCATCTGATAATTCCAGTTCTGATAATGCGACGAGTGATAATATCAACTAGCTAATGGTCAACTGCACCATCGTTAAACTATCAGATGTTATTCAATTATGAAGCGTTCTTTATTCATGGTTATACGAATAGTTTTGAAGTTAAACCGTTGGCTTATTCGATTAAGACGCCAAGTAGTGGTAGTAAAGTTGTTAGTTTGGCAAGTGCCAATGGTAAAAAGATCAACTACAATAAGGTTGATTACCATGTAGATGGTATAATTCCAGATAACAAAGCCGTTAAAGATAGTAAAAAAAGCTCAACGTAAAGTGGGCTCGTGGCAAGATGGTTAGTCGGTCGTAAATACCAAGCTAAGGTGATTAGTAAGAAAAAAGGGTACTTACAAGTATAAAGTTACTGTTAAAAATAAAGCACATGTTATCAAGACGAAAATTAAATTGTTTAAATAGTTAAAAAAGAAAAGACTTGCCTTTCGACAAGTCTTTTTTGATAGAACGTTATTTTTTGTAGAAAAAAAGAGACCATTAGATCTCTTTTAGTTTACTATCCTTCAAATTCCATTGCTGTGTAGCCATTGTCATCCATAGCAATTCCCATATTAGTTACATTAGGATCAAGAATGTTCTCACGATGTCCCCAGCCACTGCCATCACTTTCGGTTCTTGCATCATCATATGTGAAATCATTTACACAATAAATGGCATTGGCAATGTTGTTAGCCTGATCTTTGGGATATTGCATAATATTTTCTCTAAGATGTCGCCAATTATTAGATAATCCAAGTTGCTTATAAACAGTTTCAGTAGCAAAATTTCCATTAGCATCAGCATGACTATAATTATCTTGAAGTTGTTTAGCTCTAATTTCAGCAACTTTTTGCATATCAGCACTGAATTGGAGTGGTTGAAGTCCGTGTTGAATTCGAATGTAGTTGACATAATGCATCGCATATTGTTCAGCAGTATTTAAATCGTTATTAGTTGGATTAACTTTTAGATTGACTGGATAAACATCATTAGCAATTACCCAGCCTTTACTATTTGTAAATTGAAGTTGATAATAAACGACTCCCCAACTGCTAGTTTGTTTATTGATAATTTTACATTGGGGTTCTTCAATTGCCGGACGCATGGTACTATCGTCAGTTTCACTGGTTGGTATTTGTGCATAAATTCCATCTACTTCAGAGTTAGGATTATAGTTAACAATGTCACCAACTTTAAAGTCGCTAGCAACATAAGGATTAGGGTTAAATTTGCTATCATCAGTTGTTGATAATGATAAATTAGGATCTTTAAAGATGGCTGGATTTAGTTGATCACCTGAGGTTACGTTTGGATTACTCTTAGTTTTCTTAGAGGTATTCTTCTTTTTCGGTGCTTTAGTGTTTTTCTTATGTTTCTTTTTGGTTATGTGTTTCTTAGTGTGTTTTGTTTTGGCATGTACTGTGGTACTAGGTTTAACAGTATTGAATTGATTGATGGTGTTAAAGCCGATTACAGCTGTTATTAATATTAAGATTTTTTGATATTTCTTCATTAAAAATAGCTCCTTGTATAATTATTTATATTTTGGTCTTATTTTTAATTTTATATTAATTTTGACAAGTAAGCTAGATTTTATTAAAAGATCTGTATGAACAAAATAAAAATTTTAATAAGCTAAGTTGAAAAAAGATAATAGTTACATTAACTTAAACCTAACTCACTAAAATGGAATTCTATGAACATTTGTGTTTTAACATTATATTATTGTTTTAGTGAACAATGATATAATGAATTTTTATTATAATCCCATAACTGTTTTATGGGATTTTTATTTTGCCTTTATTTCAGCAACTTTTAAATCATGCCTTTATGTATAATCCCTTTTATGTGCTATTATTACATTAAGGGATTAAATTTAAGAGGTGATTTTTCATGTTAGATCATGATCAACGAACGAAAATTAATAAACGGAATGCAATTCATTCTGCACAAAATGTGAAACCATTAAAAAATATGAACGACATTGCTAAAGTGAAAGACACGTTGCTCAATAATTTTCCAAAATACGGTAGACGTAATTACACCATCTTTCAAGTTGGCAAAGCGACATTGTTACGGGTTAGTGATGTGCTAAGTTTAAAGTATAGTGATGTGTTCGATGAAAATGGTAATATTCGAGAACATGCCTTCATTCATGATCAGAAAACTAAGAAACAGAACCAGCTTTTCTTAAAGCCCGTGGAAACGGATTTATTAGCTTATCAAGCTTGGTTAAGACAACACGACTACCATTCAGAATGGCTCTTTCCCAATAGTCGCAATGCGAACGACCACGTGCAGACGAAACAGTTCTATCACATCATGAAGAAAGTCGGCGATTTATTGGGTATGGATGGCTTAGGTACCCACACGATGCGCAAGACCGGTGCTTACTTAGTCTACAAACAAACAGGATACAACATTGCGTTAGTAATGAAGCTGTTGAACCATTCTAGTGCGGAGATGACATTAAAGTATCTTGGCTTAGATCGTGAAACGACTGATAAAGCACTATCAGGAATTAACTTTGGATAATAAGGAGAGTAGTATATGTTAGGAATACAAGCAGGTAATTTACTAGACTTTGCAGGGAATATTATAAGTGGATTAATAGGTTTTGGGGGGTCTGCATTGTTTTTTAATAAGCAATTAAGGAATAATAAAAAAGAACTTTCAAGACAGATTGAGTCAGAAAGAGATAATTCGATAAGAGCTGAGGTATATATTGAACGATATAAGGCATTAAATGATTTGAAATCAGATTTAATCAATGTTATAAACTTCAATAAAAAATTTTTAAATTACATAGATATAATACAAATAAGTATGAAGGATCCTGATATAAAAGTAAGTGGGGATACTTCTGATATAGAAAAAAGTGTTTACGAACTTATGAATGAATATAATGATCTAAAACAATCGTTACTTAAAATACAAGGTATAATTTCAAAGGATTATATATTAATTAGTAGTTATGATTTTGGGTCATATGAAATAGAATCTTACAAGAATTACACAAAAAATAAATTCTTTAATTCATTTCAAATGATGGCAGATATTTTTGGCAATTTTAGAGGTTCTTATTTTAAATATATAAAAAATAAACTAAAAGATTATTCATATGAATATGAAGTTGCTCCGAATTATAAAATAACATTTAGAAGGATGGAGGGGGAAATCGATGACTTAAATGATAACATAATTCAACTTCTTAATGGGGTAGATCAAATAAAGGAAGAAATTAAAATAGAATAAAAATTAAAGTAACTAAAATAATTAATAGTATTTATTCATTAATGAGAATAAGCTCTCTTGTTGCTAGATGAGCTATATTATCGAAGTTGATTTGGTATTTTTGAACAAGTTTAATTTCATAAAGTTAAATGATAACTTTTACTTCTTAATATCTACTTTTCCCATAGCAGCTTTACCACTCCCCACCCGCCGCCACCTGCCTAATTCAAGGTAGTCGCGGTTTCTTATAATCTACAAAACCAAATCCGCTTACTTTTTAATTATCTATAATCCTCGAGAACCTGGTAAGCCTCGAAAAGAAAAGCACTTCCCGAGTCTTACCAGGAGAATTATAGCTAATTAAATCTGTTAATCCTGATGTATATAAATTTGATACTCCGCGGACTGACCTTGTTACTAAATTACGAAAGCTCCTGTTTAGCGATATTCGGCGATTGTGGTTAATTATAATCACCGAATATCGCTAAAAGTCGCGTTCTTACGACTGCTCTTCCTCGGTTATGTGTCCTAAACTTGCGACATACCCCTAATCAACATAACAAAAAAGAAGCTCCAACATTCATGTGAAAAGCTCCTTTAATATTAAAACTCATCCCTAGGTTGAATCTTCATTACTGAACACTCTTATATCAATGAGTGTTTTTCTTTTAAGCAAAATACTTCAAAAAGTTTTCAAATCATCACTTGTAGAAAAAGCCTTCTTGATAAACTACATATATCGAATTAAGAAAGGAGGATTTCTCATGGCAGATGCAGTTACTCACTTACGTACTAATCAAAGTACAGCTGTTCAAGTTACCTTTAAAGAAGATGGTAAGAATAAGACCGTCACTATGGCTAACTTGAATTCCAAAGCCACTGATGAAGGGCTATGGAACTTAGCAAGATTATTGCTTCGCTTACGTGAACAAGGAGCTGATCAAACGATCAACGCCAAGGTAATTACTAAGGACCTTGTTTACAAAGCCTAACTAAATATAAAAATTAAAAGAAAGGAGTGAGCAAGATGGCATTAGAAATTGTATTTTCAGGTAAGAAATCAGGTAAAGATGTAACACGTACTTTATCTATCGATAAACCAAAGAAGTTAACTGATTCAGATATTACTGCAGTACGTGAGCATTTCATTCGTACGAACGCCGTTATTGTCGGCGATGGTCCAGCAATTGCAGTTACTAAGATTGCATATGTAGATAGTAAGACTGAAGTTTTATATGATGCAAAAAAAAAGCAATAAGTTTTTTAGATATGTAACAACAGCAAAGGTATTTTTAGGGTTCGCAGAGATGCGAGCCTTTTTTTGTTTAAAAAATTGCCTTTAAAATTTCGAACAAAGCAAATCCCATAATAAATAGCAAAATCAATAGGATAACACCCCAAAACAGCAGCCCCACCATGATATCAATCAATAAAAATAATGCTGCTAATTTATCAAAGAAAATAGCTAAGGGTGATTTTTGATTGTTCATATTCATACCTGCTCTCTTGTGATTATAAATTAATTTCATTTTATCACGATTTATTTAGCTAAGTTCACTTGTAGAAAGCCAACATTTGCTAAGATTTAAATATTAATTAATTGAAAGGAGTACATTATTATGGATCAAATCATAAGATACATACTTGAACAAACTTCAGGAGTAGCGATTGCATTAGTATTGATTTTCAAAATTGAAAGTAAGTTAGATGCCTTAGTTACAAGCTTGAACGCAATTCCTGAAAAAATATCAGAAAAAATTGAAAAAGTTGTTGAAAAATAAAAAGTAAACCAATCCACTTTGCGTATTTAAATATAGGCAAGCAAAAAGGAGTGTAAAAGTGAAAAAGCAGAACTTTAAATTAAGCCTTGTAAGACTAGGTAAATCAAAACGGACAGTGATTGAGTATCAAGCACGATTCCGCGACTTTTATCAATTTCTAATCAGCGAATTAGATAAGTTCGATCCCTTTGAGGCTACCACCGTGGATATTATCTCATATCGGGAATTTTTAAAAGAAAAAGGACAAACGATGTATACCATTAACGCAAAGCTCAATTCCGTTGCAACATACTATCAACTTGCCTGTTTAGACGGTAAAATGCGAGCTAATCCTGTTATACCAGGAGTATACATCAAGGATGAGGCACCTGATGCTCCAGTACTATCAGCATCAGATGAAAAACTCCTTAAACTTTGGATGAATCACTTACCAAGTGAGATTGGAACTGCATTTTGGATCATGTATGGAGCAGGACTAAGAATTGGCGAAGTCGTTAAATTGAAAAAAGACGATATTATCGTTATGGATAATCACTTATATATCAATGTTTATGTGAGTGATGTCAATCGTAATCGCACAATTCCAGTGTTGGATGAAGAAGCAGCTAATGCTATTTGGCAGTATAAACTATTCTATAATGGCCGAAATGATGAGCGCCTCTTCACTGTTACTAAGCATTTGATCAATAAACATGCAATCCGATTTAATGAAGAAACGGGAATCACATTATTTTCACATGTTTTACGCTATATGATTGCTGAAAAGTTAAGGAATGCTGGTATCTCCAAGGAATCTATCAATATTTACCTTGGTGAACGCATCCCTAACGTAGAAATTTTCAGTTGGAAGAGTGACCAACTCAAGCGTAAAGCACACTGCACGATTGAAAAAGTTGCTGCAGTAATTAAAAACGATAATCAATCAAATAAAATCGATAAAAAGGATGACTTAACTCATGAATAATGTAACTTTATTAGGACGCTTAACAAAGGATTTAGACGCAATTCAAAAGGGAGAAACCACTTATTGTAATTTCACGCTAGCAGTTGATGACACTTCCAAACGTGATAGTGTCGACTTTATCAACTGTGTTACCTTTGGTAAATCAGCGGAACTATTAGCTAAATACTGTGGTAAAGGCCGTCAACTTGCGATTGAAGGTCGAATTAGCACGTCTAATCATAATAAACATACCTATACTACAGTTATTGCTAATCGCATCACTTATTTACACAATCCGAATGGCAATAACAGTCCATCTGAAGCAAGTGCACCAAAAGTAGCTCCATCAACTAAACAAAGAAGAACTAAGAAGACTGAAGACGCCACTGACTTACCATTTTAGTCATCTTTAAGGCGCATTCAAGGACGCCCCTGTTAAACTCCGCTTAGGCGGGAAAAGTGCACACTTTTTCCGACAAGACGGGGTTACAGGGGTTTAGCGGTCCCTTGAAGAGCATTAAATTAGATGACGTTTATTTAAGGATACTTTTTAACGATTGGACTGGTTCTAATCGTATTACCCCCTGACACTAATAGGGGGGTAGAAAATACACAAAAATGAGCATAAGGAGTGCTATAAAGTGCTTACACATAAGGCTTCATCGCTTGTTGAAGATTCGCAAAAAAATGAGTCGTTTTCTACGAGATTATCAGCTCAAATTGATTGGTTAGAATTTACCGTCAAAGGATATCAACCAGAATTCTTAATTAAAGAAATCCTAAGGCTATCAGATAGTGACTTTGAACCGCTCGCTAAAGGCCGGTTCGGCTATCATAACCAAGAAAAATGGAACGAAGGTAATGTCTTTATCATGTATAATGCCAAGGATACTCGAATAATTGATATTGATGATCCAATGGGGATTCACGTTCTACTATCTGGAACTGGGTGTGATAGCTACAACAGCGTTCATGACTTAATTGAACTGATTATGTTCGCTTCCCTTGCACCAGAATATAACTTTACAAGAATTGATATTGCTATCGATGACATTGGTGAGAAGCTTTTAAAATTTGACCGCATTCATAAACATGCTCTGAAAAGGAATTATGTCACTCGTTGGAGCAAATGGGACCAAGTTCTAAGTCGCCAAACTAGTGATGGGAAATACATCGGACAAACAATCTACTTTGGTTCGCAAACATCAGAAGTATTCTGTCGAATTTACAATAAAGCTTTAGAACAACAGCAAAAGTTAAAGAATGATAAGGAAAAGTTCGATAAAATCCCCGAAAAGTGGACAAGATTAGAAATGATTTATCGCAAAGAACGAGCAAATATGGTAGCTCAACATTTATTACAATATATCAACGTAGGAGAAGTCCTAAAATGGACGCTCAATAACTACTTACGTTTTGTTAAGCCCACTGGCGACTCCAATAAAAGTCGTCGCCCCATGATCTGGTGGTGGGAACGTTTTATTTCTGAAGCAGGTAAGTTAAAGTTAACAATTATTAAGAAAAATAAAACAATCGAAGAAATGGAAACCTGGATTCAAAAACAAATTGCCCCAACTTTAGCAACTATCATGGCTGCTAAAGGGGGCGAAATTGATTGGCTTTATAATTCACTGAACTCAGGCAAACTACGGATGAAACGAAAACATTTAGAAGCAATCACCCGATATATGAAGGAGGAAATACATTCATGAAATTAGTAGCAGACATCTCATCGTATCAGCTAGATACCATCGACTTTTTTAAGTCATTAAAAGCTAAAAAGGTAGCAGCAGTGATCGTCAAAATCACCCAAGGAAGTGCTGATGGTGATAACTACGTTAATCCAAAAGCAAAATCACAAATTGCGAATGCCAAGAAATGTGGACTCAAAGTTCACGGCTATCATTATGCCAAATTTACTTCTAAAATTGATGCGCAAAATGAGGCTAAGTTCTTTGTTAAGACAATGAAGAAATTAGGTTTAGGCACAGATAGCGTTGCAGTTGTCGATATTGAAGACTCTGCGTTGCCTAAAGGTAATTTAACTGCTTGCATCAATGCTTTTAATGCTATGGTGGTTAAACTCGGTTACAAAAGAACCGATACTTACTCGATGGCCAGTTTTTTCTGGTCAGGACGTATCAAACCAGCAGTTCTAAAGCCCAAACAGAACCTGTGGGTGGCCAACTATGGAAGTGATCGTCCGGGATTGGATAATGTGGGAACGTGGCAGTTCACTGATAAGTTCAAAGGAATGAACCTTGATATGAGTTATGATTTTAAGGGATGGTATACGAAATAAGAGGATAAACGTTTTAATTAACGTCTATCCTCTTATTTTTTCATGATATAATAATTGAGCAATTAAATTAAAGGGAGATTATTATGAAGAAAATTATTGCAGCAACAACATTATTGGTAGGACTATCAATCGTCCCTACTACAGTTAATGCTTCTACTGTTAATGGTTATTGGCATGGAACTACTTGGGGTAAATATAATCCAAATACCAATGTCTATCATTCAAAGGGTAACGCTGGGTATGTATCTAAATTTTATATAAAAGGTGGCAGCGTTAAATATGGATCAACATCTGGTAAAACTTACCATAAATTAACCCCAATTGGCTATCATAAATGGACATATAATGTAGGCCAAGGTGGTAATGTTATCATTAAAGGAAATAAAATGTATATTGGTGGAGATTTAGGTTCATACTATTTACTTCATAAATAATATAAAAGAGACGGATGCTAATGTGTTCATCTCTTTTTTTCATGTATACTAATAAAATATTATATCGGAGGTCATATACATGAGAATAAAAACGTTACTAATTACTATTGCATCTTCAATAGCTTTAACAAGTATTGGAGCATCAATAAACAAACCTGTGCATGCATCTTCTGTGGTACCAAAAAAATACCAAGGATATTGGCATAATGGACAATATAGTTATAAAATTGGACCAAAATATGGACATTTTAGCGATACATATGGTCAAACTAGTTTTCCATTTAAATTTAAAAAAATTAAACATGGTTGGTATGGAGGCTATCCAATCAAAGATTCTCCTGAACCTATTGGATTTAAGACTTCAGGAAACCATATCACAATTTTTATAGCATCAACAAAAATTAAATTATATAAATAAATTAAAAGTCCGATAATATTTATTGTTGGTTTTGTATTAATACTTATCTCATTCTTATATTTATACTCTATGTACAATAATTATTAAGTATTTATTTAAAATCATTAACAAAAGGAATATAATTTTAAATATACTTTAAAGAATATAGAGGGGTAGTTGATTATATTATGAAGATTAGTAAAAAATTCATTACAGTTCTTTCAGCAATTACGTTATTTGCAAGTGGATATACTGCTTTTTCTCAAATTAATAGTAAATCTAATACAATTATCGTAAATGCTGCAAAGAAGAAACACGCTAAAAAGAAGCATTCCAAGAAAAAACATGCTAAGAAAATTCATGTTAGCAGCAATGATAAAGCTGCTTACTGGTACATTAAAAATGGTAAAAAATTACTTAAAAAGTATAGCAACAATGATACTTTCGTAACAGGAATTCAAGATGCTATTAGAATGTCTGATTCTGAGGGCTTTACAAGTTTCCTAGATAGTAGATACGTTAACAATAAGGTATACAGACAAGGTTGGATTCTTGGAATTAGTTCACAATCTACAAAAGACATTAAAGATACTAAAACTAAAATTGCCAGAACTAATAGCGCAATTCAATTCTATAATTCTGGTGTTAACTATTTAAAGACTCATAATGAAGCTCCTCAATACTACCATAGAATCTGTTCTGATCATGGAGATCCATGGAGTGACAATTTAACTGGTTCTGGATACTTTGACAGTCAAGGAAATAAAGTTAATATCCACGAAGATTCTTCTAATAATCAAACTAGCTATGACAATCAAGATAGTGATGACTACGATGATTAATATTGTTATTTTGAATTAGTAAATAAGGAATTATTTCATATAAATAAAGAGATGATCGCTGATAATGCGTTCATCTTTTTTTATTATTATTTTCACTAATTCTAAAAAAGAACCGTCAAGCAAAATCGCCCGTCCATCTGCGGGCAGATGGCCAGACAATTTTCTTGTTGCCTACTCATTAATGTTTCAATGCAAAAAACGCATTAAAACATTAATGAGCAGGTTATTTGGGTGCTTCGTGAATCTTTATGCTTATGTACATATGACGAGGGTAATTTTTGATTCTTTGCTACGTAAAGCATCCCTAAACAGTAATTACTGAAATATATTATTTCATTATTTAACTAACATTTTATGGACATACAATAAAATATAATGTATATCTAAAAAATCATGCTAAAAATAAATATTAGTCTTTTATGTATGTCTTATAATGAAGCGTGTCTTTCTATAAAATAGATGCTATACTAAATCTTAAGTAAACCTTAAGGAGATAGAAATGAATAAAAAATTAATTGCCATCTTAGAAACTACATTAATTTTATGTGTAGGAGCATCTGTTACTAGTAACATCCCTAACCCTTCAATAAGTGTTAACGCAAAGAAAGTAAGTAAAAAAGTTACTAAAAAAAGTCATAAAAAGAAATCCAAGAAAAAAAGTACTGTTAAACATAAGAACAAGAAAGTTGCAAAAAAAACTGATAATACACCCTATTATGTAGGAGATAGTCTAGATAGTAATATGCTACATGATTCAAGTTTAGTGATGAATAGCCAAACTAACGACGGTGGATTTAATCCTAATAAATATATTGATAATTATAAAGTTGGTCAATATGTTGGATTTTATAAATTACCAACAACAACTGTTCTATACTCATTTCCTAGTTCAGAGACTGATACTTCGTCTTGGTTTACTCCAACAGCTAACGATCTAAACTCACCACATAAGATCCTTGATGAAAGAACATCTTCGTGGGGAATTAATTATTTCTTGCTTCAGTTTGATAATAACTTAAAAGGTTGGGTTATGGGATTAAATATCCGTCCTTACACTCCAAAAGTACAATCTAATAACCAAGTTATGCAACAGATACAAAATTCATATAATGATAATGATATGAGTCAAGCTGCACAATTAGAATATCATTACGTTAACTATATTAGAATTCAACATGGTTTAAGTCCATTACAATGGGATGATACTCTAGGACAGATTGCAAAGACCCGTAGTGAACAAATACAGACTACCCAAAGTCATTATGATAGTAATGGTCAAATGGAAGCTGCCGTTCTTGCTAAACAAAATGATTTTAAATATGACTGGTTGTATGAAAATATCGAAGGAATAGGTATTCATAAGAATGTTTATGCTAGCGCGATCGATATGATAAATGCATATGTATATCAAGATGGTCTTGCAGAAAATTGGGGCCATCGAGGAAATATCTTAAAACCTGATACCAAGTATATTGGAATTGGTATTTCAGTAAGTAGTAATTCATATGGAAAAATTGTTTCAGAGTCAATGCTTATGTCTAATTAAAAAAGTTGTTCAATTTCTAAGTTGAACTGAGCCCTTAAAGTTAGCTTTATCTAACTTTAGGGGTTTTTATTATCTAATATAAAAATAGGGGAACAACTGTTCCCTTTGCGTCCTTTAGATGGTATAATATTACTATCAAAACGTTGATACACCAACGTTATTAACGATAGAACATATTTAGGGAGTTGATGATAATGGCAAACAAAATAACTAGATTAATTTTAGCCTGCCAAAGTATTCGAGGAGTAAAAGATAGAGATATCATTCAGTCATTAGATGGAGTTAAAGCTAATCAAATTGATGATACATATGGATGCTTACTTGATTTATCTTTTCATCACAAATACGCTCGAATTACTGGAAATAAGAACATCGGCGAACATGAATGGGGATTGCTATTAAACAAAGCCGATAAAATGATAATGGCGGCGGCTCAGAAAGATATTAAAATCATTAATTGTATGTCTAGTCGCTATCCCAAAAATCTCTTAAATACAGCTGATAAGAACTATCCACCAGTGTTATATGTAAAAGGAAACACTGATATCCTTAATACTGATAAATCGATTGCTATTATCGGAACTCGTAAAGCTACTAAATTAGGAGCTGAACTAACTAGACGTTATACTGAATTCTTCGTTAGGAAGGGATACGTTATCGTTAGTGGACTAGCATTAGGAACAGATACCAATGCTCATAAAGCTACTTTAGCTTCTGGTGGGAAAACGGTTGCTATCCTTGCTCATGGGTTGAATGAACAAGTATATCCATATGAGAATCGTCAATTAGCTCAAGATATCGTTAATCATGGTGGAGCTGTAATCAGTACTTACCCTATTAATGAGGAGCTAAGAAGTTACCAATTAGCTGCTCGTGATAAGTGGCAATCAGGGATGTCAGATGGCGTAATCGCTGTTGAATCAACTATGAATGGTGGTTCTAGAATTACGATGAGTGACGCTCATAGACAGGGACGTCCGCTTGCTGCTCCTGATATGACGAAGTATCTAAAATGTCATGATTATAATCTTCCTTTCCAGAATATGGGAACTTATGATGCTATAAAGAGTGAGGTTGCTGAACCTCTTTATACTAGAAGGTCTGTTTTCGAGTTTGAGGAATTACTAAGAATTGGTCATCAGATGAGAGATGACCATCCCTTGGCTAGTACAAAGCCATTTACTAGAACGTTAAGACTATATAATCCAGATGCGTATTAAACTAAGATACCTAGATTTAGGTATCTTTTTATTATGTATAAATGTTATACTAAAAAATATTTATAAATTTAAAGGGGTTTTATATATGAAAAAATTTTTATTAATTATTCCATTCCTAGCTTCAGCTTTTCTATTCTTATCGTTTAATACGAGTGCCAAATCTGCTTCATTACCAAGTAGCATCACACATCATCAATGGTATAGAACAACCGATGGATCACAAGGTGGCTACCATGACAAATCTACCTTTCATGGTAACAGTTTAACTTACTATGGCTATCGAAAATTTGTTTCTGGTGATTTCGCAAAGAAAACTAATGTTACTTGGAATTTCAGTAATATTAAAAAAGCAAATAGTAAAAACTATTACGCAACAATCAATTCAAAATATCCTGTAAAGATTAGATTAATTTCAAAGAAAACATTTTGGATTGTTCCTAAACATACTATGGGAAATAAGGGAAACTACACCGGTAATGACAAATATGGTGCAAGTATCTTTAAATTAGCTAAATAGGTATCGATATCTAATAACTAATTACGTGGTATTCACTAAAATAATAAATGGAGTTGTAATTCATAATGATAAAAAAAAGAATTATCCTTTTCTTAACAGTAACTTTTTTCCTAGCAATTTGTAGTTTTAGTGGCACTAGTGCTAGTGCCAAATCCAAATTATATAATGGTGTTCCAAATTTTTGGCGTCATAAGGTATTAGTATCAGACAGAACATTTCCCGAAAAATTAACAGTAGGAATAGATGGTAAAGAAGTTCCAACTCATTTAAGACTATTTTTTGGTCAATCAGATTTTGGAGAATTCAGTGGCCAAACAATTGTTGCATATGCTGTATATCTAACTACTAATAACCAAAAACTTGATGGTGTTTCAGATATGTTCGATCGTTTAAACTTTCCATATACGGATTTTGTCCATTATAAATATAAAGTAATTGGAAAGAATACTTACAGGATATATGGTAGTTATGATTATATAGTTAAAAAGGTTGGTAATAAGTACTCCTTAAAACTAAAAGGTGGAAATGATCCAGTGTACAGCCGCTTTAAAAATTGGGTACATGTAGGTTCATGCTCATTGGTATCACGAGAAAAGTCTGTATCAATGGCACCTGGATATAATCTTCGATTTGATGTATCATACCACGGAAAAGTAGTATTTGGTGATAATAGTCACGGTGGATATAAAAAATAAATAACATGTTAAAGACTAATACTAAAAATAGGTATTAGTCTTTTTATGTATGCTTTGTAAAGAAGCATACATATCCCATCATTTGTAGACCATGATTTCTTGCTAAAATAAACAGGTATCATTATCTACAAATGAATACATAAAAATACCTTTGCCTATAAATCAACACATAACATGACATCATTTTATTGATTAATAAGGTAATTTAGTACCAGATACATTTGTTTTATCATATCCATTTTTTGATAATAATTTTGATAAATATGCTGATTCAACATCTAATTTATGATTATAAATAATTTCTGAAATTAAGTTTGTTTCAAATGGTACTTTCATGGATGCTCTACCGTTAAAGTAAGTATTTGGTCTTATATCTCTTCCCTTATGTCTGTTCATTATAACGTATCTAATTTCTTCTTCTTGGTATAATACTGGATTTTTATAAGATAACGAACAAAGTAAAAGAGCATTCTTACATCTAAAACATATCTCATTCATATCATCATAGTCAATATTTATATTTCTAAATGCAGCTATCCAAATTCTAATCAACAAATCTATATTTTTAATTTGTTCTTTATAATCATAATCAACTATTAAGGGAAAAGCATAATAATCATTTTCATCGAAATCCCTAAAATCCTCTTTACCATGTGATCCTTCTTTTCCTAAATAATACTGAAGTCCTTGATTAGGCATTCCAATTGCTATGTCACCATAATTTTGTAATGCCTGTGAATGGTCATTATAAGAAAAACTCATAACATAAAAATCGTTAGGAGTTTCTTCCATATTTTTTAAAAAAGATGAAACTTCAAACTCATCATTAGTTATCCTTTTAACAATATCAGAATACAAATCATGAACATATATCATCTCTTTCTTATCATTCATATCATGTATTGTACTAATGTATAAATTTTTTGAAGAAATTATACCTTTAAACCCTGTAATGCTAGTGTAATGATATAACATTGGAAAGTCTTCAGGTTTAACTAAAAAAGAATTAATCAACGTTTTTTCATCTAATAATTTAAATATTTTAGAATCTTTATTTTTAAAATCATTAAGAAGACTTTTCCCATCCTCATCTAAATTATTGATAATTTGCCTGTATTCATTAGAAGCATTTTTCATAAATTTTTTTAAGTATGGATATTTATTCATGTTGTTTCTCTCCCAAATATATCTTCATTTTGTAAATCAAATTAATTATAAGTCATAATAAGCATTATTAGCAGTTCATATGCAATAGTGATAATAATAAACCTTTTTTTATATTTAGTATTTATTAAAATATAACTTTGTCAAAATAATAACGCTTAAGGAGGCTAAAATGAACTTAAATCATCAAGACCAAAACGTTCAACCAATTAAAGATGATAATATCTTAAATCAAGTTAGGGATGCCCTACTAAATGAATTTAGATATGGCAGACGGAACTACACTATCTTTCAAGTTGGAGAGACAACAATGCTTCGAGTAAGTGATGTGTTAAAGTTGCGTAAACTAGATATCTTTGATGAATTCGGAGAAGTAAAAAGAAATGCGTACATTAGGGATAAAAAGACCGATAAACCTAATCGGATTTATCTCAATCCAGTCGCAAATGACCTAATGAATTACAGTAAATGGTTGAAGGAAAATAAAGTAGAATCTGTTTGGTTATTTCCTAATAGCTGGGATGCATCCCGACCCGTCACCACTACACAATACTATCGTGTAATGCAGAAAGTTGGAAAACTTCTAGGAATTGATTATTTAGGAACTCATTCAATGAGGAAGACTGGGGCTTATCGAATGTATATCCAATCAAACTACAATATTGGAGTAGTAATGAGAATGCTCAATCATTCAAGCGAAGAGATGACTCTACACTACCTGGGATTAGATCAACATTCACTTGAAAAGCAGATTGATGGCATAGAATTCTAATCACACTATACTTATTTATAAAAAAGATACCTTACTTCTAAGGTACCTCCCAACAATAATAATATAAATTTCATTCTAGAAACATCATATTTCAAATCACATTAAAGCTGTCTAAAACGTTAAAATAAAAACTATAATCATCAAAGTCCCACTATTAACTGGTTTATAATCATCATATTCATCACGCATATAGTAAACATCTAATTTATACTTTTTTGAAGCTTGGGAATTACTATTAATTTTATCAATCATTTGATTCAGCTTTTCTCCCAATATCGGATAATCTTCAGACTTTGTTCGTTTGTAAATCCTGCTATAAAATTCAGAATTTTTAGGAAGGGTACCCATAAAATCATTAATAGCTTTAAAGCCCTCAGAAGGTGTAATCTTTTCTTGTTTCACCTGATCAGCAATCTCATTCAATTGGGTATTAAAAGTTAACTTATTCAATATCAAAAGTCCCCTTTCTATAACTAAATCTTCAGCACAATTAGAATTATATAGAACCAATTCAGCCAAAACTATCAATAAAACGAAAAGATTATGTAAATATACTTATCAATCTCTACTTCTTAAAAATAAAGAGAGAACGCAGCCAGTCTTCATTCAATTCCCCCTCCCCACTCCGACGACGCTCGACGAACAGACCAAACGTCGCTACTTTAGTTCAACTAACTAAGAGAGAAAAAATTCGTTGCGGAATCGAAGATGGAGCCGAACTTTTTTCTCTCTACAACTACTTTCGGCAAGTAGCGACGTTTGAGCAAAACGCAATCGCAAAGCCCACGCAAATATAATAAAAGAGTGATTTTCCGTTAGCGGAATCCGCAGGATGGAACCGGAAAATCGCTCTTTTATTTCCTATAATCTCTTAAGAGTAGGCTTGCGATAAGTGCATGCGTGTCTGGAGGAGAGCTAGGAGGAGTGGGGAGGTGGGAATAATTAAATATAATACAAAATATTATACATTTGGTCTCTCCATTGATAATTATTTAATAATACACGTGCCATATAATCAGCAAATAAGATTAATATAATATAATAAAAGTCGCTAAGAAGTAATACTATACTTCCTAGCGACTTACTTTCTATATTTAATTTATTGTATTCATGTGTATTAATGATCAATGTGTAGTGTCGGAAAAACTCATATTGATAATCTCACATAAATAATTGTTTTTGCAACCACAGAAACAATTATATTGAAAACGCCTTCTAATAAGAAGGTGTTTTTATTTATGCTATTTTTGAGTTTCTTTGAATGCAATATCGTATGCGTTCGCACCCTTCATTGCTTGAACAATGTCATCATCAGAAACATCAAATGGCATTTGTTTCATAGTATCATTAGCACTATTAGCAGCATGAGCAATCTTAGCTAAATCTTCATCACTGATATTAGCAATTCCTAAATCAGCAAATGTTGTTGGTAAACCAACTGATAATTCAAACTTAAGGTACTTTTCATAACGTTCTTTGTCTGCACCTTCAAGATACAATTGAGCTAACGTACCAAATGCAACGATTTCACCGTGCATCTTGTCGATTTTATCACCAATAGCAGTAGTTCCATTGTAAATGGCATGAGCAGCAGCTAGACCACCACTTTCAAAACCAATTCCACTCATAAGGATGTTGGCTTCGGTAACTTTTTCAACTGCTTTAGAATCTACGTTGTTGCCAACTGAATTAGCAGCTTCAACTCCATATTTGAACAATGTTTCTTGGCACTTAGAAGCGATTGCGTTACCAACCAATGTTTGTTTATTGCCTAACATCGTATCACCGTTATGTTTAGCAACAGCTTGAGCTTCAACGTTAGTTGCCAAAGCATCTCCAATTCCAGCGACTAAGAAACGCTTTGGAGCTTGGGCAACAACTCTAGTATCAACTAACACAAGTTCAGGATTGTGACTAAAGAACATGTAGTTAGAGAATGAACCGTCATCGTGATAGATAACGGATAATCTGGAACATGGTGCATCAGTGGAAGCTAAACTAGGTAAAATAGCCACTTTAATATCAATTTCATCAGCAATGGCTTTGGCAGCATCAAGTGTCTTACCACCACCGAGACCGATAATGGCATCAGCATTATTGTCCTTACCGATTTGAGCAACCCGTTCTACTTCAGTCATTGATGATTCACCTTGGAATTCAGCATCAGTGACATTAAAACCACTTTCTCTTAGGTATTCAGAGAACTTATCTCCGACAACTTTTCTGATATGTGGACCAGCCAAAAGAACAAAGTTAGAACCGAGCTTCTTTAAATATGAAGCACTATTAAATAAAATATCTTTTCCTTGTACATAAGTTGATGGACTTGCAAACATTTTGTTAGCAGTAGTCATAACAATCGCCTCTATAATTTATTAGAATTTGATTTCATTTTCATTATAGGTTAGATGGTCAAATATGAGAAACAAAAGGCCTATAAATAAAAAAGCATTCCTATATGAAATCATAGGAATGCCAATTTATTTAGTTTGGAACAACTGCAAAAGCACGAACTGGAAAACCAGGAGCATTCTCTGCCTTTGGAACAGAAATGAAAATATATGATCCTGTAGCTGGCACTTCATCTAAGTTGTCTAGCAATTCAATTTGATAATGACCATGCGATAATACATAATATTCGCCAACTAAACCATTACCTTGTTTAGTTGCTGTATCTGTATCAAATGTTTCATGTCCATTAGCAGCAGCACCACGTTGTTCATAAATGAACTTAAGAGCATCTAAGTCCCAACCAGGATAATGTGCTTGACCCTTTTCATCTAAATTTTCAAACTTTTCTTGGCTAGGCCAACGTTTGCTCCAATCAGTTCTTAAAGCAACAAATGAATTTTCTGGAATCTTACCATGCTTCTTTTCCCAAGCTTTAATATCATCAACAGATAGTGATGCATCTGGGCTCTTTTTAACTGCTTCAGTATTATCAATTACGACTAATGGACGAACTAATTCTTTTAATGAGAAGTTTTCTACATACTTCTCTTGATGTTGATCAAAGTGAATTGGTGGATCAATATGTGTACCAAATTGACCTGGAAATGTATATTCCTTTACGTAAAAACCATCAGCATGAGTGAAAATAGTTTTAAATTTTGGCTTTGCAAATGATGGGAATCTAGGACTTTCTGGACCAAATGAATGAGTTAAATCAACCCATTTAAATGACTTAAGCTTTTCTACTACATCTGCAACTGAATTATCGTTTTTTAAATCTTTGTTTACTGTCATAAATATAACCTCCTAATTATTACCACTAAAATCTAAACTTGGTGTTTTCCTACTAAAGCAACGAGTCTTAATCAATAAGATTACAAGCCCAACTGCTAACCAACATACACCGACGCTTTTTGCATCTGATGATAAACTGATAAAAATCCAAAAACTAACAATAAATCCAATAAATGGTGATACCAAGTATTTAATAAATGATACTAATGATTTGTCTTTATTCTTAATAAAGAACTTCCAAATAACTGATAGATTCAATAAAATGAATCCGAATAAAGCACCAAAACTAACTAAATTTGAAACAGTATCTTGAGATAACGTTAATGAAAGAATTAATGAAACAATTCCAACTAAGACAATTGATACAGTTGGAGTCTTATATTTATTACTTACTTTTGAAAGTGCTGATGGAAGAATACCATCCCTACCCATTGCATATAAAATTCTAGATACAGCAGTCTGTCCTTCTTGGCCACTCGCAAATCCAAATGAAAGAATAATTGCAACATCGGCTAATTTAACTAACCATGTGCCACCAACACGTTGGAGAATTCCTAAGAATGCGGTATTTGGATTTAAGTTCTTGTAGTCAGGTGCTACAAATCCTGCTAAAACAGTAATTAAAACAAATAATGCTCCAATTGAAAGAATAGAAAGAATGATTGCTTTTCCAACTGATTTTTTCGGATCTTTTGCTTCTTCTGACAAAGTACTGATTGCATCAAATCCTAAGTAACTAACAATGACAATTCCTGTAGCTTGTAAGACTCCTTGAAAATTAAAATGTTTAGGGTTATAGAATGAAATCGCTTGAGGATGAATTTCTCCTAAAATTAGAAGTCTAATAGTTCCAATGATAAAGGCAATCAATACGATACCTTGTAGTGCAAATAGAACCCAACTAATCTTTGAAACGATGTTAGCACCTAAGATATTGATAAATGTATTAAAGAGAACTAATACAACAATCCATAACCACCCCGGAATTGCTGGGAACAATGATTCTCCAAACGACTGACTTATAAGATAAGTAATCGTTGGAATTAAAAGATAATCTAATGTAATTCCCCATCCACCAATGAATCCTAAGCCAGCATTACTACCTTGTTGAACATAAGTATAAACAGAACCAGAAAATGGATATCGATTCGACATTGTTGCGTAACTAAATCCAGTGAACAACATGGCAACCATCCCTACAAAGTATGCTAAAGCAACCATTCCATTAGCAGGAGCTAAGAAAGATCCATAAAATGCTAATGGTGCAACTGGAATCATAAATGTAATTCCATAAATCAATAAGTCTTTAGTTGAGAGACTTACTTTTAATTTTGACCCGTTATCCATAATCTAATTCCTCCTATACATTAACTATTCCAAACTGATTTAGCAGTATCAACAACTAATTTAATCTTGTTCCATTGGTCTTGTTCAGTTAAACGATTTCCTTCTTCGGTTGAAGCAAAACCACATTGTGCTGATAAACAAAGACCGTCCAATGGATAGTATTGACTTGCATCCTTAATTCGATTCTTTAAATCATCTTCAGATTCTAGTTCAGGACGCTTACTAGTTACCAATCCAAGAACAACTCGTTGATCACGACCATTTTCAGAAATTGGCTTAAGTGGCTTGAATCCACCAGAACGTTCATCATCATATTCCAAGAAGTAACCATCAATGTGTAATTGAGCTAAGTAATCAGCAACTGGGTCATATGCTCCAGCGCCTGCCCAAGTAGAATCATAATTACCACGACAAACGTGCATTGTAAGAACTAAATCATCTGGCTTATTATCTGCAATAGCGTTAATTGCTTTAACTGCTGCTTCACATAATGGCTTTAGTTGAGGAAGAATTGTTCCGTTAGAGAAACTTGCCCACATCCCCCAAGAGGTATCGTCAATCTGTAAGTAACGACAACCTAAATCATAAAAGCGTTGAACTGTCTTTTTGTATGCATCGATAGTATCGTTCAAGAATGCATCGAAATCACCATCATAGTAATCATCGGAAATACCTGCATCTTCATTAGGGAAGAACACTGAAGGACTTGGAATGGTTTGTTTTGCAGTGATACCTTCAGGAACAATTGAATTTAAGAATTTGAAACCAGAGAAGAAGGGATGTTCAGGATTATATGTAATCTTATCAGTAATTTTAATACCACCTTTACGAGTCTCTTCACCATTAAAATTATATCCATGTTCTGGTGTGAAAAAATGAGCTCCGTTTAAACCATCAAAGAAATCCAGGTGCCACCAGCTTCTTCTAAATTCACCATCAGTTACATCTTTTAATCCTAGTTCAACTTCTTTGTTAACTAATTTTTTGATTTCTTCATCTTCAACCTTGGTCAAATCTTCACGACTAATTTCTTTGTTATTAAATTGTTCACGTGCCTTCTTAAGTGGTTCAGGTCTTAAGAAACTACCAACGATATCGTAACGATTTGGAAACTTAACTGTATTTGCCATAATTATCA